>CAWJYC010000006.1:0-236051 GCA_963846985.1 uncultured Actinomycetota bacterium
TGATCTGAGGAGAGCGCCGCCTCCCCGGCTAGTCTCCTACCTGCCCACCTCCGAGCGAAGACGGCGCGCCTCGGCACGAGGCGACGGCACGCGCCGATGAATGCGATATTCCGTGGATCGTGGCATGTCGTCCCACGCGGCGTAGACCCCGCGTCGCCGCCGATAGACCCGACCGTGCTCGGTCTCCCAGCGCAGAGCGTCCGACACTGACTTGGGCGGGTGGCCGACGACGGTGAAACCTTGCGAGCCGAGGCCGGCGATCAGGTCGGTGATGCTGGTGGGGCCATGCTGAAGTAGATACATCGTGAGCGCATAGCGGAGTTCGGTGCCGCGCAACGTGGCCGAGTCGTCCATGGCCCGACGATGGCACGCGGCACCGACACCGGGTCCCGATTCGCTGCGAGGCGGGCAGATGGGGTGTCCGGTGGACGGCATTGTGGGAACATGCGCAGGTGACGACTCCGGAGGACCCTGAGCAGCGCATCGCCGAGATGCAGAAGCAGCTGGCCGACGCCCGTCGCATCGCAGACTTGGAGGCCCAACTCGCCCAGGCGCGGTCTCAGCCGACGCCGAGCCCGTCGGCTGGTCAGATGTCCGACGTCTTCTCGGTCTTCCAGAATCTCCGCTCCGGCCTGGGCCGCACCCCCACCGCACCCCTGGACACCCGACTCGCCGACGCGCCGCGCCGCATCCCGGTCACCTTCATGCTGGCCGAGCTGCTGCCGTTCCGGTGGTGGTACGTGTTCGCCATGTTCATGGTGGCCGTCCCGCCGATCATCGTCTGGATAACCCGCCCGGGGCTGCTCGCAGGTGCGGCGGTGGCGACGCTGGCCGTGATCTACGGTGTGCAGTTCTGGACGGCACGCACTCGCCTGGCCCTGCTCGCGTGGGGTCGGGTCGCACAGGTCGTTGGCACCGAGATAGTCTCGCGCGGAACGTATTACAGCGGAACCACTTACTCGAACGTGTTCTTGCCGCAGGCGCACGGCTGGACGGTGACGCGGCAGCTGTGGAGCGGCCCCAGCACCAAGACCACCGTCCGGTACGTGATCGACGGTCAGCAGGGTGAAGTCACCGTGAAGGGCCGCTCGTACGACGACGGCGTCATCCTGGCCGACCCCAGGCATCCGCAACGCGCGCTGTGCGTCAGCTCGTTCGCCTACGACCTGGACCGCGACGAGTCGGGTAACTGGGTCGGCCGACTGCGGACGCGGCTGGTGATCGGGATGGTCGTCTGGGTGCTGATCATGGTCGGCTGGTTGGGCGGAGCGATCGGGATCAGCAGCGGTGCCGTCGGGCGGCTGGTCACGCAGGAGTCCGCCGTCAGGCTCGACCCGGGCGGCACCGCCACCGTGACCGCCAATGACGGCCCGCAGACGGTGTACTGCAACGACGGCCACCTCACCGTGGGAAGCGGCGGCGATCCCGTTACGGTGCACGGACACTGCGCCAGCCTGACGGTCTCCGGCATCGACGGTGTCATCGCCGTCGACTCGGTCGACGTCATCACGCTGGGCGGGATCGACAACCGTGTGACCTATCACTCGGGGACGCCGAAGATCGTCCAAGGCGGGATCGGCAACACCGCCGTCCGCGGCTGAAACGGAGGAACGCCATGTCCGAAACGAAGATCACGGTCATCTACGACAACCCGATCGATCCCGCCGCCTTCGAATCCGCTTACGTGACTGAGCAATTCGAGGCCGCCCGCAATATTCCTGGCCACGTTCGCTTCGAGACGTCGAAGGTGTGGCCCAAGGAGGACGGGTCGCCCACGCCCGCCTACCGGATGATCGACCTCTACTACCCGGACTACGACGCCGCCAGCGCGGCGGTGACCACCCCCGAGGCCGGCGCGTTCTTCCAAGCCATGGCCCGGCTGTCGACCGGCGGCGTCCGCGTGCTGTTCTCCGAGGTGGAGATCGCCAGGGACTAGCCCACCAGGAAGTCGTGCAGCCGCGACACCTCGTCGGCCGTGACGCCCAGCGCGTCGAGATAGGCGCCGGAAGACCCGTATTCGGCGTCGATGGACCGCTTCGCCGCCGCGAGGTATTCCTCGCGCACGCCGAGCACCTCGTCGTTGAGGCGCGCCTCGGCGAACGTGACTATCTCCGGCGTCGTCGACTCCTCGGCCCGATTGCGGATCGAGTCCAGGATCCGCTCGCGCAGCGCAGGCGCCGCCGCATTGCTGCGCAGGAAGTCCGTGGTGATCGCATCCCGCGGCACCCCGACGGTTTCGAGCACCAGCGCCACGGTGAAGCCGGTGCGGTCCTTGCCCGCGAAGCAGTGGGTGATGACGGGCCGCTGCTGGGCGAGCAGTGAAATGACTTGACGGAGGGCGTTTTTGGCGCCGGGCAACGACGGAAAGCGCTCGTACTCCTCGGTCATGAACCGGGCGGCAGCAATGGTGACGTCCTCGTCGTCAGGCTTGCTGGTCATCATCTTCTCGAAGGCGCTCTCGTGTGGCGCGTCCGGCTGGTCGGCGGCCAGTTCGTGAAACGGCAGCAGATGCACGGCGACGCCCTCGGGCACCCGACCGGCGCCGCGGCGTTCGACCTCGCGGTGCGACCGCAGATCGGCGACGTCGCTGATCCCCAGTCGGGCCAACGTCGATCGGCCTGCGTCGTCGAGGCGGCTGAGCTCACTGGAACGGAAGAACCGGCCGGGCTTGATCCCGGTCTCCTCCGCGACGTCCCGGAAGTTCCAGGCCCCGGAGAGCTCTCCGCCCGGCGCCGCCACTAGGCGGTCACCGCGGCCGCGAACGCACTCTTCTCCCGACCGAGTTCCGCGCGCGCGATGCTGCGCATGTGCACCTCGTCGGGACCGTCGAACAGCCGCATCGCGCGGTGCCAGCCGTACAGCCGAGCCAGCGGCGTGTCGTCGGTGACGCCCGCGCCGCCGTGCACCTGGATGGCCCGGTCGATGACGTTGCACGCCATCTGCGGGGCGACGGCCTTGATCATCGCGACCTGGTTTCGGGCTTCCTTGTTGCCGTGCTGATCGATGGTCCACGCAGCCTTCTCGCACAGCAGCCGGGCCTGGTCGATCTCGTTGCGCGACAAGGCAACCTGCTGCTGCACGACGCCCTGCTCGGCCAGCGGCTTTCCGAACGCGATCCGCTTGTTCACCCGGTCGACCATCAGGGCGAGCGCGCGCTCGGCCACGCCGATGGCGCGCATGCAGTGGTGGATCCGGCCCGGGCCCAGCCGGGCCTGCGCGATAGCGAAGCCGCCACCCTCCTCGCCGAGCAGGTTGGACGCGGGCACCCGCACGTTGTCGAAGACGATCTCGGCGTGGCCGTGCTGGTCCTGCCAGCCGAACACCGGCAGCGAGCGGAGGACGGTGACGCCTGCTGTTTCCAAGGGCACCAGGATCATCGACTGCTGCTGATGGCTCGCCGCGTCGGGGTTGGTGCGGCCCATGACGATCAGGATCTTGCACCGCGGGTCGTTGGCGCCGGAGGTCCACCACTTGCGGCCGTTGATGACGTAGTCGCCACCGTCGCGCAGGATGCTGGTTTGGATGTTGCGGGCGTCGCTGGAGGCCACCGCCGGTTCGGTCATCGCGAATGCGCTGCGGATCTCGCCGTTCAGCAGCGGCTCGAGCCACTGCTTGCTCTGCTCGGGCGTCGCGAACAGGTGCAGCGTCTCCATGTTGCCGGTGTCCGGGGCCGCACAGTTGAGCGCCTCGGGCGCCAGCTCCATGCTCCAGCCGGACAGCTCCGCCAGCGGCGAGTACTCGAGGTTCGTCAGCCCCGACTCGGCGGGCAGGAACAGGTTCCACAGGCCGCGGTCGCGGGCCAGCTTCTTGAGCTCCTCGACCACCGGCGGCACGGTGTGGTCGTCTGGTCCGGCCTCGAGTCGGTACTGCTCGTAGGTGTGCTCCGCGGGGAACACGAACTCCACCATGAAGTCGGTGAGCCGCTGGTGGTAATCCTGTGCCTTTGCCGACATCGAGAAGTCCATGCCGCCACGATATGACACTCGTCAGGCCGGTTTTCCGCGGCCGTGTCCCAAGTCACTCACCGGTCACGCGGGCAGGACGGTGACGTCTCCCGTCGCGCCGTCGACCTCGATCATCGTGCCGTTCGACAGTCGGGCCGTCGCACCTCTCGCATTGACGACGCACGGCACGCCGAACTCGCGCGCCACGATGGCGGCGTGCGACGTCGGGCCGCCGAGTTCGGTGACGACCGCCGCGGCGTAGGCGAACGCCGGGGTGTAGCCCACGTCGGTGACCTTGGCGACGAGCACCTCGCCGGGCTGCAGATCGTCGATCGTCTCGGCATGCACGATCCGGACCGGACCGCGGGCGCGACCGCCGGACACGCCGATGCCGTGCAGCGCCTCCCCGTCGCGGACGGCACCCGTGGGCGCCTGCGTGGGAACCCACCGGCTGCTGAATGCCTCCGGCGGCACCAACTCCTGCAGCATCGCCTGCTCGGCCCGGCGGCGGGCGACGATGCCGGGCAGGTCCGGCGGGGTGCCGTCCAGTTCGTCGACGAGAAGATAGAAGACGTCGTCGACGTCGCCGAGCGCACCAGCGTCCACCATGCGGCGACCCTGCTCACGCAGCAGTTGCCTGAGCACCCAGATGGCCCGGACCATCCGGTCCCGGCGCACCTCGCGCTCGCGGAGCTGGCTGGCCGCGGCCACGGCGACCGCCCTGGCGCGCAATGGCACCTCGGGCAGCGTGGGCAATTCGCGCGGCGCGGCGGTCAGCGCCTTGGTGACCATGCGGAGAAGCAGCTCCGGGTCGTCGGCGTAGGTGGCGCTGCGCATCTCGACCTCGCCGGGACCGCGGTGCCCGATGAGCGCCAGCTCGCGGGTCAGGGCGGCCACGAACTCCGGCGCCTGCGCGGCCAGCGCGGCCGAGTCGATCGTCGGTTCGGCCAGCAGCCGGGCGGCAACGGGATCCCGCCGCACCGCCGCGGCCAGCCGATGCACGGCGCTCAGTGCCTGCGCGCTGACCAGTTCGTCACCCGCTGCCGGCATGACGTCGCGGCCGCAGAGCAGTCGCATCACCACGCCGTAACCGGCGCACAGCAGGATCGACGCCGACGAGAGCACCCAGCCGTGGACGACGTGATCTCGCGCCAGCAGAATCAGCTCCCGCAGTCGGCGGTCGGTCAGGGCGGCGGGCTCGGCGGCCGCCGCCTCCAGGCGCGCGACGTCCCCGACGAAGTCCCTGGTGTCCCGACCGGAGCCGGCGGACAGCCCGATCAGGCAGTTGGCGAAGGTCAACCCGCCGCGGAGCTGACGGACGATGCCGCGCGGCTCGACGGGCGGCAGGTGCTCACCGAACAGTTCGAGGCCGTCCTCGGTGTGGCCGAAGAACCCCGAGAGCACCAGCGCCGGATCGATGAACGGCACGGTGTGGGCCATGAAGTGCCCGGTCGTGATGCCGGCGTACAGCCGGTGGCCGAACACGCCGGTGGTGCGGACCGACATCTCCCGCTGAACAGCGCCGCCCGGCCGCAACCGCTCGGAGATCACCAGGCCCGCGGCCCGGGTGCCGAGCACCGTCACCGACGCCGACGACGGGGAGAACGGTCCCGCCAGTGCCTCCGACAGGTTGGTGGCGATGAACGCGGGGAAGCGCGGATCGATCGGGGTGTCGAATTCGCCGTTGGCCGCGCCGCTGGCCGCCCGCACCGGCTCGACGCCGTCGGCCGCGGGCGCGTCGACCGCGGGAATCGCGAGCACCCGGGGCAGCCGCCACGGAATGTCGATGACCTTGTCGCCGAGCGCAATTCGGCCGCGGCACGCCAAGGTGAAGTCCTCGATCGCCTGCGCCACGTCGTACCCGGGCGTGAAGCCCCACACCTCCCGCAGGGCGATGGGATCCAGGGCGGGCTCCGCCACCCGCGGCCGCCGAACCAGGCGTCGCAGTGAACCCGGAAGTCCGACGACGGGCCTGCCGACGGCGTGGAAGATGGCACGCAGCGTCGTCTGCCCATCGGCGACGACGTCGACGCGACCGGCCGGCAGGTCGGGGTCGAGCAGCGCCCGCACCAGTACCCGTTCGACGTCGTGGGCGTGCACCACCTGAAGGGGTTGGTCCACCGACCCGGCCAGATCGACGACGACCGGGGCGGTCCCCAGGCGCAGCACCGCGTCGTCGACGTGGCGGCCGAGGACGAGCGCGGTCCTGACGACGATCGTTGGAATGGCCGACCGGGCCAGTTCGCCGGTGAGCGAGCCGGTTTCGTCCACCGGCCACGTCGGCACGACGGCGACCAGGCGGCCGACCTCCGACGCAGTCATCGCCTCGAGCAGTGCGGCGACA
The DNA here is from genome assembly GCA_963846985.1 of uncultured Actinomycetota bacterium. Classification (GTDB taxonomy): domain Bacteria; phylum Actinomycetota; class Actinomycetes; order Mycobacteriales; family Mycobacteriaceae; genus Mycobacterium. The sequence continues at coordinate 6,289 of CAWJYC010000006.1, forward strand.
TTCGCCGACGACGACGTGCCCGCCGCGTGCAGCACCGCGTCGGCGCCCTTGAAGACGTCGGCGTCGTAGCCCTTCCCGACGACGAATTGTACACTGCCCGGCCAACTCTCGGGCCGCCGAGCGCCGAGGCCGACGACCTCGTGGGCCAGGGTGACCAGTCGCGCCGCGACGCCGCGTCCGATGGCGCCGTCGGCACCGGTGACGACGATCCTCATCTGCGCCTAGTCGTCATCGTCGCCGAACGCCGCCAGCAGATCCTGCAGGTCCATGTCCGCGATGTCCTGGCTCCTGGCCGGCTCGGTGGCGGCCGCGGCCTCGGCGCCGTCCGCTCCACTGCCCTGGGCGGCCAGGTTCAGCAGCATGTCGAGCACGCCGGCCTGCCGGAGTCGCTTGACCGGGATCTTGGCCACGACGCGCTGCAGCTCCTCGTCGACGGAATTGGTCGCCGGCGCCTGCTCGGATTCGCCGACCAGCTGGGTGCGGAAGTACTCCGCGATGGCCGACGGGTTCGGGTAGTCGAAGATCAGCGTCGGGGACAGCGTCAGCCCCGTCGCCGCCTTCAAGCGGTTGCGCAACTCGACCGCGGTCAGCGAGTCGAAGCCGTGATCCTGGAACGCCAGATCCGGCGCGATCGCCTGCGGATTGGGCAGGCCCAGCACCGTGGCCATGTGCGACCGCACCAGGTCGAGCAGCAAGTCGTGCTGCTCGTCTGCAGGCAGGCCCGAAAGGCGTTGCGACAGCGCCGAACGCGATTGGGCGGCGGCCAGCGAGTCGCCGACCTGACGGCGGGCGGGCCCGCTGATCAGGTCGATGAACATGGGGGGCAGCGTGCCGGCCGACGACTTGGTCCGCAACGCGACGCGGTCGATCCGCGCCGGCACCAGGAACGGCTCGTCGACCGTCAACGCCTCGTCGAACAGCGCCAGCGCGTCGTCGAGCGCGAGCGCCAGGATGCCGTCGCGGTTCAGGCGCGCCAGGTCGGCGTCCTGCAGATGCGCCGTCATCCCGCTGGCCTGCTCCCAGAGCCCCCAGCCCAGCGACATCGCGGGCAGGCCGCTGGCCCGCCGGTGTGCCGCCAGCGCGTCGAGGTAGGCGTTGGCCGCCGAGTAGTTCGCCTGCCCGGAGGCACCGACCAGCCCCGCCATCGACGAGAACATCACGAACGCCGACAGATCCAGGTCGCGGGTCAGCTCGTGCAGGTTCCACGCCGCATCGACCTTGGCCCGCAGCACCGCGTCCACCCGGTCCGGGGTCAGCGACGTCAGCACCGCGTCGTCGATGACGCCCGCGGTGTGGATGACCGCCGACAGGGCGTGCTGATGGTCGATGCCGGCCAGGCCCTTCGCCAGCGCATCCCGGTCGGCCGCATCCGCGGCGACCACCTGAACGTGCGCGCCCGCGTCGGTGAGCTCGGCCGCCAACTCCGCCGCACCCGGTGCGTCGGGTCCGCGCCGCGACAGCAGCACCAGGTGCCGCACGCCGTGCTGGGCCACCACGTGCCTGGCGACCGAGGAGCCCGCCATGCCCGTACCACCGGTGATCAGCACGGTGCCGCTGGCCCAGGCGTCGGGCATGGTCAGCACGACCTTGCCGATGTGGCGGGCCTGGCTCAGGTGCCGCAGCGCCGCAGGTGCCCGCCGCACGTCCCACGTCGAGACCGGCAGTGGCCGAAGCACTCCGGCATTGCTGAGCGCTGCTACGCCGGTGAGGATCTTGCCGACGCCGTCGGCGCCCGCCTCGAAGAGGTCGAACGCGCGGTAGCGCACCCCGGGGTGGGCCGCGGCGACGGTGTCGGCGTCGCGGATGTCGGTCTTGCCCATCTCGAGGAACGCTCCGCCGCGGGGGAGCAGGCGCAGCGATGCGTCGACGAAGTCGCCGGACAGCGAGTCGAGGACCACGTCGACCCCGCGCCCGCCGGTCACGGCGAGGAACTTCTGCTCGAAGTCCAGGGTGCGGGAGTCGCCGATGTGGTCGTCGTCGAAGCCCATGGCGCGCAACGTGTCCCACTTGGGTCGGCTCGCGGTGGCGAACACCTCGAGACCCCAGTGCCTGGCCAGCTGGACCGCCGCCATGCCGACGCCGCCGGTGCCGGCGTGGATCAGCACCGACTGCCCGGGCTGGACGTCGGCCAGTCCGCGCAGCGCGAAGAACGCCGTCGCGAACCCGACCGTGAAGCCGGCGCCCTGGGAGTATCCCCACTCGGACGGAATGGGCAGCACGACGCGGGCGTCGGTGGTGGCCACCGTGCCGGTGCCTTCGGGGAACAGGCCCATCACCCGGTCACCGACGGACACCTCGGTCACTCCCGGCGCCACCTCGACGACGACACCCGCCGCCTCGATACCCATCACGCCGCCGCCCGGATACAAACCGAGGGCGATCATGACGTCGCGGAAGTTCGCGCCGATGGCCCGTACGGCCACCTTGATGCGACCGGGCTCCAACGGCTGGTCGACGTCTGGGATGGCTTGCAGCGTCAGGTCGTCGAACGTGCCCGCGGACGACGCGTCCGGGGCCGTCAGTCGCCACGGTGCACCTCCATCGGGCGGAGTCAGTAGCGACTCGGCGGCCCGGCTCGGCAGCACCCGGGCGGTGTGCAGGACACCGCCGCGGATCACCACCTGCGGTTCACCGAGGGCCACGACGGGCGCCGGGTCCACGTCGTCGGAGTCGGTGTCCACCAGCACGACTCGGCCGGGATGTTCGGTCTGCGCGGCTCGGACGAGCCCCCACACCGCCGCGCCGGCCAGGTCGGTGACGTCCTCGCCGGGCAGGGCGACGGCCCCGCGGGTCGTCACCACCAACGTCGCCGGCGTGGTCGCGTCCGCGGTCTCGGCCAGCCAGGACTGCAGTCGCTGCAGCGCCACGTGGGTGGCACCGTACACGCCGGCCAAGTCCTCGGAATTACCTGTGGCGGGCTCGGATTGGAACACGCTGAGCTCGCCCTCGGGCGTCGTCTGGTCGGCGGCCGGCGTCGCGGCCGACCACACCACCTCGAACAGCTCGCCGCTGCCGGTGCCGCCGACCGCGGCCGCCAGCTGCTGGGCCGTCACCGGACGGGCCACCATCGCCTCGACCGACAGCACCGGCAGCCCGAGGCCGTCGGCGAGGTCGATGGACATCGAGCTGGTGCCGTTCGGAGCGAGCCGCGCCCGGACCGCGGATGCGCCGGACGCGTGCAGCGATACCTTCTGCCAGGAGAACGGCAGCGCCATCTCACCGTCCGCGTCGTCGCGGCTCATCACCACCGCATGCAGCGCGCCGTCGAGCAGCACCGGGTGCACGCCGAATCCATTGGCCTGCAAGTCTTGACCCATCGACACCTCGGCGAACACCTCGTCGCCACGACGCCACATCGCCTTCAGGCCGCGGAACGCCGGACCGTACTCGTAGCCCCGCGCCGACAGCTCGGCGTAGGCGTCGGTCACGTCGACCTCGCGGGCGCCGACCGGCGGCCAGATCGACAGGTCCGACCCGGGTGCCGACGTCGCGACCGACAGCTCACCCTCGGCGTGCAGGATCCAGCTCGCGGAATCCCGTTGGGCGCGAGAGAAGATCGACACGACGCGACCGCCGGCCTGATCGGCCTCGCTCACCACGACCTGCACGGCGACACCCTCGGCGGGCAGCACCAGCGGCGCGTGCAACATCAGCTCGTCGACGCTCGAGCACCCCACCTCGTCACCCGCCCGGATCGCCAACTCGACGAAGCCGGCACCGGGGAACAGCACGACGCCCGCGACCGCGTGATCGGCCAGCCACGGCTGCGACGACGTGGACAGCCTGCCGGTGAGGACCACCCCGCCGGTCTCCGGTGATTCGACGACCGCTCCGAGGAGCGCGTGATCGGTGCCGCCGAGGCCGAGCCCGACGGCGTCGGTCGAGCCAGATCCACCGCCGGACAACCAGAAGCGACGGCGCTGGAAGGCGTAGGTCGGGAGGTCGAGCAGGTGCCCACCCTCGCACGCCGCCTGCCAGTCCACGTCCACGCCGGACACCGACAGCTCCGCCAGTGCGGTGAGCAGGGCGTTGGGTTCGGCGACGTCCTTCTTGAGCGTCGTCGCGGTGACCGGTTCGGACTCGGCCAGCGAGAGCGCGATCGACGCCGTCAGGCCACTGGCCGGGCCGACCTCCACGAAGCGGGTGACGCCAACGGACTCCAGGAACTTGGCGCTGTCGGCGAAGCGGACCGCCTGTAGCACGTGACGCGACCAGTACGGCGCCGTGGCGAAGTCCTCGCCGGCGACCTCACCGGTCAGGTTCGAGACGACCGGAATCTTGGCCGACGCCAACGACATTCCGCCCGCGACCGTGGTGAACTCGAGAAGCATCGGCTCCATCAGCGACGAGTGGAAGGCATGCGACACCGACAGCTGGTGCACCCGGCAGCCCGTCGCGCGTGCCTCCTCGGCGATCGCCAGCACGGCGTCCTCCGGGCCGGAGATCACGACGGAGTTCGGACCGTTGACCGCTGCGATGCCGACGCCGTCGCGCAACAACGGCACCATCTCGGCTTCGCTCGACGACACCGCCACCATCGCGCCGCCCTCGGGCAGCCGCTGCATGAGCCGGCCGCGCGCAACCACGAGCGCCGCCGCGTTCTCCAGCGACAGGACCCCGGCGACGTGCGCGGCAGTCAGCTCGCCGATCGAGTGGCCCAACACGTAATCCGGTTCGATGCCCCACGATTCGAGCAGCCGGAACATGGCCACCTCGATGGTGAACAACGCCGGCTGGGCGTACTCCGTCGAGTCCAGCACGGCGGCATTGCTGCCCCACATGACGTCGCGGATGGGCCGCAGCAGGTGCCGGTCCAGCTCGGTGGTCACCGCGTCGAAGGCCGCGGCGAAGACCGGGAACTCGGCGTGCAGCTCGCGGCCCATGCCGAGCGTCTGCGCGCCCTGGCCCGGGAACACGAACGCGGTCTTGCCCGACCCGCTGGCGCGCCCGCGGACGGTGCCGCGACCTGGCTGGTCCTCGGCGAGAGCCGTCAGCTCGGCGACCAGTTCGTCGCGGCCGGAACCCAGGAGCACCGCCCGGTGCGCGAACGACGCGCGGCCGCCCAGCGTCCAACCGACGTCGACGGCATCCAGCTCGGGATGGGTGTCGACGTGCGCAGCCAGCCGGCGGGCCTGATCGACGAGTGCCTCCGGCGACTTCGCAGACAGCGCCCACGGCACGACGGCGGGCCGCCGCGTCTTGATGGCGGGCACGGCGAGAGTGAGCGCGGGCGGTGCCTCCTCGATGATGACGTGGGCGTTGGTGCCACTGATGCCGAACGACGACACCCCGGCCCGGCGCGGGCTGCCGTTCTCCGGCCACGGCTGCGCCTCGGTCAGCAGGGCGACCGAGCCCATCGTCCAGTCCACGTGCGGCGTCGGCTCGTTCACGTGCAGCGTGGCGGGCAGCTGCTCGTGACGCATCGACTGGACCATCTTGATGATGCCCGCGACGCCAGCGGCAGCCTGCGCGTGACCCATGTTCGACTTCACCGAGCCGAGCCACAGCGGGTGCAGGCGGTCCTGGCCGTACGTGGCGAGCAGGGCCTGCGCCTCGATGGGGTCACCGAGCGTCGTGCCGGTACCGTGCGCTTCGACGACGTCGACGTCGGATGGGCTCAGCCCGGCGTTGGCCAGCGCCGAGCGCAGGACGCGCTGCTGCGAGGGACCGTTCGGGGCGGTCAACCCGTTGGAGGCCCCGTCCTGGTTGATGGCCGAACCGCGAACCAGCGCCAGCACCTGATGGCCATGACGCTGCGCATCGGAGAGCCGTTCGACGACGAGGATGCCGCCGCCGTCGGCGAATCCGGTGCCGTCGGCCGCGCCGGCGAACGACTTGCACCGGCCGTCCGAGGACAAGCCGCGCTGCCTACTGAACTCGACGAAGATGTCGGGGGTGGCGTTGATGGTGACACCGCCGGCCAGGGCAAGGTCGCATTCACCGGAGCGCAGCGCCTGGACCGCCATGTGCAGGGCCACCAGCGACGACGAGCAGGCGGTGTCGATCGACACCGCAGGCCCCTCGAGACCCAGCACGTAGGACACCCGGCCGGACGCGACGCTGGAGGCCTGACCGGTCAGCCGGAAGCCCTCCGCGCCGTCGGCGCCGACTCCGTAACCCTGGGCGTACACGCCGGCGAAGACACCGGTGGCGCTGCCGCGCAGCGACGTCGGGTCGATGCCGCCGCGCTCCAGGCCCTCCCAGGCCAGTTCGAGGAACAGCCGCTGCTGCGGGTCCATCGCCAGCGCCTCGGTCGGGGACACCCCGAAGAACCCGGGGTCGAAGTCGGCGGCGTCGTAGAGGAAGCCGCCGGTGTTGGCATAGGACTTGCCTGCAGCGTCGGCGTCGGCGCTGAACAGATCTGCCAGGTCCCAGCCGCGGTCGGTCGGGAAGTCCGACACGACGTCCCGGCCGCCGGCAACCATGTCCCACAACGCTTCTGGGGAGTCAACGCCACCGGGGTATCGGCACGACATGCCGACGATGGCGATCGGATCCTCGGCCACGGACGCTAGCGAGGTGGTCTGCGTGACCTCCTGCGGCGCGCCCGCCAGCTCGGAGCGAATGTAGCCGGCCAACGCCAGTGGCGTCGGGTAGTCGAAGATCAGCGTCGGCGAGAGTGCGAGCCCGGTGGCCGTCTTGAGCCGGTTGCGCAGTTCCACCGCGGTCAGCGAGTCGAACCCGTGATCGGAGAACGCCAGTTCGGCGGTGATGGCCTCGGGCTCGGTGTTGCCGAGCACTGCGGACATGTGAGACCGCAGCAGGTCGAGGATGAGCGACTCCTGCGCCTGGTCCGTCAGGCCGTGAAGTCGTTGGGCCAGAGCCGACTTGGACTTCGCCGCGACCAATGAGTCGTCGACGCGGCGGCGGGTCGACGTGCTCGCGAGCTGAGCGAACATCGGCGGCAGGACGCCCTCGGCCGAACGCGCACGCAACGCGGCCCGATCGATGCGGACCGGAGCCAGCAGCGACTCGCCCACCACCAGTGCCGAGTCGAGCAGCGCCATCGCATCGTCGGTCGACATCGCGAGGATGCCGTCCCGGCCGAGCCGGGAGAGGTCGGCGTCGGCGAGGTGACCGGTCATGTCGCTGGCCTGCTCCCACAGGCCCCACGCCAGGGACGTCGCGGGCAGGCCGTGGGCGCGCCGGTGGGCGGCCAGGGCGTCGAGGAATGTGTTGGCCGCGCAGTAGTTGGCCTGGCCCGCGGAGCCGACGACACCGGCCATCGACGAGAACATCACGAATGCAGCCACATTGGTCTCGCGGCTCAGTTCGTGCAGGTTCCAGGCCGCGTCGACCTTTGCCCGCAGGACGGGGTCGACCCGCTCCGGGGTGAGCGACCCGACCACGGCGTCGTCGAGCACGCCGGCGGCGTGGATGATCGCGGACAACGGCTGCTCGATACCGCTGAGCACGGACCGCAGTTCGGCACGGTCGGCGGCGTCGGCGGCGAGCACCCGGACGTCCGCGCCCGCGGCGGTCAGTTCGGCGACCAACTCGGCGGCGCCGGGGGCATCGGGCCCGCGGCGCGAGAGCAGCGTCAAGTGGCGCACACCGTGATTGGCGACGACGTGGCGGGCCACGGCGGAGCCGGCCATGCCGGTGCCACCGGTGATCAGCACGGTGCCGCGCGTCCACGCCTCGGGCATCGTCATCACGATCTTGCCGACGTGGCGGGCCTGGCTGAGGTGCCTCAGAGCGGCCGGCGCTCGACGGATGTCCCACGTGGTCACCGGGAGTGGCTGAAGGATGCCCTCCTCGAACATCCGCGACAGCTCCACGATGTACTCGTGCATCCGGGGGCGGCCGGGCTCGAAGAGGTCGAACGCGCGGTAGCGCACGCCGGGATGGGCCGCGGCGACGGTGTCGGCGTCGCGGATGTCGGTCTTGCCCATCTCGAGGAACGATCCTCCGCGCGGCAGCAGCCGCAGCGACGCGTCGACGAAGTCACCGGCCAGCGAGTCGAGGATCACGTCGAAGCCGCGGCCATCGGTGACCTCGGCGAACTTCTGCTCGAAGTCCAGCGAGCGGGAGTCGCCGATGTGGTCGTCGTCGAAGCCCATGGCGCGCAGCGTGTTCCACTTGGGCCGGCTGGCGGAGGTGAAGACCTCGAGGCCCCAGTGCCTGGCCAACTGGACGGCGGCAAGGCCGACGCCACCCGTGGCGGCGTGGACGAGGATCGACTGGCCGGGCTGCACGTCGGCCAGTTCCTTGAGCCCGTAGTAGGCCGTGGTGAACACGACGAGCGTGGCCGCGGCCTCGGCGTCGGTCCACCCGGTCGGAACCGGCGCGACCAGGCGGGCGTCGGCCTGAACCAGCGTGCCGGTGCCCTCGGGGAAGAGTCCCATGACGCGGTCGCCTACGGCGAAGTCCGTGACTCCCTCGCCGACGTCGGTCACCACGCCGGCGCCCTCACTGCCCAGCAGCGCGTCGTGGGTGAACATGCCGAGCGTGATCATCACGTCGCGGAAGTTGGCCGCGACGGCGGTCATCTCGACGCGGATGTGCCCGGCGCGCAGCGGCTCGTCGGAGTGCGGGACCTCTTCCAGCGCAAGGTTGTCGAACGTTCCGGCGGTGGCGATGCCCAGCCGCCATGGTTTGCCGGTGGTCGGCGGCTGCAGCACCGTTTCGACGCCGCGGCTGCGCACGACGCGCGCGACGTGGGGCACGCCGGCGCGCAACACGAGCTGCGGTTCCCCGACGGCCAGGACGGACTCGACGTCGATCTCGCCGATCGCGTCGACGAGCACGATGCGACCGGGGTTCTCGGTCTGGGCGGCGCGGACCAGACCCCACACCGCTGCGCCGGCCAGATCGGTGACGTCCTCACCGGGCAGGGCCACCGCCCCGTGAGTGACGATGACCAGGGTGGCGGCGGACGGCTCGGCGAGCCAGGACTGCACCCGCTCGAGCGCACGGTGCACCGTCGTGTGGACCAGTTCCGCGGTGTCGTCGGAAAGATTTGTGACGGAAGCGGATTCGTAGAGTGTGGTGGCGACGGCCGAAGCGGCGGACAGCTCGGGTGCGGCGACGGCCGTCCACTCGACCTCGAGCAGTTCGCCCTCGGGGGCCGATCGACCGACCAGTGCGAGTTGCTCGGCGTTGACCGGGCGGGTGGTCATCGAACCCACCGAGAGGACGGGCAGACCCAGTCCGTCGGCCAGGTCGATCGACACCGAGTTGGGTCCGACCGGTGCGATTCTCGCCCGCACCGAGGACGCACCCGCCGCGTGCAGGGCGACGTGTTGCCACGAGAAGGGCAGGGCGAGTTCACTGCGGACGTGAGGAGCGATTGAGTCGAAGTCGGATACTGCGAGCGCGATGGCATGCATCGAGGCGTCGAGCAGCACCGGGTGCACCCCGAACTCACCGGATGCGACGTCCTGCGGGATGGTGACCTCGGCGAAGACCTCGTCGCCTCGACGCCACATGGCGGTCAGGGCGCGGAAGGCCGGGCCGTACTCGTAGCCGCGGGCGGCCAGCTGTTGGTAGGCGTCGCTGACGTCCGTCGCGACGGCACCCGCCGGCGGCCACGCCGACAGATCGGCGGTTGGAGCCATCTCGGCGGAGCCGACGACGGCCTCGGCGTGCAGCACCCAGGCAGCCCCGGGCTCGTCGGCGTGGGAGAAGACCGACACCGTCCGCGACCCAGAGTCCCCATGGGCGCCTGGCTCATTCCCCGTCGCTTCGCTCGCCGAGACCAGCACGCGGATCTGCACTCCCGACGGCGGCACCACCAGCGGTGCCTGCAGCATCAACTCCTCGACGACGGGGCACCCGACCTCGTCGCCCGCGCGGATCACCAGCTCGACGAAACCCGCACCGGGGAACAGGATTACGCCACCGACCGCATGGTCGGCCAACCACGGCTGAGTCGACGTGGAGAGCCGTCCGGTCAGCACGACCTGGCCCGTCTCGGGCACCTCCACGACCGCGCCGAGCAGCGCGTGGGCCGCCCCGTTCAGGCCGAAGCCGGAGGCATCTGAACTGGCGGTGCCACCGCCGGCCAACCAGAAGCGCCGTCGGTCGAAGGCGTAGGTGGGGAGGTCGACCAGGTGGCCACCACCGCACGTCGCACGCCAGTTCACCCCGATGCCGGAGGTGAACGCCTGGGCGGCCGAGGCGAGGAAGCGGTCCCAGCCACCCTCGTCACGACCGAGGGTGGGAATCACGACCGGTTCTCCTGCGGCGTCGGTGCAGTCGCGGACGGTGTCCTCGATGCCCGCGATGAGCGCCGGGTGCGGACTTGTCTCGACGAACGCCCGGTAGCCGTGGGAGGCCGCCGCCCGTATGGCGTGGTCGAACTTCACCGTCTGCCGGATGTTGCGGTACCAGTAGTCGGCGTCGAGGGTGGCGGTGTCGACGAGATCGCCGGTGACCGTGGAGAAGAACGCGGTGCGCGTGGTGTGCGGTTCGATGCCCGCGAGCGCCTCCTGCAGGCGGCCGTCGATGGCCTCCACCTGAGCCGAGTGCGACGCGTAGTCGACGTCGATGCGGCGGGCGCGGATCTGCAGCGCCTCGCACTGCGCCATCAGCGCGTCCAACGCTGACGACTCACCGGAGACCACGACCGCGTTGCGGCCGTTGATCACGGCGACGTCGGCTCGATCGGCCTGAATGTCCAAGCCCGCCAACAACTCTCGAGCCCGGTCGGCAGCGCACGCCAGCGACACCATGCCGGCCGAGCCGGACAGCTCGACCAGCAGCTTGCTGCGCAGGGCGACGACCTTGGCGGCGTCGCGCAGGGACAGCGCGCCAGCGACGTGCGCGGCGGCGATCTCACCTTGGGAGTGGCCGATGACGGCGTCGGGCGACACCCCGACCGAGCGCCACAGCTCCGCCAGCGACACCATGATGGCGAACAGCGCCGGCTGGACGACGTCGACGCGTTCCAGGGTGGGCGAACCGGATTCCCCCCGCAGTACGTTCAGCAGCGACCAGTCGACGAATTCGGCCAGCGCCTCGGAGCACTCCGTCAACTTGTCGGCGAAGACCTTCGACGAGGACATCAGCTCGATGCCCATGCCCAGCCACTGGCTGCCCTGGCCCGGGAAGACGAAGGCGACCTTGCCGACCGGCGTGGCCGTGCCCCGCACGGCCAGGGTGACGTCGGCGTCGGAGGCCAGATCGGACAGGCCGGCGACCAGCTGGTCGCGGTCGGCGCCGAGCACGACGGCGCGGTGTTCGAACGAGGTGCGGCCCGCCAGCGTCCAGGCGACGTCGCGGTCGGCCAGCTCGCCGTGGGTGTCGAGGTGCGCCAGCAGCCGGGCGGCCTGCCCGCGCAGCGCCGCCGGCGACTTCGCCGACAGCACCCAGGGCAGCACCGCGGGCGCCGGCGCCTCGACCTCGGGAATCGTCGGCTCGACCGGCGGGGCGGACTCCACGATCACGTGGGCATTGGTGCCGCTGATGCCGAACGAGGAGATGCCGGCCCGCCGGGGCGTGCCACTGGCCGGCCACGGCTGCGGCTCGCTCAGCAGCGCCACCGCGCCCGCGGTCCAGTCCACGTGCGGGCTGGGCGCGTCGACGTGCAGCGTCGCGGGCAGTTGCTCGTGGCGCATCGACATGATCATCTTGATGACGCCTGCGACACCCGCCGCGGCCTGGGTGTGGCCCATGTTCGACTTCACCGAGCCCAGCCACAGCGGCTGGGTGCGGTCCTGCCCGTAGGTGCTCAGCAGCGCCTGCGCCTCGATGGGGTCACCGAGCGGGGTGCCGGTGCCGTGGCCCTCGACCACGTCGACCTGTGCCGTCGAGAGGCCCGCATTGGCCAGCGCGGCGCGCACCACGCGCTGCTGGGACGGCCCGTTGGGGGCCGTCAGGCCGTTGGACGCACCGTCCTGGTTGACCGCCGAGCCGCGCACGACGGCGAGGACCGGGTGGCCGAGGCGCTGGGCGTCGGAGAGACGCTCGACGGCCAGCACGCCGCCGCCCTCTGCCCAGCCGACGCCGTCGGCCGCCCCCGCGTACGGCTTGCAGCGACCGTCGGCCGCCAGCCCGCGGTGCCGCGAGAACTCCACGAAGATGGTGGGCGTGGCGTTGACCGTGACGCCGCCGGCCAGGGCCATGTCGCATTCACCGAGGCGCAGGGCCTGCACGGCCATGTGCAGCGCCACCAGCGACGAGGAGCAGGCGGTGTCGATCGACACCGCGGGACCCTCCAGGCCCAGGACGTAGGCCACCCGGCCCGAGGTGACGCTCGAGGTCATGCCGGTGAGCCGGTAGCCCTCGATGCTGTCGTTGGACATGCCGTAGCCGCCGGCGATGACGCCCGCGAACACGCCCGTCGAACTGCCTCGAAGCGACGTCGGATCGACTCCCGCCCGCTCCAACGCCTCCCACGACAGCTCCAGCAGCATCCGCTGCTGGGGATCCATGGCCAGCGCCTCGCTGGGGGCGATGCCGAAGAACCCGGCGTCGAAGTCGGCGACGTCGGAGACGAAGCCACCCGCGCGGGCGTAGGACTTGCCCGGCGCGTCCGGATCGGGGTCGTACAGGCTAGCGACGTCCCAGCCGCGGTCGTCGGGCAGCTCGGACACCACGTCGCGACCGGTGGCGACCATGTCCCACAGGTCCTCGGGTGAGTTCACGCCGCCCGGGAACCGACACGACATGCCAACGATGGCGATCGGTTCGCCCGACCGCTCGAGCAGCGCCCGGTTCTGCGTCTTCAACCGGTCGTTCTGAACGAGCGCCCTGCGGAGCGCCTCGGTGGCGTTGGCGAGTTGGTCGGCCATACGGTGTGAAACCCCTGTCTGGACCACTGCTGATGCAGTAATCCCCAGTATTCGCTACGACCCTCCCGAAGGAAGAGCCTAGAAGCTCGTCTCAGCCCGCTGCGCTGCAGGCCGAACGGTGTGGCCTCATTGTGTTCCCTGCGTGCGGCCTCGTGCCAGGCGGCTGCATACACTCGGGCATCCCTGGAAACGTGCAGACACACCGGGCAACACGACGGAGCGGGACGATGACACTCGGCGCAGGTGGCCGACACGTTCATGCCACGCACCGCCACACTGCGGTGTTGCTGGATACGGATTGTAGCGAGGATGGCCAATCGGCGGTCGGGGGCAAGGGCCGGGCCATCGCCACGATGGCGGCCCTCGGCCTTCCCGTCCCGCCCGCGTTCGCCGTGACGTCGGACTGGTGCGACGAATGCGGCGGGGACCCGGAGGCGATGGTCGAGCGGATGTGGCCCGACGTGCTCGCGGCCCTTGACGTGCTGGAACACCGCACGGGGCTCGTGTTCGGCCGTGGCCCGCGACCGCTGCTGCTGTCGGTCCGCAGCAGCGGGGCCACCTCCATGCCGGGCATGCTCGAGACCGTCCTGAACGTCGGAATCGACGATGCGGTGCACGAGGCGCTGGGCGAGCGGTACTCGGTGCCGTTCGCCACCGACACCCGCGAGCGCTTCCGCCGCGGCTACGAGCGGGTGGTGCCCGGCGGGACGGCCGTGCCCGAGCGGCCACTGGCGCAGTTGCGCGGCGCCATCGCCGCCGTCGCGTCGTCCTGGTCGTCGCACCGGGTGGACGCCTACCGCGCGCATCGCGGACTGGAGCGCGGCGGGATTGCGATCATCGTGCAGGCAATGGTGTTCGGCAACGTGGACGCGTGCTCGGGCACCGGCGTGCTGTTCACCAGGGATCCATCGACTGGGGCCGCAGGTCCCTTCGGTGAGTGGCTGCCCGTGGCCCAGGGCGACGACGTGGTGTCGGGCACCGTCGACTGCGAGCCGCTGAGCGCCATGCGGGACCGGCTGCCGGAGGCCTACGCGGAACTGGTCGACGCGGGCCGTCGCCTGGAACGTCTCGCGACGGACGTGCAGGACGTCGAGTTCACCGTCGAGGCGGGCCGGCTGTGGCTGCTGCAGTCGCGGGTGGCCAAGCGCTCGCCCCAGGCGGCCCTGCGGCTGGCGCTGGCGCTGCGCGACGAGGGCCTCATCGACGACGCCGAGGTGCTGCACCGGGTGAGCCCTGAGCAGCTGGAGTCGGTCCTGGCGGTGCGTTCCGCGCCGTCTGGTGGGCCGCTCGCGACCGGGGCGGCCGCCTGCCCGGGCGTCGCCTCCGGCGTGGCCTGCACCACCAGCGACGACGCCATCGCCGCCGCCGACGAGGGCCGAGCCGTCATCCTGGTGCGCCCGACGACGAGCCCCGACGACGTGGCCGGCCTGATGGCGGCCGACGGCGTCGTCACCGAGGTGGGCGGCGCCAGCAGTCACGCCGCGATCGTCGCGCGCGAACTTGGGATCCCCGCGGTCGTCGGCTGCGGCCCCGGGCTCACCGCCGCGCTGGCTGGCCGGCTGATCACCGTCGACGGCGACGCCGGAGAGGTGCGAGCGGGGGAGTCGTCCCCGGCTGCCCCGGCCGACGGGCCGGACCTGCGCCGGTTCGCGGACCTCGTCCGCGCGGCCAGCCCGCTGACGGTGCACGCCGACGGCGCCCACTTTCTCCTCGAGGACTGCTCCGAGGAGGCGGTCGCCGCCGCCGTCGCAAGCGGCCACACCGACGTGGTGTCGCGGGAGCCGCTGCGGACCATGCACGTCGCCGCCCGATGGGCGCACCGCAGGTGAGCGCCTCCGCGGCCGAGTTGGCGGTCCTGCAGACGGCGCGGCTCAAGGGCCGCATCGGCCGGGTGGAACTGGCCGATACGCTTGGCGCGCGCTCGTCGGTCGTCGACGCGGCCATCGCCGACGGGCTGCTGCTCGACGCTCCGAAGGTGCGGCTCACCGAGGCGGGGCGAAACCGGCTGACCGACCTGCTCGCCGCCGAACGCGCCGCGGTGGACCCCGCAGCCGCCGACCGGGTCTACGAGCGATTCCTGGTCATCAACGCCAACGTCAAGCCGCTGGTCTCGCGATGGCAGCTGGCCAGGGACGCGGCGGGTCCGGAAGAGGCGGTCGCGGTGCTCGACGAACTCGACCGCCTGCACCGCGACGTGCTGCCGGTCATCGACGCCGCGAGCAACCTCATCCCCCGACTCGCCGGGTACGCCGACCGCCTCGATGCCGCCCTGCGGCGGGCGCGCGGCGGCGACATGTCGTGGCTGACCCGCCCGATGGTCGACTCCTATCACACCGTCTGGTTCGAACTGCACGAGGAACTGATCGGCATGGCCGGCCGAACACGGGCGACCGAAGCCGAATCCGGCAGCGCCGACTGACCTTTCGCGCGCTCGCGTTTTGCCTGCACCGCACGGTGGTATCCGACCTGCGGAAGGGAACCGCACTGCACGCCATCGCCCGCCTCGCCATCGCGGCGCCTCGACTCGTCATCGCCGCCGCGACGCTGCTGTTGATCGGTGCGGGGCTGTACGGGATGCACGTCACGGACTCGTTGTCGGCAGCCGGTTTTCGTGATCCCGCCGCCGAATCGTCCCGGGTCGCCGACATCATGGCCCGCGACTTCGGCCAGGGCGACGTCCAGCTGATCCTGACCGTCGAGGGCCACGGCGATGCGGCCACCGCGCGCAGTGCCGCCGTCACCGCGGTCGGCACCGACATCGTCGACCAACTCAGGGTCTACCCCTGGGTCGCCGACGTCACGTCCGCGTGGACCGCACCGCCGCCGGTGGCCGCCGGGCTGATCAGCCACGACGGACGGACCGGGCTGGTCGTCGTCGGCATCGACGGCAACGGCAGCGAGACCCAGCACCGCGCCAGGGAATTGGCCGAACGCTTCGTCGGTGACCGCCGAGACGTCACGGTCGCCGCCGGCGGACCGGCAATGGCCTATGTCGAGATCAACGCCCAGTCAGAACGCGACCTGGTGGTCATGGAGGCGATCGCGATTCCGATCAGCTTCCTGGTGCTCGTCTGGGTCTTCGGCGGGCTGGTGGCCGCCGCGCTGCCGCTGGCGGTGGGCATCTGGGCGATCGTCGGGTCGATGGCACTGCTGCGGGCGCTGACCCTGGTCACCGAGGTGTCCACCTTCGCCCTGAACCTGACGATCGCGATGGGACTGGCCCTGGCCGTCGACTACACCCTGCTGATCCTCAGCCGGTTCCGGGAGGAACGCGCCGCGGGGCGCGACGTCGACGGCGCCCTGCACGCCACGATGGCCACCGCGGGGCGCACGGTGCTGTTCTCCGCGACGACCGTCGGACTGGCGATGCTGGCGCTCGCGCTGTTCCCGATGTACTTCCTGCGCTCCTTCGCCTTCGCGGGCATCACCGTGGTCGCCCTGACCGCGCTCGCGGCGCTGGTGATCGCGCCCTCGGCGATCGCCGTCCTCGGTGATCGCGTCGACAAGCTGGACCTGCGCCCGCTGGTAGTGCGGGCCGTGCGCCGCAAGCCGCCGGTCGGGCGCGTGCAGGACCGCTTCTGGTACCGCACCGCACGATTCGCGATCCGTCGGTCGGTAGTGGTGGCCCTGGCGGGCGTGGTGCTGCTGCTGACGCTCGGGGCGCCCTTCGTCCACGTGCGGTGGGGCTTCCCCGACGAGCGGATGCTGCCGGCGTCGGCGTCGGCCCGGCAGGTCGGCGATCGGCTGCGCACCGACTTCGGCTTCAACCCGAATACCGCGATGACGGTGGTCGTTCCCGACGCGTCGGGCGTCGACGACCGCGAGATGGCCCGGTTTGCGCGGGACCTGTCGATGACCGAAGACGTGGCGTCGGTCTCGTCACCGGTCGGGACATTCCGCAGCGGAGCGCCGCTCGGGCCGCCGTCGGCTCCAACCGGATCGTCCGGCCACGCCGCCTATTTGACGCTCGACTACACCGCGCCCATCGTCGACGACGCCCGGCCGGGGCCGCTGGACTGGGTGCACGGCGTGATCGGACCCAACGGCCGCGACTTCGAGGTCGGCGGCACCGCCCAGGTCACCCGCGACAACGCCGACGCGATCAGTGCCCGGCTGCCGTGGGTGCTGCTGGTGATCGCCGCCATCTCCTACGTGCTGCTGTTCCTGCTGACGGGCAGTCTGGTGTTGCCGCTGAAGGCAATCGCGCTCAACACCCTGTCGCTCACCGCGACCTTCGGGGCACTCGTCTGGATCTTTCAGGATGGTGCGCTCGGCGCGCTCGGCACCACCGCGACGGGCTCGATCGTGGCGCAGGTTCCGGTCCTGCTGTTCTGCGTGGCATTCGGCCTGTCGATGGACTACGAGGTCTTCCTGATCTCGCGGATCCGTGAGTTCTGGTTGGCGTCCGAACCGGGGACGGCGGTCGACAACGACCGCGCGATTGCGCTGGGACTGGCCGGCACGGGCCGAATCGTCACGGCCGCAGCACTTCTCATGTCGATCTCGTTCGCAGCGCTGATGGCGTCGCAGGTGTCGATCATGCGGATGTTCGGTCTCGGCCTGACGTTGGCAATCGTGATGGACGCGACCCTGGTGCGCATGCTGCTGGTGCCCGCGTTCATGCATCTGCTCGGCCGACGTAACTGGTGGGCACCGGACCGGATCGTCTGCTGGCACCGGAGATTCGGCGCCACCGAGGGCGCCGGCGCGCCATCCGCTTCGGCGGCGGCGGGGGGCAGAAGACGGCACCGACTGCCCGCCGATTTCGGGAGGGTCTGAGCCCGGCCGCTCGGCCCCGAAACGGCCATCCGGTGTGCGAAGCTGACGGCGTGACGGGTGACACGGCGTGACGGCCGACAAGGTGCGGGTGGTGGTCGGTGACGATCACCCGCTGTTCCGCGACGGCGTGGTGCGCGCGCTGACCGCGAGCGGGTCGATCGACGTGGTCGCCGAGGCGTACGACGGAGTCAGCGCCCTGGCCCTGATCCGCGAACACGACCCGCAGGTCGCGCTGCTGGACTACCGCATGCCCGGCCTGGACGGCGCGCAGGTGGCGGCCGCCGTGCGCCGCGACCAGCTGGCGACGCGGGTGCTGCTGCTGTCCGCGCACGACGAGGCCGCGATCGTCTACAGCGCGCTGCAGGACGGCGCGGCGGGCTTCATCTCCAAGGAGTCCACCCGCGCCGAACTGGTCGACGCCGTGCTGAATTGCGCGAAGGGCCGCGACGTCGTCGCACCGGGCCTCGCCGCCGGACTGGTCGGTGAGATCCAACGCCGGAACACCTCCGACGCCCCCACCCTCAGCGCCCGCGAGCGCGAGGTGCTCGGCTACATCGCCGGCGGCCAGTCCATTCCGGCGATGGCGAAGGAGATGTTCCTGGCGCCGTCGACGGTGAAGACCCACGTGCAGCGGCTCTACGAGAAGCTCGGCGTCGGCGACCGTGGCGCGGCCGTCGCGGAGGCGATGCGCCGCGGACTCCTGGAGTAGCGGTGCCCGCTCCCCGTGTCGCTGCGCTCCTGCCCCTGGTGGACCGGCGCGCCAGGGCGATGGTCGACTACTTCGCCGCCGAACCCGTCCGCGTCTCGGCGCTGCTCCGGCTGCCGCTGATCGCGCTGATGGGCTTCCTGGTATGGCTGTGGGAGGTGGACAGCTGGCTCCCGCAGGTCTACACCGTCATCCTGGGCGCCTACGCCGTCGCGGCGGTGCTGTGGGCGGTGACGGTCCTGCGCGGGCCCGTGCCGGCCTGGGGCGGGTGGCTCTCGACGGGCGTCGACGTACTGGCGGTCGTCTCGCTGTGCGTGGTGTCCGGCGGCGCCACCGCCGCGCTACTGCCGGTGTTCTTCCTGCTGCCGCTGTCGGTGGCCTTCGGTGATCGGCCTGCGCTGACCGGCGCGCTGGGCCTTGGTACCGCAGCGTGTTACCTCGGGGCCTGGATCGTGTACTCCAAGCGCGACGACCACGTCGGCCTGCCGGACGTGGTCTACCTCCAGTTCGGTTTCCTGATCTGGCTGGCGGCCGCGACCACGGCCCTGTGCCTGGTGCTGACCAGACGCGCGGCCCGCGTCGCCGCCCTGCTGGACGTGCGCCGGCGGCTGGTGGCCGAGTCGATGCAGGCCGACGAGCGAACCAACCGGGAGCTGGCCGAGCATCTGCACGACGGTCCGCTGCAGACCCTGCTCGCCGCGCGGCTGGAGCTCGACGAGATCCGCGGCCGCATCCCCGACCCCGCACTGGACATGGTCTACGCCGCGCTCAACGACACCGCCGCCGGGCTGCGGTCGACGGTGACTGCGCTACACCCGCAGGTACTCGCCCAGCTCGGGTTGACGCCCGGGGTGCGAGAACTGTTGCGACAGTACCAGTCTCGCGGTGACTTCACGATCGACGCCGAGCTGGAGGACGTCGGAAAGCCGGCCTCGCAGGCGCTGCTGTACCGGGCGGCACGCGAACTGTTGGCCAACGTCACCAAGCATGCCGGCGCCAGCGCGGTCACGCTGCGGATGTTCCGCCGCGGTGACCGCGTGGTGCTGACCGTTGCGGACGATGGTGCGGGTTTCGAGCCGTCGATCGTCGATCAGCGCGTCGCGGAGGGACACATCGGTCTGGCCTCGCTACAGGCGCGCTTCGACGCGATGGGTGGCGCGATGACGATCGAGTCGACTGCCGGTCACGGCACGGTCGTGACGGTGACGTCGCCGCCGGAGGACAGCGGACGCCCCTAGATCACTGAATCACCGAATCACTGACCGCGGCGGCCGGTTTGGAGCGTCGTGCCCCGGGTAGGTGCTCGGTCGATCCAAACCAGCCCGAGGAGGCCGACATGCCACCGATCCCTGGCCCGCTCGCTCGCCGCCGCGTCGCCGCCGCCGTCGGCATCGCCGTCATCGTCGGCGCTGCTCCCGTCGCGGTGGCGTGCAGCAAGGACAACGGCGACTCACCGACCTTCACGACCACCTCGGAGACCGGGACCAGCTCGGCGAAGATGTCACCGGTCGACACGCAGAGCTCGCTGCCGCCGGGGCCTGGCTGACAGCTAGTCGGAGCCAAGGTCGAAGTGGTGCCGGTGCTGCCGGTGCCAGCGCGCGCCGGGCTGAACCAGCGTGGGCGGCGTCGCCCTGACCGACGGGGCGTGGAAGTTGCCGGAGTCGTTGGCGGAGATCGACGGAGCTGCTGTCGCAGTGCCCGCGGTGCCAACGAGGGCACCGAGGGCGATGCCGGTGGCGACGAGCGGGAGGGCCAGGTAGCGGGTGAGGATGCGGGTGCTTTTGGTCATACCCAACTGTGTCTCGCCGCGACCGCGACGTCTGTCGGCCGACCGGGGGTGGAATCGGACGAAAGGCGTTCCCCCGATCGGGGGAGGGGTGGCTACTGCGTCAGCCCGCGGGCGATGACCAGCCGCTGAATCTGGTTGGTGCCCTCGAAGATCTGAGTGATCTTGGCTTCCCGCATGTAGCGCTCGACGCGGTAGTCCCGGGTGTAGCCGGCGCCGCCGAACACCTGCACGGCGTCGGTGGTGACCTTCATCGCGGCGTCGGTCGCGACCAGTTTCGCCACGCTCGCCTGGCTGGAATACGGCCGGCCTAGGTCGCGGCGTCGTGCGGCGTCGAGGTAGGTGGCTCGCGCGCTGCCCACGGCGGCGGCCATGTCGGCCAGCAGGAAACCCAGCCCCTGATGGTCGATGATCCTGCGGCCGAACGTCGTTCGCTCGTTGGCGTAGCGGGTCGCGTCGTCCAGCGCCGCCTGGGCGATGCCGGTCGCGACGGCGGCGATGCCAAGTCGGCCGGCGTCGAGCGCACTGAACGCGATCTGCAGGCCCTGGCCGTCGGCGCCGATCCGGCGGTTGGCGTCGACGTGCGCGTCGTCGTAGTACGCCGACGTCGTGGGGATGGCCGCCAGGCCCATCTTCTCCTCGGGCTTGCCGAACGTCAGGCCGTCGAGACCAGCAGGCACCAGGAAGCAACTGATCCCCTTGCTGCCCTCGCCCGTCCTGGCGAACAACGTGTACGTATCCGCGATGCCGCCGTGCGTGATCCACGACTTCGAGCCGTTGAGGACGTATCCGCCGTCGGTCGCCTTGGCCTCGCACCGCAGCGCGGCGGCATCGGACCCGGCCTGCGGCTCGGACAGGCTGTAGGCGCCGATCCGGTCTCCCGAGAGCATCTCGGGCAGCCACCGTTGCTTCTGCTCCTCGGTGCCGTAGGCCAGCAGCGGGTGCGACGACAGGCTGTGCACGCTAACCGCCACGGCCACCGCGGCCCAGCGCATCGCGAGCTCCTCGAGCACCTGCAGGTACACCTCGTAGGGCTGACCGGAGCCACCCCATTCCTCGGGCTGCGGCAGGCTCAGCAGCCCCGCCGCGCCAAGCTGGCCGAATACGCCGTCGGGGTAGGTCTCGGTCCGCTCGTGCTCGTCGACGATCGGTTCGAGCACCTTGTCGGCGACGTCGCGGGTCAGTGCGATGAGCTCGGCGGCTTCTCCGGAAGGCAACAGGCGGTCGACGGGCATGCTGGTGATCCTAGTTTCGGACCATCGACTCCAGCGCAGCGTTGATCGCGTCCACCCGATCCTTGGCGTCACCGAAGAGCATCTGCGTGTTCTCCCGGAAGAACAGCGGGTTCTGCACGCCGGCGTAGCCCGAAGCCATGGACCGCTTGAACACGATGACGTTGTCGGCGTGCCACACCGTCAGCACCGGCATGCCGGCGATCGGGCTGCTGGGGTCCTCCGACGCGGCCGGGTTGACGGTGTCGTTGGCGCCGATGACCAGGACCACCGACGTGTCGTCGAAGTCGTCGTTGATCTCGTCCATCTCCAGCACGATGTCGTAGGGAACCTTGGCCTCGGCCAGCAGCACGTTCATGTGTCCGGGCAGCCGACCCGCGACGGGGTGGATGCCGAACCGGACGTTGACGCCGCGGTCGCGCAGCTTGCGGGTCAGGTCCGCCACGCCGTACTGAGCCTGCGCGACGGCCATGCCGTAACCCGGGGTGATGATCACCGAGCGGGCCGAGGTGAGCAGCTCGGCGGCGCCCTCGGCGTTGATCTCGCGGTGCTCGCCGTAGTCCTTGTCGTCGGCTGGGCCGGCCTCGATGCCGAAGCCGCCGGCGATCACCGAGATGAACGACCGGTTCATGGCCTTGCACATGATGTAGGACAGGTACGCACCGGAGGAGCCGACGAGCGCGCCGGTCACGATCAGCAGGTCGTTGGACAGCAGGAAGCCCGACGCCGCCGCCGCCCAGCCCGAATAGCTGTTGAGCATCGACACCACGACGGGCATGTCGCCGCCGCCGATCGAGGCCACCAGGTGCCAGCCCAGCAGCAGGGCCAGCACGGTCACCGCGCCGAGCAGCCACAGGTGCGGGGAGACGACGAACCACACCGTGAGCGCGACGAACAGCACCAGCGCGCCGACGTTGATGAGGTTCTTGCCGGGCAGCATCAGCGGCGTGGACTTGATCCGCGCCGAGAGCTTCAGGTTCGCCACGATCGAGCCGGTGAAGGTGACCGCGCCGATGAACACGCCGATGAACACCTCGGCGGAGTGGATGCCGAGAAGGTTCTCACCGTTGAGGACCGCGGCCTCGGCGCCGCCGGGGTCACCCTCGACGTGCAGGTAGCCGTTCCAACCGACCAGCACCGCGGCCAGGCCGACGAAGCTGTGCAGCAGGGCGATCAGCTCCGGCATGCCGGTCATCTCGACGACACGGGCCCGCCACAGCCCGATCGCGGCGCCGATGGCCATGGCGCCGACCAGCAGGGCGATGCCCAGCGGTTCGATGTGGCGGCTGATTGCCAGCGCGATGGTGGCGACCAGCGCCACCGTCATGCCGGCGATGCCGAAGGTGTTGCCCGAGCGCGAGGTCTCGTGCCGGGACAGTCCGGCCAGCGCGAGGATGAACAGCAGGGCCGCGACGACGTAGGCCGCGGTGGCGGTGGTCTCAAGGGTGAACATGCGATCCGTTTCGATCAGGAAGGGTTCGGTGGGCTGGGTGGCGTCAGCTGCGCGAGAACATGGCGAGCATGCGGCGGGTCACCGCGAAGCCGCCGAAGACGTTGATGCTGGCGAGCAGGATCGCGACGGTCGCGAGCGAGGTCACGATCGGGTCGCCGTGGCCGATCTGCAGCAGCGCGCCGACGACGATGATGCCCGAGATGGCATTGGTCACCGACATCAGCGGGGTGTGCAGCGCGTGGTGCACCTTGCCGATGACGTAGTAGCCGATCACGATCGCCAGCGCGAACACCGTCAGGTGGGCCTGCAGCGCGGTCGGGGACAGCGCGATGAGCGCGAACAACACCGCCGCGGCGACGAACGTGATGCCCAGCCGGCGGCCCGCCGTCATGGGCTGCTTGACCTTCGACTCATGCGCGGGAGCGGCCGCGGCGGCCACCGGGGCGGCCGACACCTGCACCGGTGGCGGCGGCCACGTGGTCTCGCCTTCGCGCACGACGGTCACCGAGCGCTGCACGACATCCTCGAAATCCAGTCGAAGTTCGCCATTCTTCTCGGGTGTGAGCAGCTTGAGCAGGTTGACCAGGTTGGTGCCGTAGAGCTGGGAGGCGGTGGCGGGCAGTCGGCCGGCGAGATCGGTGTAGCCGATGATCGTCACGCCGTTGTCGGTGACGATCGCCTGGTCCTTGACGGTGCCCTCGACGTTGCCGCCGTTGGCCGCGGCCATGTCGACGATCACGCTGCCCGACTTCATCGAGGCGACCATGTCCGCGGTGATGATGCGGGGCGCCGGCCGGCCGGGGATCAGGGCGGTGGTGATGATGATGTCGACGTCGCGGGCCTGTTCGGCGTACAGCGCGGCCTCGCGGACCTTGTAGTCGTCGCCCATCTCCTTGGCGTAGCCGGTGGCCGAGATCTCGGCGGCTTCCTCGTCGACGTAGAGATACTCCCCGCCGAGCGACTTGACCTGGTCGGCTACCTCGGGCCGCGGGTCGGTGGCCCGCACGATCGCGCCCATGCTGCCCGCCGAGCCGATGGCCGCCAGCCCGGCCACGCCGGCGCCGACGACGAGCACCTTGGCGGGCGGCACCTTGCCCGCCGCGGTGACCTGGCCGGTGAAGAACCGGCCGAAGCTGTGGGCGGCTTCGACGACGGCCCGGTACCCGGCGATGTTGGCCATCGACGACAGCACGTCCAGCGACTGCGCGCGCGAGATGCGGGGCACGGCGTCCATCGCCAGCACCGTGATCGGCCGGCCGGACAGCTTCTCGACCAGCTCGGGGTTCAACGCCGGGGAGATCAGGCTGACGAGCGTGGCACCGTCGCTGAGCGCGGCGATCTCGTCGACCTCGTCGTAACGGGGCGCGTTGACCTTGAGCACGACGTCAGCGGCCAGTGCCTCGGCGGCCGAGCCGATCTGGGCGCCGGCCTCGACGTAGGCGTCGTCGGGGAAACTGGAGGCGTCGCCGGCTCCGGATTGGACGACGACGGAGTAGCCCAGTTTGAGGAGTTGGCCGACGGTCTGGGGCGTGGCGGCGACGCGCGTCTCACCCGCGTTGGACTCGCGCGGTATCCCGATCTTCATGCGAAGAGTGTCCCATTTGCTCGTCGAGCGCCACGCAACCCCTCTGCCGGTCAGCACCGCTGCGGGCGAGGAGTCAGAGCCAGTCGCGCCTGCGGAACATCACGTACAGCACGGCCACCAGCGCCAGGATGACCACCGAGCTGGCGATGAAGCCGGCGACGGTGTTGATGCCCGGATACTCGACGTTCTGGCCGTAGAACCCCGTGACGGCGGTCGGGACGGCGATGATGGCCGCCCACCCGGTGAGCTTCTTCATCACGGTGTTCAGCCGCGCGTCCTGCAGCGAGAGGTTGGTCTCGAAGACCGTCGTCACCATGTCGCGCAGCGACTCGGTCCACTCCGAGGCGCGCAGCACGTGGTCGTACAGATCGTCGTACAGCGGGTTGAGTTCCGGCGAAGTCTTCGCGTCCAGCCGGCGGCTCTTGATGGCGCTGACCACCTCCCGCATCGGCAGCACCACCCGGCGCAGCTCGACGAGGTCCTTGCGGTAGCGGAAGGTGCGCCGCTGCAGGCCGCGACGCGGTCCGTCGTCGGCGAACAACTCATCCTCGAGGGACTCGATGCCGTCATCGAGCGACTGCACGGCGTCGAAGTGCCCGTCCACCACGACGTCGAGCAGGCCGTGCACCAGCGCTCCGACGCCGTACTCCTGACCGCCGAGTTCGTCGAATCGCTGCGACACCTCCGCCATGCCGAACCCGGGATCGTTCCCACCTGCCGGGGGCAGCCGCACGGTGATCAGGCCGCGGGGCAGGACGAACGCCGAGATGCGGTGCTTGACGAGGATGGAGGTGAAATCGTCGACGGGCGTGAGCATCTGGATGGCGTAGACGGTGAAGAACGTGTGGGTCCGGTACACGGTGGCCTTGGTGCGCTCGTTGGCCGCCGTCGCGTCCTCGACCGCCCAGACGTTGAGCCCGAGCTCGTCGGCCAGGGCGGTGAGCGCATCGTGGTCGGGGTCGTAGATGTCCGCCCACACCAGCGTGTCCTCGGCCGCGAGGCAGTCGGAGATGTGCTCGAACGTGAACCCGTCGACGGGTTCGCCCCTTTCCCATACGCGTCCGCGCACCTCTGTCATCTGGTCATCATCCCGTAAGAGACTGGCATCTCGATTGGGCACCGATCTCGCATCGAGATTCTCGGGGTGGGTGCGGTGCCGGCGTGGGGCCCGCACCATGGCCCACAGTGGTTCCCGTGCTCGACCGAAGGAGTGCTGCTGCAGTGAGTGTGGTGGTTGAACGTGGGCTCGCGCGCTGTCCGCGATGCGTCGCCGTCGCCGACTACGCGTTCGTGGAGTCCGGCCCCAATTCGGTGCGCTACGAGGTGAATTGCGGCAAGTGTGGCGAAGCGTATTGCGAGGTGCACACCCCGGTCGCGCCCGACTTCACCGCAGCCGTGGACGCCCTGGTGGTGCCGCCGCCCGCCGCCGCTCCGACGGCGTTGGCAGTGCGGCGCGCCGGGGTCGCGGCCCGGTTCGCCGCGGCGCGGATGGCCACCGGTTCGGCTGCAACGCGAATCACGGTGCGGCTGAGGGGCGCTCGGCGCTAGAGTATTTGGTCCAGACAGGGCGAGACCCCTCCCCGGTGTTCCAGGGAGGGGCCTCATCGAGGCGGGTTACAGCTGTTCGCGCAGCTCCCGCAGGGTCTTCTCGAGGATCCGGGACACGTGCATCTGGGACACCCCGATGCGCTCGGCGATCTGGCTCTGCGTCATCGACTCGAAGAAGCGGAGATAGAGCACCGTGCGCTCGCGCTCCGGCAGCGCGGTGAGCAGCGGCCGGACGGTCTCCTGGTCGGTGATGCGGTCGAATTCGAAGTCGACCTCACCAACGGTGTCCGACACCATCCGCGGGGCGGAGTCCCCACTGGACACGGGTGCGTCGATGGAGTGCACCCGGTAGGCCTCGGCGGCCAGCAGGCTGTCGACGATGTCCTCGCGGGTCATGTCGAGCAGCTCGGCCAACTGCCCGGCGGTCGGCGCCCGACCCAGTGTTTGGGTCAATTCCATTGTGGCCCTTGTGATGTGACCGTGCCGGTCCTTGAGACGGCGAGGGACGTGCATCGACCAGCCGTGATCACGGAAGTGCCTGCGCACCTCGCCCATCATGGTCGGGACGGCGAACGCGACGAAGTGCGAGCCCTTACTCGGGTCGAACCGATTGACGGCCTTCACCAGGCCCAGTCGGGCGACCTGCGTCAGGTCCTCGATGTCCTCGCCGCGACCGCCGTAGTGGCGTGCGATGCGGTCGGCGAGTGCGAGGCATCGGTTGAAGATCGCCTCTCGCTGGCGCATCAGGTCGTTGACGTCGGCCAACTTGCCGTGCATGTCGTTGAACATCCGCATGACGTCGGCGTATTCGTCGACTTCGTCCTCGGAAGTGGCCGGGCGTTCCAGTTCGACGCTCACGGGACCATCACCTCGGTATTGGTGGCAGTTGTGACATGGCTGGTGCATGAACGAAAGTTCACGGTGGACCCCCTAACAGGCGTCCAGGCGCAGCAGTACACAGAAGTGAATTCAGTGCAGCGGTGCACCCGATCCGTCGAAGACGGACCCGGCAATTTGCCGTGGCCACGCGGGGTAAAAGTGGGCGCAACCTCCCGCAGGAGTCTCAACGAACTAGGCGCTACCCAATTGAATCGCGGGGCTTCGTGCCCGCTTTGCACTAAACGGGAATGTCCTCATGGACGTGTCCCACCATACGCCCTCGCGGCGAACGCGGGTAGCCGACGACTAAAACTCGCGATGAGTACGGCCGTTTGCCGGGCGGGAAACTCCCGGTTCCGGCTCGACGAGCCGTTCGCCGCCCTCGACGCACTGACCCGGGAGCGGCTGCAGGAGGACGTCCGCGGAGGTCAGCGCCGAGACGGGCCGCAACACGGTGTTCGTCACGCATCGCGCGGTGAAGGCGGCTGCGGCCTGAGCTACACGACCTGGACATGGCGAACGCCCCCGCCGCGGCGGGGGCGTTTCGTGCTATTGGCTGGTTAGACCGGCGGGTACGCGGGGGGCGGGTACACACCGCGCAGGCCCCAGGGGATGAAGTTGAAGAAGTACTCGGCTTCGTCGCTGACGTCGTAGTCCGGACTCGGATCCATCTTTACCTCCAAGCGAAGAATATCGTGGTTTGGAGTCTAGCCCGACTTGCCCCGGGCGGGACAGTGGAAGCCGGCTATTGCCTAAACTGGCCAACCAGTTGATTGGTACCCGGGCGACGGCTCGGCCTACATATAGTGAGGCGCCATGCCCACCGACCCTGAAGCCCTTCGCGCCAGCGGCTCGTCCAACGGGTCCACCCGCCGGGAGGAACTGCTCGCGGTCGCCACCAAGCTGTTCGCCGCGCGCGGCTACCACGGCACCCGGATGGACGACGTCGCCGACGCGGTCGGCCTGAACAAGGCCACCGTGTACCACTACTACGCCAGCAAGTCGCTCATCCTGTTCGACATCTGCAAGAGCGCCGCCGACTTCACCGTCGGCGCCCTACACGACGACCCGACGGCCTCGGCGCGCGAGATGATCTATCACTTCACGCGTCGGCTGCTGGTGGGCATCGCCAGCGACATCGAGCGTGGTGCCGTCTACTTCCAGGAGGCGCCCTACCTGACGGAGTGGTTCACCGAGGAGCAGGTCGCCTACATCCGCAAGGCCGAGACCTCGGTGTACGAGCACGTCCGCGACGTCATCGACCGCGGCATCGCCAGCGGCGAGTTCTACGACTGCGACTCGCACGTCCTGGCCCTGGGCTACATCGGCATGACGCTGGGCTCCTACCGCTGGCTGCGCCCGCAGGGCCGCCGCACCGCGCAGGAGATCGCCGTCGAGTTCAGCACCGCACTGCTGCGCGGCCTGATCCGCGACGAGGCGGTACGCACCGCCGAGCCCCTCGGAATCGACGTGGCAGGCTCGGTCTGATGAAGTCCACCCTGCTGTCCCGACGCGACCTCGACTTCCTGCTCTACGAGTGGCTGCGGGTCGACGAGCTGACCAAACGGCAACGCTTCGCCGAGCACTCCCGCGACACCTTCGACGGCGTGCTCGACCTCAGCGAGGAGCTCGCCGAGAAGTACTTCGCCCCCCACAACAAGAAGAGCGACGCAGAGGAGCCGACCTTCGACGGCCAGCGGGTGACCGTCATCGGCGAGGTCAAGGAGGCCATCGCCGCGTTCGCCAACGCCGACCTGATCGGCGCCAGCATGGACGAGGCGATCGGTGGTGCCCAGCTGCCGGTGTGCGTGGCACAGGCGGCGTTCGCCTACGTCGCGGCCGCCAACGTCAGCACGTCGGGCTACCTGATGCTGACGGTGGCCAATGCGAACCTCATCGCGAAGTTCGGCGGCGATGAGCAGATCGACGCGTTCGTCAGGCCAATGCTCGCCGGCCGCTTCACCGGCACCATGGCGCTATCGGAGACCCAGGCGGGCTCCTCGCTGGCCGACATCCTGACGCGCGCCGAACCGCAGGCCGACGGCAGCTACCGGCTGTTCGGGTCGAAGATGTGGATCTCCGGAGCCGAACACGAACTCACCGAGAACATCGTCAACCTGGTGCTCGCCAAGATCCCGGGCGGACCCGCGGGCAGCAAGGGCATCTCGCTGTTCATCGTGCCGAAGTTCCTCGTCGAACCCGACGGTTCGGTGGGGGAGCGCAACGACGTCACGCTGGCCGGGCTGAATCACAAGATGGGGCAACGGGGTATCACCAACACCGTGCTGAACCTCGGCGAGGGGGTGTTCACCCCCGGCGGCGACGCGGGCGCGGTCGGGTACCTCGTCGGTGAGCCGCACCGCGGGCTGGCCTACATGTTTCACATGATGAACGAGGCCCGGCTCGCGGTAGGGATGGGCGCGGTGTCGCTGGGCTACACGGGCTACCTGAAGTCGGTCGAGTACGCCCGCGAACGGCCCCAGGGCAGGCTGGTCAAGGATCCGTCGACCCCGCAGGTGCCGATCGTCGAGCACGCGGACGTCAAGCGAATGTTGTTGGCGCAGAAGGTATATGTCGAAGGTGGACTTGCACTCGGCCTGTACTGCACCAAGCTGATCGACCTGCAGCGCACGGCGGAATCCGCCGAGGAGGCCCAGCAGGTGACCGATCTGCTCGACATCCTGGTGCCGGTCGCGAAGAGTTGGCCGTCGCAGTGGTGTCTGGAGGCCAATAACCTGGCCATCCAGGTGCACGGCGGATACGGCTACACCCGCGAGTACGACGTCGAGCAGCACTACCGCGACAACCGGCTCAACCCCATCCACGAGGGCACGCACGGTATTCAGAGCCTGGACCTGTTGGGCCGCAAGGTGACTCAGCGCGGCGGTGCGAGTCTCGCCGAGCTGGGCAGGACCGTGACCGCCACCGTCGAGCAGGCCAACGCGGTGGGCGGCGAGGCGGCCGAGCTGGGCGCCCTGCTGAATTCGTCGTGGCAGCGGGTGGTCGACGTGACGGCCGCGATGTATGCCGCCGGGGACCTCGAGGCGACACTCGCCAACAGCGCGATCTACCTGGAGGCGTTCGGGCACGTGGTGGTGGCGTGGATCTGGCTGGAGCAGTACCTCGCCGCCGACGGCGACACGGGCGACTTCTACGACGGCAAGCGCCAGGCCGCCAGGTTCTTCTTCCGCTACGAACTGCCGCGGACGGCGCCTCAACTCGATCTGCTGCAGGCGCTGGACCGCACCACGTTGGAGATGCGCGACGGCTGGTTCTGATCCGCCGGCGACGCATCGAGTGTGCGTACAGATCGCAACTCGCGCCAGAATCGCGATCCGTGCGCACACTCGATCACGAGCGGCGAGCTAGAACTCGATGATCTGGCGGACGGCGCGGCCGTCGGCCAGTTCGTCCATGCCCTCGTTGATCCCTTCGAGCGCGATCGTCGAGGACACCAGCGCCTCGATGGGCAGCCGGCCCTCCCGCCATAGCGCCACGAACCGGGGGATGTCCCTCGCCGGTACCGCCGAGCCCAGGTAGCTGCCGATCAGCGACCGGCCCTCGGCCACGAAACCCAATGGCGACACACTGATTCGCGCGTCGGGATGGGGTAGCCCGACCGTGACGGTGCGGCCGCCGGGCCCGGTCAGCGCAATGGCCGTCTCCAGGGCGGCGGGGTGGCCCGCGGCCTCGATGACGATCCGCGCCTTGAGGTCGGCCGCCTGATCGGGCGTGACGGCGGCGTGCGCGCCCAGCTCGGTGGCCCGCGCCAGCTTGTCCGGCAGCTGGTCTACGGCGACCACTCGGACGTCGTCGTGCGCCAGCGCCGTCAGCAGCGCGGCCATGCCGACACCGCCCATGCCCACGATCGCCACCGTGTCGCCCGGCCGCGGCTGGCCGGCGTTGAGCACGGCCCCGCCGCCGGTGAGCACCGCGCAGCCCAGCAGCGAGGCGACGACGGGCGGGACGTCGTCGTCCACCGGCACGACCGACCGGCGGTCGACTACGGCATGGGTGGCGAAGGCCGAGACGCCGAGGTGGTGCAGGACGTCGTGGCCGTCGGCGGCCAGCCGGGTACCGCCGCCGAGCAGCACGCCCTGCCCGTTGGCCGCGCTGCCGGGTAGGCACGGCGCCAGGCCGTCGGTGTGGCAGGCCGCGCATTCGCCACACCGGGGCAGGAACGTCATCACCACGCGCTGCCCGACCGCGACGTCGCCGACCGCGGCGCCCACCTGCTCGACGATGCCCGCCGCCTCGTGTCCCAGCAGCATCGGGACGGGCCGCACCCGCGAACCGTTGACCACCGACAAATCGGAGTGGCACAGACCCGCGGCCTCGATGCGGACCAGCAGTTCGGTGTCACCGGGCGGCGCGAGGTCGAGTTCGGTGATGGTCAGCGGTCGGGATTCGGCATAGCGGGGCGGCGCCCCGATGCGGTCGAGGACGGCTCCACGGATCTTCACGTCCACCAGCTTGCCAGGACCTGAAACACTCCTCGCATGAACGAACGGGAGCTCACGTCGCGCGACTTCCCGGTGCACTGGCCGGTGACGACGCGCTGGATGGACAACGACATGTTCGGCCACCTCAACAACGCGGTCTACTACGCGCTGTTCGACACCGCGATCAACGCGTGGCTCAACACCCGAACCGGTCTGGACCCCGTGACGGCGCGGTGGTTGGGGGTGGTCGCCGAATCGGGCTGCCGCTACTTCGCCGAACTGCAGTTCCCCGATCCGCTGGTCGTCGGGCTGGCCGTCACCCGGCTGGGCACCAGCAGCGTCACCTACCGCCTGGCGGTCTTCGCGCCACCGGAATCGGCGGACGACGCCAAACCAGTTGCCGCCGTTGGTCATTGGGTGCACGTCTACGTCGATCGCGACACCCGGCGGCCCGTTCCCATCCCCGACGAGCTCCGCGTCGTGCTGACGACGGCCCAGGTCGCCTGATGGGGTCGCCTGATCGGGTCGCCTGCCCCGGTCACCTGGGCCCGCACCGATATGCTCGCCCGATGCCGCTCGTGAGCAAGACCGTCGAGGTCGAGGCGTCCGCCGAAGCGATCATGGCGATCGTGGCGGACTTCGAGTCCTACCCGCAGTGGAACGAGGAGATCAAGGGCTGCTGGATCCTGGCCCGCTACGACGATCAGCGGCCCAGTCAACTGCGCCTCGACACCTCCGTGCAGGGCATGGACGGCACCTACATCCAGGCCGTCTACTACCCGGGCGAGAACCAGATCCAGACCGTCATGCAGCAGGGTGACCTCTTCTCCAAGCAGGAGCAGCTGTTCTCGGTGGTGGCCATGGGGGCGACCTCTCTGCTGACCGTCGACCTGGACGTCGAGATCTCGGTGCCGGTGCCGGCGATGATGGTGAAGAAGGTGGTCAACGACGCCCTCGAGCACCTGGCCGACAACCTGAAGAAGCGCGCCGAGACGCTGACCGCGTAGCGCCTAGGTCCACAACCCCAGTTCGTCGAGCCGCGCCGTGAGCCGTCGCGCACCGTCGGTGAACTGCACGTCGGTCAGCCGCACCACCGTCTCGACGTCGCGGCGGCGCAGCGCCGCGATCATCTCCCGGCGGTTGTCCACCGCCGTGCGGCCCCACTCCGGGTCGTTGGCATAGATGTGGGGCGGCAGGTATCTGGCGGCGTGCAGCAGGAACCACGCCAGCTTGATGCGGCCCGACGCCCGGTTGAACGCCCGGTGAAAGGCGAACTCCGCGTCGACCACGCCGGCGGTGTCCTGCCTGCCGATGGCGTCCGCGACCGTCTCGGCCAGTCCGTCGAGTTCGTCGATCTGCTCGTCGGTGATCCGCTCGGCCGCGGACCGGGCGAGCTGGCCCGCGATGACCGCCTGCAACCAGAAGATGTCCTCGATGTCGCCGCGGGTGAACGGCGAGACCACGTGCCCGCGGTGCGGTTCGAGTTGCACCATGCCCTCGCCGCGCAGCGTCCGCAGTGCCTCGCGGACGGGGGTGATGCTCACGCCGAGTTCGGCGGCCGTCTCGTCGAGCCGGATGAACGCGCCGGGCCGCAGGTTGCCGGACATGATCCGCACCCGCAGGTGGCTGGCCACCTCGTCGGAGAGTTGTTCGCGGCGGGGTCGGGGGCGCGGTGTGGTTGGTGCGATCACGACGCGTCGGCTTTCATGGATCCCCCGTTGCTAGAGCCGCTGGCGTGGGGTTGTCCCCGAGCCGCCGAGGCCATAGTGTGACCGGGGCAACACCATGTTTGATCAAATATCAACGCCGCGCAACCTGCGCCACGCGACACGGGAGCACAGACGTTGACCACCACGCCAGACCTCGATCGGCAGCTCCTCGAGCAGCCGTACCTGGCCCGTCGGCAGAACTGGACCAACCAGCTCGCCCGCCACGCCCTGATGCAACCCGACGCCACCGCGCTTCGGTTCCTCGGCCGCACGACGACGTGGGCAGAGCTCGACCGGCGGGTCACCGCACTCGCCGGCGCCCTGAGCCGGCGCGGCGTCGAGTTCGGCGACCGCGTGCTGATCCTCATGCTCAACCGCACCGAGTTCGTCGAGTCGGTACTCGCGGCGAACCTGCTCGGCGCGATTGCGGTCCCGGTCAACTTCCGAATGACCGCGCCCGAGATCGCCTTCCTGGTCGGCGACTGCGCGGCACGGGTCGTCGTCACCGAACCGGTCCTGGCCTCGGTCGCCACTGCGGTCCGCGACCTCGACCCGACGCTGGCCGGCATCGTCGTGGCCGGCGGCCCGACCGAGGACGGCCTGCTCGGCTACGACGATCTGCTGGCCGAAGCCGGCGGCGCACCCGAGCCGGTCGACATCCCGAACGACACGCCCGCGCTGATCATGTACACCTCCGGCACCACCGGACGGCCGAAGGGCGCGGTGCTCACCCACGTCAACCTGCAGGGTCAGGCGACGACGCACCTCTTCACCAGCGGTGCCGACCTGAACCACGACGTCGGCTTCGTCGGCGTGCCGCTGTTCCACATCGCGGGGATCGGCAACACCATCACCGGGCTGGTGCTCGGGCGTCCGACCGTGATCTACCCGCTGGGCGCCTTCGACCCCGCGGCCCTGCTCGACGTGCTGCAGGCCGAGCGCGTCACCGGCATCTTCCTGGTGCCGGCCCAGTGGCAGGCGGTGTGCGCGGCGCAGCGCGCCAACCCCCGCCGGCTGTCGCTGCGGGTGCTGTCCTGGGGCGCGGCCCCCGCATCGGACACCCTGCTGCACGAGATGGCCGAGACCTTCCCCGGCACCCAGATCCTCGCGGCCTTCGGGCAGACCGAGATGTCGCCGGTGACGTGCATGCTGCTGGGCGACGACGCGATCAGGAAGCTGGGCTCGGTCGGCAAGGTCATCCCGACCGTCGCGGCCCGCGTCGTAGACGAGGACATGAACGACGTCCCGGTGGGTCAGGTCGGCGAGATCGTCTACCGCGCGCCGACGCTGATGGCCGGCTACTGGAACAACCCCGCCGCCACGGCCGAGTCCTTCGCGGGCGGCTGGTTCCACTCCGGTGACCTCGTTCGCCAGGACGACGAGGGCTACGTCTGGGTCGTCGACCGCAAGAAGGACATGATCATCTCCGGTGGCGAGAACATCTACTGCGCCGAGGTCGAGAATGCGCTTGCTGCGCATCCGTCGATCGCGGAGGCCGCGGTGATCGGTCGGCCGCACCCGAAGTGGGGCGAGATCCCGGTCGCCGTCGTCGCCCTGGGAACGGCCGCGCCGGGCGCTCTGACGGTGGCCGATCTCGACCACTTCCTCACCGGCCGCCTCGCCCGTTACAAGCACCCCAAGGTCCTCGAGGTCGTCGATGCGCTGCCGAGAAACCCCGCCGGTAAGGTGCTCAAGGTTGAACTGAGGGCGCGCTTCGGCACGGACCAATCGATTGACGCTGACGAAAGTACCTCTGCCTCAACGGTTTCGACGACCTCTGCGGAAGGCTGAGCGGATATGACCAGTTTGCCAACGGGCCCGGTGACAATCCTGCCGATGCGGTGCGCTGCGCTGATTTCATCGGGTACTCTCCTGTGGTCCGCCTTACTACCCGCGAGTAGGGAGACAACGGTCACACAGACGAAGTTCAGGCAAGGAGGGGGCGTGCGACAGGTCTCGCAGAACGGCCTCGGTCAAGCAGTCGGAGTGCATCTGTGACGGCGCAGACCGGGCTGGTCGGCTATCTCTCCGACCATATTCGGCCAGGTCTGACGGCCGTCGGCGGCTTCTTCAAGATGACGGCCTTGACCGGCAGGGCGCTCTTCAAGCGGCCGTTCCAGATGCGCGAATTCATCTTGATGTGCTGGTTCGTCATGAAGGTGGCCATCGGCCCGACCATCGCCGTGTCGATACCCCTCACCGTGCTGTTGATCTTCACGTTGAACATCCTGCTCGCACAGGTCGGGGCCGCAGACATCTCGG
The DNA here is from genome assembly GCA_963846985.1 of uncultured Actinomycetota bacterium. Taxonomy (GTDB): domain Bacteria; phylum Actinomycetota; class Actinomycetes; order Mycobacteriales; family Mycobacteriaceae; genus Mycobacterium. Next base: position 41,407 of record CAWJYC010000006.1, read on the forward strand.
GCGCGGGTGCGGCCCTTGGCGCCGTGACCCAGCTCGGCCCGCTAACCACCGTGCTCGTGGTCGCCGGCGCCGGGTCAACGGCGATCTGCGCCGACCTGGGAGCACGCACCATCCGCGAGGAGATCGATGCGATGGAGGTGTTGGGCATCGACCCGATTCACCGCCTGGTGGTCCCGCGGGTCCTTGCGGCGACGCTGGTCGCCACGTTGCTGAACGGCCTCGTCATCACGGTCGGCCTGGTGGGCGGCTACATCTTCGGCGTGTACCTGCAGAACGTGTCCGGTGGCGCCTACCTGTCCACCCTGACCCTGATCACCGGTATGCCCGAGGTGGTCATTGCAACCGTCAAGGCCGCCATCTTCGGCTTGATCGCGGGGTTGGTCGGGTGTTACCGCGGATTGACCACCAGCGGCGGTTCCAAGGGCTTGGGTACCGCCGTGAACGAGACAGTGGTGCTGTGCGTCGTGGCGCTGTACGCCGTCAACGTCATCCTGACCACCATCGGTGTGAAGTTCGGGACGGGACGCTGAGATGTCGACCTCGACCGTTCTTCGCCAGCGCTACCCGAAGGTTGCCGCGAATCTCAACCGCTACGCCGGAGGCGGCGGCCGGGCGCTGACCGGCTTCGGAAAACTCGCCTGGTTCTCGGTGGTCGCCCTGGGCCAGATCGGGTGGGCGCTGAGCCGCTACCGCAAGGAGACGCTGCGGCTCATCGCCGAGATCGGAATGGGAACCGGCGCACTGGCCGTCGTCGGTGGCACCGTTGCGATCGTTGGCTTCGTGACGCTGTCCGGTAGTTCACTGGTCGCCATCCAGGGCTTCGCGTCCCTGGGCTACATCGGTATCGACGTCTTCACTGGCTTCTTCGCCGCGCTCATCAACGTGCGAATCGCTGCCCCCGTCGTCACCGGCATCGCGCTGGCCGCGACGGTTGGCGCCGGCGCGACCGCCGAGCTGGGCGCCATGCGCATCAGCGAGGAGATCGACGCACTCGAGGTGATGGGGATCAAGTCGATCTCCTACCTGGTGTCCACCCGGATCGTGGCGGGATTCGTCGTGATCGTCCCGCTGTACGCGTTGGCGATGTTGATGTCGTTCATCTCACCGCAGGTCGTCACGACATTCATCTACGGGCAAACCTCTGGTACCTACGACCACTACTTCCGGACGTTCCTGCGCCCCGACGACGTCTTCTGGTCGTTCTTGGAGGCCATCATCATCGCCGTGCTCGTCATGATCACGCACTGCTACTACGGCTACAACGCCAGCGGTGGACCGGTCGGCGTCGGTGAGGCGGTCGGTCGCTCGATGCGGTTCTCCCTGGTGTCGGTCCAAGTCGTAGTCCTATTTGCCGCGTTGGCGCTTTACGGCGTCAACCCGAACTTCAACCTGACGCAGTGATCCCATGACCACACAGATGCCGCTCAACAAGCCTCCCCGCACGCCGTACAAGTTGGCTGCCGTGGGACTGCTGCTGGTCCTGGCCGTCATCACCTGCTTGGTCTTCTTCCAGTTCCGTGGGGACTTCACCCCAAAGACGAAGCTGACGATGTTGTCCGGGCGAGCCGGATTGGTGATGGATCCAGGGACGCCGGTGACGTTCAACGGCGTGCAGATCGGCCGAGTGGCCGGGATCGACGAAGTGCAGCGCGACGGCGCGCCCGCAGCGAAGCTCACGCTCGACGTCAATCCCGCGGACGTAAACCTGATTCCCGTCAATGTGACAGCCGACATCAAGGCCACCACGGTGTTCGGCAACAAGTTCGTTTCCCTCAGCTTGCCGAAGGATCCGTCCAAGCAGCGGATCACTAGCCGGGACGTGATCGACGCCCGGTCGGTGACCACCGAATTCAACACGGTCTTCCAAACCGTCCTGTCCCTGACGCAGAAGGTGGACCCGGTCAAGCTGAACAAGACGCTGACCGCGGCCGCCCAGGCGCTGGACGGCCAGGGCGACCGCTTCGGCCAGGCCATCGTCGAGGGCAACGACATCCTGGGTGAGCTCAACCCGCGGATGCCGCAAATTCGCGCCGACGTGCGCGGCTTGGCCGATACCGCCGCCATCCTGGCCGACGCATCGCCGAACATCTTCAATGCGCTTCAGAACGGCGTGACCACTGCCCGCACCATCAACGATATGCAGGGCGATCTCGACCAGGCGCTGATGGCTGCGGTCGGTTTCGGCAACACCGGCGGCGACGTGATCGAACGCGGCCAGCCCTACCTCACCCGACTGTTGCAGGACCTGCTGCCGACCACGTCGCTGCTCGACGAGTACAGCCCGGCGCTGTTCTGCACGATCAGGAACTTCCACGACGTGGCGCCGAAGATCGAGGCATCGTTCGGCGGCAGCAACGGCTACTCCTTGCGCACCCGGTCGGAGATCCTGGGCGCGGGCAACCCGTACGTGTTCCCGGACAACCTGCCTCGGGTCAACGCGTCGGGCGGCCCAGAGGGCAAGCCGGGATGTTGGGCTCCGGTTACCCGTGATCTCTGGCCGGCGCCGTACCTGGTGATGGACACCGGTGCCTCCATCGCGCCCTACAACCACTTCGGTCTCGGTCAGCCAATCGCGATCGAATACGTATGGGGTCGCCAGTTCGGGGAGAACACGATCAACCCATGAGAATCACCGGAACGATCGTCAAGCTCGGCGTGCTGTCGCTGGTGCTGTTGGTGTTCACCGTCCTCATCTTCGTGGTGTTCGGCCAGTTGAGGTTCGACCGGACCACGGGCTATTCGGCGATCTTCAGCAACGCCAGCGGTCTGCGCAGCGGGCAATTCGTCCGAGCGTCGGGCGTCGAGGTCGGCAAAGTCGAGGCCGTCGAGTTGATCGACGGAGGCCAGCGGGCCCGCGTCGACTTCACGGTCGACCGCTCGCTTCCGCTGTTCACCCAGACGTCGGCGGCAATCAGGTACCAAAACCTGATCGGTGACCGCTACATGGAGCTCAAGCGAGGCGACGCCAACCAGCGGATGCCCGCTGGAGGGACCATCCCCGTCGAGCGGACGGAGCCCGCCCTCGACTTGGACGCACTGATCGGTGGGTTCCGGCCGCTGTTCAAGTCCTTGGATCCGGCGAAGGTCAACTCCATCGCGACCTCGCTGCTCACGGTCTTCCAGGGGCAGGGCGGCACCATCAGCGACATCCTCAACCAGACTGCGCAGCTCACCTCGACGCTCGCGGACCGGGATCAGGCGATCGGCGAGGTCGTCCGCAACCTCAACACCGTGCTGGACACGGTGGTCCGCCATCAACAGCAGTTCGACGGCACCGTCGTCGACCTGGAGAAGCTGATCAGCGGGCTGGGCAAGCGGGCCGACCCGCTGGCCTCTTCGGTCGCCAGCATCAGCAATGCCACCGGCGCGATTGGAGACCTGCTCTCGGAGAATCGGCCGCTGTTGCAACAGACGATTGCCAAGCTCGATGTCATCCAGCAGCCGCTCGTCGACCAGCAGTCGGAGCTCGACGCCTACCTGACGCGGCTACCGACCGCCATTCGGACCCTCGGTCGCTCGGGCGGAATCTACGGTGACTTCTTCAACTTCTACGCCTGTGACATCACGCTGCTGGTGAACGGTCTGCAGCCCGGAGGGCCGGTTCGCACCGTCAGGGTCACCTCGCAGCAATCGGGAAGGTGCACTCCAAAATGAGAACGCTGGAGGGATCGAACCGGATTCGCAACGGCATGGTGGGCATCGTCATCGTCGTGCTCGTCGTCCTGGTGGGGCAGAGCCTGTCATCCATCCCGATGCTCTTCGCAACGCCCATCTACTACGCGGAGTTCGCCGACACCGGCGGGCTGGCCGAGGGCAACAACGTTCAGATCGCCGGAGTGAACGTTGGCCAGGTCAAGAGCGTGGGGATCGACGGCGACAAGGTGAAGATCGGGTACACGATCGGCGGCAACAGGATCGGAACGGATAGCCGGATCGCAATCCGGACCGACACCCTCCTCGGGCGGCGCAACATGGCCGTCGAACCGCGTGGCTCGAAGGCGCTGCCGCCCAACGGCGTGCTGCCGCTGGCGCAGACCACCACTCCATATCAGCTGTCGGATGCCTTGGGCGACCTCAGCACGTCTGCCGCTGGCATCGACATCCCCACCTTCAAGCGATCGCTACACGTGTTGTCGGAGACCATCGATCAGACCTATCCACAACTGAGCGCGGCACTCAAGGGTGTCGAACGGTTCTCGGACACCATCGGCAAGCGCGACGAGCAGATCAAGAAGTTGCTGGCCAACGCCAATCAGGTAGCCGGCGTGCTGGGCAACCGCAGCCAGCAGATCAACCAACTGGTGATCTACGCGCGAACGCTGATCGGCGCCATCAATGACAAAGGGCAGGCCATCGATCTCCTGCTCGATCGGGTGTCGACGTTCTCGGAGCAGATCAAGGGATTCGTCGACGAGAACCCCAACATCAACCGCGTGCTGGAGCAGCTCCACGTCATCAGCGACATCCTGGTGAAGCACAAGCTCGACTTGGCCGACGTTCTGACCAACATCTCGAGCATCGCCACCGGTCTGGGCGAAGCCATTGCGTCCGGCCCCTTCTTCAAGGTCATGTTGGTCAATCTGCTGCCCTTCCAAATCCTCCAGCCGTTCGTGGACGCAGCGTTCCAGAAGCGCGGTATCAGTCCCGAGGACTTCTGGCGCAACGCTGGTCTGCCGGCGTTCCGGTTCCCCGACCCCAACGGGCAACGCTTCCCCAACGGCGCACCGCCTGCGGCTCCCCCGATCCTGGAGGGCACGCCGGAACATCCCGGACCCGCCGTGGTGGCAGGTTCACCGTGTTCGTACACACCGCCAGCCGATGGCCTACCGACACCAGGCAATCCGTTGCCGTGTGCCAACTTGAGCGTCGGCCCGTTCGGCGACAACCCGTACGGCAACAACTACGGCGCCCCGAACGTGCTGACGTCGCCGCCGAACCCCAACGCGCCGCCACCGGCACCGGGCGTACCTGGGTCCGCGTTCCCCGGCGAGTTCGCGCCGCCCGTCGAGGGCGTGCCGCCCGGCCCGTTCGCGCCAGGTCCTCCCGGCGCCCGACGCACACCCGTGACGGCGGGTCCGTCCGATCCGTACATCGCACCGGGATCCCTCCAGGGCGACGGCACCTCGCCGCTGCCGCCGGCGCTGGTCGGGCCACCCCCACCTCCGGGACCAGGACCGCAGTTGCCACCAGCCGGCACGCCGCCGCTACCCGGCAACCCGCCGTTCCTTCCTCCTGGGTCGCAAGACGGAACGGGGGGGTAACGGAATGTCCACTATGTTCAAAGTGCGGAATCTGAAGACGCCGCGACTCACCCGGACCTCGGTGATCGTAGGGTCGCTCATCGTCATCGTCGCTCTGGTAGCCGGCGTTGCCGGCTACCAGCTGTACAAGCGACTGACGACCAACACCGTCACGGCCTACTTCAAGAGCACCCTGTCCCTGTACGAAGGCGACCGCGTCCAAATCATGGGTGTCAAGGTTGGCGCGATCGACTCGATCGAGCCGGACGGCGACAAGATGAGGGTGACCTTCCACTACGAGTCGAAGTACAAGGTGCCCGCCAACGTCACCGCGTCGATCTTGAATCCAAGTCTGGTGTCCTCGCGGACGATCCAGTTGGCACCGCCCTATACGGGCGGCCCGGTGCTAGATCAGGGCGCCGTCATCCCGCTCGAGCGAACGCAGGTTCCCGTCGAGTTCGATGAACTGCGTGATTCGCTGAGCAATCTGCTCAAGCAAGTCGAGCCGACGCCTCAGCAGCCCAAGGGCCCGATCGGCGAAGTCATCGAGTCGTTCTCCGACGGGCTGGCGGGCAAGGGCAAGCAGCTCAACGCCACGTTCACCAGCCTCTCGGACGCGCTCACCACCTTGAACACCAGCCGTGGCGACTTCTTCTCCGTGGTGAAGAGCCTGGCCCTGTTCGTCAATGCGCTCTACCGCAGCGACAAGCAGATCGTCGAGCTCAATAACGACCTCGCGGGACTGACGGCCAAGTTCACGAATACCGATCAAGAACTGGCGACTGCGGTCCGCAGCCTCAACGACCTCCTCAGCACCACTAGGCAGTTCTTCGGTCGCAACGGCAAGGTACTGGCCACCGACATCGACAACGTCGCCGAAGTCACGAACGCCATTCTGCAACCCAAGCCCTTCACCGGTTTGGAGACCGGCTTCCACGTGCTACCGACCTTGGCGCAGAACGCCATCAACATCGCTCCGCCCAACCAGGGCGGTGTGGCGGGCCTGCCGGTGATCAACAACTTCGCCAACCCCCTGCAGTTCCTCTGCAGTTCGATCCAGGCCGGCAGCCGGCTCGGCTACCAGGAATCGGCAGAGTTGTGCGCCCAGTACCTGGCGCCGATCCTCGACGCCATCAAGTTCAACTATCTGCCGTTCGGGCTGAATCAGTTCACCCAAGCGCACACGTTGCCCAAGCAGATCGCCTACTCGGACCCGCGGTTGCAGCCGCCCCCGGGCTACAAGGACACCACCGTGCCCGGTATCTGGTCTCGAGACACGTTGTTATCCTTCGGAAACCACGAGCCGGGATGGACCGTCGCGCCTGGTATGCAGGGCGTGGACGTGCAGCCTCTCACTGCCAACATGCTGACCCCCGAGTCCTTGGCGGAATTGATGGGTGGTCCGGACATCGTGGCCCCGCCTGCGCCACCTGCCTTCGGTACGACGCGCGGCGGAAACCTGCCTGGACCGCCGGATGCCTTCGATCAGAACAATCCACTGCCGCCGCCGTTCTATCCTCAGCCGCCACCGGTGCCGCCGCAGCCACCGGGAGTCGCACAGGAAGCGCCCGCGGCACCCGTCGCAGCGCCTGGACCGGCTGGACCGGCTGGACCGGCTGGACCGGCATTGCCTGCGGAAGTGGGGGCACCGTGATGCGCTCGTTGACGACGATCAAGTGGAGAAGGCTGGCGCGCCGGGCCGTCGTGTTGTCGGTCGCAGCCGCGGTTCTGACCTCCTGCGGCTGGAAGGGCATCGCGAATGTCCCCCTGCCGGGCGGACCGGGTGCCGGTTCCGGCACCTACACGGTGTACGTGCAGATGCCGGACACGCTCGGATTGGACGCCAACAGCCGGGTTCGGGTGGCCGACGTCGCCGTCGGCAGCGTCAAGGCGATCGCGCTGAAGAACTGGGTTGCGACGCTCACCGTCGCCGTGCGGGACGACGTCAAGCTGCCGTCCAACGTGCTCGCGAAGATCGGGCAGACCAGCCTGCTGGGCTCCCAGCATCTGGAATTGGACTCGCCGCCAAACCCGTCGTCGACCCAGTTGCGAAACGGTGACACGATTCCGCTGCAAAATTCGTCGGCGTATCCCACCACCGAACGGACGTTGGCGGGCATCGGCAGCATCTTGAACGGTGGTGGGATTCAGAACCTCGAGGTCATCCAAAACGAGGTTTTTGCGCTGCTGAATGGTCGGGGCGACCAGATTCGCGAGTTCCTGAACCGCCTGGACGTGTTCACCAACGAACTCGATCAACAACGCGAGGATCTGACTCGCGCCATCGATTCGACGAATCGGCTCCTTGGCATCGTTGCGCAACGCAACGACACTCTCGATCGAGTGCTCGTCGAGTTCCCTCCGGCGATCAAGTACCTCGCCGACCACCGCGACCTCGTCGCTGATGCGATACAGAGTCTCGGCCGGATCAGTGAGGCCACGGCAAACACGTTCACGTCGCAGACCAATGCGAACCTGCACACGAATCTTGAGTCGCTGCAGCGACCACTGAAGCAGTTGGGCCGCGCCTCCCCGTATCTGATCGGCGCATTGGACGTGCTGTTGACGGCGCCGTTCTCCGTCAAGGGCGCTCCGAAGGCGATCCGCGGGGACTACATCAACGTCTCCATCACGGCCGACCTGACACTCAGTGCCATCGACAACGGGCTGTTCTCCGGCACTGGTATCTCCGGCTTCCTGAGGGCGCTCGAGCAGGCGTGGGGCCGTGACCCGGCGACGATGATTCCGGACGTGCGATTCACACCCAACCCCCACTCCGCGCCGGGTGGACCACTCGTAGAGCGGGGTGAGTGAGACATGCTGACCCGAATGATCAGGATCCAGCTGATCATCTTCACGGTGGTGACCATGATCGCTCTGGTGGTACTAGGCACCTACTACTTGCGCCTGCCGGCACTGGCGGGCGTAGGCCAGTACACGTTGTACGTCGACCTTCCGCGCACCGGCGGGTTGTACGAGACGAGCAACGTCACGTACAGGGGGACCACGATCGGCAGGGTGACCGCGGTCGAACCCACGGAAACGGGCGCCCGTGCCACGTTGAGCATCGGCGACGGAGTCAAGATTCCCGCCGACGCGGCGGCGAACGTGCATTCGGTGTCGGCGGTCGGTGAGCAGTACATCGACTTGGTGCCGAAGGGCAACCCGGGTCGGTACCTGAGCAATGGGCAGACCATCACGGACAGCTCCGTCCCCAGTGAAATCGGACCCGCGGTGGACAGCGCCAACAAGGTGTTGAGTGCCCTGCCACAGGACAAGCTCGAATCCCTGCTCAACGAGACGTCAGACGCCCTTGGGGGATTGGGCCCGAACCTGCACAGGTTGGTGGACTCGACCAACAACGTGGTGAGGGGGTTCAAGGACAACATCGGTCCGATCGACGACATCGTCGACAACGTGGGACCGATCTTGGACAGCCAGCGCGACTCGGGGGACGCGATCAAGCGCTGGGCGTCGAACCTCGACAATCTAACGGGTCAGTTGGCAGACCAGGACCAGGCGCTGCGTACGGGTCTCCAGCAGGCGGCACCGGCCGCGGACGCGGTCACCGCGTTCTTCAGCGACGTCCGTGAGTCGCTACCCCAGACGCTGGCGAACGTCGAGATCGTGGCCGACCTACTCAAGCGGTATCACAAGGGCACCGAGCAGTTGCTGGTTGCCTTCCCGCAGGCCGCCTCGGTCGCGCAGACGGGCACCATCTTCGACAATCAGGGTCTGCTGCACTTCGCGCTGTCAATCAACCAGCCGCCACCCTGTCTCACCGGGTTCATCCCGGCGTCGCAGTGGCGATCGCCGGCGGACACCTCGATGAAGGATCTGCCTCAGGACGTCTACTGCAAGATACCGAAGGACTTCCAAGGCAACGTCGTTCGCGGAGCACGGAACCTGCCATGCGCCGACGTGCCGGGGAAACGCGCTGCCACACCGGCTCTGTGCCGTAGCGGCGCTCCGTATGAACCCATGGGCACGAATCCGTGGTACGGGGACCCCAATCAGATCCTCACCTGCCCGGCGCCCGCCGCCAGGTGCGATCAGCCGGTGAAACCGGGCTACGTCATTCCGGCACCGTCGGTGAACAATGGAGTGAACCCGTTGCCGGCCGATCAACTGCCCGGTCCCCTGCCGCCGACCAGCGATCCGTTGACTGCGCCGGGTCAAGGTAGCGTCCAGTGCAGCGGGCAGCAACCCAATCCGTGCATCTACACTCCGACATCGGGTCCGACGGCTGTCTACAACCCGTCCAGCGGTGAGGTAGATGGGCCCGACGGCACCAAGTACACCGTGAACAATTCAAGCGCACCGGGAGAAGACGGATGGAAGGAGATGCTGGCGCCAGCCAGCTGAACCCCACCGCAGAAGCAATCGAACCACCGACCGAATCGGTCGAGACGGAGGCCACGGAAGAGGACAGCGGAGACGCGGTCGGCGCTTCCCCCGAGGTCGCGGACGTCGAAGGTCCGCCCGAGCGGCGCCAGGAGCACTTCGGCCGAGGGTGGATCGCCGCGATCTGTGCGTTGATCGTCCTCGCATCGGCCGGTGTCGCCGTGGGAGGCTATCTCGCGTTGAAGATGCACGACCGCAGCGCTGCCGTCGGCCGCAACGAGGCGACCGCGGTCGCCCGGGCAAAGGATTGCGTGGCGGCCACCCAGGCTCCGGACGTCGCGGCGATCACGCAGAGCCAGACCAAGATCATCGAATGCGGCACGGGCGACTTCGCGGTGCAGTCCAGCCTCTACGCGGGCATGCTGGTCGACGCCTACCAAGCCGCGAACGTGAGCGTAAAGGTCGCCGACCTGCGGGCAGCCGCCGAACGGTCGAATGACGACGGCTCGGTGGACGTACTGGTGGCCGTTCGGGTGCGGGTGACCAACAGCCAGGTGTCCGATCAAGAGCAGGGCTACCGCCTTCGGGTGAAGATGGCCCCCGCGGACGGGACGTACAAGATCTCGAACCTGGATCAGGTCACGTCGTGACTGCAATACTCGAACCGATGACCGAGCCGCCGCCGGCCGCGACGGAAGAGGTGCGGCTGGCGTCCTGGCCGATGCGCGCGGGAACGCTGGCAGTGGATCTCTTGCCAGGTGCAGCGGTGATGTCGACGACGTTGCTTCTGTGGTTCGCCGCAACGCCGCGGAGTTGGCTGTGGTGGCTGCTGTCGGCGGCTGCCGCGGTGGCGTTCGTGGCGACGATGCTGAACCGGTGGTTGTTGCCGACTCTCACCGGCTGGACTCTGGGCCGGGCGCTGTTCGGCGTCCGCGTCACCGTCGCCTCTGGCGCGGCGCCCGGAGTGGTCCGGCTGCTGCTGCGTGACGTCGCGCATCTGTTGGACACCGCGAGCCTGCTGGTCGGGTGGCTGTGGCCGCTTCTGGACCGACGGAACCGGACCTTCGCCGACCTGCTGCTGCACACCGAGGCCAGATCCGTCGAGCCTGCGCAGGGGGCGGCGCGCCGGATTGCCGGCGTCGTTCTCGTGGTGGCAGCGTTGACGTGCGCAGCGGGCGGCGGCCTGTCGTACTGGTCGATCTACCAACACGATCAGGCCGTCGAGCGGACTCGCGCGGAAATCGCCGAGCAGGGTCCGCGGATCGTCGAGCAACTGCTCAGCTATCACGCCGATACCGTGCGAGACGACTTCGCCCGTGCGCAGTCGTTGGCCACCGACACCTATCGGCAGCAGCTCGTGGCGCAGCAGCAGGCCGCGCAGAAATCCGGCGTGACTGCCAACGAGTACTTCGCTGTCACCAGCGCCGTTCTCTCGGCTGCTCCCGATCGGGCCGCGATGCTGGTCGCACTCCAGGGGCAACGCGGAGCCGACGCGAAAACGCTCAAGTTCCTGACCGCTACGGTTCGGGTCGACTTCGTCAAGTCCGGCGACCAGCACTGGCGCGTCGAGAATCTCATCGTGTTGAAGAAGCCCCTGTTGACCGCGGAGCCGGCCAAGTGAGCCCGCGGCGACTCGTCGCCTCCACCGACCGCGACTTCTTCAACCCGAAGCCGCGCCGGCCGCGACGCTGGGGGTTACCGCTTGCGACCGCGGTGTCGGTCCTGGTCTTCGCGGCGGCACTCGCGGTGAGCATCTTCACCGTCGTCGGGCACGCGAGTTACCACCGCACGCAAGTTCGCGACGCGACTGCCTTGGACTACGTGCGGGGGTTCATGACCACCTACACGACACTGGACCCGTTCAACGCCAACGCCTACGTCGAGCGCGTGCAGGCTCAGGGCACCGGCGAGTTCGCCAAGGAGTTCAAGGAGAAGTCGAACGAGATCGCCATCCAGGTGGCGCGGGCCGAGCCGACGCAGGGCTCCGTTCTGGAGGCCGGCGTTCAACGCTGGAAGGACAACGGCAGCGCCGACGTCTTGGTCGCCACGAAGATCAGCACCACGGCGGCCGACGGGAAGACCACCATCGAGAGTGGCAGCCGTTGGATCGTCACGACCGTCGAGGAGGGACAGCAGTGGAAGATCAGCCAACTGATCCAGGTGATCTGACGGCCGAAGCTGTTGTCGCCACGGTCCCTACGGGCAAGGCCGCGCGCAACCGTCACCGACTTCCAAGGCAGAAGGCGAGCGGTTCGGGTGCCGGCGTCGAGATTGCGCGTAACGACGCCGAGGACGCCGCCGAGGCCCCAGAGGGTGAATCAGAAACCGACTCCGCGAAGCCAGAGTCGCCCGAGACGTCCACCGTCGTCCCCGCCGAGGATGCGGACGTCGAGCCGTCGGCCGTCCTGCCATCGAAGCGCAGGCGGTCGTTGTGGGGACGGAAGAAGGACACCGTCGTCACCCCCGACGAGACCGTCGATGCGACGCCGGCAGTCACCGAAGACATCGCCGAGCCAACTGCGGACGCGTCCGAGGGTGCCGAGTCGGAGGACGGCTCACCGCAGCCCGACCCCGACCCAGTCATGGTGCCGCACCAACCGGCCGGACGGGCGCTGAAGTACGCGGCCGTCAGCGCGGGCGCGCTGTTCATCGCTGCCGGCGCTTTCGCCGGCGCGACGCTTCAGCCCTACCTCGCCGACCGCGCCGCGGTGCACACCAAGTTCGCGATCGCCGAAACGGCGGCGCACGCGATCACCACCCTGTGGACGTACACGCCCGACGACATGGCCAAGCTTCCGAATCGGTCCGCGCAGTATCTCGGCGGTGACTTTGCGGTCGACTACCAGCGCTACATCGATTCGATCGTCGAACCGAACAAGCAGGCACAGATCTCGAACCAGACCCAGGTGCTCGGGGTGGCCGTCGAATCGGTGTCGCCGGCTGATGCCTCGGCGCTGGTGTACACCAACTCGGTGTCCACGAGTCCGGTCACCAAGGGCATCCCGTCGCTGCGGTATCTGTCCTATCGCTTGAACCTGGAGCAGCGAAACGGACACTGGCTCATCACCAAGATGACAGCGGTCACTTCGTTGGATCTCACGCCGCGGCTCTGATCCATGCACGTAAGCTGTGACTGCGTTTCGCTGACGGCCGAGCACGATGAGGGGCAATGACCAGAATCTCGTCGAAGGTATCTGCCGTGGTGGCAGCGTCCCTGCTGAGCACCTTTACCCTGACGTCGACGACGGCGGCCCAAGCGGCACCGCCGACTGCGAGCGCAATCGTGATGCCGCTTCAAGGCACGTTCCGCGCGTGTGACTTCACCGAGCTTTCGTATGTCGGCCCTAGGGGCAGCGCACAGGTGGTCGCGCACGTGGCGAGCGTCGGCTCGGGGACGGTGGTGGCATCGATCGACGTAGCTGCCGCCGTGCCCGACGCCCACTACGACGTGCGTGTCATTCAGATGCCGCGCCCCTCGATTGGTTGCGCGCCCGGCGCGCCTGGGGTCCTCTCCGGGGCGCTGCAAACCAACGACGTCGGCGCGGGCAACATCTTGGTACAGGGCCCCCGCCAGTCGGGCGCCAACGGTGTGTGGGTGTTCGTCGAACGGGCGGGAGAGTATTCGCAGACTCCCGCCGAGTACTACACGACGACGTTCGTTGCCTCCATCTAGTGGTGCGTCTCAGTACTTGGCTGCTGAACGCACAGCTCCGTGAACGCGACCTGACTCCGCGTCGCTAGCCGGCAGCAGCGCGATGGTCGTCGAATCACCTGTCTCACAACGACTTACGATCGCCGCGCTGCTGTTCCTGACGTTCGCAACGGGCTTGGTCGACGCCGTCAGCGTGCTGGTGCTCGGCCATGTCTTCGTGGCCAACATGACCGGCAACGTCATCTTCCTCGGCTTCTGGTTCGTGCCGCATTCGGGCGTCGACCTGATTGCGGCGGTCGTGGCGTTCGCCAGCTTCGTCGCCGGCGCGGTGGTGGGCGGCCGACTGGCCCGCCATCTCGATGGAAGGGTGCGACGCTGGTTGGCGGTGGCGCTGGGCATGGAGATCGTCGTGCTGGTGACCCTCTCGGTGCTTGCAGGCACCGGCGTGCTGCCGTACTACGGCGGCGGGCGGCTGACGCTCATCGCGGGTCTGGCCGTCGTCTTCGGCTCGCAAAACGCCACCGCGCGGCAGTTCGGTGTGCCGGAGCTCAGCACGACCGTGTTGACGCAGACCATCGTCGGCATCGGGTTCGACAGCCGGCTCGCCGGTGGGACGGGTCAACGCGAGAAGCTGCGGTACGGAGTCATCCTCACCATGTGCGGCGGCGCCGTCCTCGGCGCGACGCTCACGCTGTGGACCGTGGCGCCGGTGATCGCGATCGCCGCTGCCGCGGTGGCGGTTGGCGCCGCGCTGTTCGTGTTCGGACCCGACGCAACCACTGGCGGGGTCTAGGCAACGGGCCGTTCGACGGCCGTCCCAACGGCTTTGCCACGGGGGAGTGCGCGCGGGTGGGTGGCCGGTCCGCCGGCGGGGTATCAGGCAGCCATGCCAACCGTGTCACGAACCTTCTCCGTCTCCACCCCGCCGGATCGGGTGATCGACTACCTCAAGGACTTCTCCAACGCCGAACAGTGGGATCCGGGAACCCAGTCGTGCACGAGGGAGGGCGACGGGCCGATCGAGGTCGGGGCGACGTGGCACAACGTCTCGAAGATCGTCGGGGTGACGGCCGAACTGACCTACACGCTCAATACGCTGAGCAACCGCACGCTGGTCTTCGTCGGCAGGAACGACTCGTCGACGTCGGTCGACACCATCACCGTCGACGCCTCGGGGGCGGGATCGGTGATTACCTACCGAGCCGACCTGGAGATGAAGGGCGCCGCAAAATTGCTGAGCCCGGCGATGAAGATCGTGTTCGAGAGGATCGCCAACGACACGGCGAAGCAGATGACGTCGGTGCTCGACGGCCTGACGTAGGCGCGCGGGCCTACTTCCCCGGCGGGGCCAACCGATAGATCGCGTCCGCGGCGTCGTCGGTGACGTAGATTGCGCCGTCTGGCCCGACGACCGCGGCGACCGGACGACCCCAGCGCGACCCATCGGCCGACTGGAAACCGCCGACGAGGGTTTGCGCCACCCCCAGTGATCCGTTCTGCCACGGCAGGAACGCCACCTCGGGCGCACGTGGCGGCTGCCGGTCCCAGGAGCCGTGCACCGCGACCAGTGCGCCACTGGCATACGGCGCGGGCAGGGCGCCGTCGACGAACGTCATGCCCAGCGGGGCGGAGTGTGCGTCCAGACTCTGTTCGATCGGTGGCAGCGCTGCACAATCGAGCTTCGACCCGTCGGCGTTGGTCTCGACGTCGCGAATCAGTACCAGGTTCGCCGGACCGCCGTCGGGATTGCAGTAGGGCCAACCCAACTCGCGCCCAGACGTCACCTTCGCGATCGACTCGGGCGGATGGTCGTTGACGTAGTCGGGCACCACCGTGCCGCGCGACGGACCCTGATCGGGGACCTCGACGTTGTCCCGGTCGTTCACCGCCGTCCACAGCGCACCGTCGGGAGCGACGGCAAGGCCCGTGCCGTTGCGGACGCCGGTCGCGAACGGAGCGAAGGGCCCGCCGCCGGGAGGGATCCGCATGATGGTGGCCCGCGGCGGGGTCGCGGTGCGGTCGGCCGCCGAGACGTTACCGGTGGAGCCGATCGAAAAGTACACGGCGCCATCGCGTCCCACCGCCACGCTCTTGAGGGCGTGGGCATAGGCGCCGCCGAGTTCGGGACTGCGGGCGTCGGGCAGGTTGGTCGCCACCGTACGCGGATTCTTCGCCAGACCGTCGGCATAGTCGAAGGCGTCGATCTGGTCGCTCTCGGCGATGTACAGCGTCGAGCCGGCGAAGGCCAGGCCGTGCGGTTGGTCCATGCCGCCGACGAGGAGTTGCAGCTGCGGGCCGATGCCCGATGGCTGTACGCGAATCACCTGGCCCACGCTGGGACTCGACACCAGCAGGGCATTGTCGGGCGCCCAGACGGCCAACCGCGGTTTGGGCAACCGGGTCCACACCGACATCGTCCAACCCTTGGGCACCAACGCCTTTCGCGGCTCGTCGAAGGGTGCGGCGCTGAAGTCGTCGGGAACCTGGACGCTGACCTCCTCGAGGCCGGTGGGGACGGATGCGGCGCTGGCCCCGGTTACGGCAGACGGGATGCTCGAAGAACACCCCGCCACGAGAAGGACGCCGACCAGACCGACGGCCGTTAACGTGCTGTGTCGCTTACGCTGCGGCCAAGCTCGCATGCATCTCCCAGACCAGGATTTCGGATGGTTCGGTTGCGGTGACCCGCTGGCCGCCCGATGCGGTGAAGCGCACGGCGTCGCCTTCGTGCAACGGGCCCGCACCCTCCAGAACGACCTCGCCACGGGGCACGAACAGGTGGAGGTAGGGCGCCTGTGGCAATTCGACGCTGTCGCCGGGCTCCAGTCGCGCGCCGCGCAATGCGGCGTACTTGTTGCCGATGGTGATCGCAGCGTCGTCGGCGTGCTCGGGCATGCCGGAGGCGATGGTCACCAGCTTGCCGCGCAGCAGTTCGTCGTCGATCTCCAGCTGCTGGTAGCCGGGCGTGATGCCGGCCTCGTCGGGCACCACCCACATCTGCACGAAGTGGACGGGCTCGGAGTGCGAGGCGTCGCCGGTCAGGGTCCAGGAGTCGTTCTTCTCCGAGTGCAGGATGCCGCGGCCGGCCGACATGCGTTGCGCCAGACCGGGATAGATGACGCCCGAGTGTCCCGTCGAGTCCTGGTGCACCAGCGATCCGCGCAGCACCCACGTCACGATCTCCATGTCGCGGTGCGGGTGGGTCTCGAAACCGGCGCCCGGCTTCACGAGGTCGTCGTTGTTGACCAGGAGCAGTCCGTGGTGGGTGTTGGCGGGGTCGTAATTACCGCCGAACGAGAACGAGTGCTTGGAGTCCAACCAAGAGATCTTGGTGGCGGCGCGGTCGGCGGCGCGCCGAATGTCGACGGTGTCGGTGTGGGTCATGGCGATCGCTCCTCGGGATCAGGGCCAGCCTAGGTGGCTGTCACTGGACACGACAACTTAGATGATGTGTCATATATTCCATGTGGTTATCCGAGGACCAGCAACGGGTGTGGCGGAACTACCTAGCGATGAGCGCCGGCCTGCAGATCGAGATGAACCGGCAGCTGCAACGCGACTGCGGGCTGTCCCTCGCCGACTACGACGTGCTGGTCGCCCTCGACGAGCGCGACGCCTGCCGGGTGAACGAACTCGGCGAGCGGCTCGGGTGGGAGCAGAGCCGCCTGTCCCACCAGCTGCGGCGGATGCGCTCCCGCGGGCTCGTCGAGCGCCGGGGGGCGGACGACGACCGCCGGGGGGCCACCGTCGAGCTGACCGAGGACGGCCGGGCTGCGCTGGTGATGGCGGCGCGGGGTCACGTCGACCTGGTTCGCGAACTGGTCTTCGACGGCGTCAGCCCATCCCAACTCCGCGCGGTGGACCGCTGGACGGCGGCGGTGCTGGAGCGGCTGCGGGCCCGCTGAGCGACCGGCTTAATCTGTCCTGCGTGGACATCAACGGAGCTAGTGCAATCGTCACCGGTGGCGCGTCGGGTATCGGCGCGGCGTCGGCCCGCAAGTTGGCGGATCTGGGCGCTCGGGTGGTCGTGGCCGACCTGCAGGCCGACCGCGGTCAGGAACTCGCGCACGAGATCGGCGGCGTGTTCGTCAGCGTCGACGTGACCAACACCGAGCAGATCACCGACGCCGTCAACACCGCCGTCGACCTCGGCCCGCTGCGGGCGCTGGTCAACTCGGCAGGCATCGGCTGGGCACAGCGCACCATCGGCAAGGACGGCGAGTTCGCCTCGGCGCACAACCTGGACGCCTACAAGAAGGTGCTCGCCATCAACCTGGTCGGCACGTTCGACTGCATCCGGCTGGCCGCGACTGCGATGAGTCGCAACGAGCCCACCGAGACCGGCGAGCGCGGTGCGATCGTCAACATGACCAGCGTCGCGGCGTTCGACGGCCAGATCGGGCAGGCCGCCTACTCGTCGTCCAAGGGCGGCGTCGTCGGGCTCACCCTGCCGGTCGCGCGCGACCTGTCCGCGTCGGGCATCCGCGTCAACACCGTCGCCCCCGGCCTGATCGACACGCCGATCTACGGCGAGGGCGAGGGCTCGGAGGCGTTCAAGGCCAAGCTCGGCCAGTCGGTGCTGTTCCCGCACCGCCTCGGCAAGCCCGAGGAGCTGGCGTCGATGGTGATCGAGCTGATCACCAACTCGTACATGAACGCCGAGGTCGTCCGCGTCGACGGCGGCATCCGGATGCCCCCGAAGTAACCCGCGTTCGGCAGAGGTGGGGAGGCTGCCAGGCCGCGGGGCTAGCGTGAGCGGGTGCGCCCCGCTGCCCGCCGCCTGGCTGCCGTCGCGACCGCCGTCACCGTGCTGATCAGTGGTTGCTCGGACGGCGGTACCGGTTCGGCGAGGGGCCCGTGGCCGGCCGACCCCGGTCGCGGGCCATGCGCGGTCAGCAAGCAGGCCGATACGCCCGCCACCATGCGCGACGGCACCGTGCTGCGGGCGGACGTCTACCGGCCGCGCACGTCCGACCCCGTGCCGGTGATCCTGATGCGTACCCAGTACGGCAAGGACGGCGCTCAGGCAAGTGGGCGCTACCAACCGCCGGACTGGTTCGCGTCGCACTGCTACCTGGTCGTCGTGCAGGACATCCGCGGCCAGGGCGCGTCCGGCGGCACGTTCAGCGAGTTCACGCACGACCAGGCCGACGGGTACGACTCGGTCGAGTGGGCCGCGGCGCTACCGGGTTCCAATGGCAAGGTCGGGATGTACGGATCGTCGTACGTGGGCGCCACGCAATGGCTGGCCGCGGTCACCGCTCCGCCGCACCTCGTCACCATCGTGCCGGCGAACACCGCGTCGGACTACTACGACGGCTGGACCTACGAGGGCGGCGAATTCCGGCTGGCCTTCGTGCTGCCGTGGGCGTTGGAGTCGATTGCCACCACGGCCGCGAAGAATCGCAACGACCAAGCGACGGTGCACGAATTGGCCGTTGCCGCAAGCGATCCCACCAGGTGGCTGAACTTCCGCCCGTTCAAGGAGCTGCCGCCGATGCAGCCGGGAAACCCTGCGGTGGCGCCGTGGTACTTCGACTGGATCCGGCATTCGACGCGCGACGACTTCTGGCGGCAGTTCAGCATCCGCGACCGCTATCCCTCGGTGAAGGTCCCGGTGCTGAACTTCGAGGGCTGGTACGACGCGTTTCTGGCCGGCGGTGTGGAGAACTTCGCGGGCATGGTGGCCCACGGCGGTAACGACCTCGCCCGCAGCAACCAACGGTTGGTCATCGGACCGTGGGACCACGTCGACTGGGGCCGGCCGGACTCGCACCCCGCCCCCATGCTGAAGGCGATCGGCTCGGTGGCGAACAGTCCCATCAACGAGCTGATGCTCGACTGGTACGACCACTATCTGAAGGGGCGCGACAACGGCGTATCGGGCAAGGAAGGGGCCGGGACGCCGCGGGTCGACTACTTCCTGATGGGCGCCAACGTCTGGAAGAGTGCGGCCAGTTGGCCACTGCCACAGACACACTCGACGACCTACTTCATGTCCGGGGCTGGTGGTGCCGACCGCACGGGGCAGTTGGACGCCTCGCCACCCGCCGCCGACCCGCCCGACGTCTACACCTACGACCCGCGCTTCCCCGCGCCGAGCCTCGGTGGGCACTCCTGCTGTGGTGCCCAATCCGGACCACAGGGTCCGTACGACCAGACGCCCGTCGAGCAGCGCTCCGACGTACTGGTCTACACCGGTGCACCCTTGGCGCAGGACACCGAGGTGACCGGGTCGACGACCGTCGACCTCTGGGCCAGTTCGTCGGTCGCCGACACCGACTTCACCGCCAAACTGGCCGTGGTCAAGCCCGACGGCGAGACCATCAACCTCAACAACGGAATCCTGCGGACCGCCTTCAGAGACTCGCTGTCCAATCCGACGCCCGTTCCGCCCGGCCAGCCGACGGCCTACCGAATCCAGATCTGGCCCACCAGTTACCAGTACCGGGCCGGCGACCGCATCAGGCTGGAGGTCTCCAGCAGCGACTATCCGCAGTTCGCCCCCAACCCGAACACCGGTGAGCCCTTCGGGCAGAGCGCGAACACCGTGGTGGCCACACAGACGATCCTGCACGACGCGGCCCACCCGTCGAGCATCACGCTGCCGGTGATCCCTGCCGGCTAGCGCCGCGAGTGGCCAGTCATGCCACGCCCATTGACGATGACGCAGCGTAGGTGGCCGCTCAGCGGCTACAGCGTGGCGGGCAGCCCGAACGCCGCGAACAGCTGCGCATCCCCGTGGAATGCCACCACGTGGGACACCCCGGCCGGCTGGACGCTGAGCACGTGCAGCTGAAAGGCCTCGTGCGCGCCGGTCTCCCGGTTCAGCATGAACAGCGCCGCGGCGGGCTGACCGTTCGCGGTCGTACTCAGAAACCGCATGTCGCCGGCCCCCTCGGCGGGGCAGTGCAGCTTGGTCAGCATGACGATGTCGGTCGGGCCCTGGTACCAGCCGTCGAACGGCGGCATCTCGAAGATGGCGTCGTCGGTGAACAGCTTGACCAACTGGTCCATGTCGTAGCTTTCGAAGGCCGCGATGTACTTCGCCAGCAAGGCCTTGGCCTCCGGCGACTCGGGTGCGGCGATGTCGTCGTCCTGGCTGGGCGCAATCTCGTCGAGTTGGGCGCGCGCCCGCTGAAGCAGGCTGTTGACCGCCGCGGTGGACGCGCCGATCGCCTCCCCGACCTCGGCGGCCCGCCATTGCAGCACCTCCCGCAGCAGCAGAACCGCGCGTTGCCGGGCCGAGAGATGTTGTAGCGCCGCGATGAACGCCAGCCGCACCGAATCCCGCGACGCCACGATCACCGACGGATCCGACGGATGCTCCTGCGGCGCGTCCGGCAGCGGCTCGAGCCAGGTGATCTCCGGGTGCTGGGCGATGTCGGCCGCCGGGTCCGAGTTCGGCGCGCCCAGCCCGGTGGGCAACGGCCGTCGCTGGCGGCCCTCCAGTGCGGTCAGACAGGTGTTGGTCGCGATGCGATACAGCCAGGTTCGGATCGACGACCGGCCCTCGAAGCGGTCGTAGGACTTCCAGGCCCGAAGGTAGGTCTCCTGCACCAGGTCCTCCGCGTCGTGCAGGGACCCGGTCATCCGGTAGCAGTGGGCCATCAGTTCCCGCCGATACCGCTGGGCGTCGGCGAGGAAGGCGTCTTTCGAGTCATATGTTTCGGCCAGCACGCTCACGGGGGCGAGCCTACCCAGACACTGTGACAGCCGACACCGTCGTCGCCGCGGCCCTCCAGTTCGGCCCGCTACTCTCCCCTGATGGCCACTTCTGCTGACTCCTCGCGCGAGCGCTCGTCGGTCACCCGCAGCGAACGCAGCTTCGACGGTGTCGGCGGGGTACGCATCGTCTACGACGTGTGGACCCCGGGGGACCAGAGTGCAGCGACCGGCGTGGTGGTGCTGTGCCACGGCTACGCCGAGCACGCCCGTCGCTACGACCACGTCGCCCAGCGCTTCGGCGAAGCCGGGTTGATCACCTACGCGCTCGATCTGCGTGGGCATGGCCGCTCCGGCGGCAAGCGCGTGTACGTCAGGAACATCTCCGAGTACGCCGACGACGTTCACCACCTGGTCGGCATCGCCACCGCCGAGCACCCGGAACTCAAGCGGGTCGTGCTCGGCCACAGCATGGGCGGCGGGGTGGTCTTCACCTATGGCGTCGAGCACCCGGACGACTACGCCGCGATGGTGCTGTCCGGCCCCGCGGTGTACGCCCAGGACGCGGTGTCCCCGGTGATGACGGTCGTCGCCAAGGTGCTCGGCAGCGTCGTTCCCGGGCTGCCCGTCGAGCAGTTGCCCGCCGATGCGGTGTCACGTGACCCTCAGGTGGTGGCCGACTACGAGGCCGATCCACTGGTGCACCACGGCAAGCTGCCCGCCGGGATCGCCAAGGCGCTGATCGGCGTCGGCGAGACCATGCCTCGACGCGCGGGATCGCTGACCGCTCCGCTACTCGTGGTGCACGGCGAGGACGACAAGCTGATTCCCGTCGCAGGCAGCCGCCGGCTGATCGAGTGCGTCGGCTCGACCGACGCCAATCTCAAGGTCTATCCGAAGCTCTACCACGAAGTGTTCAACGAGCCGGAACGAGCGGTGGTGCTCGACGACGTGGTGTCCTGGATCGGGGTCCACCTGTGAAGGCCATCCTCGCTGCGTTACTCGCGATGGTCCTCGTCGCCGGCTGCTCGTCAGGAGGCGGCGGTGCCCAGGGCGCCGCGCCGCCACGGCAGGGTTGGGTGGAGGACGAGGTCACCTTCACCGCCGACGGGTTGACCATCTACGGCACCTACCGCCACGAGGCGACGGGTGCCCCGGGACCCGCGGCGCTGGTGATCTCCGAGAGCGGGAACACCGATCGCAACGGCGACAACGCCGTCGCCGGACCGGTCGGCAACATGCGGCAGCTGGCGGAGTACCTGTCCGGCAAGGGCATTGCCACTCTGCGCTACGACAAGGTGGGTACCGGCAAGACCGGCCTCGGGCCCTATGCCCTGCGGCCCGCCGAGGTCGGCAGCGCGGTCTACGACCTTGGCGCCAAGGCCGCGGTCCGGTACCTCGCCCGCCAGCCGGGCACGGACGCGGCGCGCCTCTCGGTCTACGCGGTCGGCGAGGGCACCGTGCATGCCATGTCGCTGGCCAACGACACCGCTCCCGACGCGCCGAAGATCCACTCGCTCGGGCTCTTTGCCCCACTCGCGGGCCGGTACCTCGACATCATCACCGGCCGCGTGCGCACCGGGCTGGACGCCGACGTCGCCGCCGGCGCGAAGACGCGCCAGCAGGCCGACGAGGTGCTGACGACGTGGAACGCCGCCGTCACGCAGGCGCGCACGGCGCGCACTGCGCCCGCCAAACTGCCAGAGGGCCTCGGCGCGATCCTCAACCCATCCAACGTCGGCGCCGTCGTCGAGGCCGACGCGATCGATCCGCTGAAGCTCGCCGCGCTCCTGCCCGCGGGCCTGCCCGTGCTGGCCACGTGCTCGGACTCCGACAGCCAGGCCGCCTGCCCCGCCGAGCAACCGTTCTTCGACGCGCTCGCGCACACCGCGCTGACCGTCGTTGAACTCAAGGGCGTCAGCCACGTCCTGCGCGACGACCCGACCGACAACGTCGGCAACTATGCCAAGCAGGACCCTCTGTCTCCCCAGCTGGTGACCGCGCTGGACGGCTTCGTCGGCAAGTAGTGGCTAGACTCCCAGCATGACGAGAACCGTGGTCGCCCAAGGGTACGGTGGGCCGGAAGTCCTTGCGCTGCAGGACATCGAGCTTCCCGAGCCCGGCGAAGGCCAAGTGCTGATCGACGTCCGGGCCGCGGGGACCAACCCGATCGACTACAAGCTCTACAGCGGCGCGATGGGTGACGATCCCGCGAAGTTGCCCATGCCGATCGGCCAGGAGGTCGCGGGTGTGGTCGTGGCGACCGGCCCGGGGGCCGCCGGATACACCGGGCCACTGACAGTCGGTGACGAGGTCATCGCGACGAACGTCGTCGGCGGATACGCCGACCGGGTGGTCGTTCTGGCGGCCGACGTGGGCCGCAAGCCGGAGAACCTGACCTTCGAGCAGGCGGCGGGACTGTTGCTGGTCGGTGAGACCGCCTGGCACCTGTTGACCAACACGCGGGTGGGGACCGGTGACACCGTGCTGATCCACGGCGCCAGCGGCGGCGTCGGGCTGATGGCGGTGCAGTTGGCGGTCGCGCGCGGCGCCAGGGTCATCGGCACCGCGAGCCCGGCGCGGCACGATCAGCTGCGGGCCTACGGCGCCGAACCGGTGGCATACGGGGACGGACTCGCCGACCGGGTGCGCGCCCTCGGCACCGTCGACGCCGCGCTCGACCTGGTGGGCAGCGACGAAGCCCTGGATACGTCGGTCGAGCTGGTCGACGATCGCTCCCGGATCGCGACGATCGCGGGGTTCGCCAGGGCGGGTGAACTCGGGATCGCGGCGCTCAGCGGAGCCGATGGAGGTCAAGCGATCCGGGATGGTGCCCGCCCCGACCTGACCGAGCTGGCGGAGACGGGCCGGCTCGAGGTGACCGTCGACCGGGTGTTCCCGCTCGCCGACGCGGCCGAGGCGCACCGCTATCTGCAGACCGGGCACGCCCGCGGGAAAGTCGTACTGGTGCCCTAGCTTGCGTTGCATGACCTATCGACGAGAAGCGAAGCGGGATCGCGCATGACGGACCAGCGAGAAGCGAAGCGGGATCGCGCATGACTGACGACAAGATGCTGGCACGCATCGCCGCCCTGTTGCGCCAGGCCGAGAACACCGACAACCCGCACGAAGCCGAGGCGTTCATGTCGGCCGCGCAACGCCTCGCCACCACCACGTCGATCGACCTGGCCGTGGCGCGGGCGCACTCGGCGACCCGCACTGCCGCCCAGGTACCCGTGCAACGGACGATCACCATCGGCGAGGCGGGCAGTCGGGGGTTGCGCACCTACGTCCAGCTGTTCGTCGCGATCGCGGTGGCCAACGACGTCAAGTGCGACGTCGCATCCAACTCGACGTTCGTCTACGCCTACGGGTTCGCCGAGGACATCGACGCTACCCATGCGCTGTACGCGAGCCTGGTGGTGCAGATGGTGAAGGCATCCGATGCCTACATCGCGACCGGCTCACACCGGCCGACGCCCACCATCACCGCCCGGCTGAACTTTCACCTGGCGTTCGGGGCGCGCGTCGGACAGCGGCTGGCGGAGGCGCGCGAGGAAGCCCGCTTCGCCGCCACCTCCGGACGCGAGCAGCAGCCGGGCACCGCAATTGCCCTGCGCAACAAGGACATCGAGCTCAAGAGCTTCTATCGCGAGGCATCCAAGGCGCGCGGTACCTGGCGGCCCACCAGCGCCTCGGCGGGCTACTCGTCGGCGGCCCGGCGCGCCGGTGACAGAGCCGGGCGGCGGGCCCGGCTGGGTCCGAGCACCGAATTGGCCGGGGCGCGAAAGCCCCTGGACCGGTAGGGGCGGTGCCGCGCGACGGTCAGCGCGCCCGGGTCTACGCCGCCGAACACTTCGTCCGGACGCTGTTCGACCGGGCTGCCGAGCGCGGTACCCGGGCGATCGACTTCTTCGGTGCCCAGTTGACCCTGCCGCCGGAGGCGCGCTTCGCCACGGTGGAGTCGGTGCAGTACTACGTGCGCGACGTGCTGGCCCTCCCGGCCGTGCGGTCGCGGTGGCCCGCCGCCCAGGTGCCGACGGTCCGTGCCCGCCGCGGGGTCACCGCCGCGCACTACGAGTTCGACGGAACCGCGGCGACGATCGCCGTGCCCGACCGCCGGACCACGTGGGCGCTGCGCGAACTTGTGGTGCTGCACGAGATCGCACACCACTTGGCCCAGGCCGAACCACCGCACGGCCCGGACTTCGTCGCGGCCTTCGGCGAATTGGCCGACGCGGTGATGGGCCCGGAGGTCGGGCACGTGCTCCGGGTGGTCTACGCGAAGGAGGGCGTGCGGTAGTGGCAGCGACTAGCGTCGGGCGGATGGATGAACCCGATCCGCGGGCGCTCGACGACATGTTCACCCGGCTGCTGCACACCGAGGACGACGTGATGGCAGCGGCGCGCCAGGCAGCAGACGCCGCCGACATGCCGCGCATCGAAGTCTCCGCCCAGCACGCCAAGCTGCTGTCCCTGCTGGCCACCATCAGCCGCGCCGGCCGTGTGCTGGAGATCGGCACGCTCGCCGGCTACAGCACCATCGCGCTGGCGCGCGGCGTCGGGCCCGAGGGCCGCGTGACCACGCTGGAGTACGAGCCGCGCCATGCCGACGTGGCGCGGGCGAATCTGACGGCCGCCGGCGTGGAGGACCGCGTCGAGATCCTGGTCGGCCGCGCGCTCGACACCCTGCCCACGCTCGCCGACCGCGGCGACCGCTTCGACATGTTCTTCATCGACGCCGACAAGGAGAACAACGTCGCCTACGTCGAGTGGGCGATCGAGCTCGCCACCCCCGGCGCCGTCATCGTCATCGACAACATCGCGCGCTTCGGGCGGGTGCTCGACCCTGCTCCCGACGACCTGCAGGCCCGCGCCGTGCACGACATGTTCGTGATGATGGGTGAGCATCCGCGGCTGGAGGCCGCCGCCATCCAGACTGTCGGCACCAAGGGCTGGGACGGCTTCGCAGTCGCCGTCGTCCGGCCCTGACCGACCCTTCCCTTCCGCGCTAGGAGATCGCCGATGTCCGACGTCACCTTCCCCGCCCCCGCGGGCCCGTTGCCCGGCTACCTCGCGGTACCGCCGGGCGAGGGTCCCTGGCCCGGCGTCGTCGTCATCCACGACGCATTGGGCCTGTCGGCCGACATCAAGCGCATCGCCGACCGCGTGGCCGGCGCCGGTTACCTGGCGCTGGCTCCGGCGCTGTTCCGCCGCGGCTTCCGGCCGCGGTGCGTGGTGAGCACCCTGCGCACGCTGTCGGCGGGCGACGGCACCGCCGTCGACGACGTCGTCGCCGCGCGGGAGTACCTGGCCGCCGACGCCCGCTGCACCGGCAAGGTCGCTGCAGTGGGGTTCTGCATGGGTGGAGGGTTCTGTCTGCTGCTCGCACCACGCGGGGTCTTCGACGTCGTTGCCCCCAATTATGGCGTGGTGCCGGATGATTCGGGTTACCCACCGCTGCGGAACTCCTGCCCCGTGGTGGCCAGCTACGGCGGACGGGACCGGATGCTGCCGGGCGCGGCGGCGCGGGTGGAGGCCATCCTGGCCGAGGGCGACGTCCCGCATGACGTCAAGGAGTATCCCGGCGTCGGGCACTCGTTCATGAACGACTTCGGCCTGCCCGCGCCGCTGCGGCTGATCGAGAACGTCGCCGGCCTGGCCTACTCCCAACCCGAGGCCGAGGACGCTTGGAACCGCATTCTGACGTTCTTCGGGCAACACCTCGCCTGACGCCGGGGGTCGCGTAGCGTCGGCGATGTGCAGCCTCGGGGGAGGACCAGCAGCAATGCTTCCGTGACCGTCGTGGTCGCGCTGCTGTTCGTGGCCGCGGCGGCTCTGCGCGGTTACCTTCCCGGTGCGGAGCCGGTGTCGCGGGAACGCGCCGCCGACAGTCCCGTCGCCCTCGCCGTCGTGGCCGTCCTGCTGATGGCGGCGGTCGCCGTGGTCGGGGTGGCGGTGGTGCTCCGGCTGCGCCACCGCGGTGCGACGCCGCCCCGGGTAGCCGAGCGGTCGGACTGGCTGCGCGGCGACCGCGGGCGGCCGACGTGGCGGGTCGCGCTGATCGCC
Source organism: uncultured Actinomycetota bacterium (assembly GCA_963846985.1). Taxonomy (GTDB): domain Bacteria; phylum Actinomycetota; class Actinomycetes; order Mycobacteriales; family Mycobacteriaceae; genus Mycobacterium. The sequence continues at coordinate 68,377 of CAWJYC010000006.1, forward strand.
ATCGGGCTGCTGCTCGGCTGGCTGCTGCTGTCGGCGCTCATCAGCCGCATCGGCGGTGGCTCCCCGGGCGATGCGAACGGGCCCGGCGCCGCTCCGACCCCCGCGCAGCAGGCGCCGGCCGGCGGCAGCTCCGCCCCCTCCGCCGCCGCCCCAGCCGGGGCATGCCACCGACGTGCTCGGGTACTTCTACGGCATGACGGTGGTCTTCCTGCTGATCCTGGTGGCCGGAACCATCGTCGCGTCCCGGCGGCAGCGCCGCCCCGACTCGCCGGGCCCGTCGGCGCTCGACGAGGACGGCGAACCCGCCGTCGCCCGGGACCGATCCGACTCCCTGGCCCGGGCTGCCGAAGTGGGCCTCGCCGAGGTGGGCGACCTCAGCCGCGAACCGCGCAAGGCGATCATCGCGTGCTACGCGGCGATGGAACGCCAGCTGTCGCTGCTGCCCGACGCCGCTCCCCGCGACTTCGACACCGCGTCGGAGGTTCTGGCGCGCGCGGTCGAGCACCACGCCCTCGCCCCTGACAGCGCCACGCAATTGGTCGACCTCTTCGACGAGGCGCGGTTCAGTCCACACGTGATGGACGAGGGCCACCGGGACGCCGCGGTCGCGGTCCTCACCCAGGTGCTCGGCGAACTGCGGAGCCACGCGTGAAGAAGGTCCTGGTCGCCGCGATCGTGCTGGTGCTCTGTGCTCAACTCCTCGCGCTGCGGCACCCCGACCGGCACGTCGCGCTCTGGGTCGGGGCGGCCGGCGCCACCCTGGTGCTACTGGTCGTGCGCTGGCTGCTGACGCGGGGCGCCGGCGCGGCGATCGACGACTCCCGCGCCCGCGACCCCGCCGAGACGTTGCGTCGGTGGCGGTCCAAGACCGAGATCCTGATCGCCCGGGCGGACTCCAACAGGTCCGACTGGGACAAGTATCTGCGGCCGATGCTCGCCCGGCAGTTCGAGCTCGCGTCGGGACAGCGAAAGATGAAGGACCCGAGACTGTTTCACGCAACTGCCATCGCCCTGTTCGGCGAGCAGCTCTGGCCGTGGGTGGATCCCGACAACGTCTCGCGCAGCGGGGCCGAGGAACCCGGTCCCGGCCGCGCGGTACTCAACGAGGTCTTGCAACGCCTGGAGGGAATGTGAGCCTGCCGGTCACCACCACCGCCGCACACTGCGAGGCGGTGCTCGACGAGATCCAACGCGTCGTCGTCGGCCGACGTCCCGCGCTGACGCTGATCCTCACCGCGCTGCTGGCGCGCGGACACGTCCTCATCGAGGACCTTCCCGGCCTTGGCAAGACGCTGATCGCGCGCAGCTTCGCCGCCGCGCTGGGCCTGGAGTTCAAGCGCGTGCAGTTCACCCCCGACCTGCTGCCCGCCGACCTTCTCGGTTCGACGATCTACGACATGCAGTCGGGCCGGTTCGAGTTCCGGCCCGGCCCCATCTTCGGCAACCTGCTGCTGGCCGACGAGATCAACCGCACGCCGCCGAAGACCCAGGCCGCCCTGCTCGAGGCGATGGCCGAAAGCCAGGTCAGCATCGACGGCGTCACCCACCGGCTGCCCGAGCCCTTCATCGTGCTGGCCACCGACAACCCGATCGAGTACGAGGGCACCTACCCGCTGCCCGAGGCGCAGCTCGACCGCTTCACGATCCGGCTCGAACTGCGTTATCTGAGTGACCGCGACGAGGCGTCGATGCTGCGGCGTCGGCTCGACCGCGGATCCGCCGAGGCGGCCGTCGGGCGAGTGGTCGACGTGCACGACCTGCTGGCGATGCGGGAGTCCGTCGAGCAGGTCACCGTGCACGACGACGTCCTGCAGTACGTCGTCTCCCTTGCGGTGGCCAGTCGTCAGCACCCGCAGGTGGCGGTCGGCGCCAGCCCTCGCGCCGAGCTCGATCTGGTCCAATTGGCCCGCGCCCGTGCGCTTCTCCTCGGCCGGGACTACGTCATTCCCGAGGACGTCAAGGCGCTGGCGGTGCCGGCGATGGCTCACCGCATCAGCCTGCGCCCCGAGATGTGGGTCCGGCAGGTCCGGACCTCCGACGTGGTGGAGGAGCTGTTGCGTCGGTTGCCGGTGCCCAGGACGCGGGGCGCGACGTGATCGACACCCGGGCAACTGCCGTCCAATTGCGTTGGCGGCCCTCGTCTTTGACGATCGCGCTGGCGACGTGTGCCGCGCTGGCGCTCGCCGTGGCGCTGATCGCCTCCCGCTGGCAACTCGTCGTCTTCGCCGCGCCCCTGGTCGGTGCGCTGGTGTCGGTGCGCTGGCAGCGGCCGCTGCCCGCCGTGACCGTGCACGTCGAACCCGGTCTGGTGCGCTGCTTCGAGGGCGAGGAGGTCCGGCTGGCGGGCTCGACCCGTGCGGACGACGGGACGCCGGTGACCGCCGGACTCGCGACGGTCGACGGCGCGGAGCTCGAGGTGACCGAGCCGGCCGCGGGCCGCTTCGAGGTGATGCTCACCGCCGACCGATGGGGCCGGTATCCGCTGATGGCGCAGATCGACGTGCTCGCCAAGGGCGGTTTGCTGGCGGGCCGGGCCGACGCCGTCGCCACGGTGGTGGCCGAGACGTTCGTCTTTCCGATCGCGCCCGCGCAAACCACCGCCCTGCCACGCACCGAATTGCTCGACCGGCTCGGGACGCACATGACCCGCCACATCGGGCGGGGCGTCGAATACGGCGGCATTCGCCGGTACGTGCCCGGTGACCAGCTGCGCACCGTCAACTGGCCGGTCAGTGCGCGCCGCGGCAGCCTGCACGTCACCGAACGGCTCAGCGAGCGGGCGGCCGACGTCGTCGTGCTCGTCGACACCTACGACCAGCCTCCGGGACCCGCCACCGCGGCGACCGAGCGGACGGTCCGCGGAGCCGTGCAGGTGGTACAGACCGCGCTGCGCAACGGTGACCGCGCGGGCGTCGTCGCCCTCGGCGGGCAGCCCCGGTGGTTGGGCGCCGACATCGGCCGCCGGCAGTTCTACCGAATCCTCGACGCCGTCCTGGGCGCCGGTGACGGACACGAGGTGACGACCGGGACGCTGGCTCCGCGGGCAGCGGTGCCGCCGGGGGCCGTCGTGGTGGCCTTCTCGACGCTGCTGGACACCGACTTCGCGCTGGCGTTGATCGACCTCTGCCGGCGGGGGCACGTCGTCGTGGCGGTCGACGTGCTCGAAGGGGCGCCGTTCGAGGAGCTCGACGATCCGCTGATCGCGCGGATGTGGTCGATGCAGCGGGCCTTCATGTACCGGGACATGCGCACCATCGGCGTCGACGTCGTCGCCTGGTCGGCGGACGGGACCCTGGATCAGGTGATGGCTCTGGTACCGCGGCGTCGCCGCCGGGCATCGGCGAGGAAGTCGTGACGGCCGCGCTGTCCTTCGCATTCGGTCTGCTGATGGTGGCGGCCGCGGCCGTGACCGGTTCCGGCCCCGCGTTGGTCGTGGCGGCGGGCGCACTGGTCGCCGTCGTGCTGGGGCTGGCCATCAGGGCGGCGGCCACGGTGGCCGTGGTTGCCACCGCGGGAGCGCTGGCGCTGTCCAGTCCGTCACCGGTGGTGGCGGCGATCGCGGGCCTCGCCGCGACCGGCTATCTCGCGCTGCGGCACGCCGGTCGCTCGGACGCCACGATGGTCCTGACGCCCCCGACAGTGCTTGCTGCCCTTGGTCTTTCGGCGGCCGCCGTGCTGGGTGCGACCATTCCGCTGACCCTGCCGTGGGTGCCGCTGGTGGCGCCTCTGGCCCTGGTCGCCGTGTACGTGCTGGTGGTGGCGCCGCTCGTCAGCTGAAGACCGGACCGCCGCCGTTGCAGGTGGTGTCCTGCGGTGGACAAGTCGGGTCCACCTTCACCGGTGGTGGCTGCTTCGGCACGCTCCCGCTAGGTGGCTTTGGCTTCGGCGACGGCTTCGGCGGCGGCGTGGTGACGGGATCGTGGGTCGGCGGCTCGAAGGTGGTCGGCTGGTCGAGGGTCGGCGGCTGACTGTCCTCGTCCTGCGGCTGAGTTGGCTTGGGCCGGGTGGTCACCGGCGTCGACTCCGGGGTTCGGTCGTGCGTTGTCGGCACCGCCGACTCGGTGGTGACGGGATCGGTGGTGATCGTGGTGGTGGGCGCGATGAACACGGTCGTGGTAGTCACCGGTGGCAGCGGGAGTGCCGACGGCGAACTGCTCGGTGCCGTGCGCTCGACACTCGACCGGGTGGTGGCCGTCCTGGTGGCCGTCGTGATGGCGGCCGAGGTGGCGGTGATCGGTTCGTTCGAGTCGGCGGGAACCACCCGGAACGCCGCGGGCGCGGCGAGGAACGCGCCCCCGCCAATGCCGACCAGGATCAGCGCCGCACCGACGCCGGCGCGCGCGGGCCGTCCCTTGACGGTCGAACCCGACTGTCCCGTTCGGGCGGGCTTTGGCTGCTCGGCCAGGTCGTCGACGTCGAGGTCGCTTGGCGGCCACCAGGACGCGTCGTCCTCGGGGCCGACGGGTGCCGACGTCGTCGTCGGCGGTGGCACCACCGCGCTGTCGAGGGTGCGCTGGCGCAGCCAGGCGGGTGCCGGGATGACGATCGGCGTGGCACCGAGAAGCGCTGCGGGCGTGACCATTCTGGCCCGGTCCTCCTCGCAGACCCGGCATCCGTCGATGTGTCTGGCGACCCGCTTGCGCATCAGCACCGTGAACTCGCCATCGCCCTGCCCGACGATCGCGGCTAGTTCGGGACAGCGCTCGGGATCGGCGGCCACGCCGCGGTACAGCAGCAGCGCGCCAAGCGACCGGGCGATCGTGTCGCGGAGCCGCTCGACGAGGGTATTGGCGTTCTTGGGTGTGACGCCGAGAGCCTCGGCCAGCTCCGGCCCGTCGAGGCCCTGGCGGTAGGCCAGTTCCAGGACCACGCGGTCGCGGTCGGTGAGGCCGCCGCTGGCCTGGCTGATGAGGGCGGCCAGCTCGCCGCGCGCCGCCAGGGTGGCCGGGTCTGCTTCGTCGCTGGGCATGTCGGGCAATTCCTCGCTGGGTTGTACACGCTTGCGATCGCGGATCCGGGACAGCGCCTCCGAGCGGGCGATCGCGTACAACCACGGGCGCAACCGGTCGGGTTCCCGGAGCTGGATCAGTTTGGTGGCCGCGGTGACGAACGTGTCCTGCACGCAGTCGGCGGCCGATTCCCGGTCCCTGAGCATGCCGACGCAGAAGTCGTGCAGGCGGTCGGCGTGGCGATCGTAGATTTCGGCAAACGCCGCGCGGTCGCCGGCGGCCGCCGCGCGGGCCAGCGTCCCGTCGTCGGCGCCGCTCGGCGATGACTGAAGTCGACTGGTCATGAACCAACCCCCGCCCGCGTTCTGCACATCATCGTCCCGCTGAATCTCCATGGCAATGTCGAAGTCGCCGAGCCGGGCGGAACGGGCCGCCCGGCTACGTCGGTGGCTACCGGACGCTTTGGGCCTGCGGATCGATCGGCCGCAGGTGTTGCTGATAGAAGCCGTACACCGGCACGTGCATGGTGCCGAGCAACTTTCCGGCCGGGTCGTACACCTTGCACATCTGGTCGAGGTCCTGCCCCTGACGCTGGGTGCTGAACACCCCGCGAACCGCGCCGGCGGCGTATGCGCCGGGATTGGTCTCGCAGCTGTGCTGGAAGGTGTCGGCGTTGGCCGGTGCACCCATGGCGAGTGCGCCGATGGCGACGGCTCCAGCGCCTAGCGCGGCGGTGGCGAGGCGACGGACGATGGTGAGGCTGGCGTTCATGGTGACTCCCTTGGTTGGTGCGGCCCGTGTGCCGCATTCATGGGTAGGAGCGACCGGGCGCAGGTGATCCCTCACTTTTTCGAGACGAGTTCTGCACTTCCTTCGAGACGAGTTCTTCGACGGGCCCGTTGCGGCGGCTCGGCTACGCTGTGCGACCGATGACAGGTGTCCCCTCCGACCGGCCGAGCTGGATCGCCAGGCTGTTGGACTTCGAGCGCGACGGTGACGTCTTCGTCGCTCCGCAGCCGTCCAAGGGACCCAACGACCGGCTGTTCGGCGGGCTGATCGCCGCCCAGTCGCTGGCCGCGGCCGGGGCGACCGTCGCGCCTGACAAGCATCCGCAGTCGCTGCACCTGTATTTCGTGCGCGGCGGCCAGTACGGCGTCGATGTCGAACTGAACGTCGTCCGCACCCGCGACGGCAGGTCCTTCGACACCCGGCAGGTCACCGCGGTGCAGAACGGCAAGACGATTCTGGAGATGATCGCGTCGTTCCACCGGTCCGAGCAGGGCGCGGACTGGCATCCGGCCAAAGCCGCGGGCATCGAGTTCGACGCGGCGGTCCCCAAGCACCCGAAGATCGGGTTCGCGGCCCGCTTCGACATCCGCTCGGCGCCGGGCGACGACTCACCGTTCGTGATGCCGCCGTTCTGGATCCGCACCAGGGAGACCATCGAGGACGATCCGCTGATCCGCGCCTGCGCGCTGACCTTCATGTCCGACTTCGGACCGGTGCCTGCGGCGCGGCCGCCGGGCGTGGAGACCGACGGCTATGCGGCCAGCCTGGACCATGCCGTGTGGTTTCACCGCCCCTTCGTCCCGCATGACTGGCACCGCTACGAAGTAGCGCCGCTGAACAACGGGGACTCGCGCGGTCTGGTGGTCGGCTCGATGTACGACCACGCCGGCGCGCTGGTCGCCAGCACCACCCAGGAGGCCCTGTGGCGCTTCTGAACAGGGCAGTCGAAGCTGCCTGGAAGACTGTGACGGGTGAGCACACCTAGCGCACCGGCACCGCCGACTTGTTATCGGCATCCCGACCGGGGGACCTACGTCAGCTGCACGCGCTGCGGCCGCTACGTCTGTCCGGATTGCATGCGGTCGGCTGCGGTCGGTCAACAGTGCGTCGACTGCGTGGGCGAGGGCGCGAAGGCGGTCCCGCGCGCGCGGACGGCCAGCCACGGCCGGCCGTACGTCACCTACGCCCTGATCGCGGCGAACGTGGTGATGTTCGTGGCACAGAAGATGAGTGACCTCGTATTTCAGCAGTTGGTGCTGCAGGGCAATGCGGTCGTCTACGGGGACCAGTTCTACCGACTACTCACCTCTGGATTCCTGCATTCGGGCATCACACACATTGCTTTCAACATGATTGCTCTGTATTTCACGGGTCCCGCGCTGGAGCGACTCCTCGGTCGCGGACGATTTCTCGTCCTGTATGTCCTGAGCCTCTTGGGCGGCTCGCTCCTGGTCTTCCTCTTCACGCCCCCCGAGCAGGCGACGCTGGGTGCCTCGGGCGCCATCTTCGGGTTGTTCGGAGCTTCGTTCGTCCTCGCCCGCAAGCTGAACTTCGACGTGCGTCCGATCGTGGGACTAATCGTCATCAATCTGGTGATCACGTTCGTCGCCCCAGGAATCAGCTGGCAGGGCCACGTGGGCGGACTGATCACGGGCGCGGCGATCGGCGCGGTGTACGCCTACGCGCCGCGCGCGAATCGCGTGCTGATCGAGACGGCGTTCGCGCTCGGCGTGGCAGCGCTGCTGGTCGCGCTGGTCTGGTGGCGCACCACCAGCCTGCTTACCGGGGTGGGTTAGGGCGTACCGCCGCAGCGGTTCTTCAGGTCGAGCAGCGGCTGCCGGATTCCGGTGATGTCGGCCTTGGTGTCCGGGTGGGCGTTGAGGTAGTCCTTCATCTGCTTGGCCACCTGGTCCTTCGGCACGCCCTCGAGGCTCGTCACGAAGAAGTTGTAGTCCGGGTGGCTGAACAGATAGGCCGAGGTCGACGCGTCGACGCCGGCCTTGACGCCCTCCAGGTCGGCGGCGCTGCAGTTCGGCGGATTCAACGCCGGGTCCTCGTTGGCGAACGCCGACGGCAGCGCGCCGAACAGCGTTGCGCCCGCCAGGCCGCCGGCGAGGATGACGCCGCCGGTGAGACGACGCGCGACGTGTCCCGCGGCCGACGGGGCGGGGAATCCAGGAAGTGACATGGACATGCTCCTTTGACGTGTGTGATGAGTTTGCCGTGGCAGACCGTACTCCGCATGCCACACGAGTCAATTCACAGGTTGTCCGCGCATCGCTCACAGCCCTCCCCCGGGCGCCTCACACGTTCGCGTGCGTTGGCGCTTCGCCGAACGTGCTGATAACAAGCCGATTACGCCGCGCGTGGGCGGCGGGGAGTGGCTCCGCCCCGCTGTTAACTTGCCCAGATCGGGTAGTGGCGACGGATGGGATTGGGCCGTGTTGGCGACGATCGTTGGTGTAATGGGACGCGGCTGGAGGCGACGGCTGGCGCTCGGCGCCCTCGTCGTCGCGATGACGGCCGGTGTGCTGGGCCCGGCCGGACTGGTGCCGACGGCCTCGGCCTACTCCCGCGCGGGTCTGCCGGTCGAGGGGCTGCAGGTGCCGTCCGCGTCGATGGGCCGCAACATCCTGGTCCAGTTCCAGGGCGGCGGTCCGCACGCGGTCTACCTGCTCGACGGGCTGCGAGCCCAAGACGACTTCAGCGGCTGGGACATCAACACGCCTGTCTTCGAGTGGTTCTACCAGTCCGGGCTGTCTCTGGTGCTGCCCGTCGGCGGGCAGTCGAGCTTCTACAGCGACTGGTACCAGCCGGCCAAGGGAAGCAACGGCACCACCACCTACAAGTGGGAGACGTTCCTGACCCAGGAACTGCCCGCCTACCTGGCCGCCAACAAGGGCATCACCCCGACGGGCAACGCCGTGGTGGGCCTGTCGATGTCGGGCGGTGCCGCCCTGACGTTGGCCGCGCACTACCCGACGCAGTTCATCTTCGCCGGCTCGCTGTCGGGCTTCCTCAACCCGTCGCAGGGGTTGTGGCCGACCATGATCGGCTTCGCCATGAAGGACGCCGGCGGCTACAACGCGACGGACATGTGGGGGGTCTCGAGCGATCCGGCCTGGCGGCGCAACGACCCGACGGTCAACATCCCGACGCTGGTGGCCAACAACACCGCCATCTGGCTCTACTGCGGCAACGGCCGGGTCTCCGACCTGGACGTCCCCGGTGACTTCGGCGTCCAATACAGCGCCCAGTTCCTCGAGAACATCACCGTCAGCAGCAACAAGGACTTTCAGAAGCGGTACCTGGCGGCCGGCGGCCGCAACGCCGTCTTCAACTTCCCCCCGGAGGGCACCCACAGCTGGGGCTACTGGGGATCGCAGCTGCAAGCGATGAAGCCCGACCTGATCAGAGTGCTTGGCGCCACCCCCGCGGCGTAGCCGAGATTGTCGCGGCGCGTCGCGGGGTAGAGAGGTGGTCATGACGAGTGTCGACGTGTCCGTGTCCTCCGCGCTGACGCCCGAGCAGGCGTGGAGCCTGGCATCCGATCTGCATCGGTTCGACGAGTGGCTGACGATCTTCGGCGGCTGGAAGAGCCCGCTGCCCGACGAGATCGGCCGCGGCACGACGGTGTCGTCGCTGATCAAGGTGCGCGGCGTCCGCAACACGATCCACTGGGAGGTCACCGGCTGGGAGCCGCCGCGGCAGATCGAGCTGCAGGGGTGTGGCCGCGGCGGGGTGAAGATCGCGCTCACGATGACCGTCATCGACGACCAGCCCGGTTCGACGTTCCACCTGCTGGCCGAGCTGTCCGGACCACTGCTCGGTGGGCCGATGGGACGGCTGGTGGCCAACGTGCTCCGGGGCGACGTGAACCGGTCGGTGCAGAACTTGGCCGCGCTGAGTACCGAACCCGCTCGCCAAGAGTCCTCGGGCGAGGCCTAGACCCGGCAGCTGAGCTCCATGGTGTCGCGGTCCTGACCTGGGGCGTTGATGCTGACGTAGCCGTTGGCGGGGTCGCGGACGTAGTCGACGTACGGCCGGGTATCGGCCATGTTCGTGTTGTCGGCGACGATCAGCGCGCCGGGCGTCAGCCGGGGCTCCAGCAGCTGGATCACCGGAAGGTAGAACTCCTTCCAGCCGTCGAGCAGGACGAAGCCGACGGGCCCGTCGAGCGTCGCGAGCGTCTGCAAGGCGTCGCCGTGGAGCACGGTGATGAGGTCGGCCAGTCCCGCGTCCTCGAAGTTGCGGGTGGCGGCGGTGACCTTGGCGGCGCTCAGCTCGGTGGTCACCACCCGACCGGTGCCGTTGTCGCGGACCGCGGCGGCGAGGTGGATCCCCGATAGCCCCAGCGACATGCCGAACTCGACGACGTTCTCCGGACGGCTGGCGCGCACCAGCGAGTAGAGGAGCTTGCCCGCCTCCGGCGACACCGGCATGTACACCTCGCTCAGCGCGTCGGCCCGCTCCTGCGCGCTGGCTCCCTCGAGCCGGTTGAAGACGTCGGGATCACGCGGCCGGGACCGCTGTTCGGTGGCCTCGGCGTACATCCGGTTCAGTGCCGAGGCCACCCGGGCCTCCGTCAGCGTGCTCATGGGCTCGACGCTACGCGGGCCTAGCCGTCGAGCCACCGAACGTTGTCCTCCAGCGGGCTGCGCGGCACGTCGAGGTCGTTGGCGGGAAAGTTGGGATCCGGGTAGCCGATCGACATGCCACAGAGGATGCGCATGTCCTCGGCAATGCCCAGTTGCTCGCGGATGACCTCGGGATAGCCCGCGACGGAGACCTGCACGCAACTTCCGATCCCGCGCGCGGTCAGCGCCAGCATGAACGTCTGAAGGAACATTCCGACGCCGACGGCATCGACGTAGTCCAGATCGCGGTGCATGCAGACCACGGCGCCGATAGGGGCTCGGAAGAACTCCCAATTGCGAAGCACTGCAATGCGTCTGGCTTCGACGTCGTGACGGGCAACGCCCATCGTGCCATAGAGCATTGCACCGAGATCCCGCCGGAAGTGGCTGAACTCGTCGGGCAGTGGCGGCACCTTCGGGTCGCCCTTCGCCGCCTCGTCGAGCATGGCCTCGACGAGGCGGTCGCGGGCCGGGCCGGAGGTGAGAACCACCCGCCAGGGCTGGATGTTCGAGTTCGACGGAGCCCGCACGGCGAGCTCGAGTGCCTCGGTCACCAACTGCCGGGGAACGGGCCTGTCCCGCAGGAAGAGCCGCGTCGACCGGCGGGCGGTGATCGCCTCTTCGAGGTCGTACATCGTCGACTCCCCTCACTCGCCGCGGATGGTGAGAACGGTCTTGCCCGGCCGCCGGTGTGCCGCGCGCCCGCTCTCGAAGGCGGCGCGGCCGTCCCGCAGCGGGAAGGTATCGGCGATCGCGACGTGCAGCAGACCCTCGTCGACGTACCGGGCCAGGCGGCTCAATTGCCCGCGGTCCGGCACGACGATGAAGAACGTCGCGGTGACGTCGTGCGCCTCGGCCAGACCGTCGGGCGGCGGCGCGGACAGGGTCACCAGCCGGCCCCCCGGCCGCAGCACGGAGAACGACCGGGTCAGGGTGTCGCCCCCGACGGTGTCGATGACCACGTCGTACGGGTCGCCCGGCGCGTCGAACGCCTCGGTGCGGGTGTCGATCACGTGACTGGCGCCCAGTCCGCGCACCAGGTCGTGGGCGTCGCTGCGCACCGTCGTCGTGACGTCGGCGCCGAGGACGCCCGCCAGCTCGACCGCCAGCGCACCGACACCGCCGGCCCCGCCGAGCACCAGAACCCGTTCGCCCGCTTTGACTTTCGCGTGGTCGACGAGCGCCTGCCACGCCGTCAGCCCGGCCAGGGGCAGCGCGGCGGACACCACGTGCGACACCGACGAGGGGCGGCCGGCCAGATCTGCGGCGGGCACGGTGACGTATTCGGCCGCTGCCCCATCCCGGTCGAACCGGATGAGGCCGTACACCTCGTCGCCGACCGCGAAGTCCGTGACGTCCGCGGCGGTGCGCGCGACGACGCCGGACACCTCGTGCGACGGGATGATCGGCGTCCGATCGACGCCGCGGCGGGTCCACGTCTCCTCCCACGTCAGCTCGTCGAAGGTGATGGCCGCGGCGTGCACCTCCACCAGCACCTCGCCGTCGGCGGGTACGGGCACCGGCGCCGGCTCGACGGTCAGCACCTCGGGGCCGCCGCGGTGGTGGGCGCGCAACGCGGTCATGCCGCTCATCGTCAGAAACCCTTGTCCGTCAACCACTTCAGTGCCACCTCGGCGACGTCTTGCCAGCCGTGGTCCATGGTCAACGAGTGGCCGCGGCCCTCGAACTCGTGGAACTCGGTGTCGGAGCCGCCCTTGGCGTACAGGCCGAACACCTCCCTGGTGACCTTCAGCGGCACGGTGTGGTCCTCGGTGCCCGAGGTCAGCAGCAGCGGTCCGCGGTCGGCAAGGTGGGTGTCGACCTTGGCCGGCGAATTCTTGGAGAAATTGGCCGCCGCGTCCTCGAACAGGGGCAGGCCGGGGCCGGGGATGGTCCAGCGGGCATGCAGGTCGTTGGACTCCTCCTCGGTGAGCGCGTTGCCGAAGGCGTAGTGGAACTGCTTGGCGGTCAAGGACACCGTGCGGTGCCGGTTGGCGGGGTTGCTCAGCACCGGGAACGCCGAGCGCAGCTGGGCCAGCGGCAGTGCCTTCACCCCCTTGATCGGGGCCGGGTCGATCGCGACGGCGGCTGCGGCGAGCCCGGTGGCCAACAGCTCCTGGGCGATCAGGCCGCCGAAGGAGTGCCCGACGACGATCGGCGTGGCTTCATGCCTGCCCTCGGCCGACCCGATGATCGATGCGTAGTGCTCGACGATGCGCGCGATGCCGACGTCGTCGAGGGCGGCCGCGTTCTCCCGGGTGGCAGCGACCGTGTCACCGTCGCCGGGCCAGCCGGGTGCCGAAACGTCGTAGCCCCGCTCGGCGAACAGGTCCAGCCACGGCTGCCACGCGCTGGAGTGGATCCAGAGGCCGTGGATGAAGAGGACGGGGTGGGACTTGGTGGTGCTCATGGTCGTGTTCCTTTCGAGGGGTTCGGGTGGGTCAGATGGTCGGGACGTAGCCGCCGTCGACGCGGACGTCGGCGCCGGTGGTGTTGCCGGAGCGGCCGCTGGCCAGGAAGAGGGTCAGGTCGGCCACTTCCTCGGGGGTGGTGAAGCGTCCGGTCGGCGCCCCGGCGGACACCGAGGCAACGACGTCGTCGGCGGTGGCGCCGCTGGCCGACGCGAACTTGGCCGCCACGCCGTCCTCCGCCAGCCACAGGTCCGTCGACACCGGGCCGGGGCTGATCGTGTTGACGCGAATACCCCTGGGGCCGAACTCCTTCGACAGGCTCTTGGCGAGGTTGGCCATCGCAGCCTTGGTGGCGCTGTAGTCGACGATGTTCCATTCGGGAAGCGTCGCGTTCACCGATCCGATCATCACGATCGAGCCGCCGCCGCGGGCCAGTAGCTGCGGCACGGCCTCGCGGGTGGTGCGCACGGCCGACAGGAAGTTCACTGCCAGCGCCCGGTCCCACTCGTCGTCGGTCACCGACAGGAAGCCGTCGAAGCGGGTGGCGACCGCGCCGGCGTTGTTCACCAGGACGTCGACGCCGCCCCGCTCGGCCGCCGCGGCGATCAGTGCGCGGGGGCCCTCGGGCGTCGAGAGGTCGGCTGCGATGAAGGTGGCCGAGCCGGTGGCTTCCAGCGCCTGCAGTTCCGGTGAATTGTGCCGGGCGCCGGCGATGACGAAGGCGCCCGCGGCGGCGAAGGCCTCGCGTGACGGCCAGGCCGATGCCCTTGCTGGCACCGGTGACGACGACGATCTGGTTGGCGAAGTTGATGTCCATGACCCATACGTTGCGCCTGTCGGGATGAGTGAACATCAGTCAAATGACTGCACGGTGACGGCGGCCGCGACTCCATTGCCGTACAACGGTGATGTGCGTGCGGGGATCGGCCTGGTCGGCCGCGACGACGAGCTGGCTCAGCTGGCGCACTTCCTCCGCGATCCGGGGCCCGGCGCCCTGGCCGTCAAGGGTGAGGCCGGGGTCGGCAAGACGGCGCTGACCGCGGAGTTCGCCGCCCGGGCGGCCGGCGAGGACTGGCGGGTGCTGCGGGCCATCGGGGTGGAGGCGGAGAAGTCGTTCACCCTCGGCGGCCTCAACCAGATGCTGTTCGGCCTGCGCGATGCGCTGGCGGGTCTCGACGCCCACGGTCGCGACGTCCTGGCGCCGGTCTTCGGTGCCGACCCCGAGCAGCCGCCGGCCGCGATGTCGCTGGCCTTGGCGGTGCTCGATCTGCTGAGCGTGGCGGCGGCTGCCCACCCGATATTGCTGCTCGTCGACGACGTCCAGTGGTTCGACGAGCTGAGCGCCACGGTGCTGAGCGCGGTGGGCCGACGGGCGTCGGACCCGCGGGTGCGGATCGTCGCCACCCACCGGCCGCTGGCGGGCACCGACTTCTCGACCGCGGGGTGGGCGGAGCTGACGCTCGAACCGCTGGGACCCGCCGACGCCGCCCGGATCGTGGACCGGATGCAGCTGCCGCTGACCGGGGCCACCCGGCGGGCCATCCTGGACTCGGCCGCCGGCAACCCGCTGGCCCTGGAGGAACTCCCGCGCAACGCCGATCAGATCGATGCGTGGACGTCGTCACTGCCGCTGACCGACCGCCTGGTAACGGTGTTCGGCGGCCGGCTGCGGCAACTCGACGCGCGAGTGCGCACCGAGCTGCTGCGGGCGGCGCTCGACGGCACCGGCTCCAGCGCCGATTCCGGAGCACGCTATGCCATGACCGACGTGCACTCCGCCGTCGAGCAGGGGTTGTTGATGGTTAACCCCTTGGGCGACACCGTCTTTCGGCATCCGCTGGTTCGCGCCGCGGTGATTCATCAGGCGCGGCCCGACGAACGGCGCGATGCACATGCCCACCTCGCCGGTCTCTACGACGACGTGCTGGTCCGCCGGGCCAGCCACCTGAGTGCGGCGTCGACCCAACCCGACCAGGCGGTGGCCGACCTGCTCGCGGACGCGGCGCGGTTGTCCATCAAGCGGGGCGGTGCGGTGGTCGCGGTGGACTGGTTGCGGCGGGCGGCCGAATTGTGCACCGATCCCGCTCGGCGCGACGCGCTGCGGGCCGACGCGGGTTTCGTTGCCGCGCAATCGAGTCGGTTCGACGACGCGCAGATGCTGGCGGACGAGACGGAGTCGGTGTCGTCGGTGCTGACGGGTGCCTACCTGGCGCTGTATCGCGACGGCGAGGTCGTCAGCACCCACCGCCGCATCCTGACCGCGCTGAAGGACGCCGACGCCCTCGACGACGCCACCGTGACCCGGTTGACAAAGCTGCTGCTCGCCATCACCCAGTACGCCGCCGAGCCCGCGCTGTGGCAGCAGACCGACGATGCGGTGGACCGCGTCGCCGACCGGATCGACACTGCCGCACTGCTGTATCGCGACGCCTGGGGTGATCTGGCGCGCCGGGGACACTCCGTGCGCGCCAGGCTGGCCGAGCACCGGGACGCCTTGTCGACGCTTGAGCCGTGGGAGGTGATGCGCCTTGGCGTCACGGCGTACTACGTCGACGGGCTCGCCGACTTCCGTGCCGCCCTGACCCGGCTGTTCGAGCGCGAGCGCGACCGTGGCGCGGTCACCAACGCGATGACCATGTTGCACCTGCTGGTGCTCGACCAGATCGCGTCGGGCCGGTGGGTCGCTGCGGAGGAGTCGGTGCGGCTGGGCCTGGAACTGACCGCCACGCATCACAACGAACTCTTCCGCGTCCAGTTCGTCGCCTATGACGGGTTGCGGGCGGCCAGCGCCGGTCGGGTCGAGGAGGCCCGGCGGTGCGCGGCCGAGGTGACCGGGTGGGCAGGGCCGCGGCGGATCGGCTTGCTGCTGGGGTTCACCAGGCGTATCGCGGTATTGGTGGCGCTGGCCGAGGCCGACTACGAGGCGGCGTACGCGGCGGCGCTGCGGATCGGGCCCGCAGGCGACTTCCCACCCTATGCGCACCAGGCCGTCGACGGCCTCATCGACCTGGTCGAGGCGGCCGTGCACGCCGGCCACACCGACGAGGCGCGGGCGCACGTCGACGCGGCCGTCCGGTTGCGGCTGGGCGACAACTCGGCGCGGCTGGAGGCGCTGATCACCGCCGGCCGTGCGATGACGGCGCCGGACGACGCCGCGGGGCCGCTGTACGAGTCGGCGTTGGCGCACCCCGCGTTCGTCGAATTTCCGTTCGAGCACAACAGGATTCGACTGGAGTACGGGATGTGGCTGCGACGCCGCCGGCGCCACACCGACGCGCGGGACGTGCTGGCACTCGCCGCCGACGCCTTCACGTCGCTGGGGGCGGCGCCCTGGGCGGAGCGTGCGCTGACCGAGCTGCGGGCGGCCGGCGCCACGGTGAAGCGGTCTGGCCGCGACTCCATCGTGCTGAGCGCGCAGGAGCGTCGGATCGCGGAGTTGGCTGCCGCCGGGCACTCGAACAAGCAGATCGCCGCGCAGCTGTTCCTCTCGCCGCGGACCGTCGGGGCGCACCTGTACCGCATCTTCCCCAAGCTGGGCGTGACGAGCCGCGCGGGCCTGGGTCTGGCGCTGGGTAACCTCCCCGACCCGGGAGCGGACCCCTGAGCGGCCCAGGTGCTGCGATGATGACGGCATGGGCACGAGAGGAGCGGCGCGGCCGACGAAGGCCGACGTCGCCCGCCTCGCCAAGGTGTCGCCGGCGACCGTCAGCTACGTGCTGAACGACGTCGCCGGTCAGACCATCTCGGCACAGACCAAGGCGGCGGTGCACGCGGCGGCCAAGGAGCTCGGCTACCGGCCCAACCTCGCGGCGCGCAACCTCGCGGTCGGCGGAAGCGGCGTGGTGTTGTACGTCGTCCCGCGAATCTCGTTGGGCGATCTACTGATCGAGGTCGGCAGTCGGCTCACGGCGGCGCTGGCCCGGCACGGCGTGGTGCTGTCGCTGCAGTTCGAGACCGAGGACGGCCGCAACGTGGTCGATGCGATCGCCGACCTGAACCCGATCGCGGTGACGAGCGTATTCCCGCTCAGCGGCGCCGCGCTGGACGCCGTGACCGCGGCCCGCATTCCGCAGATCCACCTGGGCAGTGCCCAGCTGCACGCCATGGGTCAACTGCACGTCACCATCGGCGAGCTGAGGGTCGAGCACCTGGTGTCGCGAGGGCACCGGCGGCTGGCCTTCGCCTTCTCCGACGTCGAGCGGCTGCGGCCACTCGGCGAGTACTGGTTGGCCGGTCTGCGGGCGGCGGTCGAGCGGCACGGTCTTCCCGAGCTCGTCGTCGGCACCCTGGCCACCGACGGCAGCGATGCCGCCGAGGTGGTCCGGGGCTGGGTCGCCGACGGTGTGACCGCGGTCTGCGCCGAGAGCGACGACACCGCGATGGTGTGCCTTCACGGCGTGCGGGAGGCGGGGTTGCGCTGCCCCGCCGACCTCGCGGTGATGGGCGTCGACGCCAGAGCGCTGGGCGCGGTCAGCGGACCGCCACTGACCTCGGTGGCGTTCGACGCCGAGACCATCGTCGACGTGTCCGCGGCCGCGATGATGACCGAACTGGGCTATCCGTCGGTCCGGGAGCCAAGCAGCGCCAACGTCGCTCGGCTGATCCAGCGCGCGTCCACCTGATCCGCTGTGATGCTTGTCGGGCAGTCGCTCAGCCGTGTAACTTACGCGGGTAAGCGGCTGCGGTGCGGTGGCCCTCTGAGAGGCGGACTTGATGACCGTGGACGCGACGAGCGAC
The DNA here is from genome assembly GCA_963846985.1 of uncultured Actinomycetota bacterium. Taxonomy (GTDB): domain Bacteria; phylum Actinomycetota; class Actinomycetes; order Mycobacteriales; family Mycobacteriaceae; genus Mycobacterium. The sequence continues at coordinate 85,900 of CAWJYC010000006.1, forward strand.
GTGTACTTCGACCCGTACAGCGTCGAGATCAACGCCGACCCGTACCCGACCTTCGCCCGGCTGCGGGAGGAGGCGCCGCTGTACTACAACGCCGAGCACGACTTCTACGCGCTGAGTCGCTATGCCGACGTCAACAAGGCGATCGTCGACCACGGCACCTTCAGCTCGGCGCGCGGCGCGATCATCGAGTTGATCAAGGCGAACATCCCCATCCCGCCGGGCGTGCTGATCTTCGAGGATCCGCCGATCCACGACATCCACCGCAAGCTGCTGGCGCGGATGTTCACGCCCCGCAAGATCGCCCTGCTCGAAGAGCGCATCCGGGCGTTCTGCGCCGAGAGCCTCGACCCCGTCGTCGGCTCGGGCAGGTTCGACTTCGTCACCGACCTCGGCGCCCAGATGCCGATGAAGACCATCAGCGCCCTGATCGGCATTCCGGCGGCCGACCAGGAGGCGGTCCGCGACCACGTCACCGGGCAGATGCGCACCGAGGCGGGCAAGCCGATGAAGGCCGCCGAGGAGGGCCTGGTCACCGGCGACATCTTCGCCGACTACATCGACTGGCGGGTCGACAACCCGTCCGACGACATCATGACCGAGCTGCTCAACGTCGAATTCGTCGACGAGACCGGGACCACCCGCAAGCTGAGCCGCGAGGAGTTGCTGACCTACCTCAACGTCGTCGCGGGCGCCGGCAACGACACCACCACCCGCCTGATCGGCTGGGCGGGCAAGGTGCTCGCCGAGCATCCCGATCAGCGCCGCCAGCTGGTCGACGATCCGTCGCTGATCCCCAGGGCCGTCGAGGAACTGGTCCGCTACGAGCCGCCCGCCCCGCACGTCGCTCGCTACGTGACCCGCGACGTCGAGTACTACGGGCAGACCGTGCCGGAGGGCGCGGTGATGATGATGCTGATCGGTGCGGCCAACCGCGACCAGCGTCAGTTCGGTCCCGACGCCGACGAGTTCAACCTCAACCGCGATCCGCGCCCGCACCTCGGCTTCAGCGTCGGCGCCCACTTCTGCCTGGGTTCCTCGTTGGCCCGCCTCGAGGGGCGGGTCGCGCTGGAGGAGATCCTCAAGCGCTTCCCCGAGTGGGACGTGGACATGGCGGGCGCCGCCTTCTGCCCGACGTCGACGATTCGGGGCTGGGACACGATGCCCGCGACGATCGGATGACCGCCGTGTGACGTGGCCTTTCTCGACACCCGTTGGGCGATCGAGCTCACGTGGTGAACTGCGCCACGTCCGATAGCCTGGAAGGCGACGATCGCCGGGTCAGCCAATTGGGGAGCGGGATATGGCCATTCGAGTACTGCCCTACGTCACCATCGAGGTCGACGATCGCCTTCGCCGCATGGCGCAGCGGGTGGCCGAACGACTGCGGATCAACGTCCGGGCGTATCTCCTCAGCGCCGCGGACGACGTCGACACCGCCGGTGAGAGAGTCCGCGACCTGTGCGACGCCGCGGTCAGCCGGGTCGACGACGTGGTGGCCAAGGTCAGTGATCGCATCGACCCCGCGCCGGCGCCGCAGCCTGCAGCGGAGCGCGCTCGAGCCGACGCCGGCTAGCGCGACCTCTACGGTGTGAGTGGGGGTTTCCGCAGTGCCGACGAAGGGTGTCCAGGACGTTGTTGGGCCACGGACTGGTCGTCCTCTTCGCGTTGTGTTCGGCGATGTGCATGGCCGTCGGCATCGTCGTGCGGCAGCGCGCCACCATGGATCTGCCCGCTGACCAGAGCGTGAGCACGCGAATGTTCGCCACCCTGCTGCGAAGGCCGCTGTGGTGGGCCGGCACCGCGGTGGCCGTCGCGGGGTACGTATTCCAGGCGCTCGCGCTGATCAGGGGCTCGCTGATCGTCGTCCAACCACTCCTGGTGTCAGCCTTGCTGTTTGCCCTACCCCTCAGCGCCCGGCTCGCGGGCCGGCACGTCACCCGGCGGGAGTGGCTGTGGGCGGCCCTGCTGACGGTCTCGCTGGCCTGCTTCGTGCTGCTGGCCCACCCCGGACCACCGGATCGCCCCGCCAGCCCGTTGCTCACCGTCGTCGTCTCGCTGGGCTGCCTGCTGATCATCGTCGCGTGCATTCTGATTGCCCGGCGGATGGTCGCCGCCCGGCGGGCGGTCTGGTTCGCCGTCGGCGTCGGCGTGCTGTTCGGCGCGGTCGCGGTGGTGACCAAGTACGTCATGCACCTGCTCAACCATCGGGGGTTGCTCGGGCTGCTGGCCACGCCCGCGCCCTACGCGTTGGTCGCACTCGGCATCATCGCGACGCTGCTGCAGCAGTCGGCGTTCCACGCGGGCGCCCTGCAGACGTCGGTCCCGGCGATGCTGGTGCTGGAACCCATCGTCGCGGTGTGTCTGGGCGCGGTTCTACTCGGCGAGGAACTCGACGTCGACGGGTACGAACTGGGCGCCCTGGCGCTGGCCGTGGGTGCGATGACCGCGGCGACCTTCTCGCTGGGGCGCGGCGAGGGCGCCTACGCCGCCGAACTGGAGATCGAAGCCGCCCGGACCGGCTGACCCCGACGGCGCGAGCGTGCGTGATGTGCCGTCCCCGAGCGGCGTGTCGGGTACCGACACGCACGCTCGAGGCCAAGGGGTGAGGCGGTCAGCGGCGGGTGGAGGTGAAGTACGTGACGCCGTTCATCGTCTGCCGGGCGTCGTCGCCCTCGGGAATGGCGTCGAAGCCGTGACGGGCCATCAGCTCACCCATCGGCGTGCCGACCGACGTCCAGCCGCGGGCGTCGAGGTACTCGCCGACGTCGTGGCGCTCGCCCTCGAAGCCGAGTTCGGAGAAGTCGAGGTCGAAGCCGTGCTCGCGCCACTTGGCCGTGGCCTCGCGCATGCGCTCGCGGGCCTCGTCGGGATCGATGTCCGCCACGTTGGGCACGGCCTCGCTGCCCAGCCGGCTGCCGGGCGCGCTGAGTTCGGTGACGGCGTCGAGCAGCCGGTCCTGCGCCTCGGGCGGCAGGTAGCCGTACAGTCCTTCGGCGATCCACGCCGACGGCTGCGAGGTGTCGAAGCCCGCCGCCTTCAGCGCCGTCGGCCAATCGTCGCGCAGGTCGATGGCAACGGTGCGTCGCTCGGCGGTCGGGCTGGCGCCCAGCCCGGCCAGCGTCGTCGTCTTGAAATCGATGACGGCGGGCTGGTCGATCTCGAACACCGTCATACCCGCCGGCCAGTCCAGCCGGTAGGCCCGGGCGTCCAGGCCGGAGGCCAGGATGACCGCCTGCCGGATTCCCGCGGCGGCGGCGTCGGCGAAGAACTCGTCGAAGTATCGCGTGCGTGCGGCCATCGCGGCGGGCATCTGGGACAGCCCCCAGCTGGTGTTCTCGTCGTCGAGGTCCGCGGCCGTCAACTCACCGGTCGCCCACCGAGTGAGAAAGTCCACACCGACCGCGCGCACCAGTGGCTCGGCGAACCGATCGTCAATCACGCCCTCATCGGTCGCGATGGCGCGAGCCGCCGCCACCATGGTCGCCGTCGTTCCGACGCTGGTGGCCAGGTCCCAGGTGTCGTCGTTGGTGCGGGTCATCGTCGTACCTCTCCTCGAAATAACTACTTAGCCACCATAACAAACTGTCCCGCGGTGGCATTCCTCACAGGGAACTGCCAGGTCAGCGGTTTGGGGCATATCTTTAGTTTTGCTAACGTTGTGGGTATCTGGCAGGGCAAGGATGCCCGCCGGATCCACATTCCAGTTGATGCACGTAGGGGATTTCATGTCGACCACCAGCCGCGAAGCGCGCCAAGAACGCCGCATCGCCGACCTGTACTCCGACGACGAGCAGTTCGCCGCCGCAAAGCCAGACGAAGCAGTCAGTGAGGCAGCCGGCGACCCGGGACTGCGCCTGCCCGACGTCGTCCACACCGTCATGGAGGGCTACGCCGACCGCGCCGCGCTGGGCCAGCGCGCCGTCGACTACGTGACCGAGAACGGCCGCACCTCCGCCGTCCTGGCCCCCCGCTTCGACACCGTCAGCTACGGCGAACTGTGGGCGCGCGTGCAGGCCTTCGCCGCCGCGCTGCACCAGTCTCCGGTCCAGCCCGGTGACCGGATCGCCATCCTTGGCTTCACCAGCGTCGACTACACCGTGGTCGACACCGCCACCACCCAGCTCGGTGCGGTGTCGGTGCCCCTGCAGACCAGCGCCCCGCACGCCCAGCTGCAGCCGATCATCGCCGAGACCGAGCCGTCGGTGGTCGCATCGAGCATCGACTTCATCGACGACGCCGTCGAACTCATCTCCGCCGCCGAACACGCGCCCGCCAGCCTGATCGTCTTCGACTACGAGCCCCGGGTCGACGACCAGCGCGAGGCATTCGACGCCGCCAAGGCGCGCCTGCAGGGCAGCTCCGTGGTCGTCGAGACCATGGCCGACGTGTCGAGCCGCGGCCGCGAACTGCCGGCACCCCGGTCGGTCGTCGGCGAGGGTGACGACCCGTTGTCGCTGCTCGTCTATACCTCCGGCAGCACCGGTGCGCCCAAGGGTGCGATGTACCCGGAGAGCAAGGTCGCCAACATGTGGCGCTCGGCCGCCAACGCACACTGGGACGAGAACCAGGGCGTGCTGCCGGCGATCTCCCTCGCCTTCCTGCCGATGAGCCACGTCATGGGTCGCGGCGTCCTGTACGGCACGATCGCCAGCGGCGGCACCGTCTACTTCGCCGCCCGCAGCGACCTGTCCACCCTGCTCGAGGATCTCGCGCTGGTGCGCCCGACGCAGATGAACTTCGTCCCCCGCATCTGGGACATGCTCTACCAGGAGTACGTCAGCCAGAGCGAGCGCGGCGCGAGCATGGAGGAACTACGCCAGAGCCTGCTCGGTGGCCGCTACGTCAGCGCCATCACCGGCTCGGCGCCCATCTCGCCGGAGCTGAAGGCGTGGGTCGAGGAGTTCCTCGACATGCACCTGGTGGAGGGCTACGGCTCGACCGAAGCGGGTGCGGTGTTCGTCGACGGCGTGATCCGTCGCCCACCGGTGATCGACTACAAGCTGGTCGACGTCCCCGAACTCGGCTACTTCAGCACCGACCGACCGCATCCCCGCGGTGAGCTGCTGGTCAAGTCCGACCAGCTGTTCCCCGGCTACTACAAGCGGCCCGAGGTCACCGCCGAGGTGTTCGACGCCGACGGCTACTACCGCACCGGCGACATCGTCGCCGACCTCGGCCCCGACCAGGTGCGCTACCTGGATCGCCGCAACAACGTGCTCAAGCTGTCCCAAGGTGAGTTCGTCACCGTCTCCAAGTTGGAGGCGGCGTTCACCGACAGCCCGCTGGTGCGCCAGATCTACATCTACGGCAACAGTGCCCGGCCCTACCTGCTGGCCGTCGTCGTGCCCACCGAGGACGCCCAAAGTCGTTACGGCGCAGATGAACTCAAGCCAGCCATCAGTGCGTCGCTCAAGGAGGCGGCCCGCACCGCCGGTCTGCAGTCCTACGAGATCCCGCGCGACGTCGTCATCGAGACCACGCCGTTCACCATGGAGAACGGTCTGCTGACCGGCATCCGCAAGCTCGCGTGGCCGCGGCTCAAGGAGCGCTACGGCGCCGAACTCGAGCAGCTGTACACCGACCTGGCCTCCGGTCAGGAGGGCGAGCTGCGGGCGCTGCGCCAGAGCGGTACCGACCGGCCCGTGCTGGAGACCGTCAGCCGCGCCGCCAGCGCGCTGCTCGGCGCCGCCGCCGCCGACGTGGCACCCGATGCGCAGTTCACCGATCTCGGTGGAGACTCGTTGTCCGCGTTGACCTTCGCCAACCTGCTACACGACATCTTCGGTGTCGACGTGCCGGTCGGCGTGATCGTCAGCCCGGCCAGTGACCTGGCGTCCATCGCCGCGTTCATCGAGGCCGAGCGCAGCGGCGGGTCCAAGCGGCCCACCTACGACGCGATCCACGGTCGAGATGCCACCGAGGTGCACGCCGCCGACTTGACCCTGGACCGGTTCATCGACGCCGACACCCTGGCGGCCGCCTCCTCGCTGCCACCTGCCGGCTCCGAGGTGCGCACCGTACTGCTCACCGGTGCAACGGGATTCCTCGGCCGCTACCTGGCCCTGGAGTGGTTGGAGCGGATGGACCTGGTCGACGGCAAGGTCATCTGCCTGGTCCGCGCCAAGTCCGACGAGGATGCGCGCAGGCGTCTGGACGACACCTTCGACAGCGGTGACCCCACGCTGCTGGCGCACTACCGCAGCATGGCCGCCGACCACCTCGAGGTTCTCGCCGGCGACAAGGGTGAGGCCAACCTCGGCCTCGACGACGCGACGTGGCAGCGCCTGGCCGACACCGTCGACCTGATCGTCGACCCCGCCGCGCTGGTCAACCACGTGCTGCCCTACAGCCAGCTGTTCGCGCCGAACGTGCTTGGCACCGCCGAGCTCATCCGCATCGCGCTCACCACGACGATCAAGCCGTTCGTCTACGTGTCCACGATCGCCGTCGGCGCTGGGATCAACCCGGCCGACAACACCGAGGACGCCGACGTTCGCGTAGTCAGCGCCACCCGCCCGGTCGACGACGGCTACGCCAACGGGTACGGCAACAGCAAGTGGGGTGGCGAGGTGCTGCTGCGCGAGGCCAACGAGCACTACGGCCTGCCCGCGTCGGTGTTCCGCTGCGACATGATCCTGGCCGACACCACCTACGACGGGCAGCTCAATCTGCCCGACATGTTCACCCGGATGATGCTCTCGCTGGTGGCGACAGGCGTTGCACCGCAGTCGTTCTACGAGCTGGGTGCCGACGGCAGCCGGCAGCGGGCGCACTACGACGGCCTGCCGGTCGAGTTCATCGCGGAGGCGATCTCGACGCTGGGCGTGCACGTGAACGACGGCGGGCGGCAGCGAAGCGACCCGGGGAGTGTCTCGGCATTCGAGACCTACCACGTGATGAACCCGTACGACGACGGCATCGGCATGGACGAGTTCGTGGACTGGCTGGTCGACGCCGGGTACGCCATCCGGCGGGTGGACTCCTACGCCGAGTGGTTGCAACGGTTCGAGACCACGCTCCGCAGCCTGCCGGAGAAGCAGCGCAACGCGTCGCTGCTGCCGCTGCTGCACAACTACCAGTCCCCGGAGCATCCGATCAACGGGTCGATCGCCCCGACCGACCGGTTCCGCGCCGCGGTGCAGGACGCGAAGATCGGGCCGGACAAGGACATCCCGCACATCTCCGCCCCGGTGATCGTCAAGTACATCACTGACTTGGAGCTGCTGGGCCTGCTGTAGGAATCAGCGCCACCCGACTGTGCGGTGGGATCGCGGATCTGCCAAGGATCGCGATCTCACCGCACGCTCGCGTAGGTGCGTCGCGCGCTAGCGGTTGCCGAAGCCGATCAGGCTGTGCACCTGCGGAAGCGTCGCCGTCGTCGCGAAACCCGGTGCGGCGGCGCACAACCCGGGGATGGCGTTGACCACCTGCATGGCCGTCGCGACGTTCGCCGAGTTCACGTGCTCCAGCATCGACGCATTCCGCTCGAAGCTCGCCAGCGACAGGAAGTGCGCCCGCATCGACGGATCGCCCTCGATGGTCAGCGTCCAGCCGTGCTGCGGTTTCGGCCAGTGCCCGGGGTATTCGTTGCCGACCGTCCACAGCGTCTCGATCTCCACCAGCGGCCGGCCCTGCCGCCGGCCCACCCAGTTCCACCGCTGACCGGCCGTGGTGCCCGCGCGCAGCACGTGGTCGAAGATCTGATGGTCGTGTTGGGCGGCGACCGCCTCGACGGTCGCGGTCACCTCGTCGATGCCGGCATGCAGGGCGTCGGCGAGCAGCCATACCTGTTCGGTGAAGATCGAGCTGTTGAAGGCCAGGAAGTCGTTGGCGGAGACGCTGATCTCGTCGACCGGGTGGCCGAAGCGCATGTTGTCGAACGTGATCGCCGTGCTGTCGTATACCGACCAGTCGGCCCGCTCCTGAAGCGTGAGCTTGGCGATGGTGCGGCTCATGCCCGACAGTGCCAGCGGTAACGCGCCCGAGAGATTTCCGGGATTCAGCCCGCAGCCGTGCACGCTGGTCCCACCGGACAGGCATGCCGCCAACACGCGGTCGCGGTCCCGGAGGCGAATCCGGCTGGGATGGAACAGGAATGCCGTCGTCACGACGTTCTTGCCGCTGGCCAGGATCGCGCAGACCTCGCTGATGGACGTCAACCGCGGCGTGTAGACGACGCAGTCCGCCGCGAGTGCGAGCACTCGGTCGACGTCGGTGTCGGCGAGCACGCCGACCGGCTCGCGACCGATCAGGACGCCCGCGTCGACGCCGTCCTTGTCGTCGGAATAGACCTTGGCGCCAACGAGTTCCAAACCCGAGCGGGCGTCCAGCACGGCGGCCATGGCCTCCTTGCCGACGGCGCCGGTGCCCCACTGGATGATTCGAAGAGCCATGCCGTGCCCCATTCCGCTCGCGTGCCTCCCGGTCGGTGGCAGCGGCTGATTGTGGCACGCGTACGCGCCGCGAATGGCCGGTATGCGGCGGTCAGAGCAGACGGTCGAGAAGGTTGCGGGCTGCAGCCGTCACCAGCGCCCGCTCGTAGGTGATGACGAAGTCGAAGCGGCGATCGCCCTCCGGCAGGGCGTCGTCGCTGCCGTCGCGCTCCCTGGCGATGAGCGCGGCGGCGTTGTGCGACCCGAGGGCCAGCACGATCCACTCCGAGCACAGCGGATCGGCGGGATGTAGCGGTCCGCCACGCACACCCGGTCCCAGGTCGACGGGGACGTCCTCACCGAAGATCGCCACCAGCGGTGACGTGCGGGCCAGCTCGCAGTACCGCTGTCGGGTGGACTTCGTGACGTGCTGCGCGCTCTGCATGGCGCTGAGCACCATCGACGGATCGGCGGAGTGGGCGGCTTGGGTCTCGATGTGCCGGGAGAACGCCATCAGCGTCGCCTTGCGCGCCGTGCGGACCCGTTCCCGCTCGACCAGGTGGCAAAACGGCGACGCCGGCGACGGCCCGCGGTGCGGTGGTCGGCTGACCCGTCGCCAGCCGACGGTGGCCGGGTCCTCGAGCGGGCCCGGGCGTCCGAATCGGTACCCCTGGCCGAGGGTCGCGCCGAGCGCCAATGCCTGCTCGAGGTGCTCGTCGGTCTCGATGCCCTCGGCGAGGATGACCGCTCCGGTGCGTTCCTGGTGTGCCAGCACCGCGGCCAGCGTGCGGGCCTGGTCGCGATCGGGCTGGCTCTGCACCAGTCGTAGGTCGAGCTTGATCACGTCGGGGTCGACGATGTCGAGCAGGGCCAGCGAGTCCGGATGGCTGCCGACGTCGTCGAGGGCGATCGTGAAGCCGTCGGACCGCAGGGCGGCGACCTTGGCCAGCAGCGCATGCGGATGGGCGAGCAGGCTCCGCTCGGTCAACTCGAAGACGACGTTCAACTCCTCTTGACCGCGGGCCAGCACCTCGTCATCGGACGGGCTGACGTGACGACTGCCCGGCTCGCAGTTGATCGCCAGCATGGCGCCACGGGCCAGGCCGCCGGCCAACGCGCCGGTGATCGCGGCGTCGATGCACGACCGGTCGAGCGAGTCGACCTCACCGAGGGCGGTCGCCGTGGCGAACACCTCGAGCGGTTGCACGTCGACCAGCGACGGCCAGCGGGCCAGCGCCTCGAACCCCACCGTCGAGCCGTCGTGCAGATCGACGATCCGCTGGAACGAGGGCTGCAGCGCCCGACCGGTCAGCGCGGTGTCCCATCTCCGGGCCCGCACGTCGTGTGGCATCAGTGGTCGCCCGACGCGTCATCGCTACCGAGAACGCTCAGCGCCGGGTTGGCCGTCACGCGAATGTCGTTGCCCCCGTGCGCTTCCACGTCGGCGGCGGCCAACCGGGCGACGCCGAGCAGCTCCTCGAGGACCTCCGGCGACGGGTGCTGGGCCAGTGGACTGAGCGGCGAGCTCGCCACGCCGATGCTGGCCGTCCGGCGGGCCGGGGGAGCGGCGACCGTGCCACGAATCCGGTCGAGCAGTGGAGTCGGATCCGGCGCGGTGAAGACGTCGGCGATCAGGAACTCGCGGTCCCCGACGTGCGCGATGACGGCGTCGCGCCGGAGGGTGTCCCGTAGCTGACCGGCGAGTGCGATGCGGGCCCGGTTGACACCGGCCGCTCCCTCGGCGCGACGAGCCAGCTCGTCGATCCTCACGTCGACGATGACGAGGTGTTGGTCGTCGCCCCGGTTCCTGGCGCCGATCAGGGTGGCGGCGTGGGCGATGAACGCCTCGCCGGTGAGCAGCCCGGTGAGGGGCTCGATGTCTTCGTGATACTCCCGGATGTCGGCGAGCCGGATCACCAAGCGACTCGCGAACGCGACGAAGAGGTTGAGCACCGTCGTGGCGACGACGGCCGATGCGACGACCGCGACGTCGGCGTCGGCCAGGCGCCAGGCGAGCACCGCCAGCGTGCCGGCCGCCACCAGCCACGTGAACGCGAGGAGTCTCAGGGAGTGGAAGAGCGCGCCGTAGCCGGCGAGTAGAGCGAAGACCGTGCAGCCGACGAGTCCGACGGCCGGGTCGGGGGGCAGCAGGCAGATGACGCCGATGCACACCGTGCCGACGACGACGCACGACTGCGACTGGCGCCTGCTGGGCCAGCAATGCCGCGACCACAGCCCCGCCATCGCCAGGCAGCACACGGTGACCGCCACCGCCAGCAGCCGGGCGGCTGGACGAAGGTCGGGAACCAACAGCATCGGCACCGCGCCGAGTGCGAAGACACTGGCGGCGATCGCGCGGCAAATGGTGGTCTGGGCACCCCGGGACGCAAGGAACGCGGTCAACCAGTAGTAGTGATCGTGCGGAGGAGAGCCAAGGGCCGGCGAAGCGAACGGCGCTCTCATCTAGGAACCGTAGCAACCCGCCGACGACACCGCGTCTGGGCGGAGCGTCCGGCAGCTAATGCTTCGTTTAGTGGATCGCCGATTCTGGCGAACGGCCGGTGCTCCGATGGACGTCACGCGTGCCACGACGACCACCGCGTCACCGCCACCTCGATCATGGGCCCGTCCAGGGCGACGCGTTGGTATTGCGGGTACTCCCGCCGCAGTGCCGCCCGACCGACCGTGAGCCGGTCGCCGGCGTCGTGCACGGTCGCGATGCCGTCCGCCCGGACCCACCACAGCTGGGTCCAGTCGGCGTCGTAGTGGTTCACCAGCACGCTGACCCTCGGATTGGCCGCGATGTTCGCCAGGCGTCGCAGGCGTTGCGTCGACTTCGGCTTGCCGTCGATGGCGGTGTGCACGGTGGCCGTGCCGTCGACCTCGCCGAGCGCGAACACGATGGGCACCAAGTGCGGCGCACCGTTGGCGCCCACGGTGGCGAGCACCGCCACCGGCGCGGTCGCGAACGAGTGGGTCGCGTCGAAGTCGGTCAACGGGACGGCTTTTGGGGACTCACGCTCAGCGGCAACCGGGTGACGTTGATCTCTGGCTTCCTGGTCGGGGTCGGCTGTTGGCGGACGATGACCGGTGCCCGCGAGATCTCCGACGAGGCCGACGGTGGTGGTGGCGGGGGAGGTGGCGGCGGCGGTGGCGGTGGAGGCTCGTCACTGGTGGTCGACGGCGCCGTCGACGTCGTAGCCGCGGTCGACGACTCGCCGCCGGGGACGCTCTGCTGGCCGGCGGAGCCGCGAAAGGCGAGGAGCACCACCGAGACGACGAGCGCGATGGCCGCAATCGACACGGCGGCGACGACCGCGGCCGTGGGGCCCGCCCGGTACCACGGCGTCGGGGCGGGGGTGAAGTTCCACGTGCGCGCGTCGAAGGCGTCGAAGGTCTGCTCCTCGGCCTCGGTGGGCGGTGGAGGCTCGATCCACTCCGGCTGAGGGTGCGGATCGTCGGCGAATCCGACGGCCGGCTCGTCGGCCTCCGTCAGCCCGGCCGTCGAATCGTGATGATCGGCGTCGAGCAGGTAGCCGAACTGGGCGTCGTCCGCCGCGGTGTCGACGGGCGTGCGCTGGTCAACCGCCAACCGATCCGTGTCGACCGGGTCGTCAGGACCGTCGACCGGATCGTCCAGCCTCGCTTCCCCCGGGGCCTCGCCGTCAGCCACCCTTCGATGGTAGGGGTCGACCAGCGCAAACGCCGCACCAGTGGCGAAATCGCCCGCCGCGTGGACCACCGTGGGACCAACCGGGTACGTCGGCCGAGAACACCTGCCGAGCGTGTGGCCCACCGGTAAGGTCCCCGGGGACACCGGTTGGTTCACCGTCGCGACCCGGCCTGATCACCCCAGCGCCACCGTCCCGCATTCCGTCCATAAGAAGGTTCGCCAATGAAGATGTTGCGGCTCACCGCCAGTGCCTTGGTCCTCGTCGTCGCGGGCGGCCTCACCGCCTGCGCGCCGCCGGAGTCCAAGAACCAGGGCGAGAAGACCTCGTCCGGCGTCAACGCCAGTGAGGCGACGTCGGCCAGTGACTTCGGTGGGGACAAGATGTCGGGGCTCATCGACGCCGCGAAGAAGGAGGGCGAGCTCAACGTCATCGCGCTGCCGCCGGACTGGGCCAACTACGGCGCCATCATCAAGGCGTTCGGCGACAAGTACGGCATCAAGGTCAACTCGGCGCAGCCCGACGCGGCCAGCCAGGACGAGATCAACGCCGCGACCCAGCAGAAGGGCAAGTCCACCGCACCCGACGTCTTCGACCTCGGCCAGTCGGTGGCGCTGGCCAACACGGCGATGTTCGCGCCGTACAAGGTCGAGAAGTTCGGCGAGATCTCCGATTCGATGAAGGACCCCAACGGCGCCTGGGTCAACGACTACGGCGGCTACATGTCGATCGGTTACGACTCGGCGAAGGTGCCGGAGATCAAGGGCGCCAACGACCTGCTGGGCCCGGACTTCAGGGGCAAGGTGGCGCTCAACGGTGATCCGACGCAGGCGGGTGCGGCGTTCTCCGGGGTGATGATGGTCGCGCTCACCCAAGGCGGTTCGCCAGACGACATCGCGCCGGGTGTCACGTTCTTCGGCAAGCTCAAGCAGGCGGGCAACTTCCTGCCAGTCGACCCCACCCCGGCCACGGTGGAGTCGGGTCAGACGCCGGTGGTCATCGACTGGGACTACCTCAACGTCGCCGAGACCAAGAAGCTGCCGTCCTGGAAGGTGGTGATCCCGCCGAACGCCGCGCTGGCGGGCTACTACTACCAGGCCATCAACAAGGCCGCCCCGCATCCCGCCGCCGCCCGGCTGTGGCAGGAGTTCCTCTACAGCGACGACGGCCAAAACCTGTTCCTGCAGGGCAGCGCCCGACCGGTGCGGGCCGACAGCATGGTCACCGCGGGCACCATCGACCTGACCGCCTACCGCCAGCTGCCGCCCGTCGACGGCCAGGCGACCTACGTCTCGCAGCAGCAGAACGACGCCGCCAAGAAGTATCTGGAGGCCAACTGGGCCAAGGCGATCGGCTGATCGCCCAGCCCATGCTCGTGCAGCGACTTCGTCAGTCCCTACCGCTGCTGCCGTTCTTCGCCGTGGTCGGGATCTTCCTCATCGTGCCGACGGTGACCGTCGTCGCCAGCGCGGTGGTGGAGGACGGTCGGTTCACCCTCGCCCGGCTGAGCGCGCTGTTCTCCGGGACCGCGCTGAGCGCGCTCGGTCGCAGCGTGTTCCTCTCGGCGAGCACCGCGCTGCTCGGTGCGATCCTCGGCGCGGTGCTGGCGTGGTTGATCGTGTCGCGGCCCGCGTCGTCGATGATCCGGCGTGGCGTCGTGTCGCTGTGCAGCGTACTTGCTCAATTCGGTGGCGTGGCATTGGCTTTCGCGTTCCTGGCGACCGTGGGCCTGAACGGCGTCCTCACGCTGTGGGTGCAGCAGTACCTGGGGTGGAACCTGGCGGGTTCGGGGTGGTTGTACGGCCTGCCCGGCTTGGTGTTGGTGTACACCTACTTTCAGATCCCGCTGATGGTGATCGTGTTCCTCCCCGCCCTGGAGGGCCTGCGCGACCAGTGGCGCGAGGCCGCCGTCAGCCTCGGTGCGTCGACGTGGCAGTACTGGCGCCAGGTCGCCATCCCGCTGCTGACGCCGGCCTTCCTCGGGGCGGTACTGCTGCTGTTCGCCAACGCATTTGCCGCCTATGCGACCGCCGCCGCCCTGGTCAGCCAGGGCAGCCCGATCGTGCCGCTGCTGATCCGCGCCGCCCTGACGAGCGAGGTGGTGCTGGGTCAGTCCGGCTTCGCGTACGCCCTCGCGGTGGAGATGATCGTCGTCGTCGCGCTGGTGATGGGCGCCTACAGCCTGCTGGTCCGGCGAACCTCCCGGTGGCTGCGATGACCCGCGCCGTCCGCGGAGCGCTGTGGGTGGCGTTCGGATTCTTCTTCCTCTTCCCCCTCTACGCCATGGCCGACTTCTCGACGCGCAACCTGCTCAAGGGCGGTCGCACGCTGCACGCCTGGGCCAACCTGGTGACCGACGATGCGCTGTACCAGTCGATCATCACGTCGCTGCTGCTCGCGGTGCTCACGGTCGTGGCCATGCTGATTCTGTTGGTGCCCACCATGATCTGGGTGCGGCTGCGGACGCCGTGGATGGGTCGAGTAATGGAATTCTGCTGCCTATTGCCCTTGACCATCCCCGCCCTGGTGGTCGTCGTCGGCCTCAAGAACGTCTACCTGTGGGTGACGTACTTCTTGGGCGAGTCGGCGCTGACGCTGACGTTCGTCTACGTCGTCGTGGTGTTGCCGTTCTCCTACCGCTCCATCGACGCGGCGCTGTCGGCGATCGATCTGGCGACGCTCTCGGAGGCGGCGCGATCGCTGGGGGCCGGCTGGGTCACCACCATCGCCCGCGTCGTCGTGCCCAACATCTGGTCGGGTGTGCTGTCGGCGGCGTTCATCTCGGTGGCGGTCGTCCTGGGGGAGTACACCATCGCCTCCCTGTCGGGGTATCAGACGCTACCCATCCAGATCGTCGCGCTCGGCAAGACCGACGGGCCGACCTCCGTCGCGGCGTCATTGGCGACGCTGCTGTTCGGTTTCGTTCTGCTGCTTGGCACTTTCACTGGTCACCCGACGGAGGCGTCACGCATGAGCGCGAAGAGCGGCGGGGACGGCGCCCACACGACCACGGGGGTCAGTGTTGAACTGACCGACCTGACCCGGATCTACGGCACGGTCAAGGCGCTCGACGGACTGAACCTGCGGATGGAGCCGGGCGAGTTCGTCGCGCTGCTCGGGCCATCGGGCTGCGGCAAGACGACCGCGCTGCGCATCCTCGCCGGACTCGACCAGGCCACCTCCGGAACGGTGACCGTCGACGGACGCGATCTGACGACGGTGCCCGCCAACAAGCGCGACATGGGCATGGTGTTTCAGGCCTACAGCCTGTTTCCGCACCTGACCGCGTCGGAGAACGTCGAGTTCGGGCTGAAGATGCGCCGCAGTGCGAAGGGCGAAAGGGCAACGCGCGCAAAGGAAATGCTCGACCTCGTCGGCCTGTCCGAGCATGCGCACAAGTATGCCTCGGAGATGTCGGGCGGTCAGCAGCAGCGGGTGGCGTTGGCGCGCGCCCTGGCGATCCGACCGCGGGTGCTGCTGCTCGACGAACCGCTCTCCGCGCTCGACGCGAAGGTGCGCACGCAGCTGCGCGACGAGATCCGCCGCGTCCAGCTCGAGGTCGGGACGACGACGTTGTTCGTCACTCACGACCAGGAGGAGGCCCTCGCGGTGGCCGACCGGGTGGGCGTGATGAACAAGGGCCGCCTCGAACAGCTCGCCCCGCCCGCCGAGGTGTACGCCAACCCCGCGACACCCTTCGTCGCCGAGTTCGTCGGGCTGAACAACCAAGTGCCGGCTCGGGTTTCGGCCGGTCGGGCCAGCGTCCTCGGTACCGAACTCCCCACGCTGGCGGGGTCGATCACCTCGGGGGCCGGTACGGCGCTGGTCCGGCCGGAGTCGGTGACCGTCACCGCCGACGATGCCGGTGGTGCGACCGTGCGGTCGGTGGCCTTCCTCGGGCCCATCTCGCGGGTGTACGTCGAGCTGCCGGACGGCGCGGTGGTGCATGCGCAGCTGAGCAGTTCACAGGCCAGCACCTTCACGCCGGGTGAGCGCGTCGCCGTGGGCGTTCAGCCCACCGACGTGCTGGTGGTGCCGGCAAGCTAGCCGCCCTCGAGTGTGGGTGTCGGGCACGCGATTCGGACGTTCGGCGTACGCGACCCCCACAGTCGGCGACGACGAACTCAGACGTCCTTGACCGGCTCGATGCCGAGGTCGCGATAGGTGACCAGCGCCGCGAACGGCACGCCGCGGCGGGCGAACCGCCCGGTGGCCACGTCGCCACGGTCCACCATCGGGATCACACCGCTGACGACGGCGCCCGCAGCGACGACGCGGTCGAACGCGATCTCGGTGGAGCCACCGGTGCTGATGACGTCGTCGACCAGCAGCACGCGAGTGCCGGGCAGGATGCGGGTGCCCTCGATCCACTGCTCGCGGCCGCGCTGCTTCTGCTCCTTGCGCACGGAGAACCAGGCCTTGCCGGTCACCATCGCAATGCCGTGCGCGAGCGGATCGGCGCCCATGGTGAGGCCGCCCACGGCGTCGAACTCGATGCCGGTCTGAGTGGCCAGGTCGGCGACGGCGCGGCTGACGACCGTCAGTCGCTCGCCGGTGTCGATGGCGTACTTGCCGTCGATGTAGTCGTGGCTCAGCTGACCGCTGGCCAGCTTGAACGGCTCGTCGCGGCGTTCGTAGCCACGGGTGCGGATGAGGTCGAACGCGGCTTGCCAGGTCTCGGGGCGGTCGGGCACGGCTCGATGGTAGGGCAGCAGGTCAGGCCGAGCGCGCCCGGCGCGTCAGTTCCACGGTGGCCGCCCGCAACTGGTCCGGCGAGTCGAGCGGCTGGGCGTAACCGATGCGGGGGTAGGCCACGCCGCGGTCGGTCGTCACCTTCAGGTCGAGGCCGTAGCGGTCGACTCCCGTACACGTCGCGGCGACCGCGTCGGGGTAGCCGCCCAGGGTCTGCGCCATCGCCACCAGCGCCTCGGCGTGGTCGGCGTTGAGGTGCTCGATGGCTCCCGTGGCGATTGCCTGGACCGGGTCGGGCTGAGCGGCCGCGTAGTCGGGACCGGTGGCGGAGTCCATCCGGCCGTAGCCGCCGACCCAGCGGACCCGCTCGACGCGCAGCACCCAGAGGGTGAAGTCGCTGTAGTCGACGTAGTACTTCGCGGCGGGAACGGCGTCGAGGTGTGCCTGGCGAGCCGCGGCCAGTTCGTCGCCGACCGGCCTGGACACCGCACCGGCCAGCGTGATCCGGGAGTTGGCGAGTGGATCGCTGTCGGTGGCGGCCGCGACGATCGCGATGCTGGCCCTGGGGTCGCCGGTCAGGTTGCGGCCGTGCTCGGCGAGGTTGGAGACGCACAGCACGGGCGCGCCGCCGAGTAGTCCGTAGGTGACGAACGACGCCCACGGGTCACCCGAGGCGGTCAGCGTCGCCAACGTGCCGGTGTTGGTCGACGCCGCGATGGTGCGCGCCTCCTCGGCGGCCGACGGCCGCGACGCGCTCACCGGCGGCGTCAGGGGAGGCGGAATCGACGGGGCGTCCCCGGGGTCGCCGTGGTCGCGCAACGAGCGCGGTGCGTCGGTGGATGCCACGCCCGCACCTTACCGCCGCTGTGGCCGCCGGCTCGGCCCGCCAAGGCGCGCCGGGCCGACGACTCAACCGCGGCCGTCACACCTGCCTCGTGTGCGACAGTCGTGAAGACTATTTGATCAGGTCAGACGTTAATTTGCTGAAACGGCGGCGGGGTGATCGGGTACCGGCAGGCCGGTTCCGGGCGCCATCTCCGGTCGGACGCCGCGCGCTTCCTTCCGTGACACCCGGGCGACACCCGGCGCCTGATTCGAAGTCGCCGGCCGTGGGTAGCTTCAACTCCTGATGACCCAGGCGACGAATCTCCCCTTCGACCAGTGGCTGCCGACGCAACGGTGGTACGCCGGCCGCGGCCGCGAACTCACCGACGTCCGGATCGGCGAGGCGGTCCCGCTGCGCGGCGACCTCGACCTCGTGCTGCTCGACGTCTCGTTCTCCGACGGCACGTCGCATCGTTACCAGCAACTGGTGCGGTGGGACGGCGAACCGTCGGCCACCGAGGCCGCCACGATCGGGACGTCGGGGGTGCATACCGGCTATGACGCGCTGTACGACCCGGCCGTGGCCCAGTTCCTGCTGTCGCTGATCGACGAATCCGCCACCGTGGGGCCGCTGCAGTTCGTCCGGGAGCCGGGAGCACAGTTGCCGCTACACGCAAGCGGCCGGGTGATCGGCGCCGAGCAGAGCAACACCAGCGTGGTGTTCGGCAACTCCGCGATGTTCAAGGTGTTCCGTCGCGTCACCCCCGGCATCAACCCCGACATCGAACTCAATCGCGAACTGGCGCGCGCCGGCAACCCGCACGTCGCCCGGCTGCTGGGGTCGGTCGAGACACACCTCGACGGCCAGCCCTACTCACTGGCCATGGTCACCGAGTTCGCCGCGAACTCGACGGAGGGCTGGGACATGGCCACCGCCAGCACCCGGGACCTGTCCACCGGCGAGGCGTCGGGCGACTTCACGACGGAGTCCCGCCGGCTGGGCGAGGCCGTGGCGTCGGTGCACGCGACGCTGGCCACCGCGCTCGGGACCACGGACGAACCGTTCCCCGTCGACGCCCTGCTCCAGCGGCTGGACGCCGTCGCGGCCATGGTGCCGGAGGTGGAGAAGTACCGCGAGCCAATCGCGCAGCGGTACCGCGACCTGGCCGGGCACTCGCTGACCGTTCAGCGCGTGCACGGAGATCTGCACCTGGGGCAGGTTCTGCGGACGCCCGAACGGTGGCTGGTGATCGACTTCGAGGGCGAGCCGGGCCAACCCCTCGAGGAGCGCCGCAGGCCGGACTCGGCGCTGCGCGACGTCGCGGGCGTGCTGCGGTCCTACGAGTACGCGGCCTTCCAGCGGCTGGTCGACGGCTCCGAGCAGGACGACCAGCTGGCCGACCTGGCCACCGCGTGGGTGAACCGCAACTGCGCGTCGTTCTGCGATGGCTATGCCGCCGCCGCGGGCACCGACCCGAGGGACTCCGGCGGAACGCTGGCCGCCTACGAACTCGACAAGGCCGTCTACGAGGCGGGGTACGAGGCCAGGTACCGCCCGAGCTGGCTGCCGATCCCGATGGCGTCGATAGCTCGGCTGGTGGACTCGGCCAGCTAGGCGAGCGCCTGGACGGCCGCCTGCGCCGGCTTGGGCGTCCAGTCCGAGCGGTAGGCGCTAGGGCAACCAGTGGAAGCCGGATGCACGTTGTCCTGAGCAACCCCAGCAACCCCGTTTCGCGTTACCGCGTCGGTTCGCACCCCACTCGCAGCTTTCTCACTGTTGGTTCACAGGTGATCCGAACGTCGGGGTGCATCACTGATCGGTGTGACGGACGGGCTGGGGACGCTGCTGGCGCCCGCCGACGTGCTCGTCGATGGGCCGCCGTCGCCTCGGGCCCGGCTCGTCACTCCGGAGCGGGTGCGGCTGGCCATGCTGCTGGGCGCTACTGCGGTCCTCTACCTCTGGAACATCACGATCGACGGCATGGCCAACCAGTTCTACGCGGCGGCGGTCCAAGCCGGCTCCCGCAGCTGGAAGGCGCTGCTCTTCGGGTCGCTCGACGCCAACGGCTTCATCACCGTCGACAAGCCGCCGCTGTCGCTCTGGGTGATGGGTCTCTCGGCGCACCTGTTCGGGTTCGGCAGCGCCAGCATGCTGGTGCCCCAGGCGCTGATGGCCGTCGCCGCGGTCGCCCTGCTGTACGGCGCGGTCCGGCGGATCAGCGGACCTGGCGCCGGCCTGCTCGCGGGGGCGGCGCTCGCGCTGACGCCGGTCGCGGTGTTGATGTTCCGCATCAACGACCCCGACGCCGCGATGGTCCTCCTGATGACGGCCGCGGCCTACTGCACCGTTCGCGCCCTGCAGCAGGGCGCGGCCCGGTGGCTGGCCGCCGCGGGAGTGGCATTGGGGCTGGCCTTCCTGGCCAAGATGCTCGAGGGCGCCATGGTGATGCCTGCGATCGTCGCGGCCTACCTGGTCGCCGCGCCGGTCCGGCTGCGCGTGCGCGTGCTCCATCTCGCAGGCGCCGCCGCTGCGTTCGTGCTGGCTGCGGGGTGGTACGTGGTGCTGACCATGCTGTGGCCGGCGTCGTCGCGGCCCTACCTCGCCGGGTCGACGGACAACACCTTCCTGAACCTGGTGTTCGGGTACAACGGTTTGGCGCGGGTGCTGGGCCACGACCACTCGGTCCTCGGCATCGCGGCCGCCGGGCTCGGCGACCTCGGTGGCTTCGGCGCCCAGTCGCGCGGGCCGGCTCGGCTGCTCACCGGCGAATTCGGTTACGAGATCGGTTGGTTGCTGCCCGCGGCCCTGCTGGCGACGGTGCTGACGGTGGTGGTGCGCGGCGCCGCCCCGCGAACGGATCTGGTGCGTGCGGGCGCGCTGCTGTTCGGTGGCTGGCTGGTGGTCGACGGACTGGTGTTGAGCTTCATGAACGGCACGATCCACCCGTACTACAGCCTGTCCATCGCGCCGCCGGTCGCGGCGGTCTTCGCCATCGGCGTGCAGCAGGCGTGGTTCCGCCGCGACGCCCTCTGGTGCCGCGGCGCCCTGGCGGCCACCCTGTTGGCGGCCGGCACGTGCGGGTGGTGGCTGCTCGACGGCAGCGCGCTGTCCTCGACCGCCCTGCGCTGGTCGGTGCTGGCCGCGTCGGTGCTTGGCTCCGCGGCGT
This sequence comes from uncultured Actinomycetota bacterium, assembly GCA_963846985.1. GTDB lineage: Bacteria > Actinomycetota > Actinomycetes > Mycobacteriales > Mycobacteriaceae > Mycobacterium. The sequence continues at coordinate 106,627 of CAWJYC010000006.1, forward strand.
CGCTTTGGGCATGGCCCGCGAGTGCCCGGGGCGCGCGTCGTCACCTCGCCCCAATCCTGTTGTGCGTGACCCTCATTGGAGCCCTCGGCGGTCCCGCGGCGTATGCCGTTGCCACTATCACCAGCTCACATCGGGGCATCGGGCCTGCGGTCGGGCCGCCCGGCCGCGGCTACGCGGGCTCCCGGACGGTGGGAAACCCGCGCCTGTACGCGTTGCTCCAGGCGACGCACACCCCATGGTCGGCCGCCATCGAACGGTCGACGTCGGCCGCCGGCCTGGAACTGGCCACCGGTACGTCGATCATGGCGATCGGCGGGTTCTCCGGCACCGACCCGACACCGACGCTGCGTCAGTTCCAGGACGACGTCGTTCGTCACCAGGTTGCGTACTACCTGGCGCCCCGCGGATCGTCGCGCGGCGCCGGTCCCGCCGACGAGGTGGACAAGGGCTCCGACGTCGCACCGCGGGCGCACGCCGACATCCTGCGGTGGGTGCGCGGTCACTTCCACTCGACGACCATCGGCGGGGTGACGGCCTACGACCTCTCCGCCCCGAAGGTGCCGCTCACTACCGGACCAGGCGCCGAAGCAGCGTCGACGCGCTGACGACTCCCAGCGTCGCCGCGACCACCAGCACGCCAACGTCGACGACGGTGTTGCCCGGCGTGCCAAGGAGCAGCGCCCGCAGCGCGTTGACCTCGTAGCTCAGGGGGTTCACCGCCGAGAGCCAGCGCAGCCAGGGCGGCATGACCTCGACCGGATACAGGGCATTCGACGCGAAGAACAGCGGCATGGTGATGGCCTGGCCGATGCCCATCAGCCGGTCGCGGTTGCGGACCAGCCCCGCCAGCGTCATCGACAGGCATGCGAAGAACGCCGAGCCGAGCACCACCACCGCCATCGCCGCCAGGATCCGCAGCGGGTTGGCGGTCAGGTGGATGCCCATCAGGTAGGCGATCACCATGACACCGACGACCTGCGCGACCGACCGCACCCCCGCCGCAAACGCCTTGCCGGTGATGAGGGCCGACGCGGGAGAGGGCGTGACCATCAGCTTGGCGAGGATGCCCGCGTCGCGGTCCCAGACGATCTGGATGCCGTAGAAGATCGAGATGAACAGCGCCGACTGGGCGATGATGCCGGGTGCCAGGAACGCCAGATAGGGCACGCCGCCGGTGTCGATCACGTGCAGCCGCGAGAAGGTCTGCCCGAAGATCAGCAGCCACAGCGCGGGTTGCACCATGCGGGTGATCAGTTCGCTGCGGTCGTGGCTGAGCTTCTGCAACTCCACCAACGCGAAGGCGCCCATCCGGCGCAGCAGGCCACCGACCCGGCGCACGCCGCGCGGCGCGCGGATCAGCTCGACGGTCACTACCTCAACTGACACGGCGCGCCGCCCTTCTGCTGGAACGGATTTCGTTGAGGCCACGCTTGGCGGCATCCTCGGTCAGGTCGGAGCCGGCGTAGTGGCGGAACACGTCCTCGAGCGTCGCATCCGGCGAGCCGTCCGAGCTGAGGGCCGCCTTCAGATCGCTCGGTGACCCGACGGCCTGCAGCACCCCGTGGTGCATCAGTGCGACGCGGTCGCACAGGGCGTCGGCCTCCTCCATGTAGTGCGTCGTCAGCAGCACCGTCATGCCGTACTCCTCCTGCATGTCGGCCACCTGCGACCAAACGCCGTCGCGCGCAATGGGATCCAGCCCTACCGTCGGCTCGTCGAGGATCAGCAGCGACGGCCGGTTCACCAGCGCCTGCGCGAGTTCCAGTCGACGGACCATGCCGCCGGAGTACGTGCCCGCGACGTTCTCGGCGACGTCGAGCAACTGCATCGCCGACAGGGCCTCGTCGACACGCTGCCGGCGCTGTCGGCGCGGCACGTCGTAGAGCCGGGCGAACAGGTCGACGTTCTGTCGGCCGGTGAGCGCGGACTCGATCGAGAGTTGTTGCGGCACATATCCCAGATTGTGACGGATGTCCATGGTGTCGCGGCGGGCGTCGAGGCCGAAGACGTGTACCTCACCCTGCTGGACGGGGGTCAGCGTCGTCAGCACCCGGACCACCGTCGTCTTGCCCGCGCCGTTCGGGCCGAGCAAACCCATCGTCTCGCCGGCGTGCACCTCGAGGTCGAGGTCGTCGACGGCGGTGAAGTCGCCGTAGCGGTGAGTCAGGTTGCGGCAGCTGATCGCCGGCACCGGCATGTGGGTCATGCGTCCTCCTCGTGGAGCATTCGGGTCACCTCGGCCAGCACGGCGAGGCCGTCGCGGAGTCGCTCGCGCTGATCGGCGTCGAGGCGGGCGAGCGCCGCGCCAAGGGCGGCCCGCCGGACCGCCCGCGACTCGTCGGCGATGCGTTGGGCGGGCTCGGTGAGGTGCAGTCGGCCGACGCGTCGGTCGGCGGAGTCGATGGTGCGCACCAGTAGTCCGTCGGTGCACAACCGCGACACCAGCGTGGACGCGGTGTTGGGCGCCAGTCCGAGCTCGGCGGCGGCATGCCGCACGGAGATACCCGGTTGGCGGCCGACCAGCCGCACCAGCTCGGCCTGCGATTCGGGGAGTTGGGCCCCGATGCGCGGCCCGCCGCCGGATCGCCGGACCTGGCGACGGAAGCGGCCGGCGGTCGCCAGCAGCTCGGAGGTGAGGTCGGTGGTCAGGTCCATGGTGGACACCCCGTCCACGTTACCTCTGTTACAGAGCTAATTGCACCCGCCGAGCACCGGCATCGGGCAAGATGAGCTGATGTCCTCTTCCGACTTCGACGACTTCCCGCTCTCACCGTCGGAGTCGCTCGACTCCGATGAGATCCGCAATGACGACGGTGACGAGGTCGCCGATCCGCCCGAGCGCTGGATCGAAGCCAAGGACGACGAGACCCTCGACGAGCGGCTGTCCGACGAGGAACCCGACGTCGGAGACGTCAATGGCGGTGACGATGGACGACGACGACACCGTTGATCCAACCGAAGCCCACGACTCGGAGTCCGGTGGTGGCCTCCGCGTGGCCGGCAACGACGAACTCGACCGGCTCGACCCCGATCAGCACGGGGTCGAGCACGGCCAGATCGACGGCACGCCCGAGGACGGCGAGTCCTTCTTCGACATCGTCGATTGACGGCGGCGTCGAGTAGGACCCGACTCAGGCCGGGGCGTCGACCGCCTGCAGCACCATCACCGCGCGCGCCTCGACGGTGACCGACTTGCCCGCGGGCACCGGCCGCGAACCCTCCATCACCGCGCCCTCGACGGTGTAGACCGCCGGCTGCCACGCCGCGCCGAATTCGGCTGGCGGAAGCGTGAAGTCGATCGGTTCGTGGTGGGCGTTGAAGCACATCACGAACGAGTCGTCGGTCACCCGCTGGCCGCGCTGGTCGAGGTCGGGGATGCCCTGGCCGTTGAGGTAGACGGTGATCGACTTACCGAAGCCCGAGTCCCAGTCCTCGTCGCTCATCTCCGACCCGTCGGGCCGGAACCAGGAGATGTCGGGCAGCCGTTCGGAGCCGCGGATCCGCACCGGTCGCCCGTCGAAGAACCGGCGCCGCCGGAAGATCGGGTGGGCGGCGCGCAGGGCGGCGACCGACTGCGTGAACTCGATCAGGCTGGTGTCGGCGGTGGCCCAGTTGATCCAGGTGATCTCGTTGTCCTGGCAGTAGCCGTTGTTGTTGCCGCCCTGGGTGCGCCCGAGCTCGTCGCCGTGGCAGATCATCGGCACGCCCTGGGACAGGATGTTGGTGGTGATGAAGTTGCGCACCTGCTGGGCGCGCAGCGCGAGGATCTCCGGATCGTCGGTCGGGCCCTCGACACCACAGTTCCAGGACTGGTTGTTGCTCTCGCCGTCGTTGTTGTCCTCGCCGTTGGCCTCGTTGTGCTTCTCGTTGTAGGACACCAGGTCTCGCAACGTGAAGCCGTCGTGGGCGGTGACGAAGTTGATCGACGCCACCGGCCGGCGCGCGGTGTGCTCGTAGAGGTCGGCCGACCCGGTGAGCCGGGACGCGAACTCGCCGAGGCTGGCGTCCTCGCCCCGCCAGAAGTCGCGGACGGTGTCGCGGTACTTGCCGTTCCACTCCGTCCACTGCGGCGGGAAGTTGCCCACCTGGTAGCCGCCGGGGCCGACGTCCCATGGTTCGGCGATGAGCTTCACCTGGCTGACGGTCGGATCCTGCTGCACGAGTTCGAAGAACGTCGAGAGCCGGTCGACGTCGTAGAACTCGCGCGCCAGGGTGGACGCCAGGTCGAAGCGGAAGCCGTCGACGTGCATCTCGGTCACCCAGTAGCGCAGCGAGTCCATGATCAGCTGCAGCGCGTGCGGACTGCCGGCGTTGAGGCTGTTGCCGGTGCCGGTGTAGTCCATGTAGTACCGCTTGTCGTCGTCGACCAGCCGGTAGTACGCCGCGTTGTCGATGCCGCGCATCGATAGCGTCGGGCCCATGTGGTTGCCCTCGGCGGTGTGGTTGTAGACCACGTCGAGGATCACCTCGATGTTGGCCTCGTGCAGCGCCCGCACCATCGCCTTGAACTCCTGCACCTGGCCGCCCGGAGTGGCGCTGGCGCCGTACTTCGAGTCGGGCGCGAAGAAGCCGATCGTGTTATAGCCCCAGTAGTTCGACAGCCCCTTGTCGATCAGGGTCGAGTCGTTGGCGAAGTGGTGCACCGGCATCAGTTCGATCGCGGTGATGCCCAGATTCTGCAGGTGCTCGATGATCGCCGGGTGCGCGATCGCGGCGTAGGTGCCGCGGCTGCGCTCGGGGATGTCGGGGTGCGTCTGGGTCAGGCCCTTGACGTGTGCCTCGTAGATGATCGAGTCGGCGTACTCGTGCTGCGGCGGCCGGTCGGTGCCCCAGTCGAAGAAGGGGTTGATGACCACGGACTTCGGCATGCTGGCCGCGGAGTCCTCGTCGTTGCGGCTGTCGGGGTCGCCGAAGTCGTAGCCGAACAGCGACTGCTCCCAGTGGAACGAGCCGTCGATGGCCTTGGCGTAGGGATCGAGGAGCAGCTTGTTGGGATTGCAGCGCAGTCCGGACGGCGGATCGTAGGGGCCGTGCACGCGGTAGCCGTACCGCTGGCCCGGTTCGACGTCGGGGACGAAGCCGTGCCAGACGAACCCGTCGACCTCGGGCAGCTTGAGCCGGGTCTCGGTGCCGTCGGCGTCGAACAGGCATAGTTCGACGAACTCGGCGACCTCGCTGAAGACGGCGAAGTTGCTACCGGAGCCGTCGTAGGTGGCGCCAAGCGGATAGGCCTTTCCGGGCCACATCTCCCACTGCACTGCGGCCCGATCGGGCGTGTCGGGCTGGGCGGTCGGGATGACGGCTGGTGCGGCGGAGTCCTTGGAACTGGTGGCGGGGGTCAAGATGCACCCTTCTGGTGACGCTCGTGAATGGATCGAGACGACGATACGACTCGAATGGGTGCGGCAGTCTGGCGGGCGAGACGGCCCCAGCGGGGCGCCTGCCGTTTTGACTTCCGGCGCTGATCTGCCCGTTATTCGGGCCGCGCAAACCACGCCGTCGGGCCGTGTGGCACCCATCACCGCCAACGCGCTGGGTCAGGCGATGGCCACGCCGGCGGCGCGCAGGGACTCGACGGCCGCCTCGGTCGTCGTGGGCGACACGCCGGCGGTGAACTGCAGCAGCACCCGTGTGATGAAGCCCGCCGCGACCGCGTCGGCAGCCGTGGCCTTGACGCAGTAGTCGGTCGCGATGCCGACCACGTCGACGGTGTCCACGTCGCGCTGGCGCAGCCAATCGGCCAGCGTGGCGCCCGAGTCGTCGGACCCCTCGAAGCCGCTGTAGGCCGCGGAGTACTCGCCCTTGGTGAAGACGGCGTCGACGGCCGACGGGTCGAAGGCGGGATGGAAGTCGACGCCGTCGGTGCCGACGACGCAGTGCCGCGGCCAGGAGTCGCGGAAGTCGGGTTCGTCGGAGAAGTGCGACCCGGGGTCGACGTGGTAGTCCATCGTCGCGACGACGTGGTCGTAGCCGGCCCGGCGGTCGGGGTTGGCGAGCAGTTCGGTGAGCCCGCGGGCGACGGCAGCGCCGCCCTCGACGGCCAGGGAACCGCCCTCGCAGAAGTCCCTCTGTACGTCGACGACGATCAGCGCTCGCATCTGGGCATTATCCCCCGAACAGCAGGTACAGCCCGGTGAAGGTGTAGCCGACCATGACCAGCATCATCGCCAGCTGGCCGGTGACCTGGTGCCGCTTGGGCAGCAGGCGAAGGGCGCGATCGTGGGCTGCCACCACGCCCGCGATGTGTCCGCCGACGACGAAGCACACCTTCAGCGTCGACAACACCGTCGGGTGCGTCGACAGCACGTAGTACGGCTGGACGTCGCCGAGCCACCCGGTGCCCAGCGGGTCGGCCAGCCGCAGCACCGCCTGCTGCCCGCGCTCGACCAGATAGGACAGGTAGTGCGCGAAGACGTAGCCGATGACGATGGGAATCAGCGAGTGCGCCATCAGGCCCGGCAGCTCGCGGCGGCGCATGGCGTCGACGCCGCCGGTGGCCCGCGCCGCCAGCCAAAACGTCGTGGCCACCACGCAGGCGAACAGCAGGAGGCCTGCGCTACGGATCAGCACCGCCGTCGCGACCGACGGACCGGCCAGGTCGTCGACCGCGTTGCGCCACTGCGGCATCGCCGAGAAGCTGTCGAACGCCGTCGAGCCGAGCAGCACCGACAGCACCGCCAGCGAGCCCGGCCGGACCGGCAGGGAGGGCAGGTGGTCGAACGGGTTGCCCACCGCGATGCGCCCGTCGGGGTTGCGCCGCAGCGCGGACAGCCGCGACGCAACCACGCCGTACACCTCGAACGGATCGGCGCGCGCGGTCCAGCGCGTGCCGAATGCGATCGCGCCGGCCAGCGTGACGACGAGGTAGGCCAGCACCCAGATCTTCACCGCCGCCAGCGAGCCAGGGTCGGGGCTGGCGAGTTCCAGCCACACGAACGCGAACAGTCCGACCGCCGCGGGCCAGTACCCCAGCGCGCTCGGGTAGGTCATCGGTGGTTCTCGACGCGACCATGGCAGCAGTCGGTAGATCGTCCGCACCGGCGACAGCACCCGCCACACCGGGCCGATCAGCAGCGACAGCGCGACCAGCCCGACCCACAGCAGCACGTAGAACACCCCGGGCAGCGCGTTGTCGGCATTCTGCGGCCCGAACCCGGCGGCCACCGCGACCCACGCCGCGAGCAGCAGGCCGACGCCGCGCACCGCCCACCGCGTCGCGGGCGCGTCGACCACTCGGGTCACCGACTCGGGCAGCGGCCGGCCCGGCTTCGCGGGGTCGAATCGGGGCGTGCGCCAGGCCAGGGCGACCACCGCGAAGGTGAACGTCAACGCCCACGCGGCGCCGATCAGCGCATACGTGTACGGGATCGGCAGATCGTTGGAACCGCCCAGACCGTGCGCCAGAACCTGGGTCGACGACTCCGGGATCACTGAACCTGGATGGTGGCGATCGTGCGGTTCAACCCGTGCAGTTCCACGTCGACGTTGCCGGGGACGTCGACGGTGAACTGAAACGACTGGCCGGGTTTCGGCTCGACGGTGAACTCGTGCTCCGGGTTGGAGTGCACGTGCAGCTGATCGACGGCGTCACTGTCGACCTCGAACACGATGGGCTGGCCCACGGACGCGGTCTCCCGGGCGTTGGTGGGTGTCACCTGGCCGCCCTTGATGATCACCTTGACCACCAACCGCTTCGGGGGTGCCTGCTGGTCCGACATCGGCGGCACACCCGCCGAGGTCGGGGCGTTCGAAGAACCGGAAGCACCCGATCCCGTCGACCCGCCGCAGCCCGCGAGCAGCAGCACGGCGGCGGTCACGGCGAGCGCTGTGCGCGTCGGCCTCCTCACGATGCACCCTCCTCGTCGGCGCGCACGGAACCCTCCATGTCGTCTCCGTCCTCCTCGTCGCCGAGCCGGCGGTCCCGCCGGGCCACCCAGATCACCACGCCGACGACCACCAGTGCCGGCGCGAACGCCGGTATCGCCAGCAGTGCCGAGTGGTCGGCGAGGACCTGGACGTGTGGCGCCGCGAGGGTCGTCATGCCTGCGCGGAGGGCTCGAACTCGGCCTTGGTCTTCGTCGGCTCGTTCTTGTTCAATCGACCGGCGCCCCAGGTGAGGCCGGCGATCATCACCAACGTGCAGACGAGCACGGTCAGGCAGCCGATCAGCCACAGCGACTGCGGGATGTCGGTGCTGCGCTCGCGCTGCAAGATGGTGATCTCGGAGACGAACGGCCTGGTCATCTGCGCCTGGGCGGGGACCTCGGGTGCCCCGATTCCAGGATCGCCGTGAAGGTAGATCGGGACGGCGGTCATGGTCCGGCCGTCGTGGACCCGCAGCAGCGTCTTCCACTGGCCCGAGACCGGCATGGGTGCGGTCGACCGATAGTGCCCGGGACCGACCTTCTCGAGGTGGTCGACGAAGATGCCGCGCTGGTTCGCCAGGCCGCCCTGCCAGCCCAGCACCGACACCCAGTTCGGGTCCGCGCTGATCAGATCGGGCGGGTTGATCCGGATGTCGGCGGTAGCCATGCGCTGATCGCCGATGCTCGGTGCCTCGGTCATCGTGAACGAAGCGGTCGCGTTCTGCGGCACGTCATAACGCAGGCCGTTGGCGGTGGCGCCGCCGATGGCGATGACGGCGAGCGCCACGATGCCGATGCCGATCGCGCGGCTGGGTAGCTTCTGGTTGGTCAGCACCATGCCGACCATCGCGCCGCACACTCCGACCAGCGCGGCCACCGGGATGGCCATGGCCAGCGCCTCGGGCCAGATGCTGGTCGGCCACGAGTATCGGTAGACGGCGTCGATCCAGAACGACTCCAGCCACAGGCCGAGAGTCGCCACGCCGATGCCGCCGACGAGCCCGAACAGGATGGGCTTCTTGACGAGTGGGGTCAGCCCGATCAACTCGACGACCACGGCGGCGCCCACGTAGAGCGGGAACCAGTTGATCGGGGCGCCGAGAACCGGCCCGACGATCAGTGCGACCAGACCGCGCAGCGCGAGCGCCAGTACCGCGCCGATGATTGCGGCACCGCGGCCGAGCATGATCCGTGCGGCCACCAGCCCGAAGGCGCCTGCGGCCGCGATCAGCATCGGCTCGAACACCTGGCGGAACTGCATGACGCCGAAGTCGAATTCCACCTGGAACACGGACAGGCCGATGAGGATCCCGCCGAACGACAGGTACTGGATGAACTTGATGCCGGGGCCGTCCTTCGGCTGATTCTCACCGACGGCGCGGCGACCTTCGTGTTCGAGGAACAGCGCGGTCAGCGTGGAGAAGCCGGCGCCACCGATCAGCATGAGGTGGGTGGGGCCCCACAGCGTGACGTCCTGACCGAAGATGCGATGCCAAACGTCGTCGAGCGGAAAGCCGATCAGGGCGTAGAGACCGCAACCGGCCATCAGGATGCCGCCGACCGGGGCGTACCAGTGCCGAGTGATCCGCACCGCCGCCGGTCCCGGCTTGTCGTAGGGCAGCACACAGGCCAGGCAGCCGGCGACGAAGAGGATGAACAGGCCGAACAGGATGAAGTAGTGCGCGGGGTTCGCGAGTGGACCGGGGTCGCGGCCCTTGCCGATGTGCAGGCTGACGTCCCAGATGAAGCCGAAGAGCGCCGTGATGATCGTCGTGATGAACAGGGCGATGGGCAGGGCGACCCAGGGCGGCCGATTGAACTTGCGTCCGGCCCATTCGCCAAGGTCGTGCAGCCAAGTGATCTTGCGCATCCGGTGCTGGTAGCCGATCCAGAGCAGGGCGGCGCCGACGACCAGTGCGCCAACCGACAGACCGATGATCTGGTTGAGCGCCGCGCCGCCACCCTCCGTGCCGGCCGCCGCGACGAATTGCAAGGACTGTGTGGTCACTGTCGTGCCTGTCATTGTCGTGCCATTCCCTTGTGCGAGTACGAGTGTGCGGAGTATGAGCAACCGTCCTGACTGGGCGGTAATGTTGCCAGAAGACTGCCAGTCGAAACCAGGGGTACCGGGTAATTACCTGGCCTAACGTCCGTCTGCTCGTCGGAACATCAGGTCGCGCGGCTCACGGCGACGGGCCGCTCCGGGAAACCCTGAGCCGGCGTGGATCTTCTGTGTACACATGTTCACTGATACCACGTTCGAGGCTGGAGAACCAGCGCGGCCTAGCCTCGGACGGGTGCGATTGGTGCCCGAGGGCCTTCGGCAGTGCAACCGGGTCACCTGCGGGCCCACCGTCGCGATCGTCGCGAGCGCACTCCTCGATCCCGCCTACGCGGCCAACCTCGCCGACGCGACGTGGTTCGCCGCCGAGCAGTCCAGGGTGCACGCGGCGGCGAACCGAATCTGGCCGAGGGCGCTGGGGACCACGCCGCGGGGCGTTGCCGCGTCGATCAACGGGCACGGTGCCGGATACGGGTGGCGGACCTGGCGGCGGGGGGATGCCCTTGCCGACGTGGAGCGCGCGGTGCGGGCGGAGCGGCCGGTCGCCATGCTGATCGGGACGGCGGTTCCCCGGCACTGGGTGCTGATCGTCGACTGGCGAGGCGACCGCCTGGACTGCTACGAGCCGTCGTCGGGCGAGGTGCGGACGGTGCCCGCGGCGGCGGTGTCGGTCGGTCGGGTCGACGTCCTCGGCTTTCCGCGGGTGTTCGCGTTCGTGCTCCCGCGATTGCGGCGCTCGGGCCCTCCAGTCCCCCAATCGAACATATGATCGAACGGTGGGCGAGCTTCAATCGATCGGCTATCACGGCCAGCCGGTGCAACAGGCCTTCCGCCGGGTCGACCCACCCATGGCCGTGCTCGTCGACCTCGCGGCGGTCTTCCCGCGGGAGCCGCATCGCACCGGGGGCTACAACCCGGCCGGGCTGCAGATGCACTCGATCGTCGACGGCCGGCTCAGCTGCTGGGGGCTGTGCGAGCAGGGCTTCTGGTGGGGGCTGGTGACCTACGACATCGCCTACGGCGCCAATCGCAAGTCCGTCACCCACTGGATCCCGTCCTGGACGCTCAAGCGCAAGCCCGAACGTCGGCCGTAGGGTCGGGGGCATGGCTCGCAAGTTCGCAACCGCCGACACGGTCGACCTGACGACACTGCTGGACTTCGTCCGGCCCCGGCATCGGATGGTGCTCGTGACATTCCGCTCGGACGGATCGCTGCAGTCCTCACCCGTCACCGGCGGAGTCGACGACCAGGGCCGGATCGTCATCGCCAGCTACCCGCAGCGGGCCAAGTCGGCCAACGTCCGCCGCGACCCGCGCGCCAGCGTGACAGTGCTCAGCGACGACTTCAACGGACCGTACGTGCAGGTTGACGGCGACGCAGAGGTCGTCGAACTCCCCGATGCGGTCGAGCCGCTGGTCGACTACTTCCGGGCGGTCGCCGGTGAGCACTCCGACTGGGACGAGTATCGCCAGGCCATGATCGATCAGGGCAAGTGCCTGATCAGGGTGACGCCGACGCGGTGGGGCCCGGTGGCCACGGGCGGATTCCCGCCGAGTTGACGGGGACACGGGCCGGACGCTCGTGGTAGTCACAGAGGGTGCGCTCGAGGACCGGACCACGGTGCCGCGTTGCGGCGGCTAGCCAGTCAAACTATAGTCTGGACACATGTCCAGAGCGCAGATTCCGACTCTGGCCGCGGTGAACTAGCCATGCGCATTGCCCTGCTGTCATACCGCAGCAAGACGCATTGTGGGGGGCAGGGCGTCTACGTCCGTCATCTGAGTCGCGGTCTCGTAGAACTCGGCCACGACGTCGAGGTGTTCTCCGGTCAGCCCTATCCCGAGGGTCTCGACCCGCGGGTGCGACTGACGAAGGTGCCCAGCCTGGACCTCTATCGCGAGCCAGATCCGTTCCGCGTTCCGCGCCCCAGCGAGATCCACGACCGCATCGACCTGCTCGAGCTGCTCGCGACGTGGACGGCCGCCTTCCCCGAGCCGAAGACCTTCTGCCTTCGGGTGGCGCGGCTACTGTCGCAGCGTCGCGACGAGTTCGACGTCGTGCACGACAACCAGAGCCTCGGCAGCGGACTGCTGTCGATCGCGGCGCTCGGGCTGCCCGTCGTGGCGACCGTGCACCACCCGATCACGCGCGACCGCGTGCTCGACGTCGCGGCCGCCAAGTGGTGGCGAAAGCCGTTGGTGCGCAGGTGGTATGGCTTCGCCGAAATGCAGAAGCAGGTGGCGCGCCAGATTCCCGAGCTGCTGACCGTGTCGTCCTCGTCGGCGACCGACATCGCCGAGGACTTCGACGTCGCACCCGATCAGTTGCACGTCGTACCGCTCGGGGTGAACACCGAGTTGTTCCGGCCCAGTGGCGACCGGGTACGCAACCGCATCATCGCGATCGCCAGCGCCGACGTTCCGCTCAAGGGCGTCAGTCACCTGCTGCATGCCGTCGCCCGGCTGCGGGTCGAACGCGACCTCGACGTTCAGCTGGTCTCCAAGCTGGAACCCAACGGCCCGACCGAGAAGCTGATCGCCGAACTCGGCATCTCCGACATCGTGCACAGCTCGAGCGGTCTGAGTGACGCCGAACTCGCCGACCTGTTGGCCTCGGCCGAGGTGGCGTGCATTCCCTCACTGTACGAAGGCTTTTCGCTGCCCGCCGTCGAGGCGATGGCGAGCGGCACGCCCATCGTTGCCAGTCGCGCGGGCGCGCTTCCCGAGGTGGTCGGCGACGACGACGTATGCGCGCGACTGGTCCGTCCCGGCGACGTCGACGACTTGACCAGGGTGCTGGGCGAACTGCTCGATTCCCCGCTGGAGCTGCGCAGGCTCGGCGCCAACGGCCGTAAGCGGGCCGTCGACGTCTTCAGTTGGGAGTCGGTGGCCGCCCAGACCGTCTCCGTCTACGAACGCGCGATGAAACGGGTGAAGACATGCTGACCGTCGACTTCGACAGGCTGGGCGTCGGTGCGGGCAGCAGCCTGATCGACGTGGGGTGCGGAGCCGGTCGGCATTCGTTCGAGGCGTTCCGGCGCGGTGCCGACGTCATCGCGTTCGACCAGGACGTCGCCGAACTGAACAACGTCGACGCAATCCTGCAGGCGATGCAGCAGCAGGGTGAGGCACCGGCAGCGGCGAAGGCGGAGGCCGTCAAGGGTGACGCGCTCGACCTACCCTACGACGACGGCACCTTCGACTTCGTGATCGCCTCGGAGATCCTCGAGCACGTGCCGCAGGACGAGGCCGCCATCGACGAGCTGGTTCGGGTGCTCAAACCCGGTGGGCGGCTTGCGGTCACGGTTCCGCGCTGGCTGCCGGAGAAGGTGTGCTGGGCGCTCTCGGACGACTACCACGCCAACGAGGGCGGGCACATCCGCATCTATCGCGCCGACGAACTCCTGGACAAGGTGGCCAGCCGCGGCATGCGCTTCGACCACCGGCACCACGCGCACGCGCTGCATTCGCCGTTCTGGTGGCTCAAATGTGCTGTTGGCGTTGATAAGCCGGACCATCCCGCCGTGACGGCGTATCACAAGCTGCTGGTCTGGGACATGATGTCGCGGCCATGGCTGACGCGCAGTGCCGAGTCGTTGCTCAATCCGCTGATCGGCAAGAGTGTCGCACTGTATTTCGACAAGCCGGCGGCCTGATCCGTGCGGCGTCACGAAATCCCTGGCGTGCCAGGCGTCCTGACGCCGGAGCAGTGCCGTCAGACCGCGGTGTCCATCGCCGCCACCCAGGAGTCCTCGGGTGCGCTGCCGTGGTTCGTCGGCGGCCACACCGACCCCTGGGACCACGTCGAGAACGCGATGGCGTTGACTGCCGCCGGACTGTTCGAGCCCGCGAGAGCGGCCTTCGAGTGGTGCCGCACCGTGCAACGCGCCGACGGTTCGATGCCCATCCAGCTGCGCAACGGCGTGCTCGAAGACGGCAACAGCGACAGCAACTTCTGTGCGTACGTTGCGACGGGCGTCTGGCACCACGTGCTGGTCACCGGTGACCGCGGCTTCGCCGAGACCATGTGGCCGGTCGTCAGCAGGGCCATCGACTTCGTCCTGACCATGCAGCTCGACGGTGGCGAGATCGCCTGGGCCAGAAGCGAAGACGGGCATCCTCCCGGAGGCGTTGCTGACGGGGTGCGCCAGCATTCACCACAGCATCCGGTGCGCGCTCGCGCTGGCGGACTACGTCGGCGAAGCGCAGCCCGAGTGGGAGGTCGCCGTCGGCAGCCTGGGTCACGCGATCGCCGAGCATCCCGAGGCGTTCAACCTCAAGGACGACCACGCGATGGAGTGGTACTACCCGGTGCTGGGCGGGGCGTTGCGGGGCGAGGCCGCCACGGCGCGCATCGCCGAGCGGTGGGACCGGTTCGTCGTGCCGGGTATCGGCATCCGCTGCGTCGACCACCGGCCGTGGGTGACCGGCGCCGAGACATGCGAGTTGGTGATGGCGTTGGACGCCATCGGTGACTCCTCAAGGGCGCGCGAGCAGTTCGCCAACATGCAGCACCTGCGCGAGCAGGACGGCTCCTACTGGACGGGGCTGGTCTTCTCCGACGGAAAGCGCTGGCCGGTCGAGCGGACCACGTGGACCGGAGCGGCGATGATCCTAGCGGCCGACGCGCTGTCGTCGACGACGCCGGCGAGCGGCATCTTCCGCGGCACCGGTCTTCCGCGCGGTCTCGAGGGCCAGTTCGACTGCGCCTGTGCGACCAGCGGTCGCTGACGACGCTCAGCGGGCGTAGCCGTGGTGGTGAACGATGCCGCCGCTGCGCTTAGCCGAGTACATCGCGTTGTCGGCGGCGCCGACGAGATGCTCGAGCAGGGCCTGCGTGCCGGTGTGGGCGTGCCCCCGCAGCGGTGCGCAGGCCGTGCCCGACGCTGGCCGTGATGGAGACCGGTAGCTCGGCGATGGCAGCGGCAGATCCGCTGCGCCAGGGGAGCGGCGTCCTCGGCGTACGAGGTGTCGGCGACGATGAATTCCTCGCCGCCGCTGCGCGCGATGACGGCGGTGTCGCAGGTGCTGTGCCGCAGCGCGTGGGCCACCGCCACCAGCGCGCGATCGCCGGCCAGGTGTCCGTGCCGGTCGTTGATGGCCTTGAAGTCGTCGAGGTCGATCACCGCGACCAGAAGGACATGTCGGAGGCCGAGCGGGCGATCAGCAGCCCCATCGTCTCGAGGTGAAACGACGCCGGTTGCACAGCTTGGTCAGCGGATCCAGGTCCGCCCGCACCAGATCGTTGCTGAGCGCGCGGATCATCACCTGAATGGCAAGCGGCAGAGCGATGTTGACCTGCAGCACCAGGAACAGGTCCACCCCGGCCAGCGCCAGGTGGCCGTGCGCCGCGAGCTGGACGGCAGCGCATGAGGCCACAGCGGCGGCCACGAGGAAGTTGTAGACGAAGTACTTGGAGGTGTGGAAGAACGCGATGTACGCGCCACTGGTGGCGAAGGCGATGCAGCCGATGAGCGAGGCCATCGGATTCGGGATGGGCCAGACAGGCGAGCGCGATGGAAGTGTTGGTCACCACGGCGAACGCCTGAGATTGCGTGGGGGTCGGCCAGCGCACGCTCCACAGCAGGACGCCGGCCACGCCGCCGGCGAAGGCGGTCCACGTCATCGCCACGGGGATCGGGTCGCGCGGACCGTCCGCGCTGATCAGCAGAGCCACCAGGCACAGCGATAGTGAGGCCGAGATCCCGACCATCATGATGCGGGTGGCCATGTTGATGCCGCGGGCGTGGAGATACCCGCTGAGCCAGTCATAGTGGCTGGGCTGCAGCCACCACCGTGTGAATGCTTTCACCGTCGTCCCGATGTCGGTGCGCAAATCATGCATGACCGTCAGTTCGGGGTGCGCGCCAGCGCGGAGGTGGGCGACGGTGAGAGGCGTTGCGGTGCGCGATCGGAGCGATCGGTAACGTCATCGGAGCGAACAGGCAACGCCCCAGGACGTCGCCCTGGAACGCAACGAGGAGTCCCGCCGATGCCCGAATCGCAGTACCGCAACCGGTGGGAGTTGCGCACGTGCGCGCGCCGGGGGCACGTCACCTATGCGCCCGACGAGGCCGCCCTCGCCGAGCGGCTCAGCGGCACCACCGGGCTCGGCGAGGTGTGGCGGTGCCTCCGGTGCGGTGACTTCGTGACGGGACCGCCGCACGGGCGCGGACGCGCCGAGGATGCCCCGCTCGTCATCCGCGGCAAGGCGTTGCGGCAGGCCATCATCTTGCGCGCGCTGGCGGTCGAGCGCGGATTCCGCGCGCTGTTGATCGCCCTCGCGGCCTGGGCGGTCTGGAAGTTCCACGGCGCCCAGGGCGCGATCCAGGCTGCGTTCGACCGCGACCTGCCGCTGCTGCGCAGCTCGGGCATCAAGGTCGACCAGCTGACGGCGATTCACGAACTGGAGAAGGCGCTGGCCGCCAAACCGTCCACGCTGGCGCTCCTGACCCTGGCGTTGATCGCCTACGCGGTACTCGAGCTGATCGAAGCAGTCGGGCTGTGGCTGCTGACCCGCTGGGGTGAGTACTTCGCCGTGATCGCGACGTCGGTCTTCCTGCCGCTGGAGATCTACGACCTGAGCCGAGGCATCACCACCACCCGCGTGCTCACGTTCGCGATCAACGTGGCGGCCGTGATCTACCTGTTGGTCTCGAAACGGCTGTTCGGCCTGCGCGGTGGGCGGACGGCCTACGACGCCGAACGCCGCGGTGAGCAGCTCCTCGACGTCGAGCGCGCGGCGGCGCGCGCGGGCGCTAGTCCAGAGCCTCGCCGGGGGTGCCCGACGATCGCTCGAGGATCCGCATCGAGCCGACCACCCGGATCTCGCGGAAGGCGCCGGTGTCCAGGGCCCGGCGGTACACCCGGTACGGCGCCTGGCCGCCGTCGTTCGGATCGGGGAACACGTCGTGGATGACCAGCGCGCCGCCGACCGCGACCCACCGCGCCCAGCCGTCGAAGTCCTGCTGCGCGGCGGCATCGGTGTGTCCGCCGTCGATGAACAAGAGCTGCAACGGCGTTCGCCACGACCGCGCGACCACCGACGATTTGCCGACGACCGCCACGACGTGGTCGTCGAGCCCGGCGGCGTCGAGCGTGTGGCGCAGCGTGGGCAGGGTGTCGAACAGGCCGGTCACCTCGTCGACCATGGAGGTGTCGTGGTACTCCCAGCCGGGCTGGTGTTCCTCGGAGCCGTGGTGATGGTCGATCGTGTAGAGCACGCCGCCGGTCTGTTGCGCCGCGGCGCCGAGCATGACGGTGGACTTGCCGCAGTAGGTGCCGATCTCGACGCCGACGCCGTCGCCCAGGTGAGCCACGGCCGCGTCGTACAGGGCGCGGCCCTCGTCGGCGGGCATGAAGCCGATGACCTGCTCGGCGAGCGTGAAGAGTCGCGCGGCGGACGGTGGCAGGGCAGTCTCGGTAGAGCTCATGACGGCCAACTTACCGTTGCTGGTGAAAGGCAGTTGTAGTAGCGTCCGGACATGTGTCCGATCCGGCCTTGGAGTCGACTCGGCGCCGTCTGACCGCCAAGCAGGCGGACACCGTGGATCGGCTCGGTAGGGCCGCGGTCGACCTGCTCAACCGGGACGGATTCGCCGAGCCTGACGGTGCGGCGGGTGGCCGCCGAGGCCGGTGTCGGAGCCGCCACCGCCTACACCTACTTCTCGTCGAAGGAACACCTCGTCGCCGAGGTCTTCTGGCGCCGTCTCGCCGGTGCCCCGCCGGCGCCGCACCGAGTCCGAGGATCGCGCCACCCGCGTCATCGACGTGCTTCAGCACATCTCGCTACTGGTCGCCGACGAACCGGAGTTCGCGGGCGCCGTGACCAGCGCGCTGCTCGGCAAGGATCCCGACGTCGAGGTGCTGCGGCAGCGGATCGGCCTGGACATCAGGGCACGTCTGGCCGCGGCGCTGGGCCCGACGGTCGACGAGGACGTCATCGACTCGCTGGAGATGCTGTACTCCGGCGCGCTGGTGCGGGCCGGTATGGGGTACGTGTCGTATCAGGAGATCGCGCAGCGGCTGGAGAAGTCGGCCCGCCTCATCCTGGGCTGACGGGCAAGCCGAGGATGGCGTGGGCCGCAGTGGCTGCCGGCGCCACGATGTCGCGCACGTCCTGACCGTCCTCGACCAGCAGTGCCGTCAGCTCGCGCAGCCCGCCGAGCAGGATCAGGGCCAGTGGTCGCGAAATGGGTTGCAGCCCAGCATGTTCGAAGCCCGGGCTGAGGCTGATGCCGACGAGCATGTCGGTCAGGTGCTGCATGGCGAGCCGGTTGAGCGGGCGGGCCAGGTCGCCGAGCGCGGGCGCTTCTCGGATCCAGCTCAGGGTGATGGCGGGCCGCGACTCGATGTGGTCGACGTAGGCTCGGACGGCCGCCTCGACCTGTTGCTTGGGCGCGGCGTGCGGGTCGACCGCCGCGGTGATGCCGGTGATCAGGTCGTCGTTGTTGGCGGCCAACAACTCGACGAAGCACTCCTCCTTGCTGGCGAACTCGTCGTAGAAGGTTCGCTTGGAGGTCTTGGCGTTGCGCACGACGTCGGCCACGGTGGTTGCCCGGTAGCCGCGTTCGGCGATCGAGTCGGCCAGGCCGTCGAGGAGTCGGCGGCGGAACGCGGTTCCGTTCTCCTGCACCGCGGTTGCCGCTGTACTCGATTCGGCGCTCAAGTCGCCGCGCCTCCCACCCTTGCGTGTATTCGGTACTTGGCGGTACCGTACTACATCACGGCCCGGTACGACGTAGTACCACGACAGTCTGGAGTGCTCGGTGAGCGAAGCGACGATCGCAGGACCCAGCGCAGGACCCGTCGGAGAGCCGGAGGCATGCGCCGCCGCGCGAGAGGTCAAACTGCCGCCCAGTCCGCGGCTGCCCGAGTTCGTCCAAGCGCTCGGCTTCGTCGTCTCGCGGCGCCGGATGGTCGAGTTGATGACGCGCCGCCATGGCGAGGTGTTCACGCTGCAAGGTGCCGGTGTTCGGAAACATGGTGACCGTCGCCGACCCGCAGATCGCCAAGCAGCTGTTCTCCGCCAACCCCGACGAGGTCGGCAACATCCAGCCCAACCTCAGCCGCATCCTGGGGTCCGGTTCGGTGTTCGCACTCGACGGTGCCGAGCACAAGCGCCGGCGCAAGCTGCTGACGCCGCCCTTCCACGGCAAGAGCATCAAGAACTACGAGGTGATCTTCGAGGAGGAGACGCTGCGCGAGGCGGCGTCGTGGCCCGAGGGCCAGGAGTTCGAGTCGCTCGAGCCGATGATGCGGATCACGCTGAACACCATCCTGCGGGCCGTGTTCGGCGCCGACGGCGAGCAGCTCGACGAACTCCGCCGCATCATCCCGCCGTGGGTGACGCTGGGTTCCAAGCTGGCGGTGCTGCCGGCGCCGTCGCGCACCTACGGCCGGCTCACGCCGTGGGGCCGGCTCGCCGGCTACCGCCGCCAGTACGACGCGGTCGTCGAGCGGCTGATCGACACCGTGAGGGCCGACCCGAACTTCGACACCCGCGACGACGTCCTGACGCTGCTGCTGCGCAGCACCTACGAGGACGGGTCGGCGATGTCGCGGCGGGACATCGCCGACGAACTGCTGACGCTGCTGGCCGCCGGGCACGAGACCACCGGCGCCACCCTGGCGTGGGTGCTGGAGCGGGTCACCCGGCATCCCGAGGTGCTCGACCGGCTGGTCGACGAGGCGCGACCGACGGCAACGAGTACCGGCAGGCCACCATCCTCGAGACGCAGCGGGCGCGCACCGTCATCGACTTCGCGGGCCGCCACGTCTACGCGCCGACATTCGAACTCGGCGACTGGGTGATTCCGCGCGGCTACTCGATCTTCGTCGCGATCGACCACATCCACGGGCGCACCGACGACTTCGAGTCACCCGACGCTTCGACCCGGACCGCTTCATCGGCAAGCGGCCGTCGACGTTCGCCTTCATCCCGTTCGGCGGCGGCACCCGGCGCTGCGTCGGTGCGGCGTTCGCCAACGTCGAGATGGACGTCGTGCTGCGAACGGTGTTGCGCCACTTCACGATCGACACCACTACGGCGCCCGACGAGAAGATCCACTCGCGCGGCGTGGCCTACACGCCGAAGTCGGGCGGCCGCGTCGTCATGCGCCGCCGGGCCACCCCGCTCGCCTAACCCCGCGCCCCGCCTCAACCTTGCGAACTGGTCGCGCGAGCAGGTGACTACTGCGAGGCGGTCTCGCGCTTGGGCAGCTTCCAGCCCGCCCGCGGGAAGTGGCAGGTGTACCCGTTGGGGTAGCGCTCCAGGTAGTCCTGGTGCTCGGGCTCGGCCTCCCAGAAGTCGACCGCCGGGGTGACCTCGGTGACGACCTTGCCGGGCCACAGGCCCGAGGCCTCCACGTCGGCGATGGTGTCCAGCGCGACGGCCTTCTGCTCGTCGTCGGCGTAGAAGATCGCCGAGCGGTAGCTGCTGCCGACGTCGTTGCCCTGACGGTCCTTGGTGGTCGGGTCGTGGATCTGGAAGAAGAACTCCAGCAGCGCGCGGTAGTCGGTCTGCGCCGGGTCGTAGGTGATCTCGATGGCCTCGGCGTGCCCGGGGTGATTGCGGTAGGTGGCGTTCGCGTTCTTGCCGCCGGTGTAGCCGACGCGCGTGGACACCACGCCGGGCTGCTTGCGGATCAGATCCTGCATGCCCCAGAAGCAGCCGCCTGCCAGGATCGCGGTCTTGGTCGTCATGCCCGAGCCTCCTTGGTGTTCTCGAAGAGCGTCTTGTACTCGCCGTAGCCCTCGGCCTCGAGGTCGTCGAGGTGGATGAACCTCAGCGAAGCCGAGTTGATGCAGTAGCGCAACCCGCCGGCCTCGCGCGGCCCGTCGTTGAAGACGTGGCCGAGGTGGCTGTCGCCGTGCGTCGAGCGCACCTCGGTGCGCAGCATCAGGTGGCTGAAGTCGCGCTTCTCGACGACGTTGCGTCCGTGGTCTCGATCGGCTTGGTGAAACTCGGCCAGCCCGATCCGCTCTCGAACTTGTCGGTCGAGGCGAACAGCGGCTCACCGGAGACCACGTCGACGTAGATACCCGGTTCGTGGTTGTCCCAGTACTCGCCGGTGAACGGGCGCTCGGTGCCGTTCTTCTGGGTCACCTGGTACTGCTCCGGCGACAGGGCGTTCACTGCCGCGGGGTTCTTGTCGTATTCCTTTGCCACTGGTCCTCCTAGGGTTGGCACTCGTATAACCTGTGGTGACGTCGGGTAGTTCCCGTTACGGACCTCGTCGACGACCGTCACGATCTGGTCAGCAATGGCCCGCGGTTGGTACAGCATCTGGTTGTGTCCGGTGCCTGGGATGACGACGTTCGTGGTGCCGAGGGCAGCGGCCAGCATGTCGTTCGCCGGTGGATCTGGGCCTGGGTGTAGTTGTCGGGCTTGAGTCCGGCGGGCGCGGCGAACTTGTCGGCGCTCAGCACGATCGCCGGCACGCGCGGCAGCGGCGGGGCGGCGGCGATGGTCGCGAACGCGTCGTCGGGGAGCACCGCCTCCGTGCCCGGCGGCCCGGTGCTGGCGTCGGTGTCGAAGGCCGCGTTCTGGTCTGGCCGCCCAACAGTGGAGGAATTCCGAGGTGGGTTCGGAGAACACCAGCCCGCTGACGAGGTCGGGGTGCTGCCGCGCGAGCAGGTCGAGGATCAACCCGCCGTAGGAATGCGCGACGAACACCATCGGCGTCGGAAGCGCCGCTGCGGCAATGAGACTCACCACGTCGTCGACGTCGGCTTGCACGGTGTGCGGTTGCTGCACCGGAGTCGACCGGTCGGGTCCGTCGGGCCGGGTGTTCGGCCGGTCGTAGATGCAGATCCGCGTCGTCCGCGCGACGATGGGCTGGGCGACACCGGACTCGCGGCGATCTCCGCCCGTTCGATCAGATCGTACGGGGACGAACGGATCGGGTCGGCGGGCGGCACGGCGGCGTTCCATGCCTCGGCGTAACTGCCCTTGCCCGGGATGACGAACACGGTCGGGGTACCCTCGCCCTGACAATCCAGGTAGAGGCTGCGACCGCCGCCGATGTCGACGAGACCGGCGCGCCGTCCGCTGACGCGACCGGCGCGGTGACGACCGCGGCGGCCAGTCCGATCAGGGCCGCGCGGCGGACGCTCACCCGCAGGACACTACGACCGCTCGACAAATCCGGGTAGAACGTGTTCTAGTTCTGGATGTGACGGGTAGCACGTTCAGTCGCGACGAGCTGGTCGAGGCGTTCGCCGGATTCGAGGCCACGGTCGGCCGCGCCGCCGAGACCAGGGACTGGGATCCGTGGGTTGACCAGTACACCGACGACGTCACCTACGTCGAGCACGCGGCGGGCACGATGCACGGCCGCGAACAGGTGCGGTCCTGGATCTGGAAGACGATGGAGAACTTCCCCGGCAGCTACATGACGTCGTTCCCGTCGCTGTGGACCGTCATCGATGAGGCGCCAGGCGTCGTCATCTGCGAGCTCGACAATCCAATGCGCGACCCCGGCGACGGCACCATCATCAGCGCCACGAACATCTCGATCGTCACCTATGCCGGCGACGGCAGGTGGTGCCGGCAGGAGGACGTCTACAACCCACTGCGCTTCGTCGCGGCGACGGTGAAGTGGTGCCGCAAGGCAGACGAACTCGGCACGCTGCCCGACGAGGCGGCGGCGTGGCTGGCCACCTACGGAGGCGCGAGATGACCGCGCTCGTCATCGGGGCCAACGGCTACCTCGGCTCGCACGTCACCCGGCAGTTGGTTGCCGACGGGCAGGACGTCCGCGCCATGGTGCGGGCCGGCGCCAACACGATCGGGATCGACGACCTCGACGTCACCCGCTTCGTCGGCGACATCTGGGACGACGCCGTCCTACGCGGGCGATGACGGGGTGCGACGTCGTCTACTACTGCGTCGTCGACACCCGGGGCTGGCTCAGGGACCCTGCCCCGCTGTTCCGCACGAACGTCGACGGCCCCCGAAACGTGCTCGAGGTCGCTGAAGGACGCCGGGCTCAACGCTTCGTCTTCACCAGCAGTTACGCCACCGTCGGACGCCGGCGTGGTCGCATGGCCACCGAGGACGACGTCATCGCCGACCGGGGCCTGACGGCGTACGTGCGGTCGCGGGTGCAGGCCGAGAACCTCGTCATGGAGTACGTCCGGGACCGCGGCCTGCCCGCCGTCGCGATGTGCGTGTCGACGACCTACGGTGCCGGCGACTGGGGTCGCACGCCGCACGGCGCGATCATCGCCGGCGCCGCGTTCGGCAAGCTGCCGTTCGTGATGAGTGGCATCGAGTTGGAGGCCGTCGGGATCGACGACGCCGCAGGGGCTTTGATCCTGGCGGCCGAGAAGGGCCGGGTCGGCGAGCGATACCTGATCTCGGAGAAGATGATCAGCAATGCCGACGTGGTCCGGATCGCCGCCGAAGCTGCCGGGGTACCCGCGCCGACGAGGTCCGTGCCGCTGGCGATGTCGTGGGCGCTGGCGGTGCTCGGCAGCGCCAAGGCCCGGCTGACGGGCACCGACCAGCGGCTGTCGATCGGCTCGCTGCGCCTGATGCGCGCCGAGGCGCCGGTGGATTGCACCAAGGCCAGGCGCGAACTCGGTTGGCAGCCGGGACCCGTCGAGGAGTCGATCCGCGAGGCCGCCACGTTCTGGGTCGGTCTGCGCGAAGCCAAGCGGCGGAGTCGGCAGACCGGCTGACCGTCCTAGGCTTCGAGCCGGTTGCGAACGGCTGAAATCCGTTGCTGCAGTGCCTCTTCGGTGATGACACCGCGGACCATCAACGAGTGCGCCAGCGACACCAGTTGGTTCTCCGGGTACGGCAGTTCGGAATATACGGTCGCCGAGAGCACGTCCTCCTCGTCACGACGCTCCTTGAAGCTCGGCACCGGGGTGTCACAGGCGGCGTGATCGAGCGCATCGCAAAAGCCGTCGAGGCTGGTCTTCCACGGCGGCACGGGGTTCTCAACGCCGTACTTCGCCGCCATCTTCGGCCACACCTGATTGCGGTCGAGGATCTGCTCCAGGAATCCCCCCCCACCCCCCCCCACCAAGCCCGCCCCCCCCCCCCCCCCCCCTCCCCGGCCCGGCGGCCGGAAAATTTGTGGCCACCCTGCCTTCGGCAGCGCAACACCAATCAGGCAATCGCGGGTGATGATCTCGACCAGCTGATCCTCCGTCCAGCTCGGTGCCGGACGCAGCAGCACTGAAGCGGTGCGGTCGGCTGAAGCGCAACACCAGGCCAACGACGTCGCCGAACCGACGCCAGCACCAGCGGCCGGCCCAGCAGGTACCCTTCCCGGCGTGAAACCGCACTCGCGAAGGACCGCGG
Source organism: uncultured Actinomycetota bacterium (assembly GCA_963846985.1). Taxonomy (GTDB): domain Bacteria; phylum Actinomycetota; class Actinomycetes; order Mycobacteriales; family Mycobacteriaceae; genus Mycobacterium. Next base: position 130,871 of record CAWJYC010000006.1, read on the forward strand.
CGTGCCGCGGCGTCTCGATTCCTCGGCGATGACGGGAAGGTCGAGTGCAGCGCCCAACGGCCGATCGCCTTCAACAGCGGCGGCGACATGGCCCCGCGTGAAGGACGCGTCGTGCTTGAGCTGGCTGACCAGCAATTCGTTGAGCCGCCATACGAGGAGTAGCCGGCGCCGATGTCGTCGCTCGCGACTCCCATGCCGCGCGTTCGGAGCGCCCGCAGTACCGAGCCCGCCTACGACGCGTCTGACCTCGGCGATGCGTTCGGTCACTTCGAGACCAACCGGTCTGAATCCTGGCGCCAGACGGGTTGTCACGATTGCCTCGTCGACCCGGCGCCCAGGAGCCACCGGCAGCGGTCGTGCCCCACACCAGTTGCACCGTTGTCGGCCCTCATCCCATGGCCTCCCCTGTCCTCGGGGTGCTCCACCTCGACCAGTTCAGGCGGTCCCCGGTCGAACCTCCCGGAGCAGCCGCTGACCGCAGCGCCCGCCTCGCGTTCAGCAGCCAGAGGGCCTCGCGACAGGCCGGTCGAGCGAGGAGCTCGGGTCTCGATCATGAGTCCGATCACAGGGCCGCCTCCTCTCCCTCCTCCCCCCCGACTGGATCTTCTCCCACCGAGATAGTCCTCTTGTCTTGTCGGGATGGTCCATTCCAACACACGAGTGCCTTCCTTTCGGTCTTCGCCCCCCCTTCCCGTTTCCTCGGGGGTAGGCCGATAAGTCGAATTCATGACGGAGTTTCCCTGCGTGCCGGTGCGATGTCGGTGCAGCTGACCGTGCGATCGCCCGCATCAGCGGGACGACAGGCGATCATCGTGCATGCCGGACTTCGATCGTGCCCGGGTGGGCACGCCGTGCCGAACGCGCCCGCGGCGAGGATCACCGCTGCTCGCCCCTGACGGTCAGACTGCGCTAGGCCGGGCCCCACGAGCGTCCCGCTACCCAACTACCTGCCTGCCGATCGCAGGTCACGGCTCAAGCTGCCGCCGGTGGTCTCGCAAGACCATGTGCCTTCATCTATTTTTCGGCACGACGAACCCCTGGGACCCCGGTGATCTTCCTTCCCTCCTGCGTCCGGATTCGGCGCGTTTCCATCTCGCTGGTCGGTCGTCGCGCGCCTGCTGGCGAATCTCACGAGCTCCTGCAGGCTCAACTGGTTCCCTCCCGCCGACGGGGACCTCGCCGTCGTCGGCCCGATGGCGCGCACGGCCCGCGACCCACTAACTGTTGGATGTGATGGCTGGCCCTGACCCATTGACACTGGGTGTCGCGTTCGACTTGGCTCTCGACCGGCGCCCCCCCCCTCCGATCCCTGTCTCTCCCCCCACGCTCCCTCTCCCCCGTCCTGGCCACCTTTAGAGGCCGCGACATCGCGAACGACAGCGTGCTGCTACCTGACCTGGCCGACGCTGCCACGCTCTTCATCGAGCTACTGACGTCGTATGCCGCCGCGAGCTATCCCGTGGAGAAGTACGAACAGATGCGGGCCGACGCCGCGGGATTGAGCACGCAAGAGCGGGGATTCGAAACGGCGTGGCTACGCGGCCCGGTGTTCAGCCACCGCAACTGGATCGAGGCGAACAACCGTCGCGAACTTCACCGCCCCCTGGCGCCAGTTCTTCGCCCAGTTCGATCGGTGGTGTGCCCGATCACGCCAACTCCCGCGTTCCCGCACGACCACGAACCCAACCTGGCGGAACGGCGCATCGACATCGACGGCGTCGAGTCCCTTCTCGACCAATTCGTCTGGCCGGCCTGCGACCTCCCGGCCTGCCCGCCCCGCCATACCAGCGGGCCCTCACCCGACGGCCTGCCGTAGGAGTCACTGATCGGCCCGATGTCCAACCACCCCCCCTACTACTACCGAACTACCGCCGCGCACCGATACTTGGTCGCGCCGCTACCCCATCCGGCCCGCGTCGACCACCGAGGACCGCGGCGCCCTCCTCGTCGGAGGCCTCCAGGTCGACCTCGACGTCGAGGCCCCAGTCGTGGTCGCCGGCGGGGTCGTCGAGGATCTGCCGCACCCGCCAGCGCCCCGGCTCGCCTGTCGATGATCAGCAGCGCCGGGCCGCGGGCGTCCGCGCCGGTGCCGCACCTCGTCGTGCTCGGCGAAGTAGGCCGCACGACCTGCTCCCACCGCTCGGCGGTCCACCCGGCGCCGCCGTCGAGCTCGCCGAGGTCATACCAGCGCCGCCGCGCGAACAGCTCCACCCGCCGGAACAGCGCGTTGCGGACCATCGCGGTGAACGCCCGCTCGTTGCCGGTCAGCGGCCGCGGCCGGGCGGGCACCGCCACCGGCGCGTCCAGCGGCTGGTCCGGGCTGGTGAGCTGCTCCCACTCGTCGAGCAGGGAGGAGTCGACCTGGCGCACCAGCTCGCCGAGCCACTCGACGAGGTCGGTGACCTCGTCGGTGCGCGCGGCGGCGGGGACGCCGGAGCGCAGCGCCTTGAAGGCGTCGGAGAGGTAGCGCAGCACCGCGCCCTCGGACCGGGTCAGCCCGTAGGTGCTGACGAACTCGCGGAAGGTGATCGCGCGCTCCCACATCTCGCGGACGACGGACTTCGGCGACAGGTGCGCGTCGGCGGCCCACGGGTTGGTCTGCGGGTAGACCTCGAAGGCGTGCTCGAGCAGCTCGGCGAGCGGCTTCGGGTAGCTGATCTCCTCGAGCAGCTCCATCCGCTCGTCGTACTCGATGCCCTCGGCCTTCATCTGCGCGACGGCCTCGCCCTTGGCCTTGTTCAGCTGCGCGGCCAGGATCTGCCGGGGGTCGTCGAGGGTCGCCTCGATCACCGAGACGACGTCGAGCGCGTAGGTGTCCGAGCCGGGTCCAGCAGTCGATCGCGGCGAGCGCGAAGGTGGACAGCGGCTGGTTGAGCGCGAAGTCCGGCGGCAGGTCGACCGTCAGCCGGTAGCGCCGTCCGTCGGGCTCGGGCTTCGGGCAGCCGCTCCAGCGACGCCGGCCTGCAGCAGCGAGCGGGCGATGCCGACCGCCTCGCGGATGTGCGGAGCTGCCGCTTGCGCGGCTCGTGGTTGTCGGTGAGCAGCCGGCGCATCGCCACGAACGGGTCGCCGGGGCGGTCGACGACGTCGAGGATCATCGCCGTCGAGACCCGCATGTTGCTGGTCAGCGGCTCGGGCTCGGCCTCGACCAGCCGGTTCATGGTCGTCTCGCTCCACGGCACCATGCCCTCGGGCACCTTCGTGCGCACCAGCTTGCGGCGCTTCTTCGGGTCGTCGGCGACCTTGGCGAACTGCTTGAGGTTCTCCACCTCGTGCTCGGGCGCCTGCACGACGACGGTGCCGGCCGTGTCGTAGCCGGCCCGGCCGGCCCGGCCGGCGATCTGGTGGAACTCGCGGGCGTTGAGCAGCCGGGTGCGGGTGCCGTCGTACTTCGACAGCGCCGAGAACACGACGGTCCGGATCGGCACGTTGATGCCGACGCCGAGGGTGTCGGTGCCGCAGATGACCTTGAGCAGTCCGGCCTGCGCCAGCTGCTCGACCAGCCGCCGGTACTTGGGCAGCATGCCGGCGTGGTGGACGCCGATGCCGTGGCGGACCAGCCGCGACAGCGTCGTGCCGAAGGCAGACGAGAAACGGAACGCGCCAATGAGATCGGCGATCGCCGCCTTCTCCTCCTTGGTGCTCACGTTGACGCTCATCAGCGCCTGGGCCCGCTCCAGCGCCGACGGCCTGGGTGAAGTGGACGACGTAGATCGGCGCCTGCCTGGTGTCGAGCAGGTCCTGGATCGTCTCGTGCATCGGCGTCGTCGCGTAGTAGTGGTGCAGCGGCACCGGCCGCTCGGCGTTGGCGACCAGCGCGGTCGGCCGGCCGGTGCGCCGGGTGAGGTCCTCCCGCAGGAACGTGACGTCGCCGAGCGTCGCCGACATCAGCAGGAACTGGGCGCGCGGCAGCTCCAGCAGCGGCACCTGCCAGGCCCAGCCGCGGTCGGGGTCGCCGTAGAAGTGGAACTCGTCCATGACCACCAGCCCGACGTCGGCGTCGGCGCCCTCGCGCAGCGCGATGTTGGCCAGCACCTCGGCGGTGCACGCGATGATCGGCGCGCCGGCGTTGACCGACGCGTCGCCGGTCAGCATGCCGACGTTCGCCGCGCCGAACACGTCGCACAGGGCGAAGAACTTCTCGCTGACCAACGCCTTGATCGGCGCGGTGTAGTAGCTGCGCCGCCCGCCCGCCAGCGCGGCATACAGCGCGCCGGTCGCCACCAGCGACTTGCCGGAGCCGGTCGGGCGTCGCCAGGACGACGTTGGCGCCGCTGACCAACTCGATCAGCGCCTCCTCCTGCGCCGGGTACAGCACGGTGCCGCTCGCCTCGGCCCACGCGGCGAACGAGGTGAACAGCTCGTCGGCGTCGCCGCCCATGGCGCGCAGCGGGGACAGGTCGGCCGGATCGACGAGCAGGGGCGGGCCGGTCATCGTGGGTACAGCGTGCCCGACGGTCCGGCGCGCGCGACCGGGGTCGGGGAGCGACGGTCCGGTGGTTGATGGCGTAAACTGTTGGTATGTGGAGCGGCCAGACGTCGGCGGCGGGCCGGGTCGAGCAGGTGCTTCTTGCCGCAATGGCCTCGACTCCCTCGGCGGGGAACGGCTCGCCGTCGCGATCACGCCTTCGCGCATGAAGGACGGGGCGGGGGGCTCACCGTGGTGCGACCGGCGAGCAGGGCGGCGAGGCGCCGGGGTCGACCCGGCTCGGCGATCCTGACCGCGAGTCGGGGCGGGGAACGGCTCCGCCTTCGCGATCACGTCTTCGCGGGGCTGAAGGACGAGTGGGCTACCGTGCTGGACGCGGCAGTCGGGCTCCACCGCGACCTGGGGGATGCCCACCGGGTGGCGACGAACCCGCTGAGTCGGGGCGTCTCGACGCGGGGCGGCCCTGCCACAATCGACCGGTGTCCCCCGTGAATGGCCGCGTCTCGCATTGGTTCGACGAGGTCCCGAGTCCGCGCCCGCCGTTGCCCGGCGACCGCGACGCGGACGTGTGCATCGTCGGTGCCGGCTACACCGGGCTGTGGACGGCGTACTACCTCAAGCGCGCCGACCCCTCGCTGCGCATCACGATCCTCGAGGCGCGCTTCGCGGGCTTCGGCGCGTCGGGCCGCAACGGCGGATGGCTCTCGGGCCTGGTTCCCGGGGACCGCCACGCGATGGCGAAGCGGCACGGCCGTGCCGGCGTGGTGGCGTGGCAGCGCGAACTGAACGCCGCCGTCGACGAGGTGGCCGAGGTGACGGTCCGCGAGGGCATCGATGCCGGAGTCGTCAAGGGCGGCACCCTGGAGATCGCCCGCAATCGCGCGCAGGCGAACCGGCTCGCCGCCACGCTCGCGCAGGAGCGCGCGTGGGGAAATGACGGGCTGACCGAATTGACGACATCTGAAGCGGCGCAACGGATTCGGTTGTCCGGCGTCGTGGCGGCCTATCACACCCCGCACTGCGCGCGCATCCAGCCGGCGGCCCTGGCGAGGGGACTCGCCGACGTCGTGGAGGCGCTGGGCGTGCAGATCTACGAGACGTCACCGGTCACGGAGATCGCATCGGGTCGGGCGATCACGGCGCGGGGCACCGTCAGGGCGCCGATCGTGCTGCGCGCGACCGAGGGTTTCACCGCGGACCTGCCGGGGCTGAAGCGGCGCTGGCTGCCGATGAACAGTTCGATGATCGCCACCGAGCCCATCCCCGCCGACGTGTGGGAGTCCATCGGGTGGGACGGCCGCGAGACCGTCGGCGACACCGCACACGGGTTCTTCTACGCCCAGCGCACGGTCGACGACCGCATCGCGATCGGCGGCCGCAGCGTGCCCTACCGCTACGCCTCGCGGACCGACGTCGACGGCCGGGTGCCGTCGCGCACGATCCGACACCTGGCCGCCGTCCTGCACGACGTCCTGCCCCAGGTCCGCGACATCCCGATCGCCCACGGGTGGTGCGGGGTGCTGGCCGTGCCGAGGGACTGGCAGGCGGGGGTGGCGCTGGACCGCGCCAGCGGGCTCGGCTGGGCGGGCGGTTACGTCGGGCACGGCGTCACGGCGACCAACCTCGCCGGCCGCACGCTCGCCGACCTGGTCCTCAAGGACGAGACCCCGCGCACCGAGCTGCCGTGGGTCGGGCACCGGTCCAGGAACTGGGAGCCCGAGCCGCTGCGGTGGTTGGGCGTGCGCAGCCTGTACGTCGCCTACGCGCTTGCCGACCGCCACGAGTCCCGCGGCCGGGCCACCACGTCGCCCATCGCGGGCCTCGCCGACCGCATCACCGGGCGGCCGTAGCCCGGCGATCTGGCTTCGGCCCTGGCCTTCAGCCGCTGCAGCGTCAGCTCGATGTGCCTGGCGTTGGCGCCCGTCCGATCGGTGACCCCCGTCGCGATGCCCGCGGGCTTGCGGAACCAGCCCGGTCGACGGTCCCAGGTCTGCTCGGTGACCCGGCAGCCGCCGTCGACGGGGGCGATGTCGTAGCGCCAGTGCGCGACCGGGACGAGCGTGTGCTTGACGTCGAAGGCGAACACCCGGCCGGGCTCGGCGGCGGTGACCGTGCACTTCGTGGTCCACGTCTTGCCGCCGTTGGCGTTGCGGCCCTTGAACACCGCGCCGGGCCTGGCGGCGTCGCCCTTGTCCACTCCATGGCGTCGGTCTCCTCGGCGATCGTCGCCATCGTCGGGAGGTCGGTGATGAGGGCGTACACGTCGGCGCAAGTGGCCGAGATCGTGACCGAAGCTTGGGCCGAGGGGTCGCTCATGGCGTGATCGTAGCGACCGCCCTCGCGCCGGAATCAGGGCGCGCGCTGCGGGCGTTGACCCGACATGTCCGATCGCACAGTTCTCGAGCCCACCGCCGAACACCCCATCACCGTCACGCCGACGGGACGACACGTCGTCGTCCGCGTGAACGGTGAGGTCGTCGCCGAGACCGACGCCGCGCTGACCCTGCAGGAGTCGACCTACCCCGCGGTGCAGTACGTGCCGCTCGCCGACGTGTCGTCGTCGGCGCTGACCCGCAGCGACACCACCACCTACTGCCCGTACAAGGGCGAGGCGAACTACTACCACGTCACCGCCGCGGGAGACACCGTCGACGACGTGATCTGGACCTACGAGCAGCCGTACCCGGCGGTCGCGGAGATCGCAGGTCACGTGGCGTTCTACGCGAACAAGGCCGACGTCAGCGTCGGTTAGCCTGTGGCGGTGCCGAGTCTGCCAGCGTCGACGTTCGCGGGGCCGGCCAGCCCGTCGATGACGCTGTCCCCGCAGCGCCGCGGTCCCGGCGACCCGTGCTACCAGGTGGTCGAGGGCGCGATCTGGAAGACCAGCCTGCTGCCCAGCGGCCCGGTGACCGCCCGACGGATCACCGGGTCGCGCACGCGTGACTGTGAGGCGTGGGGTGACGGCGCGCCGAGTTCCTCGACCGGCTGCCTGCGCTGCTCGGCGCGTTCGACGACGCGACGGCTTCGCCCCAGAGGAGCCGACCATCGCCGCGGCCCACCGCCGCGTCCCGCATCTGCGGCTCGGGCGCACCGACCGCGTGCTGGAGGCGCTGGTGCCCGCGGTGCTGGAGCAGCGGGTGGCGGGCAAGGACGCGTTTCGGGCGTGGCGGCTGCTGGTGACCAAGTTCGGCTCGCCTGCGCCCGGCCCTGCGCCGGCGCGGATGCGTGTCCCTCCGCCGGCCGACGTGTGGCGCCGCATCCCGTCGTGGGAGTTCCACCTCGCGAACGTCGACCCGGGCCGGGCGAGGACGGTCGTCGGCTGCGCGCAGCGGGCCGACGCACTGGAGCGGTTGTCGGCGCGGCCACCCGAGGAGGCGAGGTCGGCGTTGATGACGTTGCCCGGCGTCGGGGTGTGGACGGCGGCCGAGGTCGCGCAACGCGCCTGGGGTGACGCCGACGCGCTGTCGATCGGCGACTACCACCTGTCCAACGTGGTCGGCTCGACGCTGCTGGGGCACCGGATCGACGACGACGAGATGGTCGAGCTGCTCGAGCCGCTGCGTCCGCACCGGTTCCGCGCGGTGCGCCTCCTCGAGGTCAGCGGCATGGCGCGCAATCCGCTCTTCGCTGCGCGCCAAGCGATTCCGAACTTGCGCGCGCTCTAGTCGCCGAGGCGTGCGCTCACCCATTCGACGAGGGGCCGGGCGGCCTTCCAGTCCGCGCGGACCGCGTCGAGGAATCCGGCGGTGTGGATGATCGGGTCGAAGCCGTAGTCCCTGGTGACCGTCAGGGTGCGGTGCCGGAGCAGCTCGATGCGGGGATGGTCGGCGTCGTAGCCGCGCGGCGAGGTCTTCAGGCGGTCGCCGCCGACGGTGAAACCGGCCCGCGTCAGCTTGGCCAGGATCTTGCCGAGGCGGTCGCCGGTCAGCTCGTTGGCGATCGACGCCCGGATCCGGCCGAGGTCGGCCGTGCTCGCGTCGTAGAAGCCCGCGCCGGTGCGGACGCCGCGCGCCGCGATCTCGACGTACCAGCCGCAGGCTGGGCCGGCGGCGACGTAGGCGCCCTGATGCGTCTTGTACGGCGTCTTGTCCTTGGCGAAGCGGACGTCGCGGAACGGCCGGAACATCTTGGCGGTGCCGAACTCGCGGTTCCAGCGCCGTGACCAGTGCGGTCATCGGCGCCTTGACGCTGCGCCAGGTAGACGTCCTTGTGCGCCTTCCAGAACGACTTGGTGTTGTCGACCTCCAGGTCGTCGTAGAAGTCGAGCGCGGCTTCGGGGAACCCGGTGAAATCGGCACCTCGTGCGTCGACTCGCCATCCGCCGAGCGTAACGACCCGTAGCCGGGCCGCGTACGTGTGTAGCGCACGGACGAGCTGGTAAGTCACGTAAGCGAGAGAAAGGAGACAATTACATGGCAGGATTCACGGTTCCCGGGATTTCGGAGAAGGACGCCCGACGAGGTCGCCGAACTGCTGCAGAAGCAGCTCAGCACCTACAACGATCTGCACCTGACGCTCAAGCACGTGCACTGGAACGTCGTGGGCCCGAACTTCATCGGCGTCCACGAAATGATCGACCCGCAGGTCGACCTGGTCCGCGGGTACGCCGACGAGGCCGCCGAGCGCATCGCCGCGCTCGGGGTCGTCGCCGCAGGGCACCCCCGGCGCGATCCTCAAGGACCGCACGTGGGACGACTACTCCGTCGGCCGCGACACCGTGCTGGCCCACCTCGCCGCGCTGGACCTGGTGTACACCGGGGTCAACGAGGACACCCGCAAGGCCATCCACACCCTCGAGGACCTCGACCCGGTGTCGCAGGACATGCTGATCGGCCACGCCGCCGAGCTGGAGAAGTTCCAGTGGTTCGTGCGCGCGCACCTGGAGAACGCCGGTGGCGAGCTGTCCAGCGGCGACGCCACCACCGAGAAGAAGGCCGCGCAAGAGCGCGAAGAGCTCACCGGCCGAGTAGCCGACCGACATCGGGCCCGCATCCCTTGCAGGGGTGCGGGCCCGATTGCCGTTCTGCTCAGTTCAGCTCCTCCAGTGCGTCATCTCGGACCGGTCGGTCGGCGAGTTCTTCGTTGCGACCGAACAGCAGGGGGGAGGCGACGCCGGCCAGCGCGGCGCCGACCAGGGGAGCCAGCCAGAACAGCCAGAGTTGCGCGGGCGCACCGGCGCCGTTGAAGAAGGCCACCGCCGTGGAGCGGGCGGGGTTGACCGACGTGTTGGAGATCGGTATCGAGACCAGGTGGATCAGCGTGAGGGTCAATCCGATTGCCAGGCCTGCGAAACCACGTGGGGCACGGTCGTCGGTGGAACCGAGGATGACCAGGAGGAACACCGCGGTCAGGACGAACTCGGTGACGAGCACCGCCATCAGCGAGTAGCCGCCGGGTGAGTGCTCGCCAAAACCGTTGGCCGCCATGTTGCCCTCTGCGGTCCAGCCCGGCTGCCCGGAGGCGATCACGTGAGATGACGGCGCCCGCCACCACACCGCCGACGACCTGGGCGAGCCAGTAGGCGGGCAGCACCTTCCACTCGACCCGCTTGGCGAGCGCCGCGCCCAGGGTAACGGCAGGGTTGAAGTGGCCGCCGGAGATGGTGCCGAAGGCGTACACGCCGCTGAGGACGGTCAGCCCGAAAGCCATTGCGACGCCGAGGAATCCGATGCCCAGGGCGATTCCGTCGGAGGGGAACTTCGCGGCGAACACGGCGCTACCGCAGCCGCCGAGAACCAGCCAGAACGTGCCGATGAACTCGGCGGCCAGTCGAGCGGCATGGTGGGTGCGGTCATGGAGTTGCCTCCCTCGGCAGCGCGTCATCGAGCCACCCGTATCCCCAGCGTCGCACGCGGCCAATCGGTTTCGGGAGTGTCGATGCCGAATCTTGTCCCGATGGTGACCGAGCGTCGCTACTCGAACTCGTCCTTGACGACCTTGGCCTCGCCGCGGCGTTCCGCCTCGGCGCTCTCGCGGTTGAGGCGCTGGGACTGGTAGATCGACACGTCGCTGCGGGTGATGACCAGGTAGGCGATGCCGACGGTGATCATGGCGCCGGGAAGAACCGAGAACGATCCCGTCATCTCGGCCACCATGATCATCACCGCAAGCGGTGCGTGCGCGACGCTGCCGAAGCACGCCATCATCGCGACGACGACGAAAACGCCTGGGCCAGTTGGTATCGCGGGCAGTCCGGCGAGGTCGGCGAGGCGCCAGATCGCGGCGCCGACGAAGCCGCCGATCACCATGCCCGGTCCGAAGATGCCGCCGGAACCGCCGCTGCCGATCGACAGCGACGTGGCGACGATCTTGGCCAGCGGCAGGACGAGCACGATCCACAGCGGGATGGTCATCAGCGTGTCCGTCGCCGATGCCAGCTGCACCCAGCCGTAGCCGCTGGAGAGGATCTGCGGAATCAGCAGGGCGAGCAGACCGACCAGCAGGCCGCCGATCGCCGGCTTGATGACCTTGCCGCCGGGCAGCCGACGGGTCAGCGCGACGGTGCCGTAGAACACCTTGGCGTAGAGGTATCCGAATGCGGCCGAGACGATTCCGAGCACGAGGAACCACCCGAGCTGCGCCGGATCGAAGTGGTAGTCGGGCGCGACGAAGCCGAACAGCGGGTCATAGCCGAGGAAGGCGCCGTAGACGGCGTACGCGGTGCCCGAGGTGATGAAGCCGGGGACCAGCGAGCGGTAGTCGAAGTCCTCGCGGTAGACGATCGACGCGGCGAGCACCGCGCCGCCCAGCGGGGCGCCGAAGATGGCGCCGATGCCCGAGCCGATGCCAAGGGAGACCGCCACGCGGCCGTCGACGTCGGACAGATCCAGCCGGCGCGCCAGCAGCGAGCCGAAACCCGCCGAGATCTGCGCCGTCGGGCCCTCGCGGCCGGCCGAGCCGCCGGAACCGATCGTCAACGCGCTGGACACCATCTTCACCAGCACCGCTCGCGCCCGGATGGACCGCGGATCGGTGTGCACCGCCTCGATCGCGCTGTCGGTGCCGTGGCCCTCGGCCTCCGGGGCGAACTTCGCGACGATGACCGCCGACACCAGGGCGCCACCGAAGGTGACCAGTGGGATCGCCCACGGTCGGCTGAAACCCGTGGAGCCGCGGTCGCCGCCGTCTCCCGCGGCCGTGGGTGGGCGGTAGCCGCCGAGGTCGCCGAGCAGGTACTCCCCGGCGTACTTCAGCGCCAGATAGAAGACCACCGCGCCAAGGCCGGCGATGACGCCGATCGCGATGCCCAGGATCAGCCACTTGCGCAGATAGCCGGAGTTCCTCACGAAGGCGCCGACCCAGCCGCCTGTGCTGCGAGCCTGCGCCATGCGCGGATGCTAGCAGCGGTAGGCGGTCAACCGGGCGGTGATGGCGACTCTGCCGTCGCTGCCGATGGCCTGCGCGTCGGCCACCGCGCTGCGCCGCCCGACCCGCAATGCGCTTCCGGTGTAACGGGATTGGTCACCCGCGAAGAAGGGGCGCAGGAAGTTGACCCGGAGTGACGCGGTGGTCAGCGGGTCGTCGACGCGCCCACGGTTGACGGCCGCCGAGGCCACCACCTCGAGGCCGGCCGAGGCGATGCCGCCGTGCACGACGTCCAGGCTGTTGTTGAGCGCGGGATCGGACTGCTGCGGCAGGACGTGAACGTCGCCGTCGACGTGGTGCGCCCCGGTCGCCATCATGGCTGCGAGCCCCACCGGCGCCGGGGTGGCGCCGTCGTCGGTCGGCCAGGCGGCGATCCGACCGGGCGCGGTGATGAAGTAGGACCGCACGGTGCCGGTGCCGACGAGTTCGCCGTCGACGGTCAGGTCGCACTCCCCGAGCCCGGTCGCCGTCCTGGCTCCGACCGGCCTGGCGGTCCCGACCACCGGCGTGTCGGGGTGCGCGGCGATGACGGCGGCACACGTCGGTGCCAGTTCGAGCGACAGCTCACTGGACACCGTCCATTCGTCGTCGGTGCGGCGGTGGTGGTTGACCAGGCCGCCGACGTGATCGACCAGCACGGCCAGGGGCCCCAGGCTTGGCATCCCGGTGATGGGGCTGACGAGCCCGTGCACCGGCATGCTGGCCGTCCAGTGGCCGTCGTGCCTCTCGTCGGTGTCGATGCCGAACCTGCCGATGGGAGTGTTCAATGGGTGGCGCATCGGGCTTCACTCTGACGGTCCGCCCTGGTCGGGGATACCTCCCGGGGGTACCTCGACCCCGTACCCCGGTGGCGAGTGTGTCTAAGAATCCGACCAGGCTTTGAGCAAATCAGCGTTGGGCGATAACGGCACTTGCGAGGAGCGGTCAACCCCTGCCAGCAAACATATTGGGCCAATCATGATCAGTGGAGCAAGTCCCGGGCCGGTCGCTTCGGCGACGCCGAACATTCGAGTTACCAAGCGCGGCAAGGTATCTGGTAGCCCATCAAGGCCACTGCGGCCACGGCTCGGGGCGTCGCCGCAAACCGTGGTTAGGGTCTACTAAGTTGGCATGTCAGCCAGGGTTTGTCATATCGTTTCAGCATTCGTGGCGAGTGGGCAGTCCCTGCGTTCAGTGCTGCACCTCGAACAGACCCATCGCCCGCCGGCAGCAGCCGTCATCACGGCTGCCAGCATCGGGCTTCCGTAAAAGTGTGAAGGGGCAGGTGGGAATGGCGCCCAGCAACCAGGGTTCCAAGCAGGGTCTCTACAACCCCGCCTACGAGCACGATTCCTGTGGTGTGGCGATGGTCGCCGACATGCACGGGCGCCGCAGCCGCGACATCGTCGACAAGGCCATCACGGCGCTGCTGAACATGGAGCACCGCGGTGCCCAGGGCGCCGAGCCGAACACCGGCGACGGCGCCGGAATCCTGCTGCAGGTGCCCGACGAGTTCCTGCGCGCGGTGTCGGACGATTCGAGCTGCCCCAGCCGGGCAGCTACGCCACCGGCATCGCGTTCCTGCCGCAGTCTTCCCGCGACGCCGCGGCCGCGTGCGAGTCGGTGGAGAAGATCATCGAGGCCGAGGGGCTGACCTTCCTGGGCTGGCGCGACGTGCCGACCGACGACTCCTCCCTCGGTGCGCTGGCCCGCGATGCGATGCCGACGTTCCGGCAGGTGTTCATCCATGGGCGAGCGCAGCGACGGGGAGTGGTCGAGCGCGGACGTCATGGAGCTGGAGCGTCGCGCCTACGTGGTGCGCAAGCGGGCCGAGCACGAACTCGGCACCAAGGGCCCCGGCCAGGACGGTCCCGGTCGCGAAACCGTCTACTTTCCCAGCCTTTCCGGTCAGACGTTCGCCTACAAGGGCATGCTGACCACCCCGCAGCTCAAGGCGTTCTACCTCGACCTGCAGGACGAGCGGCTGACCAGTGCGCTGGGCATCGTGCACTCGCGCTTCTCGACCAACACGTTCCCGTCGTGGCCGCTGGCGCACCCGTTCCGGCGCGTCGCCCACAACGGCGAGATCAACACCGTCACCGGCAACGAGAACTGGATGCGGGCCCGCGAGGCGCTGATCCGCAGCGACGTCTTCGGGTCCCACGCCGACGTCGACAAGATCTTCCCGGTCTGCACCCCCGGCGCCTCGGACACCGCCCGCTTCGACGAGGTGCTCGAGCTGCTGCACCTCGGCGGCCGCAGCCTGCCCCACGCCGTGCTGATGATGATCCCCGAGGCGTGGGAGCGGCACGAGTCGATGGACCCGGCCCGCCGGGCGTTCTACGAGTACCACTCGTCGCTGATGGAGCCGTGGGACGGCCCGGCGTCGGTGTGCTTCACCGACGGCACCGTCATCGGCGCCGTGCTCGACCGCAACGGTCTGCGGCCGTCGCGCGTCTGGGTCACCGAGGACGGCCTGGTCGTCATGGCGTCGGAGGCCGGCGTGCTGAACCTCGACCCGTCGACCGTGGTGCGCAAGATGCGCCTGCAGCCCGGCCGGATGTTCCTGGTGGACACCGCGCAGGGCCGCATCGTCTCCGACGAGGAGATCAAGGCCGACCTGGCCGCCGAACAGCCGTATCAGGAGTGGCTGGACGCGGGCCTGTTCCACCTCGGCGACCTGCCGCCCGGCGACTACGTCCGCATGCCGCACCACCGCGTCGTGCTGCGGCAGCAGGCCTTCGGGTTCACCTACGAGGAACTCAACCTGCTGATCGCGCCGATGGCCCGAAGCGGTGCCGAGGCGCTCGGCTCGATGGGCACCGACACCCCGGTCGCCGTGCTGTCGGCGCGCCCGCGGATGCTCTACGACTACTTCCAGCAGCTGTTCGCGCAGGTGACCAACCCGCCGCTGGACGCCATCCGCGAAGAGGTGGTGACCAGCCTGCAGGGCACCGTGGGTCCGGAGGGCGACCTGCTCAACCCGACCGCGGACTCCTGTCGTCAGATCGTGCTGCCGACCCCGATCCTGCGCAACGCCGAACTGTCCAAGCTGATCTGCGTCGACCCCGACCACGAGATCCGCGGCCACAAGCATGGGCTGCGCGCTGCCGTCATCCGCTGTCTGTACCCGGTCGCCCGGGGCGGCCAGGGACTGCGAGAGGCGCTCGACGACGTCCGGGCCAAGGTCTCGGCCGCCATCCGCGACGGCGCCCGCATCATCGTGCTGTCGGACCGCGAATCCAACGAGTCGCTGGCGCCGATCCCGTCGCTGCTCAGCGTGTCCGCCGTGCACCACCACCTGGTGCGCGACCGGACCCGCACGCAGGTCGGGCTCGTCGTCGAAACCGGCGATGCCCGCGAGGTGCACCACATGGCGGCCCTGTGCGGCTTCGGCGCCGCTGCCATCAACCCCTACATGGCCTTCGAGTCCATCGAGGACATGGTCGACCGCGGCGTCATCACCGGGATCAGCAGCGACCAGGCCAAGGCCAACTACACCAAGGCCGCCGGCAAGGGCGTGCTGAAGGTGATGTCGAAGATGGGCATCTCCACGCTGGCGTCCTACACCGGTGCGCAGCTGTTCCAGGCCATCGGCATCAGCCAGCAGGTGCTCGACGACTACTTCACCGGGCTGCACTGCCCGGTCGGCGGAATCGACCTCGACGACATCGCCGACGACGTCGCAGCCCGCCACGCGCTGGCCTACCTGGACCGCCCGGACGAGCGCGCCCACCGCGAGCTCGAGGTCGGCGGCGAGTACCAGTGGCGCCGGGAGGGCGAGTACCACCTGTTCAACCCCGACACCGTGTTCAAGCTGCAGCACGCGACGCGCACCGGGCAGTACTCGATCTTCAAGGAGTACACCAAGCTGGTCGACGACCAGAGCGAGCGGTTCGCCTCGCTGCGCGGACTGTTGAAGTTCCGTGAGGGCGTCCGCCCGCCGGTGCCGCTGGACGAGGTCGAGTCCGCGCAGGAGATCGTCAAGCGATTCTCCACCGGCGCAATGAGTTACGGCTCGATCTCGGCCGAGGCGCACGAGACGCTGGCCATCGCGATGAACCGCCTCGGCGGCCGGTCGAACTCCGGCGAGGGCGGCGAGTCCGTGGACCGCTTCGACCGCGACGCGAACGGCGACTGGCGCCGCAGTGCCATCAAGCAGGTGGCGTCGGGCCGGTTCGGGGTGACCAGTCACTACCTGACCAACTGCACCGACATCCAGATCAAGATGGCCCAGGGCGCGAAACCCGGTGAGGGCGGCCAACTTCCGGGCCACAAGGTGTACCCGTGGGTCGCCGAGGTGCGGCATTCGACGCCAGGCGTCGGGCTGATCTCGCCGCCGCCACACCACGACATCTATTCGATCGAGGATCTGGCTCAGCTGATCCACGACCTGAAGAACGCCAATCCCGGGGCGCGCGTCCACGTCAAGCTGGTGTCTGAGAACGGCGTCGGCACCGTCGCCGCCGGTGTGTCCAAGGCGCACGCCGACGTCGTGCTGATCTCCGGCCACGACGGCGGCACCGGCGCCACCCCACTGACCTCGCAGAAGCATGCGGGTGCGCCGTGGGAGTTGGGACTGGCCGAGACGCAGCAGACGTTGCTGCTCAACGGACTTCGCGACCGGATCGTCGTGCAGGTGGACGGTCAGCTCAAGACCGGTCGCGACGTCGTCATCGCCGCCCTGCTCGGCGGCGAGGAGTTCGGCTTCGCCACCGCGCCGCTGGTGGTGGCCGGCTGCATCATGATGCGCGTGTGCCACCTCGACACCTGTCCCGTCGGCGTAGCCACCCAGAATCCGCTGCTACGCGAGCGATTCAACGGCAAGCCCGAATTCGTCGAGAACTTCTTCATGTTCATCGCCGAAGAGGTCCGAGAGTTGATGGCGCAGTTGGGTTTCCGGACGGTCAACGAGATGGTCGGCCAGGTCGGTGCGCTGGACACCCAGCAGGCCGCCGAGCACTGGAAGGCCCACAAGCTGGACCTGTCGCCGGTGCTGCACGAGCCCGACTCGGCGTTCATGAACCAGGACCTGTACTGCAGTTCCCGTCAGGACCATGGCCTGGACAAGGCGCTCGACCAGCAGTTGATCGCTCAGAGCCGCGAGGCGCTGGACACCGGCACGCCGGTCCGGTTCCGGACCACCATCGCCAACGTCAACCGCACGGTCGGCACCATGCTCGGCCACGAGCTCACCAAGGTGCATGGCGGACAAGGGCTTCCGGACGGGACCATCGACATCACGTTCGACGGGTCGGCGGGCAACAGCTTCGGGGCGTTCTTGCCACGGGGCATCACGCTGCGGGTGTACGGCGACGCCAACGACTACGTCGGCAAGGGTCTGTCCGGCGGCCGGATCGTGGTGCGCCCGTCGGAGTCCGCACCGGATGCGTTCGTGGCGGAGGACAACATCATCGCCGGCAACGTGATCCTGTTCGGCGCGACCAGCGGGCAGGCGTTCCTGCGCGGCCAGGTCGGCGAGCGGTTCGCGGTGCGCAACTCGGGTGCCCACGCGGTGGTCGAGGGCGTGGGCGACCATGGCTGCGAGTACATGACCGGCGGCAAGGTGGCGATCCTCGGACCCACCGGCCGCAACTTCGCCGCGGGGATGTCGGGCGGCATCGCCTACGTCTACGACCCGCACGGCACGCTGTCCGACAACCTCAACGCCGAGATGGTGGACCTCGAGCGGCTCGACGACGACGACGTCTCGTGGTTGCACGACATGCTCGTCGCGCACGTCGACGCCACCGATTCAACTCCTGCCAAACATGTTCTGTCCGATTGGGAGTCTCAACTGAAGCACTTCGTGAAGGTGATGCCGCGCGACTACCGGTCGGTGCTGACCGCCATCGCCGAGGCCGAACGCAACGGCGAAGACGTCGACGAGGCGATCATGGCGGCCGCTCGTGGCTGACCCGCGCGGCTTCCTCAAGCACACCCACCGCGAGACGCCGCAGCGTCGTCCCGTGCCGTTGCGCCTGCGCGACTGGAACGAGGTCTACGAGGACTTCTCGCACGACCTGCTGCAGGATCAGGCCGCCCGCTGCATGGACTGCGGTATCCCGTTCTGCCACAACGGTTGTCCGCTCGGCAATCTGATTCCCGAGTGGAACGACCTGGTGTACCGGGACCGTTGGCGTGACGCGATCGAGCGGTTGCACGCGACCAACAACTTCCCGGAGTTCACCGGCCGCCTGTGCCCCGCTCCCTGCGAGGCGTCGTGCGTGCTCGGCATCAACCAGGATCCGGTGACCATCAAGCAGGTCGAGGTCGAGATCATCGACAACGCCTTCGACGAGGGCTGGGTGGTGCCGCTTCCGCCGGACCGCATCACCGGCAAGTCCGTCGCCGTCGTGGGGTCCGGGCCCGCCGGGCTGGCCGCCGCACAGCAGCTGACCAGGGCGGGTCACGCCGTCACGGTGTTCGAGCGCGCCGACCGCATCGGTGGGCTGCTGCGCTACGGCATTCCCGAGTTCAAGATGGAGAAGCGCCACATCGACCGTCGGCTCGAGCAGATGGCGGCCGAGGGCACGCAGTTCCGTACCGGGGTCAACGTCGGGGTGGACGTCACCGCCGAGCAGTTGCGGGCCGACTTCGACGCCGTGGTGCTGACCGGGGGCGCGACCGACTGGCGCGACCTGCCGATCCCCGGGCGGGAACTGGCCGGCATCCACCAGGCGATGGAATACCTGCCGTGGGCCAACCGCGTGCAGAACGGCGACCCGGTGGTCGGTGAGGACGGCGAGCCGCCCATCACCGCCAAGGGCAAGAAGGTCGTCATCATCGGTGGCGGCGACACGGGCGCCGACTGCCTGGGTACCGCGCACCGACAGGGCGCGGCGAGCGTCCACCAGTTCGAGATCATGCCGCGGCCGCCCGAGGAGCGGGCATCGTCGACGCCGTGGCCGACCTACCCGCTGATGTACCGGGTCGCCTCGGCGCACGAAGAGGGCGGCGAGCGGGTCTTCTCGGTCAACACCGAGGAGTTCGTCGGCGCCAACGGCCACGTCCAGTGCCTCAAGGTGCACGAGGTGGAGATGCAGGACGGCAGGTTCGTCAAGGTCGAGGGCAGTGACTTCGACTTGGACGCCGACCTGGTGCTGCTGGCGATGGGCTTCGTCGGCCCGGAGAAGTCGGGTTGCTCAGCGAGCTGAGCGTCGAGCTGACCGATCGCGGCAACGTCGCCCGCAACGACGACTTCCAGACCTCGGTGCCGGGCGTCTTCGTCGCCGGCGACATGGGCCGTGGGCAGTCGCTGATCGTGTGGGCGATCGCCGAGGGCCGCGCCGCGGCCGCCGGCGTCGACCGCTACCTGATGGGTCGGACGGCGCTGCCGGCGCCGATCAAGCCGACGGCCGCACCGCAGCGCTGAACCCCGCCGCCGAGACTACGGTTGTTGTGCGTTCAAGCGCCCAAAGGCGTCAACAACCGTAGTTTCGCGGGTGGTGCTGAGAACCACATAGTCACATCAGTCACACCAGAAACATCCGACTTTTGGTCGGCGCGCCGCCTGGTGTTAGCCAGGTCACAGGTGTCTAATGATTCTCGGGGTTCGTGCGCTAGTGTGGGCCCACGGTGAAGCAAGAAGCCAACCGCAGGAGTGAACACCGTGTACATCAACCCGATCGCCCGTTCGAGAATGGGCCGAATTGCCTGGTCACTGCTTAGGCACCCGGTTCGCAGTCGCGACTTCCCGGCCAAGAACGAGCGTCTGGTCACGGCCGCCGAGCTCGTCAGATACGGCGTTTAGCTCCTCCGCTCCGGACTCGAATGGTCCGGAGCGAAAGTTTGCTTAGCCGATTTATCTACCGTTCTGTCAGTTACCGCGGTCATGGCGTTCCCTGCAGACCGGAGTCGCGGATCGCCTCGGCCAGTGGCTCCAGCACGGCCGGGTCGTAGGGCGGCGGCAAATAGATGATCGCCAGATCCAAACCCTCGGCGCCCAGCGCGACGCAGTCCTCCACCACGGCCCGGTAATTGCGGTCCTCGGGGAGCCGGACGTGCGCCGAGAGAGTGATCTCCTTGGGGTCGCGGCCGATGTCCGTGCAGCGGGCGGCGAGCACGTCGCGTTTGTGCGCGAATTCCGCCGGCGTCCCGCCGACGAAGTTCCAGTGATCGGCGTACTTCGCGGTGAGCGGTAGCGTGCGCTTCTCGCCGCTGCCCCCGATGCAGATCGGCGGATGCGGCTGTTGCGGCCCCTTTGGCTCGTTGCGGGCGTCCTTGAGCTGGTAGTACTTCCCGTCGAACGTCGTCGACTCCTTGGTCAGCAGGCTGGTGAGCACTTCGCAGGCCTCCTCGAAGCGGTCGAACCGCTCCTTGATGGTGCCAAGCTCGATGCCGTAGGCGCCGGACTCCTCCTCGTTCCAGCCGGCGCCGATGCCCAGCTCGAGGCGACCGTTGGAGATGACGTCGAGCGCCGACGCCATGTTGGCCAGCACGGCTGGGTGCCGGTAGTGGATGCCGGTGACGAGCACTCCCACCCGCAACCGCTTGGTGGCCTGCGCCAGCGCGGTCAGGGTGATCCACCCCTCCAGGCAGGGGCCGGAGGAATCGGAGAAGATCGGATAGAAGTGGTCGAACGTCCAGCCGGACTCGTACACGTCGATGTCGTCGGCTGCCTGCCAAATCGGCAGCATCTCGGACCAGGTGGTGTTTTGGGGGGATGTCTTGAAGGCGAATCGCACTCAACCAACCCTAGACCCGCAACCTGGACGCCGTCGATGAGTTCCCGCGTCGCGGCCGGTCGGTATGGGCATGATCGACATGACGACGGCGTGTGCGCGGACGGCTGACGTGCTCATCGCGGCAAGGGATGACCAACTCGACGAAGCCACCCCGTGCGAGAAGTTGAGGCTGCGCGAGTTGGTGGCGCACGTGGGTGGGCTCGGAGTGGCCTTCGCGGCGGCGGCGCGCAAGGACTTCGGTGAGCTCACCGACAGCCCACCGGCCGACGGCGGCTACGTGCTGGACGATGACTGGCGGGCGACGTATCCGGTGAACCTCGCCGGGTTGGCGCAGGCGTGGCGCGAGCCGTCCGCCTGGAACGGTATGACCCGCGTCGGTGGCGTCGACCTCCCCGGCGAGGTCTGCGGGATGGTGGCGCTGACCGAAGTCGTCGTCCACGGCTGGGACGTGGCCGTGGCGACCGGCCAGCACGTCCAGGTCGACGACGACGTCGCCGAGGCCGTGCTGGCCCACCTGTCGAGCTTCACCGCCGCCGGGCCGGTCGAGGGACTCTTCGGTCCGGCGGTCGAGTCTCCCTCGTCTGCAACCACTTTGGAACGGGCGATCGCCCTCAGCGGCCGCGACCCGCGTTGGCGGCCGGCCTAACGGGGGACGGCCGGCGCGATCCACGACGGTGGCGGCGAGCGGACGCACCCCGGGTGTAGTTCGACCCCCGCTCGACGGGCACACTGGAACCATGGACCCAGTCGCTGCGCTGCGCCAGATCGCGTACTACAAGGACCGTGCCCGCGAGGACTCTCGCCGGGTCATGGCCTACCGCAACGCCGCCGACGTCGTCGAGCGACTCGACGACGCACAGCGCGCGAAGCACGGCGCGGCCAACAGCTGGCAGTCGCTGCCCGGCGTCGGTCCCAAGACCGCCACGGTGATCGCCCAGGCGTGGGCTGGTCGCGAGCCCGACGTGCTCGTCGAATTGCGTTCGGCCGCAGCCGATCTCGGTGGCGGTGAGATCCGCGCCGCGCTCAAGGGCGACCTGCATCTGCACTCCAACTGGTCGGACGGCTCGGCGCCGATCTCCGAGATGATGGCCGCCGCCAAGTCCCTGGGCCACGAGTACTGCGCGCTGACCGATCACTCGCCACGCCTGACGGTGGCCAACGGGCTGTCACCGGAGCGCCTCCGCGAACAGCTCGACGTCATCGACGAACTGCGAGAGACGTTCGCGCCCATGCGGATACTGACCGGCATCGAGGTCGACATCCTCGACGACGGCAGCCTGGACCAGGAGGACGACCTGCTCGAGCGCCTCGACGTCGTCGTGGCCAGCGTGCACTCCAAGCTGAAGATGGACTCTGCGTCCATGACGCGGCGCATGGTGCGCGCGGTGTCCGGTGGCCAGGCCGACGTGCTGGGCCACTGCACCGGCCGGCTCGTCGAGGGCGGTCGCGGTCTCAGAGCCGAATCGAGCTTCGACGCCGAGAAGGTGTTCACCGCGTGCCGCGATCACGGCACGGCGGTCGAGATCAACTCGCGGCCCGAGCGTCGCGACCCGCCGACGCGGCTGTTGAAGTTGGCGTTGGAGATCGGCTGCGACTTCTCCATCGACACCGACGCCCACGCGCCCGGCCAGCTGGACTTCCTCGGCTACGGCGCGCAGCGCGCGCTCGACAACGGCGTCCCGGTCGAACGCATCGTCAACACCTGGCCGGTGGAGAAGCTGCTGGAGTGGACCAACGCCCGTTAGTCCGGGAGCATCGGCATCTCGAGTCCCGGATCGCGGCCGACCAGGACACCGCGCATCACCGACGAGTTTCCGAACCGCTGCCGCACCTCGTCCATCGCCGTGTCGATGGCCAGCAGATCGGCCGCCGAGCCGGCCGGCCTGCGCATCTCGGCGGATGCGTCGAACGGCAACTCCAACTGCTGCGCGCCGTCGCGGTCGATGTTGGACACCGCGAAACCGACCAGCGTCAGCCCGCGCTCGGAGATCAGCGGCGCCGCGGCGGCCACCAGATCCCGCGCCGCAGCGAGGATGGCGTCGGTGGACGCGGTGGCCCGGGGCAGCGTGTGCGAGCGGGTCACCCGGCTGAAGTCGTCGAAGCGCAGGCGCAACACGACCGTCCGACCGGTGCGGTCGGACTGGCGCATCCGGCGGGTGATGCGATCCACGAGGTTCACGACGACGGCGTCGATCTCGCTGTGCGACATGGTGTTTCCCGAGCGACCGAGCGCGCGCTGAGCCCCCACCGAGCGGCGGCGGACGCCGGTGACGACGCGGCGTCGGTCGATGTTGTGCGACAACGCGTACAGCTGATGGCCCATGCCGCCCCCGACGATCGAGCCGAGCATCGTCTCGCTCAGCTCCGCGACGTCGGCGACGGTCTCGATGCCGTGCGCGTGGAGCTTGTCCGCCGTCTTGGCGCCGACGCCCCACAGCCGCCGGACGGGCAGGGGATGCAGGAATGCCAGCTCGCGATCGGGCGGAACCAGCAGCAGCCCGTCGGGCTTGCCTTCCTGGCTGGCGACCTTGGCGAGGAACTTGGTCCGCGCGATGCCGACCGTGATCGGCAGGCCGACGCGCTCGCGCACCTGCTGTCGGAGTTGAGCACCGATCTGTACCGGCGTGCCCGACACCCGCCCCAGCCCGCTCACGTCGAGGAACGCCTCGTCGACCGACAGCGGCTCCACCAGGGGAGTGGTGTCGCGGAAGACCTCGAAGACGGCGTTGCTGGCCGCGGAGTAGGCCGCCATCCGCGGCGGCACCACGATGGCGTGCGGGCAGAGCTGCCTGGCCTGGCGACCGCCCATCGCCGTCCGCACGCCGTATGCCTTGGCTTCGTAACTCGCCGCGAGCACCACGCCGCCACCGACGATGACCGGCCGGCCGCGAAGCGCCGGGTCGTCGCGCTGCTCGACCGAGGCGTAGAACGAGTCCAGGTCGGCATGCAGGATGGTGGCTTCGCTCGACAGCGCCCGACCGGATGACACGAACACATGTTCGCATCCAGGGCCGACGCGCGCTACTGGCCGTTCCCGTAGATGCTGGTCAGCCAGATGTGGGTGAGCGTGTCGAGGAGCCTGTCGGCGGGCACCGAAGGTACCTCCTGCTCGAAGGACGTCAGCATGATCTTCTCGTTGAGCAGGTTCAGCGCCGTCGACAACTGCGCGGCGGGCAGCGTCAGCGGGGCGGCGCCACGGGCCCGCTCGACCTCGATGATGGCCGCGCCGTGGGCGACCCACTTCTGCATGAAGGTCGACCAGAGCTCGCAGATCTCCTGGTCCGCCGTCCTCGACTGCTCTGCCGCCACGGACACCGCCTGGTGGGCGCCGAAGGTCTGCACGAACACGTCGATGCCGTCGCGCCACAGCGCCTTCGGTTCGGCGGGGGGATCGGCTGCCAGGGCCTCGAGGGCCGAGTCCGCCTCGACGACCACTCGCCGGAACAGGGCCAGCAGCACGGCGTCCTTGGACGGGAAGTAGAAGTAGAACGTGGGACGGGACAGGCCGGCGCCCTTGGCCAGGTCGTCGACGGAGATGTCGGCGAACTTCCTGTCCGCCAGCAGGCGCTCGGCCGTCGCGAGGATGGCGGCCTCCCGGTCGTCGCCCGACGGTCGCGTCGAGCGGCGACCCCTTCCGGATCGGGTCGTGCTGGCTGTCGTCACCCCGTCGACTTTACTGCATGTCGAATTTTTCAACACACTGTTGACCTATTCAACACAGTGTTGATAACGTGTCGCCATGACTGAACACCTCGACGTTCTGATCGTCGGCGCCGGCATCTCCGGCATCAGCGCGGCCTGGCACCTGCAGGACCGCTCGCCGTCGAAGACCTACGCGATCCTCGAACGCCGCGAGAACATGGGCGGCACGTGGGACCTGTTCAAGTACCCCGGCATCCGCTCGGACTCCGACATGTTCACCCTCGGCTTCCGGTTCAAGCCGTGGACGTCGGCCAAGGCCATCGCCGACGGCCCCTCGATCCTGCAGTACATCAAGGACGCCGCCGCCGAGAACGGCATCGACAAGAACATCCGCTACAGCCACCAGGTGACCGCCGCCGAGTGGTCCGACGCCGACAACCGCTGGACGGTCACCGTCGACACCGGCGAGTGAAGAGATCACGATGACGTGCTCGTTCCTCTTCGCCACCACCGGCTACTACAACTACGACCAGGGCTACTCGCCGACCTTCCCCGGCTCCGAGGACTTCGCCGGCACCATCGTGCACCCGCAGCACTGGCCCGAGGACCTCGACTACACGGGCAAGAAGATCGTCGTCATCGGCAGTGGCGCCACCGCCATCACGCTGATCCCCGCGCTGATCAACAGCGGCGCCGGCCACGTGACGATGCTGCAGCGCTCGCCGTCCTACATCGGTGCGCTGCCCGACGTCGACCCGATCGCCGAGCGGGTCAACAAAGTGTTGCCCGCCGAACGCCGCTCACGTGGTCAACCGGTGGAAGGCCATCATCTTCAGCACCGCGCAGTACCAACTGGCGCGCAAGTTCCCGAAGTACATGCGCAAGACGCTGCTGACCATGGCCAAGCGCCGGCTGCCCGAGGGCTACGACGTCGAGAAGCACTTCGGCCCGCGCTACAACCCGTGGGACGAGCGACTGTGCCTGGCCCCCAACGGCGATCTGTTCAAGACCATCCGCAAGGGCAACGCCGACGTCGTCACCGACACCATCGACACCTTCGTTCCCGAGGGCATCAAGCTGAACTCCGGCGAGGTGCTCGACGCCGACATCATCGTCACCGCAACGGGTTTGAACCTCCGGCTGTTCGGTGGTGCCGGCCATCCGCCGCAACGGCGAGCCCGTCGACCTCACGCAGTCGATGTCCTACAAGGGCATGATGCTCTCGGGCATGCCGAACATGGCCTTCACCATCGGATACACCAACGCGTCGTGGACGCTGAAGGCCGACCTGGTCTCCGAATTCGTCTGCCGCGTGCTGAACTACATGGACGCCAACGGTTTCGACACGGTCGTGCCCGAGCACCCCGGCGACTCCGTCGACGAACGCCCGCTGATGGACTTCACGCCCGGCTACGTGCTGCGGGCGCTCGACAACCTGCCGAAGGCCGGCTCGAAGGCGCCGTGGAAGCTCAAGCAGAACTACCTGCTCGACGTCCGGATGATCCGCCAGGGCAAGGTCGACGACGAGGCCCTGCACTTCACCAAGCACCGTGCGCCGGTAGGGGTCTAGCCCTCTCGCGACGACGGCTTGATCGTCGTCTCCGACGACGACTATCCCGTCGTCATCGCATACGCGATCTCGCCCGGAACGAACGTCACCCCGCCGAAGGTCACCGCCACGTCGCGGTGGCCTTCGCCGGTCTTGGTGCCCTTGCGCGGATTGGTGCCGAGCGCCTTGATGCCAATGTCCATGGTGCGTAGCGCGGCCGCGTCGCGGACCGCTCCGTGCACGATCAGTCCCGCCCAGCCGTTCTCCACGGCCAGGCCGGCGATGACGTCGCCAACCAGCGCGGTGTGCAGCGACCCCTCGCCGTCGATCACCAGCACGCCGCCGTTGCCCGGCTCCGACAGCATCGACTTGAGCAGCGCGTTGTCCTGGAAGCAGCGGACCGTACTGATCGGCCCGGCGAACATCGTCGTGGCGCCGAGGTTCTGCAGTTGCAGATCGCAGCTCCGGACGTGTGGATAGATCTCGTCGACGAGGTCGGCAGTGGCGCGAGGTTCGATGGTCACCGCTCGATGCTAGCGACGCCGCGCCCGGCGCGAAGCGTCAGTCGTCGTCCGCGTCGCGGCGAACGAGCAGCACCACCAGGATGGCCAACACGCCGGCCACGGCCGCGGCGGCCAGCGGCAGCCGGGAGGACGGCGGACCAGGCGGCAAAATCGGGAGCGGCGCGGCGGCGACCGTCGACTTCGCTTGCGCGGCAACCTCTTCGACCGGACTGAGCGGTGGCTCGGTCGCCGTTGGTTGCCGGCGTTGGCGCGGCGGCCGCGGCCGGGGGCGGAGCCGCCTTCTTGGCCGGCGCCTTCTTCGCGGGGGCGGCTTTCTTCGCGGGCGCCTTCTTGGCGGGCGCCTTCTTCGCCGGTGCCTTCTTGGCGGCCTTCGCGGGTGCCTTCTTCGCTGGTGGAGGTGGCACTGGCTCGGCGCCTGCGCCCGGCGGCTGATCGTGGGGCGTCTCGCCCGGTCGATCCTGCTCGTCGGCCATGGTGGCTGCTCCTTTTACGGTTTCGGGTGCACGAGTCGGCGTGCGGTGACGTTGGACAGTCCGTCCATCATGCCAGTTGGCCCCATTCGCTAGCCCGTGACCGCCAGGGCGGCGGCCAGGGTCACTGCCACCGCCATCACTGCGAGCTCTACCCGGGATCGGACCAGCGACACCTGCGCGGTCGCGCGGTGCGCCCGCGCCGCGGGCAGCCAGCCCGCGCGATTGCGGGCCGCCAGCAGCACCAGAACCGCCGTGACCACTATCTTCGCCGCCAGCACCCGGCCGTAACCGGTCTGGTAGAGGTCACTCGCGGAGTCCAGCGTGACGGCTGCGCCCGCGACGCCGAACACCAGCAGCACCAGCACGCTGGCGAAGGACGCCTGCGAGAAGCGCGGGAGCACCCTGGCCCACTGCCCGCGATGCGTCACCACCAGCACCAGCGCGGCCAGCGAACCGCACCACAGCGCCGCGGCCAGCGCGTGCACGGCCACCGCCACCCCGCCGAGCGGGCTCTCCGATAGATGCCCCACCAGGCTGCGCCCCGCGACGCCGATCGCCGCCGCGCCTGCGGCGACCACGCTCGCTGCCGGAGTCGGCCGCGCAGTGCCGCGCGAGATCACCGCCAGCAGGCAGACCAGCGTGGCCGCCGTCAGACACACCAGGCCGGCGCGCCCGACCGCCGTGTCGGTCGCGAACACCACGGTGGTGCGCACCCCGACCGAACCCGCCGATGATCCCGCCGCCTCCGCCGCCCCGACGAACAGCCGGACGAGCTCCGCGATCGCCCACACCGCGGACACCACGATCAGCGGCCGAGCCGCTCGGGCCGCCAGCTCGCCGCGATACCGCTCGACGTCGAACGCGGGCACCACCACCAGGCCTAGCGTGACCACCGCTGCGCCGTCGGCGATCACCCGAATCATGCTGGGCCACAACGCGTACTGCGGGTAGGCCAGCCCCCAGGCGACCCCGGCGGCGCCCCCGACGCACAGGGCGCCGAGGACCGCCGCACGAAGTAATCTCAACCGCGCCGTCCTCTCAACCGAGCCGCCGTCTCATCCGCGCCGCCGCACCGCCACCCAGGCCCCCGCGGCCACGATCACCGCGGCGAGCGCCACGAACGGCCACACCGGCACGCCGTCCCCTCCGGTCGCGGACTGGGCCACCCTTCGGGCCCGGTGTGCCGGTCCCGGCCACCGTCAGCACGAAGGACCACGCGCCATTGACGACGTGTCCGTCGGCGGAGGTGACGCGGTAGTTGACGGTGTAGGTCCCCGTCGGTCCCAGCGGCAGCAGCGGCGACGCTGGCGACGGCGCCCTGGATCTGCGCGGGTCCCGTCGACCACAGGTTGCCGTCGGGACCGACGACGGTCATGGCGGCGAAGTCCGTCTGCAACCGTTCGTTGAACGTCGCGGCGGCCCGGGTCGGTGCCGCAGCGACGGAACTGTCCGGCGACGGAGCGGCGTCCACGCGGACGGCGTGCGCGGATGCCGTGGCAGCACCCGCCAGGGCGAGAACCGAGAGGACCGTCCCGACGAGTGCCGTCGCCGCCAACCGACGGATCATGCCCGGCGGCGTCCCGTGACGGCCACGACGGCGGCGACCGCGGCGAGCACCAGCGCCCCACCCGCCAGCCAGCGCGCAGTGTCGTCGGAACCAGCGGTCGCGGCCGGCGGGGCGGCGACCGTGGCCGTCGGTGCCGCGGCAGGTCGCCATGTCGTCGTCGCCGCCCTCCTGGCGCGCCCGTCAGCTTCAGCGTCGGCACGGGATGCTCGGGCTCGCCGCCGCCCGGCAGCGGTGGTTGGTCCCACCGCACGACGGTTCCGTCCGAGTAGGTCTGGGTGGCGGGCAGGTCGACGGAGGGTTGGTTCGGCAGTGTCACCGAGACGTTGAACAGTGCGAACTGGTCGGAGGAGATGCCGACCGACGGAGCGGCCGTCCAGGTAACCGTCCGGACGGTGCCCGCGGCGGTATCGCGGTCCAGGGTCGCCGTCCAGCCCGGCATGACTTCGGTGCGGGCCGAGGCGACGTTGGGCAGGTCGACGCTGAACTTCGTCGTCAGCGCGCCCTTTTCGGACTCGCCTGGGACTCGGAACGTCAGTACCGAGGTGCTGCCGGGGCCAGCGCCCGCGGCGTCGACGTGGACGTGCGCCGACGCGGGTCCCGCGCCGGACAGCAGGGCGAGGGTCATGGCGGCGCCGGTGGCGGCGGTCGTGATGAGGGCGCGTGGGTACGCCCGGTGAGCAGTCTTCATGGTGGGTTGGTTGCCTTCGGGTCGGTGGGTCGTTCGGTCAGTCGGCGAGACTGACCGGTGGACCACGATGCGACAACGAGGCGGACAGCAGGACCGCGGACTGCAGAGGCTGGTCTGCGCTGTCCACGGTGAGGGACGGGACGCCGGCGACGGGCTGCCGCGACGGGTGCGCGGCGAGCACCACTACGCGCGACACCGCGGCACACAGCCGGCCACCAACGTCGATGAGTGCGGCCCCCACCACGATCGCCACCAGGTGCGCGCCGGCCATCACGCCGAACGGCACCGAATCAGCGGCTTGGTGAGCGTGCCCGGCGGCGCTCAGCAGGGCGTGCCCCAGCAGCTGCCCGGCGGCGAGCACCGCAACCAGGATCCTCACGTCGGCGGCGTCGCGGACGGTCGCGACCAGGGCCCCGATGGTGACCGACAGCATCGCGAGCACGGCCGCGGTGGAGCCGGCGGGCACGCCGCCGCCGGCGAACCCGTGCGCTGCGACGGCCAGTGCAGCCGTCAACGCGCCGGCGGCCGCGCCGCGGACGCCATGCGCCGCAGCGGGAGTGGGCCTGCCGGGCGCGCGGTTGATCAGGCCACTCCGAGCCGTGCCATCAGGTCGGCCTCTACGCCGTCGAGCTGCTCGGCGATGGCGGCGTGCGCCGCCTTGCGCCGGGCCGTCTGCATGTTCTCGGCGGCCGTCACGGCGGCGGAGAGATCCCGCAGGCGATCGGTGACCGCTGCGACGAACTGCTTGTTCTCGGCATCCTTCGGCTTCTTGTCCGCCACTTGGGACAGCGTGCGCTCGGCGCCGGCGATTCGCGCGGAAAGTGCCCCGCCGGTTCCGGAGAATTGCCCGATTTGGCTCAGCGGGACGCCCAGGCTCTCGGCGCGACGCTCGTCGACGAAGCCGCGGGCGGCGATCGCGGCGCGGTAGGCGACCGGGACCACGATGGGAGCCAGCAGCCGGGCGACCGTCAGCACTCGGCGAATCCGCGCGGCGGACAGCAGCTTTCCCTCGCGGACCGCCTTGAGCTGGGTTTCAGCAACCTTCAGGGCGGCTCTGTCGCTGTCGCGCTGCGCCTTGACGCGCGCCTTCATCGCCTTCGTCTGCCGCTTGCCGTCGGCTTTGATGCGGCGCGCTTCGTTCTTCGCGGAGAGGCGCGCCTCCAATTTCGCCTTGGCCTTGATCGCCTTGGCTTCCGCCCGCCGAGTCGCTCGGCTCTTCCGCGGTGTGAACAACCCCATCCCGGCTGCCTCCCGGTCATCTCGTCGTGATCTGGCGATCGTGGCTGCGCTGGTGCCACCAACCCTAATGCCGCTCGCACCCCGACCCGGTTCCGGGCCGGATGTCCGTGACGAATTCATTGCGCCAGCAAACAGCTGTCCGCAATTGTGCAAGAATTGCGAGGGATCGGCGACGCCGACCGTCGGTGCTGCAGGGGCATCGTTCCGGGTCGGTGGAAGGTGTGGGCACGTGGCCATGCGAATGCGCATCGCCGCGGCATCCTGTGTGGTGATGTCGGGGCTGCTCGTGGCTGGTACGGGTGCCGCGTTGGCAGTTGCCGAGCCCGAGGCCGGTCAGAGCGGCGACGACCGGTGGCGAACAGGGCGCCCCCACCGGCAGTCCGAGCGCGGCGCCGACGTCGGTCCCACTGCCCACCAAGACCGCGACCGGCGAGACCCGGGAATCGCCACCCCCGCCACCGGGTCCACCTCCGCTACCGGGTCCACCCCTGCGGTGTCCGATCCGGCGTCGCCGGTGGGCGACGGCCGCAACGGCGAGCCGTCCGGCGCGACGGTCACGAGCCACGGGACGCCGTCGTCCAGCAAACAATCGTCGACTCCTGACGCCGCTACTCCGCAAACAGTGTCGGCGACTCCTGGCGAACCGGCGTCCACCGTGTCGGCCCGGTTCGCGCGAGATCGCTCCGCCGTCGAGCACGTCCACCGAGACGACCACGCCCGGGCCGGTCCCGTCGCTCGACCCCCCGGCCGACGAAAACCTGCCGCCGAAGGACGACCACCCCGACCGCCACTGGGGTTGGCACTGGCCGTGGTGCTGGCCGACCCCTCCGCCTCCGCCGGACCCCGGTCAACCACCCGGAAGTGGCAGCCCACCCAGCAGCGGAAGAGGCGGTGGTGGCGGCGTGAGCATCGGCACTCCGCCGATCGGCGTCGGCATCCCGAAACCGCCGATCATGCAACTGCCGACCCTTCCCCGGGTGGTGCCGCCGACGTTGCCCGTCATCCCCGTCGACCCGGTGATCGACGCCATCAGCGGATTGGCCACCGCCGCAGCCGAACTCCCGTTCACCTCGCTCACGCTTCCCGTCATCGTCGCGCCGCTGGGCGCGGGGGGCGCTGGGGCGGGCGGCGGTGGTGGTGGCGGCGGGGCCGACGGTTCCGGGGCAGCACCGCGACCGGGAACGTCCGCCGCACCGCCTCGCACGTCGAGCGGAACGCAGCGCAAGAACGAGCCGGCAAAGCCGCCGGAACCAAACAGCGCCGCCTTCGGAGCGAGCAACGGTGCCGTGCCCGCGTCGTACCGCGCTGGCTACGGCTCCTATCTGCGCACCGCAGGCGTGGGACAGATGGCGGCGGTGGCCGTGCCCGGCGTCACCGGCATCCTGGTGCTCACCGGCGCCGGAGGGTTGCTCGGCTATCGCCAGGCCCGGGCCGGCCGCGCCGTGCGGGCCGGTGGCACGGCGCGCTTCGTCGGTTGATCGGATTAGTCGTCTTCAGCGTGGAAGGACGGGGATAGTGGACTCATCGAGAGGAGGTACGCATGCCAGCCAGTCGTCGTGTCACCCGCGCCGTCAGTGAGGTTCTCGACCTTGCCCCGCGGCGCGGCGAAGTCTCGCTCGCACGTCTCGTGGACGCCGTTGCCGAGGATCGCGGACGACCCATCGAGCTCAAGATGGCAGACCTGCCGTCCGGAGTGTGCGGGCAATGGCGCCAGTACGCCGACCGCGACGTCTTCCTGATCCAGCGGGGACTGCCCGCCGGCGACCGGACCCTGGCCCACGAACTCGGCCACCTGGTCCTCGGCCACGAGGGCATCTCGGTGGTCGAGGCCGCGCGGGATCAGACCGAGTTCGCCAGCTCCGATCTCATCGGCTACATGCTCAACCAGCGAACCGGGTGCATGGGTCCCAGCGGGGAAGACTTCGAACAGGAGGCCGAGGACTTCGCCGCGCTGCTCATCTACCGACTGGGGCGACTCCCCTCTGATCGCGCGTCCATCGTGCAGGTGCGCCTCGGAGAGGCGTTTGGTTGATCATCTGGGTGATCGCCGGTCTCCTCGGGCTGGCAACCGGCCTCCGTATCGGCTGGGCACTCGTCAACAAGCAGTCGCTCGTCAGCGCGGCGATGATCCTGGCCCTGGGCAGCCTGGGCATGGTCGCCGCGCTCAACTGGGAACCGCTGACACTTCTGATCGACACGCTGGTGCGGTGGCCGAACGTCTCCACGGTGTTGAGTCAGGTATCGCTGATCTGCTGCGCCGCGGGCAGCTGCGTGATGATCACCTCGGCCGCCTCGGAGCGCAAGCCGGCGACCATCCGCCGGATCGCCGTCATCCAGTACGGGGTCGCCGCCGTCATCGCGGCTCTCACGCTGGTCGCCTTCTTCACCTCTCCGCAGCAGCCGGAGATGGCGCCGGAGGAGTACCTGCGGCGCAACCTCGGGACGGGCGCGATGACCGTGTCGTGGCTGCTGCCGCTGCTCTACGTGATGCTGGCGCTGACCCTGGTGGCGTGGGCGGGCGTGCGGCACTCCAACCGCACCCGACGCGGCCGCGCGCTGTTCGTGTTCACCACCGGCGTGGTCCTCATCGTTCTGGCCAGCGCCTTCTTCCTGCTGCGCGCCGTGGGAACGACCGACTTCATCGGCGTCGGTGCGGCTGCCACGCTGCTCGGTTGCGCGATGCTGGTCGTGGCGAGCGGCTCGTTGCTGCCCAGCGTGGAGGACTGGTTCGGCGCCCGGCGTGAACTCAGGGTCATCCAGCCACTGCTCGAGGAACTGAGCCGCCGACACCCCAATGTCGGAATCGGTGTTCGTCCGCGCGGGCCGCTGCTGTTCCGCGTCGCCGAGCAGATGTCGCTCATCTCCGACGCGCTCTACCTAGAAGCCACGCGCGCGCTCGGCGGGGATACCGCGGCGTCCGCCGACGAGGACGGCGGGGACTCCCCGGACGTGCCGCCGGAGGAGCAGTCGCTGCGGATCGCCGAATGGATCAACGCCGGCCGTTGGGTGGACGCAGACGCCGCCAGCGCCAGATTCCCCGGACCACAGTGGCTACGCCAGCCGCCGTCGTACTCGGATCGCGAATGGATCCTCGCGATCGCCGAGCAGTATCGAACGCTCGAAAGTCGCGTCAGCGTCGCCGCGTCCTGACTGAACCGCGGATGCGCTCCGCCGATCGCGCCGCCCGTACTGGGCGCGCGCGCCGATCGGGTCAATCGTCGAGGTGCTCTTGGCGACGAAGTTCGTCGACCTTCTGAACGATGTCCTGCTGTGCCTCGGGAGACAGGCCGACGGTGCGCGCCGCAATGCGGCGGATGCCCTCGTCGCGCATGCTGGCCAACCAGGTCAGCTCCTTGTCGAGCTTCTCGTAGTACTCGTCGTCGGTGAAGTACGCCGGCTTGATGCGGAAGAAGTTGGCAAGGGCGGCCATCGTCGCGACCGATGGGTTGGTGCGGTTGCCCGAACGCAGTTGGGACAGATACGGCGCGGACATGGTGACGCCTTCGGCCTTGAGTGCGGCAATCACTTCAGCCGACGTATGCGGGCCACGTCCGGGGGGGTAGACGGTGTCGAACAGGCGATTCAGCCTGGCGGAAAAAGTCATGCTCATCGGTGTGTCCTCCACTTAGCGTTACGAGCGGTCATCCTTGGCGGCGTATTTGCTGATCATCGTAGCGAGAGTTCCGCCGTCAACCAAGTGCAAACCACCGAAAAGTCCGTCACACCCCAGGCTACTACCCTTCCCCACATGGTCTAGCAGCGATTTTCGTCGGCTGCGAGGTCCCCGAAGTGCAGCGCGGCTAAGCGGATAATGACGCTTGAGTTGTTTTGCCCTGCTCACAGCCAAGCCCACCGGCCCGGCGGGGGTGGGGTACCCGGGCGTCCGGCAATCTGTCGACGAACCGACTTCGACGACATCGGTAATTTGCTCGCGAGCGCGACGACTCCGCCGACGGGTAGCTACGACGCCTGCTTTCGCGCACGTCAATCCGTAGCCCGCGGCCAGCGGCAAAAAACTGTCGACCGTTCGAATGACAGTAGCCAATGGAGAGGTCACCGCCGTTGGTCGACGGAACCAGTACGAACCGGCGCACGGGCGCGTCGGACGGCGACCGACGGGGCGACGCGCAGTGGTGGCGTTACGCCGCGAGCAGCATCGCCAGCACCGCGG
This sequence comes from uncultured Actinomycetota bacterium, assembly GCA_963846985.1. Taxonomy (GTDB): domain Bacteria; phylum Actinomycetota; class Actinomycetes; order Mycobacteriales; family Mycobacteriaceae; genus Mycobacterium. The sequence continues at coordinate 165,184 of CAWJYC010000006.1, forward strand.
TGTCGGGGTGCGTGATGGGGTCGACGCCCACCCGGCTCACCATCGAGGTGATGGTTCCGTCGGACTCCGCCTCTACCCAGGCGGCCCGGTGATCGAGTCCGAGGTGCGGCAAGCCGGGAAGCAGCACACACCCCGAAGCGGCGCCCGCACACTCCGGCAGGGACGGCATGGTCTCCGACGGCGGGTGCAGCATCAACAGCGCAGGCGGCTGCCGGCGCGCGAAGTAGCCGGGTGGGATCGCCGACTCTCCGACGACAGTGCCCTCCGCCATGACCAACCCCACCGTTCCCGGAGCGGGTTCGTCGGGCAGTTCCTCCCGGACACCGAAGATCGTCGACGTCGAGAGCAACCCAGGTAGCGAGGCCACCCGGACCGCGACCATCAGAAGCTGCGCCCATTCCTTGGTCGAGTCCGGCCACCGGCCCGACACGACGAACCCCTTGAGTGAGCCGCCGGAGTGGAAGGGTGCGACTTCGATGGCCCCATGAGATCCGGTATCCATACCGCCTCCGATCGGTGCGCATGATTGCCGCCCGACACGGCTGTGGGTCGATTCCGACAGGATGCGGCAGGGCAGGGCTAGCACGCAAGGGGACACGACTGCCAGTAATCGCAACTGTCACGCGGCGATGCTCAGCGGTCCCGTCCTGCAGACACCGTCCACACCACCCGGTAGGAGCCGGCTGCGGGCACCCAGCCGAAGTGCCGCGAGTCGACGACGCCCGGCGCCCGAGGATTGTCGGAGCGGGCCTCGAAGGTCGCGTCGCGACCGACGCCGCGGACGTCGCCCACCCGCTTGACGAGCCAGCGCGCCGGCATCGTCGGATCGGGGAACACCCGAATCTGGCCCGGCCGAGCGCGACCGGGTCGGACGGCAAGCAGCCCATCACCGGGGTGCAGCGCGGGCCGCATCGAGTCCTCAACCACTGCGAATCGACGCATCGGCCAGCCTCGAGATCGATGGTTGTCGCGCACGTCCAAAGGGTAGGTTGTGATCATGCTGCTTCGACTCTTCTCCAACGCCACCCCCGCCCACGCCCACTGCGACCTGTACTGCGGTGTCTACGATCCCGCGCAGGCGAAGATCGAGGCGCTGTCCTGCCTGAAAACGCTGAAGAAGTACCACGATTCCGACGACGACCACTTCAAGACGCGCGCCATCATCATCAAGGAGCAGCGCGCCGAGGAGGTCAAGCACCACCTGATGGTGTTGTGGGCCGACTTCTTCACCAAGGACCACTTCGAGCAGTTCCCCAACCTGCATCAGCTGTTCTGGGACGGCGTGCACGGCGCGGGTGACGTGAAGAAGTCGCTCGACGTGGCCGTCGCCGAGAAGCTGCTCAAGACGATCGACGAGATCTCCGACATCTTCTGGCAGACCGAGAAGTCCAAGGACATGGGCGTGTACCCACCCGCCTGATCACGACGCATACGACGAGGCCGGCCCGGCGCGGGAAGCGCTGAGCCGGCCTTCGTCGTTGATGCGGTGTGAGCCGTTGGAGCAGGGTGAGCCGTTCGAGTGCGGTGGACCGCGGTCAGGTCAGGATGATGAGGGCCAGGACGCCCAGCAGCACCAGCGCGATCAGACCGGCGCGCAGGCACGCCATCAACTGGGTGTGCGTGTAGGCGTGCGGAGACGTCTGCCATTCGGACGGCGGGACGGCGCCGGGACCCAGCGGATGCGATGCCATCAACAGCTCCTGACCTGCGCGATCAAACGTGTCCTCCGGTGAGATGTGTCACAACCTCTGACGGTGATCGCGATCATAGCGCCTTGCCGAGCACCGTGAAAATCGGCGTGCGGCGGCCGGTCCGGTGGCGTGAAGTCGTTAGCTCGGCGTTGTTTTTCGCTCGCCCCTTGGCAACCCCTGTTGATCACTCGGCGCGCCGGGTACAGCGTTATCCCCAGGCACTGACAGCCAAGGAACAGATCTGCCGGTTCAGAGACCCTTTTCGCAGTTCCACCGCTGTGGATGAACCTGTGGAAACTGTGGATGGACGTCGATTGCCGAGGCGGTCATGCCAGCATGGGATCCATGGATTCGGTGACGGCCCGCCACGGAAGGCCGATGGCAGGCGACGCGGGCGAGGTGGCTGACGAAGTGGCAGAGCAGTGAGCGACGGCGAGGTCGGGCGGGCGTCGATCGCCGACGTCCCGGTGGCGTTCGACGCGTCGGTGATCCTGCTCGACGTCCGCGAGGACGACGAGTGGCAGCGCGGTCACGCTCCGGGGGCGCGGCACGTGCCGATGGGCGACGTGCCGGCCCGCATCGCCGAGATCGACACCGACGCCACGCTGTACGTGGTGTGCCACGCCGGCGGTCGATCGCAGCGGGTGGCTGAGTACCTCTCCCGCAACGGCTACGAGCCGATCAACGTCGAGGGAGGCATGCTGGCGTGGGCGGCCGCCGGGCGCCCCGTCGTCACCGACGACGGCTCTGCGGGCTCGGTCTGACGGACCGTAGGCTGGTCGCGTGATCCAGGTCTGTTCACGGTGCGGCACGCGGTGGAACGTCCGCGACCGTCAGCGTGCCTGGTGCCCGCGGTGCCAGGGTGCGCTGCTGGCACCCTCGGCGGAGCCGGAGCAGTGGGCCGCGCGGCCCACCGACGTGGCCCGGCCGGGTGCCACCGGCCCGGCTCAGCGCCTCCCACCCGGCTACCGCTGGATCGCCGTCCGGCCGGGAGCGGCGCCACCGCCGCGCCGGGTACGACGCCCGCTGGGCCCGACGCCGCGGTATTCGGTCATCCCGCGGTGGAGCCTGCAGGATCACGTCGACCTCGCCCCGCCGCCGCAGGAGGCGCAGGCGCCGAAGGCGTCGACGCGGATGGTGCGGACGACGCTGCTGATCACCATGATCACGCTCGCCGTCGCCGCCTTGATCCACGTCGCGAACTACGCGCTGCTGCTCTACAACCGCTCGACGCTGCTCAACCCGATCGTCGCCGCGGTCGCGACGTGGGCGGGCGTCGCCGCCAGCGTGCTGGCGTTCTTCACGTTGATCGCCACGATGGTCGTGCTGACGAACTGGCTGATCGCCCGGCGCGCGGTCGCCTACGGCCGGCATGACCGGCCCGACCCACGGCCGGCGTGGCAGCTGTGGCTGGGCTGCCTGGTGCCGTTGGTCAACCTGATCTGGGCGCCGGTGTTCGTCCTCGAACTGGCGAGGGTCGAGAACCGGATGGCGTGGCTGCGGACGCCCATCGTGGTGTGGTGGTGCGCGTGGTGGGTCAGCTTCCTGCTGTCGGTGTTCTCGTTCGCGACGAGCTTCACCCGCGACGCCCAGGGCATCGCCAACAACACCGTGGCCATCACGATCGCCTACCTGGCTGCCCTGGCCGCGCTGCTGCTGACCGCACGGATGTACCGCGGGTTCGAGCAGCAGTCCGTCGATCGGCCCGTCAAGCGGTGGGTCATCGTCCCCACCGAGGAGGGCCCGCAAAGGGCGACGCGGAGACGGAGGCGAACGGCCGCCCAGCCCGCGAGTCCGAGCCCGACGTCTCCGAACCCGACGTATCCGAGCCCGACGGCACCGAATCTGCGCCTCGGGTTGAGGCGGACCGGGACGAACCGGCAGCATAGGGCCATGACGTCGGCCGGAGCGCTCACCGGCCACCCGTTCGTGGTGGCGCACCGCGGGGCGTCGGCGGAACGCCCCGAGCACACGATCGCCGCGTACGAGTTGGCGTTGCGCGAGGGCGCCGACGCAGTCGAGTGCGACGTCCGGCTGACCCGCGACGGCCATCTGGTCTGCGTTCACGACCGCCGGATCGACCGCACGTCGACCGGAGCCGGTGCCGTCAGCGACATGACCCTCGCCGAGTTGCGTGAATTCGATTACGGCGCTTGGCATTCCAGCTGGCGGCCCGACGGTGGTCAGGGTGATACCGGCTTGCTCACCCTCGATGGCCTGCTGTCGCTGGTGCTCGACTGGAACCGGCCGGTGAAGATCTTCATCGAGACCAAGCATCCGGTGCGCTACGGCGCCCTGGTGGAGAGCAAGGTGCTCGCCCTGCTGCACAGGTACGGCATCGCCGCCCCCGCATCGGCCGACCTGGCCCGCGCGGTGGTGATCTCGTTCTCGGCGGCCGCGGTGTGGCGGATCCGGCGGGCGGCCCCGATGCTGCCGACGGTGCTGCTCGGCGACACGTCGCACTATCTGGGCGGCAGTGCGGCGACGACCGTCGGCGCCACCGCGGTGGGACCGTCGATCGCCACGTTGCGGGAGCACCCCGAACTGGTCGACCGCGCGGCCGCCCACGGCAGGGCGCTGTACTGCTGGACGGTGGATCACTACGAGGACGTGCGCTACTGCCGCGACGTCGGTGTGGCGTGGGTGGCCACCAATCATCCGGGTCGCACCAAGGAGTGGCTGCTGAACGGGCTGACCGAGGCGGGCCCCGATCAGCCGGACGGCTCCTAGAGTCGGCCGCCCGCTACCTTCGGCGCGGTCGGGTCGGCCTGCGCCGCACCGATCTCGCGGGCGACGAAGTCCTCGAGGTGGAACAGGTCGGCGCCGGCGCGTTCGCTGACCCGCACCAGGGTGGTCATCAACGCGACCTCCTCGACCTGCTCCTTGAGGAACCACTGCATGAACTGCTCGCCGAGGTAGTCGGCTCTCGCGCGCGACGCGCTGGCGAGCCGGGTGATCTGCTCGGTGACGGTGCGCTCCTGCTCGAGGGCCAGCCGCAGCGCCTCGGTCGGCGACGCGAAGGTGTTGCGGACGGCGTCGGTGCCGGGGATCTCGACCTCGACGTCGCGATCGATGAGGTACTGCACCAGCATCATCGCGTGGTTGCGCTCGTCGAGGGCCTGCGCATAGAAGTGCTTGGCCAGCTGCGGAAGGTCGGCAGCGTCGAAGTGCACGGCGATGGCGGTGTATTGCTGCGACGCGGTGAACTCGTTGCGGATCTGCTCGAGAAGCAGGTGGTGGAACTTGGTGTCGGAGTGTCGGAGTCGGTCATGCGGGGAACGCTAGTGCAGGTCAGGAGCGTCTGTCAGCAAAGGTATGACTTATTAAGGCGAGGTTGTCCTTACTGCGAGCACGGTTCCCCGGATACGCGTCCGGGTGTTTGCTGGCAGCCGGCAAATGAAGGCAGGCTAAGTGTGGCCGGCATCGAGGACGTCCTGCGGCACGGCCGAATCGGTGGCCAACGCCTGGAACAGGCGCTTCGCCAAGTCGTCGTCCCACACCACGACCGACCCCGCGTCGTTGCCGGTGAAGTCGCCGATCGGCACCGTCGTGGTGGTGACGGGGCCGTGCAGGGCCCACGCGAGCCGGGCGAGATCCCAGACGTGGGCGCCGTCGTCGACGGTCACCGCGCCGGCGGCCGCATGCGCCATCGGATACCAGCGCAGTGGATTGAGGAGGACCGCGGGACTCGCGGCGCGGTGCATCAGCGCGGCCATGAACTCCCGCTGGTTGATCATCCGGTCGAGGTCGGCGCGCGGCGTCGCCCTGGTGCGGACGTAGCCGAGCGCGGTGCGGCCGTCCAGGTCCTGGCAACCCGCGGGCAGGTCGATGCCCGCCAGCGGATCGCTGATCGGTTCGGAGGGGCACATCTCGACACCGCCGACGGCGTCGACCATGACGGCGAATCCGTCGAAGCCGATCTCGGCGTAGTGGTCGAGTCGAAGGCCCGTCGCCTGCTCGACCGTCTGCGCCAGCAGGGGTGCGCCACCCAGCGCGAACGCGGCATTGACCTTGTCCTGGCCGTACCCCGGCATCGGGAGATAGGAGTCGCGCGGGATCGACACCATGGTGGTCGGGACGTCCGACCCGAGGCCGGGCACGTGCACCAGCAGGATGGTGTCGGTCCGGCCGTCGCCGACGTCGCCACCGGTGGCGAGTTCGGCCTGCTGCTCCTCGGTGAGGTTCTGCCGGCTGTCGGAGCCGACGAGCAGCCACGTCGTCCCGCTGCCCGCGGCCGGCCGGTCGGGCAGGGCCGCCAGTGCTGGGATGCGGTGCAGTGACGTGTCGATCCACACCGCGGTACCGAGCGGCGCGAGCACGACGAGCAGCAGCAGTACCAGCAGGATGCGTCCCCAGCGCCGGCGCCGTCGGGGTGTGCGCGCTTGGGCGGCGGGGCGACGGGGGAGTCGGCGACGGACGGCGCGGGGGCGGCCGTCGGTGGCCGGCGGCGGAGGCGGCCGGTACCTAGGGGGGCGGTGGCGGGGCCGGGGGTGGGCGGCCGGGGGCGCCGGGGCGCGCGGCGGAGCGATCGGCTGGGTGGCATCGACGGCGGGCGCACCGGTGGCGGCGGGCGCCGGTAGCTGGGATCGCGCCGGATGACCTGTGACGCCTCCTGCGGCGGCCGTTGGCGCCGCGGGTCGGGCCCTGGGGAGGGCGGCCGGTTGTCGGTCACAGCAATGAATGTACGTGCCGAAAACGGCCCGATCGTCGCGATCAGCGCAGCCAGCCGAGGTGTCCGGCGAGCAGCGCGTAGCCCACGAAGGCGACGGCGTCGATCAGACCGTGCGCCACGATCAGCGGCCACAGCCGGCCCGTCCGCTGCCACGCATAGCCGAAGACCAGACCCATCGCCACGTTGCCGACACCGGCGCCGAAGCCCTGGTACAGGTGATAGGCGCCGCGCAGCAGGCTGGAGAGCACGATGACGACGGTCGGCGACAGGCCCAGCTGGCGCAGCCGCGTCATGAGGAAGGCGACGACGATGATCTCCTCGGCCCAGCCGTTGGCGAACGCCACCGCCAGCAGGACGGGGATGCGCCACCACGTGTCGCCGAGTTCGGACGGCACGACGGCCACGCCGATGCCCAGCGCCCGGCCCGCGACGTAGAGGCCCGAGTCCGGGAATGCCGATGAGCGCTGCAGCCCGAGGCCGCCGAGCAGGTCGGGGCGCCAGCGGAAGCGGCCGAGGCCGATGCGGCTGGGTCCGAAACCGCTGCGCCACAGCAGGTATAGCCCGAGCAGCCCCCACGCGACGAGCTGGAACACCGACGCCAGGTTCAGCGCCAGGTTGATCAGGTCGATGGGGGAGAGCTTGCGGTTGAGTGCGACCTTCTGGCCGGAGAGGCCGAGCAGGACGGCTTCGGTCAGGCTGACCAGCGCGGTGTAGGCCGAGAGCCCGAACGTCACCGCCAGGACGACGGCGATCTCGATCCGGATGGTGCGGTTGCTCGGGGTCGGGCAGCAGGTCGTCGATCGGGCCCGTCACCGGAGCTACGGTAGCGGCCCCGCCCTCAGCTGCGGCGGGCGCGCAACCCGTTGAGGAACGGGCACCCCATCAGGACGCGGATGGCCTGGTTGAGCCCGGTCACGTCGTCGACCGGCTTGGCGAACGGCAGCCGGACGTCGTGGTCGCCGTCCTCGGCCTCGACGCGGAGCTGAACGCCGTAGCGGTCGAGGCCGAGCGGCCGGACGTGGCCGCGCCGCAGCGGCGTCGGGAGACGGACGGCAAGGCGGTCGACCACGTCGCGGTGGGCCGACTCGAGGTGCCGGAGCCAGCAGGACTCGAGCGCGCAGAACGGATCGGGCTGCGCGTCGAGCAGGGCGCCGACGGCGACGGATTCGGCGCCCGTCGAGTCGGCGACCACGACCGACTCGATCTCCAGGCGGACCAGCGCGTAGGGGGTGTCGTCGGCGGCTGAATCGGTACGCCGGTATTCACCTGCAGCAGAGCGGGATTGGGGTCTGCCCGGGCGATCAGGTCGAGTAGGCCCGGCACGTCCGGGGCCGCGACGCCGAACAGTCGGCCGCTGATCCACACCAGCGAGCGCACCGGTTCCCGCAGGGGCAGCGGCGCGTAGTCGGTCATCTCCAGAACCGCCTGGAGACCGGCCGCGCCCGCGCCGACGACCATGCCGGCGAGCAGTCCGGTGGCGGGCACGGTGATGGCGACCGATCCGTCGTCGAGCAGATGGTGAACCGGCGTCGGGACGGGGTCGACGCCCTCGACGGCCAGCATGCCGCCGCCGCCGCGGGCGCAGGCGCTGCGGATTCGCTCGGCGGTCGTGGGCGCAATCGGCGCCATCCCCGTCGCGGCATCGCCGGCATCGCATCCACCCTTCGATCGAATGAGGTCACCCTAACTTAGGCTGGCCTTACTCGATGTCGCAAGGTCTTCCCATCGCGCCGTGGGCCCGCCCGTCGAGCGATAGGGTTGACCCGTGCCGCGCGTCGCCTACCTGGGTCCAGAGGGAACCTTCACCGAGGCGGCGTTATTGCAGATGGCGGTCGCCGGCGTGATTCCCGGTGGCGGCCAGGGCGTCGGCGAGTCGAACCCGTGCCGTGCGACAGCGCCGGCGGAGCGCTCGCCGCCGTGCGCGCCGGCACCGTCGACTATGCGTGCGCGCCGATCGAGAACTCGATCGAGGGCTCGGTGGTGCCGACCATGGACAGCCTCGCCGCCGGAACGCCGCTGCAGATCTTCGCCGAGCACACCCTCGACGTCGCCTTCAGCATCGCAGTCCGGCCGGACACCGTCGCCGCCAGCGTCGCGACCGTCGCGGCGTTTCCAGTCGCCGAGGCCCAGGTGCGGAGGTGGCTCGCCGAACACCTCCCCGCCGCGCGCATGGTGCCCACCAGCTCCAACGCCGCCGCCGCGCACGACGTCGCGACCGGCCGGGCCGACGCCGGCGTCAGCACCGCGCTCGCCGCCCGGCGGCTGGGCTTGGCCACGCTGGCCGACGACGTCGTCGACGAGCCGAACGCCAGGACGCGGTTCGTTCTGGTCGGCCCGCCCGCGCCGCCACCGGCTCGCACGGGGACCGACCGCACGTCGGTGGTGCTGCGACTGGACAACGTGCCGGGCGCGCTGGTCGCCGCGATGAACGAGTTCGCGATCCGCGACATCGACCTGACCCGCATCGAATCACGGCCAACGAGAGTGGAATTGGGTACCTACGTGTTCTTCCTGGACTGTGTGGGACACATCGACGACGATCCGGTCGCCGAGGCGCTGCGGGCACTTCACCGGCGCTGTGCCGACGTGCGGTACCTCGGTTCGTGGGCGACCGGCGCCCCGGACGGGGCACCGATCGGCACCCGACCGCCGGTCACCGACGAGGCCGCCGACTGGCTGGCCGCACTTCGAGAGGGGCGCGCCCGATGACCGGTCGCCTGGTACTCGTCCGCCACGGCCAGTCGCACGGCAACGTGGCCCGACGCCTCGATACCCGGCCGCCCGGCGCGGCACTCACCGACCTCGGGCTCGAGCAGGCCCGGGCCTTCGGTCGCGCCTGGGAGCATCCCGTCGGTCTGCTCGCGCACTCGACGGCACTGCGGGCGGTCCAGACGGCAGCCGAGATCGGCGACGAACTCGGGTTGAGCCCCGTCGAACTGGACGGCATCCACGAGGTGCAGGTCGGCGACCTGGAGGACCGCGCCGACGACGCGGCCCACGACGAGTTCAACGCCATCTACCGGCGCTGGCAGGAGGGCGATGTCGAGGTGCCGCTGCCCGGCGGGGAAAGCGCGCAGCAGGTGCTGGACCGCTACCTCCCGGTGGTGACCCAGCTGCGGTTGCGCTTCCTCGACGACCACGCCTGGGTGGGCGACATCCTGGTGGTAAGCCACGGCGCCGCCATCCGGTTGGTCGGTGCGGTGCTCGCCGGGGTGGACCCCGGTTTCGCGATCGAGCACCACCTCGCCAACACCGAGTGCGTGGTGCTGAGCCCGATCACCGACGGCCGGTGGAGCTGCCTGCAGTGGGGGCCGTTCACCCCGCCGTTCGAACCGGTCGAGCATCCCGTCGAGGAGCCGCTGCCCGGCGGCGATCCGATGGGCTGAGCGGGCTCAGGAGGCCGCCGAGTCCGCCTCGGCCGCCCAGCAGACGCAGCCGATGGCGTCGCAATCGATGCTGAACGAGTGCAGGCCGTCCGGGGTGGCGCAGTCGTCGGTGCACTCGATGGCGAACCAGGCATGGTGCACGACGGTGCCATGGCAGTGCTCGAGGTCCTCCCGGCACTCGCGACAGACATCGGACATGTCTCAGTTGTAGCACCGCCCACCGACGACCCCGGGTTGCCGCGCCCGAAGTGGTTCAGGCCCAACCGAGTTCGTGCAGCCGCTCGTCGTCGATTCCGAAGTGGTGGGCGATCTCGTGGATCACGGTCACGGTGACCTCCTCGACGACGTCTCCCTCGGTGTCGCAGATGTCCAGCAGCGCGTCCCGGTAGATCGTGATCGTGTCGGGCAGCGAGCCGGCGTACATCGAGTCGCGTTCGGTCAGGGCGATGCCTTCGTAGAGCCCGAGGAGGTCGGGTTCGTCGGGATGGCGATCCTCGACGAGCACGACGACGTTGTCGATCGCCTTGGCCAGACCTGGCGGGATCTCGTCCAGCGCGTCGGATACCAGCTCCTCGAACCGTTGGGAGCTCATCCGGACGGCCATCGCGGTTACTGGCCGGGCGCGGGGACCGGAAGTGCCGGAGCGGGACCTGGGGCCGGAGCGGCGGGTTCACCGGCCGGCGGCGCGGGTGGCGCGGGCCCATCCTGCGGTGGTGCCTGACCGTCGCCCACCGGTGGTCCCGGCGGTGGCGGCGGGCCGTTGAGGAACGTGTTGCCCTGCGGCGGCGGACCACCCGCCGGTGCTGGCGTCGACGGGACGTCGGTCTGCGTCGGCCCGAGCTGCGGCTGGCCGGGCAGGTGGTTGTTGCCCTGGTTGGTCGGGCTGGTCGACGTGCTCGAACCACCCTGCTGGCTGAGGTCGATCTGCGACGACACCTGCGACGAGGTGTCCACCGGCGGCAACGGGATCGGCGGCATGTCCAGCCGCTCCTCCGGGATGTCGGGGACCGCGACGGGTGGCTGACCGTTGATCAGCAACGGCCCCTTGGCGCTGTTCAGCAACGTCGACCAGCCACCGTTGCCCAGGGTGGCGCCGATGCTGCAGGACACCTGCTTGCTTCCCGCGCTCCAGCTCGGCAGCGAGATGGTGCTGTAGATGAGGGTCAGCGTGGTCTTGCGCAGGGCGATCGGGGCCAGGTACGCGTCGGTCATCTGCGTGCACTGGTCCTTGACGAACTGGTCCTGGTCGCCGTCGGGTGGCACCGGACCGGGGAACTTACCCGCCAGGTTGACAGTGCCGGTGACCTCCATGGCGTGCGGCTTTGCGCAGTCGGTGGGGATGTCGGTCGGCTGGTTGGTGGCCGGGTCGATGCCGAGACACGTCCCGGCCGGCCAGACCTTGGACTGGTCGATGTCGGCGACCTTGCCCACGAACGCGAGCTGGTGGTTGTCGGGGCCCGCCAGCTGCAGGCCGCACAGCATGCGCCGCTCGTCGGCTTGCCGCCAGGCCTTGTCGCCGGACCACACCAGGCTCACGCTGAACCGGCCGTTGGGGTCGTACTTCGCGCCGAGGTACTGGCGCGCCGCGGCCTGGCACTGCTCCTGGCTGATCTGCTTGATGCGCGCCTCGGACGGGGGAGCGGCATCCGGGCCGTATTCGGTACCCGGGAACGTGCGCATGTCGATGGTCTCGGCCACCTCGAAGCGGTGCTCGGCGGAGCAGTCGACGATCTGCGCCGCATCGGGAACCTGCTCGGGCCAGTTCAGGCACGTGCCGCTGGCGGCCTTGTCGAAGGTGGCGTTGCCGCGGGCGCCGCTGCCCAGGACGGTCGATCCTGCGTTGAGCCCGATGGGCAGCCGGCCGCCTCCACCGCCGGGGATCGCGGTGATCAGACCCGCGATGAGCAGCCCTCCGAGGGCGGTGAGCAGCAGCGCTCGGCGCGTCGAATCGGCTTGAAGGCTCTGCCACCACGCCGGACGGCCCTGGGGCTTTCCAGCCTGGTCTGCCACCTGGGTGGTCTCCAGGTCGGTGGCGGCGGGTGCATCCAACATCGCGTCCATTGTGACAGGCGCGCCAAGGCCTGTGACAAGAGATGCAGTTGTAAAGTTATGGGGTTGTGCCCCGGCGTCGGCGTTTCGCCGCGCCAAACGTAGGGTTTTCTCCGTGATCGACCTCAAGCTGCTGCGCGACGATCCAGACCGGGTTCGCGCGTCGCAACGGGCGCGCGGTGAGGACCCCGCCCTCGTCGACGTGCTGCTCGCCGCCGATGCAAAGAGGCGTTCGGCGATCTCTAGGGCCGACGGTTTGCGCGCCGAGCAGAAGGCGGCGAGCAAGCGCGTCGGCGCCGCGTCCGCCGAGGAGCGACCCGCGCTGCTGGCTTCCGCCAAGCAACTTGGCGACGACGTCAAGGCCGCCGAGGCCGAGCAGGCGGCGGCGGAGAACGCCTTCACCGCCGCGCACATGGGCATCTCCAACGTCATCGTCGACGGCGTCCCGGCCGGTGGCGAGGACGACTTCGTGGTGCTCGACACCGTGGGCGAACCCCCGGTGCTCGAGAACCCGAAGGACCACCTCGAACTCGGCGAGTCGCTGGGCCTGATCGACATGGAGCGCGGCGCCAAGGTCTCGGGGTCGCGCTTCTACTTCCTCACCGGCTTTGGGGCGCTCCTTCAATTGGGCGTCATGCAGCTCGCCGTCAAGCTGGCGACCGAGAACGACCACACCCTCGTCATCCCGCCGGTGCTGGTGCGGCCGGAGGTGATGTCGGGTACCGGCTTCCTCGGCAAGCACGCCGATGAGATCTACCGCCTCGAGGCCGACGACCTGTACCTCGTCGGCACGTCGGAGGTTCCGCTGGCCGGCTACCACGCCGACGAGATCATCGACCTGTCGAAGGGGCCGCGGCGGTACGCCGGCTGGTCGTCGTGCTTCCGGCGTGAGGCGGGCAGCTACGGCAAGGACACCCGCGGCATCATCCGGGTGCACCAGTTCGACAAGGTCGAGGCCTTCGTCTACTGCAAGCCCGAGGACGCCGATGCCGAACACCAGCGGCTGCTGGACCTCGAGCGCCGGATGCTGGCCCTCATCGAGGTGCCGTACCGGGTGATCGACACGGCCGCAGGCGATCTCGGCTCGTCGGCGGCCCGCAAGTTCGACTGTGAGGCATGGGTTCCCACGCAGGGGACCTACCGCGAGCTGACGTCGACGTCGAACTGCACGACGTTTCAGGCGCGTCGGCTGGCGACCCGCTACCGCGACGAGAACGGCAAGCCGCAGATCGCGGCGACGCTCAACGGAACGTTGGGCACCACGCGGTGGCTCGTCGCGATCCTGGAGAATCATCAGCAGCCGGACGGCAGCGTCCGCGTTCCGGATGCGCTTGTGCCCTACGTCGGAAGGTCGGTGCTGACGCCATGAGCGAGCTTGCGAGCGAATCATGACCATGAGTGCGACGATCGAGCTGGATTACGACGAACTCCGTGGCTGGTTCGGCTTCGGGGTGGCAGGCAACTTCGCCGGTCACCTCGAGCAGGCCGGCGAGGCCGCCGACTTCGTCAACGTCAGCAGTGAAGGGCAGGCGCCCAAGGGTATCTTCCCTTGGTACGCACCAGGTTTCGATGGCAAGCTGGGTGAGTTTCCGCTCTCGCATGACGCGATCCTGCTACCGGAGAGCGACGTTCCGCTCAACCTGCAGATCGAGCCGGAGGTGGGACTGGCCTGCCACGTCACCTGGCGCGGCGACACCGTGGCGTCGCTGCAGCCGTTCGCGCTGGGCGCGTTCAACGACTGTTCGATCCGGCGCCCGGGCGCAAAGAAGATCAGCGACAAGAAGAACTGGGGTCCGGCGTCCAAGGGCGTTGCCACCCAGTTCTTCGACATCGGCGACCTGACTCCCGACGGTCCTACGGCGACCCTGCGGCTGGTGTGCAACCTGCGCACGGCCGACGGCCAGGAACACGCCTACGGGGTGGACAGCCCCCTGCTGGGCTACTCCTACTACGGCGAGGTGCTGCTGGACTGGATCACCGAGCGGCTGGCCAACCAGAAGGGCTCACCGGACACCCCGCTCGAGGACGTCGGCGCGCTGATGGTGGCGTCCGGGCACCCAGCCACGGTACTGATCGGCATCGGCGCGACCCGCTACACCGAGCTCGGTGAGTCGACGTTCCTGCAGCCGGGCGACGAGGCCATCGTCCGGGTGTACGACACCGAGTCCGACGTGAAGTCCGAACTGCGTCAGATGGTTTCATCCCGCTAGGAGGTCCGATGGCTGGCGTCGTGGTATCCGAACTGTGGCGGTTTCCGGTGAAGTCGATGGGCGGACACCGTGTCGACGAGGTGCGCGTGGACCGCCGCGGCGTGCACGCCGACCGGCTCTGGGCGGTCCGTGATCTGGAGAACGACATCACGGCCTCGGCCCGGCGGCTGCCCAAGCTGTTGGGCTGCTCGGCGGCCTACGTCATCGAACCCGACGCCTCGGCTGGACCCGGCAACGTACCCGAGGTGATCGTCACCTTCCCCGACGGCACCGAGTGCTCGAGCTCCGACGACGCGGTGCACCACATGCTCTCGGAGTTGATCGGCCGCGAGGTGCGGCTGACCGCGCTGCCCCCGGTCGAGGACACCAGCCGGCACCGGTTGTCGGTGCAGCAGTCGAAGGCCAACTTCTCCGCCGCCGAGGTGCGTCGCGACTTCGGCCTCTCGGAGACCGAAGCCCTGCCCGACACCACGGTGTTCACCACCAAGCAGATCCTGACCCTGGCCCGGTTCGCAACGCCGCCCGGCACTTTCGTCGACCTGGGCCCGGTGCACCTGCTGAGCACGACCAGCCTGGCGTCGCTCGCGGGCGGTGCTGAGCCGTACGACGTGCGCCGCTTCCGCCCCAACGTCCTCGTCGCGGTCGAGGCGCCGGGAGACGAGTTCCCCGAGGCGGCCTGGGTGGGCGGTGAGGTCGAGATCGGCTCGGCGCGGCTGCATGTCACGATTCCGACCATCCGCTGCGTGGTGCCCACCAGACCGCAGCCGGACCTGGAACTGGATCGGGGGCTGACCCGGCGGCTCGTCGATCGCACCGACCGCTTCCTGGGGGTGTACGCCGACGTCACCGAACCGGGAACGATCCGCATCGGGGACCCGGTGTCGGTGCGCCTGGCGACTCCGCCGAATCGGGTGCAGCGCGCGGTGACGGCCGTGAACAAGGCTGCGCTACGGCAGGTTCAGCGAGTGCTCGAGGCGACAGTGTTGCGGGAGAAGGGCTAGCCGCCCAGCAGCTGGTCCAGCACCGCGGTGAACTCCGTGGGTCGCATCGGCGTGAAGGCGGGGCTGGGGCGCACGCCGGGGACGTCGAGGGTCACCAGCGTCGACTTGATCGGACGCCACACGTCCAGCGGCAGCCAGCGACGCAGATCCGAGCTGCCCCAGATCCGGAAGCGGTTCATCACCAGGCCCAGCGACTCGGCCCGGTAACCGCGGACCCGACGCAACGGGATGACCTTCGAGGTGCCCGACGGAAAGTGGTAGCGGCGCAACGTGATCGCCTGAGCATCCAACTGGATCAGGCCGTCGTCGTAGGTGGGCGAACTCACGCCTTCACGCTTCTGAGCTCGTGGCCCTTCGACGTCAGGCAGCGACCGTTGGTGAGATTCCAGGACCAGCCGTGCAGGTTGCACGTCAACGTGGTGCCCTCGACGACACCGAACTTCGACAGGTCCGCCTTGAGATGCGGGCACCGGCGCTGAATCTCCCAGCCGTTCAACGTGATCGACGCAGAGTCGTCATGCGCCTCGGCGAACCAGCCGTCCGCGTAGGCGATGCGCTCGTCGGTCAGGCACTTGAAGAACGTGTAGAGGTACTCGTTGTAGCCGCCCACGCGCCAGGCCCGGAAGCGGGTGGACAGGAAGATCGTGTTGACCCAGTCCGGCTCGTCGTCCCGCAGCACGGTGCGGACCAGTTCGGGCGCGATCTCGAACCCGTACCGGAACTTTTCGTCCGAGACCGGTTCGCGCACAGCCCGTTTCGGGAAGTCGAGCACCACCGACTCCGGACCCATCCGCAGCTCGACGGGGTAGCCGATGCCGTCGCAGATCTGGTCGCTCTGCAGCATGATCGGCTCGAACTTCGCCCGCAGCGGCTCGAGCAGTGAGTCGCCCGTCGCCGGCGCCCAGCCGGCCTTGGCGGCGGCCAGCACCGGCGCCATCCGCTGGGCGTACTCCTCGAGGTAGGCGGCCTTCCCGGTGGTGAAGATGGTCTCGGGTTCGGCTACCGGGTGCGTCAGCGCATCGAGCCGCGAACCGGCGAAGACCGCTGTCGTGCCCGGAATCATCAGCAGCCCGCGGTCATGGCCGTGGGTGCGCAGCTGGTCGAGGAAGACCACCTGGTCCGGGAAGATGTTGGCGGGGTCGCCGTGGTCGTCGTTGAGGTCGCGAAGCGCGGGATCGAGGAAGCACGGCGGACCGGCCGACGGCACCACCCAGGTGGCGTCGACCTGGGCAATGTACTGCCGGCACCGGTCCATCTGGCGTTGGCGCTTCTGAATGCCGAACGCCTCCTTGGCGCGCTCGGGCATGTCGTAGACCATCGGATACCAGATGGCGCCGGAGTACTGCAGCATGTGCACGTCGACGTGCCCGAAGTTGGCCTCGAGCAGGTCCAGATCGGTGGGGCGGGCGTCGTTCATGTTGAACGCGACCGTCTCTCCGTCGGAGACCACCAGCCCGGAGTCCCCGATGGGGCCGTCGGCCGGTGCGCGCAGCGCGATGATCATCACGTCCAGGTCGCCCTTCGGACCGCTGACCCGCTGCTTGACCGAGTCGGTGGTCTCGACGAACCGGTGGAAGCCGAGCGCTTCGAGCGCGCGGCGCAGATCGGGTACCGGGAAGTCGGGCAGCAGCACCACGGCGTCCTTGTTGACGTGCGCGGCGAGGTGTTCCGGGTCGAAGTGGTCCCGGTGGAGGTGGCTGACGTAGAGGTAGTCGCAGTCGCCGAGCGCGTCCCAATCCAGCTGGCTGTTGTCGGGGAACGGGAACCACGACGCGAAGTAAGCCGGGTTGACCCAGGGGTCGCAGAGGATGCTGCCTGCCGCGGTGTCGATCCGGAAGCCGGCATGCCCGACGCTTGTGACCTGCACTTACTGCCCTCTCTGCGGGATGTTCGCCGACCCGATCCTACCGGGACGGGCTCGCGTGCTCCGCCCAGCACTAGGCTGGCGGTCGTGGAGCCGGTATACGGGACTGTCATCACCCTCGCGCGCTGTGTGTGGCGGCTGCAGGGGTTGAAGTTCACCGTCACCGGCGTGGAGAACCTGCCCGTCAGCGGCGGCGCCGTGGTCGCGATCAACCACACCAGTTACTTCGACTTCACCTTCGCCGGCCTGCCCGCCTTCCGGCAGGGGCGCGGTCGCAAGGTGCGCTTCATGGCCAAGCGCGAGGTCTTCGACAGCAAGATCAGCGGACCGATCATGCGCAGCCTCCGGCACATCCCGGTGGACCGCGACAGCGGCGCCGCGTCGTTCGCCGAGGCGTGTCAGCGGCTCAAGGAGGGCGAGCTGGTCGGCGTCTACCCCGAGGCCACGATCAGCCGGAGCTTCGAGATCAAGGAGTTCAAGTCCGGCGCCGCCCGCATGGCGATCGCCGCCGACGTCCCGATCGTTCCGCACATCGTGTGGGGCGCCCAGCGGGTGTGGACCAAGGGGCACCCGAAGAACATGCGACGCCCCAAGGTGCCGATCTCGGTCGCCGTCGGCGAACCCATCATGCCGACGCTGCCCGCGGCGGAGTTGACGGCGCTGCTGCACTCGCGCATGCAGCACCTCCTGCAAGAGGTGCAGGATGCCTACGGACAGCACCCGGCCGGCGAGTTCTGGGTGCCGCACCGGATGGGCGGCGGCGCGCCGACCCTGGCCGAGGCCAACCGCATGGACGCCGAGGAGGCAGCCGAGAAGGCGGCCCGGCGCGCGCAACGCTCGGCATCGGACGAATCCTCGGGGTAGCACCATGGAACCGGTCTTCCGCATGCTGGAGATCGCAGCCGGAACGGCGGTGCGAGCCACCGGGACGCGGATTACGTATCGCGGAGTGGAGAACATCCCGGCGACCGGTGGCGCGGTGATCGCCATCAACCACACCGGCTACCTGGACTTCCTGCCAGCCGCGCTGGCCGCCAAGTCCCGTGGTCGGCGCCTGCGCTTCATGATCAAGGCGGAGATGCAGGAGGTGCGGGCCGTCGACTTCCTCATCACGCACACCAAGACCATCCCGGTGGATCGCCGGGCCGGTGGAGACGCCTACGCCGTGGCGGTGGCCCGGCTGCGCGACGGCGAGATCGTCGCGGTCTATCCCGAGGCCACCATCAGCCGGAGCTTCGAACTCAAGGACTTCAAGTCGGGCGCCGCGCGGATGGCGCTGGAGGCCCGGGTGCCCATCGTGCCTCTAGTCGTCTGGGGTGCGCATCGCTTGTGGACCAAGGACCATCCCCGCAACCTGGGCCGCAGGAAGATCCCCGTCACCGTCGCGGCCGGGGCGCCCCTGCCGCCGACCGGAACCGCGGCGGAGTTGCTGGGCCGGCTCCGCACGGGGATGACCGAATTACTGCACTCGGTGCAGCAGACCTACGATCACCCCGAGGGCGCCTACTGGGTGCCACACCGTCTCGGTGGTGGCGCCCCGACCATGGAGGAGGCGAGAGTGCGCGAAGAGGCCGAGCGCGCTGAGCGCACCCGCAACGAGCCGGAGAACCCCTAGTGCTGCCACTGCTCATCGCCACCGACGTCGACGGCACCCTGCTCGACCGGGACGAACTGGTCACGCCCCGCACCCGGGCCGCGGTCCTGGCCGCCGTCGAGGCGGGCACGCGGTTCGTGCTGGCGACCGGCCGTCCCCCGCGATGGATCTCCCCGGTCGTGGACGCGCTGGGCTTCGCGCCCATGGCGGTGTGCGCCAACGGCGCGGTGCTCTACGACTCGGCGACCGACCGCATCCTGTCGGCGCAGACCCTGTCGGTCGAGCTGCTGGCCGAGCTGGCCGAGGTGGCGACGCGGATCATCCCGGGCGCCGGTCTGGCGGTGGAGCGCGTCGGCCGGACCGCGCACGACGCCGCGACTCCGCAGTTCCTGAGTTCACCAGGCTACGAACACGCGTGGCTCAACCCCGACAACACCGAGGTCTCGCTCGACGACGTGCTGGGCGCGCCGGCGGTCAAGCTGCTGATCCGCAAGGCGGGTGCGCGGAGCGCCGACATGGCCGCTGCGCTCGCCCCGCACGTCGGCATCGAGGGCGACCTGACGTACTCGACCGACAACGGCTTGATCGAAGTGGTGCCGCTCGGAGTGAGCAAGGCGACCGGGGTCGACGCCGTCGCGGCGCCGCTGGGAATCACCGCCGAGGACGTCGTGGCGTTCGGGGACATGCCCAACGACATCCCAATGTTGCTGTGGGCCGGGCTGGGGGTGGCGATGGGCAACGCGCACCCGGAGGTGAAGGCCGCCGCCGACGAGGTGACGGCGCCGAATTCCGACGACGGTCTGGCGCGGGTGCTCGAGCGGTGGTGGCTCTAGCGCTTGTCGCCGATGGGCGTGAAGCGTTCCAGTTGCACGGGCGCGTCGTTCTTGTCCAGCGGAATCTCCAGGGCGATGCCGTCGATGACGCGGGTCACCGTGCTGTTGGCGCGGTCGAAGTTCAGGGTGCCGTGCTGGAAGTTCTGCACGATCCACTGGGGTTCCTGAATCTCGCCGCTGGTCGGCAGGCCCAGCGCGCCACGCTCGAAACCGAGTTTGCCCCACGCCTCGTAGATGGAGCCGGTGACGGGTTCCGCGCCGGTGTCGGGTGACCAGTAGAGCGCGCCGCGGTCGAAGCTGACGTAGCGCGACGCCCCGTCGCCGGGAGTTTCGGGGGTTTGGGGGGCACCGAGCGGGCTGGCCTCGCCGCCCAGCGCCGCCCACTTGTCGAAGATGGCGCCACCGCGCAGGGTGTCGGCCAGGTCCCGCGGTTCGATGGGGGTGTTGAAGTGGGCGGCGGTGTCGCGCAGCAGGGGCATGGCCGCGTACGCGGCGGTGCCTGGGCATTCGGTGTTGCCGACGTCACGGTGGGTGAAGATGGTCGGCAGGGGGACCTGGGTACCCCCGGCGAACTTCGTGAAGGAGCCGCCCGCCGAGGTCAGGACGACGGTGCCCAGCGGGTCGACGTGGTCGAGGCCCAGCCGCCAGCCGAGCAGCCGTCCGGTCGTCCTCAGTTGGGTGGGAGTCGGCGGCGTCAGCTCGAAGTTGCCGAGCATCGCCACCCCCCAGGTGTCGGCGTTGAAGCCACCGGTGTGGGCGCCCTCGACGGGTCGGTCGATGCCGCCGGCCCGGCCTTCGAACACCTGGCCGTACCTGTCGACCAGGGCGTTGTAGGCGATGTCGCACCAGCCCAGGGTGCGGGTGTGGTATTCGAAGATGGAGCGGACGATGCCCGCCGAGTCCGCGGGCGAGTAGTCGTTGCTGCCCGCCGTGTGGTGCACGATGCCGGCGCGAATTCCCTTGTCGTACACGGGTTTTCCGCAGACCTGCGATTCGTTGGCGCCCCACTGGGCGCGGCTGATGATGGCGGGCGGCACCCCGGGCGGGGTGGCGGCGGCCTCCGGTGGCAGCGACGAGATGTCCACGGGCGCCTGCGGCGGACTGATCAGCACGGCCTTGAGGTCCTGACCAAGGGGCTGTTCGACGTTGGCGGGCAGGTACCCGAGGTCGGGCTTCGAGCCGACCGGCTTGCCGTCGACGACCGGTGCTGTGGCCGGTCGGGTCACCGCGATCTGGACGTCGGTGGTGTGGCCGACGAAGACGGGTTCGGTGCCGCGGATCGGGACGGTCGGGCACGGGCCGGGAGGCGGGCAGGCGGCGGCACTCTCGGGGCCGACGCCGTCGAGGCTCTCCGCGGCGTACCACGGCCCCCACGAGCCGTCGGCCTTCCTGGCGCGGACGCGGGCCGACGTACCGTTCAGATCGTCGGCGGTCAGCGCCACCATCGCAAACGGGGTGTCCTGGTGCAGTTCGCGGACGGTTTCGCCGCCGCCGACGCCGGTGAGGGGGTGCTCGACGATCAGCAGTTTGGTGGCCGTAGGTGTCGAACCCGAGTCAGCCGGCGCGCCGTTGAGGGCCAACGGCACCAGCACTGCGGTCGCCACGACGGCAGAGAAGAGCAGCGACGGCAGTTGTCGGCGACACGGCACGCACCGATGTTACGTATGTGCCCCCTGTTACCACTGTTTCGACACGGTGCGTCGTCCTGGGAGTTTGCGCAACGGCACCGCAGAGCCCGTCAGGCGTTCCTGGTGGCTTCTGCGGTGCCGTTTCGTCGCAGGCTCTAGGCGGCGGGGAGCGCCGCCGGTGCGGCTGCCGCGGCTGCCGCCGCTGCGGGTGCCGCCGCACCCTGCTGGATGGCTCCGGTGATCATCGGCATCACCATGCCCTTGAGCAGGTCGATGGCCTGGCCGGCACCCAGCGTCTGGGCCGCGCTGCTCAGGTCACCGAGTAGCCCGCCGCTGCCGCTGCTCGCCGCCGCGGGGGCTCCGAGCCCGAGCGAGGGGTCGCTACCGCCGAGGATGGGATAGGTGCCCGAGCTGGGGTCCAGTCCGGCCGGACTGGCGATCGGAGCCTCGCCCGCGCCAGGAACGCCGAGGCCCAGACCGGTATTGGCCGCGGGCGTGGTCAGCCCGGGCAGCGTGCCGGTGGGGCTGGTCAGCGCCGGATTGGCCGCCAAGCCGGGGGTGGTGAGGCCGGGGGCCGTCAGGCCGGGCGTAGTCAGACCGGGGGTAGTGAGGCCGGGGGTGGTGAGGCCGGGGGCCGTCAGGCCGGGGGTGGTGAGGCCGGGGGTGGTGAGGCCGGGGGTGGTGAGGCCGGGCGTCGTCAGGCCGGGCGTCGTCAGTCCCGGTGTCGTCAACCCCGGCGCGGTCAGGCCGGGGGTGGTCAGACCGGGCGCGGTCAGGCCGGGGGTGGTGAGGCCCGGTGTGGTCAACCCCGGGGTGGTGAGGCCCGGTGCGGCCAGGCCGGGCGTCGTCAGGGTCGTCGCCGCGGGCGCGCCACTACCGGTCAGCAGACCGGTCGGCAGGGGCGGCAGGTTGACCCCGAACTGCGAAAGGCCCTGGGACAACGCCCCGAGCAGCTCGTTGGGCAGGTCGGTGACCAGGGCGGCCTGGACGAACTCGCGGTGCTGCGGCGCGGCCTCGGTGGTGGAGGACAGGTCGGATAGCGCGACAACTGCAACTGGACTTGCGACGGCCAGGGCGGCGACTGCGCTCATGGCTGTCGAGAGCTTGCGTCGACGACGGTTGGGCACGGAAGTCTCCTCAGTGTTTCTGGTACCGCTCAGATTTCTAGAACCGCTCAGTATTTCTTGGACCGTGTAATTGATTGCGGGTCTACGGCTGTAACGCGTTCGATGTTACGGCTGAGACTGCTGTGTCTGGAGTGACGATGCGGAATCGTGAGCGAATTGCGACCTGCCGCAATGGGGCGACCGGCCGCGAAGGCATTCGGGTCGCGACCCCTGCGTCGGATACCCTTGCTGCCGATGACAGCTCCTACCACCCGGGTCGCTGCACCCCAGTCCACCGGGTCTGATCCCCCAGTCGCTGCGCTCCAGCCCGCCGGGTCTGATCCCCCAGTCGCTGCGCTCCCGCCCGCCGGTAGCTTCGACCTCCTGGTCGTCGGCTCCGGGTTCTTCGGACTGACGATCGCCGAGCGCGTGGCCACCCAACTCGACAAACGCGTTCTGGTGGTCGACCGGCGTTCCCACCTCGGTGGCAACGCCTACTCCGAACCCGAACCTCAGACCGGCATCGAGATCCACAAGTACGGCGCACACCTCTTCCATACGTCCAATCAGCGGGTGTGGGACTACGTCGGACAGTTCACCAAGTTCACCGGCTACCAGCACCGCGTCTTCGCGATGTACGGCGGCCAGTCCTACCAGTTCCCGATGGGGTTGGGCCTGGTGTCGCAGTTCTTCGGCAGGTACTTCACCCCGGATGAAGCCCGCGCGCTGATCGCCGAGCAGGCCGCCGAGATCCCCACCGAGGACGCGAAGAACCTCGAGGAGAAGGCGATCTCCCTGATCGGCAGGCCGCTGTACGAGGCGTTCGTCAAGGGGTACACCGCCAAGCAGTGGCAGACCGACCCCGTCGACCTTCCGGCTGCCGTCATCAATCGGCTGCCCGTGCGCTACACCTTCGACAATCGATACTTCAACGACACGTACGAGGGACTCCCGGTCGACGGATACACCGCCTGGCTGGAGAACATGGCCGCCGACGACCGCATCGAGGTGCGACTCGACACCGACTGGTTCGACGTCCGCGACGAGCTTCGGGCGGCCAATCCCGACGCCCCGGTCGTCTACACCGGCCCGCTGGACCGCTACTTCGACTACTCCGAGGGCCGGCTGGGCTGGCGCACGCTGGACTTCGAGCTCGAGGTGCTGCCCACCGGCGACTATCAGGGCACGCCGGTGATGAACTACAACGACCTCGACGTGCCCTACACCCGGATACACGAGTTCCGGCACTTCCACCCCGAGCGCGCCTATCCGACGGACCAGACCGTCATCATGCGGGAGTACTCGCGGTTCGCCGACGACTCCGACGAGCCCTACTATCCGATCAACACCGAAGCCGATCGCGAGCTGCTCGGCACCTACCGCTCGCGAGCCAAGGCCGAGACCACGGCGGCGAAGGTGTTGTTCGGCGGACGCCTGGGGACCTACCAGTACCTCGACATGCACATGGCGATCGCCAGCGCGCTCAACATGTACGACAACACGCTGGCGCCGCACCTGCGCGACGGTGCGCCGCTGGCCGAGCCAGACAACCGAAGTGGCACAGAAAGCAGCTGAGACATGAGTGACATTCCGTCGGGCGCGCTCGACGTCGGACAGTCGAAGGCGGTCAGCCTGCTGTCCCGCATCATCCTGCCCAGGCCCGGTGAACCGCTGGACGTCCGCAAGCTCTACATCGAGGAGTCCACCACCAACTCCCGGCGCGCGCACGCACCGACCCGAACGACGCTGGAGATCGGCGCCGAGTCCGAGGTGTCGTTCGCGACGTACTTCAACGCCTTCCCCGCCAGCTACTGGCGGCGCTGGTCGATCCTCGAATCGGTGGTGTTGCGGGTCGAGCTGACCGGCAGCGCCCGGGTCGACGTCTATCGCTCCAAGGCCACCGGCGCCCGGATCACCGTGGGGGGCAGCGCCGTCGGCAGCGAAACCCCCGGCGAGCCCGCAGTCGCCGAGTTCGAGATCGGTCTGGACGCGTTCGAGGACGGCGGCTGGATCTGGTTCGACATCACCACCGACACCAAGGTCGTGGTGCACAGCGCGAGCTGGTACGCACCGCAGCCCGCGCCCAGCCGGGCCAGCGTCGCGGTCGGCATCCCCACGTTCAACCGCCCGGCGGACTGCGTCAGCGCGTTGGTCGCGCTGACGTCGGATCCGTTGGTGGACGAGGTGATCGATGCCGTCATCATCTCCGATCAGGGCACCAGGAAGGCCTGCGATCACCCCGGCTTCGCGGCGGCCGCCGCACCACTGGGCGACCGGCTGGTCATCCACGATCAGCCCAACCTCGGCGGCTCGGGCGGCTACAGCCGGGTGATGTACGAGGCGTTGAAGAACACCGACTGCGAACAGATCCTGTTCATGGACGACGACATTCGCATCGAACCGGACTCGATCCTGCGCGCGCTGGCGCTGAGCAGGTTCGCCAAGACGCCCACCCTCATCGGCGGGCAGATGCTCAATCTGCAGGAACCCAGCCACCTGCACGTGATGGGTGAAGTGGTCAACCGCGACAACTTCATGTGGACCAACGCGCCCAACACCGAATACGACCACGACTTCTCGAAATTTCCGCTGGCGGACGACAATCCGCGGAGCAAGGAACTGCATCGCCGGATCGACGCGGACTTCAACGGTTGGTGGATGTGCATGATCCCGCGCGCCGTCGCCGAAGAACTCGGTCAGCCCCTGCCCCTGTTCATCAAGTGGGACGACTGCGAATACGGTCTGCGCGCCGCCGAACACGGCTATGGCACCGTCACGATGCCGGGCACCGCGATCTGGCACATGGCGTGGAGTGACAAGGACGACGCCATCGACTGGCAAGCGTACTTCCACCTGCGCAACCGGCTGGTGGTGGCCGCGATGCACTGGGATGGCAAGATCAACGGCCTGCTCGGCAGTTCGCTTAAGGCGACATTCAAACACCTTCTCTGCCTTGAATATTCGACCGTCGCCATTCAGAACCGCGCGATCGCCGACTTCCTCGCCGGACCGGAGCACATCTTCTCGATCCTCGAGAGCGCACTGCCCGAGGTCCGCAAGATGCGCGAGGCGTACCCCGACGCCGTGGTGCTGCCCGGCGCCACCGCGCTGCCCACCCCGTCCGGCCGGCGCAAGGTGCACCGGCCGCCGGTCGCCTTGCCCGCCATCGGGTTTCGGCTCGCGCGCGGGGTGGCGCACCAGCTCCGCAAGGAGGACCGGGGGCACCACGAGCGACCGCAACTCAACGTCGCGACGCAGGACGCCCGGTGGTTCCTGCTCTGCAAGGTCGACGGCGTCACCGTCACCACGGCCGACGGCCGCGGGGTCGTCTACCGTCAGCGCGACCGCGCGAAGATGTTCGCCCTGCTGAAGACTTCGCTGCGCCAACACCTAACCCTTGCACGGAAGTTCAACAAGATGCGCCGGGTGTACCGCGACGCGCTACCCGTGCTGGCCAGCAAGCAGAAGTGGGAGACCGTCCTGCCCATCTCGGAGCTTCCGGCAGAAGTCTCCCGGTGACCGACACCCTGCGGGGCGAGGACGCGGCGCTGGTCGCCGTGCAGTCGACCCTCGCCGGTCGCCCCGGCGTCCTGCCCGGAGCGCGGGCGCTCTCGCACTTCGGCGAGCACAGCGCGGGGTGGGTCGGGGTGTCGCTGCTCGGAGCCCTGCTTCAACCGGCGCGGCGGCGGATCTGGCTGACTGCCGGCGTCGGGGCCTTCCTCGCCCACGCCAGCGCCGTCGTCATCAAGCGCGTAGTCAAGCGGGAACGGCCACACCACCCGTCGATCGCCGTCAACGTCTCGACGCCCAGCCGGCTGAGCTTCCCCTCCGCCCACGCCACCTCGACCACCGCGGCATCGATCCTGCTGGCCCGAGCATCGGGGCTGCCGCTGCCATGGCTCCTGGTGCCACCAATGGCGTTGTCCCGCATGGTGTTGGGAGTCCACTATCCCACCGACGTGCTGACCGGAGTGGTCGTCGGCACAGTGGTCGCCAAGGCAGTCGGGGCCGCCGAGGAGCGAGCGAGACCGGAAGGAAACAGGGGAGCGCGCAATGAGTGAGGAAGCGCCGCCCGTGGCGGGTCCACCGAAGAACCTCGCCACCGGCATCGTCAAGGCGGTCCGGCCGCGACAGTGGGTGAAGAACCTGCTCGTCCTGGCCGCCCCGTTGTTCGCATTCGGCGGGAACGTCGAATACGACTATCGCGAAGTCTTGACCAAGGCGGCGATCGCGTTCGTCGTCTTCAGCCTGGCGGCATCGTCGATCTACCTGGTCAACGACTCCCGTGATGTCGAGGCGGATCGGCAGCACCCGACGAAGAGGTTCCGCCCGATCGCCGCAGGCGTGGTCCCGCAATGGCTCGCCTACTCACTGGCCGCGGTGCTGGCCGCGATATCGCTGAGTGTCTCGTGGCTGGTCGCACCCAACCTTGCGCTGGTGATCGCCGTCTACCTCGGCATTCAGCTGGCCTACTGCTTTGGGCTGAAGCATCAGGCCGTCCTGGACATCTGCATCGTATCGTCGGCGTACCTGGTGAGGGCCATCGCCGGCGGCGCTGCGGCGAATATCCCATTGTCGCAATGGTTCCTGTTGGTCATGGCGTTCGGCTCACTGTTCATGGTGGCGGGCAAGCGGTACGCCGAACTGCAGCTCGCCGAGCGCACCGGCGCCAAGATCCGCAAGTCGCTAGAGAGCTACACCAGTACGTACCTTCGGTTCGTGTGGACGCTGTCGGCTACCGCGGTCGTGCTCTGCTATGGATTGTGGGCCTTCGAACGCGACCGCATCACGGGCGGCTCGATGGTTCGCGGTTTCGATGATCCCGTTCACCATCGCGATCCTCCGCTACGCCGTCGACGTTGACGGCGGTATGGCAGGTGAGCCCGAGGACATCGCGATGCGTGACCACGTTCTGCAGTTCCTGGCTGTTGCCTTGATCGGAACTCTCTGTGCAGCGGCCTACTTCAGCTGAGGGTTCGACCAGGGGAGCCTGGCTGGCGCGGTTGCCCGCCTTCCGCTTCACCGCCACCGTGCGGACCAGCCTGTGGATCAGCGTCCTCGTGGTGGGCGCGTTGTACGCCTGGGGCGCCTGGCAGCGCCGGTGGATCGCCGACGACGGTCTGATCGTACTGCGCACCGTGCGAAACCTGTTGGCCGGCAACGGTCCCGTCTTCAACGAGGGCGAGCGGGTCGAGGCCAACACGTCGACGGTATGGACCTACCTCGTCACCCTCGGCGCCTGGATCGGCGGCTCGGTGCAGCTGGAGTACGTGGCGCTGACCCTGGCACTGTCGCTCAGCGTCGCCGGCATCGTCTTCGTCATGCTGGGCACCGGCCGGCTGTACGCGCCCGGCCTGCGCGGCCGCCAGGCGCTGCTGCTACCCGCCGGTGCCATCGTCTACATCGCCATTCCGCCCGCCAGGGACTTCGCCACGTCCGGCCTCGAGAACGGTTTGGTGCTGGCCTATTTGGGCCTGCTCTGGTGGATGATGGTCTGCTGGTCGCAGGCGCCCCGGATCCACCCCGCCGGGCCCAACGAGCCGCCCGGCAACGCGACCGGCCGGGTGTTCGACGGCACCCTCGCAGTCGTCGCCGGACTCAGCGTGCTGATCCGGCCCGAGCTCGCGCTGATCGGCGGCGTGGCCCTGGTGATGATGCTCGTCGCCGCCACCGGGTGGCGACGCCGAGTGATCATTGCGGTCGCGGGCGGCCTGCTGCCGATCGTCTACCAGGTGTTCCGGATGGGCTATTACGGACTGCTCGTCCCCGGCACCGCCATCGCCAAGGACGCCTCCGGGTCGAAGTGGTCCCAGGGGTTCGTCTACCTGACCAACTTCAATCATCCGTACCTCCTGTGGGTGCCGCTGGTCCTGCTCGCCGGGCTCGGGCTGCTGTTGCTCGGGGTGCGAAGTCTGCTGTGGCGCAAGCGCACTCCGGTGACCCGCTCGCGGGGCCGCTGGGCCGGGGTGATTCAGAGTCCCACCGCGGTGGTCGTGTTCATGTTCGGCAGCGGGCTGCTTCAGGCGGTCTACTGGATCCGTCAGGGCGGCGACTTCATGCACGGCCGGGTGCTGCTGACGCCGCTGTTCTGCATGCTGGCGCCCATCTCGGTCATTCCCATCGTGCTGCCGTCCGGGATGCGCGCCGTCCGCGGCCCCGGCTACCTGCTGGCCGGTGCCACCGCGGTGTTCTGGCTGGCGGTCATGGGCTGGTCGCTGTGGGCGGCGAACTCGCCAGGACTTGGGGCCGACGCCACCCGGGTGACGTACTCCGGCATCGTCGACGAACGTCGCTTCTACGCCCAGGCGACGGGGCACGCGCATCCGTTGACAGCCGCGGACTACCTCGACTACCCGCGGATGCGCGCCGTCGTCACGGCGATCAACAACACCCCGGTGGGTGCGCTGCTGCTGCCGTCAGGCAACTACGACCGGTGGGACGTCGTGCCGGCAATGCCGCCACCACTGCCCGCCGTCCCGCCGCCCGGCCAAGCACCGCTCACCGAGGAGCAGCGCCGCAGCCCCCACACGGTGTTCTTCACCAACCTGGGCATGGTCGGGATGAACGTCGGGCTCGACGTCCGCGTCATCGATCAGATCGGGCTGGCCAATCCGCTGGCCGCGCACACCGCACGACTGGACGACGGCCGGATCGGCCACGACAAGAACCTGTTCCCGGACTGGGCGGTCGCCGAGGGCCCCTTCCTGACCGAGCGGCCCTACATCCCGCCGTACCTCGACGAGGACTGGGTGGCCCAGGCGAAGGTCGCCCTTACGTGTCCTGACACCGAAGCGATGCTGACGTCGGTGCGGGCCCCGCTGGGAGTGAAGCGGTTCGCCTCCAACGTGTTCAATGCCTGGCAGTTCACCAAGTACCGGATCGACCGCGTGCCCCTCTATGAGCTGGCCAGATGTGGCCTGCAGGCGCCACCGCCGAAGTCGCCGCCCTACACCGGCATGCCTGCGACCGGACCCTGACCGGTTCACCGAATGTTTGCCAGCGGTTTCCGCTGCAGTGTTGGTGATCGGGAGTCGTCGTGGGGCGGTGACCGGAGGCGCTCACCTGGCCCGAACCCGACCATTGCCCGCAGCAAACCCGCTTGACCAGGGCGGACGCGTTCGGGAGAGAGGCTTTGCCCGTCCGTGTGGTTGACTACAGCGGCACGCAGCGGGTCTGTAGTGCGGCATTCAAACGAAAAGGATTTATTCGAGCATGAGTTTCGTAGGAAAGATGGCGCGCCGCGCCGCGGTAGCCGCCCTGGCGGCTGGAACGCTGGCAGGACTGGTCGGTGTCGCCGGAGAATCGGCGACCGCAGGGGCCTTCTCCAAGCCTGGTCTCCCGGTCGAGTACCTGATGGTTCCGTCCCCGAGCATGGGCCGTGACATCAAGATCCAGTTCCAGAGCGGTGGGGCCAACTCGCCCAGCGTCTACCTGCTCGACGGCCTCCGCGCACAGGACGACTTCAACGGCTGGGACATCAACACGGCGGCCTTCGAGTGGTACAACGGCTCGGGCCTGTCGGTCGTGATGCCCGTCGGTGGCCAGTCCAGCTTCTACACCAACTGGTACAAGCCGGCGTGTGGCAAGAAGTCCGGCACCTGCCTGACCTACAACTGGGAGACCTTCCTGACCTCCGAGCTGCCTGCCTACCTGGCCGGCAACAAGGGTGTCGACTCGACCCGCACCGCGGCGGTCGGCCTCTCCATGGCCGGTTCGGCGTCGCTGACGCTGGCCATCCACCACCCGCAGCAGTTCCAGTACGCGGGCGCGCTCTCCGGCTTCCTGAACCCCTCCGAGGGCTGGTGGCCGGGACTGATCAACACCGCGATGGGTGACGCGGGCGGCTACAAGGCCGACGACATGTGGGGTCCGGCCGAGACCGACCCGGCGTGGAAGTACAACGACCCGATGGTTCCGGCCAACATGGCGACGCTGGTTGCCAACGGCACCCGCGTGTGGATCTACTGCGGCAACGGCACCCCCAGCGGCCTGGGCGGCAACAACCTGCCCGCCAAGTTCCTGGAGGGCCTGACCCTGCGCACCAACAAGCAGTTCCAGATCGACTACTTGGCGGCAGGCGGCAGCAACGCCGTGTTCAACTTCCCCGAGAGCGGCACGCACGACTGGCCGTACTGGGGCCAGCAGCTGCAGTCGATGAAGCCAGACATCCAGCGTGTCCTGAAGGCCGTGCCCACGGCTGTTTCGTAGGCAACAGCAACAACGATCGACAGGCGGCGGTGATCCCCTCGGGGGTCACCGCCGCTGTTCGTTTCCGACGCGGCCCGTCGTCGTGATGTGATTCACTACAACGCGAATCAATAGATTGGTGAGGTTGGTATGAGGCTGCTCTCGATGCGCCCGCGGCGGAGCCGCACGGTCGGCTTGGTTCGGACGACCTTCGCGTTGGCGCTGGCCGCCGGTTTGTGGATGGCGAGCCCCCACGCCGCGAACGCGGCACCCGTCGAGTACCTGATGGTTCCGTCGGCGGCGATGGGCCGCGACATTCCCGTCGCCTTTCAGGGCGGCGGCCCGCATGCGGTGTTCCTGCTCGACGCGTTCAACGCCGCCCCGGACGTCAGCAACTGGGTGACCGCGGGCAACGCGATGAGCACCCTGGCGGGCAAGGGCATCTCGGTCGCCGCACCCGCCGGCGGCGCCTTCAGCATGTACACCGACTGGGAGGCCGACGGCAGCAGGCAGTGGGACACCTTCCTGTCCCAGGAGCTGCCGGACTGGCTGGCCGCCAACAAGGGCCTGGCCCCCGGCGGCCACGGCGTCGTCGGGGCCGCTCAGGGTGGCTACGGCGCCATGGCGCTGGCCGCGTTCCACCCCGACCGGTTCCGCTACGCCGGCTCCCTGTCGGGCTTCCTGACCCCGTCGGCCACCACGTTCAACGGCGCCATCACCGCGGGCATGGCCAGCTTCGGCGGCGTCAACACCCAAGCCATGTGGGGTGCGGCTCAGCTCGGCCGGTGGAAGTGGCACGACCCCGACGTCCACGTCGCCCTCCTGAACGACAACAACACCCGACTGTGGGTGTACAGCCCGGCGGTCCTGGAGTGCAGCGACCCCGCGGCGATGATCGGCTACTGCGATCAGGCAGCGGGGAGCAACCGCAGCTTCTATCAGCACTACCGCGGCGTCGGTGGGCACAACGGACACTTCGACTTCCCCACCTCGGGTCAACACGACTGGGGCAGCTGGGGCCCCCAGCTCGGCGCCCTGTCCGGCGACCTGACCGCCGCCATCAGATAACCGCCGCAACGCCACCTCAGCAAACGGGTTGACCCCCGCCGGCGAGGCAAGCCGGTACGTTGGAGCCCGTGCATCTCGGCGGACCTCGAACGGCAAGCGCCGCGATGGCGTGCGCCGCGTTGGTGGCGAGCGGTTGCGGGATGGGCGACGACGTCATGGCAACCATCGGCATGCCACCGTCGAAGTCCTCGTCGGCGGGCGTCGACGCCCAGACCTTCGCCGAGCCGCCGGCCGCCGATCCCGGTGAGACGCCTGACCTGGTGGTCACGCCGGAGCAGCGGTCGTTCCTGACCGCGCTGACCGAGGCGGGCGTCAAACCCTCCAGTGAACTGTCCGCGTTGAACATCGGCTCCTGCGTGTGCCAGGCTCGCGCGGCCCGCCAAAGCGATCAGGCGGTGTGGGACTTCGTCCTGCCGATGGTGCGCGGTGACGTCAGGGATTCCTACGGCGAGTCGACCGCGCCAACGGCGGGTCAGGTCAACTCCGAGACCGCCGACTACATTCGGATCGCTACCGAAACCCTCTGCTAGTAGGAGACCCTCCCCCTTCATGGCTACCTCTCGACGCAAACGTCATCGACTTCTCGCCCTGGTGGCGGCCGGCTCGGTCGCGGTGCTGGTCGGTCTCGTCGTCGTCGGACTCTGGATCCTGATGCGGTCGCCGGAGTCACCGCCCACGGCGACGCCGCCGACGGCCCAGCCGCCGACCGGGATCACGACGCCGGGGCAGAAGCCGCGCCCGGAGTTCCAGGACGCCAGTTGTGCCGACGTCATGGTGCTGTCGATTCCCGGTACCTGGGAGTCGTCGCCTCAGCTGGATCCCGTGAACCCGACGCAGTTCCCGATCGCGCTGCTCCTCAACGTCACCAACCCGCTGCGCCAGGCGTACGGCGAGGACCGGGTGGCCGAGTACACGGTCCCGTACACGGCCCAGTTCCACAATCCGTTCTCGGCGGACAAGCAGATGTCCTACAACGACAGCCGCGCCGAGGGCACCAAGGCCGCGATCAACGCGCTGACCGACATGAACAACCGCTGCCCGCTGACGAGTTACGTCATCGTCGGCTTCTCCCAGGGCGCCGTCATCGGCGGTGACATCGCCAGCGACATCGGCAACGGCCGCGGTCCCGTCGATGCGGACCTGGTGCTTGGCGTGACGCTGATCGCCGACGGCCGCCGCCAGGCGGGCGTGGGTCAGGACGTCGGCCCGAACCCCCCGGGGCAGGGTGCCGAGATCACGCTGCACGAGGTGCCGACCCTGTCGGAGCTCGGGCTCGCGATGACGGGTCCGCGCCCGGGCGGCTTCGGCGCGCTCAACGATCGGACCAACCAGATCTGCGCGCCAGGCGACCTGATCTGCTCGGCACCGGAGGGTGCGTTCTCGATCGTCAACCTGCCCAAGACGTTGGAAGTCCTCAGCGGCGGCGCCGGCCAACCCGTGCACGCGATGTACAACACGCCGGACTTCTGGGTGCTCGACGGGCAGACCGCCACACAGTGGACGCAGTCCTGGGCACGCGGTGTGATCGACAATGCGCCGCATCCCAAGCACGGGTGAATTTGGCCTAAGCCAGATGTCGCCCTAACATTAAGAGAAAAGTAAGAGCACCGTCCCTGAAACCCGACGGAATGTCTGCAGAGTGGGTCCGAGGGCAGAGGCCCACTCGTCGGTACGATCTTGAGGTTTGACTTCGCGCGGTTCGCGGCAGGAGAGCTTCGACAGGAGAGTGAACATGGGATTCCACAACCCGTTCTTGAAGGACGGCCTGATTCGGTTTCCCGACAACGGCAACCTGGTCCGTCACGTCGAGAAGTGGGCCAAGGTGCGCGGCGACAAGACCGCGTACCAGTTCATCGACTTCTCCACCGAGCGCGACGGCATTGCGCGCAACCTGAACTGGGGCGACTTCAGCGCCAGGAACAAGGCCGTCGGCGCTCGCCTGCAGCAGGTCACCCAGCCCGGCGACCGCGTCGCGATCCTGTGCCCGCAGAACCTCGACTACCTGGTGGGCTTCTTCGGCGCGCTGTACGCCGGCCGCATCGCCGTGCCGCTCTTCGATCCGTCCGAGCCCGGACACGTCGGCCGGTTGCACGCGGTCCTCGACGACTGTCAGCCCACCGCGATCCTCACCACCACCGACTCCGCCGAGGGCGTGCGCAAGTTCTTCCGCACCCGTCCCGCCAAGGAACGTCCCCGCGTCATCGCCGTCGACGCCGTCCCCAACGAGGTCGGCGCCACGTGGGTGCAGGAGGAAGTCACCCACGACACCATCGCCTACCTGCAGTACACCTCGGGGTCCACCCGCATCCCGACCGGCGTGCAGATCACCCACCTCAACCTGGCCACCAACATCGTCCAGGTCATCGAGGGCATCGGCGGCGACGAAGGCGACCGCGGCGTCACGTGGTTGCCGTTCTTCCACGACATGGGCCTCATCACGGCGATGATCTCGCCCGTCGTCGGGCACTACATCACCTTCATGACGCCGGCGGCCTTCGTGCGCAGGCCGGGTCGCTGGATCCGCGAGATGGCTCGCAAGGAGGGCGACACCGGCGGCGTCATCTCCGTCGCACCGAACTTCGCGTTCGACCACGCCGCCGCCCGCGGGCTGCCCAGGGACGGCGAACCGCCACTGGACCTGTCCAACGTCAAGGCCGTCCTCAACGGCAGCGAGCCGATCTCGGCGGCCACCGTGCGCCGCTTCAACGAGGCGTTCGGGCCCTACGGGTTCAACCCGAAGGCGCTCAAGCCCTCCTATGGTCTGGCCGAGGCCACGCTGTTCGTCTCGACCACGGCAACCGATGAGCCGCCGAAGATCGTCCACGTCGACCGGGACGCGCTGAACTCGCACCGCTTCGTCGAGGTGCCCGCCGACGACCCCGGTGCCGTCGCGCAGGCCTCGGCAGGCAAGGTCGGCGTCGCCGAGTGGGCCGTCATCGTCGACGCCGAGACCGCCACCGAGTTGCCCGACGGTCAGATCGGCGAGATCTGGATCAGTGGCCAGAACATGGGCACCGGCTATTGGAACAAGCCGGCCGAGACGGTCGCGACGTTCCAGAATCTGCTCAAGTCGCGGACCGACCCATCCCACGCCGAGGGCGCGACGGATGACGCGACGTGGGTCAGCACCGGTGACTACGGCGCGTTCTACGACGGCGACATCTACATCACCGGCCGCGTCAAGGACCTGGTGATCATCGACGGCCGCAACCACTACCCGCAGGACCTCGAGTACTCGGCGCAGGAAGCCAGCAAGGCCTTGCGCACGGGCTTCGTCGCAGCGTTCTCGGTGCCCGCCAACCAGTTGCCCGACGAGGTGTTCGACAATGCGCACGCCGGCCTGAAGCGCAACGCCGACGACACTTCCGAGCAACTGGTGATCGTCGCCGAGCGCGCACCGGGTGCCAACAAGATGGACCTGGCGCCGGTCGCCGACGACATCCGCGCCGCCATCGCGGTCCGGCACGGCGTGACGGTGCGCGACGTTCTGCTGACGCCGGCTGGTGCCATCCCGCGCACGTCGAGCGGCAAGATCGGTCGCCGCGCGTGCCGGTCGGCCTATCTCGACGGCACTCTGCGCAGCGGCAAGATCGCCAACGACTTCCCCGACCAGTCGGACTGACCCCATCGAATTAGGCCGCACGGCGGCGAAAGTGAACTCAACATGACTGACGCCGAGAACGATCCGCAGACCCCGGCCGCCGAAATAGAGCCCCTGCCCGCGGCAGTGGAAGACACTCCGGTCCGCACCGACAAGACCGTCGCCGAAGTGCGGGAGTACCTGCGCAACTGGATCGCCGACGCCACCGGCCAGCCCGCAGACCGCATCGACGAGTCCGCCCCGATGGTCGAGCTCGGCCTCTCGTCGCGCGACGCCGTCGCCCTGGCCAGCGACATCGAGGACCTCACCGGCGTCACGCTGACGGCGACGGTCCTGTTCCGCAACCCCACCATCGAGTCACTGGCGACGGTGATCGTGGAGGGCGATCCCGAGGCCGACGCCCCGGTCGACGACGACTACGACTGGTCCCGCGCGGACGCCAACACCGCCGACATCGCCATCGTCGGCATTGGCACCCGGTTCCCCGGTGACCTGAACACGCCCGATGAGATGTGGCAGGCGTTGCTCGAGGGCCGTAGTTCGATCACCGATCTGCCCGAGGGGCGCTGGGAGGAGTTCCTCGCCGAACCGAGGATCGCCGAGCGGGTGGCCAAGGCGCGCACCCGCGGTGGCTACCTGTCGGACATCAAGGGCTTCGACTCCGAATTCTTCGCCCTGTCGAAGATGGAGGCCGACAACATCGATCCGCAGCAGCGGATGGCGCTCGAGCTGACCTGGGAAGCCTTGGAGCACGCCAGGATTCCGGCGTCGAGCCTTCGTGGTGCCAACGTCGGCGTGTACGTCGGCAGCTCGGTCAACGACTACATGTTCATGTCGGTCGCCGACCCCGCGGTCGCGCATCCGTATGCGATCACCGGCAACTCGAGTGCGATCGTCGCCAACCGGGTGTCCTACTTCTACGACTTCCGCGGCCCGTCGATGGCCATCGACACGGCGTGCTCCTCATCGTTGGTCGCGGTGCACGAGGGAGTGAAGGCGCTGCGTGCCGGCGACGTCGACGTGGTGCTCGCCGGCGGCGTCAACGCGCTCATCACCCCGATGGTGACGGTCGGCTTCGACGAGGTCGGCGGCGTCTTGGCGCCCGACGGCCGGATCAAGTCGTTCTCTCAGGACGCCGACGGCTACGCCCGCTCCGAGGGCGGCGGCATGTTGGTGCTCAAGCGGGTGGCCGACGCCCGCCGCGACGGCGACGAGATCCTCGCCGTCATCGCCGGTAGCGCGGTCAACCACGACGGCCGGTCGAACGGCATGCTGGCCCCCAACCCCGACGCGCAGGAGCAGGTGCTGCGCAAGGCGTACAAGGATGCGGGCATCGACCCGCGCACCGTGGACTACGTCGAGGCCCATGGCACCGGCACCATCCTCGGTGACCCCATCGAGGCCGACGCCCTCGGTCGCGTGGTCGGCAAGGGCCGCCCCGCCGACCGGCCCGCGCTGCTCGGCGCGGTGAAGTCGAACGTGGGCCACTTGGAGTCGGCGGCCGGCGCGGCGAGCCTGGCGAAGGTGGCGCTGTCGCTGCACAACGACAAGCTGCCCCCGTCGATCAACTACACCGGCCCCAACCCGTACATCGACTTCGAGAAGATCCGGATCAAGGTCAACGACACCGTCGCGGACTGGCCGCGGTACAGCGGGCACGCGATCGCCGGTGTCTCCGGCTTCGGATTTGGTGGCGCCAACGCGCATCTCGTCGTCCGCGAGGTGCTGCCATCGGATCTGGTCGAGCCCGAGCCGGCGACGGAAACCGTTGCCGAGCAGGCAAAGTCCGACGCCGACGCCGTGTACGTGGGTGGCGTGCGGATGGACGAGTACGGCGAATTCGTCGCCGCTGAGCCGCTTGCGCGAAGAGATTCAGGCTCTGATGACGATGACGACGACGATCTGGATCGCCCCGCGGTCGCCACCGACGACGAGCCCGAACTGCCCGGCCTCACCGACGAGGCGCTGCGCCTGCTCGCCGCCGCCCGAGAGGAGATGGACGCGGCCGAGCCGACCAAACCCCTCGTCCCCCTTGCTGTTTCGGGCTTCCTGACTTCCCGCAAGCGCGCCACCGCCACCGAGCTGGCCGATTGGATCGACGGTCCGGAGGGGCGCAAGGCGTCGCTGGAGTCGATCGGCCGGTCACTGTCGCGGCGCAACCACGGCCGTTCGCGGGCAGTGGTCCTGGCGCACGACCACGACGAGGCGGTCAAGGGCCTGCGGGCGCTGGCCGAGGGCAAGCAGTCGCCACTGGTGCTCGCTGCCGACGGTCCGGTGTCCAACGGGCCGGTGTGGGTGCTGGCGGGATTCGGTGCGCAACACCGCAAGATGGGCAAGAGCCTCTACCTGCGCGACGAGGTCTTCGCCGGGTGGATCAACCGGGTCGATGCCCTCATCCAGGACGAGCGCGGCTACTCCATCGTCGAGTTGATCCTCGACGACGCGATCGACTACACCGACGAGACCTGCGAATACCCCATCGAAGTGGTCCAGACGGTCATCTACGCCCTTCAGATCGCCCTCGGCGAGACGCTCCGGGCGCACGGCGCGAAACCTGGTGCGCTGGTAGGACAATCGCTGGGTGAGGCGGCGGCGGCCTACTTCTCGGGCGGCCTGTCCCTGGAGGACGCCACCCGCACCATCTGCTCGCGAGCCCACCTGATGGGCGAGGGCGAGGCGATGCTGTTCGGCGAGTACATCCGGCTGATGGCGCTCGTCGAGTACTCCGCCGACGAGATCAAGACGGTGTTCTCCGACTACCCCGGTCTGGAGGTGTGTGTCTACGCGGCACCCACCCAGACCGTGATCGGCGGCCCGCCCGAGCAGATCGACGCGATCATCGCCAGGGCGGAGTCCGAGGGCAAGTTCGCCCGCAAGTTCCAGACCAAGGGCGCCAGCCACACTCAGCAGATGGACCCGCTGCTCGGTGAGCTCTCGGCAGAGATCCAGGGCATCGAGCCGCATCCGGTGCAGACGCCGTACTACTCCACCGTGCACGAGGGCAACCTGATCCGGGCCGGCAGCGAGCCGATCCACGACGTCGACTACTGGAAGAAGGGCCTGCGGCACAGCGTGTACTTCACGCACGGCATCCGCAACGCCGTCGACAACGGTCACACGACGTTCCTCGAGCTGGCCCCAAACCCGGTGGCGCTCATGCAGGTTGGGCTCACGACGGCCAGCGCCGGACTGCACGACGCCCAGCTCATCGGCACGCTCGCCCGCAAGCAGGACGAGGTCGACTCGATGACCACGGCCATGGCGCAGCTGTTCACCCACGGCCACGACCTGGACTTCCGCACGCTCTTCACTCCCGGCGAGTACGCCGCGATCCCGCCGACCCGGTTCAAGCGCAAGCCGCACTGGCTCGACGTCCGGTTCTCCGGCGACGGCTCGAACGTCGTGCCGGGTACGCACGTCGCCACGCCCGACGGTCGGCACGTCTGGGAGTATTCGCCGCGTGGTGAGACGGACTTGGCTGCGCTGGTGAAAGCCGCTGCGGTGCAGGTGCTTCCGGATGCCAAGCTGACTGCCTACGAGCAACGCGCGGTCCCGGCGGACGACGCCCGGCTGGTGACGACGCTGACCCGCCATCCCGGTGGCGCGACGGTGCAGGTGCACGCGCGCCTGAGTATGGGGGTGGAGTCTTCCTTCGTCTTGGTCTACGACGCGATCGTGACACGCGGCGGGCAAGCCACCGTGCTGCCCACCGCCGTCGGCGCCGGCGCAGCGGTGACCGACGTGGCCGTGGCGCCGCGGGCCCCGGTCGACGAAGAACCAGAGGACGACGATGCCGCCATCCTGCAGGACAACCTCACCGCGGGCGCGGGTCTGGCCGCCGGCTTCAAGAAGTGGTCACCCGGATCCGGTGAGACCATCGCCGAGCGGCTGGGCACCATCGTCGGCAGCGCCATGGGCTACGAGCCCGAGGACCTGCCGTGGGAGGTCCCGCTGATCGAGCTGGGGCTGGACTCGCTGATGGCCGTGCGGATCAAGAACCGCGTCGAGTACGACTTCGACCTGCCGCCGATTCAGCTGACGGCGGTGCGCGACGCCAACCTGTATGCCGTCGAGAAGCTCATCCAATACGCGATCGAGCACCGCGACGAGGTGGACCAGCTCGCCGCGGTGCAGAAGACGCAGACCGACGAGGAGATCGCCGCTGCGCAGGCCGAGCTGATGGGCGGAGCCACCACGGTGGCCGAGCTCGAGGAGAGGCTGGTGCAGAAGGCGGCCGAGGCCCAGGCGTCGGCTGCGGAGGCGCCCGCCGTCCCGCCGCCGCCGACGAATCCGGCCGGTCCCGCTGCCGTCCCGCCGCCGCCGAGCAATCCGTCCGGTCCGGGGGCAGCGTCGCCGAACCTGGCCGGCGCGGCCCAGGTGCTCAACCAGAAGGCGATCTCCGAGGCGCTGAACTCCGACGTGCCACCGCGCGACGCCGCCGAGCGGGTCACGTTCGCCACGTGGGCGATCGTCACCGGCAAGTCGCCCGGCGGCATCTTCAACTCGCTGCGCGCACTGACCGACGAGGAAGCGCAGAAGATGGCGCAGCGTCTCTCGGAGCGTGCCGAGGGTCCCATCTCCGCCGAGGACGTGAAGAAGGCGCAGACGATCGAGGAGCTCTCCTCCACGGTGCGCGAGTTCCTGGAGGCCGGTGAACTCGAGGGCTTCGTGCGGACCATCCGCAAGGCCGAGAGCGACGCCGACGTGCCGGTGTACGTGTTCCATGCGGCCGGAGGTTCGACGGTGGTCTACGAGCCGCTGCTCAAGCGGCTACCCGCGGGCACGCCGATGTACGGGCTCGAGCGCGTCGAGGGCACCATTCAGGAGCGGGCCGCGCAGTACGTGCCGAAGCTGCTCGAGCTGAACGGCTGGACTCAGGAGGGCAGGGTCGGGGCGAGCGCAGCGACGGGAGATGTCAAGGGCAAGCCCTTCATCCTGACCGGCTGGTCACTCGGTGGTGCGCTGGCGTACGCCTGCGCGATCGGGCTCAA
Source organism: uncultured Actinomycetota bacterium (assembly GCA_963846985.1). Classification (GTDB taxonomy): domain Bacteria; phylum Actinomycetota; class Actinomycetes; order Mycobacteriales; family Mycobacteriaceae; genus Mycobacterium. The sequence continues at coordinate 205,065 of CAWJYC010000006.1, forward strand.
GCAGGCGGGCGCGGACGTGAAGTTCGTCGGGCTCATCGACACGGTGCGCGCCGGCGAGGAGGTTCCTCAGACCAAGGAGGAGACCCGCAAGCGCTGGGACCGCTACGCCGAGTTCGCGGCCAAGAACTTCAACGTCGAGATCCCGCCGATCCCGTACGAGGAGCTCGAGGAACTCGACGACGCGGGCCAGGTGCAGTTCGTCCTCGACGCCGTGCAGAACGCCGGGGTGCAGATCCCCGGCGGCATCATCGAGCACCAGCGGACGTCGTACCTGGACAACCGGGCGTTGGAGACGGTCGAGATCGAGCCGTACGACGGCCACGTCACCCTCTACATGGCCGACCGCTACCACGACGACGCCATCAAGTTCGAGCCTCGCTACGCGATCCGTCAGCCCGACGGTGGCTGGGGTGAGTTCGTCGACGACCTCGAGGTGGTGCGCATCGGGGGCGAACACATCCAGGCCATCGACGAGCCGTACATTGCCAAGGTCGGCGCGCACATGAGTGAGGCGATCAACCGCATCGAGAGCGAGGCGAAGTGACCGAGGCTCCCAGACCAGCGAGGCTCCCACGACCAGCAAGGCGCACACCACGGCCGAGAAGCTGGCCGAGCTGCACGCGAAACTGGAGCTCGCCAAGGACCCGGGCGACGAGAAGGCCAAGGCGCGGCGGGACAAGAAGGGCATCCCGTCGGCACGGGCCCGCATCTACTCGTTGCTCGACCCGGGCAGCTTCCTGGAGATCGGCGCGCTGGCCAAGACGCCGGGCGATCCGGGTGCGTTCTTCGGCGACGGCGTGGTCACCGGTCACGGCACCATCAACGGCCGGCCGGTCGGCGTGTTCAGCCACGACCAGACGGTGTTCCAGGGCTCGGTCGGGGAGATGTTCGGCCGCAAGGTCGCGCGCCTGATGGAGTGGGTCGCGATGGTCGGCTGCCCGATCATCGGCATCAACGACTCCGGCGGCGCCCGCATCCAGGACGCGGCGACGTCGCTGGCCTGGTACGCCGAGCTGGGCCGGCGCCACGAGCTGCTGCGCGGGCTGGTCCCGGAGATCTCGCTGATCTTCGGCAAGTGCGCGGGCGGCGCGGTGTACTCGCCCATCCAGACCGACCTGGTGGTCGCGGTCCGCGACCAGGGCTACATGTTCGTTACCGGCCCCGACGTCATCAAAGACGTTACGGGAGAGGACGTTTCGCTCGACGAGCTCGGTGGCGCCGACGCGCAGGCCCGGTACGGCAACATCCACCAGGTCGTCGAATCGGAGGCGGCGGCGTTCCAGTACGTCCGCGACTACCTGAGCTTCCTGCCCCCCAACACGTTCGACACCGCACCCGTCGTCAACCCCGGTCTCGAGCCCGAGATCACGCCGTACGACCTGGAACTCGACGCCATCGTCCCGGACTCGGACAACACCGCCTACGACATGCACGAGATCCTGCTGCGGATCTTCGACGACGGCGACGTATTCGAGGTGGCCGCCAACGCGGGCCCGGCGATCATCACGGCGTTCGCCAGGATCGACGGCCGCCCGGTCGGCGTGATCGCCAACCAGCCGATGTACAACGCGGGCGCCATCGACAACGAGGAGTCCGACAAGGCCGCGCGGTTCATCCGGTTCTGCGACTCGTTCAACACGCCGCTGGTCTTCGTCGTCGACACCCCGGGCTTCATGCCCGGCGTCGGCCCGGAGAAGGGCGGCATCATCAAGCGCGGCGGCCGGTTCCTCAACGCCGTGGTCGAGGCCGACGTCCCGAAGGTCACCATCACCGTGCGCAAGTCCTATGGCGGCGCGTACGCCGTGATGGGCTCCAAGCAGCTGACCGCCGACCTGAACTTCGCCTGGCCGACGGCCCGCATCGCGGTGATCGGCGCCGACGGTGCCGCGCAGCTGCTGGTGAAGCGGTTCCCCGATCCCACCGCACCCGAGGTGCAGAAGATCAAGGCCGACTTCATCGAGGGTTACAACCTCAACCTGGCGACGCCGTGGATCGCGGCCGAGCGCGGCTACATCGACGGCGTCATCGAGCCGCATCAGACCCGGTTGCATCTGCGCAGTGCCATGCGTCTGCTGCGGGACAAGCAGATCTCGCGGGTGCAGCGCAAGCACGGCCTGACCCCGATCTAGCCCTCCAACCCCCGCGCCCCCTCACCCCCTCTCCCGCAAGCGAAGAACCTCCCGCGAGCGGGCGCGTCGGTACGCGACACGCCGCGCACGTGTGGCCCGATGCGCACGGTCGTCAGATCGGCGGGAACGCCAGCCACTCGTCGACCTCGAACCGGTCGCCGCGCGCCACCAACGTCGCCCCGCCGTGACCCGGGTAGTGCGCGGGAATGACTGCCGCCCGCCGCCGCGACGCCTCGGTGAACAGTCGCTTGCGGGTCACGGTCGCCGCGTCCGCGTCGACGTCGAACCCGCACGGGTCACCCGGGCGAACGATCTGGATGGGGCAGTGGGACACGTCGCCGACGAATACCGCGGGGCGGCCGGCATCGAGCCACAGGACCGACGACCCCGGCGTGTGCCCCGCGGCGGACCGCAGCCGAAGCGATTCGCTGATCCCGACGATCGGGTCGGGTCCGGCCGTCGATCGCCCTGCTGCGGGCGGTCGCGTGCGTGGCGTTCCCCGTCGGGCTGCTGCTCGTCGTCGTCGACGACCGGCGACGGTCGGTGCAGGACGTCGTACTGGGCACCAGGGTGGTGTACGCCAGACCGAAATAGGGGTTTGATCATCACATGTCGAATCACTTCACCGGGCTGAGTCTCGGACCGCCACTGGGCGATCAACGGCTGGATCTCTGCGACCTGTACGCCTTTCAGAGCCCGGCCGATCCCACGCGCACCGTGCTGATCCTCAACGCCAACCCCAATGCCGACGCTTTGCACCCCGATGCCATCTACCGCCTCGCCGTCGACAACGACGGTGATCTGCTCAACGACATCGCGTTCAGCTACGTGTTCTCGACACCCGTCGACGGCGCCCAGACCGTGGACGTGTTCCTGGCGCTCGGTGACGAGGCGGAGAACCCGGAAGCCGTCGGGCGCAAGCTCTTCGCCGACGTCGACGTGTCGTTCGGACCGACGGCGAACGTCGTGTGGGCGGAGGACGTCACGTTCTTCGCCGGGGCCCGCAGCGACGCGTTCTTCTTCGACTTCGACGGCATCAAGAACCTCTTCGACACCTCGGGCGGTCGGAACTTCACCGACCTCAACGTGGCCGGCGCGCCACCGTGGACCGGGGTCGACTCCAACACCACGGCCAACGTGTTCTCCATCGCGATCGAGGTGCCGACGGCAATGCTCGGTGCAGCGCCCGACATCCGGATCTGGGGTCGGTGCAGTCTGCGGCGCGACGGTGAACTGGTGCACGTGGATCGCGCCGGTCACCCGTCGGTCAGCAGCTTCTTCAACACCGACGACACCAAGGAGGAGTACAACGCCAGCGTGCCGGTGCACGACCGCGATCGGTGGCTCGGGCAGTTCGTTCACCTGATGGGGCACACCGGCGGATACTCCGACGAGGAGGCGATCGCCGCCATCGACACCGAGGGCACCTTGCCCGACATGTTGCGATTCGACCCGTCGAGGCCGGCGAAGTATCCCAACGGCCGCGTGTTCACCGACGACGTGATCGACTACCGGCTGAGCTTCCTGTCCAAGGGCGACATCCCGCCGACCGGGCTCAGCCCGCACACCGACGTCCTCGACGTGTTCCCGTATCTCGGTCCCCCGCACTGACTTCAGGCCGACTGTGAGATGAGCTCGTCGACGACCCATTGGGCCACGCCCGCGGGATAGGGGTCCGGCAACCCGAGGATCAGGTGGCCGAAACCGGCGTCGACTGCGCGGCCGATGGCGTCCCGGGTTTCGTCGGGCCGGTCATAGGAGACGGGCAGATGCATCGACCGGACTATGGAGGCGGGGTCGCGTCCGATGTCGTCGCAATAGCGGTCCAGCAGGGCGCTGCGTTCGACGGCGTCGTCGAGGTCACCGCCCGGGATGTTCCACAGGTCGGCATGGTCTGCGACGACGCGCAGCAATTTCGCCGAGCGACCCCCGATGACGATCGGTGGGTGCGGGCGCTGAACCGGCTTGGGGTTGCCGAAGGCACCGGTGACCCGGACGTGGACGCCGGCGAAGTCGAACGGCTCGGCCGCGGTCCACAATCGTCGGATCGTGACGAGTGCCTCGTCGAGGCTGGTGACGGAGTCGGTGAAGTCGTCGTAGGGAAGACCGTGGGCGTCGTATTCGCGGCGGGCCGTCGGATGGCTGGGCCGTGAGCCGGCGCCGATGCCGAAGTCGAGGCGTCCGTCCGAGATGACGTCGACGGTCGTGGCGATCTTGGCCAGCAGCGCGGGTGGGCGGAAGCGGTTGCTGGTGACCAGCAGTCCGACCCGCAACCGGTCGGTCTGGCCGGCGAGGGCCGCGAGCAGGGTCCAGCCCTCCAAGATCGGCCCATCGGGGTCCCCGCCGATCGGTAGCAGGTGGTCGAACAACCAGGCGTGTTCGATGTCGGGGAGGGCATCCGCCTCCCGCCAGACGCGAAGGATGTCGGCGTAGGCGACCTGTTGTGGGGCGGTCATGATGCCGAACCGGGTCGGAGTTGTTCGAGCCATGAGGATCCTCTTCTGTAATCTCGACGTATCCGGAACAATGTTCCGCTTCGAACGATACGGAACAACGTTCCGTTTAGCCAGCGAGGAGGTCATCGAGATGACGAGGCCAAGGAAACGCTCCGATGCCCGGCGTAACCAGGAAGCCTTGGTGGCCGCCGCGGCGCGAACGTTCATCGAGTCCGGCGTCCACGTGCCCGTACGCGAGATCGCCGTCTCCGCCGGGGTCGGAGTCGGTACCATCTACCGCCACTTCCCGACGCGGGCCGACCTCATCGTCGCCGTCTATCGCCACCAGGTCGAAGCCTGTGCAGAAGCCGGTCCAAATCTGTTGCGCGACAACCCATCACCATACGAGGCGCTGGGGAAGTGGATCGACCTGTTCGCGGACTTCCTGGTGACCAAGCACGGTCTGGCGCACGCCTTGCAGTCCGACGCCGAGGGATACGAGGCGCTACACGCCTACTTCCTGGACCGTCTCGTGCCGGTCTGCGCGGAACTCGTGGCCGCGGCCGAGGCCGTCGGGGAGATCATTCCCGACGTCGACGCATTGTGGCTGATGCGCGGCGTGGGCAACGTCTGCATCGGCGCCGACGGCGACCCCGGCTACGACGCCCGTCGCATGGTGCGGGTCGTCATCGCCGGGTTGGCCGCCGCGCCTAGGGCTTGATGCGGATCTTGCCCGGCGAGAACAGCCCGCTGTGCGTAGCGGTGCCGAGGTCGATCCGAGCCTGCTGCGCCTGCACGACGGTGTCGAACTTGCGCAGCGAGCCCCAGTCGCGACCCCAGTCGTGGTTCAGGTAGGTGGCCATCACGTTCTGCCGCAGCAGTAGGTCGCTGATGCCGAGCAGGCCACCGTTGAGGCCGTCCTGCCAGGTGTCGGTGTCCTTGCGCTTGGCGTTGTAGTCGGGCGTGATGCGGAACCGCGGCACCTCGGTGACGCCGTTGGCGTGCAGCATGGGCTGCTGGCATGGGAACGCCAGCCCGACCGCCCAGTCCATCAGGACGGGCTGCTGGGATCCGACGTACTGCTGCACCGACTTCAGCTCCGGGACCCGCGGCGGGGTGACGGCGATCCAGTCTCCTGGCGTCAGCGACAGGTCCTCGGCGACGATGCGCACGGCCGTCGCGTCGGCCGGGATCTGCGCGCGGTCGAAGCGCAGATTGCGCCACGACGGGATGGGCCCGAGGTCGTAGGGCACGACGCGGCCGGCGGGTACGGGTGCGCCGTCCGGCCCGGGCCTGGAGTACTCGAGCGCGACGGTCTGGCCCTCGGTGTGGCCGTTGAAGATGCTGTTGCCGGTGATGCTTCCTGCCGCGGTGACCACGACCAGCGGATGGGCATCGTCGGGGCCAGGCAGCTGGTACCACGCCGAGGTCAGCCGACTCTGTTGCTGCGCAGCGCCATTGACGTAGGAGCCCGCCAGCGGAACGCGTGTCGGGTCGAGCCCGTAGGGCAGCGGCACGGAAGAGCCGTCGACGCCCGGGCTCGACAGCTTGACCGGTGCATCCCAGTCGTAGTCGTTGCCTGGCGTCGGCAGGTCGTTGCGGATCGCCTCGGCGACGATGTGATCCGGCACGCCGCTGGGAGTGAAGCCGACGGGACCGGTGCCGCCGAGTGGCCCGAGGGGGCCGTACGTGCCCGGCAGTGGCACGAGGAAGCCGGCGTTGGCGTCCGGTTCGACCAGCACGTCGTCGGCCAGGCCGCAGCCACCGGCGAACGCCTCGAGGTTGGACGCTCCGTTGGAGTAGGTCGGGTACTGCCGCACCACGCCCGCGAGCATGGACCCCACGAACACCACGACCATGAAGCCCGCGGTGACGGGGATCGGTGCGGCCGTGATCACGCGCACCAGCCTGCTCTCGGTGCGGTCGCGGGCGAAGTGCAGCCAGAACGCCCACAGCGCGGCAATGCCGAAGAGCGCGAAGAAGATCGAGCTGACGGTGACGCCACCGATCTTCGGCAACGCGTTGTTGAACGGCACGCCGTAGCTGGACACGTACCACCAGCCGTTGGTGCTGGAGAAGGTCAGCGCGACCACGAACAGCACACCTGCGGTGAACGCCATCCGGTTGCGCGCCGACCGAAGCACGCTGCGCGACACCAGCACGGTGGCGACCGCTGCCATCGCCGCACCGACCGCGGCGAACAGGCCGAAGTGGTGCACCCACTTGGTTGGCGTGAACATCAGGAAGAACATGGTGCCGAAGATGATGCCGACGAGCCGCCACACCGGGCCGCGGGCGACTCCGGGAACCCGCCCGCGCCGCAGCATGGTGAACAGCGAGGCGAACAGGCACAGCGCGGTGATCATGAAGCCGAAGCGGCGGGACAGCGAGCCGTCGACCGTCGGCAGGATCAGGTAGTAGTAGCGCAGGTTCTCGGTGTACCAGGCCTGGCTCGGACCGATCGCGGTGCGAATCCTGGTGGCTTCCAACACCGTTGCCAAGCGTCTGGTCGGCGAACACCACCGTGAGGATGATGGTGCCCGCGGCCAGCAGGGGCAGCACCAGCGGCCAGGTACCGACCACGCGGTGTCGCCGCACCAGGATGCGCAGCAGGGGACGGCCGCCGGCCAGCAGCGCGGCGACCGCGATGAGCCCCGTCGGCTGGATGCCCAGGGTGAAGGCGGCCGAGACGATCGCCAGGGCGGCCGGTGTCAGCCGGCCCGAGATGATCGCCCGCTCGATGAGCACGTAGGTGATCAGGGCGCCGGTGGCGATCTGGCCCTCGGGTCGCAGCCCGTTGTTGAAGGGCATCCACGCGGCCAGCAGCACCAGGCCCGCCGCCCACGTCGCCGACCGACTGGACGACACGGCCGGGCCGAGCCGGGGCAGCACCTCCCGCGACAGCAGCAACCAGCACACCAGTGCACAGATCAGGTCGGGCAGGCGCATCCAGATGCTGGCGTCGCTGACGTGGGTCATCAGCGCAAGCACGTTGTAGAACCAGCCGAACGGATCCTCGGGGCTGCCGAACCAGCGGAAGTAGTTCGACATGTAACCGGCGCGGTCGGCGACGCGCGCCATCTGCAGGATGTAGCCGTCGTCGGAGGAGTTCGCGCCGATGACGTGCCACAGCAGGAACCCGCCGACGACGACGACGTCGGTCGCCGAGAACGTGCGCCAGCGCGACGGGATGATCCGTTGCATCCGGCGACCGTCGAGTTGGTCGAGTCGCCACAGTGCGACGAGCGCGACGACGGTCGCCACGATCGCCAACAGCATCGCGCCCAGCTTCAGCGCCGTCGGCTTGGTGGTGAAGCGGGTGTCGATGGTCGCCGAGAGCGAGAGTCCTTGCGGCGCAGGCCCGCTCAGGCTGGTGAAGACGCCGACGACGTTGGGCCGCAGGTTCGGATCGGCGAACCCCGTCCGCAGTTCACGACCGTCCGGTCCCTTGAGCCCGACGAACGTCGCGAACGTCCCCGTCGCGTCGGAGACGATGTCGATGCGCGAACATCCGGGGGCGGCCGCGGTGCCGACCGCCTGGGCGCGCGGCACGCTGGCGACCACCACGTTGCGGTCGGTGACGTTCACCCGCGTGCTGGTGACGTTGACGAACAGCGCGTTGAGCGCGGCGTCCTTGGTGTCGGCAGGCGCGGTGCCCAACACCAGACCACCCGATGGCGGCATCTGCCCGATCAGGTCGCACGGCACGCTCGCCGACATCCGCACCGGCGTCAGCGTGATCAGGGGTGCGGTGACGTTGCCGACCTGACCGCCCTGCGGCCAGTTGAGCGTCGCGGTGGTCTGCACCACCGGAAGCAGCGGCGTCAACACCGACAGCACGAAGCCGATGAGACCCGCGATCATCGCCACCCAGCGCGTCGTCTTCACGAGTTCTTCTCCACGCGCAGGGCGCGGATCGGGCCGCGGCGGGTCCAGCCGAACACTGTCTCGGTGCCCTGGTCGACCCCAGCGGCCGGAGCGGCGGCCGCGGGCAGGATCCGGTCGTAGCGCTCGATCGATCCCCAGTCGCGGTACCAGTCGCCGCTCAGGTACGTCGGCACCGTCGAGGTGCGCAGCAGCGCCTGAATGTAGAGAAAGGGCCCGCCGTCGTCGGCCGACTGCCACTGGTTGGACGAGACGACGACCTGCTTGGCGTTGGGCAGGATGCGGTACTCCGGCAGTTCGGCGATGCCGAGGTGCTGGGTGGCCGGATGCTGGCACGGGAAGTTCGCGGCGGTGGCGATGTCCATCAGCACCGGCGTGGTCGACCCGAGGAATCGTTGCGCGGACTGCAGGGCCGGCACGCGGGGCGGGGTGAACGCGAACCACTGGTCGGTGGACAGGTTCGGATCATCGGCGACGATGCGGGCCAGGGTCGCCTCCGGTGGCGCACCGGCCAGCGGGAAGCGTAGGTTGCGCCACGCCCGCTGCGGAACAAGCGGGTCGATCGGGTCGACGGTGCCCAGCGCCCGGAAGCTGCCGTCCGGGTTGCTCGCGCCCCACTGCAGCTTGAGCGACTGGCCGTAGTTGAAGTTGCCCTCTTCGTCGGTGGACCAGATGGCGCCCGCGGCAGCGACGATCAGCACGGGCCGGTCGGGCGTGCGCGGCGGCAGTTGATACCAGACCGAGGTCGCCTTCGCCGCCGCGGTGTTCTCGTCGTAGCTCCCCATCACGGGAGTCCGTGCCGGATCGAGCCCGAAAGGCAGGAAGACCCGGGAGCCGTTCACGCCCGGGGGGCCGTAACCGCCGCCGGTGCCGGCGGAGAACCCGATGCCGACGTTCGGCTTGTCTGCCGACCCTGGCGAGTTGACGGTGCCGGGGTTGGCCGTCACCGGCTCCGGCGGCAGCAGACTGTCGCTGACGCCGTTGGGCGTGAATCCCTGCGGGTCCGTCCCGCCGAGGGGTCCGGCCGGTCCGAACGTCTGCCCCGGCACCGGTTGCAGCAGGCCGGCGTTGGTATCGGTCTCGACCAATACGTCGTCGGCCATCGCACAACTGTCGGACCTCAGGCCGGAGGCCAGCGCGTCGACGTTGGCCTTGGCGGTCGTGTAGTTGGGGTAGCGGGCGGCGGCGCCCTTCACCATCGACCCGACTTCGAGCAGGACCATCAGCGTCGCCACCACCAGCAGCGGGGTCGAGGCCAGCACCCGGTTGCGCCGGGTGTTCTCGACCTCGGTGTGCCCGGTGTAGTCCATGCGGAAGTGCAGCCAGCCCGCCAGCACGCCGGTCGCGATCGCCAGGCCCAGGAACATCGACGTCACTGGCTGGCCGGCGATCAGCGGCTGCTTGTCGAACCACGGCACGCCGTAGTTGCCGACGTAGAACCAGCCATTGATGCCCGAGGTCGCCCAGGCCAGCACGAACAGCAGCGCCGTGACGTAGAGCGCGAGGTTGCGTCGGCTGTGCAAACCCACCCGGGAGAAGGTGAAGGCGGTGACGGCTCCGAGCGCCCCGGCGAGGCCCGCGAAGGCACCGAACTGCACCGCCCACTTCGTCGGGGTGAACGTGAGCAGCAGCAGGCCGGCGGCAGTGGTGCCGATGAGGCGCCACGCCGGCGCCGACACGATGCCGGGCAGGCTGCCGCGCCGAAGGATGACAGCCAGCAGACCGAAGAGGCACAGCAGCAGGATCAGCACGGCGAAGCGGCGGGTCAGCGAGCCGTCGACGCTGTCCTCGACGGTGACGAAGTAGTAGCGCAGGAATTCCTGATACCAGGAGATCGTCGGGCCGACGGTGTACTTGATCCGGGCGGACTCGGCGACGGTCGCCAGCGTCTGGTCCCGGAAGACGATCACGAAGATCAGCGACAGTGACGCGGCGTAGGCGGCGAGCGGGGCGAGCAGTCCGGTGCGCCGGACGCGGATGGTGCGGACGACGGCGCGGGCGCCGACCAGCAGCGGCGCGATCGCGATCAGGCCCTGTGGAGCCAGCGTCACGCTGAACGCGGCGACGACGATCGCGACGGCCGCGGGCCACGCCCGGCGCGCGCCGATCGCGTACTCGACGAGCACCCAGGTGAGCAGTGCGCCGAAGGCGATCAGCGGTTCGGGCCGCAAGCCGTTGTTGAACGGCAGCCAGGCCGCCAGGAACACCGCGGCGCCGGTCCAGACCGCGATCCGGTTGACGGCGAGCCGCCGGCCCAGGCGGGGGAGCACCCAGCGGCTCAGCAGCACCCACGTCGCGAGACCGGCCAGCAGGGCTGGCAGCCGCATCCAGACGCCTGCGGTGCTGACGGCGGCGAGGTGGCCGAGCACCGACTGGTACCAGTCGAACGGCGCCTCGGACGCCCCGAAGTAGCGGAAGTAGTTGGCGGCGTAGCCCGCATCGGCGGACACCCGCGCAATGGTGAGGTTGTAGCCGTCGTCCGAGGAGATCGAGCCGACGACGTGCCACAGCAGCAGGGTGCCGGCGACGACGCCGTCGACCAGCCAGGTCGCCAGCCCGACGCGCCAGAACCTGCGCCAGGCGCCGGGCACCCGTCGGCCCTCGCGGCGATCGAGCACGGCCAGCGCCACGATGGACGCGATCGTGGCCAGCACGGCGAGCACCATCAGCGCGATCTTGAGTGCGGTTGGGGAGGTGATGAAGCGGGTGTCGACGTCGACGCGGGCGGCCAACCCGGGCTGAGCGGCGACCTTGAGGTTGGTGAACAGTCCCGCCACCTGAGGCTTCTTCTCGGGCGGCAGGGTGCCGGTGGCGCCGGGGATGCCGACGAAGTCCGCGCCGACGCCGCCGACGTTGGCCCAGACGTGCAGCGAACTGCAGGCGCCCGAGTTGACCGCGCCGCGCGGTGCGACGGCGGCCACCGAGTCGCGGAAGGCGACGATGACGCTGTCTGCGGTGGCCCGGACGAAGAGGCCGTTGCGGCCGGCGTCGATGCCGCCGTCGGGAATGGTCGACAGGACGGTGCCACCCGCGGCGGGCAGCGTCGACACGGTCCGGCAGGGGATGGTGGCGTCGAGCGCGAGCGGTGCTCCCGACACCAGCGGAGCGGTGACGTCGGTGATCAGGCCGTCGGATCCCACGCCCTGCGGCCACAGGACCGCAGCGGTGGCCTGCTTGACCGGAAGGAGGGGAGTGAGCACGCACAGCAGGAGTCCGAGGACTCCCGCGATGATCGCGATGAGTCGGACGGTCCGGGCGGGCACGAGGTTCGATGCTAGGCGACGTCGATGAGTGCGCCGCGCCGCCATGCGGCCGCCCGGCCATTTTCACCGGTCAGCGGGGCGAGTCCGCTCAGCTCAGCCGCAACGGCCCTGGCGTCCACAGCCCGCTGCGGGTCGCGGTGCCGAGGTCCACGCGCGCGGGTTCAGCGTTGGGGTACCACGGCGTCAGCTTCTGCAGAGCGCCCCAGTCGCGGAACCAGTCGTCCTTCAGGTACGTCGGCACCGGCTCGGCGCGCACCAGCAGTTCGGTGATGCCCAGCGGGCCGCCGCCGAGGTAGTCCATGACGGGCGAGTTGGCCTCGGCCCCGAAGCGGTCGGGCAGGATGCGCCACTTGGGCACCTCGGTGACGCCGTTCTGATGGCCGAACGGTCGCTGGCACGGGAACGCGAGCCCGACCAACCAGTCCAGCAGCACGGGGTCGTTGCTGCCGACCACGTCCTGCAGCGTCCGTAGCCGCGGGATCCTCGGCGGTGTCACGGCTATCCAGTGCTGCGGGGCCAGGTCCTGATCGGACGCGACGAGCCGCACCTGCGTCGCGTCGGACGGGATCGCGCTCAGCGGGACGCGGAGGTTGCGCCACGCAGGCACCGCGCCGACGTCTCCGAACCCGACGCTGCCGCCCGGCTGTCCCTTCGCGGCCTGGTCGTCGGTCGCCCACTGGACGACGACCTCGCCGGGATCGAACCGTCCGGCCGCGGCGACCACCAGCAGGGGACCGGCCTGGTCGCGGGCGGGCAGGCGGTACCACGCCGAGCGCAGCTGGGCCGGCTGCTGAGTGCCGGCACGCCAGCTGCCCATGACCGGCGTGGTGGCGGGATCGAGGTTGTAGGGCAGGCGCGCCCGCGAGCCGTTCACGCCGGGCGCGGCCGTCGTGCCGCCCTCGGTGCCTGGCTCGCTTCCACTGACGACCGATCCGTCGGTATCGGCGAAGTTGTTGCTGCCCTGCGGTTCCGCGACCGGGTCGGCCGACACGTCGGCCGGAATACCGTTGGGCGAGAAGCCCTGGGCATTCGCGCCGAGCGCGGCGGCCATCGGCGAGTTCACTGGTTGCAGCATTCCCCCGTTGGGATCCTGCTCGACCAGGACGTCGGTGGCCAGGCCACAGGTCTTGCCCGCCATCGACTCGAGATTGGACCGGCCGACCGACCACGCCGGGTACTGCCCGACCATCGCGACGGTCAACGACGTCACCTCGAAGATCACCAGCGCCCAGACGGCAATGGTCAACGGCGCCAACGGAATTCGCGACCAGCGTCCGGTCCGCTCCCGCACTGCGTCACCGGTGAAGTGGAACCATGCGGCCGCTAGTAGCGCGACCACCGAGCACCCCAGGAGAATCGTCGTGAACCCGAACGTGAATTGAGGGAACGAATTCGACCACGGCACACCGAAGTTCGAGACGTACCACCACCCGTTGACGCTGGCGAACGAGAACGCCGTCATGAACAACACGATGGCGGCGAAGATGGTGCGGTTGCGGCGCGACGTCATCGCCGCGGCGGTAACCGCGACGGCGGCCAGTGCGCCGAGTGACCCGGCGAGTCCGGCGAAGACGCCGAAGTGGTGCGTCCACTTGGTCGGCGTGAACATCATCATCAGGAACGAGATGATGGTGATGCCGATGATGCGTCGGCTCGGTCCCGCGGCCGTGCCGGGAATTCGGCCCTTGCGCAACGACATTGCGACCGACACGGCGAGCGCGAGCAGCACCGCGAGGACGGCGAAGCGGCGTGCCACCGAACCATCGGGGCTGGCCATGAAGAGCCGCTCGTAGCGGATGTGTTCGTCGAACCAGGCCAGGCTGGGGCCGACCGCGGACTTGAAGGCGCTGGCCTGCACCTCACTGGTCAGCGTCTGGTCGCGGAAGATCAGGAAGATGGTGACCGTGCCGGCCGCGAGGATCGGCGCCAGCAGCGCGAGGTAGCCGAACCGCGACGTGTGCGCCGCCACGATCGTCTTCAGCGGGCCGATGGCGACCAACAGCGCGCCGACGGCGGCGATGCCGGTGGGCCCGGAGAACAGGGTGAGGGCGCCGATGATGATTGCGATCGCCACCGGAAGCAGTCGGCTGGTCGCGACGCCGCGTTCCACCGAGCACCACGTCAGCAGGATGCCAAGGGCGATGATGGGTTCGGGTCGCAGGCCGTTGTTGAGCGGCAGCCAGAAGGCCAGGAACATGCCCGCCGCGGTCCACGCCGCGACCCCGCTGATCTTCACCGAATGGCCGAGGCGCGGGATCACCTCACGGCTGATGACCCACCAGCACGCGAGCCCCATCAGCAGAGTGGGCAGTCGCACCCACACGCTGGCGGTGCTGACGTGGGCCCACAGCGCGAGCAGGTCGTAGTACCACCCGAACGGAGCCTCCGGCGTGCCGAACCACCGGTAGTAGTTCGCCATGTAGCCGGCGTGCTCCGACACCCGCGCCATGGTGAGGATGTAGCCGTCGTCGGACGTGTTGGCCCCGACGAAGTGCCACCAGACCAGGGCTGCGGTGACGACGCCGTCCAGCGGGCGCAGCGACCACCACCGCGGCGGCAGGAACCGGCGGTGCCTCATGCCGTCGGCGGTGTCCAGGACGTGCAGGGCGCCCAGTGCGAGGACCGTCATCGCGATGCCGACGATCATCGCCAGCAGCTTCAGCACCGTCGGCGAGGTGCTGTAGCGGGAGTCGATGGTGGCCGAGAACTGTAGGCCGGGCGGGGCCGGTCCGGAGAGGTCGGTGAAGACGCCGACGATCTGCGGCCGGAAGTCGTAGCCGCTGCGTTCGCCGCGCAGCGGGTCGCCCGGGTGGGCCGGTCCGTCTGCGTCGGTTCCCTGGACCAGGCCGACGAATTCGCCGGTGACCCGGTCGGCGTGCGCGGTGAAGGTCAGGCGCTGGCACCCGGGGCTGAGCACCTGGGCCAGCGGCGCGCTGACCACCGGGGTGTTGCGCACGATGACCAGCAGGTCGCCGCCGACCCGCTCGATGAGCAGACCGCGGTCGACCGCCTTGGGCGCCTGCTTGGGAACGGTGGACAGCAGCACCGTCCGGTTGGCGTTGTCGGGGCCCACCAGCCCGGCGGCGGCGCGGCAGGGGATGGTCACCGTCAGGTCGGTCGCCACATAGCCGATCAACGGGGCGTCCACGCTCTGCAGGACGCCGTTCTGCGGCCAGTTGAGTTGGGCGGTGGTTTGCGTGACCGGCAGGAACGGCGTGGCGACGGCCAGCAGTGCGCCGAGCAGTCCGGCGACGATGGCGATCAGTCGCGCGGTCCGGTGATTACCCGTCGGGCGGGGCCGGGCGTCGGATCCCTCGCGGCTCACGGGGCTAGATGTTAGTGGGCCGCCTGGCGGCACCTCGGTGGTCACCGTGGGTTACTTCCTGATCGCCAGGACGAAGGGTCCGACGTCGGACACGTTCCACCGCGGATCGTCGAACACCGCCGCGTCGAGGGCCACCTGGTAGCGCCGCACGTTGGGCTGGTTCGGGTAGACGTCGCTGGCCAGCCGCAGGGTGTAGGTGTCGTTGGCGCCGTGCCGCATCAGGAAGACCGTCGGCGGCGGCCAGGGCAGGCCGTCCAGGGCGGCGATGAACCGGTCGGGCTCGGTGATGGTGGCCCAGCCCTCGATGGCCGACGAGCGTTCCTTGAACTGTGCGAGCGGGTTGGCGTAGTGCGACGTCAGCCCTTGGAATCCGTAGTACGGGTAGTAGGCCAGAAAGCTGTAGTCGGCGGTCATCACCACGGTCTGGTTCCGTGGTCGGCCGGTCACCTCGCCGATCTTCGCGTCGACCTCGCGGTAGTACCGTTCGGCGCCCGGCGGCCGCCGGTCGGCGCGCTGTCCGTTGCCGTCGGTGTCGGTGTAGGCCACGACGATGTCGGGCCGCAGCACGTCGGGGATGTCCTGGGTGAACGTCATCGCGCCGATCGCACCGATCGCGGCCCCCGCGGCGACGACGCGCTGCGCGGTGCGGGGGCTGTACCTGTGCGGCGACGGCGAGCGTGACGTCGACGAAGCCCAAGGCGCCGGCCGCCACCAGCAGCACCGTCAGCGTGGGCTGCAACCGGAACGACAGCAGCGTGGTGCCCACCAGGGTGGTGAGCATCGACAGCAGCGACCAGGCGTAGACGGCGAGGATGGCGACGGCCAGGGCGGGTGCGATCTGCCCGTGGCCCGCCTGGCCCGACGACCGCGCCCGGACCACCAGCCACACCGTCCCGATCATGCACAGTGCGCCGAGCAGCGTGACGTCGAGCATCGGGAACGTCAGCTGGGCACCGTCGGCCGGCAGGTAGTGCTGGGCAGTGCCCTTGTCGGCGGGCAAACCCCTCGACGCCGCCAGCAGGTACGGGGCCCAGCCCACCAGCGCGATGGCCCCCGAGATCACCCCGATGACGACGAGCCGAAGCAGGGGTGTCCAGGCGCGCCGCGCGGCGGCCGCCAGCAGCCCCATCAGGGTGATCGTGAACGCGGCGTAGAGGAAGAGCAGGGTGTAGAACAGCGCCGACGCCCCGAGGAAGACGCCGACGCCGAGGACGGCCGTCCAGCCTCGATCCTTGTCGCCCCGCAGCCCCGACCACGCCAGCACGAACACCGGCGGCAGCAACACCGTGATGATCGCCGCGTACGGCTCGGCGGGAGCGTAGGCGAGCGTTGCTGCGGTGGTCGCGGTCGAGACCACCAGGGCCAACTCGAACCGGATCAGCGCGGCCCACAGCACCAACGCGACCGCGATCGCCGCCGTGATCGAGACGATCGACCACGGCTTGAACATCTCCCAGGCGGGCGTCCCGGTGAGAGTGGCGAGTCGGCCGCCGAGCCAGAACCAGCCCGGCGGGTAGTACGGCGGCAGACCGAGGTAGGTCATGTCGTGGGGCGCAACGGTGTCGGTCAGTCGCGTCAGGTACTCGGTCCGGAACTGCTGATCGACCGAGACGCCGAAGAGGTAGAGCTTGGTGGCGCCCAGTGGCATCGCGAGCGTGACCGCCGACAGCGCGGACAGGGATGCCACCGCGACGACGCGGGCGATTCGTCGACTGTTCCGTCGCCACGCCCAGCCGGCGACGAAAAGTCCGGCGAGAGAGACGAATTGGCCCACGGTGGTCAGGGCGTGCAACTGGTTCGACGAGTTGAACGCGGGCCACTCGACGCCCGCGATGGCAACCAGTGACACGGTCGCGACGACGGCGGCGAGGATCGCGGCGACCGCCATGTGGGCCACGGTTCGCAGCGCCTGGGGGACTCCGGTCATCCCGCGGTCGCTCCGCTCTCCCCCGCGCGCGGGAGTACTTCCAGCACCGGAACTCAGATCGGCAACTTGCGGAAGATCGGCCGCGGTACGTGCCGCAGCACCATCATCACGTACCGGAACGCTCCCGGCGCCCACACCAGGTCCTTGCCCTTCGCCGACGCCGTGACCGCAAGCTCGGCGACGTACTCCTTGTCGACGGTCATCGGTGCTTCCTTCGCACCGGTCGCCGCCAGGTAGTCGATGGTGGTCTTCGTCCGCACCTGGCCGGGCCGGATCACCAGCACGCGAACACCGAACTCCCGCAACGCCTCGCCGAGTCCGAGGTAGAAGCCGTCGAGCCCGGCCTTGGTGGAACCGTAGACGAAGTTGGAGCGACGGACCCGTTCACCGGCTGCGGAGCTCATCGCGATGATGCGACCCGAGCCCTGCGCCCGCATCTTCTCGCCGAGCAGCACACCCACGGACACGGCTGCGGTGTAGTTGATTCCGGCAATCTGGACGGCCTTGCGCTGGTCCTGCCACAGCTGTTCGGCGTCCCCGAGCAACCCGAACGCGACGACGGCGACGTCTATGTCCTTTCGGTCGGACCCTTCGCCCCAGGCCTCGTCGATCACGGCCGGATGAGTGTCGGTCTTGACTCCGTCGAAGTCGACCCATTGCACCGACTTGGCGCCAGCGGACGTCATGGCGGCGATGGCGTCGGCCTTGCGGGGATGGTCCGGCAGGTCGGCCAGGATCACGCGGGCCGAGGCGTCGCGCAGGAAGCGCTCGGCGATGGCCAGCCCGATCTCGGACGTTCCGCCGAGCACCAGGATGGCCTGAGGGTTGCCGACTGCGTCAAATACCATGTGCGCACACCATTTACAGAAGCTCCAAACGTCGGGCCATGTCAGAGGCGAACACGCCGGCCGGATCGACCCTGCGGCGCACCGCGATCCATTCGTCGATCCGCGGATACATGGCGTGGAAGGTCTCCGCGGTGGTCCGCGAGTCCTTGGCAGTGTAGAGGCGGCCACCGAATTCGAGCACCCGGCGGTCGAGTTCGGTGACGAACTCGTTGAGCCCGGCCTTGATCGGGAAGTCGACGCAGATGTTCCAGCCCGGAATCGGAAAGCTCAGCGGCGCTTGATTTCCCGCTCCGAACAGCTTGAACACGTTGAGGAAGGAGTAGTGCCCCGAGCGTTGGATGTCGACGATGATGCGCTTGAACTCCTCGACCGCCTCGGTCGGCACCACGAACTGATACTGCAGGAAACCGGCCGGCCCGTAGCCGCGGTTCCACTCCCCGAACATGTCGAGTGGGTGATAGAACTGCGTCAGGTTCTGCACCTTGCCGCGATAGGTGCCCGACTTGCGGTACCACAGTTCACCGATCGGGCCGAACGTGTACTTGTTCGCCAGCCCGTTGGGGAAGACGTCGGGGAACGTAAGCAGCTGCGGCGCATCGAATTTCAGCGGATTCTTCTGCAGCTTCGGCGGCAGCTGGTCCAGCCTGGCCAACGATCCGCGGGAGATCGCCGCCCGGCCCAGCTTCGGGGGCGCGCTGATGGCGTCGAACCACGCGCTGGAATAGGTGTAGTGGTTCTCGCTGCCGTCGCTGTGGAAGGCGATGGTGTCGTCCAGGGTTGGCGTGACGTCGCCGTCGGCGATGAAGTACGCCGTCTCGGTCGGCGTCATCGCGACCGTGGCCCGCAGGATGATTCCGGTCAGGCCGTTGCCGCCGACGGTGGCCCAGAACAACTCGGCGTCGTCGCCGTCGGGGGTGAGGTGGCGGACCTGGCCGTCGGCGGTCAGCAGCTCCATCGAGCGCACGTGGTTGCCGAAGCTGCCCGCGCTGTGGTGGTTCTTGCCGTGGATGTCGCAGGCGATGGCACCGCCGACGGTGACCTGCCGGGTGCCCGGCAGTACCGGCACCCACAGCCCCAGCGGCAGTGCCGCCCGCATCAGCTGGTCGAGGTTGACGCCGCCGTCCACGTCGACGAGATGGGTGTCGCGGTCCATCGAGTGAATCTTGTTCAGCGCCGTCATGTCGACGACCAGCCCGCCGCCGTTCTGGGCGTTGTCGCCGTAGGAGCGGCCAAGTCCGCGCGCCAGGATGCCGCGGTCGTCGGCACTGGTGACGGCCTCGACGATGGTTTCGGCATCCGGGGTCGACAGCACCCGGGCGACGGTTGGCGCGGTGCGCCCCCAGCCCATCAGCTGCTTGGTGGTCGTATCGAACATCGTGACGAGGGTACCGCCCTCACTTCAACCGAAAGATGACCGTCCGCTGCACCACGAAGTTGATGACGGTCGCAGTGCCCTGCGCGATGACGAAGGCGACTGGCACGCGCCACGGCTTGTCGGCCCACAGGGTGTAGAAGGCGTAGTTGATGCCGACCTGCACGGCGTAGGTGACGGCGTAGAGACCGACGACCGCGAGGAAGCGGGCCCGGCTCGGGGCCGCCTGGAAGGTCCAGCGCCGGTTGATCAGGTAGGCGGTGGTGGTGCCCGCGATGAAGCTCAGCGTCTTGGCCACGTTGACGTTGAGGCCCAGGTGCAGGAAGAGCACGTACAGACCAAAGTCGACGATCGCCGACAACCCGCCGGTGACGACGAACCGCCAGGCTTGGGTGACCAGGGACAGAGACGGCGACATCGGGGGCTCGGCCACGGGGGCAGCTTAGTCAGCCAGCCTGTCGTCGTGACCGGGCGAAGGTCCCCGCCGCCTCCGCCCCGCACCCGACGGAGCCACTGCCGAGAGCTTCGCCATCGAGTGTGCTGTGGGAGCGGCCCGACGGGCGTCAGGACGTTCTCACCGCACACTCGATCGGGTCCTTAGACCCAGTACGCCACCCGGGACCGGTATTGCCGCATGGCGAACGCCGTCACGGTCCAGCCGATGATCGTCAGCACGATGACCACCACCCAGTGCCGCAGCTCCTGGTCGGCGCCCAGTAGCGGGGCGCGGACGATGTCGACGTAGTGCAGCAGCGGGTTGAACTCGATCACCTTGGCCCACGTCCCGGCGCCCTGCTCGCGTAGCGTCGCGTCGTTCCAGATGATCGGCGTGACGTAGAACAGCAGTTGCACCAGGCTGAACAGCAGCGGGCTGATGTCGCGGTACCGAGTGGCCAGGATGCCGAAGCACAGTGCCACCCACACGCAGTTCAGCGCGATCAGCGCCAACGCGGGGATGAAGGCCAGGTCGGTCCACTTCCAGGGCTGCGGGAAGATGATGGCGATGATGACGAAGATGACGATGTTGTGCCCGAACAGGATGATCTGCCGCCACACCAGCCGGTAGACGTGCACCGACAATGGCGTCGGAAGTTGTTTGATGAGGCCCTCATTGGCGACGAACACGTCGGCACCCTCGAGGATCGACGCGTTGATCAGGTTCCAGATGATCAACCCGAGCGTGACGTAGGGCAGGTGTTCGGCCAGCGGCAGGTGGAACAGCGTCGAATAGAGGCCGCCCAACGCGACCGCCATGGTGCCGGTCGCGATGGTGATCCAGATGGGTCCGAGCACCGAGCGGCGGTAGCGCTGCTTGATGTCCTGCCAGCCGAGGTGCAGCCACAGCTCCCGCTTGCCGAACCCGGTGGCCAGGTCCGCCCAGGCGCGCGAAAAGGTCTTCGACTGCGCGGCGGCGTCGGTGAACGTCATCTGGTTCTTCCCCCGTCGCTTCGCTCGCCCTGGTGGCCGAACCTCTCTCTTCTACCCAAGCGCCGCAACCGAACCCACTCCGCGAAGCCCGCCATATCGCGACGGCTGATCAAGAAGAACCACCCGAAACGCAGCCACTCCTGGGGGGCCAGTTTGCGCAGGCCGCGTTGCGACTGCAGGTAACCCCGGTTGCGGTAGACGAAGTAGCGCTTGTTGGCGTCGTCGGGGTACTGGGTGTGCATCCGGCCGCCGAGGATCGGCTTGAACTCGTCGGACCCCTGCGGGTGCAGGTACACCGCGTCCAGGCACGTGCCGAACGGCAGCCCGGAGAGCACCAGTCGCCGGTGCACGTCCACCTCGTCACCACGGATGAACAACCGAATGTCCGGCACGCCAACCGCTTCCAGCGTCGACGCCCGGAACAGCGCTCCGTTGAACAGCGAGGCGATACCCGCCAGCAGGTCGCCGTCGCCGTCGACCCGCAACTCCGACACCCGCCTGCGCCACGCCAGCCCGCGGCGCAACGGGAACGCCAGCCGGGTTGGGTCGGCCAGGTCGCACACCATCGGCGACACCTCGGCGAGCGAATGTCTTTCCGCACAGTTCAGCAGCGTGGCCAACACGTCGGCGTCCGCCGGCCTGCCGTCGTCGTCGGCCAGCCACACCCAGTCCGCACCCAGCGACAGGGCCTGCAGGATGCCGAGTGCGAAGCCGCCCGCGCCGCCCAGGTTGCGGCGCGAGCCGAGGTACGTGCTCGGCACCGGTTGTGCGGCAACGACATCACGCACGGCATCGTCGGCGTCGTTGTCGACGACGATCAGGTGGTCCGGGGCCCGGGTCTGGCCGGTGACGGACTTCAAGGACAGGGCCAGCTCGGCCACCCGCCGATGCGTGACGACGACCGCAATGATTTGCTCTTCGCGCCAGCGCTCATCGGCGACGACCTGCTCATCGGCCACGACATCACTCACGCCGAACGTCCGATCGCCTGTTCTCCTCGATCACTTCGCGAACGTGGTGAGCCGCGTCGTCGCCCTCATAGGCGCGCACGACGTCCTCGATGCCGCCCGTCATCTTGATGGTGCCGTGGTCCACCCACATGGCGGTGTCACACAGCTGGGCCAGGAACTCGTTGGAATGGCTTGCGAACACCAGGATTCCGGACCGGGCAACCAAATCCTGCAGACGGGTACGGGCCTTCTTCATGAACTCCGCGTCCACCGCGCCGATGCCCTCGTCGAGCAGCAGGATCTCGGGGTCGATGCTGGTGACCACGCCCATCGCCAGGCGCACCCGCATTCCGGTCGAGTAGGTGCGCAACGGCATCGACAGGTAGTCACCGAGCTCGGTGAACTCGGCGATCTCGTCGACCTTGGCCGCCATCTGCCGCCGGGTCTGCCCGAGGAACATGCCGCGGATGACGATGTTCTCGAAGCCCGAGATCTCCGGGTCCATCCCGACGCCCAGGTCGAACACCGGCGCCACCCGGCCGCGGACGGTCGCGGAGCCGCGGGTCGGTTCGTAGATACCCGACAACAGCCGCAGCAGCGTCGACTTTCCTGCGCCGTTGTGTCCGACCAGCCCGACGCGGTCGCCCATCTCCAGTGTCATGGTGATGTCGCGGAGCGCTTCGATGACGACGACGTTCGACTCGTTGCGGCCGATGGTGCCGCCCGCCTTGCCGAGGAACGCCTTCTTCAGCGATCGCGACTTGGCGTCGAAGATCGGGAACTCGACCCACGCGTTCTGGGTGTGGATATGGGGATCGCCCACAGTTAGAGGTACTGCCCGGTCCCCGAGCTGGACGGACCGCGCTGTCCAGGTGCGCTGGTCATGCCGGGCGGCAGCTGGCGCATCGACTCCAGTTGCGCGCGCGCCGCCATCTGCTGGGCGAACAGCGCTGTTTGGATGCCGTGGAACAGACCTTCCAGCCAGCCGACGAGTTGAGCCTGGGCGATCCGCAGTTCCGCGTCGGACGGCAGGGTGTCCTCGCCGAAGGGAAGCGCGAGCCGCTCCAGTTCCTCGCGCAGCTCGGGCGCCAGCCCCTCCTCGAGCTCGCGGACGCTTCGGGCATGGATGTCGCGCAGCCGTCCGCGGCTGGCCTCGTCGAGCGGCGCCGCGCGCACCTCTTCGAGCAGCTGCTTGATCATGGTGCCGATCCTCATGACCTTGGCGGGTTGTTCCACCAGTTCGGTCAGGGACTTGCCGTCGGCGTCGTCGCCGATGGTGGACACGTCGCCGAGGATTTCGACGTCTTCGACGTTGTTCTCGTCGGGGCTACTCGTCATCGTCTTCCGAACTCCTGAAGTTTCTACTTGCCCTGCCACTCATAGATGTGGTCCTCGCCGTTGTCGTAGATCTTCTTCCACGACTTCGACTCGCCTAGCGACTTTAGTCCGTCCGGCATGACGAACCCGCGCACCACCGGTGAGCTGGTGATGACGTAGCGGATGTTCAGGGCGTGCACGGCTTCGGCGACCCGCGGATCGGTGTCGGCGTCGTCGGCGTAGGCCCAGAAGACGAAGCGGTGGTAGCCCGGGCCCTGCTGCTGGGGGTAGTCGTAGTGCGTCCACAGCGGATGCAGGCCGGACACCGCGTACATCCAGGCCGTGCCGTCGGTGTTGGCGTTGCCGATCAGGGTGTCGCGGGCTCCCGGCAGGGTGGCCAGGTAGGCGAACGCGGCGAGGTCCTTGTCGTCGATGATGACCTGGTCGTACTTCTCGCCGATGAGGTGCCGGTGGCGCGGAAAGTAATGCCAGGCCATGCCGATGGCCACGGCCACCATGATCAGCGCCGTCGCGGCATAGCCGGCGCGGGCGCTCACCCGTGGGCTCTGCCGCCGCAGCCAGGACACCGCGGCCCAGGCGAGGGTGAACAGCGCGATGCCCGCCATCGGGGCCAGCAGCATCGTCACGACCGCCGACAGCCGGCGCGGGTCGCTATAGAAGAGGTCGGTGAACAGCGCGCTGGCGCGGCCGACCACGCCGCGGAACGGCGCCGACGAGTGCACGATCGAATAGATCAGGATCAGCCAGACCGCGGCGGGCCACCAGATCCGGCGGACGAGCAGGATGACGAAGCCGATCGCCGCGAGCGCGACGATCGCGTTCTGGATCGGATAGTCGTTCAGGTGGCGGGTGTGCTGGACGATGGCGTCGAACAGGGCCTTCTTCTTGCCCTGATGCGTGTCGAACTCGTGGCCGGCGATGATCTCGGCCTGCTGCAAGACGCCGACGAACTGCGGCAGCAGCAGCACCACCGCCGGCCCGGCGATCACCACGAGGCTGGTGAAGTCCGCGAGCCGCCCACGCACGGGTTGCCACACTCCCTCGGCCAGCCACCACACGGCGACTAACAGGGCCGTGACGACGCCGCCGGTGATGTGCACGGAGAAGACGCCAAACAGCGCGAGCACCGCCAGCGGAATGCGATCGCGGTGTCGCAGAGCCGAAATGACCAACAGCGACGTCGGCACCGCCAGGCCGTAGGCGGCGAGGTTGGGCATCGACGCCGTATCGAACTCGACGTAGGGCACCGCGGTGAACGACGCGGACAGCGCTGCCGCGGCGGCAGCCGATCCCGCTGCCTGCCACTGGCCGACGTCCCGGCTGCGCAGCAGGTGCCATGCGAGTGCGGCCGCGCTCATGGGAAACAGTCCGACCGAGACGGCCAAAGAGTTCAGCGTGTAGGCGGTGGTGACGCTCGTGCCGGTGAGTTGGCTCCCGACGGCGGCGAGGGCGTGGAAGGTCGAGGGGTAGTACAGCGCGTCGTGGGTTTCGACGTTGCGCAATTCGCCCATGTGGGTGGGCGAGGCCTGCCCGGTTTCGAGGATGAACCTGATGGTGTTGGCGTGCCAGACCGAGTCCCAGGTGCTCGGAATCGATTGCCAGTGGGGCATGCCGCGAATTGCTGCGAACGTGATCAAGGCTGCGCCAAGCACGACTCCCGCCGCGACGACGAGCGCGGGCCCGCGCCCCATCGGCTCACCCGCAGGCTCCAGCCGTAGGCGCCTCGCGAACGCCACCCGCACGCCGGCAACGACAGCGACCACGATCAATAGGACGACGACAGCCGTCCACAGGGTCCAGGGAATGCCGACGGCACCCATCGGCACGATTGCCAGCGCCACGGTGCCGTACGTCAGGGCGGGAGCCACTGCGATGCTGATCGGCCAACTTAGCTGAGCGGTCCTTGCAATGATTGCTCCGGGGACGACGAGCAAGGTCCACGCGACTAGCACTCCGGACGCCAAGCTCACTGCACTAGTATGACCACGCAGGCGATTCGGTCCGCACACGCGTGCGCACGGCGGGCAGCATCGGAATCGGTACGGTTGCGGTACTCACAGGGCTCGAAGGTGGCTTAGATGGCATACGACGTTGCCCGGGTGCGTGGTTTGCACCCGTCACTGGGCGACGGCTGGGTGCACTTCGACGCGCAGAACGGCATGCTGCTCCCCGACTCGGTGGCGACCACGGTGTCGACCGCCTTCCGCGGCTCCATGACCACCGGACGGGGCCCGCATCCGGCCGCCACCCGCAGTGCCGCGGTGCTGCACGCGGCGCGCCAGGCGGTCGCCGACCTGGTCGGCGGCGACCCGCGCGGTGTCGTCCTCGGCGCCGATCGCGCCATCCTCCTGACGTCGCTGGCCGACGCCTCCGCCTCCCGCGTCGGGCTGGGGCACGAACTGGTGGTCACCCGGCTCGACGACGAGGCGAACATCGCCCCGTGGCTGCGGGCCGCCAATCGCTATGGCGCCAAGGTGAAGTGGGCCGAGGTCGACATCGAGACCGGCGAGCTGCCCGCCTACCAGTGGGAATCGCTGATCGACAAGCCGACCAAGCTGGTGGCCATCACGTCGGCGTCGTCCGCGGTCGGTGCCATCACCGATCTGCGCCCGGTCACCAAGCTGTTGCACGAGAACGGCGGCACCGTGGTCGTCGACCACTCGGCTGCGGCCCCATACCGGTTGGTCGACATCCAGGAGCTCGAGGCCGACGTCCTGGCCGTCAACACCGTGGCGTGGGGCGGCCCGCCGATCGGTGCGCTGGTGTTCCGCGATCCGTCGACCATCGAGTCGTTCGGCACGGTGTCGCTGGACCCGCTGGCCACCGGAGTGGAGCGCCTCGAAATGGGCATCCACCAGTTCGGCATGCTGGCCGGGGTGGTGGCGAGCGTCGAGTACCTGGCCAACCTCGATGAGTCGGCAACCGGTAGCCGCCGCGAAAGGCTTTCCGTCTCAATGCAATCCGCCGCTGCCTATATGGACCGGCTATTCGACTACCTGCTGACGTCGCTGAGGTCGCTACCCCTGGTGATGGTGATCGGCCAGCCCGAGGAGCGCATCCCGGTGCTGAGCTTCGCCCTGCACGGCGTGCCTGCCGAGCGGGTGGTGCAGAGGCTCGCCGACAACGGTGTGCTGGCGTCGTTGAACACGACGTCGCGGGTGCTCGACGTCATCGGGGTGAACGACATCGGCGGCGCCGTCACCATCGGCCTCGCGCATTACACGACGATGTTCGAGGTCGACCAGCTGGTCCGCGCGCTCGCCTCGCTCGGCTGACGCGCGCTCAATCCCGCACGCGCAGAACCACTTTCCCGTGGGCTTCGCCTGCCGACAGCACCCGATGAGCCTCGGCGGCCTGCTCGATGGGAAGCTCCGCTCCGATGACGGGCCGCACCCGACCGTCGGCGATCATCGGCCACACGTTCGCCACTACCGACGCGACGATGGCGCTCTTGCCCGACGGGCCGTGCACCGGACGCGATCGCAGGGCCGTCGAAATGACCCCGGCCCGCTTGGCCATCAGCTTGCCGAAGTTGAGTTCGGCCTTCAGCCCGCCCTGGAAGCCGATGACGACGATCCGTCCGTCGGGCGCCAGCGCGTCGATGTTGCGGTCGAGGTAGGACGCGCCGAGGAGGTCGAGGATCACGTCGGCGCCCGCTCCGTCGGTCTGCGCCTTGATCTGCTCGACGAAGTTCTCGTCGCGGTAGTTGATGGTGATGTCGGCGCCCAGCGAGCGGCAGATCGCCAGCTTCTCGGCCGAGCCCGCGGTGACGGCGACCCGGCACCCCATCGCGGTGGCCACCTGGATGGCATGGGTGCCGATGCCGCTGGCGCCGCCGTGCAGCAGCACCGTCTGCCCCGCCGCCAGATGCGCCGTCATGCCCAGGTTCGACCACACCGTGCACGCGACCTCGGGCAGTGCGGCGGCTTCGTGCAGCCCGACGCCGTCGGGGATCGGCATCACCTGACCGGCGGGCACCGCCACGCGCTCGGCGTAGCCGCCGCCAGCGAGCAGTGCGCACACCGGCTGCCCGACGGTCCACGAGGTCACGCCGGAGCCGAGCTCGGCCACGCGTCCCGACACCTCGAGGCCGATGGTCTCGCTGGCTCCGGGCGGAGGCGGGTAGTGCCCGGCGGCCTGCAGCAGGTCGGCCCGGTTGATCCCGGCCGAGACGACGTCGATGACCACTTCGCCGTCGCCGGCGACTACGTCCGGAACTTCCCGCCAGGCCAGGTCAGTGCCGGATTCGGCGATGATCGCGCGCATGTCGATAACGCTACTACCGGGCGGTTGCGGTCCTACTATGTCGCCATGGGGGGGACTATTGGGGGGCGGACGGCAAGCTCGATGCCGGGGCTCGACATCGCCGAACAGCGTGCCTGGCAACACTTCCTCGACGCGGCGCTGCGCCTGCACGCCACGCTGAACCGGGAGTTGGTGGACGGTCACGGGCTCACGCTCAACGACGTCCGGCTGCTCGACGTGCTGGCGAACTCGGCCACCGGCTCGGCCCGGATGGGCGACCTCGCCGACGAGCTGATGTCGTTGCCCAGCAGGGTGACTCGCCAGATTCATCGGCTCGAGTTGCAGCGCCTGGTGCGCCGATGCTCCTCGCCCGAGGACGGCAGGGGCGTCCTGGCGACCATCACCGACGACGGCCGGCAGGCGCTGCACGTCGCGATGTCGACCTACGGCGACGGCGTGCGCAGCCACTTCCTCAGTCGGCTGTCGCGACCGCAGACCGCGGCGATGGGCGAGAACTGCCGGCGCATCGGCGCCGCACTGAGGTCCGAACAGGTGCCCGCGCGGGTCGGACGGGTATAGCTCTAGAGTTGTCGGCGGTGGCGTGGCAGAGCGGCCTAATGCACTCGCCTTGAAAGCGAGAGACGGCTAACACCGTCCGGGGGTTCAAATCCCTCCGCCACCGCGCTACTCGCCCTTGAACTCCGGCGGCCGTTTGGCGAACACGGCGGTGATGCCCTCGGTGAGATCCCGCGATGCCAGGAACGCCGAATTCCACGCCGCGACGTAGCGCAGGCTCGCCGATACCTGGGCGGTGCGTTGCTCGTCGAGCAC
Organism: uncultured Actinomycetota bacterium; assembly: GCA_963846985.1. GTDB lineage: Bacteria > Actinomycetota > Actinomycetes > Mycobacteriales > Mycobacteriaceae > Mycobacterium. The sequence continues at coordinate 233,041 of CAWJYC010000006.1, forward strand.
GTCCTTGATGCCCTGAACGGCCAGCGGTGGGTTGGCCGCGATCTCCCTGGCGGTCTCGTGTGCGGCGGCCAACGACGCCTCGGCGTCGGGGAAGACGTCGTTGACCAGGCCGATCTTCTCGGCTCGCGCGGCGTCGATGTCCTTGCCGGTGAGGGCGAGTTCGCGGAGATGTCCCTCGCTGAGGATCAGCGGCAGTCGGGCGAGGCTGCCCACGTCGGCCACCATCGCCAGCTTGACCTCGCGGACGGAGAACTTGGCGTCGGCACTGGCGTAGCGGATGTCGACGGCGGAGATCAAGTCGACACCGCCGCCGATGCACCAGCCGTGCACCGAGGCGATCACCGGCGTGCGGCAGTCCGCGACCGCGGTGATGGAGCCCTGCATCACCCTCAGCTTGGCGTGGAATTCGGTGCGCTGCTTGGCCAGTGCGCCGTCCTCCAGCATGGGCGTGAGGGTGCCGCCCATGGCGGTGAGGTCCAGGCCATAGCTGAAGTTGCGGCCAGACCCGGTGAGGACGATGGCGCGGACGTCCGGGTCGGCGTCGAGGGAGGTGAACACCTGGGGTAGCTCGGCCCAGAACGCCGGCCCCATCGCGTTGCCCTTGCCGGGGCCCACCAACGTGACCAGAGCGACGTGTGCGTCGACGTCGACGGTGACGGATTCGTATGCATCGCCCATGGCAGGTCAGGTTACGGGGTCAGGGCGGCGTTTCCCCGAGCAGGATCTCGCTGACCTTGCTGTCGGGCAGGAACGTGCACACGGCGTCCGCCAGCGTCTTCGCGATCTCGGCGTCACTGGGACCGAGCACCGACGACTCGTTCTGCAGGATCTCCTCGATGATCGCGGTCCGGCCCGCCTCGTCGAGCGCGACGTACTGCGAGCACGTGGCGTCCAGCGGGTCACCGGTAGGCGGTGCCTGCGACGACGTGCGGGGCGTTGAGGTTCGTGGTGTCGAGGTGCGCGGTGAGGACGTCGTGGGACGCGACGACGACGTGCGCGTGGACGATCCCGCCTCGGTGGTCATCGCCACGGTGCCGGACGTGGTGCGGTCGCAACCCGCGGCTGCCCCGGTCACGGCGAAGGCCGCGGCGACGAGCAGAACGCGGGTCCTCATCTGGGCAACGATAGGGGCTCGACCCGTTCGAGGTAGAAGTACAGGTGCCGCGGCGTGCCGGAGCTGTGGTCGAGCGCGCCCTTGCCGTTCATGATTCCCATGACGGCGTTGTCGTCGACCCGCTTGAAGTGGTCGTGCACCGGCGCCCCGTCGTACACCATGGACGCCGTCACCTCGCCGCGGAACTCCTCGAGCCAGAGGCTCGCCTCACCCTTCATCGCCTCGGTGTTGGAGAAGGTGTTGCCGTCGGCGTCCAGGCATACCAGCGGCTGAGCGTCGGACGCGGAGTGGAAGGTCTTGCCGAACCAGTTGAGCTTCGTCAGGAAGCCGTTGGACCGGTGGCCGGTGTCGAACTCCCCGCCCTTCCACGCGCCGATCATGAAGTCGATGGTTGCCGGCTGCAGGGTGTCCCAGAACGCGTCGAGCTCGGCATCGGCGATGCGGTCGGCGCGATCGATCAACGCGGCCAACGTCTTTCGGGCCCTGGTCACGATTCTCCGTTCGGTGAACCGGCTGCCCCGGTGGCGACCCAGCGGGTGGCGAACTCGAGGAAGGCGTCGTTCTCCGCGGGCGCGGCGACGGTGACCCGGACGCCGTCCTGCCCGTAGGGCCGCACCAGGAGCCGGTCGTCGGCCGCGCTGTTGACGAACTCGTTCGTACGCTCCGCGAGGGGCAACCAGACGAAGTTCGCCTGCGACGGTGGCACGGTGAAGCCGGCCGCGCGCAGCGTTGCGGTGACCCGGACGCGCTCGGCCACCACGGCGTCGGTGCGCGCCAGCAGTTCGTCGGAGGCGTCGATGGAGGCGATCGCGGCGGCCTGCGAGATGCTCGTCGCGGTGAACGGCACGTAGACCTTGCCGAGGGCGGTGATGACGTCGGGATCCCCGACCGCATAGCCGATGCGCAGCCCGGCGAGTCCGTACGCCTTCGAAAAGGTGCGCAGCACAACGACATTGCGGTGGGCTCTGACCAGGCCGAAGCTGTCGGGCTGCATTCCGTCGCGGATGTACTCGACGTACGCCTCGTCGATGACGATCAGGACGTCACTCGGCACGGCGGCGACGAAGCGTGCCAGCGCGTCCGGATCGACGACGGTCGACGTCGGATTGTTCGGGTTGCAGATGAAGATCAGCCGGGTGCGCTCGGTGACCGCGGCCAGCATGGCGTCGAGGTCGTAGGTGTAGTCGGTCAGCGATACCTGGCGGGGCGTGGCGCCGGCGGTCCGCACCTGCAGGGGGTAGATCTCGAAGCTCCGCCATCCGAACATCACCTCGTCGCCGACCGACGACGTGATCTGAATGAGTTGCTGGCAGAGGCTGACCGATCCACTTCCGACGGAGATGTGCTCGGGTGCGAAGGCCCCGTCGTCGAGATGCTTGGCCAGCCGCCCCTTGAGCTCGACGTACCCGTTGTCCGGGTAGCGGTTGATCCCGTCGGTCGCCGCGGCGATGGCCGCCCGCACGCTCGGCAGTGGACCGTCGACGGTCTCGTTGCTCGCGATCTTGATGGCGCCGGGAACCGTCTTGCCAGGGGTGTAGGCGGGCAGGTCGGCCAGCTCGGGGCGCAGGCGGGCGGTCACCCGAACAGTCTAGGGGTGCTCCAACTTCTGCTTTGCCTTCCGCGGCGCCGCCTGTGTACGCTTCCTCCTCGGCGGTTCTGGGGATTGCATCGGTGTCCGGTACCCTCGGGATCGGTCAGGAGGCGTGCCAGAGCGGCCGAATGGGACTCACTGCTAATGAGTTGTCCGTCTTAAAGCGGACCGGAGGTTCAAATCCTCTCGCCTCCGCCACGGTTGAGTCGCCTCAGCCGAACAACTGAATACACGCGCCCGTAGCTCAACGGATAGAGCATCTGACTACGGATCAGAAGGTTGGGGGTTCGAATCCCTTCGGGCGCA
>CAWJYC010000007.1:0-425974 GCA_963846985.1 uncultured Actinomycetota bacterium
TCCATCGTTTCTTCATCGTCGATGAACCGGATCAGCGATCAACAGTCGCTGAGCACTAACAGCGCCAATCTTGGCTGCTAGCAGGCGATTTCCGGCAACCACGAGTCGCAGCAAAACCCGGTGTCGCATGTTCGAATCATGCTGGGGGCAGCACGTTCGGGGGTTCGTTTAGGCATCTCCGTGACAGCTCACTTCCAGAAGCGCCCGGCCCGGCGTATTGAGAATCCGTTGAGGAGCAGCCGCGATTCTCTTCTCAACCACAGACACGCTGTGGCCTTGAGAAAGGGAACTCGAATGACCAGGACCTCGTCCACCACGGCGGCAACGACGACCACCGCCGCCGCCATCAAGAAGATCGCCACCGCCGCCGTCATCGCTTGGGGCTGGCCGCACTCGGCAATTCCAACGCCACCGCTGCCGCAGCACCAAGCAGCTCCGGGTCCACGACCTCCGCATCCTCCGAGCAGCACGCCGTACCGGCGTCTCCCACCGGTGATTCCGAAGTCCACGCGCACCTGATTCCGGGCTTCACGCCGAAGCCGACGACACCCGCCGCCGGCCAGCAATTCCCGCGCACTTGATTCCCAGGTTCACGCCCAAGCCGATCCCCACCACAAAGTCCCGCCCAGGTCTCGGCGAATACAACTGACGTCTCCCGACAACCCCACCTGCGGCCCCAGCTGCAACGAGGCGATTGACGAGTAACGCCGTCATTCGCCGTCGGTGCGAAGATCCCAGCGCCGCATGCCAAGGAGACCGGCAAGGTGTCCCTGCATCCGAACACCGGCGGGCAGCGGACGCCACCAGATGGTCACCTCGGCGATCTTGCCGTCCGCGTCGAGCCGGAGGTAGTCCATGCCGTCGATCACGGTGTCGTCGATCTGCAGCCGGAAGTATGCAGCGTGGTGCGTCTCGCCGCTGAGGACTTCGCGATAGGTGAGGTCGGTCGCCACCGTGCCGATCGATCGCATGGCGTGCATGACTGCCTCTCGGCCGGTGAGCGGCTCGTCGCCCAGCGGGCCATACATCACGACGTCCTTGGCGAGGATCCCGGTCAGGGCGTCTTGGTCTGCGCCGCCGTGCATGCAGTCGACGAAGGATTCCACGGTGTTTCGGTGTGGAGCCAATGTGGTGCGCATCAGATCACCGTGGTGCCGCCGTCGACCACCAACTCCATGCCGTTGACATAGCTCGAATCGTCGGAGGCGAGGAACAGTGCGGCCGACGCGATCTCCTCGGGCTGGCCCATCTCCCGCCGCGGGATGACGGACTCGAACTGCGCCTTCATGTCCTCGTCCATGACCTTCGCCAGCATTGGCGAGCCGACCTGGCCGGGAGTCAGGACGTTCACCCGGATCTTCCTGTCCCTCAACTCGGACACCCACACGCGTGCGTAGGCGGGGAGCACGGCCTTGCTCCCCGCGTAGACACTCCAATTGGGGTAGCCCCGAAGCGATGCATTCGAGCCGGTCATGAAGATGGAGCCGCCATCGTTGAACAGCGGCAGCGCCTTCTGGACCGTGAACAGCGTCCCGCGTGCGTTCAGCCAGAAGGCGTCGTGGAAGTCCTCCTCGGTGATCTCGCCGAGCTTGCCCTGTTTGCCGACGCCGGCGCTCGCCCACAGCACGTCGATCGAGCCCTTCTCCCGCTTGACCGTGTCGAACAACCGGTCCAGATCGTCGAGGTCGGCCGAATCACCCTGCACGCCAGTGACATTCCGCCCAATCTTCTCGACAGCCTCGTCCAGGGCGTCCTTCCGTCGGCCCGAGATGAAGACGTGAGCTCCTTCGTCGACGAACGACTTGGCACCGGCCAGTGCCATCCCGCTCGTTCCACCCGTGATTACCGCAACCTTGCCATCGAGCTTTCCCACGATCACTCCATTCGTAAGTGCCGGTGTTATATACACCGATCTGAGTACTTAACGTATCGGACGACATTCCAGGGTGCAAGTTATGCACACCGACCAGTACCCAACTGGGTTAAGCTGGCCCCATGACGGAGTTGGAGAAGGGGCCTCGAGGACTGCGCCGCGGCCGCGGCGCGCGAGAGCGCATCCTCGGCGCGTCCCGGCAACTATTCCGCGACCAGGGCATCAACGGCACTGGCATGGACCAGTTGTGCGCGGTGGCCCAGGTGTCCAAGCGCACGTTCTATCAGCACTTCACCGGCAAGGACGAGCTGATCGCCGAGTATCTCCGCCGATTCGATCCCGACCTGCTGCCCGAAGTCTTCGACCGCACCGACCTGACACCTCGCGAACGGCTCCTCGCCGCCTTCGACATCCACGCGCCCCTGTGCCCTTTCATCGCGGCGGCCGTCGAAATTCACGATCCGACCCACCCGGCCCGCTTGAGTGCCCGCGACTACAAGACGGCCTTTGCCGCGCGGTTCACAGAAGCGGCCCGCGAGGCGGGCGCCACCAACCCGGAGCAGTTGGGCGAACAGCTGGCGTTGCTTTTGGATGGCGCCTCGGCCCGCAACCGCGTTCTCGGCACCGACACGTTCTCCACCGCCGCTGAAATCGCCGCCGTCCTCGTCGACAACGCGATCCCCGCACCGCCCGCTCAGCCCGCGGTGACGCCAAGGGCGAAGTCGAAGGTGCCCACGCCATAGCGGCCCAGGCCCACCGACAACAGGCCCGCGCCCTCCAACCAGTGCGCCATGGCGAGGTCGCCGGTGTCCCGCGGAGTCAGTCCGAGGCTGCTGATGAAGGTCGACACGGTTGCCTTCGCCTCCGCGTCGTCGCCGGCGATGAACACGTCCAACGGACCGCCCGCGGCCAGGACGTCGCGGAAGAGGGTGTTGAACGCCTTCACGACGTGGGCGCCGTCGGGGGCGGCCTGCGCGACCAACTGCGCGACAGAGGTGTCGTGCGGAACGGCCAGCTCGGTGACACCGGGGTTGAACGGGTTGGTGATGTCGACGATGATCTTGCCGGCCAGCGCGTTCCCGTATTCGGCGACGACCGGCACGGCGCTGTCGAACAGCACGGCGAGGATGACGATGTCGCCGGCAGGGGCGGTGCCCCACGTTCCCGCCGTGGCCCCGCTGCCTAGTGCGTTGGCAAGGGCCGCGGTCTTCGCCGCATCGCGACCCATGACCTCGACGGCGTTGCCGCCCTTCACCGCCAGGGTTCCGATGGCGCTGGCCATGTTGCCCGAGCCGATGATGCTGATGCCGCTCATGATGTGTCCCTTTCGTGGTCGCAACTCGTTCCGGAGCCGCATTCGACGCAGGCGCGTGCGCAACCCGCCGCGTTATGTATACCGATCCGAGTACTTAAGGTAGGACATCAGCCGCCGGTGCGCAACCCATGCGCACCGGTCAGTACCGAGGGCCGCGTTCAGCGCCGTGAAATCAGGTGGCGCAGCCTTCGTGCCAAAGCCGTTCACCTACAGCACCATTGACGGCGTCGCGCTGTGACGCGGCCCGTCCGGCCAGTCCCGCAGTATGCTCGGCGCAATGGCACCGCAGAGTTCACGTGGCTTCTCCGACAACGTCATCGTCCGCAGCTTCAACCGGCTGGCGGTGGTCCTGATGGACCTGCCAGTGGTCGGCGGCATGGTCCGCCGCGGACTGGTCGAAATCCGTTACGTCGGGCGGAAGTCCGGCAAGACGTTCGAGATCCCAGTCGGATACCGCCGCGTCGGTGACTCGATAACGATTCCCGTCGGCATGCCCGACAAGAAGAACTGGTGGCGCAACTTCTCGGGCGACGGTGGTCCGATCACGCTCGTCGGACTCGACGGACGAGACCGGACCGGACATGCGGTCGTGGCGCGGGACGACGGTGGCGGCGTCTCGGTGCGGGTACGGCTCGACGACTGATCGCCCCAACCGGGGCGTGGGCCCGGCGTTCCGTACCGGCAACGACTTTAGGCAGCACCGAGACAACCGAGTCGTCGGAGTGACGATGGAATCGCAGGGCCGTCGCTGATTATGGTGGACGGCATGACGGTTCGACGTGGTGTGGCTGGGACCGGCGTGTCGATCCTGCGGTCCGACAGGTACTGACGCGGGCCACCCACTGGCACGTGTCCACAGCACCCCCAATCGATACATAGGGAAGAGGTCATGTTCAGTTTCAGCATCGCCGTCACGTTCACCGCCCGTGCAGCCGCCGTCGCGGTGGTCATGACCGTCGCCGCGTGTACCGGCACGGCATCCAATACCTCGACGAACGGGTCCATGACTGGCATGGACCATGGCGCCACCTCGTCGGCACCGACACCGGCCACCCACACCGACTTCGACGACGCCGACGTGACGTTCCTACAGATGATGTACCCCCATCACGCGCAGGCCGTCGACATGGCCAAGCTGGTCGCCGGCCGATCCCAGAATCAGGAAGTCATCACGCTGGCTCAGAACATCGACAAGGCCCAGGGGCCCGAGATGACTCAGATGATCGGTCTGCTGCAGAGTTTTGGCAAGCCCGCGCCGTCTGCCCAGATGTCGGGTCACGACATGCCGGGAATGATGTCAACCGATGAGATGAACGAACTGAATGGGTTGTCCGGCAAGCCGTTCGACGACAGGTGGCTGCAGATGATGATCCAGCATCACACGGGCGCCATCCAGATGGCCGACACCGAACTGCGGGACGGCTCCAACGCCGACGTCAAGAAGTTGGCCGGAGCCATCATCGCCGATCAACAGGCGGAGATCACCCAGATGCGGAGCATGCTCGGCCAGGGGTAGCAGGGCGCCACGAACGCCGGCTCAGGGCCGCAGCGCAACCCTGATGCACCCCTCCTGCTTGTTCTTGAAGATGTCGTAGGCGCGCACGCCCTCGGCCAGCGGCAGGTCGTGCGTGATCAGCACCGAGGGGTCGAGATCGCCCTGCTCGACGTAGTCGAAGAACTGCGGAACGTAGCGCTGCCCGTGCTGCTGCGCCGACCGCAGCGTCAGGCCCTTGTTCATGATGGCGCCCATGGGGAACTTGTCGGTCAGCCCGTAGACGCCGAGTACCGCCACCACGCCCCCCTTGCGGACGGCGAGGATGGCCTCCCGCAGCGGCGCGGCGCGGTCGGTCTCCAGTCGCAGCAATTGCTTGGCGCGGTCGTACACCTCTTGCACCCCGGTACTGTGGCCCTCCATGCCGACGGCCTCGATCACCGAGTCGGGTCCACGACCGCCGGTCTTCTCGCGCAGCACCTCCTGCACGCTGTCCACCTCGGCGTAGTTGATGGTCTCGGCACCCAATTGCTCTGCGAGAGCGAGCCGTTCGGGGATCCGGTCGATCGAGATGACTCGCCCCGCGCCGTTGAGGAGCGCACTTCGGGCGGCCATTAGGCCGACGCCGCCGGCACCCCACACCGCGACGGTGTCTCCACCGGCGATGTCGCAGAAGTCGGCGCCCATGTAGCCGGTCGGCACCGCGTCCGACATGAACAACGCCTGCTCGTCGGTGACGAAGTCTGGGACGGCAAAGCAGTTCACGTCGCCGAAGGGCACCCGCACGTACTGAGCGTGCGAACCGGCGTATCCGCCGAATTCGTGGGTGTACCCGTAGATGCCCCCGGTCGGCGAGCCGAGCAGCGGCGCTTGCAGTTCCGGGTTCGGGTTCGTGGTGTCGCACAACGAGTACAGGTCGCGATCGCAGTACCAGCATTGGTTGCAGGCGATGAACGACGGGACCACGACGCGCGTGCCGACCGACGTCTTGATGACCTCGCGCCCGACTTCGATGACCTCGCCCATGAATTCGTGGCCGAACACGTCGCCCGCCCGCATGCCGGGGATGTAGCCGTCGATGAAGTGAAGGTCCGACCCGCAGGTGGTGGTCAGCTTCACCTGGACGATGACGTCGTGGGGATTGAGTATCCCTGGGTCGTCGACGGTTTCGACGGACAGATCGTTGACGCCGTTCCATACCAGTGCTCTCATGTCGTTCCTCTCGCTCAGCGATCCGACGGGCGGGCGCTCGGGTTGTACCTGATCGTCGGTATCTCGCCCGTCACCAGAAGGGCACGCGCGCGATAGAGCGCCTTGAAGGCAAGGAGTCCGGTCAGCGCACCGGGCGCCGGACTGCTGATCTTCGCGATCACCTCGGTCCCGCGGTCCTGCGGCGCGTCGCGGAAGTGCAGTGCGATGTCGGCCGAGGCGTTGGGTCGGGCGTCGACGAAGCGCAGTTCGGCGTCGTCCTCGTGTTTGACGACGCAGTCCCACGCCGGCCCGTCGTGTCCCTCGTGGACGAAGGTCCACGTGAAGCGGCCCGGACCCGTCGATTCCACGTCGGCGATGTCGCCGAAGATCCTGGCAAGGCAGTCGGGGTCCGAGAAGAACTCGACGACGTCGCGCCGCGGGCGGGGAATCGTCACCGCCTGCACCTTGGAATCGAAGGAGACCGACTCGCTCACCTTCTCGGACACCTTCTCGACGAGGTGCTTGACCTGCTCTCGGGCGGTATCTACGACATTCATTCGCGCTCTCCTCACTGTGACGTGAGGACGCGCCTACCCAGGGCCGGTTGGCCAAAACCGTGAAACGACGTCTTCTGCGCTGCCATCACATCCCGCGGGGGGCAGTCACTCTCCCCTGGTGTCGATGACGCGCTGCGCCACGTCGAGCAGTTTGGTGTTGGCGTCCTGCGAGAGCTGACGCAGCATCGCGAAGGCGCGTACGTCGTCGATCTTGAAGCGCTCCATGATGATGCCCTTGGCCTGACCGATCCGGTCCCGGGTGGACAGCGCCGACTGCAGCTGCTCGCCCTCCCGGCTGGCCAGGATCGCCGCCGCCGCGTGTGCCGCGAGGATCATGCCGATCGATTCGGCCTCGCTGTCCCAGAGTTTGGGTTCGAACCCGAACAGGTTGAGCGCGCCTGCGGTGCGGTCGGCGGTATACAGCTTGAACGACAGCGCACTGAGAACCCCGAGCTTGACGACCTCCGGCGCGTAGTTGGGGAAGCGGGGCTCGTTGCGGAAGTCGTCGGTCCGAACCACGATCTCGTCGAGCGCGGCCTCGACGCACGGGCCTTCGCCGTAGCGCATCTGCAACTCGTCGAGCTTGAACATCAGGTCGTTCGTCGGGGCGAGGGTCTCGAACGTCCGGTTCTTGCCGACCAGCAGCACGCCGGCCACGTCGACGCCCGGGATCAATTCCTTCGCGGTCGCGGTGACATCGGCGAGCACGTCGTCGACTTTCCGCAGCGCGGTGACCCGCGCCAACTCCGCCATGCGCAAGGCGAGGTCGTGGTTCTGCAACTTCATAGGAGCATCTTGCCTTGTACGCCCACCGCTAAGCACGTTTGTCGTGGCTGACGGTGGGAAATGCGCGCCAATAGGTGTGCTCGGGGGTCGACACCCGAGCAAACCTAGGTCCCGCCGGTTCAGATGGGAGCCGGCGGGACCGCCTGGGTTTCTTCGGCGAATCCGGGTGGGTCACTCTGCTAGTTGTAGTAGCGTCACCCAGCATGGGCGGCTCGAACGTGTGGATCCTTGGCGGCCATCAGAGCGATTTCGCCCGCAACCTCTCCCGCGAGGGCGTCGACTTCGCGGGCCTGACGGCCGAGGTGGTGACCTCGACACTGGAGGCCGCCAGGATCGAGGCGGCCGACATCGGCGTCGTCCACGTCGGCAACGCCTTCGGCGAGATGTTCGCGGCTCAGGGCCATCTTGGCGCCATGCCGGCCACGGTCGTCGACGGCCTGTGGGACACCCCGTCGTCCCGCCACGAGGCGGCCTGCGCCTCTGGCAGCATCGCGGCACTCGCGGCCATCGCGGATCTGCGCTCCGGCGCCTATGACAGCGCACTGGTGGTCGGCGTCGAATTGGAGAAGACCGTGCCCGGCGACGTGGCCGCTCGGCATCTCGGCGCCGCCGCCTGGACCGGCCACGAAGGCCAGGATGCGACGTTCATGTGGCCGTTCATGTTCTCGAAGGTCGCCGACGAGTACGACCGCCGCTACGGCATCGACGAGGAACACCTTCGGGCGATCGCGGCGCTGAACCTGACCAACGCCCGCCGGAACCCCAATGCGCAGACCCGGGACTGGACGGTTCCCACGCCGCTGACCGACGACGACGTGCAGAACCCCGTCGTCGAGGGGCGAATCCGTCGCTTCGACTGCAGCCAGATGACCGACGGCGGCGCAGGCGTCGTCCTGGTCACCGACGACTATCTGAAGGACCATTCCGACGCCCGCCCGATCGCCCGCATCGACGGCTGGGGACATCGCACCGTCGGCCTCGGGATGCGGCAGAAACTCGACCGCTCGGCCGACGATCCGTACGTGCTGCCACACGTCCGCGGCGCCGTCCTCGACGCCTTCCGCCGCGCCCACGTCACGCTCGACGACCTCGACGGCATCGAGGTGCACGACTGCTTCACCCCCAGCGAGTACCTCGCCATCGACCACATCGGACTGACCGGCCCTGGCGAATCCTGGAAGGCCATCGAGAACGGCGAGATCGAGATCGGCGGCCGGCTGCCGATCAACCCCAGCGGCGGGCTGATCGGCGGCGGGCATCCCGTCGGCGCGTCGGGGGTCCGGATGCTGCTCGACGCCGCCAAACAGGTCAGTGACACCGCCGGTGCGTATCAGGTCGACGGTGCCAACACCTTCGGCACGCTCAACTTCGGTGGCAGCACGGCCACCACGGTCAGCTTCGTGGTCAAGAACGTCGAAGGAGTAACGCCATGGACGTAGAGGTGGTCGGCAAGTTCTTGTCGACGCTGCCCGAGGACGACGATCACCCCTATCGCACCGGGCCGTGGCGACCGCAGTCATCCGAGTGGGACGCCGAGGACCTCACCGTGGTCGAGGGCGAACTCCCGGGCGATCTCGACGGCGTGTACCTGCGCAACACCGAGAACCCGCTGCACCCCGCGATGAAGGCCTATCACCCCTTCGACGGCGACGGCATGGTGCACGTCGTCGGCTTCCGCGATGGAAAGGCGTTCTACCGCAACAGGTTCGTCCGCACCGACGCGTTCGCCGCGGAGAACGAGGCCGGTGGCCCGCTCTGGCCGGGGCTGGCCGAACCGGTCGGCCTGGCGCAGCGTGACTACGGCTGGGGCGCAAGGACATTGATGAAGGACGCGTCGAGCACCGACGTGATCGTGCACCGCGGCACCGCGCTGACCAGCTTCTACCAGTGCGGCGACCTCTACCGCGTCGACCCGCTCAGCGGTGACACCCTTGGCAAGTCGCACTGGAACGGAGCGTTCCCCGTCGATTGGGGGGTATCCGCACACCCCAAGGTCGACGACCGGACCGGCGAGCTGCTGTTCTTCAACTACTCCAAGCAGGACCCATTCATGCACTACGGCGTCGTGGACGCCGCCAACGAACTCGTCCACTACGTCGACGTGCCGCTACCCGGTCCGCGCCTGCCGCACGACATGGCCTTCACCGAGAACTACGCCATCCTCAACGACTTTCCACTGTTCTGGGAGCCCGAGTACCTGGAACGCAATGCCCACGTCGCCCGCTTCCATCGCGATCTGCCGTCGCGGTTCGCGGTTATCCCACGCCGCGGTCAGACGTCGGAGATCCAGTGGTTCGAGGCCGACCCGACCTATGTCCTGCACTTCACCAACGCCTTCGAGGACGGCGACGAGATCGTGCTCGACGGCTTCTACCAAGGGGATCCGGAGCCGAGCGACAACGGCCTTGGCGACAAGTGGCAGCGGGCGTTCCGCTTCCTCGCGCTGGACCGCATGCAGGCGCGGCTGCACCGCTGGCGGTTCAATCTGAACACCGGCGGCGTCCGCGAGGAGCAACTGTCGGACTCCATCACCGAATTCGGCATGATCAATCCCGGCCACGCGGGCGTGCCGTATCGCTACACCTACGCCGCGACCGGCAAGCCAGGGTGGTTCCTGTTCGACGGTCTGGTCAAGCACGATCTGCAGACCGGCGCGGAGGAGCGCTTCGCGTTCGCCGACGGCGTCTACGGCAGCGAGACCGCAATGGCGCCCCGTGCCGATGGCTCAGCCGAGGACGACGGCTACCTCGTCACCATCACCACCGACATGACTGCCGACGCCTCCTACTGCCTGGTGTTCGACGCCGCCAGGGTGGGCGACGGTCCGGTGTGCAAACTGGCTCTGCCCGAACGAGTTTCGAGTGGTACGCACTCGACGTGGGCCGCCGGACCAGAGTTGCGCCGCTGGCGCCAGACCGACAGCGCCGCCGAGGCGATCGGCCTGTAGGTGGCCCTCCGTGACGTCAACGACGTCAACGCCGTCGGTCGCATGCTTGGAGTGCTCGGCGACGAGTGGACGCTACTGCTCGTCCAGCAGGCCCTCCTCGGGGAGACCCGCTACGGCGGTTTCGCTGCGCGACTGCCCATCTCGCACGCGGTGCTCACCCGCCGACTGTCGGCGATGACGGCCGACGGGCTGCTGCATCGCTCGTGCTACCAGGACCGGCCGCCGCGGCACGAGTATCTCCTGACCTCGCGTGGCCGCTCGCTGTGGCCGGTGCTGACGGCGATCTGGGAGTGGGAACGGCGCTGGGTGCCCGACCACGCCGAACGGTTGCCCGCCATGCACCACCTCGGCTGTGACGCCGACTTCGCGCCGCTGGTGACGTGCCGGGCGTGCGAGCAGGTGGTCACGGAGAAGGAGCTGACCGTGCGGTGGGGGCCGAGCGGGTCGTGGCCGCGATCGATGCCGGTGGAGTCGACGCGCCGGCGGTCGGCGACGCAGGACGCGTCGGGGCGGGCTGGGCTGTTTCCGGAGACCATGGGCATCCTCGGCAATCGGTGGGCCTTCGCGCTGCTGGTCTCGGCCTTCATCGGCACCTCCAGGTTCAACGACTTCGCCGACCAGCTCGGGGCGCCACCCGGTTCGCTGACCGACCGGTTGCAGAGCCTCACCGCTCGGGGTGTGCTCGCCGCCGGCGACGGCCGCTACCGGCTCACCGAGAAGGGGCGGGCGACCTTTCCCATCCTGATCACCGCCCTGCAGTGGGCGCAGCGGTGGTTCGCCGCGCCAGAGGGCGCCGCGGTCCTACTGCGACACGATCTGTGCGGCAATGACTTCGAGCCGATTCTGCGGTGCGACCAGTGCGCGGGTGTATTGCGCGGGGCGGACGTGCAGACGCGCCCGGCGCCACCCAACCGGTGAAAAAAAGTTCTGGCACTCTCGTCACTGGAGTGCTAATTTTGGAACTGCACAGTGATTGGCTGCCCGCCAGGGTGGTGGGCTTCTGAGATATAGGGAGGTGGATTGCTGTGCTTCGTTTCGACCCCTTCAGTGACCTTGATGCCCTCACGCGCGGCCTGCTCACCGGCCAGGCCGGTACGACCCGCACGCCGCGCTTCATGCCGATGGACCTGTGCAAGGTCGACGACCACTACCTGCTGACCGCCGATCTGCCCGGCGTCGATCCCGGTTCGGTCGACATCGACGTCGATGGCGGCACGCTGACCATCTCCGCGCACCGGACCGCGCGCGGCGAGGATTCGGTGCAGTGGCTGGCCAACGAGAGGTTCTTCGGTACGTACCGCCGGCAGCTCTCGCTGGGCGAGGGCGTCGACCCGTCGGCGATCAGTGCGACCTACGAGAATGGCGTACTGTCCGTGACCATTCCGCTGGCCGAGCGCGCCAAGCCGCGCAAGGTGCAGATCGAGCACGGCGGCTCGCAGACGTCGATTTCGGCGAACACCGTCGACGCGGGCTAGTCCCACTCGGCACGACCGGTGACGACCGGTGACGACACCGTCGTGCGTCGTCACCGGTCCAGCCGGAACCTCAGGTTGTTGCGGACCGACGGCCATTCCACGTCGAGGATCGAGTAGACCACCGTGTCCCGCCGCGATCCGTCGGGCAGAAGTTGGTGACTGCGCAGTATTCCGTCGCGCTTGGCACCCAGTCGCTCGATCGCGGCGCGGCTGGTGGAGTTGAAGAAGTGCGTGCGGAATTCCACCGCCACACAGTTCAACACCTCGAATGCGTGCGTCAGCATCACCAGCTTGCACTCGGTGTTGACCCCGCTCCGCCGCACGGCTTGGCGGTACCAGGTGTACCCGATCTCGAGGCGTCGGTTGGGCGGATCCGCGTGACAGTAGCTCGACGATCCGACGACCTCACCGGCGAGCTCACCGTCGAGTGCGCGGATCACGAGGGTCAGCCCGGTGTCGGGGTGCTGCACGGCCAGCCGGTCCGCGACCCACTCGGGGGTAGTCTCCCGCGTCGGAGCGCCGGTGAACCACAGCGGCCGAACGTCGGCGGCAGCCTCGGCGATCTCCGACTCGTGCCGGGGCTCAAGGGTTTCCAACGACACCCAGCGTTCGCCCCGCAACGCGACCGGCTCGAGGAAGCCGGTCATCGGCCGGGTCTCCGTTCCGACCACGCCACCACCATCGCCAGCACCGAGAGCACGGCTGCCACCACGATGGCGCCGCCTCCAATGTAGAGGCCGTACCCGGCGGCCACCGGGTTGGCGACGTACAGCCGGTAGTACCACAGCACCAGCACCGCCAGCAGCACCGAAAGCGTCAGTGCCGCAGTGGAAGCCACCCTGGCGTACAGGCTGCGCGCCGACATCGCGGCGGCGACGATCAGCACCGAGCTGAGTACGACGATCAGTTGCCCCACTCCGAAACCGTTCGGCGGAACGTCGATCGCGCCCAACTTGCCGCCGATCGCATTGGCCCGTCCTCCGCCGGCGGCGCTGGTCACCAACCACGGCAGCCAGGCACTCACCAGGAGCACCGCCGAGCACAGCACCACGAACCATCCCGGGCGCAGGCGAGCCATGGGAAGAGGGTATCGGGTCGGCGACCCAGGCCGACGTAGGCTGAGTCCATGACAGAGCTCAGCCCATGACCGAGCTCCCCGACTGGGCCCGCAACCTCGACCTGGCTCCGCATCCCGAAGGCGGCTGGTACCGGGAGACGTGGCGCAGCCAACTGACCGTGGGGCAGCCCGCCCTTCCGCCGGACTACACGGGCCCGCGCAGCGCCGGCACGGCGATCCTGTTCCTGCTGATGCCGGGCCAGCAGTCGGCCTGGCACACCGTTCGGAGTGCCGAACTGTGGCTGTATCACCGTGGCAGCCCGCTGCTGCTGGACGTCGGAGCCACCAGGGACGCTGCGGCAACCCACGTACTGGGCAGCGACATCCGCGCCGGCGAGGGGCCGCAGTTCGTGGTGCCACCTGGCCACTGGCAGCGGGCCACCCCGCGCGACGGCGAACCCACGCTGGTGAGTTGCGTCGTGGTACCCGGCTTCGACTTCGCGGACTTCGCGCTCGGCGCGCCTACCGACTGAGCAGCTCCACGGCCGCCGACACCAGCGCGGCGTTGTCCGGGGTGACGGACCCGTCGGGCAACCTGAGGGTGTCCTCCATGCCGATGCGCGTCTGCACACCACACACGCCCGCGTGTTGCAGCAGGGGCCAACAGCTTTCGTCGAGACCGTGCAGCAGCACCGGCGCCGGTGACCCCACGGCCGCGATCCGCTCCAGCATCGCGTCGGCCACGGCGACGTCCTCGTGGCCCTGCAGTTCGATCATCACCCTCATGCAGTGCTCGGCCATCGGGGACTCCGCCCAGGCCGCCGCTGCCTCCAGATGAAACAGCCCGATCTCGACCCCCAGCCCCTTGCCGAGCAGCACTTCCGCCAGCTCCGGCGACCCGGGCTCGTGCCAGTTCAGCGACGCGAAGTCGGGCAGGACGGTCCAGCCCTCCACCGCACGGCGCCTGGCCTCGGGATCGGGCAGCGCCCAAAACCCAGTGGTGACTCCCAGCGGCAGCCCGGGGGCCGCGGCCCGCACGGCCGTCACCGCGGCGGCAACGACGTCGGGCTCCAGCGAGTCCTTGCCGTCGGGCGTCTTCGGGTGCATGTGGACGGCTCGAGCGCCGGCCTCGTGCGCGGAGACCGCGGCGGCGGCCAACTCCTCCGGCGTGACGGGCAGGTTCGGGTGCTGGTCGGGGGTTCGGGCACCGTTGATACAGGCCTTGACGTAGATCTTCGCGGTGGACATGGGTCCATCTTCACCCCTCCCCGGATGAGATTCCGAAGTAGCGTCGTGCCAATGGAGGGGCACATCATCGTCTGCGGCGACGATCCGCTGGGGTTGCGGATCATCGAGCAACTCCGGACGGCGGGCCGGCAGATCGCCATCGTCGAGTCGTCCGACGCCCTGCGCGAGGCCGGAATCGCCACCGCCGCCGCGCTGATCTGCGCCGACGACGACGATGCGCTCAACCTCGAAATCGCCCTGCTGGCAAGGCAATTGAACCCGACCGTGCGGGTGGTCGCCCGGCTGGCGAACGGCGTATTGCGGGAGGCCGTGGCGATCGGCAACGGCCCGGGCGCCATCCTGGACGTCGCCGATCTGGCGGCGCCGTCGGTGGTCGAGGCCTGCCTGTCACGCACCACGCACTCGATCACCGTCGCCGGTGTCGAGTTCGTCATCTCCGGCACGGAGGCGCCACGCGAGGCCACGCTGCGGGAGATCTTCGGCGACCTGGCCCCGGTGGCCGTCCTGCGCGGCGAGCACTCGCCTGACAGCGGCGTCGTCGTGCCGTGCCCCGGCCGCGACGTGCGCGTGGCGCCCGGCGACTGGACCGCGATGATCGGGACCGCCTCCGACCTGGCGGCGCAGGGCATCGCCGTCGTCGAGACTGCGGGCACATCGGGAGCGGGTCGACGCCGACTGCCGGCCAAGCGCGTCGCCGACGCCGTGCGGTCCTTCCGCGACGACGTCAACCCAAACTTCTTCAAGGCCCTCGCCGCGTCGATGACCCTGCTGCTCACCGCCACCGTCCTGCTGCGGTTCACCTACAGCCGGCCCGGCATGAGCTTCATCGACGCGCTGTACTTCTCCAGCGAGACCATCGCCACCGTCGGGTACGGCGACTTCAGCTTCGTCGATCAGCCGACCTGGTTGCGGTTGTTCGGCATCCTCCTGATGTTCGCGGGCGTCACCAGCACCGCGGTCCTGATGGCGTTCGTCGCCGACCTCCTGCTGTCGCGGCGCATCGCGCAGAACGCGGGACGGCGGCGGGTCCGCGACCTGACCGACCACGTCGTCGTCGTCGGTCTCGGGTCGTTCGGCATCAGGGTGGTGGCGGACCTGAAGGCGGCCGGGCACGACGTCGTCGTGATCGAACGCAATCACGACAACCGCTACCTGTCCTCGGCGGCTCAGCTCGACGTCCCGGTGATCTTCGGGGATGCGACGCTGCCGCAGACCCTGGACTCCGCCCGCATCGACGACGCCGTCGCGGTGGCCGTACTGACCCAGGACGACATGGTCAACATCGAGACCGGAATCGTCCTGCGCGAGCGGCTCGGCGCGCGGTGGACGCGGTCGGCCGACGGGCCCGGTGTGCCGGTCGTGCTACGGGTCTACGACCGCACGCTGGGAGCGGCCGTCGCGCAGCGGTTCGGCTTCGAGAACGTGCGGTCGACGGTGGAGCTGGCGGCCCCCTGGTTCATCGGCACGGCGATTGGCTTGGAGGTGCTCGGCACGTTCTCGGTGGGCCAGCAGTCGTTCATGGTGGGGGGCGTCGAGGTGGAGCCGGGCAGCCGGCTCGACGGCCTGCGAATGGCCGAGATGTCCACCCAGACAAGGGTCATCGCGATCGTTCGCGGGCCGGGGTGGGGATCGGAGAGCATCCAGCTACACCCGCGCCGGGACACGAAGCTGTTCGCCGGCGACACCGCCTATCTCGTCGGTCCGCACCGCGAACTGCTCGAGACCCTGCACGACGGGAAGTCCGACGTCACAGGCCTAACACCGTCATGGCGTTCCCCTTGAGGATCAGCGCCTCGGTCTCGGACCCGAGTTCGAGGGCGGCGAATTCGCGCCGCCACCGGTCCATCTGAACGTACGGGTAGTCGGTTCCGAACAGCGCCTTGGTGCGCAACTGCCGACCGAGGGCCGACACCAGTTGCGGCGGAAAGTACTTCGGCGCATAGCCGGACAGGTCGAGGTACACGTTCGCCTTGTGCGCGACGATCGCGATCTGCGCGTCCACCCAGGGCACGGCGGGATGCGCCATCACGATGGTCAGTCCCGGGAAGTCGGCGGCGACGTCGTCGAGCAGCATCGGATCGCTGTACCGGAGCTTGATGCCGTGTCCGCCGGGCAGGCCTGAGCCCAATCCCGTTTGGCCGGTGTGGAACAGCGCGGGCACGCCGGCCGCCTCGATGGCCTCGTAGATCGGATAGTAGGTGCGGTCGTTGGGCTCGAACCCCTGCACGCTCGGATGGAACTTGAAGCCGCGCACCCCGAGTGCCGCCTGTCCTTGCACCTTCTCCACCGCCCGAGATGCCTGCAGCGGGTCGACCGTGCCGAAGGGAATCAGCACGTCGCTGTGGCGGGCGGCGCCCGCGATCAGGTCCTCGACGGAGTTCGGTGGGTGACCCGTCGCCGTCTCCGCGTCGATGGTGAACACGACGGCCGCGGCGCTGCGCTGGCGGTAGTGCTCGGCCAGGGCGTCGATCGTCGCGGCGGCCGTGTCGCCCATCCGGAAGTAGGACCTGGTGGCGTCGACCAGTTCGTCGTCGTAGGCGTTGTGCCCGTGGCAGTCGACCTCGACGTGGGTGTGGACGTCGATCGCCGTCACGGCGGCGACGTCGACTCCGCACTCGTAGCGCTGGGTCACGGCTTGCGGGCCAGGATCTGGTCGACGCCCATCCGGCCCTGCTCGAACGCCAGCCCGCCGCCGACGAGGTAGAGCCGCCACACCCTGGCGACCTCTTCCCCTTGCAGCGTGACGAATTCCGGATAGAAGCGTTCGAACGTCTCGAGCCAGTGCTCGACGGTCTTCACGTACTGCTCGCGCATGGCTTCGACGTCGCGGACCTCGAAGCCCGCATTCTCGACGTGGCGGATGGTCTGCCACAGCGGCCGCATGTGCATGTCGGGGGCGATGTAGGACTCGATGAACGGGCCGCCACCGGGCGCGGTGCCCTCGCGCCGCGACATCTGTTGCAGCAGAAGGTGACCGCCCGACTTGAGCGCACCGAACATCGTCGAGACGTAGGTCGGATAGTTCCCCTCCCCGACGTGCTCGCCCATCTCGATCGAGCTCACCGCATCGAATGACGCCGGGTCGTCGGACAGTTCGCGGTAATCCTGCAGCCGCACCTCGACCAGAGCGCCCAGCCCCTCCTGGGTGACGCGTTCGGTGATGAAGTCGCGTTGCTCGGCCGACAGCGTGATGCCGGTGGCGTGGACGCCGAAGGTGCGCGCGGCGTAGAGGATCATCGAACCCCAGCCGCAGCCGACGTCGAGCAGCCGCTGCCCCGGCTCGAGTTCCAGCTTGCGGCAGACCAGGTCGAGTTTGGCGGTCTGCGCGTCGTGCAGCGACTGGCCCTCTTCGGTGTAGTACGCCGAGGAGTACGCCATGTGCTCGTCGAGCAGGAGCTCGTAGAAGTCGTTGGACAGGTCGTAGTGGTGGGCGATCGCGGCGCGGTCCCGACCGCGGGTGTGCAACCGGCCCGCCAGTCGCGCCTCGGACCGCGGCGGCTTGGGCGGCAGGCCGACGGCGCCGAGCCGCGCCGCGCCAAATGCAGCACCTACCTTGTCCCGCAACGAGTTCGACGTCCGCCGCCTGGCCGACATCGCCCACGCCCGACGCAGACCGTCGGCCAGGTCGCCGTCGACGTCGACGTCCCCCGTGACGTAGGCGCGCGCCAGCCCCATCTCGCCGGGCGCCCACAGCAGCCTGCGCAGCGCGCGGCGGTTGTTGATGATCAGCACCGGCCCGTCGGCCGGGCCGGCCTCGGTGCCGTCCCACGCCCGGATGCGCACCGGCAGCTCGACTCCGGCGCCGTCGCGGACCGCGTCGGCGAGCCGACGGGCCACGGTCACGCGAAGACCGTCTTGAACTTGTCCAACGAGTCGCGGATGTCACTCTTGAGCGAGCTGGCGACGAGCATCCCGATCGGGCCGAACAACGCGGGCCCGCCGAGATGCACGTCGAACGTCACGGTGGAGGCGGCCGGGTCCTCCTCGACCGGGGCGACCTTGCCGATCAGCTTCACCTTGACCCCGCCCTTGCCGTCGCCGTCGAGGGTCAGCGAGCGGGGCGGCTTGTAGTTGACGATGGTCCACCGGACCAGGTTCAGCATTCCCTTGACCTCGACGACGGAGGCCAGCTTGGTGCCCTTCTCGAGGGTGTCGGGCAGCGTGCTGCGCCAGACCCGGTGAATGGTGAGCCACTCCTTGTACCGCGAGAGGTCCGAGGCGGCTTCCCACGCCTTGTCCGGGGGCAGCGGCACGTCGACGGAGACGGAGAGCTTGGCCATGTGACTAGGACGTCGGCGGCGGTCCGGCCGGCGGGGCAGGCGGGGAGGCGGGCGGTTGCTCGGAGGGGGCGTTCCCGGAATTGGCGTTGGAGTTGGAATTGGCGTTGTCGGCGACCGCCTTCTTCGCGGCCTCCTGCACCTTGTCGACGGTGTCCTTGTACTTCTGGCCGGTCTGTTTGTCGACGACGTCGCCGACCTTCTCGATCGCCATGTCGACCTTGTCGGCGTTCTTCGACGCCAGGTCCTTCACCTTGTCCAGGAATCCCATGGCCTCACCTTACTCAGCGGGTGAACGTGCCCATCTTCTCGCCGTCGTAGAACTCGAGGTTCAGCTTGTCGCCGTAGAAGGTCGCCTTGGAGATCGATCCGGGCGGCGCGTTCTCGCCCTGCGGGACGAAGGTGAACACGTTGCCGTCCCAGTGCGAGAGGTCCAGCTTCTCGCGTGGACCCAGGGCGAGGGTGAGCTTGCCGTCGGCCTCGGTGACGGTGGCCGGTCCCCAGTACGCATTCGCGTAGGTGCCGACGATCGACGGAGTCGGGGGCGCCGGAGCCGGTGTCGCAGGCGGCTTTTGGCCTGCGAGTGAGCCCTCCGGCGTCTCCATGGCGGCGAAGGCGTCGCCGTACAACTTCCGCCAATCCTGGCGTACCTCACCGAACTGGACCAGGTCGGCGAACTCCGCGGTGAGCGTTTCGGGGACGCCGGACGGCGTGGCGTTGGTCAGCGCGACGATGGCCACGTCGGCCGACGGAATGATCACGAAGTTGGTGCCGGCTCCGAGTTCGAACGCCCCCGAGTGGCTGAACTGGGTGCGGGCCGCCGCCGTCGTCCCGACGTTGAAGCCGTAACCGTAGAAGGCGGGCCGCGCGGCGGGCTCGGACGGCGGGCTGGCCACGATCTGCGGCGTGATGGCGGCCAGCAGCTGCTTGGGATCGACGATCGTCTTGCCGTCGACGGTGCCGTTGCCCAGCACCATCGTCAGCCATTTGGTCATGTCGTTCGCCGTCGAGCTGACCCCGCCCGCGGGTGCCTCGGCCTGCGCGTCGCGGACGTAGAGCGGCTTGTAGGCCCCGTCGACGTGGATGTGGCCAATGGCCCGGTCGGGTCTGGCCTCGTACTCGTCGAACCGCGAGCTCGTCGACGTCATGCCCAGCGGTCCGTACAGCACCTCCTGGCTGAGGTCCTCCCACGTCTTGCCGGCGCTGGTGGCTACGGCCTCCGCACCGGCGGTCAGCCCAAAGTTGGTGTAGGCGTAGGACGTTCGGAAGGGCCCGAGCGGGAGGTCGCGAAGGTGGTCCAGGATGTAACGCCGGTCGTAGCCGAGGTCCTCGAGCAGATCACCGGCGTGATCGGGCAACCCGGAGCGGTGCGAGTACATGTCGCCGACGGTCACCAGCTTGGTGATCGTCGGATCGGCGAGGGCGAACCACGGCAGCTTCTCGACGATCGGCGTATCCCACCTGATGACAGCGTCGCCCACCTCGTGCGCCACCACGGTCGAGCCAAGGGGCTTGGACAGCGACGCCAATTGGAACACCGTGTCGGGATCGACCCTGTTCGCTGGATCGTCACCGTTGCGGACGTCCTTGACACCGAAACCCTTGGCGTACACCGTTTTTCCACCGTGCACCACGGCAACCGACATGCCGGGGATGCCCGACTTCTTCATGAGCTCGTCGGCGATGCCGTCGAGCTTGGCGACCGCGTCGTCGACGGCGTTGTCCGGCAACGGCATTGCCGGGACCAACGGCGGCGGCACGGTGGCCATCGCCGGATTGCTCGCCGGATTGCTCGCCGGGGGTGGCGGCCCACTCGATGGGCCGGCCTGCTGAGTGGGCTTGGCGCATCCGCCGAGCACGCCCATCACGACGAGGAGAACGATCAGGCGCCGGATCGGGGAGCGTTGCACACCAGCACGCTAGCCGGTTACGGCCGCCACCATGGGTCCAACACCGCGGACGCCGGCTCGACGCGCTGACCGGGCCTTGGCGTGACGACGCGGACTCCGTCGCCGTCGGCCGCGGTGAGCAGCCGCTCGACGGGCTCGGCCCAGGGGTGCGGCGCCAACCGGAACGTCGCCCAGTGGATCGGCAGCAGCAGACCGGCGTCGGCGACGTCGCGGTGGGCGCGCACCGCTTCCTCCGGGTTCATGTGGATGTCCGGCCAGCCTGGGTGATACGCCCCGATGGGCATCAGCGTGAGATCGAACGGGCCGTGTTCGGATCCGATGTCGGCGAAGCTCTTGGTGTAGCCGGTGTCGCCGCCGAAGAACGCGCGGTGCCGGGGGCCGAGGATCGCCCACGACGACCACAGCGTCACGTTGCGCGTCAGGAAGCGGCCGGAGAAGTGACGCGCGGGCGTGCAGACCAACTCGAGTTCACCGAGCCGGGCGCTCTCGTTCCAGTCCAGCTCGACGATCCGGTCCTCCGGGATGTGCCACGTGCGCAGGTGCGCCCCGATGCCCAGCGGCACGAAGAACTTGGCCCGCTGGGTCAGCGCCAGCTGCTTGATGGTGTCGACGTCCAGGTGGTCGTAGTGGTCGTGGCTGATGATCACCGCATCGACGGCGGGCAGGGCCTCGAGCTCGGCGGGCACGGCGTGCAGCCGCTGCGGGCCCACGGCGCGCGATGGGGAGCACCGGTCGCTCCACACCGGGTCGGCCAGGATGCGGTAGCCGTCGACCTCGATCATCACCGAGGAGTGGCCGAACCACGTCGCGGCGAGGTCCCCTGCGATGACGCTCGGATCGGGGGTGACCAGGGGGATCGGCGCCTTCGGGTGGGTCGCACTTCCGGCGATGAGGTCGCGGGCGAGGATGAACTGCTCCTCGCGCGTGAGGCTGACCTCGGAGGCGGGCTCCATGTTGACGAACACGCCATCGTGGTAGTGCGGCGAGCGTCGGGCGACCGTGTCGATCTCCATCGGTGAGGCGCCCAGCGCCTCGGGCGCACCCTGCACCGCCCGCAGGGCCAAGCCGCCGCCAACGATCGCGGCGGTGCCGCCGATCAGTCGCGCCGCCTGCCAGAACATCTACGCGCCCTTGAAGTTCGCGGGCCGCTTCTCGATCCGTGCGACCTGCGCCTCGATGATGTCTTGACTGGACCACGCCCGGTCGAAGAGCTCCTGGTGGGTGGGCCACGGGTCCTCATAGGCGCCGTCGTCGTTGAGCACTCGCTTGGCGTGCTGCAGCGCCAGCGGTGCGAATCCGGCGATCTCCTGGGCCCAGGCCTGGGCGTCGGCGAGCGTGCCGATGCGGTTGGCCATTCCGGTCCGCAGCGCCTCGTCGGCGGTCAGTCGCTCGGCGGCCATCAGCATGCCCCGGGCCCGGCCGGCGCCGACGAGCGACGTCAGCCGGCGGATGCTCCAATTGTCCAGAGCAATACCATATTTCGCGACGGGAAACTGGAAGTACGCCTCGGGCGCGACGACCCGCAGGTCGCAGATCATCGACAGGATGACGCCGGCGCCGATGGCCGGTCCGTTGATGGCACCGATGACGGGCAGCGGCGACTGGTCGATGGCGATGTTGAGCGCCTTGGCCTTGTCGGGCAGCTCGTCGGCGACGCCTTGGCCGCCGGAGAGGTCGGCGCCCGAACTGAAGACGTGACCACCGCCGGTGAGGACGATCGCGCGCACGTCCTGCTCGGCGGCCTTCTCTGCGGCGTTCTCTATGGCCGACCGCAATCCGTCGACGAGTTCGCTGTTGAGGGCATTGCGCCGCTCGGGACGCTGCATCTCCAGGGTCAAGACGTGACCCTCGTGGGTAACTCCGATCATGGCTTCACCCTAACGACCGTCCCGATAGCCTTGCCGTGTGAGCCGGATCGGCGCAGTGACGCTACGGGACGCCGTCCTCGACGAGGGGTCGTTTCGCAGCTGGGACCACGCCCCCCTCGACGTCGGCGCCGACGACCGCTACCGCCAGGAACTGGCGCGGGCCAGAGCCGACACCGGACTCGACGAATCCGTGCTGACCGGCGAGGGCACGGTGTTCGGCCGCCGCGTGGCAGTGGTTGCCAGCGAGTTCGACTTCCTCGCCGGGTCGATCGGCGTCGCCGCTGCCGAGCGCATCACGACGGCGGTGGAACGGGCGACGGCCGAGCGGCTCCCCTTGGTCGCCTCCCCCAGTTCGGGCGGCACCCGGATGCAGGAGGGCACGGTCGCCTTCCTGCAGATGGTCAAGATCGCCGCGGCCGTCGAGTTGCACAAGCAGGCGCACCTGCCCTACCTGGTCTATCTGCGGCATCCCACGACGGGCGGGGTGTTCGCGTCCTGGGGCTCGCTGGGTCACGTCACCGCCGCCGAACCCGGCGCGCTGATCGGCTTCCTCGGGCCGCGGGTGTACGAGCACCTCTACGGCGAGCCGTTCCCGACCGGCATCCAGACCGCGGAGAACCTGCACCGGCACGGGGTCATCGACGGCGTCGTCCCCGTCGAGCTGCTTCGCTCGACGCTGGACCGCGCGCTGCGGGTGCTGTCGGACGAGCCGGGGCGGCCGCCGGCGGCGCCGGAGTGGGAGGCCATCGCCGACGTGCCCGCGTGGGATTCGGTGGAGGCCTCCCGGCGGCCCGACCGCCCGGGCATCGGCTACCTGCTGAGGCACGGCACCACCGAACGCGTCCTGCTGTCGGGTTCCGGAGGGCAGGAGCGAAGCGGGCAGGGCGAGGCGGCGACGACGCTGCTGGCCCTGGCCCGTTTCGGGGGTCAGCCCGCGGTCGTCGTCGGGCAGCAGCGCGGCGTCGGCGGCGGGCTCGCGGGCCCACAGGCGCTGCGTGAGGCGCGCCGCGGCATGGGTCTGGCCGCGGGCCTGCGGCTGCCGTTGGTGCTCGTCATCGACACCCCCGGCCCGGCTTTGTCGGCGGAGGCCGAGGAGGGCGGACTGGCCAGTGAGATCGCCAGGTGCCTGGCCCAGCTGGTCACGCTGGACACTCCGACGGTCTCGGTGCTGCTCGGCCAGGGCAGCGGCGGCCCGGCGCTGGCGATGGTGCCGGCCGACCGGGTGCTGGCCGCCCTGCACGGCTGGCTCGCGCCGCTGCCACCGGAGGGCGCCAGCGCCATCGTCTTTCGCGACGTTGACCACGCCCCGGAACTGGCTGCGGCACAAGGCATTCGGTCGGCCGACCTGGTGCGCAACGGCATCGTCGACGCGATCGTGCCCGAGCGGCGCGACGCTGCGGACTCACCGCTGGACTTCACTGGACGACTCTCGGCCACCATCGCGACCGAACTGGCGGCCCTGCGGGCAGTGCCGGCCGAAGAGCGGCTGGCAAGGCGGTTGCGGCGGTACCGCACCATCGGCCTGCCCTCGTAGCGGCTCGTACTACCCCGCCCCCCGCACAATGGTCCTGAGGAGGCAGACATGACGCTGACGGCGGCTCAGCTGGACCGGGCGAGCGGCGTCCTGCTGGCCACGGCGGCGGGCGACGCACTCGGCGCGCCATATGAATTCCAGCCGCCGCGAGGACCGGAGATGGACGTGTCGATGATCGGTGGCGGCAGCTTCGGCTGGACGGCCGGCGAATGGACCGACGACACCTCGATGGCGATCGCGATCGCGGAGGTCGCCGCAACGGGTGTCGACCTTCGCGAGCGATCCGCGCAGGACGCCATCGTCGAGCGGTGGTACGGCTGGTCGAGGACGGCCAAGGACGTCGGAATCCAGACGCGCAGTGTCCTCGACCGGACCAACGGCGAAGACGGTTGGGCGGCAACGGCATTGGTCGCCTCCCGCGCGCATCACGAACGCACGGGCCGCACGGCGGGCAACGGCGCACTGATGCGCACCGCCCCGGTTGCCCTTGCCTACCTCGCCGACGAGCGGGGCGATGGTGGACGCCGCCCGCGCAGATCAGCGCGCTGACGCACTACGACACCGACGCGGGCGACGCCTGCGCGCTGTGGTGTTGCGCCATCCGGCACGCCGTTCTGACCGGTGAGACCGACGTACGCGTCGGCATGCGGCATCTCGAGCCGCAGCGACGGGAGATCTGGTCCGACCGACTCGACGTAGCCGAAGCGTCCCGGCCGGCGGACATCCCCAACAACGGCTGGGTGGTGGCCGCGCTGCAGGCTGCCTGGTCGGCGATCTACGCTGACCGGCCGACGGCTCGCGGGACGACGCACCTGACCCGCGGACTCGACGCCGCGGTACGGGCGGGCGACGACACCGACACCGTCGCGGCCATCGCCGGCGGCCTGCTCGGCGCCACCTACGGCGCCTCGGCGGTGCCGGCCCCGTGGCGGCAACTGCTGCACGGCTGGCCGGGGCTGCGCTCACCCGATCTGGCGACGCTGGCCAACCACATCGTCGGAGCGGACGGAAGGACTCCGCGCAGCTGAAGCGACTCGGCTTCTGACGAAGCCGAGCGGCGATGGCATCCTGGGAACGGTGGACTCGGTACTGCACTTCGCCGGAAACTTCTGGTGGCTGATCTTCCCGCTCGGCGGGGTGATCGGCGGCGGCGTCAGGGCCGTCGCCGCGGCCAACGAGCGGCGCGCCGAGCGCCGACTCGAGCGGTACCGAATCAAGCAGCAGACCAAGATCGCGGTCGCGGAGGCGTCCGGGCGAGGCAAGGTCGACGAGGTGGCGGCTCGGCGCGAGCTGACCAAGACGTTGGAGCGGCACGACAGCACGGATGCCCGGTGGCTCGACTACGAGATGGACGTCGCCAAGCTGCTCGACTTCCCCCTGATGACCGACATGCGCGATCCACTCACGGCAGAGTTCCACCGGGCGCGCAGCCGCGCCGATCTACTCAGGCCCGCTAGTGCCGACGAACTGAGCGGTGACCGCGCCGCCCAACTCGATTACCGCGACGCCGTGCACGACTACGTGACGGCCTTCAACGTCGCCGAAGCCGAAGCGGTCCGTCGCCGCCGCAGCGACTTCTCGACCGAGGCGCAGGAGCGGCTGGAACGCGCCCAGCGTCTGCTGCGGGTGGCATCCGATGCCGCCGCCACCCCCGATGAGCGCCGCAACGCCTACTCGAAGGCGCAGCGGGAGCTCGACGGTCTGATCGTGCTGCCGGCTGTCACCCGCGCGGGGATCGAACGCCGGATCGCCGGCGAGATCGAAGCCTGAGCGACGCGAGTGAGCCTGCGCCAGTAACGTATTCGTCGGCGTGCGTCGGGCGCACGTCGTTACTCATCCACGAGTGGCGTTGCACGTCTGTCTCGCGTCGGGTGGCCGGCGTAGATTCGAGCATGTCGACTCCTTGGTGGCGCACGGCCGGCGTCTCCGGCGCGGAGCGGTGGACGGTGGTCGCGGGTGGAGCGGGCGGGCCCACGCCGGTCGCGGTGCCACGGTGAACGGCGCACTGCTACGCCGCCGACGCGCCAGCGCATTCGAGACAATGGTGCCGCGAGCAACTCGTCACCGGTCGTTTCACGTAGTCACCGGCAAGGACCTACACCGTAGGTATACGGCTCCCACCATTCCTGGTCGCGGTTGCACGACACTGACCGCAATGGAGTCTTCTTGCACGTCAACGATGGCACGCGGCAGGTGCGAGCATCGTCACCGGGTGCCCGCATGACCCGACGCCCGCGCGCGCTGGACACCGCCCTAGCGGACGCGCTGCTCGGGTGGGGACCGATGTCGGTGGCGGAGGAGAGCGCTTCATCAGCCTCGACGTCAGGGTCGACCTCACGGGTGAACCGCGTCCCAGAACGGCGCAAGCGCGCCGGTCGGTCACGTCCCACGAGGACGGCAGCGGCATGGCCACGGTGTTCGCCACCCTCTTCGCCCACGACGCCACGGCCTTCGACGCCCGAGTCTGCCGCGCTGGCCGACACCGTCTGCCCCGATGACCGCGCACCGGATCAACGCCGCGCCGACGCCATCGGCGTCTGGCACGGCGCCGACCGGCTGGCGTGCCTCTGCGTCATCGAGAGTGCACCACCGACTCGCAGCCAGCGTCGACGGAGTCGCGGTCACGGCATCGCGTACCAGGACATTCCTCGGCCGGACCCGTCGACGCACGTCCGACGCCCATCTGAGGAAGCGCATCCGCGATCGCGCCCACACTCGACGAACGGGCGGTGAGCGCGATCGATCTCCGCGGACCGTCGGCTCCGAGCGCGTTCAAGAGCGCCGTCAGGGCGCACCGCGAGTGCCACAGCTCGACGGCGACACCTTGCCCCCACGTCGACCACCGTGCGAATGCCGCGACGAAGCATACCCCCGCAAGCGGATCGGCAGCGCATCCGGCCCGCGGCGATGAAAGGGGCGAATGCCTCCCCGGAGCGATCGCCCGCCGCGCCGCCCTCGGCGCCACCCTCACCCCGATCGTCCATCCCGGGCTCGCCCCACCCGAACCTCGCTACCGACCCTCCAAGAAGCTGGCCGACTTCATCCGCTGCCGCGACCAGACGTGCCGCTTCCCCGGCTGCCGGGAACCCGCCACCCGCTGCGACGTCGACCACACGATTCCGTGGCCCTACGGACCGACCGCCGCCGCCAACCTCGACGGCCTCTGCCGTCGACACCACCTGCTGAAGACTTCTGGGGCGGTCAAGTGGGGGAACGACGAAACTCACCCGGCAATGTTAGGTCGCGACGCGATGTCATGCACCACCCCGGGCAGCCGGCTGCTGTTCCCGAACTGAGCGCACCGACCGCGACTGTCGACAGCGCCCGGGTGCCACCCGGCACACCGCCGGACTGAAGATGCCCCGCCGCAGAACCACCCGCGCGCAGGACCGCGCCCGCCGCGATGCTGAATCGGAACTCGACCATCGGCGGTCAGAACCGGATCAGCCGATCGCATAGCGTTGCAGGGTGGGCCCGAGCCACTCGATCAGCTCATCCCTGCTCAAGTCGACGACGGGCGGGAGCCGTAGGACGAAGCGGCACAGGGCCATTCCCAAGACCTGGGTGGCGATGAGACCGGCCCGTCGGGGTACGTCATCGGGCACGAACTTCGAGATCGCGGGGAGCAGCTGGCCCGCGAAGATATCGGTCATGCGTTGCGCGGCATCGGCATTGGTGGTGGCGGACCGCAACAAGACCACCAGGGCATCGTCGTCCTCCCATCGCGCCAGGAAGTGCGACACGAGCGCGGGGCCAAGACCATCGGGACCGACGTCGGACAGATCGGGCAGCCGCAGGTCGAATTCGGCCGCCGCGGCGAACAGCTGATCCTTGGTGCCGAAGTAGCGCATCACCATCGACGGATCGATGTTGGCGTCGGCGGCGATGGCCCTGATGGTGGCGGCCTCGTAGCCCGATTCGGCGAACCGGCTGCTGGCCGCGGCCAGGATGGCGGCCTTCGTCTGATCCGCCTTCGTTCCCATGCCCACGAGTGTAGGCCAACAGGTGTTGACTTCTGCGTATCTGGCGCGCACGCTGGTGAAAGTCAACACGCGTTGGCATTCATCGTTCGAGGAGAGAACCGTGCACGACACCGACGTACTGATCGTGGGAGCCGGCCCCACCGGACTGACCCTGGCCGCGGCGCTGCTGGCGAAGGGCCGCCGCGTCGTCCTGGTCGACCGGCAGGCGCAGGGGGCGAACACGTCGCGGGCTGCCGGTGTCAATTCCCGCACGCTGGAGGTACTCGAGGAAATCGACGTCACGCGTCGACTGGTCAAGGAGGGCATCGAAGCGCCCCGATTCGCCATCAGGGACGGCGCGCGGGAACTGCTCTCCATCGACTTCAGCGGTCTGGCGACCGCGTACCCCTTCACCCTCCTGGTCCCGCAGTCCACGACCGAGCGACTGCTACTCGACCGCGTCCGCGAACTCGGCGGCGATGTCGTCCGGCCCAAGACGCTCGCGACCATCACGCCCGGCGCCACGGGCGTCACTGCAACCTTCGACGACGGCGACACCGTTCGCGCCCGCTTCCTCGTCGGCGCCGACGGCATGCACAGCTCCGTGCGCACGCAGGCCGGCATCGGCTTCTCCGGTGGTGCCTACGAGGATTCCTTCGTGCTCGCCGACGCTCGGCTCAGCGGCGACGCACCGACCGACGAGGTCCGCCTGTTCTGGGCCAGCGGCGGCCTGACCGTCGTCGCTCCGCTGCCCAACGGCGACTTCCGAATCGTCGCCCCCGTCGACGACGCGCCAGAGGTGCCGTCGGTCGAGTTCGTCCAACGGATCCTCGACGCTCGTGGGCCCGGCGGTATCACCGTGACGAGCATCACCTGGGGTTCCCGGTTCCGGATTCACCACCGCGTGGCCGACACGTACCGCTCGGGCCGCATCCTGCTCGCCGGCGATGCCGCCCACGTTCACAGCCCGGCCGGCGGGCAGGGCATGAACCTTGGCATTCAGGATGCCGTCGTGCTGGCCGATGCGTTGGCCGGGGTGCTGGACGGTCGCCCCGACGCACTGCTCGACGCCTACGGCGCGACTCGACGTCCCATCGCGCTGCAGGTCGTCGCGCTCACCGACCGGCTGACCAGGCTCGCCACGTTGCCCCGGGTTCTGCGCCCCGCGCGAAACACGCTGCTGCACATCGTCGATCGCATGCCGCGCGCGAGGCAGGCGTTGGCGGCCCGGCTCTCCGGCCTGGTCTACCGCTGACCACGGTCGCGCCCTCGAACAACCTGCGCAGAGCTACTCGCTCAGCGGTACCCCTACGCTGGCATCGAGGGAAGGATGCCGGATGCAGATGATCGAAGCCGACTACCTGGTGATCGGCGCGGGTGCCATGGGAATGGCGTTCGTCGACACCGTGATCACCGAGTCCGACGCCACCGTCGTCATCGTCGACCGCAACGACCAGCCCGGCGGCCACTGGCTGACCGCCTATCCCTTCGTCCGACTGCACCAGCCGTCGGCGTACTACGGCGTCAACTCGCGGCCGCTGGGAAACGACACCATCGACGCCAACGGTCTCAATGCCGGCTTCTTCGAGTTGGCGGGCAGCGCCGAGATCTGCTCCTACTTCGACGCCGTGATGCGCCAGCAGCTACTGCCCAGCGGCCGGGTGTCGTACTTCCCCATGAGCGAGTATCTCGGCGACGGCCGGATCCGGACCCTGCCGGGCGATGAGGTCGAGGTGCACGTGCGGAAAGCCGTCGTGGACGCCACCTACCTCGGCGTGGTGGTTCCGTCGATGCGGCCGCCGGCCTACGACGTCGCTCCCGGCGTCGACTGCATCCCACCGAACGGGCTGCCCAAACAAGCGGCCCGCGACCGGTACGTGATCGTCGGAGCGGGAAAGACGGCCTTCGACAGTTGCCTGTGGCTGCTGCGACACGGCATCGCGCCGGACCGCCTGACGTGGATCAGACCCCGCGACTCGTGGCTCCTGGACCGGGCGGCGATTCAGCCGGGGATGACGTTCGCCCGGCAGGTCGTCGCCGACTTCGCCGCGCAGATGCGGGCGTCCATCAAGGCCGAGTCGATCGAGGACCTCTTCGCGAGGTTGGCCGCGGCGGGGTGCCTGCTTCGCATCGACGACACCGTCGAGCCCACCATGTACCGCTGCGCGATCGTGTCGAAACCCGAACTCGCGCAGCTGAAGCTGATCGACGACGTCGTTCGGATGGGTCACGTCCTGGCGATCGAGCCCGGCCGGATCACCCTCGCCGACGGCACCGTCGACGTCGACCCGGCGGCGCTCTACGTCGACTGCACCGGCGACGGTCTCGGCAAGCGTCCTCCCGTCGACGTCTTCGCGCCGGGACGGATCACGCTGCAACCCGTGCGCAGCTGTCAGCCGGCGTTCAGCGCGGCCGTCATCGGGCACGTCGAGGTCACCAAGGACGGTGACGCGACGAAGAACTCCTACTGCCGTCCGGTACCCCACCCCGCGGTGCCGCTCGACTGGCTGAGCATGACCGTCGCCTTCAACGACAACCAACTGCGGTGGTTCGAGGACGCCGAGATGCTGGCGTGGCTCGACGCCGCCCGCCTCAACGTGACGAGCCACCTCAGCATCGGGATGGCGCCGACGCCAGAAGCCATGGCGCCCTTGGCCGAACGGCTGCGCACGGTCAACACGAAGCTCGAAGCACTTCTCGCGTGAAGACGATCGAGGCCGACTACCTGGTGATCGGTGCGGGCGCCATGGGCATGGCCTTCGTCGACACCCTGATCACCGAGACCGACGCCACCGTCGTGCTCGTCGACCGCAACGACCAGCCCGGCGGACACTGGATCAACGCCTACCCCTACGTCCGGCTGCACCAGCCGTCGGCGTACTACGGCGTCAACTCGCGGCGGCTGGGCAGCGATTCCATCGACGCCAGCGGATGGAACGAGGGCTTCTACGAACTCGCGGCCGGCAGCGAGGTCTGCGCGTACTACGACGACGTGATGCGCCAGCACCTGCTGCCCAGCGGACGGGTGTCGTACTACCCGATGAGTGAGTATTTGTGCGACAACACGTTTCGCACCCTCGGCGGTGAGGACCACCGCGTAGAGGTCGGCCGTCGGCTCGTTGACGCCACCTACCTCAGCGTGGTCGCGCCATCGATGCGACCGCCGCCGTACGAGGTCGCGGCCGGGGTGGCCTGCATCCCGCCGAACGGCTTGCCGCGTCAACCACGGCACGACCGCTACGTCATCGTGGGCGGCGGCAAGACCTCGATGGACTCCTGCCTGTGGCTGCTGCGGCACGGCATCCCGGCCGAGCGGCTGACGTGGATCAAGCCGCGCGACTCGTGGCTGATGGACCGTGCCGCCGTCCAGCCGGGGCCGCTGTTCGCCCGGCGGGTGCTGGCGGACTTCTCCGCCCAGTGGCGGTCGATCAACGCCGCCGAGTCCGTCGACGACCTCTTCGCCCGGCTGCACGACAGGGGTGTGCTGCTGCGCATCGACGAGTCGGTGCAGCCGTCGATGTA
This sequence comes from uncultured Actinomycetota bacterium, assembly GCA_963846985.1. Taxonomy (GTDB): domain Bacteria; phylum Actinomycetota; class Actinomycetes; order Mycobacteriales; family Mycobacteriaceae; genus Mycobacterium. Next base: position 31,015 of record CAWJYC010000007.1, read on the forward strand.
CCGCTGCGCCATCGTGTCCCGCGGCGAACTCGAACGGCTGCGGACCATCGACGACGTCGTCCGGATGGGTCACGTCGTCGCACTCGAACCGGGGCGGATCGTGCTCGAGGACGGCACGATCGAGACCGATCCGTCGGCACTGCACGTCGACTGCACCGGCGATGGCATCGGGACGCGAGAGCCGACCCCGGTGTTCGCGCCCGGCCGCATCACGCTGCAATCGGTACGGACGTGCCAGCCCGCCTTCAGCGCCGCCGTCACCGCCCGGATCGAGGCGATGCCGATCGACGACGACACCAAGAACGACTACAGCCGACCGGTGCCGCACCCGACGAAGCCGCTCGACTGGATCACGATGACCATCGAGTTCAACCACAACCAGTTGCGCTGGTTCGACGATCCCGAGCTGATGTCCTGGCTCAACGCCTCCCGCTTGAACGCTGCCAGCCACATGCAGGCCGGCGACGCCGACGCCCGGGACGTGCTGACTCAGATCGCGCCGCGCCTGCGCGCCGCCAGCGAGAAGCTCGAGGCCCTGCTGCGCGTCTGAGTCCACAGCACCGCGGTGGCGATGACCGCCTCGCCGATCGAGATGGTGGTCGCGACGACCATCAGCGTCGACGGCATCCCCGATGACATTCCCGATGACGAGGTGGCCGGACCGATCGCCGCCGCCCGACCGTGGTGATGCCCCGGCATCGACCAGTGCACGGCCACCATGCCGAGACTCATCACGGCGACCAGGCACCAGACGCGCAGTGATCCGGCGGTCCACAGCTCCCTGGCGCAGTAGAGGCAGGCGACGGCCATGCCGACGATCAGGCCCACCACCGCCAGGCTGCCCGCATCGACGACCATCAGCGCGTGCAGCACCGCCGAACTCGCCGCCAGCACCGCGCAGACCCGCCGTCCGAGGATGGTGGCGCGGTGGGCGGGCACCGCTCAACTGTGTCACCGCGACGGCATCGCTGCCACCGGAAGCGCTCAGGCCAGCGAGTCGACCCAGGCCCGGTGCAGCGCGGCGTACCTGCCGTCGCTGCGGATCAGGGCTTCGGGCGGACCGTCCTCCACGATGCGGCCGTGGTCGAGCACCAGCACCCGGTCGGCGATCTGCACCGTCGACAAGCGGTGCGCGATCACCAACGCCGTCCGGTCGGCCAGCACGGTGGCCAGCGCCCGCTGCACCAACCGCTCGCTGGGCACGTCGAGTGAGGACGTCGCCTCGTCGAGGATCAGCACCGCGGGGTCGGCGAGGAAGGCGCGGGCGAAGGCGATGAGCTGCCGCTGCCCGGCCGACAACCGGCCGCCGCGCTTGGCGACGTCGGTGTCGTACCCCTCGACGAGCGAGGAGATGAAGCGGTCGGCACCGACCGCGACCGCGGCGGCCCGCACCTCGTCGTCGGTGGCGTCGGGCCGGCCGAACCGGATGTTGTCGGCGACGGTGCCCTCGAACATGAAGTTCTCCTGCGTCACCATCACGACGTGGCGGCGTAGGTCGGCCTGCCCCACGTCGCGGAGGTCGACCCCGTCGAGGGTGACGGCGCCGGCCGTGGGGTCGTAGAACCGGGCGATCAGCTTGGCGATGGTGGTCTTGCCCGCGCCCGTGGTGCCGACCAGCGCCACGGTCTGACCCGCGGGCACGTCCAGGTTGACGTCTGGCAGCACGGGACGTCCTGGCACGTAGGAGAATTCGACGTCGCGGAAGCTGACGGCACCACCGACCTCGGGTAGCTCCACGGGCTTGGGCGGATCCTCTATCGTCGGCTGGGTGGCGAGGACACCGGCGATCTTCTCCAACGCCGCGGCGGCGGACTGAAAGGTGTTGAAGAACTGCGAGATCTCCTGCATCGGTTCGAAGAAGATGCGCAGATACAGCAGGAAGGCCGTCAGCGTGCCGATCGTCATCTCTCCGTGCAGCACCCGGTACCCGCCGTAGACCAGGACCAGGCCGGTGGTGATGTTGCCGACCAGTCGCACGCCCGGCATGAAGACGGCGAGCAGCTTGAACGCGCGTTCGTTGATCGACCGGTATTGGTCGGCGACGCTTTCGAAGATCTCCTGGTTTCGCGGTTCGCGGCGGTAGGCCTGCACCGCCTTGATCCCCGTCATCGTCTCGACGAACTGCACGATGACCAGGGCCGCGCTCTCGCGAACCAGCTTGTAGGTCTTCGACGACTCCCGGCGAAACCACCACACCAGCAGGATCAGCACCGGGAACGCGCCCAGGCACATCAGGCCGAGGTCGACGTCGAGCACGATCAGCAGGACCGACGTCCCGAGCAGGGTCAGGATTGCGGTGATGAGCCCGTCGAAGCCGGTCTGCAACATGTCTTGGATGGCTTCGACGTCGTTGGTCGACCTGGCGACCACGCGACCCGAGGTGTATCGATCGTGGAATGCCACGTCGAGGCGCTGGAAGTGCCGAAAGATCCTGCGGCGCAACTCGAGTAGCACCTTCTGACCGATTCGGCCCGACCGCCGGAGGAAGAACATCCGGCTGCTGGCCTGGACCAGCACGACGCCCGCCAGCGCGGCGACGATGAGGAGGAGTTCGCGGGCCGACCCGCCTGCGACGATCGGGGGGATGCCGTGGTCGATGCCGCGTTGCACCAGCAGCGGCACCGACAGCCTCGCCGCGTTCTCCGCGACGACGACGAACGCCAGCAGCGCAACGACCTTGGCGTACGGGCGCAGCAGATTGCCGAGCAGCGTGCGGGCCTCGCGGCGACGCGACACCGACTCGTCGATCGGCAGGTTCTCGTCCTGCGCGGTGACTTCCTTACCGCGCCAGTCGGTGACAGTCATCGAGACTCCCCCTCATACGCGACGAACGCCCGCTCGCGCTCCCGTTCCGGATCGCGGTACTCGTGCTCCAACCGGGTGCGCTCCTCCTCGTCCTCCCAGTCGCACGTCCGCTCGGCGCCGTCGTCGAGTTCGTCGTCGGCGGCCAGCAGGTAGCGGTACATCGGCGCGTCGGCCAATAGTTCGGCGTGGGTGCCGACGCGGGTGATCGTCCCCTCCTCCAAGAGCGCGACGCGGTCCGCGAGGAGCACCGTCGACGCCCGGTTGGCGACGACGAGGCCCGTCACCGACGTCAGCACCCGGCGCAACGCCTCGGTGACGATGGCCTCGGTGTGCACGTCGAGCGCGGACAGCGTGTCGTCGAGCACGAGGATCGACGGGTTGGCCAGCAGCGCGCGGGCGAGTGAAAGTCGTTGCCGCTGACCGCCGGACAGGCTCATGCCCTGTTCGCCGATGCGGGTGTCGAGGCCGAACGGCAGGTCGTACACGAATTGGGCGGCAGCCACCTCGACCGCTTCGGCGAGCTGCTCCTCGGTCGCCTCGGGCCTGCCGAGCCGGAGGTTCTCGGCGACCGACATCGAGAACAGCGTCGGATCCTCGAACGCCGTGGCGACCGCGGCGCGCAGCGCGGGCAGCGACAGCTCGCGGATGTCGCGGCCGTCGATGCGGACCGCTCCCTCGGTGACGTCGTAGAGCCGCGACAGCAGGGTGGTGAGCACGGTCTTGCCCGAGCCGGTGGCGCCGACGAGCGCGACGGTCTCACCCGGCTCGATGGTCAGGTTCACGTGCCGCAGTGCCCAATCGTCCGGCTCGCCGTCGGCGAAGCGGAACCCGACGTCGACCAGTTCGAGTCGGCCGCCGCGCGGCGCCTCGTCGACCGGGCCGTCGGCGATGCCGCGCGGCGCATCGAAGATCTCAGCCACCCGATTCGCGGCCGTCATCGACTCCTGCGTCATCGACAGCAGGAATCCCAGCGAGGCGATCGGCCACACCAGCGACAGCATCATCGTGATGAACGCGACCAGCGTGCCCATGGTGACCAGGCCGTGGCCGGCGGCGTACGCGCCGAGGCCCAGCACCACGATCAGGCTGACGCTGGGGATGGCCTCGAGCAGCGTCCAGAACCTCGCCGACACCGACACCTTCGACACCTCGGTGTCGTAGAGCGCCGTCGCGCGTTCGTCGAACCGGTTGTAGGCGTACTCCTCACGCCCGAACGCCTTGACCACCCGCAGCCCGAGCGCCTGCTCCTCGACGTGCGTGGCAACGTTGCCACCCTGGTCCTGGGCGGCGCGCGACAGCCGGGTGAACTGCCGCTGGAAGTGCAGCACCGTCGCGGTGATCGGCAGGATCGACGCCACCACGACGACGCCGAGCGGCCAGTACATCGCCAGCAGGATGCCCGTCACGACCACGATCTGAATGATGTTGAGCACCAGGAAGAGCAGGCCGAACGACAGGAACTGGCGAATGGTGCTGAGGTCGTTCATCACTCGCGACAGCAACTGGCCGGACTGCCAGTTGCCGTGGAACGACATGGGCAGAATCTGCAGCCGGCGCGTAGAGGTCCTTGCGGATGTCGGCCTCGACGCCCATGGTGGCCCGGCTGACCAGCCAACGCCGGACGAACCACAGCAGGGCCTCCGAGACGAGCAGCGCGGTGGCCGCACCGCCCAGCACCCACAGCCGCTGCTGGTCCTGATGCCGGACGGGTCCGTCGATCACCGACTTGGTCATCAGCGGAATGGCGACCGTCGCGCCGAGGCTGACGAGCGATGCGACGAACATCGAGATCCAGCGCACCCGGTAGGGCTTGAGGTACGGCAACAGGCGCAGCAGATCCGACGACGACCGGATGCGCCGCGGCGGCCTGGCAATCGCCGGAGCCGAGCGGAGTCCCGTCACGCCACCACCTTGGGCCTGTCCTCGCCGAATTGCGTTTCGTAGAGCTCGGTGTAGCGGCCGCGCCGCTGGAGCAGACGCGCGTGGGTGCCTCGCTCGACGATTCGTCCATCCTCGATGACGAGGATCAGATCGGCAGCCCGGATGGTGGACAGCCGGTGCGCGATGACGATCGACGTCCGACCCTCCAGGGCTTCGGCGAGCGCCTGCTGCACCGCCGCCTCGGACTCCGAGTCCAGCGATGCGGTGGCCTCGTCGAGGACGACGACGCGAGAGGTGCCCAGCAGCAGGCGGGCGATGGTCAGGCGTTGCCGCTGGCCGCCCGAGAGCCGGTATCCGCGCTCGCCGACCACGGTGTCCAGGCCGTCGGGCATGTCGGCCACCACGTCGGCGAGCCGCGCGCGGCGCAGTGCGTCCCATAGGTCGTCGTCGGACGCGTCCGGCGCGGCCAGCGCCAGGTTGGCGCGGATCGACTCGTGGAAGAGGTGACCGTCCTGCGTGACGACGCCGACGGTCTCCTTCAGCGATGCGAACGTCACGTCGCGCACGTCGGTGCCGGCCAACCGGACCGAGCCGGAATCGACGTCGTACAGCCGGGCCACCAGCGAGGCCATCGTGGACTTGCCCGCGCCCGACGAGCCGACCAGTGCGATCATCTGGCCAGGCTCCGCCGTGAACGAAATGCCATGCAGCACTTCGTCTCCCCCGCGGTCGTCCAGGACGGCGACCTCCTCGAGAGACGCCAGCGACACCTTGTCCGCCGACGGATAGGCGAAGCGCACATCGTCGAATTGCACGCCGACCGGACCGTCGGGGATGGCGACGGCGTCGGCCTTCTCCTCGATCAGCGGCACCAGGTCGAGGACCTCGAAGACCCGCTCGAAGCTGACCAGGGCACTGGCGACCTCGACGTGGGCGTTGGCCAGCGCCGTCAGCGGCGCGTAGAGCCGGGTCAGCAGCAAGGCCAACGACACGATTGCGCCCGCCTGCAGGTGGCCGCCGATCGCCAGCACGCCGCCAAGGCCGTACACCAGCGCCAGCGCCAGCGCCGACATCAGAGTCAGCGAGTTCATGAACGTGGCCTGCAGCATCGAGGTCTTGACGCCGATGTCGCGGACCCGGCTCGCGCGCGACGCGAACTCGTCGGATTCCCGCGACGGGTCGCCGAACAGCTTGACCAGCGTGGCGCCGGGCGCCGAGAACCGCTCGATCATCTGGGTGTTCATCGTCGCGTTGTAGATCGCGCTCTCGCGGCTCAGCGCCGCCATGGTCCGGCCGATCCGGCGGGCGGGCAGCAGGAACAGCGGCGTCAGCACCAGCGACAGGACGGTGATCTGCCAGGAGATGCTGAGCATCACGCCCAGCGTCAGGGCCAGGGTGACGATGTTGGACACCACGCCGGACAGCGTGTCGGAGAATGCCCGCTGCGCTCCGATCACGTCGTTGCCGAGACGGCTGACCAGCGCACCGGTCCTGGTCCTGGTGAAGAACGCCACCGGCATCCGTTGCACGTGGTCGAAGACGGCGGTCCGCAGGTCCAGGATGAGGCCCTCGCCGATGGTCGACGACAGCCAGCGGGTCAGCAGCCCGACGCCGGTCTCCGCGAGCGCGACGACCGCGATGATCGACGCGATGAGCACCACGGTGCCCGGCGCTCCGCCGTGCACGATGGCGTCGACGACCCGGCCCGCGAGCACCGGAGTCGACACGGCCAGCAGCGCACCGACGACGCTGACCGCGACGAAGGTGCCGAGCCGGCGGTGGTGGCGGGCCGAGAATCGCCAGATTCGCTTCAGCAGGGCACGGTTCGCCAGCGCGCGCAGATCACCGCCGCGCGCGTGTCGCTGCCGGTAGAGGGCCCGGCTGGCCACCATCTCCATGCTCATGTAATCACCGTAAAACCTCAACAAATGGTGAGGTCAATTCACTCCCGCGTGTCGGTGTCCCGCGGGACGAGTCCGTTCGTGCTGCTATACCCATTTTCTGCGCTGCGGTCGCGATACCGGCTGATGCCTCGCAGGACCACGCCCGTGATGCCAAGATCGCGAGCGTCTCTCCACCCAGTTCTACGCCGTGGTCGCGACCGGAGCGATCGGACCAATAGCCACGACCATGGTGCGGATGGTCGCACCTAGGAGCGAATTCCACCGGTGGCCAGGAACCGACCGCCGACGTCGGACGGCCGATTCATACGGCGCCGTCAGACGATGCCGAAATAGCCGATCACGCCGGCGGCCGCGACGACGAGCAGCGGGTTGAGCTTGGTGCGGACGAAGATCACCGTGCACACCGCGGTCAGGAGGTACGCCCGCCAGCCGTGGTCGGCTGCGCGACTCATCACCAGCGACGACGCCAGGATCAAGCCGACCGTCAGCGGCGCGAACCCCTTCTCCACCGCGATCCGCCACCTGGACTGCTCGGCCTTCTGCCAGAACAGCGTGATGGCGTACACCAGGGACGCCGCCGGGAGCACCATCGCCGCGGTCGCGACCACACCACCGACGACGCCACCGAGGACTCCGCCGACCGGCAAACCCGCGGCGTACCCGATCATGCCGACGATCAGGATGCTCGGCCCGGGCGCCGTCTGCGAGATGGAGAACAGGTCGGCGAACTGGGTGTCGCTGAGCCAGTGATGCTGGTGGACGGCCCGTAGATGCATGTCGGGCAGCACGGCATTGCCACCGCCGATCGACATCAGCGACAACGACCCGAAGAGCGCGATGAGTTGGAGGTAGGTGCTCATGTCGCGGCCGTCTCCGGAGCCCCCCGGGGCCACGCCCAGATCAAGGCCAGCGGCGCGACGACTCCCAGAACGCCGAGCAGCGGCCACCGCAGCACGCCGTTGAGCACGAACGCCAGCGCGAACAGCCCGATCGGGACCAGCCCCGTGAGGCACGTCTTGCCGGTCTTGATCACCATGGCCAACGTCAGGGCGACGGCCGCCGCGGAGGCGCCGTGCAGCACGCCCTTGACCGCGGGCACCTCCTTGAAGGTGAAGTAGAGGAAGGCCAGCACCAGCACGATGGCCAGGGGCATCAGGCACAGGCCGACGACCGCGGCGATGGCTCCCGGCACCGCCCGCAGCTTGGTGCCCGTGAAGACGGCCATGTTGACCTGGTTGGCGCCGGGCAGGATGCGGCACATGGTCATGGCGGAGAGGAACTCCGCCTCGCCCATCCACTGCTTCTCGACGACGATCACCTCGCGCGACCACGCCGACAACCCACCTCCGAACGATGCCAGCGCGATGTGGTTGAACGTCAACCCCAGCTCGACCAGCCCAACCTTCGCCGGCTGCTGTGTCGGCTGCGGGGGCTCGGTCACTCGTGGACGAGTTCGGGATCGTGCGGGAAGTCGTCCTCGTGATGGGTCGAGGGGTCGAGCGGATCGGGTGGCGAATAGGGATGCGACAGCTCCCAATCCGACTCGAAGACCTCCTTGAGCCGCGCGACCACGGCGGGGGCGTCCACCGTGATCCCCAGTTCGCGCCGCAGATCGAAGGCGCTGCGGTCGATGTTCATCGATCCGACGAGCGCCCGCTCGTCGTCGACGATCAAGAGCTTGGCGTGGACCCGCAGGTTCTTCTGCTTGTGCACCTTGGCGCCGAACCGACGCAGTGTCCGCAGCGATGCGAAGGTGTCGAGCACGTCGGTCTCGCTGATGCCGTGGCGCCCACCGCAGAGCACGTGCACCTTCACGCCGCGGCCGACGGCGGCGGCGAGGTGGTCGGTGATGACCGCGTCCACGAACTTGGGGTGCTGGACGTCGATGCGGTGCGTGGCGGTGTCGATGAAACGGGCCATGTGGAACCGCGAGTTCGAATTGCTCCACAGCAGACCGCGATACACCGACGGCACCCAGTCGTCGTGATTCCAGTCGGCGTTGAACACCTCGACGATCTGCGTCACCTGAACCGGATCGTCGACGATGACGCCGTAGTCCCTGGTCGCGGTGAAGTACTTCGAACACATGTTGAAGGTCGCCACCAGGGCGAACTTCTCGTCGACCACCATCGACTTCTCGTGGGTGACATAGAACCTCGGATTGGCCCACGTGACGTCGATGCCCGCAGCCGAGAACCGCTCGAAGGTCTCGTCGTTCGCGCGGTCACCACCGGAGCGCGCCGCGTTGAGCATGGCCCGGACGTCGACGCCCGCGCGCTTGCGCTCGATGACCGCGTCGATGAGGGATTCGTCGGTCAGCGTGAATTGCTTGATCAGTAGCGACGTCTGCGCCGAGGCGATGAATTCGAGCACCGGGTCCAGGCCATCGTCGGGTTCGACGATCAGGCGGGGGCCGTTCGGCTGCACGAGAGTTGAAGCTAGCACCCACCAGGGCTCATTGGCCTTGCCAACGCGTAAATATGCTGCGGCCGTGTCTCGCTCCACGCCACGCGCCTACCGCACCAACGATGAGCCATCAGGCAAGATGACCTCATGGACACGGGAGTCAGCGGGACCGCGCCCCCACGAGTTCTGGTGGTGGACGACGATCCCGACGTGCTCGCGTCCCTGGAACGGGGGCTGAGACTCTCGGGCTTCGACGTCAGCACGGCCGTCGACGGCGCGGAGGCGCTGCGCAGCGCGACCGAGACCCGGCCCGACGCGATCGTGCTCGACATCAACATGCCGGTGCTCGACGGCGTCAGCGTGGTCACCGCGCTGCGCGCCATGGACAACGACGTGCCGGTCTGCGTGCTGTCGGCCCGCAGTTCGGTCGACGACCGGGTCGCCGGTCTGGAGGCGGGCGCCGACGACTACCTGGTCAAGCCGTTCGTCCTGGCGGAACTGGTCGCCAGGGTGAAGGCCCTGCTGCGCCGCCGCGGTGCGACGGCGACCTTCTCGTCGGAGACCATCGCCGTCGGCCCGCTCGAGGTCGACATTCCCGGCCGGCGGGCCCGCGTCAACGGCGCCGACGTCGACCTGACCAAGCGGGAGTTCGACCTGTTGGCGGTGCTCGCCGAACACAAGACGGCCGTGCTGTCGCGGGCCCAGCTGCTGGAGCTGGTGTGGGGTTACGACTTCGCCGCCGACACGAACGTCGTCGACGTGTTCATCGGCTACCTGCGCCGCAAGCTCGAGGCGGGTGGCGCACCCCGACTGCTGCACACGGTCCGGGGCGTGGGATTCGTGCTCAGGCAGCAGTGATGAGCGCTTGCGCGAAGAACAGGCAGCAGTAGGAGAGTGAACATCCTGGCGCGGGTCTTCCGACGGACACCGTCGCTGCGGACCCGCGTGGCGTTCGCGACCGCCATTGCCGCCGCGATCGTCGTCGGCATCGTCGGCGCCATCGTGTGGATCGGCATCACCAACGACCGCAAGGAACGCCTCGACCGTCGACTCGACGAAGCTGCTGGCTTCGCGATCCCCTTCCTGCCCCGCGGGCTGGACCAGATTCCCAAGTCACCGAACGACCAGGACGCGATCATCACGGTTCGCCGGCAGGACGGACAGGTGACGTCCAACTCCGACGTCACGCTGCCGGAGCTGCCCGCCGGCTACGCCGACACCACCATCGACGGCGTGCGCTATCGCGTCCGCACCGTTGAGATCGACAGCCCCCAGGGACAGATGACGGCGGCGGTCGGCGCCACGTACGACGCCACGATCGCCGACACCAACAACCTTCACCGGCGGGTGATCATCATCTGCTCGTTCGCGATCGGGGCGGCGGCAGTGGCGGGCTGGTTGCTCGCCGCGTTCGCGGTGCGACCGCTCAAGCGCCTGGCGCAGCAGACCCGCGCCATCGACGTGGGCGGCGCGGCACCCGACATCGACGTTCGCGGCGCCACCGAGGCGGTGGAGATCGCCGACGCCGTCAACGGGATGGTGCAACGCATCTGGCAGGAGCAGGACCGCACCAAGGCGGCGCTGGTGTCGTCGCGCGACTTCGCCGCCGTGACGTCGCACGAGCTGCGCACCCCGCTCACCGCGATGCGCACCAACCTGGAAGTGCTCGCCACCCTCGACCTCGCGGAGGATCAGCGCAAGGAGGTACTCAGCGACGTCATCCGGACGCAGACGCGCATCGAGTCGACGCTGTGGGCGATCGAACGCCTTGCCCAGGGCGAACTCTCGACGTCCGACGATCACTCACCGGTCGACATCACCGAGTTGCTCGACCGGGCCGCCCACGACGCGATGCGCGTCTATCCCGAACTCGACGTGTCATTGGTGCCCGCGCCGACGGTGATCATCGTGGGCCTGCCAGCCGGCCTGCGGCTGGCCGTGGACAACGCGATCGCCAACGCCGTCAAGCACGGCGGCGCCACTCGAATCCAGCTGTCGGCGGTCAGTTCCCGGGCGGGCGTGGAGATCGCGATCGACGATGACGGCGTGGGCATTCCCGAGGAGGAGCGCAGCGTGGTCTTCGAGCGGTTCTCGCGTGGATCGACCGCCTCGCACTCGGGGTCGGGGCTGGGCTTGGCGCTGGTCGCGCAGCAGGCCGAATTGCACGGCGGGACGGCCACTTTGGCAGAGAGCCCGCTCGGCGGCGCCCGCCTGCTCCTGCGGTTACCCGGCCCGTCCTAGCCGACGCTGATCTCGACCCGGCGGTTCTGGGCGCGGCCCTGCGCCGTGTCGTTGCCCGCCACTGGATTGGCGGCACCCGCCCCTCGGGCGGTGACCTCGGCTGCGGCCACGCCGGCCGAGACGATTTGATCCGCAACGCTCTTGGCGCGGCTCGCACTCAAGGGGACGTTGATGGCGTCGCCGCCGGTGGCGTCGGTATAGCCGACGACGGTGAGCTTGACGCCCCGGCACCCCTTGACTCGGTCTGCGATCTGGGTGACCAGGCGTTGGGCGTCCGGCGCCAGGGCCGACCGGTCGGTGGCGAAGGTGATCGGCGTCTTCAGCAGTCCGGCGACGTCGGCCCGCACGGTGGCACAGTCGCCCGAGCCCGATCCCGAGCCCGAGCCCGAGCCCGAACCCAAAGCCGTCCCGATCTGGTCGACGACGACGACGCCGGGCCAGGTCGCCTTCACCGCCGTCTCGAGGGCGGACTTCGCATCGGCGGCGCCCGTCGTGCCGTTCAGCGTCGCGGTCCCGCTGGCGAGGTGCACGCCGAACCCGTCGACGTCGACCGCCGCGCCGAACAGCGCGCCCAGGCCGGCGAACTCGGGGGCCGTCACTCCGGGCTTGACGGTCAGGTCGTCGACGATCTTGGCGCCGGGCAGGGCCTGGCGCAGGGTGTCGGGCAGCGACGCCTTGAGCGCCTGGTCGGGTACCTCACCGGTGACGGTGAAGCCGTTGGCCGTACGCACGATCGACAGGGAGCCCACCGGCGGACCGGCCTTGGCGGTCGACGTGGTGGTCGCCGGAACCGACGGCGCAGTGGTCGCGGCGTCACGGGGACCGTCGGACGCCCCGCAGCCGGTCAGCAGCAGGAGGGTGAGGACGGCGACGAGAGCGGCGCGCACTCAGCGAGCATCGAGCAGGTCGATCACGAAGATCAACGTCTTGCCCGACAGCCGGTGCCCCGAGCCGGCCGGCCCGTAGGCCTTGGCGGGCGGGATGACGAGCTTGCGGCGGCCGCCGACGCGCATCCCCGGGATTCCGTCCTGCCAGCCCTCGATGAGGCCACGCAACGGAAACTCGATCGACTCGTTGCGGTTCCAGGAACTGTCGAACTCCTCGCCGGTGTCGTACTCCACGCCGACGTAGTGCACGGTCACCGTGCCGCCGGGCACCGCCTCGGCGCCGTCGCCGACGACGACGTCGGAGATCACGAGTTCGGCTGGCGCCGGGCCGTCGGGGAATTCGATCTCGGGTTTAGTGGCCACGGCCCATACGGTAGTCGGCTCATCCGGGCGTCGGGCAGACTGGGGTGGTGGCTACGGACCCGATCAAAGACGCCGACATTCTCGCCCACGTGAACGAGCTGGTTGCCGAGGAGAAGGACCTGCGCGCCAAGCTCCAGGATCACCAGATCGACGAGACCGAGGAGCATCGCCGGCTCCGCAGTCTCGAGGTCCAACTCGATCAGTGCTGGGATCTGCTGCGGCAGCGGCGGGCGCTTCGTGAGACGGGGCAGGACCCCGATCAGGCCAACGTCCGGCCCGAGGGCGAAGTCGAGGGTTACCTGAACTGAGTCAGCCGGCTGTCAGCTTCTCGAGGATGTCCTCGAGGCTGCGCAGTTCCTCCTGGCTCAGAGCGGCGAACGGTTGCGGCGCGGGATCGTCGACGCCCTCGATGCTCGCGACCATGCGTCGGCCCTCGTCGGTCAGCGAGATCACCTTGCATCGCCGGTTGTTCGGATCCGCTTGGCGGACAACCAGACCGCGGTCCTCCAGGTCGTTGACGGCAACACTGGTGGCCGGTGCATCCATCGTCGCGGCCGCAGCGATCTCCTTGGCGGTCATCGGCCGCTTGGCGAGCCTGCGCAGCACCCGGACGCGACTGAACGGAAGTCCGGTGGTCTCGATGACGCTGCGCTTCCACGCGTCGCGGTTGTCGAACACCACCGCGGCCATGGCGCGCCACACCTGATCGGCGGCCGGATCAGCCGACATTGGCGTCGACCTTCGGCGCGCCGGCGCCCGCGATCAGCGGCGCCAGGCGTTCGGCGGACTGCATCGCCCGTGGGGTGGTCGACAGGAAGCCGAGGACCGTGATGACCACGCCAATGCCGATGCTGGTGAACCACAGCGGCCGCGCGGAGGCGGCGAAGTCGGCACCCGACTGCGTGAGCGCCGAGCCGGCGACCGACCCGCAGAGCGCCACGCCGATGCTCACGCCGATCTGGCGACTGGTCGACGTGACCGCCGACGCCGCGCCCGCCCGGTCGAGCGGCATTCCGCTGACCGCCGCGTTGGTGATCGGCGCGTTGACCATCGAGAAGCCGATGCCGAACACGGCGAAGATCACCAATAGTCCCCACACCGGCGTGGTGTTGGTCAGGAACGTCAGCAGCACCGAGGCGATGGTGATCAGCACCCCGGCCGCCAGCAGCGACGGTCGGGCGCCGAAGCGCCCCACCATTCGGCCGGAGATCGGTGAGAAGACCAGTGCGCCAATGGCAATCGGCGCGTAGATCAGGCCGGTGTGCATCGCTGAGTAGCCTCGCTCACCTTGCAGGTACAGCGACATCATGAACAGGAAGGCGCCCCAGCCCGAGAACGCGCAGATCGCCGTCAGGGTGGCACCTGCGAAGGGGACGCTGCGGAAGAACCGCAAGTCGATGAAGGGGTCCTCACGCCGGGACTCGTAGCGCAGGAACGCCAGGAACGCGATCACCGCGACCACTGCGACCGCGACGACGCGGGGATTGGTCCAGCCCTGTCCGGGGCCCTCGATCAGGGTGAAGACCACGCCGAAGAGGAACGTCACCGCGAGTGCCTGGCCGACGGGATCGATGTTCCGCATGGTCGTCGACTTGGTCTCCGGCACGAAGATCGCGGTCAGCACGATGGCGGCCGCGCAGATCGGCAGGTTGATCCAGAACACCGCGCGCCAACTGATCAGCTCGATCAGCAGCCCGCCGACGATCGGGCCCACCGCCATCGAGATGCCGACGACCGCGCCCCAGAATCCCAATGCCCGCGCCCGCTCGACACGACCGGTGAAGACCTGCGAGATGATCGACAGCGCAACGGGATTGAGCATCGAGCCACCCACGGCCTGCAGCAGGCGGGCGATGATCAGCGTCTCGATGTTGGGCGCCAGGCTGCAGAGCAGCGATCCGATCGCGAACACCACCAGGCCGATCTGGAACACCCGGCGCCGGCCGAACCGGTCCCCCGTCGCACCGGAGAGCATCAGCAGCGACGCGAGCACCAGGGTGTAGACGTCGACCACCCACTGCAGCTGCGACGGCGACGCGTGCAGATCGGTGCGGATGCTGGGAATGGCGACGTTGACGATCGTCGCGTCCATCGACACGATCAGCAGGCTCAGACAGCAGGACACCAGGATGATGGCCTTGCGCCGGGGCGTCAGGTCGATGACACCGTCAGTTGTGTTCACACAACCATTGTGAACCTACAACCTTTACCTTTGCAAAACATCTGGCGCACGAGTCACCAACGCGTCACTAGCGGCCGTCCATGTCGGCGTAGTCCCGTTCGGTGTAGCCGGTGTAGATCTGGCGGGGGCGCCCGATCTTGCTCGGCGAATCGTGCATCTCCCGCCAGTGCGCGATCCAGCCGGGCAGCCGGCCGAGCGCGAACAGCACCGTGAACATGCGCGTCGGGAAGCCCATCGCCCGGTAGATCACGCCGGTGTAGAAGTCGACGTTCGGGTAGAGCTTGCGCTCGACGAAGAAGTCGTCGGTCAGCGCCACCTCTTCGAGCGACTTGGCGATGTCCAGCAGCTCGTCCTGCACGCCAAGCTTGGCGAGGATCTTGTCCGCCTGCTCCTTGACGATGCGGGCGCGCGGGTCGTAGTTCTTGTAGACGCGGTGACCGAAGCCCATGAGCTTCACGCCCTCTTCGCGGTTCTTCACCTTGCGGACGAACTCCTGCACGTCGCCGCCGCTGTCCCGGATGTTCTGCAGCATCTCCAAGACGGCCTGGTTGGCGCCGCCGTGCAGTGGACCCCACAGCGCGTTGATGCCGCCGGACACCGACGTGAAGAGGTTGGCCTGCGACGAACCCACCAACCGGACCGTCGAGGTGGAGCAGTTCTGCTCGTGGTCGGCGTGCAGGATCAGCAGGAGATCCAGCGCGCGGACGATCTCGGGATCGACCTCGTAGGGTTCGGCGGGGAAGCCGAACGTCATCCGCAGGAAGTTCTCCACCAGGGTGAGCGAGTTGTCCGGGTAGAGGAACGGCTGGCCGACCGACTTCTTGTACGCGTAGGCCGCGATGGTGGGCAGCTTGGCCAGCAGCCGGATCGTGGAGAGCTCGACCTGCTCCTTGTCCAGCGGATCGACCGAGTCCGGGTAGTACGCCGACAGCGCGTTGACCGCGCTCGACAGCACGGGCATCGGGTGGGCGTTGCGGGGGAAGCCGTCGAAGAACCGCTTCAGGTCCTCGTGCAGCAGGGTGTGCCGCTGGATCTGCGTGGTGAACTTCTCCAGCTGATCGGCGGTGGGCAGTTCGCCGTAGATCAACAGGTAGCTGACCTCGATGAAGGTCGACTTCTCCGCCAGCTGCTCGATCGGGTAGCCGCGGTAGCGCAGAATGCCGGCGTCGCCGTCGATGTAGCAGATGGAACTCTTGGTCGACGAGGTGTTGACGAACCCGCCGTCGAACGTGGTGTACCCGGTCTTCGCCAGCAGCGACCCCAGTGCGATGCCGTCGGATCCCTCCGTCGCCTTCACGATCTCCAGGTCGATCTCGCCCCCCGGGTAGCGGAGGGTGGCGACCTCGTCCGAATCGTGGCGAGAACTGGAGTCTTCGGGCACGTTAACCCCTTCTACGGTTGGCGACCGGATCGAACCTGTCCGTCACTAGTGGAAGGTAGTCGCTATCGGTTTGGTGCGCTTGCGGGGGGTTGGCCCTCGCGAAGCGCCGGATCGGTCAGCCATAGACCGGCTCGTACTCCGCGCCGGCGGGCGGGCACTGCAGCTCACCGGACATCGACGCCACGTGGGCGAACGCCTCGTTCAGCCGATGAACCATGATCATCGGTCCCAGCCGGACGGTGTCGGTGTCGGCGATGAGGTCTCCGCAGGCGGCGACGATCGTGGCCGAGAAGATTGCGTTCACCAGCTGCCGCCGCCGGTCGAGGACGTCGACGCCCATCCGCTTGGCCAGCACGACCTGGGTGACGTCGTGCTGGAACTCGAACGCCGCCTGCTTCAAGGTGTCCGAGGCATTGATGACGCGCAGCATCAGGATGATCCGGTCGGTGGTCAGCCTGCCGACCCGCCGCGTCGCGACGCGCGTCAGCACCGCCACGTGGGCCCGGCGCATCGCCTCGAGCGGACCGACGCCGGCATCGACGGTCTCCAGTTCGATGGCCACCTCGTGGGCGTAGTCGTCGATGAGGGTGAGGAACACCGCGTCCTTGGTGGGGAAGTACCGGCTGAACGTCCGCGGCGACACGTCGGCCGACACCGCGATCTGCTCGACGGTGGTTTGCTCGTAGCCCTGCTTCAGGCACAGCTCCACGGCGGCGTCGATGAGAACGGCACGCGTCCGGAGTTTCTTGCGCTCACGGACGCCCGGCGACTCGTTCGGTGCGTCGGCCACGACAAGATGTTAACCCTCCGCTGCACGTGGAGGGTGCCGCCGTCGGCTCAGACGCGGTACCGGAGGAACGCCGGAACCAGCAGCGCCGCGACCGTCACCCCGACCACCACGAGCGCCCCGCCGCCCGCCGCGGCCACCGTCGTCCCGACCACGGCTGCCGACGCTCCGTGAACCGTGTCGGCCAACCGCGGACCACCGGCGACGACCACGGTGAACACCCCTTGCAGTCGCCCGCGCAGATCGTCGGAGGCGGCCTGCTGCAGGATCGTCGAACGGAAGGCCGAGGACACCATGTCCGCCGCGCCGCCGATCGACAGGAAGCCCAGCGCAATCCACAGCAGGACACCGGCATGCCCGCTCGCGGCACCGGCGGCCAGCCCGAAGCCGACCATCGC
This sequence comes from uncultured Actinomycetota bacterium, assembly GCA_963846985.1. Classification (GTDB taxonomy): domain Bacteria; phylum Actinomycetota; class Actinomycetes; order Mycobacteriales; family Mycobacteriaceae; genus Mycobacterium. The sequence continues at coordinate 48,250 of CAWJYC010000007.1, forward strand.
CAACCCCCACACGACGATCGCGATCACCACCGCGAGGCCCTGGCGCCGGATCCGCGGCAGCCATCCGGAGAACACGCCGCCAAGGACGGCCCCCACCGCGATGGCTGCGGACAGGTAGGCCATGGCGCTGCCGCCCTCGACCGGCCCGCCAAAGCTCTGGTGCGCCATCTCCGGGAAGAGGGCGCGCGGCATGCCGAGGATCATCGCGATCAGGTCGACCACGAACGACATCAGCACCACCCGGTTGCCCGCGAGGTAGCGGAACCCGTCGAACACCGCCCCGAAACCCCACTTCGCGGCGCCCTCGGCCGTCCCGGTCGGCGGCATCTTCGCCAACTGGATGGTCGCGACGATCGGAGCGATGCACGCCAGCGCGTCGATCGCGTACAGCGTCGACAGGTCGACGAAGTGCAGCAGCACACCGGCCAGCAGCGGCCCCACGATCGCGCCGAACTGCATGACGGTCATGTTGAGCGAGTTCGCCGCGGGCAGCTGGTCCGGCGGCACCATCCGCGGGATGGCGGCCGACCGCGTCGGGCTGTTGATCGCGAAGAACGCCTGCTGCACCGACAGCAGACACAGCACCACCCACACGTTGTTCAGCCCCAGCGCCGCCTGCACCCACAGCAGCACCGACGACGCCGCCAGCCCGACGGAGGCGATGATCAGCAACAGCCTGCGGTCCATCGCGTCGGCCCAGGCACCGCCCCACAGCCCGAAGACGACCAGCGGCACCAGCGCGAACAGCCCGGACAGGCCCACGTAGGCAGAGCTCTGGGTCAGCGCGTACAGCTGGACGGGCACCGCGAAGATCGTGAGGTTGGCGCCGATGACGGTGACGATTCCCGACAGCCACAGCCGGCGGAAGTCCGGCGCCTTGAGCGGTGTGGTGTCGGCGAGGAACCCCCCCACCGTCAGGGCTGCAGTCGCTCGACGAGCGTGCCGCTCACCCGAATTCGGTTGTGCACCCGGTTCTCTCGGCCCTGCCAGAACTCGACGACCTCGGGCGCGATCAGGTAGCCACCCCAGTGCGGGGGCACGGGTACCGACTCGACGTCAGCGAATCGCTCGGTAACGTCCGCGAGTTGCTGCCGCAGCGCGTCGCGCGAGGCAATCGGACTCGACTGCCGCGACGCCCACGCCCCCAGCTGCGAGCCGCGGGGCCGCTTGTTCCAATAGTTCGCCGTCACCTCGGGCGCGACCTTCGTCACGGCGCCGCGCACGTGCACCTGGCGGCCGAGGGCGAACCACGGGAAGGTCGCCGACGCATACGGTGTCGCGGCGAGCTGCTGCCCCTTGGCGGAGTCGTAATTGGTGTAGAAGGTGATGCCCGTCTGATCCACGCCCTTGCACAACACCGTTCTGGTATCGGGCCTTCCCTGGGCATCGACGGTGCCGACCACGACGGCGTTCGGCTCGACGATGCCGGCCTGCTCGGCATCGGCCAACCACGTTCTCAGCAGAGCGATCCAGCCGCCGGCCAGCCAGTCCACGTCCAGGTCGGGACTGCCGTCCTTCTCCGGTGAGCCGTACTCGACGCGCATGCGTGCCAGGTGCTCGCCGTCGGCCGCGGTCACAGTGCTCCCATCCTTCGACACCACGGTCGCGACGCTACGCCCATCAGCAGCCCACCCGTACCTCGCCGGGTTGCCGACCGGAGGCCGTCGACGGTGGCCCGAGTGCGAGAATCTGCTCATGACTAGCGCGTCCACCGTTCCCGAGGGCTTCGTCGAGGGGCTCGAAGGCGTCGTCGCCTTCACCACGCAGATCGCCGAGCCGGACAAGGACGGGGGCGCCCTGCGCTACCGCGGTGTCGACATCGAGGACCTGGTCAGCCAGCACGTCACCTTCGGCGACGTGTGGTCACTGCTGGTCGACGGAACGTTCGGCCGCGGTTTGACACCCGCCGAACCGTTCCCGCTGCCGATCCACACCGGCGACGTCCGGGTCGACGTGCAGGCCGGCCTGGCGATGCTCGCCCCGATCTGGGGATACCAACCGCTGCTCGACATCGACGACGACACCGCCCGCAACCAGCTGGCCCGCGCCTCGGTGATGGCGCTGTCCTACGTCGCGCAGTCCGCCCGGGGCATCCACCAGCCCGCGGTGCCGCAGCGGACCATCGACGAATGTGCCACGGTGACACAGCGTTTCATGACGCGGTGGAAGGGTGATCCCGATCCCCGGCACGTCGAGGCCATCGACGCGTACTGGGTGACCGCCGCCGAGCACGGCATGAACGCATCGACCTTCACCGCGCGGGTGATCGCCTCCACCGGCGCCGACGTCGCGGCGTCGCTGTCGGGTGCGGTGGGTGCGATGAGCGGCCCGCTTCACGGCGGGGCCCCCGCCCGCGTGTTGCCGATGATCGAGGAGGTCGAGCGGTCCGACGACGCGCGCGCCGTGGTGAAGGCGATCCTCGACCGCAAGGACAAGCTGATGGGCTTCGGGCACCGCGTGTACCGTGCCGAGGATCCACGGGCCCGGGTACTGCGCGCGACCGCCGAGCGGTTGAACGCACCGCGGTATCAGGTAGCCGCCGCCCTGGAGCAGGCTGCGCTGGCCGAGCTGCGCGAGCGCCGCCCGGACCGCGCGATCGAGACCAACGTCGAGTTCTGGGCCGCGGTGATGCTGGACTTCGCCGGCGTTCCCCCGAAGATGATGCCCGCCATGTTCACGTGCGGTCGCACCGCCGGATGGTGCGCACACATCCTCGAACAGAAGCGGCTCGGCAAGCTGGTCCGCCCGGCGGCCATCTACGTCGGACCGGCGCCGCGCAGCCCCGAATCCGTCGAGGGCTGGGACCTCATCAAGGCCGCGTGAGCCGTGGCGCCCAACTCCGCCACCTACCTCGCGGCGGCCCGCGCGTTCGCCGAACTCGTCCGCGCCATTCCCGAATCTGCTTGGAACAAGCCAGGACTCGGTGACTGGGACGTGCGCGCGCTGATGGGCCACGCGTCCCGTTCACTGATCACCGTCAGCACCTACCTCGGGCAGCCCGCGCCGCACGAGGACGTGGCCAGCGCCGCCGAGTACTACCTCCGCGTCCGCGACATCGCGACCGATGCGGGTGCGGAGGCGATCGTCGAGCGCGGTCGCCAAGCGGGCCGCGATCTCGGTGCCGATCCCGCCGCAACGATCGATGTCTGGATCGACCGCGTCGTCGCCGAACTGGCCGAGGTCGAGGACCCACTCATCGAGGTGATCGGCGGCCTCGGCATCCGGTTGAGCAGCTACCTGCCCACCCGGGTGTTGGAACTGGCCGTCCACGGCCTCGACATCGCCCGGGCAACCGACCTCGAATTCGCCGTGCCCACGAGCGTTCTCGAAGAGGCAACGGCGCTGGCCGTGCGCGTGGGGGTGGCGCTCGGCTCGGGCGACACCATCCTGCTGGCACTCACCGGGCGGATCGGGCTTCCCGCCGGCTTCTCGGTGGTGTGACCCGACGACTGGTCACCCGGGCCCGGATCGGCGCGGCCGCTACCGTCGTGAACGGCGTCGCCATGGGGAACTCCGGCTCCAGCGATTCGATGTCGACGTCGCGCACGATGGTCGCCAGGGCGAGCGCGAGTTCCAGCATCGCGAAGTGGTCGCCAACGCACGTCCGCGGACCCGCCCCGAACGGCAGGTACTGCCACCGATCGATGTCCTTGGCCACCGCGGGGTCGAACCGGTCGGGATCGAACTCAGTCGCCCGTTCCCACAATCGCGGATCTCGTTGCAGCGCATACACGCCCACGCCGACGAGGCTGCCCGCAGCCACGCGGTAGCCGTCGACCTCGATGTCCTGCATGGTCAGCCGGGCGTTCATCGCTCCCGGCGGACACAGTCGCAGTGCCTCGTGCAGCACCTGCACGGTGTACGGCAGCCGACCGAGGTCGTCGGGGGTCAGCCGATCCGCGTCGATGGCGTCGACCTCCGCCCGGAGCCGGTACTGCAGGTCGGGACGCCTGCCGAGCTGCCACAGCGCGTAGGCCATGGTGGTGGCGGTGGTGTCGTGGCCCGCACCCATGAAGACGATCAGCTCGTCGCGGATGTCCTCGTCGCGCAGGCACTCGCCGGTCGACGGGTCCCTCGCGTCGATCAGCGCCCGCACCAGCGGGGCGTCGGCGTCGGGGTTGCTCCGGCACGCCGCCAGCACGTCGGCAGCCAGCGCCCGCAGTTCCGCGCTGGCCGCCCTTGCCCGCCTGCGGGCGGGAGTGGACACCCAGGAGGGCAGCCGGAACGGCGCGACGCCGCGGTCGGCGACGTACGTCAGCATCACCTGCAGCGGTTCGGCGATCCGATCGGCCTGGTCGTCGAGATCCAGGCCAAGCACCGAGCGGCCGAGCGCCCGGAGGGTCAGCTTGCGGCACTGCACGTCGAGGTCGACTTCGCTGATGGAACCCCAACCGGCGGTGATGCTCTCGGCCGCCTCGGACATCGGGCCGCCGAAGTCGCGGACGTGCTTCTTGGTGAACAACGGCTGCAGCAACCTGCGCCGTGGCAGCCACTCGTCGTGCGGCACGACGAACAGGTTGGCACCGATCATGCCGCGCATCTCGTGATGAAGCGTGTTGCGTTCGACGATGGCGTCCGACGTGCCGAGGACGTCGTGCGCGCCCTTGGGCGACGTGGTCACGACGATGTCCGGTATCAGCCACGACGGGGCCAGCTTCAGCCGGGTGACCGGACCGCCGGCGTCGCGAAGGATCTCCGGACCGGTGTGGAAGTCCCGCAGCGCCCGCATCTGCTGGCGCAGCGGCAGCGGATTGCGTGGCGCGAGCGGAAGCTCCTCGACGGCCCCACCCGTACTGATCTTGGTCATGTCACCAGCATCCGCCGATCGTCGGTGGCGGCCTAGAGTAGTGCGCTACGCATGTCTGAACTCGCGACGATTATCCGGCCGGCGATCGGTCTACCCGATGAAGCAGCCCACCACCTCGAGAGGACATCCCATGGCGATCGACGTAACACCCGCCGTCTCCCCCTACCTCATCGTCGGCGACGCCGCCGCAGCCATCGACTTCTACGTGCGGGCGTTCGGCGCCGAAGAGCTCGGTCGGGTGCCCCGGCCGGACGGCAAGATCATCAACGCGGCGCTGCGGATCAACGGCTCGGTCGTGATGCTCAACGACGACTTCCCGGAGATGACCGACGGCAAGTCGATGACCCCGACGTCACTCGGCGGCACCCCGGTGTCGATTCACCTGACCGTCACCGACGTCGAGAGCCAGTTCCAGCGTGCGGTCGACGCCGGCGCCACCGTCGTCGCCCCGCTCGAAGACCAGTTCTGGGGCGACCGCTACGGGGTACTCCGCGACCCGTTCGGGCACGTCTGGTCCCTCGGGCAACCCATGCGGGAGGTCAGTCGCGAGGAGATCGCCGCGGCAATGGGTCAGGGCACGTCCTAGCGCCGGAAGCCCGCGAGCAGTCGCTGACTCAGCGAGGGGGTCGGCGCGGTCGCGGCAGCCGCGAGCATGTCGGGGACGGCGGTGAACTTGTCGCGTGGCCGATCGGGTCCGCCGCGGGCGATCTCTGCGCGGTCGATCGCCCGCCACCCTGCGGCGTCGACGACGGCCGGCTGCCGGGCTCGAATGAGCTTGGCCAGCGCCGAGGGGTCGGCTCGCGGATCGGTCAGTTGGCCGTCGTTGTAGTCAGCGACGAGGTTGCGCACGGTCTCCGCCGCACACGACTTGTTGGTGCCGATGAACCCCGTGGGCCCGCGCTTGATCCAGCCGGCGACGTACGCACCGGTCACGCCGAGCACCCGACCGCCCTCGTTGGGCACCACTGCCGTCCTCTCGTCGAACGGGAGGTCGCGAACGGGCGTGCCGCGGTAGCCGATCGACGTCAGCACCAGACCGGTCTGCAGTTCCACGACCTGATCGGTGCCGGTCGCGGTGAAGGCGACCCCCTCCACCCGCTGGCCGCCGAGCAGCCGCAGCGGAGTCAGGTTGTATGTCAACCGGATTCGCGGTCGGCTGATCGGCGCCTCCACGTCACCCAGCTTGGCCAGGACCTCCAGCTTGCTGCGGGTCAGGGCATCGGACTCCGTCGCCAGGTCCCGCGACACGGCGTCGCGATCCTCGGCCGACAGCACCACGTCGTGGGTGTTCGTCAGCCCGATCAGCTCCGGGAGGGTGAATGCGGAGGCCGCCGGACCGCGCCGCGCGGCCACCACCACTTCCCGAACCCGGGACTCGCGGAGGGCGGCCAGCGCGCCGTCGGCGACGTCGGTGCGGGCCAGGTCGTCGGGATCGGTGGTCAGGATTCGCGCGACGTCCAGCGCCACGTTGCCGTTGCCGATCACGACGACGCGCTCGGCGCTCAGGTCGACCGATAGGTCGGTGAAGTCGGGATGGCCGTTGATCCAGGCCACCATCTCGGTGGCGGTGCCGGCACCCGGAAGGTCCATGCCCTCGATGTCGAGGCGCCGGTCGTTGGGCGTGCCGACCGCGTACAACACCGCGTGGTGATGCTCGGCGAGGTCGGCCAGTGAGACGTGGTTACCGACCTCGACGTTGAGGAAGAACGTAAATCCGCGCAGTCGCGACACCCGGTCGAACAGCGTGGTGACGCGCTTGGTGGTCTGGTGATCGGGTGCGACCCCGGCGCGCACCAGTCCGTAGGGCGTCGGCAACTTGTCGAAGACGTTGACCCGAACCCCGGTCTGCGTCAGCAACTCGTCGGCGGCGTACATCGCCGCCGGACCCGAGCCGACGATGGCGACCCGCAGCGGTCCGTCGGGCCGGCGGTGCACGACGGGTGCCTCCAGCACCGGCGCCAGTTTGGAGGTCGGCGGCAGCTTTCCCTCGCGCTTCGGATAGAACGCCGCGTTGAGTTCGACGAACGGAAGTTGCAGCGGATCGAGCTTCGAGTCCGGCGAGATGGCGCCGACCGGGCACGCCGCGACGCAGGCGCCGCAGTCCACGCATGCCACGGGGTCGATGTAGAGCATCTCGGCGGTGGCGAATCCCGGCTCGTCCGGGGACGGATGGATGCAGTTGACCGGGCAGGCGTAGACGCAGGACCCGTCGCTGCAACAGGACTGAGTGATCACATGGGGCATGCCGTGAGTCGCCCGATCCCCTACGCGACCGACACCAGATGCTGGCGTTGCGGCTCGCTGCGGTACCGGCTGGGCGCGCCGTTGATCCGGCAGAGCCGCCAGACCAACTTGGCGACCGGGTTCATCAAACCGGTGTCCGCGCACAGCATCCGGACGTCGCCGAACATGTCCCGCAGCATCTTTCGCGACTCGGGTGACTTGAAGAAGATCTCCTTGCGGACCGACCGTGGGATGTCGAATTCCTTCCAGAAAGCCCGCGGCGGAACGATGATCGCCGAGCACAGGACTCGCATCGTCAGCGGGACGTACAAAGACAACCAGAAACGCTTGGCCCGCGACAGCAGCGGCACGCGCTTGCGCAGATATTCGTGTGCAAAGGAGATGTGCCGCGCCTCCTCGGCGACGTGGATCGCCATCACGCGTTCCATGATCGGGTGCAGGGCCTTGCCCTCGCGCAGCACGTTCTTCTGCGTGTGGTCGATCGGCTCCTCGCCGGCGAGGATGCCGAACCAGAACGGGACGGGCATCGGGCCTGCGACCAGCGGGATCACCGGCTGGATCCACTTCAGCAGCCGCGGCATGCCGGGAACGTCGGCGCCGATGCGGTTGACCATCTCCTGGAACATCAGCGTGTGATTGCACTCCTCGACCGCCTCGTGGAGGCAGTAGCGGTACTCGGGCGAGCCGTTGGGCGTCCAGAACGAGTACTCCATCAGACCGCGGATCAGGATCGACTCGAAGTGCAATCCGACCTTGGCGACGTTGGCCTGACGCCACATGCCGATCTCGATCTGGCGTTCCGTCGGCTGCGCCCGGTACCAGGCGTGCTGGCCGATCGGGTCGGTGGCCGGCAGGATCCAGCGCTCGTCGCCCGGGGTCACCTCGAACTCCGGCGAGTCCCAGTCGATGTCGGTGTACGGGTTGAAGTTGCGTCGCACGGAGCCCTCGGACAACGTGGTGAGGGTGTCGACGTAGGCGGCGTCGTCGGTGACCTCCATGTTCTTGCGCCACCGGCGAATCGTCCGCGTCCGAGCATCTTTGACAGTCATTTCAAGCCTCCCCTGAGGTTTACATTGGTGCGCTTGTTGTCCAACACGGTACCGGAGGTCCCAGGAATTGAACAGGGCAAATCGCCAGCTGTGCGCTGACCAGGTAATCCACATCACATGTGACGTGGCTCACTTCGCGCGACCATTCGGTAGGCAGCCCGACCGTGGGCCTTGCGCACGATTTCGGCCCGCTTGGCGTGCGCAGGACCCACGCTCGTCGCCGCGGGCGCCCTCACTAAGCTGGGGCGCCATGGCCGACCTCGTGATTCCCGCCGACCTCAAGCCCGCGGACGGACGCTTCGGCTCCGGGCCGTCGAAGGTCCGACCCGAGCAGTTGCAGGCACTGGCAGACGCCGGCCACCTGTTCGGCACGTCGCACCGGCAGGCCCCAGTCAAGAATCTGGTCGGTCGGGTGAGGGACGGCGTTCGGCAGCTCTTCTCGGTGCCGGACGGCTACGAGGTCATCCTTGGCAACGGCGGATCGACCGCATTCTGGGACGCCGCCGCCTTCGGTCTCATCGACAAGCGGTCGCTGCACCTCACCTTCGGTGAGTTCAGCGCCAAGTTCGCCTCCGCGGTCGCGGCCAATCCCTTCGTCGGGGACCCGATCATCGTCAAGGCCGACCCCGGCAGCGCCCCGGAACCGCAGTCCGATCCGTCGGTCGACGTGACGGCGTGGGCGCACAACGAGACCTCCACCGGCGTCGCGGTGCCGATCGAGCGCCCGGCGGGCGACGCCCTGGTGGTCATCGACGCCACGTCGGCGGCCGGCGGGTTGCCCGTCGACATCGCCGACACCGACACGTACTACTTCGCGCCCCAGAAGAACTTCGCCTCCGACGGTGGGCTGTGGCTGGCGATCATGAGCCCCGCCGCCCTGGCGCGAGTCGACGAGATCGCGGCCTCCGGCCGCTGGGTGCCCGACTTCCTGTCGCTGCCGATCGCGGTCGACAACAGCCTGAAGAACCAGACGTACAACACGCCTGCGATCGGCACGCTGGTGCTGATGGCGGATCAGCTCGACTGGCTCAACGGCAACGGCGGCCTCGACTGGGCCACCAAGCGCACCGCGGACTCGTCGGGCCGGCTCTACTCCTGGGCCGAGGCCACCAGCTACACCACCCCGTTCGTCACCGATCCCGCTCTGCGCTCGCAGGTGGTGGGAACGATCGACTTCAGCGACGACGTCGATGCCGCCACGGTGGCCAAGACGCTTCGCGCCAACGGCATCGTCGACACCGAGCCCTACCGAAAGCTGGGCCGCAACCAGCTGCGGGTGGCGATGTTCCCGGCCGTGGATCCCGACGACGTGAGCGCCCTGACGGCGTGCGTGGACTGGGTGGTCGAGCGCCTCTAGCCGGGCCAGCGTGTCAGCGCGGTTACGGGCGGATAACGAAGTAGGGTGACCGCTGAGCTGCCCTAGGAGGTCGCACATGCGAGAACTGAAGGTCGTCGGACTCGACTTCAACGACGGTCGGACCGGCACGCGCATCATCTGCGAGACGGCCGAGGGTACCGAGAAGTTCATCCTCCGTGCGGACGACCGCCTCCGCGCCGCCCTCAGCGGTGCCGACATGCCCACCCAAGCCGATGCCGAGGTACCGAACGTGTTGAGCCCCAAGGAGATTCAGTCCAGGATCCGCGCGGGCGCCTCGGTCGAGCAGGTGGCTGCCGGCGCGTCAGGCGAGGACGCCGCCCGGGTCGAGCGGTTCGCCCACCCCGTACTGCTCGAACGCTCCCGCGCGGCGGAGCTCGCCACCGCGGCGCACCCGGTGCTGGCCGACGGTCCCGCCGTCCTGACGCTGCTGGAGACGGTGACGACGGCACTGGTCGCGCGTGGTCTGGATCCCGACGCCACCTCGTGGGACGCCTGGCGCAACGAGGACGGTCGCTGGACCGTGCAGCTCGCGTGGAAGGCCGGCCGGTCGGACAACGTCGCGCACTTCCGCTTCACTCCCGGCGCTCACGGCGGGACGGCGACGGCGTTCGACGACGCCGCGGCCGAACTCATCGACCCGCATTTCGATCGGCCGCCGCTGCGCTCGGTCGCGCCGGTGCCCACCCTGGACCTCTCCCTGCCGGAGCCGCCGCCCGCCCCCGAGCCGGCCGCGCCCGCACCCGAACCGGAGAAGGCCCAGGCCCCAGCCCCCAAGCCCCGCGCCCGCAAGCGCCGGGCCGAAGTCCCCGGCTGGGAAGACGTCCTGCTCGGGGTGCGCTCGGGCACTCAACCCTGACCGGCCTCATCCAACCAGCGTTCCCAGCGCCATCGCCAGGAGCGCGAGCCATCCCCCCGCGACGCCGACACCGCTGCCGAGCACGAACCAGCGCCAGACCGGGCGACTGCGCCACCCCCAGACGGTCGGTGCCAGCCCGCCGACGGCGACGAGGTTCAGTCCAACCGCCAGCAGGGGATGCACGCGGGTCAGGCCCAGGCTCAGGACGATGATCGCCCCGGCGGTCACCGCGGCGACGAAGGCGGCCACCGTCAGGCCGGTCCCCCACGGCGTCGCATCCTCGGTCACGCTGACTCCCCTTCCCCCGTCGTTCCGCTCCTGCCCTCCGGAACCCTAGCCCGCTCGTAGAACGCCAGTGCCGCAGCGGTGGCGACGTTGAGCGAGTCGGTGCCCCTGGCCATCGGGATGCGCACCCGGACGTCACTGGCCCGCATCGTGTGCTCGTTCAGACCCGGCCCCTCGGCACCGACCAGGATCGCCACCCGGTCATCGGTCAGCGTCGCCATCGCCGCGGCCAGCGTCTGCGCCGCCGGACTGGGCGTCATCGCCAGAACCCGAAAACCGTTGTCTCGCAGTGTCTCTAGACCAGACGGCCAGTCGTCGGCCCAGGCGTAGGGCACCAACAGCGCGTGTCCCATCGACACGCGGACCGCGCGACGGTACAGCGGGTCGGCGCACCCCCGACCGAACACGATCGCGTCCACGCCGAGTCCCGCCGCATTGCGGAACACCGAGCCCAGGTTCTCGTGGTCGTTGACGCCCTCGAGCACCGCGATCGTGCGGGCATCGGCGATCATCGCCGCCATCGACAGTTCGGGTGGGCGCGGCGCCGCCGCGAGCACCCCCCGGTTGAGGTGGAACCCGACCACCTCGGCCATCACGTCGGCACTCGCCCGGTAGAACGGCGCGTCGGTGGTCGTGAGATCGGTGGCCAGCTCACCGAGCCGGCGCTCGGTGCCGAGGAAGGCCCTCGCCACGAAGCGCGAGGCCAGCATGCGCTGCACCACCAGCACCCCTTCGGCGATCACCAGACCCTTGCCAGTGGGCAGGTCCGGCCGGCGATCGATGCTGTTGAGGTCGCGGAAGTCGTCGAGCCGAGGGTCGGTGGGATCGTCGACGTCGATGACGTTGATCCCCGCGCCCGCATCGCAATCCGCCCCGTGAAGGCGGCTCAAGCGTCGCCGTCCTCCACGATCGCCGACATGAGATCGGCGGCCGCCGCGAGCGTCCGGCGTTGCTCCGGCGCCAGCCTGGCCAGCCGCTGCTGCAGCCACTCCCGGCTGGCTCGGCGCTCGACGTCGAGCAGATCGTGGCCCGCGCTCGACACCGACACCAACACCTGGCGGCCGTCGTCGGGGTGCGCGCAACGGTCGACCAACCCCAACTCGGCCAGCGAGGCGATGACGCGCGTCATCGACGGCGGCCGGACGCGCTCGCGCAGGGCCAGCGCACCCGGCGTGATCGGGCCCTCCTTGGCCAGCGTGGCCATGGCGGACAACTGCGACAACGACACCGGCGAATCGGGCCGGCGGAAGCGCAACTGCCGCGCCAATCGGACGACGGCCAACGAGAGGTCGCTCGCCAGCCGGGCGTCGGCGTCGGTCACGACGCAAAGAGTACCGATAGCGCTACCGGAATCCACTAGGTTGAGGCGCAATGGACGCGACCCCACCTGAACCGCCACCGCCGGACGCCCACGGCGCACCGGCTGCCCCGGAGTTGCCCGACATCCTCCTCGCGCCCTGGCCCGTCATCTACGTGATCGCGGCGGGCTGGCTGGTGGCAGTGGTCCTGGCGTTCACGATCCCCGGCCTGCACGACTGGCGTCCGGTGACCGTCGCCGGCCTGGGTGTGGGCGTGGTGGGCACGTCGATCTTCCTGTGGCAGCGCAGCGCCGTGCGCCGCGGCTCCCGGGGCGCCCAGCGCGGCCTTCGGTGACCGCTGGTCAATCGGTGGCGGCGGGGGCTTCGACGGGCTCGTCGGCGGGGGCGGCTTCGGTGGCTTCGGTGGTTTCGGTGGCTTCGGTGGCTTCGGTGGCTTCCACGGCGTCCGCGGCGTCCGCGGCGTCCGCTGTCTCGGCGGCTTCGGCGGCCCCTGACCCTTCCAAGGGCTGAGTCAGCTCGAGGACGCCGTCGTCGAACGGATCGAACATCGGTGACCCGATGGCGGCCGGCTGAGGAGTGTCGGAATGCGCTCCGCAGCCGTACTCACCCGAGACGACGTGGCCATCGGCGGACATCTCATTGGCGCAGACCCCGAACAGCCTGCCGAGCGAACCGGTGAGCGCGACGTAGTACCCGCAGTCGCGGCACACCTTGCGGGTCGCGCGGGCCATCGGCGAATCGGGCCCGTACTCGCCCTCCTGCCAGCGCTCCGCGGCCTCTACCCGGCCCCACCGGCTGAGCACCTGGCGTCGGCCCAGTCCGATCTCGGCGGCGAGTTCGTCGAACTCCTCGTCACCGGAGGAGACGTAGCCCGGCACCAGCCGCGGGTCATCGACCGGGGTGGCGAGCAGGTCGCCGGGGCTCAAGTCGCCCGGCTCGACGCGGTCCTGCCACGGCACCCACTGCGGGGCGAGCAACGCCGTCGGGCCGGGCACCAGCACGACCTCGCTGATGGTGGCGTGGTCGGCACCGGGATGGGCCGCCACCACGACGGCCCACTGCCAGCCCTGGTAGCCGGGCATGATCGCCAGGAAGCGGTGCGTCGCTGCGCTCGAGCCCTCGAAGGCGACCCCGAGGTACTCCCCGACCAGACCCTCGGCGGCGTCACCGCCCTCGAACTCCACGATCGCGGAGCGGGCAGCGTCGACAGAGCCCGTCAGCACGGTGGCCACTTCTGCCGACGGCTCGGCTTGCTCGGTCATGGGATCGGCCTGCTCGGCCGGTTCGATCATGCTGTCCATCGCCGCCAATACTGCCTGACTACCCCGGAGCAAAGCCACACCGGCCGCCCTGCAGGCAACGGTCGATCGCATGGGGAACAATCGAAACGTGACCGGACCGCGACGAGACCCCCCGGCGGGGTCCGATGACTCGCGAGACCGTCGCTACCATCCGCCGCGACCGCCCCGCGCTGCGCACGGCGAACATCCCGGTATGGCGAACTACCCCAGCGGCCCGTCCAGCCGGCCGACGAGCGCCAACCGGTGGCTGCCCCCGATCGAGGAGAGTCACGGCGCCGCCGACCGCCGCAGCGCCGGCGACTCCATCCCCGGCGGCGTCGGCGAGTCGGCGGACCGACCGCGCGGTGCCGCGGGCCGGAGCCGCGAGATGGGGTCCAAGGTCTACGGGTTGTTTCAGAGGGCCGCCACCGCCGACGGTGCGGACAAGTCGGGGCTGACGGCGCTGACCTATCCGGTGATGGCGAACTTCGCCGCCGACTCCGCAATGGCCGTCGCACTGGCCAACACCCTGTTCTTCGCGGCGGCCTCCGGGGAGAGCAAGGGCAAGGTCGCGCTGTACCTCCTCATCACCATCGCACCCTTCGCCGTCATCGCTCCGCTGATCGGTCCCGCGATCGACCGACTGCAGCACGGCCGTCGCGTCGCCCTCGCCACGTCGTTCGCGGTCCGCACCGCGCTGGCCGTCATCCTCATCGCCAACTACGACCCCGCCACTGGCAGCTTCCCGCCGTGGGTGCTCTACCCCTGCGCGCTGGGGATGATGGTGCTGTCGAAGTCCTTCAGCGTGCTGCGCAGCGCGGTCACCCCGCGCGTGCTGCCGCCCACGATCGACCTCGTTCGGGTGAACTCCCGGCTGACGATGTTCGGCCTACTCGGCGGCACCATCCTCGGCGGTGCGATCGCCGCGGGCGTCGAGTACGTGTTCGGCCTGTTCCACCTGCCCGGCGCGCTGTACGTCTGCGTCGCCGTGACGGTCGTCGGGGCGTTCCTCTCGATGCGCATCCCGAAGTGGGTCGAGGTCACCGAGGGTGAGGTGCCCACCACGCTGAGCTATCACGGCCCCACCGAGAAGTTCAGCCGCTTTCCCGAACCCGACGCGTCGATGAAGACGCGACAACCCTTGGGCCGCAACATCATCACGTCGTTGTGGGGCAACTGCACCATCAAGGTGATGGTGGGATTCCTCTTCCTGTACCCGGCGTTCGTCGCCAAGTCGCACGACGCCAGCGGGTGGGAGCAGTTGCGCATCCTCGGTCTCATCGGCGCCGCGGCGGGCATCGGCAACTTCGTCGGCAACTTCACCGCCGCGCGGCTGCAGCTGGGAAACCCCTCGCGACTCGTGGTGCGTGCGGCGACCGCGGTGACGGTGATGTCGTTGGCGACCGCCGTCCTCGGGAGCCTGTACGTGGCCGCCCTGGCGACGCTCGTCACGTCCGGGGCGAGTGCGGTCGCCAAGGCGTCCCTCGACGCCTCGCTGCAGGACGATCTGCCCGAGCAGTCCCGGGCGTCGGCGTTCGGCCGGTCGGAGTCGCTGCTGCAACTGGCATGGGTCGCGGGCGGTGCGATCGGCGTGCTGATCTACACCGACCTGTGGGTGGGGTTCACCGCCATCACCGCGGTGCTGATCCTCGGCCTGGCCCAGACGTTGGTGAGCAACGGGGGCGACTCACTGATCCCCGGGCTCGGCGGCAACCGGCCCGTGTTCGCCGAGCAGGAGAGCCGGGGCACGGCGTCGGCGGTCCGGGAGTGAAGCGTGTCGGCATCGTCCTTGCGGCCGTGACGATCGCGGCGGTCGTCGCCACCGGCGTCCTGGTGTGGCAGCTGAGCCGGACGCCGCCTCCCAAGCACCCCGAGATCAGCGCCTACTCCCACGGCCAACTGGTGCGGGTGGGTCCATACCGGTTTTGCGACGTCTTCGTCATCACCAACTGCGACATCCCGGCGACCATCGGCCAATTGACCGTCACCGCAAGGGATCCCGTGCAACTATCGGTGCCGCCGGCGATCGCCATGGCGCCGTGGGTCCTGATCCGGGCTTACGAGGACGGCGCCGCGCCCGCGGTCGACGAATTCCGGCCCAACAGCAAGCTGGCGGTCACCATCGCGACGGTCGACCCGCGCCGCGGCCGGTTGACCGGGCTCGCGGTGCAACTGCCCACGCTGGTTCGCGACGAGCAGAACAACGAGATCCCGTATCCGCACGCCGAGTGGTCGGTGGCCACCGTGTGGTCCTAGCCGGCCGAGTGGTCGGCCGGCACGCGTTCACCCTCGCGCGTCGGGCCGGGTGGCGTGCCACCCCCAAAGGGCCTGCCGCCCAAAGCCTCTCGGTCGTGCGGTGTCAACCAGTTCGACAGGTCCGGACCCTTGGGCACCACCTGGGTCGGGTTGATGTCGGCGTGCACGACGTAGTAGTGCGTCTTGATCTGCACGAAGTCGATGGTGTCCCCGAAACCCGGCGTCTGGAACAGGTCACGCGCATAGGCCCACAGCACCGGCATCTCGTCGAGCTTGCTCCGATTGCACTTGAAGTGGCCGTGGTAGACGGGGTCGAAGCGGGCCAGCGTGGTGAACAGCCGCACGTCGGCCTCGGTGATGGTGTCGCCGACCAGGTATCGCCGGTCGGCAAGCCGGTCCGACAGCCAGTCCAGCGCCGTGAACAAGCGGTCGTAGGCGGCCTCGTACGAAGACTGCGAGCCGGCGAAGCCGCAGCGGTAGACCCCGTTGTTGACCTCGGTGTAGATCCGCTGGGACACCTCGTCGATCTCGGCGCGCAGCGGCTCGGGATACAGCTGCGGCGCGCCCTCGCGGTGGTACGCGGTCCACTCCGTCGACAGGTCGAGGGTCATCTGCGGGAAGTCGTTGGTGACCACCGCGCCCGTCGGCACGTCGACGATGGCGGGCACGGTGATGCCCTTCTCGTAGTTCGGGATGCGCGCGAAGTAGGCGTCCTGCAGCCGCGGGATCTTCAGCACCGGGTCGACGCCGTCGGGGTCGAGGTCGAAGGTCCAGCTGCGCTCGTCGTGCGTCGGCCCGCAGAAGCCGATGGACAGGACGTCCTCCAGGCCAAGGAGCCGCCGCACGATGATCGCCCGGTTGGCCCACGGGCAGGCCCGGGCGACGACCAGTCGGTAGCGACCCGGCTCGACCGGGTAGCCGTCGCGGCCGTCGGCGGTGATGCGGGTGTCGATGTACTTGGTGTCGCGGTTGAATTCGCCCGCTTCGACGTAAGAGGCCACACCGGTCATTGTTCACCGTCGAACGGACTCGGCACACCGCGACTGGGAATTGGACGACGAAAGAGTCGAGCAAACGTCGGGAGATTCACACTCGGCGCGGAGGACCTACGCGTCGAGCTCCTGCGCGACCGCCTTGACGACCTCGGAGATCCGGCGGGCGGTCTTGCGGTCGGGATACCGGCCCTTGCGCAGTTCGGGCTGCACCGCGCCCTCGAGCAGCGTGATCATGTCCTCGACCATGCCGTGCAATTCGTCGGGCGTGTGCTTGTGCTCGACGGTGGTGGCCTCCCGGCGGGTTCGCACCACGCTCGGCGGCGGCTCGATCACCTTGAGGCTCAACGCCTGCGGTCCCCGTCGGCCGGCCGCGATGCCGAATTCGACCTTCTGGCCCGCCTTGAGTTCCTGCACTCCGGCGGGCAGCGCCGACGACCCGACGTAGACGTCTTCGCCCTCCTCTTGGGACACGAAGCCGAAGCCCTTCTCGGCGCTGTACCACTTCACCTTGCCGGTCGGCACTGTCTCACCCGCTCGTTTCACATTTCGACGCAATGACCGCGTCCCGCTGGTGCAGGGACCCGAATGCGATGATCCTACAAGTCCGCCCTCGTCGATTCAGCCCGCGGTCACTACCTGATCGACCCCCGCCCGCACGCCGGTCGGTAGGCTGGGGACCACAGCTGGAGGAGACATGCGCCCAATCCTGAACGTCGTCTGGTTGATCTTCGGCGGCCTGTGGTTGGCGCTCGGGTACTTCGCGGCGGGCATCCTGTGCTTCATCCTCATCGTCACCATTCCCTTCGGCTTCGCCGCCTTCCGGATCGGCGTGTACGCGCTGTGGCCGTTCGGCCAGACCGTCGTCGACAAGCCGGGGGCACGGCCGGGCGCGCTGGTCGGCAACGTCATCTGGTTGATCCTCTGCGGAATCTGGCTGGCGATCGGCCACGTCGTCACCGCAGTCGCCATGGCCGTGACCATCATCGGGCTGCCGCTGGCGATCGCCAACCTGAAACTGATTCCCGTGTCGCTGTTCCCACTCGGCAAGCAGATCGTTCCAACCAGCCAGGGAGTCTTCGCGTGACGGTCACCGCACTGGGGGTGCCGTCGGTGCGACCGGTGGCCACGTCCCCCGCGGGCATGCCCGCCGACGGCCCGCTCCTCGACACGTTCGGCAGGGCCGCCACTGATCTGCGGGTGTCGCTCACCGACCGGTGCAACCTGCGCTGCACGTACTGCATGCCGGCCGAGGGACTGGACTGGCTGCCGAGCGACGACCTGCTGCGACCGGACGAACTCGAGCGGCTGCTCACCATCGCCGTCACCCGCCTCGGCATCACCAACGTCCGCTTCACCGGCGGCGAGCCGCTGGTGTCGCGCAACCTCGAGGGCGCCATCGCCGCGGCGACCGCGCTGCGGCCCAGGCCGACGACCGCCATCACCACCAACGGAGTTGGGCTGGCCCGTCGCGCCGCCAGCCTGAAGGCGGCCGGCCTCGACCGGGTGAACGTCTCGCTGGACACCGTCGACGCCCAGCGCTTCGCGCGCATCACCCGGCGGGACCGCCTGGGTGACGTGCTCGATGGTCTGGCCGCGGCCGCCGAGGCCGGCCTGACCCCGGTAAAGGTCAACGCCGTGCTGGACCCGGTGACCGGCCTCGACGACGCGGTGGCACTGCTGCGGTTCTGTCTGCAGCATGACTTCCAGCTGCGCATCATCGAGCAGATGCCGCTGGACGCCGGGCACCAGTGGCGGCGTGACGGCGTGCTCGACGCCGACTGCATCCTCAGCGAGCTCCGGCGGCACTTCGACCTGACGCCCGACCCGGCGCCGCGCGGATCGGCCCCGGCCCAGCTGTGGCGGGTCGACGGCGGTCTGGGCACGGTCGGCGTGATCGCGTCGGTCTCCGACGCGTTCTGCGGCGCGTGTGACCGCACCCGGCTCACCGCCGACGGTCAGGTGCGCAGCTGCCTGTTCTCCAGCGAGGAGACCGACCTGCGGCGGCTGATGCGCCGCGGCGCCGACGACGCTGCGGTCGAGGCGGCGTGGCGGGCGGCGATGTGGGCCAAGCCCGCCGGGCACGGGATCAACGAGCCGGGATTCGAGCAACCCAAGCGCCCCATGAGCGCCATCGGCGGCTGAGCCGTGACCTCTCCCCCCATCGACGTCACCGTGCGCTACTTCGCGGCAGCCAAGGCCGCCGCCGGAGTCGAGATGGAGACCGTGTCCGTCGCACCGGGAGCGACGGTCACCGATCTGCTGGCCGCCCTCCGAGCGCGCGGCGAGAAGTTGGCCGTGGTCCTCGAACGGTGTTCTTTCCTGTGCGACGGGGTCGCGGTGCGGAACGTGCACGCGCCGCTCCAAACACATCAGATCGTCGATGTGTTACCGCCGTTCGCGGGCGGATAAGGGTGAGATGCATCACATCACGAAACGATCACAAAGTGTCACACGCCCAGTTCGCCGTTGCATTTGCCTAGGTAAACGTAAGCCCGTACTGCCCTTTTAACGTTCTCTCAAGATTTGCTGGGCGGCGAAACGCCGCTACCCGGTGAAGGTGACGAGTGCTGCTGTACCCGTTACGGTCCTCTTTCAAGCCACAAGACCCCAAACGTGGCCCGCCATGCCCAGTTACGCCTAGCTCCATCCGTTGGGCATGGTCAAGACCTACCTCAGGGATGGAGGCGGGGGACCCAACCGGTCCACCGAAGACAAGGACCAGGGAACGGGTGCAATCGCACGAGTTTCCTTGGGGTGAAGCCGAGGCCGAAAGGCCGAGGCCGGGCGACCTCTCAAGCCCGAACCCGACAGCTGACCTCGTAGGCGTGGACGAGAGGACCTTCTACACCCATGAGTGGACGGCATCGCAAGACCCCCAGCTCAGCAGTCAACGTCGCCAAGATCGCCTTCACCGGCGCCGTATTGGGCACCGGCGGCCTCGCGCTCGCCGGCCACGCCAGTGCGGCCACCGACGGTGAATGGGATCGGGTCGCCGGCTGTGAGTCGGGCGGCAACTGGGCCATCAACACCGGCAACGGCTACCAGGGCGGGCTGCAGTTCTCGCCCGGTACCTGGGCCGGCCACGGCGGCACGGCGTACGCCCCCGCCGCCCACCTCGCCACCAAGGACGAGCAGATCGCGATCGCCGAGCGCGTGCTGGCCACTCAGGGCCGCGGAGCGTGGCCCGTATGCGGCCGTGGCCTCTCGAGTGCCACCCCTCGCAACGTCCTCTCCGACGCCGCACCCCTGGACAACCCGGACCTCAATGGCGTCCCGGCGCCGGCCGCCGCCGCCGCCCCGCTGGACGCGCCGCTGCCCCCGCCTAACGCCCCCGCGGACCCGCCGCCAGCTCCGGTCGACGCCGTCCCGCTCGACGCACCCCTGCCGCCCCCGGTCGCAGAGCTGCCGCCCCCGCCCGCGCCGGATCAGACCGTGACGGTCGGGTTCGACGCCACGACGCCGCCGGCGCCGGTCGACCAGCTGCCGCCGGGACGTGGACCGATGATGCTTCCGCCCGCCCCCGATGCGGCGGTCAACGTCGCCGACTGGGACGTGACTCCCGGCGGTGCCGCGCCGGCTGACCAGCCCGAGGCCTGGGCCCTGCATGCGCCCGCCCCGCAGGACCCGGTGCAACTGCTGCCCGCACCGGCGCTCCCCGGACCCGACGCATCGGCCCCCGCTGCTCCGGCAGCGGACGCCGCGCCCGCCGACGCGCTCGCCGCCCCGGCAGCCGATCCGCTGGTGCTACCGCCCAACGGCATCCCGCACCTGGCCAGCCCGGACGCTCCGCCGCCCGGATCGACCATGGATCCCACCGCGGCCGGCGTCGACGGACCCAACACGAGCTACCTCAAGGACCTCTGGCAGGCCGTTCAGAACCACGACATCAGTGGCAAGGAAGCTCTCATCGTCGGGCTCAGCCAGCGCGGCATGAACACGCCGATCCCCGAGCAGGCTCCCGGCCCCAACGTGCCGATCAGCTTCAAGGACGCGCCGGCGCCCGGCGACCCGGCGCTGCTGCCGGCCCCGGCTCCGGCCAACTAGGCCCGAACAGCTCTAAGCGGAGCCCACCCACTCGTCGGATCCGTCGACGAACAACTGGTGCTTCCACACGGGCAGGCGCTCCTTGACCGTGTCGACCAGCAGCGCGCACGTCTCGAACGCCGCCCTGCGGTGATCGGCGGCGACGACCGCGACCAGCGCGGCATCTCCGATCTCGAGGGTGCCGATGCGGTGGCTGACGGCGATCGCGCGCACGCCCTCGCAGTCCCTGGCGATCTCGGCGGCCACGTCGATCAGCGTCTGCTCGGCGGTCGGGTGCGCGGAGTACTCCAGTCGGGTGACCGACCGGCCGCCGTCGTGGTCGCGCACGACGCCCACGAAGCCGACCACGGCGCCGGCCGCGCGGTCGGCCACCAGAGCCTCGTGTTCGGCGAGGCCGATCACCCGCTCGCTCAGTTCGGCTCGCAGCACGGCCGCACTCATCGTGTTGCCATCGTCATCGCGGGTGGTCTCCTCCGCCGAGTTGGTCCAGCGCGTGCTCGAGGACGTCGGCCAGCACCGTCAGACCGTCCTTGACGCCACCCGGCGATCCGGGCAGGTTGACGATCAGCGTGCCGTCGCGCACTCCGCAGACGCCGCGGGAGAGCACCGAGGTGGGCACGTGCGGTAGCCCCGACCGCCGGATCGCGTCGGCGAGACCGGGGATCTGGAAGTCGACGACGTCGGCGGTCGCGTCGGCGGTCCGGTCCGTCGGGGAGATGCCGGTGCCGCCAGACGTCAGGATCAGGTCCACCTTCTCCTCGAGCGCCCGGTGCAGCGCGTGGCTGACGGCGGCCCCGTCGGCCACCACGTGGGGCGCTGGCACGTCGTATCCGCGCCCGCTGAGCCAGTCCACCAGCACCGGCCCGGTGCGGTCCTCGTAGACGCCGCCGGCCGCCCGGGTGGACGCGATGATCACCCGCGCCGAGCGTGTCATGGCCGTACCCAGGTGCCGGTCTTGCCGCCGTCCTTGCGCACGACGGCGATGCCGTCGATGGTCGCCGCCGGGTCGACGGCCTTCAGCATGTCGTAGAGGGTCAGGGCGGCCACGCTCACGGCCGTGAGTGCCTCCATCTCGACGCCGGTCCGATCGGTGGTTCGGACCGTCGCAGTGATCGTGACTTCCGTTGCACCGATGGCGAATTCGACGTCGACACCGGTGAGCGCGAGCTGGTGGCACAGCGGGATGAGGTCGCTGGTTCGCTTCGCGGCGAGGATGCCAGCGACCCGGGCGGTCGCCAGGGCGTCGCCCTTGGGAAGGCCGCCCGTCGTGATCAACTCGACGACGTCGGCGCGGGTGCGCAGCACGCCCGTCGCGACGGCTGTCCGCCGGGTGGCGTCCTTGGCGGTCACGTCCACCATGTGGGCCGCGCCGGATTCGTCCAGGTGCGACAGCCGGTCTGGCACGGCTACTTGTTGATGACGGTGACCGGGTGGGTGTACGGCAGGTCCTCGGCAGGCAACGGGAAGGTCAGGTCGCCGAAGGGGGACAGGGCGCCGGTGCGGTCGGCGGCGAGCTCACTGACCGGGTGGTCGTCGTCGTCGTCGCTCGCGGGCCAGCCGTTGTCGACGTAGTGGTTCTTCTGCGGTTTCTTGTCAGCCACGCTGACATTGTGGCAGGCGGACCGCTGGCTGGCGAGAGCGGCGGCCATCGCGCGGCCTGGCTTAGGCTGGTAAGCAATGTCCGAATCAGCTCCCGTCGTGCCGTTGGGCGCCTGGCTGGCCGAGCTGACCGACGATCAGCTCGTCCGCCTCTTCGAGCTACGGCCGGACCTCGCTCAACCGCCGCCGGGATCGATCTCCGCACTGGCCGCGCGGGCGCAGTCGCGGCAGTCGGTCAAGGCCGCGACCGACGGACTGGACTTCCTGACCCTGGCAGTCCTGGATGCGCTGCTGGTGCTGCGCGCCGACAGCGCTGCCGTCCCGGTGTCCAAGCTGGTCGCGCTGGTCGGTGACCGCGCCCACCCCGACGAACTCGACGCCGCCCTCGACGTCCTGCGCGCCCGCGCGCTGGCGTGGGGGCAGGCGGCGGTGCGGATGGCCCCGGAATCCGCGGCGGGCCTGCCGTGGCATCCGGGCCAGGTGACCCTCGAGGCCGACGGCCCGACCGCCGACCGCATCGTCGAATTGCTCGACGGCGTGGACGGTCCGCAGCGCGAGCTCCTGGAGCGACTGGTCGACGGGTCCCCGATCGGACGCACGCGCGACGCAGCGACCGGCACCCCTGCCGACCGGCCGGTGCAACGCCTGCTGGCCGCCGGGCTGCTCCGGCAGGTCGACGAGGACACGGTGATTCTGCCGCGGGTGGTCGGGCAGGTGATGCGCGGCGAGGCGCCCGGCCCCGTCGGGTTGTCGCCGCCCGATCCGGCGGTGTCCTCGACGTCGGTGGGCGACGTCGACGCGGCTGCGGCCGGTTCGGCGATGGACCTGCTCCGCGAGATCGACGTAGTGCTGGAGACGTTGTCCGGCGCGCCGATCCCCGAACTGCGCAGCGGCGGCCTCGGGGTACGGGAGTTGAAGCGGCTCACCAAGAGCACCGGGATCGACGACGACCGCCTGGGCCTCATCCTGGAGGTGGCGTCGGCGGCCGGGCTGATCGCGGCGGGCATCCCCGAACCCGATCCGCTCGACGGCGGAGGACCCTACTGGGCGCCGACCCTTGCGGCGGACCGCTTCATCGAATCGCCGACCGCGCTGCGCTGGTACCACGTGTGCTCGGCCTGGCTGGATCTGCCGGCCCGGCCGGGCTTGGTTGGCGAGCGCGGTCCCGATGGCAAACCCTATGCGGCACTATCGGATTCGCTGTATTCGACCGCGGCCCCGCTGGATCGCCGACTGCTGCTGACGATGCTCGCCGAGCTACCAGTTGGCACCGGGGTGGACGCCGCGGGAGCGTCGAGCGCGATGACGTGGCGACGGCCGCGGTGGTCGGCCCGCCTTCAAGTCAAGCCGGTGGCCGACCTACTCGCCGAGGCGCACGCGGTGGGAGCGATCGGCCGGGGTGCGATCGCCACGCCCAGCCGCCGGCTGCTCGACGGTGAGCCCGAGGACGTCGTCGTCGCGGCGATGACCAAGGTGCTGCCCGCCCCGATCGACCACTTCCTGCTGCAGGCCGACCTCACCGTGGTGGTGCCGGGACCGCTGGATCGTGCTCTGGCAGAACAACTCTCGGCTGTCGCCACGGTCGAGTCGGCCGGCGCCGCGATGGTCTACCGCATCAGCGAGCAATCCATCCGGCGGGCGCTGGACACTGGTCTGAGCGCCAGCGAGCTGCACACGCTGTTCGCCCGGCACTCCAAGACGCCGGTACCCCAGGGCCTGACCTACCTGATCGACGACGTCGCCCGCCGGCACGGCCAGCTGCGGGTGGGCATGGCGGCGTCGTTCGTCCGGTGCGAGGACCCCGCCCTGCTGACCCAGGCGATCAGCGCCCCGGCCCTCGAGCGGCTCGACGTCCGGGCGCTCGCTCCGACCGTCGCCGTGTCGATGTCGCCGATCAACGAGGTGCTCGCCGCGCTGCGAACCGCGGGGTTTGCGCCGGCGGCCGAGGACTCCTCGGGCGCGATCGTGGACATCCGCTCCCGCGGCGCCCGAGTGCCGACCCCCGGCCGCCGACGCGGCTACCGTCCGCCGCAGGGGCCGACCCGCCAGACGCTGGGCGCCATCGTCGCCGTGCTGCGCAAGGTGGCGTCGAGCCCGACCGACGGGAGTCGCCTGGATCCCGCAGAGGCGATGGCCCAGCTGCACGGCGCTGCGCACCGGCAGGAGTCGGTGGTCATCGGCTACGTCGACCCGGCGGGGGTGGCCACCCAGCGCGTCGTCGCCCCGATCAACGTCCGGGGCGGGCAGCTCACCGCCTACGATCCGGCGGCCGGACGGGTCCGCGACTTCGCCATCCACCGTGTGACGTCGGTCGTGTCGGCGGATCCGGGATAATGGACGGAATGAGTTTCAACGAGAGCCAGCGGGATCGCGCATGACCGGGCAGCGAGAAGCGAAGCGGGATCGCGCATGACCGGGCAGCGAGAAGCGAAGCGGGATCGCGCATGACCGATGGCCCATTGATCGTTCAGTCCGACAAGACGGTGCTGCTGGAGGTCGACCACGAGCTCGCCGGCGCCGCCCGGGCGGCCATCGCACCGTTCGCGGAGCTGGAACGCGCCCCCGAGCACATCCACACCTACCGCATCACGCCGCTGGCGCTGTGGAACGCCCGCGCAGCCGGCCACGACGCCGAACAGGTCGTGGACGCCCTGGTGTCCTTCTCGCGGTACTCGGTGCCGCAGCCGCTGCTGGTCGACATCGTCGACACCATGGCCCGCTACGGCCGGCTGCAGCTGGTCAAGAGCCCGGTGCACGGGTTGGTACTGGTCAGCCTGGATCGCGCGGTTCTCGAAGAGGTGCTGCGGAACAAGAAGATCGCCCCGATGCTCGGCGCCCGGATCGACGACGACACCATCATCGTGCACGCCAGCGAACGCGGACACATCAAGCAGATGCTGCTCAAGATCGGCTGGCCGGCCGAGGATCTCGCCGGCTACGTCGACGGCGAGGCGCACCCCATCGCGCTGGCGCAGGACGGCTGGGTGCTGCGTGACTACCAGGAGATGGCCGCCGACTCGTTCTGGGCGGGCGGCTCGGGCGTGGTGGTGCTGCCGTGCGGGGCGGGCAAGACCCTCGTCGGCGCGGCCGCGATGGCCAGGGCCGGGGCGACGACGCTGATCCTGGTCACCAACACCGTCGCGGGACGGCAGTGGAAGCGCGAGTTGATCGCGCGGACCACGCTGACCGAGGAGGAGATCGGCGAGTACTCCGGCGAGCGCAAGGAGATCCGCCCGGTCACCATCGCCACGTACCAGGTCATCACCCGTCGCACCAAGGGCGAGTACAAGCACCTGGAACTGTTCGACAGCCGCGACTGGGGCTTGATCATCTACGACGAGGTGCATCTGCTGCCCGCTCCGGTGTTCCGCATGACGGCCGATCTGCAGTCCCGGCGGCGGCTCGGGCTGACCGCGACGCTGATCCGCGAGGACGGCCGCGAAGGCGACGTGTTCAGCCTCATCGGCCCCAAGCGCTACGACGCCCCGTGGAAGGACATCGAGGCCCAGGGCTGGATTGCCCCCGCCGAGTGCATCGAGGTCCGCGTGACGATGACCGAGAACGAGCGGATGATCTACGCGACCGCCGAACCGGAGGAGCGCTACAAGCTCTGCTCGACGGCGCACACCAAGGTCGCCGTGGTGAAGTCGATCCTGGCCCGCCACCCCGGCGAGCCGACGCTGGTGATCGGCGCCTACCTCGACCAGTTGGACGAACTGGGCCGCGAATTGGACGCCCCGGTGATCCAGGGGTCGACCAAGACCGCGGAGCGCGAGACGCTGTTCGAGGCGTTCCGGACCGGTGAGATTCAAACGCTGGTGGTCTCCAAGGTGGCCAACTTCTCCATCGACCTTCCGGAAGCCAGTGTGGCCGTTCAGGTTTCGGGCACGTTCGGGTCGCGCCAGGAGGAAGCGCAGCGGCTGGGCAGGTTGCTGCGCCCCAAGGCCGACGGCGGCGGAGCCATCTTCTACTCGGTGGTCTCGCGCGACAGCCTCGACGCCGAGTACGCCGCCCACCGGCAGCGGTTCCTGGCCGAGCAGGGCTACGGCTACGTCATCAAGGACGCCGACGACCTGCTGGGCCCGGCCCTATGACGCGAACGCCGGGATGACCTCGCGCTCGAAGAGTTCGATTCCGGAACGGTCGTAGGCGGCCTCGGGGAAGTAGAGGATCGCGTACTCGCAGCCGAGATCGCGCATCCGCGTCAAGCGCTCGATGATCTGCTCCGGCGTCCCGCTGGCCGAGTCCGGCGACGTGGCGCTGGCGAGCATGGCCTGCACGGCCTCGGGATTCGCCTTGGTGCTCTGGCGCGCCCGGATCCGCTCGACGCGCTCGGCCACCTCCGCCTCGGTGGCACCGACGACCGCGTTGAAGTTCGCCGACCGCACGATGGCGCCGTAGTCGGTGCCCACCTCGGCGCAGTGTCCCTCGAGCACCTTCGACTTGTGCACGAAGCCGTCGGGTTCGGCGGTGAAGTTGGTGTACTGGGCATACTTGGCGGCGATCTTCAACGTCACCTTCTCACCGCCGCCGGCGATCCACAGCGGAATCCCATTCTCCTGCAACGGCTTCGGCGCCACGATGGCGTCCGTCACCTGGTAGTGCTTGCCGTCCAGGCTCACCCTGCCGTCGCGCCAGGCGTCGCGCATGATCCGAACGCCCTCGTCGAGCCGGGCCAACCGCACTCCCGCCGATGGGAACCCGTAGCCGTAGGCGCGCCACTCGTGTTCGTACCAACCGCCGCCGATGCCCATCTGCACCCGGCCCCCGGAGATGACGTCGACCGTGGCGGCCACCTTCGCGAGGTACACGGGGTTGCGGTAGCTCATCGCCGTACACATCTGCCCCAGCTTGATGCGTGAGGTCGTCGCCGCGTACGCCGACATCAGCGACCACGCCTCGTGTGTCGCCTCGTCGGTCGGCACCGGAACGGTGTGGAAGTGGTCGTAGACCCACAGCGAGTCCCACGCCCCACCGTCGGCGTAGGTCGCCAGGTCGCGCATCACCCCCCAGTGGCTGGCCGTCGGGATGTCCACCAGATCGAGTCGCCATCCCTGCGGGATGAAGAGTCCGAAGCGCATGAAACCGACTCTAGGCGACCACATGCTGTCGGCGGCCGATCGTTGGCCCTAGTGTTGGCCGAAGGGCGCGGCCGCACTGGGCGACGGGGCTCACCCGACGAGCGAGGGCGGTGGACGCGGCATGGTCGCCACCGATCCGCTGGGCGCACGGGCCCGGTTCCTCGCCGCAGTCGGCCGACTCGAGTCGCAGAGCTACTCCCCGGCTCACCTGTGCCAGGCATGTGTCGAGGCCCTTCCGGTGCAGCGGGCCGCCATCGCCGTGCACGTCGACGGCGCGGGCCTCGAGGTGCTGTGCGCCAGCGACGCGACGGCCGAGCACGTCGAGTGGGCTCAGATCACCCTGGGTGAGGGTCCCGGGATCGACGCCGTGGGCGCGAGCGGTCCGCGGATCGCCGCCGACCTGACCGTCCCAGGCGGCCCGTGGCCGACGTTGGCCGCCGAAGCCGTCGGCTCCGGAGTTGGCGCGCTGTACGCGCTGCCGCTTCAGGTGGGCGCCATCCGCGTCGGCGTTCTGGACCTCTACCGCGACTCCCCGGGAGCGTTGGAGCCCAAGGACTTCGCCGACGCCCTGGCGATCGCCGACCTGGTGACCGCCATCCTGCTGACCGTCGGCCGGACCGAACGGATCGCCGAGTCGCTCGGGCCGTGGTGGGACCAACCGTTGAGCACCAGGGAGGTTCACCAGGCGACCGGGATGATCGTCGCCCAGCTGGGCGTCACCGCCCACGAGGCATACGTCCGGATGCAGGCCTACGCGTATGCGCGCGGACAGCTGCTCAACGACGTCGCGCACGCCGTCGTCAACCGCCGGCTGCGGTTCGACCCCGATCCCGATACGCAGGCGGAAGAAGTGGACACGTGAAGCCGAAAAGGAGTGAACGAGATTGCCCTCGGGTGATCGGCAGGGAAGATGAGAGGACGAAGGAAGGAACATGCGATGGATCGCTATGAGCGACTAGCGACGGCTTTCGTCGGCCTGGCGGACACGCTGGTCGCCGACTACGACGTCATCGAGCTGGCGCAACAGCTCATCGACAGCACCATGGCGCTGTTGCCGATCGCCGCGGCCGGCATCCTGCTGGGTGACCCCAATGGCGAGCTGCACGTCTTCGCCTCGAGCAGCGAGCAGAGCAGGTTGCTCGAGCTGCTCCAGGTCGAGGCCGACGTTGGACCGTGCCTGGAGGCGTACCGCTCGGGGCAGACGGTTCCGGTGGAAGACCTCGCCGCCGTCGCGGACCGGTGGCCGGTGTTCGCCGAACGCGCTGCGGAGTACGGCTTTCGGGCACTGGTGGCCCTGCCCCTGCGGTTGCGCACCGAGCGGGTCGGGGCGCTGAACCTGTTCCTTCGCGAGGCCGGACCGATCAGCTCGGCCGACGTCGCCGTCGGACAGGCGCTCGCCGACGTGGCCACGATCGGAATCCTGCATCAGCGGATCTTGAGCCGATCGGAGTTGGTCAATCAGCAACTGCAGACGGCGTTGAACACCCGGCTGATCATCGAGCAGGCCAAGGGGGTGCTCGCCGAACGCGGCAACGTCGACATGGATCGGGCCTTCAACCTGCTCCGGGCGCACGCCCGCAGGACCAGCCGTCGCCTCGCCGATCTCGCCCGCGAGGTCGTGGACGGCGCCGATACCACCGACATCCTCGACGCCGACCTGCACTAGTCCGCTAACACACCCGTCCACAACGTAATTCGGCCTCCCCAGTCCCCGGTGGCCCTCAGACGCGAAAAGTCCCCGAGACATCGGAGCCGCCCGATGGCGGCCACCGATGCCATCTCGGGGACTCTTGCGTCGACGCCCTAGCTCGTCAGCGAGGCGGGCGGTTCGAAGCGCTCGCCGTAGCGGGCGGCCAATTCCTTGGCGCGCGTCACGAAGGCCTCCTTGCCGATTCCGGCCGGACCCTCGTAGCCGACGATGAACTGAGCCGAGCCACCGGTCCACGGCGGGAAGCCGATGCCCATGATCGACCCGATGTTGGCGTCGGCCGTGGTGGTCAACACGCCCTCGTCGATGCACTTCTGCGTCTCGAGCGCCTCGGCGAAGAGCATCCGGTCGATCATGTCCTGCAACGGCAGTTCCGTGGTTCCCGAGTTGAAGGTCTCCTTCAGGCCCGACCACAGTCCGACGCGCTTGCCGTCGGCGTACTCGTAGAAGCCGGCGCCCTTGAGCCGCGACGGACGACCGATCTCGATCATCTTCTCGACGACGGCCTCGGCCGGATGCGCCTCGTAGGTGCCGCCGCCATCCTCGACGCCCTTGCGCGAGGCGACGGCGATCTTGTGCATCAGCTCGAGGTTGAGCTCATCGGACAGCTGCAGCGGCGGCGCCGGGTAGCCGGCCTGGCTGCCCGCCTGCTCGATGCTCGCCGGCGCGACGCCCTCGCCCAGCATGGCCAGCGCCTCGTTGACGAACGTGCCGATGACGCGGCTGGTGAAGAAGCCGCGGCTGTCGTTGACCACGATCGGTGTCTTGCCGATGGCGAGGGTGTAGTCGAACACCCGCGCCAGGGCCTCGTCAGAGGTCTTCTCGCCCTTGATGATCTCCACCAGCGGCATCTTGTCGACCGGCGAGAAGAAGTGGATGCCGATGAAGTCGTCCTGACGCTTGACGCCCGACGCCAACTCGGTGATGGGCAGCGTCGAGGTGTTCGATCCCAGCAGCGCGTTGGGCTCGACGACGTCCTCGATCTCCTGGAACACCTTGTGCTTCAACTCGACCGACTCGAAGACGGCTTCGATGACGAAGTCGACACCGGCGAAGTCGGCGGCGTCGGCGGTCGGCGTGATCCGGGCCAGGAGTGCATCCGAGCGCTCCTGCGTGGTGCGACCCCGCTCGAGCGCCTTGGCCTCGATCTTCTCCGAGTAGTTCTTGCCCTTGTCGGCCGCCTCGATGCTGACGTCCTTGAGCACGACCTCGAAACCGGCCTTCGCCGAGACGTAGGCGATGCCCGCGCCCATCATGCCCGCGCCCAGCACACCGATCTTGCGGATCTCCTGCTTGGCGATGCCGTCGGGCCGGGAGCCACCGGAGTTGATCGACTGCAGATCCAGGAAGAACGCCTGGATCATGTTCTTCGCCACCTGGCCGGTGACCAGCTGGGTGAAGTAGCGGCTCTCGATGCGGCTGGCGGTGTCGAAGTCGACCTGCGCACCCTCGACGGCCGCGTCGAGGATCGCCCGCGGCGCCGGCATCGGCGCACCCTTGAGCTGCTTCTTCAGCAGGGCCGGGAACGACGGCAGGATGCCGGCGAGGCCGGGCGATGCGGGGGTGCCGCCGGGCATCTTGTAGCCCTTGGCATCCCACGGCTGGGTATGGCTGTCGGGATTGGCCTTGATCCACGCCTTGGCGGCGGGCACCAGCTCCTCCACCGAGCCGACCAGCTCGTCGACCAAGCCGGTCTCCTTGGCCTTGGCCGGCTTGAAGCGCGTGCCCTGGCTCAGGATCTCCATGAACGCCTTCTGGATGCCGAACATCCGCACGGTGCGCGTGACGCCGCCACCGCCGGGCAGCAGGCCCAGGGTGACCTCGGGCAGGCCGATCTGGCTGCCCTTGACGTCGGCGGCGATGCGGTGATGACACGCCAGCGCGATCTCCAGGCCGCCACCGAGGGCGGCGCCGTTGATCGCGGCAACGACGGGCTTGCCCAGGGTTTCGAGCTTGCGCAGGTCGCGCTTGACGGCCTCGACCATGTCGAACGCCTCGCCGGCGTTCTCGGGTCCAAGGGTGATCATGCCCTTGAGGTCACCGCCGGCGAAGAAGGTCTTCTTCGCGCTGGTGATGACCACGCCGGTAATCGAATCGGCTTCGGAGACAAGACGTTCGACCGCCTTCTCCATCGACTCCTGGTAGTGCTCGTTCATCACGTTGGCCGACCCGGTCGGGTCGTCCAGCGTCAGCGTAACGATGCCGTCGGCATCCTTGTCCCACTGAATCGTGTTCTCTGCCATGGTCTTACACCCTCTCGATGATGGTCGCGACACCCATGCCGCCGCCGATGCACAGCGTGACGAGGGCCCGCCGGGCGCCGCGACGCTCGAGTTCGTCGACCATGGTTCCGGTGATCATGGCGCCGGTGGCGCCCAGTGGGTGACCCATCGCGATGGCGCCACCGTTGACGTTCAGCTTCTCGTCGGGGATGTTCAGATCCTTCTGGAACTTCAGCACCACCGAGGCGAACGCCTCATTCAGCTCGAACAGGTCGATGTCGTCGACCGTCAGGCCGGCGCGGTCGAGCACCTTGCGGGTGGCTGGGGTCGGGCCGGTGAGCATGATGACCGGATCGGCGCCGCTGGTGGCCGTCGCGACGATGCGGGCGCGCGGGGTCAGTCCCTGCGACGCGCCTGCGGACTCGGAACCGACCAGCACCAGCGCGGCGCCGTCGACGATGCCGGAGCTGTTGCCGCCGGTGTGGACGTGGTTGATCTTCTCGATCGCGTGGTACTTCTGCAGGGCCACGTCGTCGAAGCCGCCCATCGCGCCGATGCCGTCGAACGCGGTCTTCAGCTTGCCGAGGCTCTCCACGGTGGAACCGGGCCGCATGTGCTCGTCGTGGTCGAGGATGACCAGACCGTTCTGATCCTTGACCGGCACGACGGACTTGGCGAAGTAGCCGCCGGACCACGCCGCGGCGGCCCTCTCCTGGGACCGCGCGGCGTAGGCGTCGACGTCCTCGCGGGAGAAGCCCTCGATGGTGGCGATCAGATCGGCGCCGATGCCCTGCGGCACGAAGCCGATGCGGTAGTTGGTCTCCGGATCGAGCGCCCATGCGCCGCCGTCGGAGCCCATCGGAACCCGGCTCATCGACTCGACGCCGCCGGCGATGACGAGGTCGTCCCAGCCGGAGCGCACCTTCTGGGCGGCGGTGTTGACGGCTTCGAGGCCCGATGCGCAGAAGCGGTTGAGCTGGAATCCGCCGGTGGTCTCGGGCAGCTTGGCCACCAGCGCGGCGGTGCGGGCGATGTCGCCGCCCTGATCGCCGACCGGCGACACGACGCCCAGGATGACGTCGCTGATCAGGCTCTCGTCCAGGTCGGGGTGACGGGCGCGCAGCTCGTCGATCAGGCCGACGACCAGATTGACGGGCTTGACCTCGTTGAGCGAACCGTTGCGCTGCTTGCCGCGCGGCGTGCGGATCGCCTCGTAGATGAAGGCTTCTTCGGACATGTCTGACTCTCCAGGTCCATATTGGGGTTGGGGGGGCGCGTCCCGATGGTGAACAGCCGCGTACCCGCGTGGAGGTTAGTCCTCGCGGTGGCGAGCCTAGCAGCCTCGCCCAACCCGTTGGTTGGGCGGCCGCTCAGCGCCCCCGGCTGTGCGGTTTCAGCCGCGACCCGCCGCGCCGGGAGTATCGAGCCGCACACTCGACGTCTCAGGCGGTCTGCGGCTGCTCCAACTCCGCCAGCGTCGGATAGTCCACGTAGCCAACGGGTCCCGGGGCGTAGAACGTCGCGACGTCGGGCTCGTTGAGCTCGGCGCCCAGCACCAGCCGGTCGATCAGGTCCGGGTTCGCGAGGTAGGCACGTCCGACTGCGGCCGCGCTGATGACGCCCCATTCGGCGAGTTCCTCGAGCTGGCAGAACTTCGTCTCGTTCTCGCGACCGGTGTTGAGCACCAGCGGTCCGAACCACAGCCCTCGGACCGTGCCGAAGGCCGGCACGTCGGGGTCGACCAGCACGTGCAGGTAGGCGATGTCGAGCGGTGCGATCCTGGTCAGCAGGGCCTCGTAGGCCCCCGTCCCGTCGACTTCCCGCATGTCGCCCGCGCCGTTTCCTGGCGAGATCCGCAGGCCCACCCGGTCGGCGCCGATCTCGGCCGCCACCGCCTCGACGACCTCGGCGGTCAGCCGCGCCCGGTTCTCCGGCGACCCGCCGTACCGGTCGGTCCGCTGGTTGACCACGTCGGACAGGAACTCGTGGAGCAGGTAGCCGTTGGCCGCGTGGATCTCCACGCCATCCATGCCGGCGTCGACGGCGCGGCGGGCCGCTGCCTGGAACTGCTCGACGATCTGCGCGATCTCGTCGACCTCCACAGCCCGCGGGACGACGAGCGCCTTCTTGCCCGACGGGGTGTGCGTCGTGGTGTCGGCGGCGATGGCCGACGGTGCGACGGGCTGCACGCCGCTGATCTCCGGGTGCCCCATCCGGCCGACGTGCCAAAGCTGGACGAACATCCGGCCGTCGGCGTCGTGCACGGCGTTCGCGATCTGCGCCCACTTCTCCTGGTGACGGTCGGTGTAGAGGCCTGGGGTGCTCAGGTAGGCGCCGTTGGCCTCCGCAGAGATCGCGGTGGCCTCGGAGATGATCAGCCCCGCGGCCGCACGCTGCGAGTAGTACCGCGCGGCGAGTTCCGACGGCGTCCCGTCGGCCTGTGCCCTGGATCGCGTCAAGGGCGCCATGAAGATCCGGTTCGGTGCAGCGAGATCTCCGATGCGAATCGGTTGGAGGAGCGAGGCGTCGTCGGCGAGGGTGTAGGCCATGTCGCCGTCAGCGCCGAGGAGACGCGATTCATTCCCCGCGGCCGCCCCTTAGGCTCGGTCTCATGGCCACTCACCATGTCGCCGGCCGCCCGGCTCCGGTCTCCAGACTGCAGCCCTACGCGGTGACGATCTTCGCCGAGATGTCGGCACTGGCGGCACGGATCGGCGCGGTGAACCTGGGCCAGGGCTTCCCCGACGAGGACGGTCCGGCCGCCATGCTGAAGACCGCCGAGAACGCGATCGCCGAGGGCGTCAACCAGTACCCGCCCGGACCCGGCATCCTGCCGCTGCGCCAGGCCATCGCCGCACAGCGCCAACGCCACTACGGCATCGACTACGACCCCGACACCGAGGTGCTGGTGACCGTCGGCGCCACCGAGGCCATCGCGGCGTCGGTCATCGGCCTGGTGGAACCGGGCTCCGAGGTGCTGCTCATCGAGCCCTTCTACGACTCCTACTCCCCTGTCATCGCGATGGCGGGCTGTCATCGGGTGGCCGTGCCGCTCGTCCGGGACGGGCGCAGTTTCGCGATCGACGTCGACGCACTGCGCGACGCCATCACCCCGCGCACGCGTGCGGTCATCGTCAACTCCCCGCACAATCCGACGGGCATGGTCGCCACGGACGCGGAGCTCTCGGCCATCGCGCGGTTGGCGGTCGAGCACGACCTGCTGGTCATTACCGACGAGGTGTACGAGCAGCTGGTCTTCTCCTCCCCCAGCGGCCGACGGCACCTGCCGTTGGCCGGCTATCCCGGCATGGCCGAGCGGACCATCACCATCTCGAGCGCCGCCAAGATGTTCAACGTCACCGGCTGGAAGATCGGGTGGGCATGTGGACCGGCCGACCTGATCGCGGGGGTGCGGGCCGCCAAGCAGTTCCTCACTTACGTCGGCGGCGCACCGTTTCAGCCTGCGGTCGCCCAGGCCCTCGACTGCGAAGACGCCTGGACGATAAAGCTACGAGAGTCGTTCCAGCGCAAGCGGACTCGACTAGCGGGCGCGCTGACCGACATCGGCTTCGACGTCCTGGACAGCTTCGGTACCTACTTCCTCTGCGCCGATCCGCGCCCGCTGGGCTACGCCGACAGCACCACCTTCTGCGCCGAGCTACCCGAGCGCGCCGGCGTGGCCGCCATTCCGATGTCGGCGTTCTGCGACCCCGCCTCCGATCACCTCGACGAGTGGATTCACCTGGTGCGCTTCGCGTTCTGCAAACGCGACGACACCATGGAGGAGGCCATCGGTCGGTTGCAGGTGCTCCGCGGCTAGATCGCCGCGGCGACCTCCCAGATGCGTTGCGGGTCCGCGGGATCCGAGCGAAGCTGGCTCAGCACCAGATGCTGCGCCAGCCAGATCTGGCGGACGCCGACGCCGTAGGCGCGGCGGGCCTGGTCGACGACGTCGTCGACGAGGTTGGTGGCGGACGGGCTGAGATTGAGCACGACTCCGGCGGGCATGACCGGGACAACCCGACGACGCCCGCGTCACATTCCCCTTCGCTCAGCGTGCGCCAATCGGTCGCCTCGACAGCTCAGCCGTGGTTGCGCGTCACCCGGCAGCGAAGTCGGTCGACGGCGACGTCGAGCACCATCCGCTTGGCGCGCTTGACCAGGAACTCCGGGATCGGCGCGGCCACGTCGACGGTGAGGTCGAACCGCACCATCGTCTGATCGCCGATTCTGGTGAGGTTGTATTCGCCGTGCTGACCACGCTGCTGAAAGGTTGCCGTCGCGTCCCAGACCACCCAGTCGGGACCCCAGTGATATTCGAGCAGCTCCCGGTCGGTGACGCCCATGATCTTCACCGTCGCCTTGACGTGGTGCGGCCGTCCATCCGGGTGCCGGTCGACGACCTCGGTGTGCCGGTGCAGAGTCGACCACGACGGCACCTCCTCGATGTCGGCGAGGGCATCGAGGATCGCCTCGGGCGAGGCGTCGAACACGATTTCCCGTGTGGCACGCACTGCCATTGGCGAAGTTTAAGGCAGGAACCAATCATGCGCAGCGGTTCTACCAGCTAAGACGCTCACCAACCGAGGTCGGAGAGCTCAGTCGCGGCTTGCGGTGGCGCGCCGGGCGGTCCGGACGCCGTCCGGGAGAAGCGCGGTGCGGGTGCCGCCTGGTCGACGCCGTCGCGGGTGACGATGGTCGACCGCGCCACCAGGTGCTCGGCCACCGCCGCCTCGTGCCACGTGAGCACCGGCGTCACGCAGGCGTCGGTGCCGGCGAACACCGCGGTCCACTCGTCGCGGGTCCGGCTCGCGAACCGCTCGGTGAAGATCGACTTCATCTCGTCGTAGCGGTCGACGTCGGACTGGCCGGGCACCTCGGCGGGCGTCAGACCCAGTCCGGCGAGCAGCTGGGCAAAGAACTGCGGTTCGATCGCGCCGACGGCCACGTAGCCGCCGTCGGAGCACTCGTAAACCAGGTAGAACGGCGCCCCTCCGTCGAGCATGAACGACTCCCGCCGATCCTTCAGCGACCCCGTCGCCTTCATCGTCCACATCATCTGCGCCAGGATGCCGACCCCGTCGACCATCGCCGCGTCGATCACCTGGCCCTTGCCGGACCGCTCCCGTTCGTAGAGCGCGGCGACGATCCCGACCACCGCGAACATGGACCCTCCGCCGAAGTCTGCGACCAGATTCAGCGGTGCCACCGGCGGCCGGTCGCGGTAGCCGATGGCGCTCAGCGCGCCGGTCTGCGACAGATAGTTGATGTCGTGACCCGCCGTCGTCGCCAGCGGCCCGTCCTGGCCCCAGCCCGTGATCCGGGTGAAGATCAGCCGGGGGTTGGCGGCGTCGCAGTCCTCGGGGCCGATGCCGAGGCGCTCACAGGTGCCGGGCCGGAAGCAGTCGAGCAGGACGTCGGCCTTGGCGGCGAGGTCGAGCAGTCGACGCGGCTCGCGCTTCACGTCGAGGTCGACGACGCGCTTGCCGCGGTGCAGGAGGTCGACGCGCTCGGCGGGCATCTTCAGGCCGCCGGCGCCGGGCCTGCGCACCCGCACGACGTCGGCTCCCATGTCGGCGAGCATCATCCCTGCGTGCGGGCCAGGACCGATGCCACCGAGTTCGATTACCCGCACCCCGGTGAGGGGTCCGGAACTCACCCCTTCTTGACCTTGAGCACCTGCTTGCGAAGGCCGTCGGTCGCGGTCTCCATGCCGCCCTTGAGCGTGCGCTTGAGTAGAAAGCCGGGCATGGGGATCGACAGGTCGATCTTCATGTCGAACGTGACCTTCGTCTTGCCCCCGCTCGGGGTCAGGGTGTAGCTGGCGTCCTGGGCCTTGAGTTGGCCCGACGACACCAGCGTCCAGCTCACCCCACCGTCGGTCCAGGTGTACTCGATGACCATCTTGTCGGTCAGACCCGCGGCCTTGACCGTCATCTCCACCTGCTTGGGCCGGCCATCCGGGTAGCTGTCGAGTACGACCGCCTTCTGGTACTGCGGCGACCACGACGGCGTGTTCTCGACGTCGGCGATGACGTCCAGGATCTCGCCGGGGCTTGCTTCGATGACCACTTCACGGGAATCACTGGTTGCCATGCCCGCGACCTTAACCAGCGGGCGGCGGCCGTTGCCGGCTTTCGGCACGCGCGGTTCACCCCGGGGTGGAAACATCGCCCGGGTGACTACCGACACCGCGCAGACCATCGCCTACCCCGCCGCGGGCGCGCGCCCCAGCCGCCGCGAAGAGGACGTGCTCGCACCGCACGTCATCGTGCTGTTTGGGGCGACCGGCGACCTGGCCAAGCGCAAACTGCTACCCGGCATGGCGTATCTGGTCCAGTCGTCGCTGGCGCCCGAGATCCGCGTGGTCGGCACGTCGCTGGAAGACCTCGACGACGACGAGTTCCGCGAGTTGACCAAGCAGGCCGTCGACGCGTTCGGCACGCACAAGCTGACCGACGAGCAGTGGGCCCACTTCGCCAGCCGGATCTCCTACGTCCCGCAGGGCGCCGGGCCCGACGCCCTCGCCGCCGCCGTGGCCGCCGCGGAGAAGCAGCTGGGTTCCGAGGCCGACGCCGCCTCCAAGGCGGCTCCGGAAGTCCGCCGCCTGCATTACCTCTCGGTGCCGCCGAAGGCCGCGCGAGCGGTCATCACGATGCTGAAGGACGCCAACCTGGTCGACCGGTCCCGGGTGGTGATGGAGAAGCCGTTCGGCACCGACCTGGCCAGCGCCATCGAGCTCAACGACTTCGTCCACCAAACCTTCCGAGAACGGCAGATCTTCCGCATCGACCACTTCCTCGGCAAGGAGGCGGCCCAGAACATCCTGGCGTTCCGCTTCGCCAACGGCTTGTTCGAGCCCATCTGGAACCGCAACTTCATCGACCACATCCAGATCGACATCCCCGAGACCCTCGGCCTGGATCAGCGGGCCAACTTCTACGAGAGCACTGGCGCCTACAAGGACATGGTGGTCACCCACCTCCTGCAGGTGATGGCCTTCGTGGTGATGGAGCCGCCGACCGCGCTCGAGCCCCGGGCCATCAGCGAGGAGAAGAACAAGGTCTTCCGGTCCATGCTGCCCATCCACTGCAACGAGGTGGTGCGTGGTCAATACACCGGCTACCGGGCCGAGCAGGGCGTCGCGCGCGATTCGGACACCGAGACGTTCATCGCGCTGAAGGTCGGCATCGACAACTGGCGCTGGGCGGGGGTGCCCATCTACCTGCGCACCGGGAAGCGGATGGCCGAGGGCATGCGGATCATCTCGATCGCCTTCAAGGAGGCGCCGCGGACCATGTTCCCGGCCGGCTCGGGCGTCGGTTCCCAGGGCCCCGATCACCTCACGTTCGACCTCGCCGATGCGTCCAAGGTGTCACTGTCGTTCTACGGCAAGCGCCCCGGGCCGGGCATGAAGCTGGACAAGATGTCGATGCAGTTCTCCACTCAGGAGACCGAACAGCTGGGCGACGTCTTGGAGGCCTACGAGCGGCTGATCCTCGACGCGATGCGCGGTGACCACACCCTGTTCACCACCGCCGAGGGCATCGAATCACTATGGGAGCGTTCGACGCAACTGTTGGAGAACCCTCCGCCGGTGAAGTCCTATCAGCCCGGAACCTGGGGGCCCAACGCGATTCATCAGCTGATCGCGCCGAACGCCTGGCGGTTGCCGTTCGAACGGGCGTGGCGGGAGAAGAAGTAGGCTCGGGTCATGACCGATGCGGTGAATCCGTCGATCCCTCCGAGCGGGACGGGGTGCGCCGAATGCACCGCGGTCGACGGCTGGTGGGTGCATCTGCGGCGCTGCGCGGCGTGCGGGCACATCGGCTGCTGTGACGACTCGCTCGCCAGGCACGCGTCTGCCCACTGGCGCGACACCGGGCATCCAATCATCCGTTCGTTCGAGCCGGGCGAGGACTGGTTCTGGAACTACGAGACCAACGAGTACTACGACGGCCCCGAACTCGCCCCGCCGGAATGCCATCCGGTCGACCAAACCGCCCCGGGCCCCAGCGATCGCGTTCCCAAGGACTGGATGGTTCAACTGCAGCGTCGGGGGTAAAGCACCGACGTGGTCAAGGCGGAGGGCGGTAGCACCGTCACCGTCGTGGTGGCCTTCGCGGCGAATCTCGCGATAGCACTGGCCAAGACCGCGGCCGCGGTACTCACCGGCTCCGCATCGATGAGCGCCGAGGCCGCGCACTCGTGGGCCGATACGGGCAACGAGGTGTTCCTCCTCATCGCCGATCGGCGCAGCGCCCACGAGGCGGACCTGCGCCGGCCGTACGGCTATGGCCGGGAAGCGTACGTGTGGGCACTGCTCGCCGCCCTGGGCCTCTTCGTCGTCGGGGCGGCCGTCTCGATCTGGCGGGGCGTCACCGAACTGCTGCACGGCGCGGAGGGCGGCGAGGACTACCGGGTCGCCTACCTCGTGCTCGCCGTCGCGTTCGTGCTGGAGGGCACGTCACTGCTGCAGGCGCTACGCCAATTGCGCCGGGACGCAGATGCCTTCGAGAGCGACGTCCTGCAGTACGCCTACCAGACCTCGGACCCCACGGTGCGCGCCGTCTTCGCCGAGGACAGTGCCGCACTGATCGGCATCGTCATCGCCTTCCTCGGCATCCTGCTGCACCAGCTCACCGGTCAGATCGTCTGGGACGCCATCGGATCCATTCTGGTCGGCTTGCTGCTCGGGGTGGTGGCCGTCATCCTGATCAATCGCAACCGCGTGTTCCTCACCGGTGAGGCCGGCCCGCCGCGGCTCCGCGAGGCGCTCAGCGAGCATCTCGCGAGCTTCCCCGAAGTCGCCTCCGTCCGGTTCCTGCGTCCCGAGTTCGTGGGTCCCAAGCAGATATTCGTGATCGCCAGCGTCGATCTGGTCGGGGACAGCGTGGAGTCGTCGCTCGCCAAGACGCTGCGAATGCTCGAGCACCGCTTCGAGGACGACGTGCCCGAGATCCGCGAGGCCGTGCTGACCATCTCCGAGCCGGACGACTAACCGACCTCGGCGAGCGCCTGCATCGCGGCATTGTAGCCGGGAATGAACGTAATACCCGGTCCGCCATGGCATCCCGCGCTGCCGAGGTACAGTCCGTCGACCGGAATCGGCTGGCCCAGGAACCCCCTTGGCCCCGGGCGGTTCGGTCCCATCTGCTCGGGATGGATGAGGCCGTGGCAGTAGTCGCCGCCGGGGGCGCCGAACATCGTGCCCATGTGGCGCGGAGTAAAGGTGGTGTGCCGGATGATCTTCGACTCGAAGTCCGGTGCGACGCGGACGATCTTCTCGATTACGCGACGGCCCATCTCGGCCTTCAGCTCGCCGTACGACGACTCGTCGTAGGCCCCCTTCTCCACCGGGAACCACATCGAGAACGCAGACATCGCGTGCTTGCCATCGGGCGCCAGGGCGCGGTCGTGGACCGACGGGAACTGCATGGCGATCGCCGGGTCCGACGGCACGATCCCACGCCGGCTGTCCTCCCATTGCCGTTGCAGCTCCTCCGGAGTGCTGAACAGCCCGATGGCCGACTGCATGCCTGGATCGTTCAACGCCTCGTAGGGTGCGGCGAAGGCCGGCATTCCGTCGAGCGCAAAGTGCATTTGCAGGTAGCTGCCGCGGTGGTCGACGCGGGCGAACCGGTCGCGGACGTCGGCCGGCACCGCGTGCGGGTCGAGCAGCTTGGTGACGGTCAGATCGGGGGCCACCCCGGAGACGACGATGCGCGCGCCGATCGCAGAGCCGTCCTGCAGCCGAACACCGGCGACGCGACCGTCGGTGGTGAGGATCTCCCGAACCGTGCTGCGCAGCCGGAGCTCGCCCCCATGGCTCTGGAGGACGTCGACGAGATGGCTTGTCAGCGTACCGATTCCGCCGACCAGTTTCTTCATCAACTTGGCGTTCTCGTCGGGCATCGCCAAGCCGAAGGCGAGCGCCGCGGCGCTGCCGGGAGTTGCCGGACCCCGGTAGGTGGTGTTGATCGCCAGGAACGACAGCATCCCGCGCAGCGCGCCATGCTTCTCGGCGTCGGGCAGGTAGCGGTCGAGAACGTCGGTGACCGAGCCGAACAGCATGTCGCTGATGGCAGATCGCTCGAATTCATTTGCAGCACAGCGGAACATCTCGTCGATGGTCTTTGGCGGGGTGCCGGCCTCGAACCGGCCCAGCGCCCGCGTCGGACCCTGACTCCACGCCATCAGGCCGGCCATGCCGTTGACGGCCTCGGCGCCGTGGACGTCGTTGAGGTGGGTGAGCAGCTTCATCGGATCGGTGTAGTAGACAACGGGCTCGTCACCGATGCCCCGCAGTGACACCGACATCACGTCGAGGTCGACGGTCGGCAGATCGTCGAGGCCCAGTTCCGCGCTGACCTTCGCCGAGGTTGGAAACTGAAGGGAGCCAGCAATTTCGAACCGGTAGCCGTCGAAGAGTTCGACGGTGGACGCCATTCCACCGGCGTACCGCTTGGCGTCCAGGCAGAGCGTGCGGAGCCCGGCCTTCTGAAGCAGGACCGCCGCGGCCAGCCCGTTGTGACCCGCACCGATGACTATCGCGTCGACGTCCGCCATCGTCCGAGGCTGGCACGATGGGTAAGTTTTGTCAATATTGACGAAACTGGGCTACTTCTGGTCGCTGATGCCCGCCGCGACGGCTTCCAGCGCCGTGCGGCACAGGCGGGCGAGTTCGGGAAGCGACCGCTCGTCGCTGAGCATCCACACCTCCATCGCACCGAAGACAGCGGCGGCGATGCAGCGTGCGGTGACCGTCACCCGCAACCGCGCGTCGGCGCCGGCGGCGGGCGGCTGGTCGCGGGTGAGGTACTCCTCCACGGCCTCGGCGAAGTCGGCCTCCACCTGGCGGATGTGCCGGACGATGCGGCCCGGATCGAGTTCGCGGGCCCGCAGTTCGGCGATCTTGGGTACCGCCTCGGCGTCGTACGGCGCTGCGAGGATGGCCGAGTGCACCGAGTCGATCAGTGATTCGTCGGCCGACCGGACGGCCAGGGCCGTGCGGAACCACTGCAGGCCGGCGTCGTAGTCGGCGAACAGTAGGTCGTGCTTGGAGGTGAAGTGGCGGTAGAAGGTACGCAGCGATACCCCCGCGTCCGACGCGATCTGTTCGGCCGAGGTGTCCTCGACGCCTTGGGCAAGGAACCGCACCAGGGCGGCCTGACGCAACGCGTCGCGCGTGCGTTCACTGCGCGCCGTCTGCGCAGGACCGACCATGGGGGTAAGTTACCCCGTCGGCACCGGGGACCGCCTGTGCACCGTGATTCGGCCCCCGTCCTTCGGGGTGTAGGCCACCCCGCGGGCGTGCCACTTCTCCGGCGCCCGGGTAGTGGGCTCGACGGTGAACTGCCGCAACACCGTTCGCAGCACCAGGTCCATCTCCATGTTGGCGAAGGCGGCACCGACACACCGCCGGGTTCCGCCGCCGAACGGAATCCAGGACAACGTGTTCACCTTCGCATCGAGGAAGCGGCGGGGATCGAAGCGGTCAGGATCGGCGAAGGCGTCGGCGTCGGCGTGCATGTTGAGGATGCTGACCAGAATCGTGTAGCCGCGCGGGATGCGCCACTGCCCGACCTCGACCATCTCACCAAAGACGTGGCGGCCGACGAAGTCGATGATGGTGCGGACACGCTGCACCTCGAGGATGGTCGCCTGCCGCAGCTCGTCGTCGTCGGTGAGGGCCTCGGCGGCGAGCTCGGCGAGCACGTCGGGGTGTCGCGAGATGCGCTCGAATGCCCAGCCAAGGGTCGAGGCCGTGGTCTCGTGACCCGCGGCCAGCAAGGTCAGCAGCTCGTCGCCAATCTCGTTGCGCGACATGGGGCTGCCGTCCTCATAGGTGCTCCGCAGGAACAGCGCCAGGACGTCGGTGCGCTCGGCCAGCCGTGGGTCGGCCCGCGCCTGGGCGATCAAACTGTCGAGGATCGCGTAGTAGTGCTGCCGGTGCTTGGCAATCCTGGTCCACGGGCTGAGCCGGCCCCAGTCGCGTTTCGGCTCGGGAAACGGCGCGAGGCGAGAGCCCAGCGTGATCCACGTCGGCATCATCCGGCGAAGTTCGTCGAGGTCGTCGCCGGCTGCCCCGAACACTGCCCGCAGGATGACGTTGAGCGTGATCCGCATCATCGGTTCCAGGGTCGGAAACTCAATGCCCTCGGGCCAGGAGGCGGTCTCGCGCAAGGTCTCCTCGACGACGATGTCCTCGTAGTTCTTGATGCTCTTGCCGTGAAACGGGGGCGTGAGCAGCTTGCGGCGCCGACGGTGGTCCGCACCCTCCAAGCCGAACACCGATCCCGACCCCAGCAGCCGACTGAGGTTGGGCTGGACGTTTCCGAGGACGTCGGTGCTGGTGGTGAAGACCTGTTTGGCCGACGCGGGGTCGGACACGACCACCGTGCGACCGAACATCGGCAGGTCGAGCGTGACGGCGTTGCCGTACTTGGCCTTCAGCGCCATGGTGGTGCGCCGTCGCGCGAACGCGAACGCCGCGCCTTGCAGCGCCCGCGGAATGCGCGGTGCCGGCGGCAGGTTCGGCGCTACCGACGCGATGGTTTGCCCGGCAATCGATTCAGTCATCACGCGTCTCCCGACCTCGCCAGGTACGACGACGTACCCGTTGTATTGCACTGAGGGTACGTCGCCGTACCGCTTGATCGCAAGCCCCCGTCCGTAGGATCCCCGGTGGGAGGAGGCGTCACGTGCCCTTGGTCGACCCGGATGCTGCATCTGGCGCCCATCGTCGTCGGCTCCTCGACGCCTTGAGCGACTCGATCAGCGACCTCGGCTATGCCAACACGACCGTCGCGGAGATCGTCCGACGGGCCCGCGCCTCACGACGCACCTTCTACCAGCACTTCGCCGATCGGGAAGCAGCGCTGGTGGCCCTGCTGACCGACACCAACGCCGCGACCGTGCAGGAAATCTCGGTCGCCGTCGACCCGGCCGCCCCGTGGCAGACCCAAATTCGTCAGGCCATCGACGCGTGGATCCGGCGCTCGGAATCCCATCCGGCGCTCACGCTGAGCTGGATCCGCGACGTGCCCGCCCTGGGTGTCGCCGCCCGCGATCTGCAACGCGACGCGATGCATGCGTTCATCGTGCTGGTGCAGACGTTGAGCAACACGGCCGAACTCCGCCAGGCCGGCATCGACCCGGTGCCCAGGGAGCGCGCCATCATGCTGATCGGTGGGCTCCGCGAACTGACGGCGATCACCGTCGAGAGTGGCGCCCGGCTCAGCGACGTTGCCGAGGAGGCCGTGGAGTCGTCGATAGCCCTGCTGCGGCCGCGGACCTAGCTGACTCGATCAGGCCGACAGCGGCGGCCGCGGCTTGCCCTTCTTCTCCACGTACATCAGGCCGTCCGCCTCGGCGACCAGTTCTTGAAGCGATTTGGCGTTGTCGGCCGCGACGTGCACCAGGCCGATCGACGCGTCGAGCCGGTAGGGCCGATCGGCGGCCTCGTTGAAGCGGCGGAACGACTCGACCAACCGGCTCTTGAGCAACAATGGGTCCTCGACGGTCTCGGCGACCAGGACGCAGAATTCGTCGCCACCGGTGCGTGCCAGCACGTCGGTCCGACTCAGGACCTGCTGCAATGTCTGCGCCACGTCG
The DNA here is from genome assembly GCA_963846985.1 of uncultured Actinomycetota bacterium. Lineage (GTDB taxonomy): Bacteria > Actinomycetota > Actinomycetes > Mycobacteriales > Mycobacteriaceae > Mycobacterium. Next base: position 92,990 of record CAWJYC010000007.1, read on the forward strand.
GCGATGAGGGCATCGCCGGCGTCGTGACCCTCCTCGTCGTTCACCCGCTTGAGGCCATCGATGTCGAGGAAGGCCAACAGGCAGTCGTGGCCACGGTCGCGGGCGGCGCTCAGAGCCGCCTGGCCCAGCACGTTGAAGCCCCGAAGATTGTTGAGACCGGTCAGTTCGTCGGTCAACGACAGCCGACGAATCTCGTCGTTTGCCTGCTCCAGTTCGGCCGTGCGATCGCGCACGCGTTGCTCGAGTTCGGAGAACACCTGGACGTGTGCCATGGCCACCGAGGTCGAGTCGGCCAGCCCTTGAAGCAGCGAGATCTCCTCGGCCGACGGCGTGCGTTGATCGGCCCAGTAGGCGCCGATCGCCCCGACGGGGTCCAGGCGACGGATCGGAACCATGACCAGACTTCTGACGAAGGTCGGGCGATAGGCGGCGTGGGGAATGCGGTCATCGGCGTAGATGTCGGGGATGGCGACGGCCTCCCGGTGCAGCATGCACCAGCCGCTGATGCAGGTGTCCATCGGAAACCGGCTGCCCTTCCACAGCGGGGCGATCGCGTCCTCGTCGGCGTAGTAGCACATTCCGTTGTCGCGCAGGACGAACGTGGCGCCGTCGCAGCCGACGATTTCGCGGGCCCAGGTACGGACGATGCGTTGCACGTCGGCCAGGTCGTGCGCCAGCGAGAGCTCCTGCACCGCGGACAGCAACAGCTCCATGCCGGCGACGTAGTCGACCTCCGGTCGGTCACCAATCAACGGGTCGACGTCGGCGAGCTCAGGAGGAGCGAGCGAACCGTCCATGCGAACCTCCGTCGGAGCTGAATCGCCAGGTCTCGACGATTTAGCAAATGATCGGCAGCATAGCAGGCGGATGCAAACGTAGACCTCGAGACCTGATGACCTAGCCTCGGAAGTCATTTCAAAATCATTGCGAGTTCTATTTCAGCAAACGACGCGACGACCGCTCGGCGGGTTTTCCCTCGATGCGATCAGCCCTCGTCGATCTTGAGGCCGGCCGGGGTCAGCAGATACCACTTCGCCCCAAAGCTGTTCTCGCCCTGCCCCTTGGTCATCCCGGGATGGTCGTCATCGACGTAGAAGTACAGCGGGTGACCGTTGTAGGTGACCTGCGTGGCGCCGTCGGGGCGGCGGCTCGTGGCCACCAGTGCCGAGTTCACGCCTGCGCCGACGGCGGGGGCCCCCGCCGTCGTCAGCGGCGGCCATTCCTTCACGCAACCACCTGTGCACGTGGAGATCGAACCCGTGTCCGCCTCGAAGAGATAAAGGGCGCGGCCGTGTGCGTCGGTCAGGATCGAGCCGGCCGGATTCTGGGCGGTCGCGATGCCTGCGGGGCCCGGCGCCGCCGCCGCGGACGTCGCCGACTCTACCGACGTCGTGGGTGCCGGATACGCGCTGTGACCTCCGGAGCTGCACCCTCCGAGAAGGAGGACGCCACATGCGCCGGCGACGATTGGGAGGGTGCACTTCATGACGACGTCTCCTCGACGAGATCTGTGCTGCGCTCGCCGGCGGCGAGTGCGGATGCCGCAGCCAACGGGTTTCATCTGCAAGGGCGTCCAACCAGGACACGATCACGCGAGCGGATCGGTTCAGCGCGTGCCATCGAAGCACTGATGCACACCAGCCGAGCGGACATGGCTGGCCGGTGGCGCACCGAGCAGGTCCGGATCGGTGGAGGCGCCTTCGGCCCCCGCGGCGCCGACTTCGTCGCACCCCACCATGAACGCATCGTGCCCGCGATAGCCGACCTACTCGCGTTCGCACGACGCACCGATGTGGCCACGCTGCCCCAGATCGCGATCGCGCGCGCACAGTTCGAGACGATTCACCCATTCACCGACGGCAACGGCCGCACCGGCCGCGCCCTGGTGCAGGCGATGCCGGCCAACAAGAGGCTCACCCGTCAGATCACCGTGCTGGTCTCGGCCGGCTTTCTCCCCAGCACCATCGCCTACTTCCAGCCGCTCGGCTCCTACCGGGGCGGCGATCTCGCACCCATCGTCGACCGATTGTCATCCGCAGATACTCGCCGTCGTCAACGGCCGGCACCTCGTCGGCGACCTCCGATCGATTCGGCAACAATGGGACGCATGAATCACGGCGCGCCGCGACTCCGGCGTCATCGTCGAGTTCACCGACCGCGCTCGCAACCGGGCCTGGTGCGCACCCGAAACCTCAGCGCGCTCGATGCGTTTGCTGAGCGTGCCGGACGACGCAGCCTCGCGACGTTAGATTACAGCTGCCCACGCCGACAGCAGCTCCCTCGACCAAGCGTCGCGAACGATATGGACGACCGATTCACGGTCCGTAAGTGGCGGTGTCCGAGATGTCGTCGAACTCGAGTCCACGGGCGACGCGATAAAGACACGAATAATCGCTGGGTCGGTCCCGACGACGCTGAGCAGCACATCTCCTCTTGCGGCGCAAGCGACCTCGAGCACCGCACCACCACTGCCTCGGGTGAGGGGTCGCCGATTCCGGCTTTCCTGGCCTCCCTAGCGGCTGAGCTCGTCAACCCGAGCGACTGCGAATAACGACGAAGCCGACAACGTGATTGCCCGATGCACCGGATCATCGTCGCCGTGCAGTAGCGGGGGAGATGGGCCACGCCTGGGCCGACGACGACGGGGCGCGAAGCGACCGACGAGGCGCCACCTTTCCTCCGTGTGTACTCCGACGCGATACTGTCGATTAGCGAATGAACGGGGGGTGACGCGATGGCGATCCAACCTCACTGCAGCTGGCCCGTCGCGTCTCACCTCCAACCCCTTAACGCCAAGGCCGGCCGCGACGAGACCGACGGCATGGCCGTCTGGGGCGGTGTCCGGATTTGGCCTCCCCGGCACGGGGCATTGCGCTCACGGCGTTCTCGGGATCCGACGTGACCCATGACGGGGGCGCGCGAGCACCCGCTACCATGTGTCGAATCTGCGACACGCTCGTACCGGCGGGGGCGTACTGCGGGGTCTGCGGCGCACTCCTGTCACTAGAACGCCGCGGCATTGCACCTGCCTGGCTGCGGGAACGCGCCCACGCCGCCGCGCCCACCGAGCATGTCCTGCGGCCATCGATCGTGACATCGCTGTTCCCGACCCTTCCGGCCCGGTCCCGCACCGCGTTTCGGCTTGGTTTGGCCCTGCTGGTGATGGCGATGGTGATGCTGGCGATCTTGCGCTGGCAGGCGCCGCTGATCGCAATCAGTGCGCTGGGCCTGCCGTTGCTGTTTCACCTGTACCTGCAGGAGGCCGACGTCTATGACGATCTGCCAACGGGGCTCCTCGTCGTCGCCGCGCTCCTGGGGGCCACCTTTGGGGTCGGGTGGGCGTTGCTGACCGGCTCGGTTGTGGCCCATTCCTACATGGTGGCCATCGGCATGGGGGCGCGGGTCTCTGCCCAACGGCTGGTGATGGACGGTCTGCTCATCCCCGTCGGCGGGGCGCTCCTAATGGTGACGCCGGTGTTGTTGGTGAGGTTCCGCCGACCGTCGCGCGAATCGCTCGATGGTTTTCTCATCGGGTCGTTGAGCGCAATCGCCTTCACCGCGGCGGCGATGCTGACCAGGATGTTTCCACAACTGGCAACTGGGGTGGTGGCGCGCGGACGGCCCTCCCACGCCCTGCTGATCGAGGTCGCAATAAGAGGAGTCACCGCGCCGCTCACCGCTGCAGCCGCTGGCGGTCTGGTAGGTGCGGCGTTATGGATGACGCGACTCCGCGACTCGTCACCGCGATCGCTCCTCCGAACCGCGCCGGTCCCGGCGCTGGCGGCCGTGGCCCTTTGCTACTCGGCAATAGGCATCATGGACGTCGTCGCGCGGACACCGGCGGCACAGATCGCCGTGCACCTAGTGGTGACGCTGGTAGCAATCCTTGCGGTCCGGGTCCGGGTCCACGTGACGCTACTGCACGAGGCTCGCGAGAAGGTCGCGGGTGGGCCGCTTCTGTGTGCGCACTGTCACCGCGTGGTTCCAGATAACGGATTCTGCCCGAAATGTGGCGTGGCCCTTCACGCATCCTCGCGCAGCTCCCGCGCCATGCGCCGCAACGTCCGTCCCAATGCTCGGGAAGGCACCTGAGGAGGACGCTGCGGGTGGGGGTGCACGTCTTCGCCCAAGGCCGGCCCGTCTGCAGGTCATCGAAGCATCGGCCAGACGGTCACCGGGGTATCAACGGCTGAGTGACCAATGCGATCAATGTCGAACTGCAGCGCCGACTTTGACTGGCTTCGCTCGACATCAGCTTGCACTTGGGCCGGTAAGCGAACTTCCACAACACTCGAATGTGATGAAATCAACTCATCTTGGAGCAACAAGGTAGGAACCTGGGGGCACCGTGACCATTCCCGCACCGGAGAAGCGACCGGGCGCCGCAGTACGGAAACCTGAACACAGCGGCCTGCTGCGGCCGCGTAATACGAACGCGTTCGCCGGTCGCCGGTGGTCGCTGGGCAGCGCCAACCGACGATTTCTGACTCTGCTGGCCCAATACCACTGGTGGATATTGGGCGTCGCCGGCATCGCAGCTCTCGTCTTGGGCTTTGTCGGTTCGTGGCAATACTTGAACGGAAACCCGGAGTTTGGCCGGGCAGAGGCACATTACAGCGACGCGGCCTACTGGAGTCTCAAGAATTTCTTGATCGACTCCACGGAACGTCCCGGACTCCCGTGGCAACTGGACGTTGCTCGCTTTCTCGCCCCGATCGTGGCCGGCTGGGCCACGATAGGCGCCTTCGGACTGCTATTTCGCGACCGGGTGCAGCAGCTGAGAATTCCGTTGTTCCGCGCACACGTGGTGATCTGCGGCCTTGGCGAGTACGTCGGAATCGTCTTCCTGCGCCACCTTCGGGAGGCAGGAATTCGCGTTGTGGTCGTCGAGTTGGATGGGAACAATCCGAATATCGAGCTGTGCCGCAGTCTTGGCGCGCCGGTGATCGTCGGCGACGCACGACGGCTGAAGACCCTGCAGGCGGCCGGGGCTCACCGGGCCCGGCGAGTGCTGGCGGTAACCGACGAGGACGCGGTAAACACCCAAATCGTCGCGACCTGGCGGGAGCTGGCCCGACGGCGTTCCCGTCAACTGGGTTGCCTAGCTCGAATCACGGACCCCGACTACTGTTCGTTGCTGCGACTCCAGGAGGCACAACGCAGCTACGAGCCAACCGTGGATTTCTTCAACATCGATGAAATTGGGGCGAGACTGATGTTGAAGCAGTTTCCGCTCGGCACCGACTGTGCTCAGCCGCACATCCTGGTGGCTCACCTCGACCCGCTCGGGGTATGGCTGGTGTATCACGCTGCGCGCGCGTGGCACGACGGGCGAGGCAACCAGAGAACTCCGCTAATGGTCACCGTCCTCGACCATAGACCGGAGGAAGGCATCGCGGTACTGAAGAGTCAGCACCCTGAACTGAAGACGATGTGCGACTTCAAGCCGTTCCGCGCTACCGCGGAGGACATCGGCGAGAAACTGCCCGGCCATCACCTAGATCCAGCAATCCCCGACATCAGCCGCGCCTACGTGACCGCCTATCGGGATGAGCAAGCGTTCGCTACAGCTCTTAAGTTGCACCATCAACTGCACCGATTAGTTCCTTCGGTGCCCGTGGTGGTCGCACTCTCCCACCCGCATGGGCTGGCTGGCCTTTTGAGTGACGTCACCGAGGCCGGCGCACGCGCCAATGTCGAGGCATTTCCAACGATGGAACGCGCGTGCAGCGTAGAACTAGTTTGGGGGGGCTCGTTCGAGCCGTTGGCCGAAGACATCCACGAACGATGGCGGCTACAGCAACTGAAGGAGTGCAAGCCCGCACCGACGTGGGAGGGGCTCGACGAATCGCGGAGAGATTCCAACCGCGCTCAAGCCCGCGACATCGCAGCCAAGTTGCACCGCATTCGGTGCGCCATCGCACCGATCCAGAGTTGGGACGCCACTGGGGGTTTCGCGTTCACCGAGGATGAACTAGAGCGCCTAGCCTTCGACGAACACGACCGTTGGGTGCGTGAACGCCTCGACGCCGGCTGGAAGCTGATTCCCATGCCAAACGACGAGGACCCCGAAACGGTGAAGCACCTCCTCGAGGAAGCGCGACTCCGCAAGGAAACCCCGTATCTCCTTCCGTGGCCGCAGCTACTGGAGCTGGACGCAGGCATGCATCGTCGCTTCGGGGACCGCATGGCGGGGGTTGCTGAGTACGACCGGATCGCTGTCGCAGAGATACCGCACAGGCTCGCGGCCGTCGGCTTGCAGGTGATTCGCACCCAGAGCGCCGCCTCGACCCACGGGGCCAGCGACGTCGTTACCGCCGATGCACAGGCGGTGGTCGGCGAGGGCATCGCCGGCTCGACGGCAGGTGACCAGCAAGGCGTCGGCGTGACGACGCGCGCGACACGGGAACCGGCATGACTGGCTTGGCCAGGGGCGCGCAGGCTATCGGATCACCTCCCGCGGATCACCGGTCGCTGCGCGGTGCGCCCGTACGGCAGTCAGCTATTGGGAAGCGGATTGTTGACCGACCCGCCCAAGCCGCCACTGGCCTCCCCCGAGGAGTTCCAGCAACTGCTCGTGGTGCTGCTTGACCATGACGCGGTGGCTGATGCTGACCACGATGGTCTCGGGCAGCTGTCGGCGAAGCAGCCGATATAGGGCAAACTCCAAGCCCTCGTCGACCGCAGAGGTGGCCTCGTCTAGGAAGATCACTTTTGGTCTGATTGCCAGGACTCGTGCGAACGCGACCCGTTGCTGCTCGCCTGGCGAGAGCACCTTCGCCCAGTCGGCCACCTCGTCGAGGCGGTCCCCAAGGTGACCCAGCGCCACCTGGGACAGCACCTCGCGCAGTTGATCGTCGTCGATCTCGCCGGGCTCTGCGGGATACGAGAGCACGGCCCGGAGATCGCCCAGCGGTACATACGGCACCTGGGGCACGAACATCGTCTCCGCGCCATCGGGCCGCTGGAACGTTCCCGAGCTGAACGGCCACAGCTGCGCGAGACTGCGCAGCAGCGTGGTCTTGCCGCTACCCGACGGGCCGGTAATCATCATCGTGTCGCCACGCTCTAGATGGAGGTTCAGCGGGTTGATGAGTTGGCGCTGCGTCGGCGTCCGGACTTCCACCGCGGCCAATTCGATCGAACCGTCCACGCTCGAGGAGCAGACTAGCTCCGGCACCGTGCGGGCGGCCGCGTTAGCCTCCAGCAGACCATGCAGCCGGATTATCGCGGCCCGGTAACTGGCGAAGTGGGGGTAGGCGTTGCGGAAGTACGACAAGCCAATCTGGAGGTGATTGAACGCCGCTGCCGATTGCGATACGTCGCCCAGCGTTATCTGTGCGCTGAACAGCCTGGGCGCCTGCACAAGCCATGGCAGCGGATTGATCGCTTGGCTCACCGCAAGGTTCCAGCCGGTGAAACCGACGGTGCGGCGGACGTAGTGGCGGTAGTTCGTGATGATCGATGAGAATCGGTCTTCCAACTGCGTGTTCTCGGCGCGCTCGCCGCGGTAGAACCCGACCGCCTCGGCAGCATCCCGGAAGCGCACTAGCGCATACCGGAATGCGGCGTTCGTCACCTCGTTGCGAAAGCTCAGACTGGTAAGCGGACGACCGATCCAAAACGCGATCAACGACGCCATCACGACGTATCCGACTGCGATCCACAGCAGCGCCTTCGGAAGGTGAAGACCCAGGATGTTTAGGTCGCCCGACAGTTGCCAGAGGATAGTCGTGAACGACACCACCGAGACGGCCGAACTCACCGCGCCGAACAGCAAGATGTTGCCGGTGCCATAGGAGGGGGTGTTGGGCGTACCGTAACCGGCGGTGAAGATGTCGATGTCCTGTTGAATGCGTTGGTCGGGGTTGTCGACGGTGTTCTCGGCGAACCACCCTCGGTAATAAGCCCGTTCGCCAAGCCAATCCTGGGTCAGTCGGTGGGTCAGCCAGACCCGCCAGCCAATGATGAAGTGTTGCATCATCCAGAGGTCGACCACGGTGCGTGCGACCTGTGCCGTCGCGATTATGCAGAAGATGCCGATGGCGGACCAGAAACCATGGATTCCGGAATTGCGCACTTCGGCATTGCCGGAGCCGGCGCCGAGGAACGCGGCCTGCAACGCCGCAAAGAGGTCGTTGCTGTAGTAGCTGAGCAGTACGTCTAGTCGGACTCCGACGATCACCAGCAGCAGTAGAACCGCCACCAGGCCCCACACCGGGATGCTGGTACCGCCCATGAAGTAAGTGCCGGTGACTTGCCAAAACCGGCGCCCCCCGGTGGTGTACCGGATCACCAAGAATCCGAACAGTAACAAGCAGAGTGCGGTGATCGTGCAGGCCTTCAGTGTCCAAAGCAGCGAGGAGAAGAGCTCGTCGCCCCAGTCGATCGATGGGGTGAACGGTTTCAACGGACGGCTCTCCTGCACCGCAGCGCGGATCGAAACGCGCACTCTTCACCGTTCCCTCGTAACGCCTGCCGACTCGCGGACGCACGGGCCGCGACCGACGGTCGCGCTCGCGGTGAAGGCGCGGCGTCGATCACGCCGGTCGGCCTTCGCCCGCCCATGACGGACGACGGGGGACGCGGATCACGCGCTGAAACCTCGACGGTCTTCTTGGAGTGGCTATGTCCCCCTGTCACCGGTCGGCCGAACCGACCGCGTCACCCTGCCAAATGAAGCTGTTGATGAATGGACCGATCCGCTGCGCCAGGGCGAGGCCGGCACCCGAGGGGTGGCTGGTGACTCGGGAACCGCGGGACTCGTGCTCGGTGGCCGGCTCGAATACGACATGGGGACCCGCGGCGGTGGCGACGAGAGCCAGATCGTTCTTCACCGCGACCAACACCAGTACACGAATTTCGGCGTAGTTGCTGGTGGCTGCCATCGGACTGTAGTCCTCGACCACGCCGTAGCCAGGCTGATAGCCCACCATCGCATTAGGGATCTCGTAGTCGATTCGGGCGCCGGGGTAATTGCTCTGTATCAACCCCTCGACGATGTTCCGTGCGGTGCGGTGGTCAGCGGGTTGACCGAACAAGGTCACCGACCCGTCGATGTCGCCAAACTCGATCTCCACCCCGTTCGGTCTCATCGTGTCGCTCACGGTGATCGGGCCTTGGTCCCGACTCTTCGGATACTGGACCGAGAATCCGCCGTCGCTGGGGCTGAATCGCGGGTAAGCGGACACCGGTGGACCCGGCGCGACGACGGGTGGCTGAGGTCCGCGAGCAACGCTGCGATCACCTTCGGGATCTGGCGACGGCGCCTGCGGGGGTCCGCTCGGCGGCTGCCCGCAGCCAGGCGCACACCCGTCCTGCGGTACGACCGGGGACAGTACGGACGCCGTTGCACTGACCACGACTGCGGCGACGATTAGGGCAGTTCCCAGCCGCGCCACCATCCGGCGGCGAGAAATATGCGGAGCCGGTTCGGGGGCACTGTAGGACGGCGAAGGCGTCCCGTAGCCGGGCCATCCCGGGTCCGCAGCGGGTTGAGGCGCGGTGTTCATGATGTACGTGCGGGGGTTTCGGTACTCATCCGCCCACCTTCTGCAGATCCAAAATGTTGCGCGCCAACTTGTCGACGTCCGGGGTACCGAGTCCAGTAACCAGGTCAAAGCCTGGGCCGGCGGTGTATACCGCATTGCCGCCTCGGGTCACGTCGTGGAACGCCGGCTGCCGGCTCCCGCCGGCCGCCCGATATAGCGTCGAGTTGAGATTTCCCAGGGCGTGCCCGCCGTTGGCCAGAAGGAATTGATTGATCATGGCGGCGAATCCCGCCCACAGCGGCGCCGACAGCGACGTGCCCCCCATGATGACCCAGTGGTCGTTGTTCCTCGCCACGAGTCCGGTCAAGACGTCGGCCACTGCGGCCACGTCGGGCGTCAGGCGGTTGGTGCTGGGTTGCGCGCCTTTCGGCGCCGACAGGCCGCGTTGCCAGTCGGGGCGTTCGAACAGGGCGGATATACCGCCGCCGGTCCCCTGTTGCATCGCCTGGTCGACCCAGGTGTCCTCACCGATCCAAACCCCGTTCGCGTCCGTTGATAAGGTGGTGCCCCCGACGGCGGTCATTTCCGGCATCGACGCCATCGGGTCCAGTCCTATGTCGTCGGGGGTTGGCTTGGCTCCCCAGTGTCCCGTCCGGTACTCCTTACACTCCAACCCACCCGTGTCCCCTGCCGCGTCGAACGCCGACGTGCCGTGGCTCTCCGCCACAGCGAGGGCTGAGCGGGCTGGTTTGGCATCGACGTCGCTGAGCATTCGATCACAAGGCCCGACGGTGATGGAGAGGCTCCACACGGCGCCCGGGTATTGGCGATCGACGGCGTCGAACATGGTCGCGACCTGCGACCACTGAAAGTCCAACTCCGGAACGTACCTATGGGCGTTCACCACGACCAGCCGGGCGTCCGGTGCCACCGCATGGGCGGCCTCCAGATCGAGCATCGTTTCACCAGAGGAATCATTGTGGGGTAGCGAGCCACCTACCGGTGACGCGATGTCGAACGCCGGGAGGTGGAATCGCTCGGCGTATGCCTGCAAATTAACCGTGTCGTAGTCGCCGAACTCGAAGAACGCGATGGTTTGGCCCCGGCCGGTGACACCGAGCGGGGTGGCGTTGTAGGCCGTCATCGCCACCGCCGGCGTCAACCCGGGTTTGGGCACGTCGAGTGGCAAGGGGGGCGGTTGGGCGATCGCCTTTCGGCCGTAGCTCAGAATTCGGCCGACCTCGGTAACCTGCGCCCGCAGCTGTGCCGGCACTGCAGGCTGGCGCGACGCCGCGTAGAACGTTCGACTGTCTACGTTGCCGTAGTCATGCACCGCGACCGCGAACGCGTCGGCGACCTTCGGTGCGTCACCGTCGACGATCGCCCAGTCCTGGCCGGGACGCCAGCGCACCTGCAGGCCGCGGTCGCGTGCCCACTCCATCAACGGCTCCGGTCGGGGGGGGTCGCGCAGGCCGAGGACGACTTGCACGTTTCGGTCGTGGGTGTCGCCGAGGTCGGTCGAGTGGGCGAGCAACCGGGCGTAGGGGCCGCTGATGAAATCGGCCCGCGAACCCGCCGCGGCCCCGTCAGCACGGGCCAATGCACCCAGTACCACGGCGGCGGTCAGCAGCACCCGCACCCACCGCTCGCGCCTCCCGCACCCGTGCAAGCCGGTCACGAACGCGTCCGACGACCCAACCCGGCGGGGTTCTCGACGGCGACCAACCGACCACGCCGGCTCGGACATGTTGCCTCCGGCGGCAGGACCGGTCGGCGGTGGCCGATGCGGGCCGTCGAGCATAGGGTGTCACCGCCATCCGCTTCTGCGGAATCCAGCCGCTTCATCAGCGTCACCGAAGGGCGGGGTTGACGACGCACGCAGCAGTCGCGTGGTGGGGGGCGAGCCCGACGGCATCGGAGGCGCCTCCGGGAGCAGGGACGTGCGATCGCGTGGGGCGTCGAACCAACGCCGGGTCGACGTCATTGGCCTCGTACAACCTCTTGTAGAGCCCTCCTTTCGCCACCAGCTCGTCGTGGGTGCCCTGCTCCGCGAAACGACCGCCGTCGAGCACGAGGATGCGATCGGCCACGGCCCTGATGAAATCCATGTCGTGGCTGATGACGACGCAGGTGCGATCCTTGGCGTAGTCGCGGATGACTCGAGTCAGTGCGGTCCGCTCATCGGCATCCAGATTCTCGGTCGGCTCGTCGAGCAGCAGCACTTCCGGCTTGCGCAACAGGCAGCGCGCCATCGCGATGAGTCGCTTCTGGCCGCCGGAGGGCACTTGGACGTCCACGATCGTGTCATAGCCCTGCGGCATCCTCGCCGGGTCGACGATTACGGAGTGGATGTGGGTCAGCTTGCAAGCCTCCTCGATTTCGGCATCGCTCGCATCCTGTCGGCCAAGGCGCACGTTCTCGCGGATCGTGTCCTTCAGGAAGAAGGGGAACTGTGAGAGCTTGGATACCTGCTCGCGCAGCGAGGCTAGCGTCGCTGCGCTCACGTCCCGGCCGTCGAGGAGAACCCGTCCGCTTTCGGGGTCAAGGAAACGCAGAAGCAGGTTGAAGACGGTGGACTTGCCGGCACCGATCGGGCCGACGAGCCCTACCGTCTCGCCGTTGCGAATCGACAGGGAGAGCCCATTCAAGACTTTCTGATGCGGCGAATAGCCGAACACGACGTCCTCGAGGTCGATATTGCCGTCCACGCCGGCCAACCTCACGGCGTTCGGGCGGTCTCGTACCGAGGGCTTGGTATCGAGGAGCTGATAGGTCGATGCGACCTGGGGAACTACCGACTTGTACTTGGTGTAGGCCTGAATGATCCGCTGGATCGGAGCGAACATCGTCGGGACGAAGAACACGAACTGCAGCAGGCTCGAACCTGGCAGAGCGATGAAACGGTTGAAGATCACCCCCACGACGAGTACCAGCACGGTGCTGCACGCAACGAAGATTCCGGTGCTCTCGATGCCCACGTGGGCCCACACCAACAACATCGACGAGCTTCTTGCCGCCGACATATTGGCGTCGCGAAACCGTTCGCTGCGGTGCTTCTCGGCGTCGAAGACCTGGATGTCGGAGATACCGCTGATCGTCTCACCGAGTTCGGCGTTGAGCTGACGGTTACTCATCACCATGCGACCGGTGGTGGCCTGAAGCTTCCTACCGCCCCATGCCAGCACCATCAACGCTATTGGGGACAAGACCAAGGTGACGATCGTCATCTTCCACGACAGCGCAAACATGTATACGAGCACGATCAACAGCACGGTCGAGTCGATCAAGGGCGGGACGAGACATTCCGACAAGAGTTGCTGGACGCCTGACGTCTCCATCTGCACCCGCTGCATCAGCAGACCGTTGGGTATGCCGTTGAAGAAGTCCAACGACAGTGATTCCACGTGATCGTGGACGCGCTGACGAATGTCGGACACCAGCGTCCACTGAACTCGCGAGTCGGCCCAGACGCGACAGAAGGCAAATACCTGTGTCAGCGCCAGCGACGATCCCCAAATCGTCAGGAGCACCGCGAACGGCAGCGGCGTTGCCAGCCAATGCCACACGCCGGACGCACCTTGCGGGAGCGGGCCGCCGGTGCCGTAGCACGTGTCGTGTTCCAGCTGCGTGCCGTCTTTGTTGAATACGGAGGCGCTGAGTGCCCAGATGGTTTGGAGGCCTCCGCATTGCGTGGCCCGTCCGAACAGCACCAAGAACGGGCCCTGGGCCGCGCTGACCACGAAGGGCAGAGCCGTCGTGAGCAAACCCAACACGATCGAGACGGCAATTGTGCCTCGAACCGCGTGCAGCATGGGCAGGCTGCGACGGATTGCAGCCCGCGCGCTCATCGTTGGCAGCGGCAGTCCGCCGATTCCGCCGCCACGCACCCCCGCGGCGGCGGCACCGGCGGCAAGACCAGATGGATGGCCGGCGAACTGCCCGCCGGCACCGCCCGGCGCCCCGCCCGGTACGGCGCCGGTTGAGGTGGGTTCACCCGACGGCGAACTTGCCGCGTCGGTGGCCAGGTGCGCCCCGGCAGCGCTGGTCGGTGTCGATTTGTCAGTCACCCTGCCCCCTCATTCCTCGACGTTCGTTTCACTCATCGCGAGCGCGGCAGTCCGAGGTCCATCACCGTGAACCTTCGTCGGTATCAACGACACGCCATTGCGCCACCGGTCGCGGGATGGTTACGACGCTGCTCTGAGATTCCTGGTCGAGCGGGCGAATTCAGCAGATTGGCGATCGCCGCTTCCAACGTCGACCTTCTCCGACGCCGCAGGCGCGGGCGCGACGGTCCCCGCTCGGTCGATCAACGCGACATTGGGTATTCCTACCGCCCCATATGTTTGCTGTAGCCGGCCGTCAGGGGCGATGCCCACGGTGATCCGAAGGCTACGGTGCGCGACGCTTTGGGCAATCGCGTCGTGCTGGCGAGCGCGTTCAGCCGTTCGATCGCTGGCTGAACCTGTTCCGACGTAACGCGTCATCGCGATGATTGTCAGCCCATCCTCGGTGTAGCGGTCGTGCAGTTCGTTCAAGACGGGGAACATTGCTAAGCACGGGCGACACCAATGAGCCCAGAACTCGAGCAGGACAACGTTGCCACGCCGCTCGGCCAACGTCGTCGGTGCGCCGAGGACCCAGTCGGCAACCTCGATCGCTGGCGCGGGATGGCCGATGAGGGTGAGTTGGCTTGCCCGATCGCGCAATCGAAGACCTCCTACCGAGGCGGCCCGTACCTGTTCTGGCGAACCGGTTTCGCGCACGAGCGTTTCAATGTGTCCGGCGAAGGCCGCCTCGGTGCGCAGCACGTCGATGGCACGTTCGCGCTGCCCGTTTGCCAGCTGCAGATCGGCAAGTGCCAGTCCTAGCTGCACGCGATCCAGAAACGGCGTGTCGAGCGGTTTGGCACGGGCCTTAGCGAGATCTGCCTCAAGTAGGGCCACGGCATCATTCAGACGGCCGTACTGGCGCAGTTCGGCCGCTTGAACCAAGGCGCCCGGTATTGGCTTCGGTGCACTCCGCGTGCTCACTGCGAGACTCCAGAATTCATGAACGGCTCCAGCTTGGTGAGCTGATAGCAGCTCCGGAATGGCACACGTGAATCGTGCCCGTAGGGCAGGGACGCGCAACCCCAGCGGCGCGTCCCTGCCAGCACATCGGTGGGACTAGCAGTACCACCAAATGACATCGCCAGCGGCGTCGTAGATGTAGCAGATGTCATTCGTGCCGAACCCCTGCACATCGCCGCCCGACGCCGCCACAGGGACAACGCCTTGAGCGTCGTCCTTGGTCGGTTCCTTGTCCGGGAACAGCTTGGCGCGAGACTCTTCGTCCAGCGGCTTGCTGTTGAGCTGAAACTTCGACAGTTCGGTGTCGGGGATGTCGTAAAGCGCCATGCCCGCATCACCAATTCCACACAAGATTGCCACGCTGTTCTCCCATTTCTCTTTCGCCGAACCAGTCGACGCAACCCGTGTTGGTCGATCTTGGTGAGCAAGATCTGACCACGTCGACTTCCGGGTTGGCTACCAATTCCGTGACAGCTGTCCGTCGTATGGTTTACGCGGACGTAGACCGTCACCAACCACTAGGTGTTACATCCGTAACACCTGTGTGCATCTTTCCCAACAGTTCGAGTGCGAGTGCGGAACAATCACTTTCAGCGGGGATCCGCTCAGCGACTAGGCAAACCGCCTCGGATGACGGCTTACCGCAGGCTTGCCAGCAAATTCATGTCGGTGATCACCAAACAGTGATCTCCCGGGGTCCCCACAGCGCCACGACGGCGCAGTTCACCGACTGCTTGGCTGACGCGGGCACGTGAGGCGCCCACGAACTGCGCGAGGTCCTGCTGGGTAAGCCGCAGCGGAATGCGCACCGATTTGCCCTCCGCAACATCGATCGGCTGACCATAGTCTCGGGCGAGCAACAGCAGGTGGCGAACAAGACGACTCCGCACGTCCATACCCGCCAGCACTTCGATGCGGTCGTATGACGACCGCACACCCCGCGCCAGGACGCTCGAGAGGTTGGCACTAAGTGCGGGCATCGTCCGCACGCACTTCTCGAACTCCATGCGATCGATCCAAAACATGCTCGTTGGGATCATCGACACGATTGAGTGGGCACCATCGGGATCCTCCCCGATGGTCAGTGCCCCAATGACGTCCCCGGACCCGAGAAGGGTCAGGATCAACTCGAAGCCGTCGGCGTCCTCGACGACCCTCTTCACCACACCTGTTCGCACGATGTAGGCGGTGTCCTCGAGTTGGTCGGTCATCAGGATCCGTGCGCCCGCCGGCAATACATGCTGACGCATCAGTTTGTTGAGGACAGCGAGCTCAAGGGTGGCCATGTCGGCAAAGAGCGGGACTTGGCGCAGGGTGGTTGGATCCTGGACGGCCGGCACGGAACGTCAGCCGCTCTCGTCTGAACTTGCAACAGTGACGACAATCGGGCCGATACAAGCTGCGAGGCAGCGGTCGCTAACTGTCATCGTCATCGTGGACGCTTCCCTCCCGATCGTGCTCGCCGAGAAGATGGGGCGGGGACGCAACGTGCGTCCGGCCGACGTTGGCCGCCAACTGCCGCAGAATCGTCTTGAGCTGAAAGACCGCCAGCTTCGGATGCTTGCCCAAGATCTTGGCCACCAGACCGGTGATGTGGGGTGCGGCATAGCTATTGCCAGTTGCGGTGATTTGCGTGTGGTTGATCCACGCGACGCGCACGTCGATGCCGAGTGCTCCGAACTCGACGGGCGGGTTCGGATTGTAATAAAAGATGTTGGGGTCCTGGACCGCGTGGGAGGCCACCGAGACGACCGACGAATAGAGCGACGGGAAGCTGGGAAACGGCAGATTGTTTGCCGCGGTGATTAGTGCAATGTTGGCGAAGTAGGCATGATCCGTCAGTTCGTGGAACAGACCAAAATATTCCCGATGCGTCGTCCCGAGGCTGAGGTTGCAGACGTTCATGCCGTTGTCGATTGCCCAGCGCAGACCGGCTGCGAACACAGGGCCGGCGCCCGCGTTGCCGTTACCAAGTACCTTGACGCTGTACAGCTCACATGAGGGAGCCAGCGACCGGATGACACTCGCGCACGCAGTGGCGTGGCCGACGCTATCGCCGTGCGGCTCCGTGTCGTAGACGATCTGTCCGCCCTCGACCTCGCTAATGGCGACGTAACCCTGCACCGGCCCCACGCTGGGGTGGGTGGCATCGATGCCGCTGTCGATGACGGCGACTTTCACCTTCTCCCCTGAGCTACCCCCCCAAGCCCAATCGGGGGTGACGACGTCGAAGCCGTCGAGCGTCTCGACGGCGACCGGCTCGACGAATGGCGCGCAATGGTCCGGACGGTACGATCGGCGACTGCTTACCATCGGATCGCTCCGAGCCCGTGCTCCGGTCCGGGCCGCGACCGCAGGAATTGGACGAAGCTCGTCAGGATGCCCCGGCACGTCTCGGTGGCAGCATCGCCGTGTTGGGCGACTTCTTGCAACAATTCAGCGAGTTCAAGGGCACCGAGATACGTCGCCTGCCGAGACAGGTGGCTGGAGAAGGCGCGGGCCCCGTCGGTGAGCGTGTGGCCATCGCCAACCGGCACTCCTTCTGCGGCGAGGACGAGGTCGACCAAAAGAGCGCTGAGCTTGGTTTCGGTTCGGTACTGCTCAACGGCGACGGCGGCTAGGTGGGCGAACATCGCGGCCGCTTCCATGTCACCGGCACTGAACGTTGCGTCGTTCTTGTCCATCACCGCCAGGACACCGATGACCCGGTCGTGAAACGACAAAGGCACGCACAGCAAACTGGTAGGGGCGTAGCCGAGGGCCTGGGAGATGAACGCGTGTTCGCGAACCTCGTCGTCGGCGCCGGAGATGGCCATGGGTTGTCCAGTCGTGGCTACCATCCCGACCACGCCGTGGTCGGGTGGGATGCGAAAGTTCCTGTCAGGGTTGACGTCTTCACCAACGGCGGCCTCCACGGCTAGATCGTGGTCGGCGTCGAAGAGGAACATTGCGGCCCCGTCGGCGTCGACGATGTCAGCGGCCGTGTCGACGATCATGTGCACGAGCTTGGCATAGCCGATCGGCGCGGCGATGGTGCCGACGGCCGATGCCTTCGTCAGCGCGGTGCGGAGGTCTGCGGCGAACCGGTCCTCCTTCACGCGTTCTTCGAGATGCTCGATCTGGGCTTGCAGTCGTGCGATCGTCGACGCGGCGTCTGCGTCGGCGCCGGTTGGTGTCGGACCGTGTTGATCTGTCATGTCTTCTTCTCATTGTCAGTCGATTGGCGGTCTGCCAGCAACCGCGTTCCCGTCAATGAAGCCACGCGGCCGTACCCAGTGAGTGGTGCAGCGGCAAGGCCCGATCGTGACATCGACAGCATCCCCCGATACCGAATTAGTAGCCGACGCGTAGGGGTTCCACAGTGAGGTCCTCCCGGCGGGAGCATATCTCGTGACGCTGCCGATCAATAGTTAACCGTGAGTGCATTCTCGTCGCCACTTTGTGCCGCCTTCATGTTCAAGTTGCGCCAAACACGACGTCACACCGTGTGAGCGCCGAGTGGCACAAATTGAAGCACCGAAGGCGTTGAGTTTGCCACAAAACCGTCAATTAAACCGCCGAGTTCACCGAACCATCCGTCAACACCCGTGCCAACCTCCGCTGCTATCGCACCACCGCCCCACCTTCGCCGCCCCCAACGAAGGGTCTTTGGCCTAACACACCCAGAGTTGCCGACCGACCGTCTTCATGAACCACCCATCGGGCACATACCCAGCCGTTGGAGCTGTACCGGCACGTGAATTCCGCTGTACGACAACGTGATCGGCCGGATGCAGTGCGCCACTCCGTCTGCCCGACCGACGCCGAAGTCTCATAGACCAGCCCGAAGAGCTGGACTCAGTGGCCCAGTCCGGTAAACGCCTGTATCCACCGTGACACGGTGGCCCCGCTTGCAGGATCGATGCCGACCACCGCCACCGCCGAACATCACACCAGGCCGGCTCGGCGGCGACTCGGCTCGACGCACACTTGCGCGTGACCGAGGCACGGCACATGCTTCCCCTGAACACCGTGGAAACTCTTCCCTTGGGCAACCCGACGGGTTCGGCTTCGATGAGCCAACTCGAGACACATGTAGGACCGAGGACTATGGCCGGGACCGGTATTGCACCCGCGGCGCAAGAAGCTTGGCCAGGCCGCGAAGGCGACGCGACCATCGCGAGCTGGAGCCCTCGAACGGGCTGCGCCACATTAACTCCCGACTTCGTCGAATTCGCTCAGCTCGTTGACGAGTCGAGCCCGCCATTTTCTAGGTGTCGCTAGGTATCGCAGGTGTCTTATGACGTTGGCGATGCCAAGGGCCGCGACCCGTCTGGTGATGTTGAGTGGCGAAGGTACGTTCGTCGTGGTGAGGTCACCGCCGTGAAGCGAATGCATGAACGGTCTTGGATGACCGCCGGCGGCGAGACGATGATTGCGCGGCCGGGCGACTGGGACGTCGTCGACGACCTCGGTGACGTGCGCTCGGTCGCCGCCGGAATATTCGAAGCCACACACGAACAAGTAGGCCCGTCTCGTTACCGTAGGTGCGGCACGGTGATGGCGCGGCCATCACTGGTGGGCGAGGTGGTCACGACGCTGGAAGGTGAAGTAACGGCCAGGTTGGGCGACTGGATCGTTGAGGGCAGCCGAGGCGAACGCTGGCCAGTCCCTGCTTCCAAATTCCGTTCAGCCTATGAAGGGCCCGTTGACGAGTGACACGCTTTCGGAGGCTGCCAGCGCATCGAGTTGGGACCCAAGTCGTTGACTGATGCGAGGCCGCCGGTTGTTTTGGACGGCGAGCTGCGCGCAACGCCCCTCATCGCCGACGCACCCCGCTTAGGCTGACCCCATGGCTTGCGACTTCTTGATAGTGGCGCCGAGGTTAGGGAGCCCAACCGCTGGATCTCGTGGGAACGATCATCCGGAGAACCGCCGACGTCCCCGCCGCCAGGGAGCTGGTAACGGACGCCCCAGCAATGACGCAGTTGATCTGACGCGATCGACTAGGGTCCGGACCATCCCGGCGAACCCCCATTAGAAGTGTGCTGCCCAGAGATGGCAAGGCGTTCGCCAGGGGGCTCCGCGTCGTCAAGCGCGGACTGCCCGACGTGGGCGTGCGCCCAGATTTCCATTGGGGGGCCTATTCGAGAGACATCGTGGGCGCAGATCGGAGCAGTCGTGCCGATCAGATGGCCGCTCAATGCCCTCGAGCGATGAAGTCACGGAGTGGCTACCCGCATCAGCCGGAAGCTTCACCGCGGCAAGTTACCGTTACCTGACCCGCGACGCCCTTCACCTTGAAGGCGAAAGAGGCAGCAGAAGCTTAGTTGGGCCGGTGTCCACCTCGACGAGATGGCCGATGGGTTCCGTGCCTGGGCTACTCAGAGGCGGGGAGCTTGGAGGCGCTACACGTCGTCGCAGTCGCAGCCCTAGCTAGAATCGCTGGCGGCTTCGCCTACAGTTCAGTTCTGCGGCGTCTTGCTTCCGAGGTAGCCCAAGATGCGCTTGGTAACGCCGGCGGCGACCGCTGCCGCCCGACTGAGTTCTCCACCTGAACGGCGTCATCGGCATTGCCATGTTGCCCAGTTCAACGAGGACTAAAGGATATTAAGTTTAGTCCAGTCAGATCGGTGCGCCCGTTTAGCCCGTTGTTGCCGAGGGTAAGTCGATTCCTGCAAGCCCGCGGCCACCAGCGCGTCGCGCATCGTGGTGGCCAGCTGCAACGCGGGACCGGACTGGGCGTCGTTGAGCGCCGGAGCCGAATATTTCGCATGGAAGCCGTGGCCGCTCGGGGGTCCGCCGTCATCGTGGATGCTGACGGTCGCGTCGGGGTGAATTGCGTTGGCCGACCCGGCGCGTTGATCGATGCACGGGCCAACCGATGCGTCGTCGGGCCGAGACAGTTGCGTGTAAGACGCCCTGAGCGGTAAGGCTCAGCTCGATGCGATGCGCTACATCCCATTTGAAATTGTGTTCGGGATAGCCATCGTTGGTCGTGGTGCCGGATGTCTGACACGGCTTGCTATCCCGCGTCCGCTCGGGACTGGCGATCGATCGAGGCGTCGTCCAGTCCGCTGTGGCCGGGATCCAGGACGACGCTCAAACCGCTGATATCGGGCACGGCTGAGGCAACTGGCGAGCCCAACACGAGCAACGCGGTGCAAGCCGCCGTTACGTTGCCGAACATTGCCGAGCCATCTGCGCGCCAAACGCGGCACAGCGGCCCTCGACATGGGCCTAGGCTAACAACCAGTTGTTGGATTCGAATAATGCGTTTGCTTGATTGCGACGTGCCGTCGATGGGAGCGGTGATTATGCTCATCTCGGACCAAGAAGCAGCGACAAGCCGTTGTCTACACAGTTAGCTCGACAATGCCTCGAATCTTTCTCAGCCATTCCAGTAAGGACAACCGGCAAGCCGCTGCGCTTCACAAATGGTTGACCGGCCAAGACTCGACCCTGCACCGGCAGATCTTCCTGGATATTGATCGCGACATGGGAATGGTCGGTGGCGAGGAGTGGAAGGACACTATCCGTCGCAACCTCGCGAGTTGCCAGGCGTTGCTCATCCTGGTCTCCGACAACTGGGACGACTCCAACGAGTGCTATTCCGAGTACGACAACGCCGAGGCGGCCGGCAAGAAGATCTACTGCGCCCGACTGCAAGAAACAGCTGGTCTCGGCCGGATTGCAAAGTATCAGCGTCGCGAGTTGTACGTCACCGGGGACGAGCCCACCACGACGATCGACCTCGGCGACGGCAAGCCGCCCGTGGTGTTCGCCACCGACGGGCTCGAGCGGACTCTCCTCGACATCTCCCGGCGCAAGCGCGGCGCGGACGCGTTCGGCTGGCCACCGCCAGGCGAATCCAATCGGGCGCCCTACCGCGGCTGGGCGTCCTTCGAACCTCGCGACGCTGCCGTCTACTTCGGTCGCGACGCCGAGGTGGACAATGCCGTCGAGCAACTCGAGGGTATCCAGGAAGCTGCGCGCAGCAAGCTGTTCGTGATACTAGGGCCATCCGGCACGGGCAAGTCGTCGTTCCTTCGCGCCGGGGTGCTGCCCCGGCTATCGCTGGATCCGGATCGCTTCATTGTGATGGACGTCGTGCGGCCAGGCCGTGATGAGGCGATCACCGGCGCGATGGGCCTGGCCGTCTCCATTCGCTCGCTGAGGGACCGGCTTGGGCTCGCCGCACCATCGTTGGGGGAACTCAAGGCCCAGTGGCTACACGATCCCGACAAGGTGCGGGAGCTACTCGTCGAATGTCAGGAGCTCGGCAGCGACGAGCAGGCATCGCCGGCGCTGGTGTTGCCTTTAGACCAGGCCGAGGAGCTGTTTTCCTCGGAGTCGGGGGCCGAAGCACGGGCGCTGCTGGGGCTGGCGCGTGATCTGTTTGCGCAAAGCTCCGCCGACTCCCTCGGACGGCAGCCGCTGCGCCTCATAATTGCTGCGACAATTCGCACGGATCGATATGAGGCAATGCAGACCGCCGAGCAGTTGTCCGGCGTGGACACCCAGTTGTTCAACGATCTAAAACCCTTGCGAGCCGATCGATTGAGTCAGGTCATACAAGGCCCAGCTCGCCGCTCGACCGACGGTGGACACCGGCTGTCGGTAGACGCTGCACTCGTCGATCGGCTGTTGGCCGATGCTGCGAACACCACCGTCGGAGGCGATACGCTCCCGTTGCTGTCAGGTACCTTGGCGCAACTCTACGAGGACTATCACGCCACTGGGCTACTCACGTTGGATCACTACGAGCAGCTCGGCGGTATGAGCCACGTGGTGCAAAAGAAGATCGACAAGATCTTGTCGGTCGACCCGGCGGAGCGGGTCGCGCAGCTGGCGATGCTGCGGCAGGCCTTCATCCCATACCTGGCCACCGTCAGCGACAGCGATGAGCCGCTGCGCCGCATCGCGTTGTGGCGAGATCTTCCGCCGGCCAGCATCGACCTCATCGACCAGTTCGTCGACGCGCGCATTCTGACCAAGGATCGACGCGCGCTTGACGACTACGTCGGTGAACAGGACGTCGTCGAAATCGCGCTGGAAAGCTTTCTGCGCCAGTGGGATGCGTTGGCCGGTTGGCTGTGCGACGAAAAGGATGACCTCAAGGCGGCCGACGAGTTGCTCCACGCCGCGACGCGCTGGCAAGCCAGTGATCGCGACCCCGACTACCTGCACCCCGCCGCCTTGCTCGACAAGGCCGAGGCATTAGCCGCGACGGCCATCTTCAGTCGCAAGCTGGAGCCCACCCGGGAGTTCCTGGCAGCTTCCCGCAAGCTGGCCAACGACGATCGCGATGTCAAGGAACGGACGCTGCGCCGCAACGCCCTTCGGTTGAGGCTGGTCGTCGCGGTGGCCGTGGTGGTGGCAGTTGGCGCCGTAGCGGCCTTCTTCTGGGCCAGACACCTGCAGGGCGTCGCCCAGGACAGCGCTCAAGACGCGACCGCGCAGAAGCTGACAGCCGAGGCGCAGTCGTCGCTGCGGGACGCCAGCGGAGGCAATGACGTTAGGGCCATGCAGCAACTGTTGGCGGCCAACGCGCTTGCGGGTCAGCCGAACGAGCGGCCGTTACTGGAAGCGTGGCTCAACCGGTTCGCCATGCTCAAGGCGCTACGGGTGAATGCCTCCGTGGTGGGGGTAGGCTTTGCGAACCATTGGCTTGCGATGGCGGACCGGTCCGAGCTGGAGGTATGGGACACCAGCCGGCCGAATTGGGAGGACACCCTAGTTCGTCCGGATCGGCACTTCGACGCCGGGGACTCCGTCTTCACCAGCGTGGCGGTCAGCCGAGACGGCAGGTCGGTGGTGGCAGGCACGGAGTCGGGTTGGGTTCGAAAATGGGACCTTGGTCAGCAAGATTCCCCCGCCACGACAATTGGCCAGCAACACCAGGGCCGCGTCACCAGCGTCGCGGTGAGCGGCGACGGGCGCATAGCATCGGCCGGCATTGACGGCTTCGTCGCGGTTACCGGCCCAGCCGGGGGCGAGCTTTCTGATCCGCCGCCCTTCCAGCTTCCGGGTGGGGCGCTCTCGCTCGCGTTCGCGCCGATGGACGACTGGCTGGCAGTTGGCACGGGGAACGGTGCGTTGCACGTGTTCGATGTCGCTGGCCGGGTCGCCGTCGAACGGGTGAGGCAAAACCCCGATGCGCACCGTGATGGGGTGATGGGCATTGCGTTCAGCCCGGATGGTTCCACGCTGGTTTCCGGAGGCGCCGATCGGACGGTGAAGTTGTGGAGCGCCGCCGACCTCTCCAGGCCGGTCAAGGAGTTCGACGGGCACACCGCGACCGTCACCGCGGTGGCGTTCAGCGCTGGCGGCACCAGGATCGCCTCGGTGAGTAACGACCGAACCGTGCGGTTGTGGGACGTCGCGAGTGGCCAGCGGATTGGAGATCCGATGACCGGCCACGGTGGCCTGGTCGTTGCAGTCGCCTTCGTCGGTGATGTAATCGTCAGCGGAGGAAACGAACACACCGTGCGGCTGTGGGACGGGGTACGGGGGCAACCGCTGTCGGCGCCGATGTCCAGCCAGGGTGGCAGCGTCACCGACGTCGCGCTCAGTCCGGACGGAGCCCAGATCGCAGCGTCGGGCACCGATGCCACCGTGCGGCTATGGAACGCCGACACCGGAACCCTGGTAGACACCTCACCCTCTGGGGTACATACCGGCGTAATCACCAGCGTGGCCTTCGATCCAGCGGAGCGAAGCCCGGTGGACCGCATGACGGCTTCGGCCGGTTCCGACGGCACCGTCGTGCTCTGGCGTCCTGGCAGCGGACAGCCGCCGCGTACGTTGGATGCCGGCCGACCGCTGACCAGCGTCGCATTCAGCCCGACCGGGGACCGCGTAGCCGCCGCCGGCGTCGATGGACGAATCGTGATGTGGGACATGCCGTCGGGCCGGCCGCTGCCGCAAGAGAGCGGGAACGGTGCAGCCGTGACGGCGATCGCCTTCGCCTCAGACGACCGGCTGGCATCGGTCAGCGTAGGAGGCATGCTGCGCATGTGGCTCGCGAACGGCAGACTGGCGTGGGAAGCGAAAACCGCTGCCGCCGTGACGTCCTCGGCCATGAAGACCGGCGATCGGCTCAATGGTGACTATCCGGAGGCGCTGAACGCCGTTGCCTTCAGTGCGAATGGAAACACCGTGGCCACCGGCGGACAGGATTGGGCGGTCGATGGGACGGCGCTCGGTCTGGTACAGCTGTGGAACAGCACCGATGGCACCCCGACCGGCACGCCCATGAAGACCGGCTCCGGCGTGATGGACATTGCCTTCGACCCGGCAGACGACGACGGCCTTGTGGTTGCGAGCTTCGACCCCTACCAGGTCCAGGTGTGGAACACGCAGCAGCCGACGGAACCCAGGTACGTCTTTTCTGGCCACCAAGCCCAGGTGGTTAGCGTCGCGGTGAACAAGGACGGCCGCATCGTGTCAGGCAGCATGGACGGCAGCGTGCGGCTTTGGGCCAACCTCCCTCAAGGTTCAGCGGCCCAAGCAGTCTGCGCCAAATTGAGTTCGGCACTCACACCCGGCGAGTGGCGGGATTTGATCTCGCCGGACCTGCCCCAACAACCCACGTGTACCAACCACAGCGCTGGCCCCCCCGCGAAACGAAATTGACAGTCAGGTCCTTTGCTCGTAGAGGTAAATCACCACGGCCGCCCCTCCGGTGCACGTTACGTAGGAACCGGTAGGGCTACACATCAAGTCGTACCATTTGTACGTGGCGGGGCTGATCACCCGGAGCTGTTGGGGACCCGCTGAACGCGGTTGGGTGTCGTAGGTCATCCTGGTCTGCTCCACGAAACCGCACGACGTCGCCGGGGTGCCTTTGGCGCCGCGGTCAAACGTGCCTTGCAAATCCTTGTACACCAAGGGACATTCCGTGGCACCGGCCGGCAGCCCAGGCACCTGCGCGAGGTGTGCATCCACCATGGAAGTCGGCGCCGAACCGTGCGCTGCGGCGTCGGGTCTGGTCCAGAGGTACAGCCCAGCAGCCGCGGCCATCAACACCATGACGGAACCGAGGCCAAGAGCCGACCCCGGTACATTGCCACGCAAGCCGTGCGCGGTGCGGTCGAGCAGCGTCGTGGCCATGGTAGGTCAACACTGCGCCGACGCTTTCAATGGTGTCAACCGAGCGGTCGGTAGCTGGTTGCGCCGCGGCCAGCTCGTCACTTGCACGCGAGAGTGGGGGTCGCCGACGTCTCGGGCACCCATGCGGCTGAAGTGATCGCTAGGTACAGCCAACTGGTGGCGGTATTCCGCGGGATATAAAGCCGCGCGACCTGATTGCATGGCACCGCTCCCATCGGGCCTATGCCTCCTCGAATCCAAGCGGGTGCGAAGCGGCGAAGCAGACGTAGGCGACCGCCGTCGTTCCGGCTCGATTAGAGCATGAAATCCCGCCTGGGCGAATTACGGTTTTAGACAGCGCCACCGCCCGCACTTGCGGGCTCGTCGGTCGCAGCGTGGCCACGGAGGGAGCCGAATCGCGAATGCACGGCGCTGAGCATGCCTGCGTGTCACTATGAGCTTAGAACCCCGCGGGGAACGGGTTCAATCATTAAAGCCAACGCTTCGGGCGGGGGAGGACATGGTCGGCATCAAATCAATGGGGACAGCTTCGGCGCTAGTCATTGCCGCAGCGACGCTCAGTGGTGTTGTAGGCGTCGCGCACGCCGACTCCGTCTTCAATTTTCAGTCCCCGTCGGGAAACATTGCATGCACGCTGGGCGGCGCGTTGGACGGTGGAGTCGAATGTGACGTCGCCGAGTACCGTTACCGGGTGCCACCGACTCCGGCCGATTGCCCCCTCAACTTCGGGGATCGTTTCGCGTTAAACCCGGGGCAACCGCCGCTGATGATGTGCCATGGGGACACAGTGCGCGTTCCCAATGCGCGGACGCTAGATTACGGCCAGAAGCTGTCAATTGGGACGATCACCTGCGATAGCGCGCAGGTGGGAATTACCTGCACCGACGCCAGCACCGGCCACTATTTTCGAGCCGCCCGCGACTCCTACCAACTACACTAAGCCCACGAAGGGAATCGAATCGTCGACGTTCCCTACCGGAAGCTAGTTCGGCCACGGTCAAGCTGACCGTATAGGACTCAGCACCACGGTCCGGCAATCGTCCTTCGGTGAAGATTGCCACAAGGTACCGAACAGGAGCACGAGCAGGGCGCGAGACGGACCGCAGTCCCTTCGTTCCGACCCTGTCATCGCTCGCGCTCATCGAGTCCGACGATGACGATGTTGCCGGCGGTTCAGCGCGTCATCAGTGCCTATTATCAGCTACTGCCCGAACATTCGAAGCGTGGTCTCTGCGTAGATCCCTTCGACACAAAGCCGGCCATCGCCGAAGACCGCGAGGTCAACTCGCGCGGCGACAACACGTTAGAGGATTTGCCTCTTGGCTACACGACCGCCATTGAATCCCGAACCGAGTGTCCTTTCATTCATGGAAAGGAGACAGTCGCGCTAGTCGGGCGGATCGCGTCCGGCAAGTCGACCGTACTCAACATCCTCCTCCGCTTACGGATCCGCCGTCGGGGCGATTTCTGTCAGGCGGTAACGGCGGTCGGGCTCCTTCAACATCTAGACCGTGCGCCAACAGGTGTCCAAGCTCTCACAGTCCTTTCTCTCAGCGTCGGCCTGAAGCTGAAGGAAGACGCTGCAAGCTAGGCGCACGCCGGGCGGCAACGCTCGTGCTGTCTTTCCGCTTTTGCACCAATGACCGACGTACCCCAGCCAATGTTTCCATACCGTCAACCTCCGCGCCCCCGATTGCTAGCCTGAAAGGGGAGGAAGACATGTCAACCGTGCGGTGGCAAAAGTCGACATGCTGCGGAGCATTCATAGTTTCCGCCGCTGTCGCTCTAAGTGTCGCATCAGCATTCGCTGCGTCCGCGGATCCTGCGGCGGGCGAAAACGATGTTCCCCGTATGCAATTTAACGCCGTCTTGGGAAGTCCTTGCGGTAACTCGGGTCGATATATCTTTGGCCGGGCGGCTAACGGTCAGCCTCTCGCGTGCGTAGCTTTTGACGGCAGCGGCACGTGGGTGCTGTCCGCTCCATTGCATGGAATCCAACGAGTCGGTGACTCTTGCAGCGGCGACGGCGCGGCGCAAACCCCCGACGGCCGCCCGCTCATGTGCGTGTATGGGCAAGGCTGGCAGCCCGCATGACATCGCAATCTTCACCTTCGAAGGAGGTATCGATGAAGGCTCGCGCAGCGGTCACGTTCTTGGCCGTGCCGGTGGCATTAGTAGCGGGGAGTGGAATTGCGGTTGCCGATGGTCCGTCGCCCGGTGACTCTTGCCCTATATGGCACGAAACCGCGACGGATGCAGGCGGCAACACGATGTGGTGCAACCCGACGATGACCGGGACGCACAGCTTCGTGTGGCAGTACGGTGGACCAGCTTGAGCGGTCCGGCCTGGTTTGTGGAAGATCTCCGGGTAGTCGAAGATCGCGTTTGGCCAGCTTGATCCTCGTCTTCCAACGTTTGCGATTGATTAGCTCGGTTTTCGTTCTGCTTAGTGGTCTGCGGATCATCCGCGAAGGCATCAGGGGCGAGATTTCGCGGGCGAGTAGTCATCTATGGCTACGGACGATCTCGGCTGGGGTCTTGCCCTCGGCCGTGCGGCGAGCAGGTAGGCCTTGTTAGTCTCGTGATGTTGCATCCGCACGATCACGGTGCGGTAGAGGGCAGCGTTGGCTTGGCGGTGGCCGCCGCGGTTGAGCCGGTGCCGCGTGGTCATCCACGAGGACGCGGGGACAGGTGCCATGCTGCAGAGCCGGCCCAGGCCGGTTCTGAGCGGACCCGCTCGGGGTTGTCGCCGGCGACGATGAGCATCTCAGAGGCGACGTCGGCGCCGATGCCGAAGGCTGCGGACAGCTGCGGCGCCCGGATGTTGCGGGTCAGGCTCTGCTACGACAGCCAGAGCCCGAGGCTCCGATCCGTCGAAAAGGTTCCGGGCCCACAAATGCGGGTGCCAGACCACGCCAGAAGCGCGTTGCGCGGGCGTCCTCTAGACGTTCGGCCGAGCCCAGAAGGACTTCACAGTCAGAAACAGTCGTAGGCGGTGCCGAAGGAGGCGGGCAGTCTCATCGGCAGATGGGCACGCAAGATGTAGACGGCGCGCATGGGCACTTGGTTGGCAAATCTCCGAAGTCAGAGCACGAATTGGCGTCGTCGCCGATACTATTGAAGTGCTCTTAAACGCCCACCCCGTTCGTTGGCCGACGGGATCCTGCTTGCGATGAAAGTATTGTGAATGGGCCTCTTCATCAGCTACGCCAGCCGCGAGAGATCGGCGATTGACAGCCTAACAGCCGCGTTGCGTCGTGCGCATGAGCAAGTGTGGCTCGACGAGGAGCTGGGCGGCGGCGACGCGTGGTGGCGGAAGATCCTCGAGGAGATCCGCAACTGCGAGGTGTTCATCTTCTGCCTCTCGAAGAACTCGCTCGAGTCGAAACCGTGTCAAGCCGAGTTGCGCTACGCCCAAGCTCTGCAACGGCCGATTCTGCCCGTTCAGATCGGCCCGTTGGATAGCATGCGAGTCAATGCACTCTCATCGATGCAGGCGATCGACTTTCAGAACCCGACGATTGACCAAGGCATACAACTGATTGCGGCGATCCACGCGCAAAGGCGACGGTTGCAACCGCTGCCGTCTCCGTTGCCCGACGAGCCCCCAGTGCCGTTCGCCTACCTGATGAGGCTTGGGAGCACCATCACGGGTCCGGAGTTGACACCCCATCAGCAGAACCAGCTCGTTTCGGAGCTCAAAACCGGACTCGAAGAGGACGGCGGCGACGCCTCCGCGCGCCGCGACATCACTCAACTGCTGTGCGCGCTGCGTGACCGCGCCGACGTGACTTGGCGCACCCGCAACGAGGTCGATAGCGTGTTGGCCGCCATCGATTCGCACCTCTCGGCTCCTGGCGCAACCCGGTCGTCGTCGGATTCCGCTGTAGCGAGATCCTCCGACGGCCAGCGCGACGCACAAGTCACTTTGCCGCCGACGCCTCCACCCCGGTTCGGCCCAGGGCCCAGCACCGGACGGAGTGCGGCGCTGCCCGCTGGCGGCAACGGCGGATACCAGCCGCCGCATTTCGCCGGTCCTCCGCCGCCCTTGCCGCCTCCTGATGTCCGGTTCGGCCCTGACGGCGGGCCCAAAAAGGCGGGCGCTCAGAAGAAGTGGCTCATCGCAGGAGGCGCCGGGACCGTCATTCTAATCGCAGTGGCTGTAGTTGCAGCCGTATGGGGATCTGGGTCCGACTCCGCCACCACGGCCGCCACGTCAACCAGCACCCCCCCCACGGCGACGGTGACGCCCGGTCGCCTCGATTCGATTCTGCTGAGCGCCGCGGACATAAATGGCGTGATGGGCTCATCGAGCATGCAATCGGGCGACCTTTATCACGACATGGATGCACCTACGACTACGGTGTCAGACCCGAACTGCCGAGGGGTGATCGATGTCGCCTCGGCTGCGGTATATCAGGGCAGCGGTTTTACCGCGATGAGTGGGGACGTAGCGCAGGAGCCGGGCACTGACAACGCACACGCTGTGCTCCAAACCGTGGTGAGCTTTCCGTCCAGTAGGGAGGCTGATGCGTTCGTCAAGATGTCCACGGACAGATGGAAGTCCTGCGCCGGGCATGTCCTGAGCAAAGTCGATGGTAACGACACGTACCGTTGGAGCGTAGGAGATGTCGACGCGCAAGGTTCGAAGCTGATGGTGTTGCTGACACAGGAAGCCGCCAACGGTTGGACTTGCGAGCGTGCGATGGGCGCGGTGTCGAACGCGGTAATTGACGTGAATGCGTGCGGATATCGCATCACCACCGAAGGCACTCAGATTCTCGCCAAGATGATCGACAAAGCGAGGACGTAAGTCGCGTCTCGCAACTCCTACGCAGCGAGCGCTAAAAGGTTCTCAAGACGCCAGCCCCAGGGGTGCGGTCAGTCATGATGCGAGGGCCTTCAGTTCGAGGCCGCCGACATCGAGGGTGCGGCTGCGGTCGGCGGTCCGGTCCGCGGCGGACGTCGTGAGTCGGCGGCGGCGCGGAACTCGCGTGCTGTCGCGACGTGTTCGCGCCACGCGGCGCGTCGCTACGCCAGCCGTTGGTCGTGTCGGTCCAAGACCCGTCCGATGACCTCGGGAAGCAGCTCGCGGTCGGCGTGTTGGGCGTGGACGTCGCATGGTGCGGGGCCGGTCATCGTTGGCGGTATGCCGCGAGGTGACGCGCTGCCGAATATTTGGTGCCGCGCCGGTCACGGCGTAGCCCAGGGTGACGTATGCGGTGGGGTAGTCGCGCTCGAAGGTCGTGCGGACGTGGTCGGTGAGGCTTCGGCGGCAACGCGATTGGTGTCGGGATCGACGGCGATGGCGCGCCAGCGGTTGCCGTTGCGGACCTGATCCATGCCCTCGGCGTGGGCGTGCCCAGCACCGGGACACACCACGATGTTGGCGTCGTTGCGGCGGCTGACGGTGCAGCTTTCCGCGGCGCAGGTAGTGCAGGGCTTTGGCGAGGGGGTAGCTATCGCGCAGCCCCGCGCCCCGGACGAAGTTTCCGCCGCTACGTCGGACCTCGCACACCTATCTCACGACAACGGAGGTCGCGGCCCTGGCGGAGGCGTGCGGGCAGCAGGGAGACGTCATTCTTCTGCTCGCCTACACCGGGATGCGCTTCGGTGAACTCGTTGGGCTTCGAGTGGAAGACGTCGATCTCGCGGCGCGAAGGATTCGGGTGCGCCGCTCCATCACCCAGGTCGGCGGCAAGCTCGTCGAGGGCAATCCGAAGAGCGCCGCCGGGCGCCGTTCCATACCCGTGCCGCAGCGGCTGATTCCGATCCTTCGCGACCGGGTAGCGGGACGCCCGCCCGGTGCTCCCGCCATCACCTCGCCCAACGGTGCGTTGCTGGGGCTGGAGAATTGGAAGCGTTCCACCGGTTGGCGCAAGGCGATCGTGGCGATCGATCGGCCCAAGATGCGGGTGCACGATCTCCGCCACACCTACGCCTCACTCGCCCGACGGGCCGGCGCCGATTTGCGTCTGCTGCAGAAGACGATGGGCCACGCCTCTATCACCGTGACGGCGCACGTCTATGCCGATCTCTATGACGACGAGCTCGACGGCGTTCCGTCGGCCCTCGACGAGCTCGACGACCGCCCGTCTGAGTAGTCCAGAAGTTTGGCCCCATTTTGGCCCTATAGCTTGGGCTCTTGGCCGCGATGATGGCGCCGGGACGGGGCCAAATATGGCCCCTGAACTGCAACGATACTGTGTGGCCAGGGCCGGGATCGAACCGGCGACCTTCCGCTTTTCAGGCGGACGCTCGTACCAACTGAGCTACCTGGCCGGGACGGCACGGAGTTCCTTGCCTCGCCGTATGGCGACCCTGACGGGACTCGAACCCGCGACCTCCGCCGTGACAGGGCGGCGCGCTAACCAACTGCGCCACAGGGCCTTGCTCTTTTACTACTGCTCCGACGTTACCGCCGTTGCGTCGTACCCCCAACGGGATTCGAACCCGTGCTACCGCCGTGAAAGGGCGGCGTCCTAGGCCGCTAAACGATGGGGGCCAAAGCCGAATCTCTTCGGGGACTCCCAACACCAGGGCGTTGGGAGCTTCGATAGCTTAGGTTACCGAACCCCGTTTCCTCAAACGCGGGTCCTGGCCGCTCCCGCGACGATCCACCCGACGCCTACCAGTATTCTGATCCTCCGCGCCCCTATAGCTCAGTTGGTAGAGCTACGGACTTTTAATCCGCAGGTCCCAGGTTCGAGCCCTGGTGGGGGCACAGCTCAGACGCGCAGACAGTCCGTCGCCATCTATTAAGTCGGCCAGGGACTTCCGAAAGCTGTGGCTCGTCACCTCGGGAACGCCAAGTTCGTCACGGACTTTTCGCCACTGCTTGTTGAAGTTGTCCGGGTCACGCCACGACCCCGCGGACGACGGGAAGATCATCGGCTGCTGACCCCAGAAGGCCTTCCTGCGGCGCTCGGCAAGCACGGCGATCGCGAATTCGGGCAGAGGAACCGTGCGACGCGACGACGCCGTCTTGCCGGTGTCGAATCGCTTCAGCCCCTCCCCTGACATCCTGACGAGCTTGCCCGTCACCGCCAGGGTGCCGGCGCAGCGGTCGAAGTCGGTCCACCGAAGCGCTAGAAGTTCTGACCGCCGTAAGCCAGTGGCGATGAAGATCGTGATGGGATCGACGACATCACTCGTGACGGAGTAGTCGTTGGTGGCGATCGCCGCTAACAGCGCGCGCAAGCCGGTGGCCGTCAACGCAGTGGCACCCTTGGGCGGGGATTTGGGGACGATCGGCGAGACGTCGCGGACGGGGTTCGAACCGAGCACGTTGGCCATGACGGCTAGTTGTAGGCCGCCCCGCAGGAGCGTCCGACCGTGCCGCGCCATGTTCGCGCCGTGCGCTGTCCGTAATGATCGGATCGCGGCGTCAATCCTTCCCGCGGTGGCTTCCCCCACCCTGACCGAGCCGACGAACTTTTGCACCCTACGTTCCGCGCTTCGGTACGTCGTCATCGTGGCCGGCGACTTGCCGTCCTCTTCGAGGCGCCCGAGGTGCAGTCCGATGAGATCGACGACCTTCGTGTCGAGGGAGATCTCGCCTACCGCTCCGGTGGACGACGAACTTCTAGCGCGGCGAGCAGAAGATCTTCCGCGAGCTTTCCACGCTGGTCGTACTCATCGGGCGGACTTCGACGTTCCACGATCCGCGTAACACCGTCTGTATCGCGGAACCGACATCGCGCGAGCCACACGCCACCGCCCATCGGCTTGCGCGTGATCTTGCCGTGCTGCCCGATGCGCAGCGGCGGTCTACCGGCCACGGCGTCACTCTCTGAAGCCGAAGTCCGTCCGACTCGGGTGAGCGGCGTCTCGATCACCATCGTTCGATATCACTTAGGCCGAGCTACGCTTGCCTTCGTTGAATTGCTTGGTTTCCCAATCGATTACGTCGCTCATCCGATAGCGGACGTGCCGGCCGAACTTTGCGTATCGCGGACCGGTCCCCTTCGAGGCCCATTCAGCCGCAGTCTTCACCGGCAGTCCGTATCGATCGGCGAGCTCCTGGCGGGTAAGCCACTTGTCATCGGTGTTCTCATCCATGGCGGTCACTTCCTTTTCGGTCCGCCCCAACTCGGATTACACAACTGTAAGGCCATGCCATGACGTGGACTTCGCAAGTTTCGGGCCGAGCGGCAGCCTTGTTCGCGTGATCGCGTCGTTACGGACTCACCGATGCTCTCATCGCCTCCAGTGAGTCACAACGGACCTGCTGCGTCGGACCGCCGTCGTCCGGTTCAATCATCGACATGATCGACTTCGAGCTCTCCTGTGGCCTGCCTCCCGGACCTGACTTCGCCGATCTGGCGGTGCTGGCGGAGGAATTGGGTTACACGAGGGTGTGGATATTCGATTCTGCGCCGCTGTGGGAAGACCCGTTAGTCCACCTAGCGCTGGCGGCGCGCCGAACGACGCGAGTCGGTTTGGCTACCGCGGTGCTCATACCGTCTCAGCGTTCGGTCATGGCAATGGCGTCAAGTATCGCAACCATCGCTCGAATCTCTGGTAACCGATTTCGCGCCTGCTTCGGAACCGGGGCGACGGCTCGCTGGACAATGGGACAGTCTCCAATGACGCTTGGGGCAACCACACCGGGGTGCGGGTGTCGTGGTTCGGCGTAGTACTCCCCCAACCCCCCACCAGACAGCTGAAAATCATCGGTGGCCTTGTGGGCGGACGCGGCGGTGTCGAGGTAGTAGGAGATCCACCACCGCTTCAACTTCGAGATCGTCAACACCGCAGCCACCAACCCCAGAGTCAGAACCCCAACGTCGAAACGACTGCCCTATCAACACTTTCAGCCACGCCCCCCGGAACGCCACCACCACCAGTATCGCACCCTGTGCAAATGTGCCACCGCGCTTATTTGAGGTTGAGCGAACTTGATGTATAGGGACACAGTGGTTTTGGGATCCAGCAGGTGGAGACGGGTGGATGCAAAAAGTTGTTAAGAAGCGCTGAAGAGGCAATGGGACGGGTAACTGAGGTTGCGGGCGAGGGAGATACGAAAGCCGGCCGCCCACCGAGCGGCTTGAAACCGAACCCCACTCCGAAGCCAGGAATCTTGGATGTATCTCGTCATGTCGCCGCAGACGGTTGACATCGTTCTGGCGTAGGCCAGCGCGAGACGATGCGATGTCGATCGTTTCGACACAGCGCGGCGTCGATTACGACGCGCACTTGATCTCGCTTTCCGCGTCGCTCACCGATGCGAGATCGGTGCGCCGAGCTGGAGCTGCCCTCGGCCCGGATGACATCCGTACCCCGCGGCCACTTGGCGAGAGTGCCGGGTCGATTCAGCTCTCACTCGCTGACATCAAGAACTTGAAAACGACCGCTCTATTTTCAAGGTTCGCGTTGTAACCTTTAAATTACAGACGTGGATTTCAAGGTTGAGTGAGCCGGTGGACCTAGACAGACTTCGCAATAGTCCGATCGGACATTTGGTTCCGATCGCGGGCTTCGACTCGCGCTTCGACGAGAACTACGACTACTTCGCCTACGTCCCGGACCCGCTCCCCGCCGAGCTGACGCTCGATGCCGCCTCATACGCCGCAGTTATCGATGCTACGGCCGCGATGGCACGCGCCGACCAGGCGGCGTCCTTACTTCCGAACCCCGTCCTTTTGGCGCGGCCGGCCACTCGCCGGGAGGCAGTGAGCACATCTGCGTTGGAGGGCACCTATGCCGCACTGTCGGACGTGTTCGAGGCGGACTTTCTCGACGCCGACCAGCTGACTGGGTCCGTCAGCGAGGTGCGGAATTACGTCACGGCTGCGGAGCGCGCGTACGAGTTGGTCGAAGAGGGCCAGCCGGTCTCCATCCGGATGCTCGAGGACCTTCAGCGTGCACTTCTGCGCGGAACGCCAAACGACGGGCCGCATGCAGGCAGCGTCCGCACGACCCAGGTTTTCATCGGCGTGGGCAATCGACGGGTCGATTCAGCCCGCTTCGTCCCCCCGCCTGCGGACCACCGATTGACCGATGGCTTGTTGGCGTGGCAGACCTGGGTCCGCGAGAGCAGCACCGCGATACCCACGGTCATCCGAGTCGCAGCCGCGCACTACCAATTCGAGACCCTGCATCCGTTCCACGACGGGAACGGACGACTCGGCCGACTGGTCATGGCCCTTCAGCTGATGATCGCGGGAGATCTGCGTTACCCGGTGCTCAACATCTCGCCGTGGCTAGAGCAGAACCGAACGGAGTACCAAGACGGCCTGCTTCGAGTGTCACAGACCGGCGATTGGGACGGCTGGGTCCGATTCATCGCGGCGGCCGTCCATGCGGAATCGCTGGAAGTGATCGCGAGAGTCGACAAGCTCCTTGCGCTTCGGGAGGACTTCAAGACGACACTGAGGGGCGCCAAGGGCGTATCGCTTCGGGTCGCTGATGATTTGATCGGTTACCCGATGATCACCGCGTCGCTCGCCGCCGACCTCTACGGCGTCTCGTATCAGGCCGCCAACACGGCGATCGCGAAGTTGGTCGATCGCGGAATACTGCGGCAGAGGACCTCCGGTCGCTACGACCGCATCTTCCAGTGCGACGCCGTCCTGGCTGCTCTGGAGCACTAGGCGACCACGGCGACACCCGAGCCGATCTCGCTCCTCAGCAATACGTCGGCCGCCACAAGCGGGGGTCGACCGCCGCACGCCATCCATCGGATATTCAGTTGTGGGGCCGTTTCCGGGGCGCAATTGCACATACCTGGTAAAAGGTTCAAGTGATCCATCGTTTATTCATCGTTTATGAGTGAGAACCGACCAAATTGGACGCCAAAGGCCAGGAACGAACCGGGCCGAAACCGACTGGTAGATCGAGCTTTTCCCGGCACAGCCAAGATCTTGCAGTATTCAATTTCTGGGAATCCGCAGGTCCCAGGTTCGAGCCCTGGTGGGGGCACACAGCTCAGCCGCGTCGACACGGTCAGGCTCGGTCCACATTGGCCAGCGCACCGAGTCGCGATAGGAACAGCTTCAGGACCGCCGACGTGTTGGTTCGGCTGTACCCAACGGCGACGTCGATCGTGGGCGCCTCGCCTTCCAGCGGGCGGATGACGACGGAGGGTGGCAGTAACCCCTTCGCGTAGGCGGGCATCAGCGCCAACCCATGGGTGGATGCGACCAGTGACATGGCCATTGCGATGTTGTCGACGCCGTGGTCCAGCGTGACGTCGACTCCTGAGCGACGTAGATAGTCGTCGGTGACGGTCTTCAACACACCAGCCTTGTTCGAGCCGCCGATGAATATCTCGCCGGCGAGTTGCCGTGGCGACACGTGGTCGTGTGCGGCGAGGCGATGTCGTCTCGGCATGAGCACGACGAGTGGTTCTCGGTCGACCACCCGATATTCGAGGCGGTAGTCCGGCTCTCGGCGCATGAAGGCCATGTCCATCCGACCGCGAGTCACTGCCTCGGCCAGGTGCGGCGAGTAGTCGCTCGAGACCACGACCTCGATGTCGGTCAGTTGGTCCTGCAAAACCTGCATCACCCGCGGCAACCACGTCACCTCGAGCCCGGTGAGGAAGCCCGATGGAGAACGTCTTGCGCACCGGCCGTGCTGCTCTCCGCGCAGCTTCGACGCCTGCGTCCACCTGCATCAGCGTCACGCGCGCATGATCGAGGAAGACCCGGCCTGCATCGGTCAGCTCGACGCCGCGGGCGCTCCGGCTCAGCAACTCCACGCCCACCCGCCGTTCGAGGTCGCGGATCTGCCGGCTCAGCGAGGGCTGCGAAGTGTGCAGCCGCCGCTGCGCGGCCTCGGTGAGACTGCCCGTCTCCGCTACTGCGACGAAGTACCGCAGATGTCGAAGCTCGACGGAAGCCATGCCTCAAAGGTATGCCACCAGCTTGATAAACAGTTTCGCCGCCGCCCGCTGCCTCCTAACGTCGTGGCGTGGCCGCCTGGCCAGTCTCGAATGGAGGAGCACTCGTGTCCGACTTGACCAACAAGGTCGCCCTCGTCACCGGAGCCTCGCGCGGAATCGGCGCCGCCATCGCCAAGCGCCTGGCGTCAGACGGCGCCAGCGTCGCGATCACCTATGCCCGGGGCGCGGACGACGCGGCCCGCGTCGTCGACGACATCCAGGCGGCGGGAGGCACGGCGATCGCCCTTCAGGCCGACGCCACCGATTCCACCGCCGTCACGTCGGCGGTCGACACCGTGGTCGCGACCTTCGGACGGCTCGACATTGTAGTGAACAACGCCGGTACCGCCATTCCGAAACCGTTCGTCGAGACGACGCTCGACGAGATCGACCGGGTCGTCAACCTCAACGTGCGCGGGCTCTTCATCGCCACTCAGGCAGCGCTGCAACATCTTTCCGACGGTGGCCGCATCATCTCGATCGGCTCCTGTGTCGGCGAGCGGATGATGACGCCCGGGTTGGTCGTCTATTCGGCCACCAAGGGCGCGGTGAAGATGTTCACCCAGGGGTTGGCCCGCGAGGTAGGTCCCCGGGGCATCACGGTCAACAACATTCAGCCGGGTCCCATCGACACCGACCTCAACCCGGCCGACGACGAATGGGCCGAGCCGCAGCTCGCCGCCACCGCGCTCAAGCGCTATGGCCACGTCGACGACATCGCTCCGCTGGTCGCCTTCATCGCGAGCGCGGAGAGCGCCTACATCACCGGGGCCAGCCTCACCGTCGACGGCGGCACCAACGCTTGATGCCACGAACCGACGATGGCCGCCTCGTTGATCGAGGCGGCCATCGCCGCGGGACTCACATCCCGCTGTCGCGGTTCAAGGCTCAGGGAACCCAGATGCCGAGACGGTCGTCCCAGTGTCCCGGCGGCACGCCGTACGCGGGGTTGGGGATCAGCGTCCCGGGGATGAACACGTCCTTCTTGAACTGTCCGGGCGCACCCACTCCCGCGTGCCCGGGAGGGCCTTGCAGATCTACGCACGAGATGGGGCCGCACCAGTCGTTTCCGCCCCGGTTGGCTTGCGCCACACCGGCTCCGAGACCAATCGCGGCGAACCCGCCAAGTGCGCCTGCCATGACGGCTGTCGCCGCCAGCTTCTTGACGTTCATCGGTGACTCCCTTCGACGCTCCCGCCCGCGCCCGTGAGCGCGGGCGGGCGACGCGGTCGTCTAGCGATTGTGACCCGGGGCGTTGCTCGAGTTGCCCGGGGTGCTGCCGGCGTTCTGGGTGACGGTCACCGGTCCACCGGGCACGGTGCAGAACGCCTCGGAGGTGGCCCCCGTCTGGTCGACCGAACCGAGGATCGCCGCCGTGACCGGCACGTTGCAGATCGTTGCGACGACGTTCGCGGCGACGCCGACCTGGAGGTCGTTGAGGATGGAGACGTTGCCGACGGCCACGTTGACCAGGCCGTCCTGCAGATTGACGGGCGGCGCAGCCGCCGCGACGCCGAGGCCGCCGGTGAAGAGCAGCGATCCACCGAGTACCGCGCCCACTGCTGCCTTCGTCACGATATTGCTCATGTTGATTCCCTTCTCGTTGGAAGCGGCGATCCGGCCCCCCGACCGTCGTGCACCGGAGGCGGGAAGTGCCCGCCCGCAGAATGCTCCGCGCTTCTCGAGAACGCTTACCCGACCCTGTGGTTATTTCAAACACACTTCCAACGCAAATCTTATGATGTCGAGTATAATGCGCGCCGGATAACCGGCGGGAGTGACCTCGACCGCCGTACCGACTGCTGAGTGGCTGTCGGCTCACCAGGTTCGTCGGTCACACCACCGATGATCGTTACAGCCGCAACCACCGATCGGCTATGACCGCCGTCCCGGAGACGATCCGGTTACCCTGACCGCCATGAAGTCGGTGCTGGCCTCCGTGGCGGCGCTCCTCGCGTTGGTCGGGTGCGCCGGATGCACCGGCCCGGCTCATGGCGCCTCCGACTCGTCGGCCGTGCGTCCGGCCCTGTCGGACTCGCCGACTCGGGGCGCGGACGTCCCCGAGACCCTGGCCGCCGCGACCGCCGCCGCTCAGGCCGACATCGACCGCTTCACCGCGGGCGACTTCGCGGGGGTATGGACGCGCATGGAGCGCGACGTTCGCGAGGGCATCACTCAGGACGACTTCGTGAAGTTCTACGAGACCTGCAAGAAGCCCGGCCCGCCGATCAGCGTCCGCGGGGTACGCCTCGAACCCGGTGACGAGGCGATCGTGCTGATGACGGTCCGGGGCGTCGAGAAGTCCCGAACCATGGTGTACGAGGACGGCACCTGGAACATGCAGGCCACCGACGACTTCGCCTCCCACCTTGGCGAGCCGGTCGACCAGATCATCCAGGAGGAGAAGGCCGCCGGGCTCTGCACGCAGTGATCACACCCGGGGGCAGTAGTGCATCGGGTTGTCGCGCTCGTCGAGCGGCGGAAGGTTGCGCGCCGGCGTCTCGGGAAGCGGCGCATCGGCGGGAAGCCGACCGGTGACCCGATCCCAGCCCGCTCGGGCGCGAGGATGCATGCGAGCGCGCGTCGGCAGCATCGAGAACACCACGTGCACCAGTTGACCGAACCGGCGATGCAGCCACTCGTCACGGTCCGACCACGTGTAGCCCATCAACTCGCGGACCACTGGGTCGTAGAGGCCAACGGTGAACCAGACGAAGAACGGAGCGACGATCTTGCGCTGCTGCCGCCACGCCCAGTCCGGCATCTTCTGCGCCCACGGCGGCTTCGGTAGGTCGCTCAGGTCGAGCACGGCGCGCGCGGCGTAGTTGTTCTCCAGGACTTGGTGACACATGTGGTCCCAGTACGCCTGGAAGTCCTCCCACGTCTTGGGCACCGGCCGCATGCTCATCCCGTACATCCGGTACCACTCGACGTGCTCGTCGAAGAGTTGCCGCTTCTGCTCCTCGGTGAGGCCGCCGCAGAGCCGTTCCGCAACGATCAGCGTGCCGACGAAGAACGTCGAATGGGCCCAGTAGAAGACCTCGGGATTCAGCGCGTGATACCGACGGCCTTGCGCGTCAACGCCTTTGATTTCGGTGTGGTAGTCGCGAACCTCGGCGCCCGTGGTCGCTGCGCGGTCGGCATCGAAGACGACGCCGCCGATCGGATAGAGCGACCGCAGCAGTCGTTGCCACCGCTCCCGGAAGAACGTCGAGTGCTCCTCGACGGCGGCGCCGAGTTGCGGGTGCATGTTCTGCATCGACCCGGCCCAGAGCCCCTGCAGCAGTCCGCGCCAGTCGCCGAAGTACTTCCACGTCAAGGAGTCCGGTCCCAGCGGCACCGGCGGAGCGTCGTAACCACCTGCCGCCACGGGACAGCCGGAGCCCATCCCCCGGTCGCTTCGCTCCTGCCCGCTGGTCACCGGACACGCCTCGGACGTATCTTGAGTCACTGGTGGCCTTCCCTAGGGATCTGCGGAGATTCTGACTACGAGCGTTGTCATAGTGAGTTTAGGAGTGATGTGCCTTCCGGTCAACGACGGGGCCGCTGGTCCGGGGTCCCACTGCAGGACCGCCAGGCACGGAGGCGCGATGAACTGATCGTCGCCGGGGTGAACGTGCTGGGTGGCGAAAGCGGTTCGACGCTGACCGTCCGGGCCGTCTGTCGCGCCGCAGCACTCACCGAGCGCTACTTCTACGAGAGCTTCACCGACCGCGACGACTTCGTCCGCGCGGTCTATGACCACGTCTGCAGCACGGCGATGACGGCACTCACGTCGTCGACCACGCCCCGCGACGCGGTCGAGCGGTTCGTCGCGCTGATGGTCGACGACCCTGTCCGCGGCCGTGTACTGCTGATCGCACCCGAGCGTGAGCCGGTGCTCGCGAAGTCGGGCGCGGAGTGGATGCCGAGCTTCATCGAACTGCTACAGCACAAGTTGACGCGGATCACCGACCCCGCGGTTCAGGCCATGGTGGCCACCGGACTGGTCGGCGCACTGACGGCGCTGTTCACCGCCTACCTCAACGGCAGGCTCGCGACCACCCGAGAGCAGTTCATCGACTACTGCGTCGACATGCTGCTCAGCCGGGTGTCGAGCCACTAGCTGGGCGCGGCCGCTGCCTCTTCGGCCGCTGCCTGATCGGCAGCCGCCTTGGCGTCCCGGCCCTCCTGGCTGCCGAGCGACGTACCCGGGGTCGTCGCCGTGGCGTAACCGCCGTTGCAGTTCAGATAGAACTGCACGGTCTTGTCCACGTGAACGCCGTCGTTCGCGCTCGTGAAGGGAGCGGTTTGCGACCGCTCGACGATGCAGTCGCCCTCGGACAGCTTGTCGCCGATGCGGGCGGCGATGACGACCGTCTGGCCGGCGTCCTTTGCCGCAGACGAGGCGTCCGAGTACTTCTGACCCAAGTAGTCGTCCGCAGCCGCCACACCGCCGCCCACGAGCGCCGACACAGCCAGCGCACCAAGGGCGCCAGAACCAACGACGATGAGCTTCTTCACGTGTAGCCCTATCTGTCCACGGAGTCCCGATGTCTTGCCTGCCGGGATGGTACCGCCGCCACCCCCGCGCCGCAGTGCTGCTCGCGAAGAAGCCTCTTCGGGCGAAACACGTGGTTCAGAAACGCGTTCACCAGCGCACTACGGCGTGACGGCTGCGTCCTGCGCCTGCTGCGCGGCAGCCGCCTCCTGAGCGTCCTTCGCCTGCTTTGCTGCGAGGTCGGCCTGGTAGATCTTCTGGCCCTCGGGACTCTGAATCGAGAATCCGGGCCACTGTGCGGTCGAGTACTTTGCGTAACAGTTCAGGTTGACGTTGACCTTGTTGCCGGATTGCTTGCCGAACCCGTCGACACCGGCAGCCGGCGTCGCGCTGGTGACGACGCAGTTGTCCCAATCCTTGCGATCTCCAACGGTGGACGCGACGACCGGGGTCTTCCCCTGCTGACTGAGCGCCGCCTTGGCGTCCTTGTACGTTTGCCCGACGACCCCGTCATCGGCCGAGGCGATGCCCCCACCGAGGGCCAGTGTCACGGCGAAAGCGCCGAGCGCACCGACACCGCCAACCAAGATCTTGTTCACGAATGCGGGGCCTTTCGTCATCGCTTGGGCGCGTGGCCGGCGAACGGGGTTTGCCAGCGCGGGAGTGGAACCGAACCGGATAGTACCCCGCAGCGACCGGTCGGAGCAGCCATCGCGGTGCCGTCGCTACACTCCGCGAACAAGAACTTGATGTCACCATGGGACACAGATATATTGACTGCAACCATTGGGTACAGATAACTGTGAGAGTTCCCGCACGCGAGGAGGACATAGCGCCATGTCAACCGAGTTGACCGACCTGCAGCTCCTGCACGAACTCGAGCCGGTCGTCGAAGAGAACATCAACCGGCACATGCGGATGCGCAAGGACTGGAATCCGCATGACTACATCCCGTGGTCGGACGGCAAGAACTACTACGCCCTCGGCGGCCAGGATTGGCATCCCGAGCAGTCCAAGCTCTCCGAGGTCGCGCAGGTGTCGATGCTGCAGAACCTCCTGACGGAGGACAACCTGCCGTCGTACCACCGCGAGATCGCGATGAACTTCAGCATGGACGGTCCGTGGGGCTTTTGGGTCAACCGGTGGACGGCCGAGGAGAACCGGCACGGGATCGCCCTTCGCGACTATCTCGTCGTCACCCGCGCCATCGATCCTCTCGAGCTCGAGGAACTTCGCGTCGAGCAGGTGACGCGCGGCTTCAGCCCGGGTCAGGGCCCGCAGGGTGAGATGTTCGCCGAGAGCCTGTTCGACTCCGTCATCTACGTGACCTTCCAGGAATTGGCGACCCGGGTGTCGCACCGCAATACCGGCAAGGCCTGCAACGAGACGGTCGCGGACCAACTGCTGCAACGGGTTTCGGCCGACGAAAACCTGCACATGATCTTCTACCGTGACGTCAGCGCGGCCGGTCTGGACTTCGCGCCCAACCAGGCGATGACGTCCCTGCATCGGGTGCTCCGCAACTTCAAGATGCCCGGCTACACGGTGCCGGAATTCCGGCGCAAGGCCGTCGCGATCGCCGTCGGCGGCGTCTACGACCCCCGCATCCATCTCGACGACGTCGTGATGCCCGTGCTGAAGAAGTGGCGCATCTTCGAGCGCGAGGACTTCACCGGTGAGGCCGCCGGGATGCGTGACGACCTCGGCAAGCTCGTCGAGGAACTCGAAGAGGCCTGCCAGAAGTTCGAGATCGCCAAGGAACGCCGCCTCGAGCGCGAGAAGAAGATGGCCGAGAAGAAGGCCATGAAGAATTTGTTGGTGTCGTCATCGGCAGCGTCCTAGCCCCCGTCGACCCCGCACGATCGGCCCGGTCCCTCGACCATCCCCCCGGTCGCTCCGCACCTAGCACCGGGGTCACGATAGGGCCGATCGCGTTGCGCAGCCCCGTCGTCTCTGGCGCCGATGGCCGGTGTCACCAACGTCGCCTTCCGCACCCTGTGCCGCGAGCTGGAACTCGCCCGCGCAGGGACGGTCAGCGGGTTGTACGTCTGCGAGATGGTGACGGCGCGCGCGCTGGTCGAGCGCAACGAGTCCACGCTGCACATGACCACGTTCGCGCCGGACGAGTCGCCGCGATCGCTTCAGCTCTACACCGTCGACCCGGCGACCACGTACGCCGCCGCGAAGATGATCGTCGACGAGGACATGGCCGACCACATCGACATGAATTTCGGCTGTCCGGTACCCAAGGTCACCCGCCGCGGCGGCGGTGCAGCCCTGCCGTACAAGCGCAAACTCTTCGGCCAGATCGTGGCTGCTGCCGTGCGCGCCGTCGAGGGCACCGACATTCCGGTCACCGTGAAGTTCCGCATCGGCATCGACGACGACCATCACACGCACCTCGACGCGGGCCGGATCGCCGCCGAGGAGGGGGCCGCGGCCATTGCGCTGCACGCTCGCACCGCTGCTCAGCGCTACTCGGGCAGCGCCGACTGGGATCAGATCGCCCGGCTCAAGCAGCACGTCACCACCGTCCCGGTGCTAGGCAACGGCGACATCTTCGATGCCGACGAGGCCGTGAGGATGATGGCCGTCACCGGCTGTGACGGAGTCGTCATCGGCCGCGGCTGCCTTGGCCGGCCGTGGCTGTT
Organism: uncultured Actinomycetota bacterium; assembly: GCA_963846985.1. Classification (GTDB taxonomy): domain Bacteria; phylum Actinomycetota; class Actinomycetes; order Mycobacteriales; family Mycobacteriaceae; genus Mycobacterium. Next base: position 137,665 of record CAWJYC010000007.1, read on the forward strand.
CGCCGAGCTCTCCGCGGCGTTCACCGGCAGCGTCGCACCCACGCCACCGACCCTTGGTGAGGTGGCAAACATCGCACGCCGCCACGGCGAACTGCTCGCCGACCACTTCGGCGAGGACAAGGGCATGCGGGACATCCGCAAGCACGTCGCGTGGTATCTGCACGGCTTCCCCGCCGGCGCCGAACTGCGACGGGCACTGGCGCTGGTCAAGACCCTCGTCGAACTCGACGCGCTGCTCTCCCAGTTGGACCCCGACGTGCCCTTTCCCGCGGCCGCCGAAGGCCCCCGGGGGCGCCAGGGCTCACCCGGATCGGTGACGCTTCCGGAGGGGTGGCTGCGCGATCCCGACGACTGCACGGTGCCCGCCGGCGCGGACGTCATGCACTCCGGAGGCTGAACCGACTCGCGAGCGAGACGTCATCGAGACTGCACTGACGCCTTCGGTGACTGGCTCGATCTCCGGTTTCCTCAGTACGATGAGGATCCATTGCGATGGGTCTGGATTGGCGGACCCGTCGATGTGCTGCTACAAGGACTAGAAGCAGACGAAGGCAGAAGGCGCGCCGCGGGCGCGGCACCCCACGGTCGGAGGCCGATAAGACATGAGTGACGGCGACAACGCCGCTCCCGGTCATCGGCAACCGGACGCGGCTGACTCGGGCCCACTGACGCCAGGTGCGGCGGATCCGGGAGACGCCCATCCCGTCAATGACTGGCTTACCCGATCGCCGCGACCCACACCAGGCGCCGCGCCGTGGGAGCGGGCGCGGATTGCCCAACGCGACGTGTCAGCCTTGCCCGATCTGGAAGCGCCCGACGATCAACCGGCGCACATGGATCCGTCCGACCCCGAGGAGTCCGCGACCACCGGGGGCAACCACACCGACGGGGTCACGGTCGCCGACCTGATCGCGAAGGTGTCGGGCACGCCCCTCGAGGCCAAGCGAGCCGGCGACCGGGGCCGTCGTCGGGAGAACGGCACTCGTCGAACCGGTGCCCGCGACCCCGAGACCGACGTCATTCCGGTCGTTCCGGCCCACGCTTCGGAACTGCCACTCCTGACCGGACCGCCCCGGGAGTCCGCAACTCCCGAACGGGTCGGCCCGATCCGCGACACGACCAAGATCCGCGCCCACCGCGGCCGTCACACCGCCATGGTGATGGGCCGCGCGGCGGCAGCGTTGATCGCCGTGCTGGCGCTCGCGATGACCGGTGCGGCCTGGCAGTGGCAGGCCACCAAGAACCACAACCTCAACAAGGTAGCGGCGCTCGATCCCAACTCGCGCGACATCCTCGACCCCAGCGCCCAGTACGGCGACGAGAACTTCCTCATCGTCGGCACCGACAGTCGCCTCGGGCAGAACAGCGACATGGGGGCCGGTACCACCGACGATGCGGCAGGCGCCCGCTCGGACACCATCATGCTGGTCAACATCCCGGCCAACCGCAAACGCGTTGTGGCCGTGTCCTTTCCGCGCGACTTGTCGATCACCCCGATGAAGTGCGAGCACTGGGATCCCACCACCAGCACGTACGGCCCGGCGACCGATCCGGAGTCGCCCGTCTACGGAATGGAGTCGGTCTACACCGAGACCAAGTTGAACTCCGCGTACGCGGTGGGCGGCCCGAAGTGCCTGGTGAAGGTGATCCAGAAACTGTCCGGTCTGTCGGTGAACCGCTTCATGGCGGTCGACTTCGCCGGGTTCGCCAAGATGGTCGACGCGCTGGGCGGCGTCGAGGTGTGCAGCACCACGCCGCTGCAGGACTACGAGCTCGGCACCGTGCTACCCACTGCCGGCAGGCAGATCATCGACGGCCACACCGCACTGCAGTACGTCCGCGCCCGGCAGGTCACCACGGAGACCAATGGCGACTACGGTCGCATCAAGCGTCAGCAGCTGTTCCTGTCCTCGCTTCTGCGATCGCTGATCTCCAAGGACACGTTCTTCTCCCTGACCAAGCTCAACGACGTCGTCAACATGTTCATCAACGACAGCTACGTCGACAACATCCAGACCAAGGACCTCGTCGACCTCGGCCAGTCGGTCCAGGGCGTGAACGTCGGACGCATCACGTTCGTCACCGTCCCCACGGTCGGGTACGCCGACGAGTACGGCAACGAGGTGCCCCGCACCGACGACATGCGGGCGCTGTTCGACGCGATCATCAACGACGATCCCCTGCCGGAGGAGAAGAACGCCGACAACACCCCCGTGCCGCCGACGCCGAAGGCCACCACCCCTGCGCCCGTCGATTCCAACGGGGAGCTCGTCGATGCGGTGACGACGAGCCCAGGTGACATCACCGTGCGCGTCTCGAACTCGACTGGTGAGAACGGGCTGGCGTCGACGGCCGCCAGCGACCTCAAGGAACACGGCTTCAACGTCGACACGCCCGACGACTACCCGGGCCCGCTGAACTCGACGACGGTGTTCTTCTCGTCGGGCAACGAGCAGGCCGCTGCGACGGTTGCCTCGTCGTTCGCCAACCCGGCGATTCCCAGCATCGAGCGCGTGTCCGGTATGGGCAACGTCATCCGGGTGGTGCTCGGTTCGGACTTCAACTCGGTGAACGCCCCGTCGCCCAGCGGCTCGTCGGTACAGGTCCACGTCGTGCACGACCGCAGCAGCGAGACCACTCACCTACCCGAGGATCTGACGGTCACCAACGCGGCGGACACCACCTGCGAGTGACGGTTGCGAGCGCCACCGGCGAGCGCTCGAGCGAGGTCGGTTGGGCATGATTGCAGGTGGCATTCACCTTTCGTTCACGCTCGAGGTCGTGACGATCCCGCTGCCCAGCCCGTAGGCTTGGCACATGCGTACCGCCTACCACGAGCAACTGGCTGCTCTGACCGACCAGCTCGGCGAGATGTGCGGGCTGGCCGGCGCAGCGATGGAGCGGGCGACCCAGGCCTTGCTGCAGGCCGACCTCGTCCTCGCCGAACAGGTCATCACCGACCACGAGCAGATTGCGGGTATGAGCGCGCGGGCCGAGGAGGCCGCGTTCGTGCTGCTGGCCCTGCAAGCACCCGTCGCGGGCGACCTGCGCGCAATCGTCAGCTCCATTCAGATCGTCGCCGACGTCGACCGGATGGGAGCGCTCGCGCTACACGTCGCCAAGATCGCCCGGCGCCGTCATCCCCAGCACACGCTGCCGGAGGAGGTCAACGGGTACTTCGCCGAAATGGGCCGCGTGGCAGTCGAATTGGGCAACAGCGCCCAGGAGGTTCTGGTCACCAGGGACCCCGAGAAGGCCGCCCGCATCCGCGAGGAGGACGACGCGATGGACGACCTCCATCGGCATCTGTTCTCGGTGTTGATGGACCGCGAGTGGAAGCACGGTGTCGTCGCGGCGGTCGACGTCACGCTGTTGAGCCGGTTCTACGAGCGGTTCGCCGACCACGCGGTGGAGGTTGCGCGGCGCGTCATCTTCCAGGTGACCGGCCGCTTCCCCGACGAGGAGACGGTTCCCGCCCCTTAGCGACGGATGCTGCCGCACGCCGAGCGAGCGGTCTCATTCGCTCCGCCCAGCGTGTCGCGTCGGGAAACGCACACTCGCGGGCCGACGGCTGATGCCCTAGCCGAAGCGTCCGGAGATGTAGTCCTCGGTGGCCTTCTGCGTCGGGTTGGAGAAGATCTTCTCGGTGTCGTCGATCTCGATCAGCCTGCCTGGCTTGCCCGTCGCCTCGAGGTTGAAGAAGGCGGTCTGATCGCTCACGCGTGCAGCCTGCTGCATGTTGTGCGTGACGATGACGATGGTGAAGTCCTGCTTCAGCTCCGAGATCAGGTCCTCGATCGCGAGCGTCGAGATGGGGTCCAGCGCCGAACACGGCTCGTCCATCAGCAGCACGTCCGGCTGCACCGCGATCGCACGGGCAATGCACAGCCGTTGCTGCTGTCCGCCGGAGAGTCCGCCACCGGGCTTCTCCAACCGGTCCTTGACCTCATTCCACAGGTTCGCGCCCTTCAGCGAGCGCTCGGCGACCTCTTCGAGCGCCTTCTTGCTGTGCCGTCCCTGCAGCTTGAGGCCGGCTACCACGTTGTCGCGAATGGACATGGTGGGGAACGGATTTGGCCGCTGGAACACCATCCCGATGGTCTTGCGGACGCCGACCGGGTCGACGCCCGCACCGTAGATGTCCTCACCGTCGAGCAGCACCGAGCCCTCGACCCGCGCGCCGGGGATCACCTCGTGCATCCGATTGAGGGTGCGCAGCACCGTCGACTTGCCGCAGCCCGACGGACCGATGAACGCCGTCACGCTTCGCGGTTGCACCGACAGCGCCACGTCGGCGACCGCGTGAAACGACCCGTAGTAGATGTTGACGTCTTTGAGATCGAGGCGCTTGGCCACGGGATGCTCCTAAACCTTCGTGGAATTCAGACTTTTTTGGGCGAGAAGATCTTGGCGACCAGACGCGCCGCGACGTTGAGGATGGCGATGAGCAGAACCAGCGTCAGCGCGGCCCCCCACAGCCGGTCGGTGGGGATCGGATTGGAGCCGGCGCCGGCAGAGATCTGGTCGTACATCATGCCGGGCAACGAGCCCATGAAGCCGCCGAACATGTCGAAGTTGATGGACGCCGCGTAGCCGACCAGGATCAGCAGCGGCGCGGTCTCGCCCATCACCCGGGCCAGCGCCAGCATGACTCCCGTGACGATGCCCGACAGCGCCGTCGGGATGACGATGCGAACGATCGTCTTCCACTTCGGCACGCCCAGTGCGTAACTCGCCTCCCGCAGGTCCATCGGCACGATCCGCAGCATCTCCTCGGTGGCGCGAACGATGACCGGGATCATCAGCAGCACCAGCGCCAGCGAGACGGCGAAGCCCGACCGTTCGAAGCCCAGCGTCGCCACCCACAGCGCGTAGACGAACAGCGCCGCCACGATCGAGGGCACCCCGGTGAGGATGTCGACCATGAAGGTGGTGATCTTGCCCAGTCGGGTGCCGCCCCCGTACTCGACGAGGTACACCGCGACCATCACGCCGATCGGAATGGAGATGATCGAGCAGACCACGCCCTGCAGCAGCGTCCCCAGGACGGCGTGGTAGACGCCACCGCCCGGCGAAAACGCTGTCGTTCCTGCCTGAGAGTTGGTGAACCACGTCGCCTGCGTGACCGCGGCGAGGCCCTTGCTGATCACGGAGTACAGCACCCAGATCAGCGGTACCAGTGCCACCAGCACCGACGCCGAGACCAGAACCGTCGCAATCGAATTGGTGATCTTGCGCTTGGCGCTGACGCCCTGAAACGTCGGCGCCTTGACCGGATGGTCGAGTGTGGCCGTCATTTCGCACCTCTTCCCGCGACCGCGGCCCGCGCCGCCGAGTTCACCACGAACGTCAGGATGAACAGCACCAGGCCCGCCGCGATGTAGGCGCCCGCCTTGTACTGGTCATTGAATTCACTTGCGGCCGAGGCGATCTTGCTGGCGAAGGTGTAGCCGCCGTCGAACAGCGACCAACCGAACGCCGTCTGGGTGCCGCGCAGGATGATCAGCAGGGCGATCGTCTCGCCCAGCGCGCGACCCAGCCCGAGCATCGCGCCGCTGATGTATCCCGACAACCCGAACGGCAGTACCGTCGTCCTGACCACCTCCCAGCGGGTGGCACCGAGGGCGAGCGCGGCTTCGATCTGCCCGCGCGGCGTCTGCACGAACACCTCGCGGGAGACCGCGGTGATGATCGGCAGGATCATGACGGCCAGCACGATCCCCGCGGTGAAGATGGTGCCGCCGCCGGCGACCGACGCCGTGCCCGTCTTGAACAGGAACAACCAGTCGAGGTTTCTATTCAGCCACTGAGCGAAGGGCTTCAGCACCGGAGCCAGGACGTAGAGGCCCCAGACGCCGTAGACGATCGATGGCACCGCGGCCAGCAGGTCGACGACGTAGGCCAGCGGACCCGACAGTCGTCGCGGCGAATACTGCGTCAGGAAGATGGCGATGCCCAGCGCGATCGGCATTGCCAGCAGCAGGGCGAACACCGAGACGAACACCGTCACCTGGAGCAGGTCCAAGATGCCGAACTGCATCGCCGACGTGTTGGTGGTGATCCAGTTCCCGCCATAGGTGAAGAAGTTGGCCTCGTTGCGGGTCAGCGCCGGAATCGCGCGCCACAGCAGGAACACCGCAATCGCCGCGATGAGGACGACGACGAGGATGCCCGCACCCTCCGCGAGGCCACCGAAGATCCGGTCCCCCAGGCGCACCTTTGCGCCCCTGGCGGGGTTGGTGGAGATGGGTTCCGGAGAGGGAAGGGGCGAAGCGATCACTTCGCCCGATCCCGCGCCGGTTGGGTTCGGTGTCGTCACTGTCATCCCGTTGTCGGTCATTGCTTCCAGAACCCATCCTCACCGCGTCGGAGGCGCTATGCCAACTGACTACGCAATTGCGTCGACGGACTTGAGCAGACGCTCCTTGAAGCCGTCGGGCAGCGGGACGAATCCGGCCTTGGAGAGCGTCGCCTGACCCTGGTTGGCCGATACCGTCAGGAACGACTTCACTGCAGCCGCGGTGTCGGCGTCGTACCCCTTGGAGCAGACGATCTCGTAGGTGGCCAGCATCAACGGGTAGGCGCCCGCCGCCTTCGAGGCGTACAGCGCGTTCAGGTCCAGCGTCAGATCCATGCCGTCGGCCTTGAACTTCGCGTCGCCGACGGCCTTGGCGGTGGTCTCGTCGGTCAAAGCGACCGCACCGGCGCCGCTGTCGATCTGCGCGAACGGCAGGTTGGCCGCAGCTGCCGGGCTCTTCTCGACGTAGCCGATGGCGCCCGGGGTTGCCTGCACCGCCTGCACGACGCCGGCCGACTTCTGCGCGCCCTCTCCGGCGCCGCCCTGGAACTCCTTGCCCGCACCCTTGGTCCAGGTCTGCGGGGCCGCGGCGGTTAGGTACTTCTGGAAGTTGTCGGTGGTGCCCGAGGAATCCGAGCGGTAGATCGGCGTGATCTTGGTGTCGGGCAGCGTGGCGCCACTGTTCAGCGCAGCGATCGCCGGGTCGTTCCACGTGGTGATGGCGCCGGTGAAGATCTTGGCCAGCACGTCGGCGTTGACGACGACCTTGTCGACGCCCTCGAGGTTGTAGGCCAGCGCGACGGGGCCGAACACCAGCGGCAGGTTCCACGCCGGGTTTCCGGCGCACCGATCCGCGGCGGGGGCGCTCTGCTCGGCCGACAGCGCCGAATCGGATCCCGCGAAGTCGACCTGCTTGGCGAGGAACTGCGTGACGCCGGCGCCGGAGCCGGTGGGGTTGTAGGACAGCGCCTTGCCCGGGCAGACCTGGCCCCATGCCTTGTTGAACTCGGCGATGGCGTTCTGCTGGGCAGTCGAGCCCTCGGCGGTCAGGGCGGCCTTGCCACCGCAGTTGGCGGGGGCGGCCGAGGACGATCCCGACGACCCCGATGCCGCACTCGACGTGCTTCCGGAGTTGTTGTCGCTGCCGCACGCAGTCATCGTCATCGTCGCCAACGCCGCGGCCGATAAGGTCGTGCCGAGCACCTTGCCAAAACGATTGAGCTTCACTTATCCCACTTTCGATTTTGTCTGCCTCAGGACTCCACGGCAACGTATGCGGTGTCGGTGGACGGATCGCCGACGTTGGGTGAACGAGTGGTGAACAGGCTCAGCGATGTCACAGCTGAGGCGCTAACGCAGGGTGTACGCCACGTCCGCGCTGAAGAGGCGGAATCCGAGCCGCTCGTAGGTCTTGACGGCTGCCGAGTTATTAGCCTCGACGTAAAGCGTCACCTCGGCGGCGTCGCCCGACGGGTCCACCAGACGGTCCGCGAGGTAGTGCAGACCGACGAGCGTCAGTGTCGCGCCCAGACCGCGACCCTGTGCCTCGGGATCGACGCCGACGACATAGACCTCGCCGAGTCGCTTCTTCGGGTCGCTTCGCTCTTGCCCGCCGAGCGTGGGCCCGTGCACCTTGGTCCAGTGGAAGCCGAGCAGCCGTCCGGTCGTCGAGTCGAACGCCAGGAACAGACCCGCCGGGTCGAACCACGGTTCCGCGCGCCGTTCGGCGACGTCGGCGTCCGTCCAGCCGCCCTGCTCGGGATGCCAGGCGAAGGCGGCGTTGTTGACCCGGAGCAGTTCGGCGTCGTCGCTGAGCCCCGCGTAGGTCCGCAGGACCACGCCGTCCGGGAGGCGCACCGCTGGAAGGTCCGTCAGCGGGCGGCGCATCTGCCAGAGTTCGCGCACGGCCACCAGACTCAGCGCCTCGGCGGTCGCCCTCGCGGGGTCGAGGTTGCCGTGTGCCCACACGCGCGTGCCGGGCCCGCCTTTCGCGAGACCCTTGCGGATCAGCTCCGAACCGATGCCGCGCCTGCGGGCGTCGGGGTGCACGGCCAATTCGGCCATGGCCGGAGCGTCATCGGCGGCGGGCGCCAGGTTGAGGTAGCCGACGAGGTCACCATCGACGTCGGCGATGAGGTGGCGGGTGCGATCGCGCGATAGCTCGCGAATGACTTGATCACCGACGGCGGCGATGCCATCGGCCGCTTCGGCGGCCGCCAGGACGCTCGCGATGCGGCGTCGATCGGCCTCGGAAAGGCCTGTCCGCCAAGAGACTTCGCTCACTGGGTGCGGAGCGGGTCGCCTCGCCCGTCGGCGAAGCCTGCGGGATCCGGGTCGTAGGCGTCCGAATCGTCGTAGTCCTCGCCCAGGCTCGACTCGGGCACCGCGGGCCGGCCGCGGGCCGGTCGCACCGCCTTGTAGCCGACGTTGCGCACGGTGCCGATCAACGATTCGTACTCCGGCCCGAGCTTCGCGCGAAGGCGCCGCACGTGGACGTCGACGGTCCGGGTGCCACCGAAGAAGTCATACCCCCACACTTCCTGCAGGAGCTGCGCCCTGGTGAACACCCGACCGGCATGCTGCGCGAGGTACTTCAGGAGTTCGAATTCCTTGTACGTCAGATCGAGCGGACGACCCCGCAGCCGGGCGGTGTACGTGCCCTCGTCGATGACCAGTTCGCCGAGGTTGACCTTGCCCGCGCTCTCCTGATCCGCCGCTCCACCGCGACGGCCGACCAGCAGCCGCAGGCGCGCGTCGATCTCGGCCGGGCCGGTGCTGGGCAGCAGTATCTCGTCGAGCCCCCACTCCACGTTGACCGCCACGAGGCCGCCTTCGTTGACGACCGCGACGACGGGAACCGACGTCCCGGTGGTGCCCAGGAGGCGGCACAGCCCACGAGCCGCGGCCAGGTCGGTCCGGGCGTCGACGATCGCAACGTCCGCGGTGCCCGCTTCCAAGAGCGAGGACACCTCGGTCGGCGCGGCACGCACGCTATGCGCAAGTAGCGCCAGCGACGGCAGAACCGACTCGGGGTGCGGGTCGACTGTCAGTAGCAAAAGATCCAACGGGTCCTCCAGCGCATTTCGGGAAGATCACCCGACGTCATCTACATCGACAATGTCCGGGCAATCTCCCAGATTCATGGCTGACACGCCGCCGTTACCGGCCGACGCTGGCATAACGATAGCGTGCAACCTGCGATTAGGCCGCGCCGAGCGATCTCAGCCAATTCTCCGCTCGCTCCGCTCCTGCCCTCCGACCCCATTCCCCGGTCGCTCCGCTCCTGCCCTCCGACCCACTTCCCCGGTCGCTCCGCTCTGCCCTCCGACACTTCCCCGGTCGCTCCGCTCCTGCCCTCCGACCCCATTCCCCGTAGGCAACAATGTCCCGGTGCGCAAGGTGCTGATCGGACTCGTCGCGACCGTGACGACGCTGATCGTCGGCGTCGTGGGCACCGATTTCGGCACGGCGATCTACGCGGAATTCCATTGGGCGCGCAGCGTCCGGTCGTCGAACGACCTGCCGTTCGATCCGTGGGTGGGCATCTTGGGGTTCCCCTTCGTGACGCAGGCGCTCAACCACCGCTTCGGCGAGGTGGAGATCCGCGCCAGGGGCGTCGACCACCCGATTCTGGGCAAGGTGTCCCTGGAGGCGACGTTGCACGCGGTCGACGTGACGCAGACGTCCTGGCTGATCCGGCCGGGTGCCACGCTGCCGGTCGGCAAGCTGGAGAGCCGCCTCATCGTCGACTCGACGCACGTCGGCCGCTTCATGGGGGTCAAGGACCTGCTGGTCGAGGCGCCGCCGAAGGAGACCAATGACGCCACCGGGGGCACCACGGAGTCCGGCATCTCCGGCAATCACGGCCTGGTCTTCACCGGAACGCCGACCGCGGCGGGCTTCGACAAGCGGGTCAGCGTTTCGGTCGACCTGTCGACGGCCGCGGATGACGACACCACGCTGATCGTCGTCGCGACCGGCGTCCTGACCGGTCCCGGCACCGCCGACCAGTCGGTGCCCGACGACAAGAAGGCCGCCGTGCTGGAGGCGTTCGGGACCAGGATGCCGGGTATGCGGCTGCCCTTTGCCGTGCCGCCGACCGCCGAGGGGGTGCGCGGCTCCGACATCATCGTCGAAGGCATCACCACGGGAGTAACCGTGGCGGTGGACGCGTTCAGGCAGAGATGAGCGCCTGCGCGAAGAACAGAGGGCAGAGATGAGCGCCTGCGCGAAGAACAGAGGGCAGAGATGAGCAGCGCCTCACTCCCTGTCGTCGTCGGCGTACTCATGGCGGCGCTGGCCGTCTCGTTCATCGTCGGCCGACTGCTCAGCAGACGCCAGGGCGTGCTGCGCAGCACCGACACGGGCCACGCCGACGGCGCGGTCGCCGACCTCGGGCTGCCCGCCGGCAAACCCGCGATCGTGCACTTCAGCGCGACGTGGTGCGGTCCGTGCGCAGGCGTCCGCCGAGTCGTCGACGACGTGTGCGCCGAGCTCCCCGGAGTAGCTCACCTGGAGATCGACATGGACGCCAATCCCACCGCCGCCCGGCAGCTTTCGGTGCTGTCGTTGCCGACGACGTTCATCTTCGACGGCTCCGGCCATCAGCGTTACCGGAGCTCGGGCGTACCCAGGGCCGTTGACCTGCGATCGGCACTCGAACCGCTATTGGCTTGATCACCCTCTCTTTGGGTAAGCTGCACTTCGTGTCCACCCGTGTCGAGCTCCGGCTCACCAAGCGCCGCGCAGTCGATCTGTGTCGCGTCGCGGGTTTCTGTTGTCGCTGTTGTAGCTGCTGAGCAGCCGCGCGAACCTCTCGCGTCGCCCTCGGAGCAGCCGCTCTGGCATGCCCACGCCCAGTTCCGTGACAACAGCAGGAGTACCAGTGCCCAGTCAGAACACCGGTGTAGACCAAGTCGACGTGCGGGGACCCCGCTTCACGGCCTGGGTCACCACGGCGGTCATCGTCGCCGTCCTTGTCACCTCGGCCTACAGCTCGGTCGCCGCGGCCGTCGTGCTCGGCCTGCAGGCCGTGGTGTTCGCGATCGGCGCGATCGGGGGCCCGCGCCGGCATCCGTACGGCCGGGTGTTCGCCGCAGTCGTCGCCCCCAGCCTGGGTCCGGTCACGCAGCGCGAACCCGTTCCGCCGTTGAAGTTCGCCCAACTGCTCGGTTTCGCGTTCGCGGCCGTCGGAACCGTGGCCTTCGCCGCGGGCCTGGTGGCGCTCGGGCTCGTGGTGACCGCCTTCGCGTTCGTCGCCGCGTTCCTGAACGCTGCATTCGGCATCTGCCTTGGCTGCCAGCTCTACCCGCTCGTCGCACGTTTCCGTTCCGCCACCCCTGCCTAATTTCCGAAAGCAATCGAAGGGATCCGATCCATGGCACGCTCCGACGTCCTGGTCACCGCTGACTGGGCCGAGAGCAATCTCGATGCACCGGGCGTCGTCTTCGTCGAGGTCGACGAGGACGCCAGCGCCTACGACGGCGGCCACATCGCCGGCGCCGTGAAGCTGGACTGGCGCAACGACCTGCAGGATCCGGTCAAGCGCGACTTCGTCGATCAGCAGCAGTTTTCGAAGCTGTTGTCCGACAAGGGCATCAGCAACGACGACACGGTGGTCCTATACGGCGGCAACAACAACTGGTTCGCCGCTTACGCCTACTGGTACTTCAAGCTGTACGGCCACCAGGACGTCAAGCTGCTCGACGGTGGCCGCAAGAAGTGGGAGCTCGACGGCCGGCCACTGAGCGCCGACACGGTCAACCGCCCCGCCACCACCTATAGCGCCGCCGCGCCGAACACCGCGATCCGCGCCTTCCGTGACGAGGTGATCGCGGCGATCGGCACCAAGAACCTCGTCGACGTCCGCTCCCCCGACGAGTTCTCCGGCAAGATCCTCGCTCCCGCGCACTTGCCGCAGGAGCAGAGCCAGCGAGCCGGACACATCCCCTCCGCCATCAACGTGCCGTGGAGCAAGGCGGCCAACGAGGACGGCACCTTCAAGTCCGACGACGACCTGGCGAAGCTGTACGCCGAGGCAGGCCTCGACGGCACCAAGGAGACCATCGCCTACTGCCGGATCGGTGAGCGCTCGTCGCACACCTGGTTCGTGCTCCAGGAACTCCTCGGCCACCAGAACGTCAAGAACTACGACGGCAGTTGGACTGAATACGGCTCCCTGGTGGGGGCCCCGATCGAGTTGGGAAGTTGATATGTGCTCTGCACCCAAGCAAGGACTGACGTTGCCCTCCAGCGTCGACCTCGAGAAGGAGACGGTCATTACCGGCCGGGTGGTCGACGGTGCCGGTCAGACCGTGGGCGGGGCGTTCGTGCGCCTGCTGGACTCGTCCGACGAGTTCACCGCCGAGGTCGTCGCTTCGGCGACCGGTGACTTCCGGTTCTTCGCCGCACCGGGCACCTGGACGCTGCGGGCCCTGTCCCCCGCGGGCAACGGGGACGCCAGCGTGGCGCCGTCGGGCGCCGGGATCCACGAAGTCGACGTCAAGGTCGCTTAGCGCGACCTGGTGACGACGGCGCCTGACGCGCCGCGTCACCGTCGACGGGTCAGAACCCCCGGTGGCCTCGCAACCGCCTGCCGGAACTAGACTCGACGACGTGGTGCTCTTCTTCGAGATCCTGCTCATCGTGGCAGTCGTCGTCATCACCTGGTTCGCCCTCTACGCGGTGTACCGGCTGATCACCGACGACTTGTGACGGCTGACGAGAACCCCGAGGACTCCAGCGGGGCGTCGAGTGCCGATGGGTCCAAGGGTTCGGTGATACCCGGTTCAGCCGACCGCGCCGTGGCGGCTGCCATCGAGCGCGCCAAGATCACGGCTGCGCGCAATCTCCCGGCCTTCGATGACCTTCCGGTCGCCGCCGACACCGCCAACCTGCGCGAAGGCGTCAGCCTGAACGACGCTCTGCTGGCGCTCCTTCCGCTCGTCGGGGTGTGGCGTGGCGAGGGCACGGGGCGGGGCGCCGACGGCGACTACCCGTTCGGCCAACAGATCATCGTCTCCCACGACGGGGGCGAGTACCTCAATTGGGAAGCCCGCTCCTGGTTGCTATCGGACACCGGCGAGTACCTGCAGCCATCGCTGCGCGAAACCGGGTTCTGGCGCTTCGTCAACGACCCGGACGATCCTGCGGAGTCGCAGGCCATCGAACTGCTCCTCGCCCACTCCGCCGGCTACGTCGAGCTGTTCTACGGCTATCCGCTCAACCAGTCGTCGTGGGAGTTGGCGACCGACGCCCTGGCCCGCAGCAAGTCCGGCGTGCTCGTCGGTGGCGCCAAGCGGCTGTACGGCATCGTCGAAGGCGGCGACCTGGCCTACGTCGAGGAACGCGTCGACGCCGACGGCGGGCTCGTGCCGCACCTGTCCGCGCGGTTGTCGCGGCACGTCGGCTAATAGTCCTGCCAATCACCTCGTCCCAGACATGGGGCGGCCCCCGAGCCTTTGGTTCCTGGTTGGACGGACCGAGGGGCTCGGGGGCCGGGTGACTGCTGGGAATTCGCCAGCGCACGCTGGTAAACACCCGGTGCTGCTAGCTAGCAGCCACCTCACTTGTCCATGTGTCTATCAAATTCTCGGACCACCTCCTTTCACGTGTAAAGCCGAAGATACCCTCGAATGTGCGGGCCGACAACCGATTTGCGAGCCGTGCTCCTCACGGTCCGCCGATCGCCTCCGCGACGAACGAGGTCATGTCCAGCACCTTCGGGTCGACGCCCAACGGCACACCGTCCAACGTGTGCACCCGTGCGGCCAACGTCACACTCGACAACAGCCAAACACCTTGAGCTGAGCGCAGATCCGCCACCCGAAGCGGCGCTTCCCGGCAGGTTCGGCCGTGCGATCGCGCCGTGTCGAACACCGCCTTGACCGTGGTGCCGGCCAGGATTGGCAGCGACGCCGGCGGGGTCACCAGGTCGCCCCGCTGGTCGACCACCACGACGTTGGACCGGGGTCCCTCCAGAACCAACCCGTCGGTGGCGAGTAGCACCACGTCGTCCACGCCCAGTTCCCGAGCCTGTCGCAGCGCGGCGGCGTTGAGCCCGTAGGACAACGATTTGGTGCCGGCGATCGACCACGGCGCCGTCCTCGGATCGTGCCCCGTCACACCGCGGTCGAGCGTCATCGCCGACACCCCGTCACGTCGCGCCGCGAGCACCCGCGGGGGCAGGGCCGAGACGGTGAGGAAGCCGGTGGCGCCGCCGTCGCCGCGGCGCCCGAACACCATGCGGAGCACCGCCTCGTCACCACCGCAGGCGGCCGCGGCGGTCAGTGCTGCAGTCCGCCATCGGGTTCCCTCCGGTGGGGGCAACCCGACGTTCGCCGCGGAGCGCGCCATCCGGTCGAGGTGCTCACCGAGAAGGCGTGCCCGCCCGCCCCGGATGAGGACCGTCTCGAAGACACCGTCGCCGCGGCAGAACAGCGGGTCGTCGACGTTCGCCACGCGGTGGTCCGCAGGGACGACCTCGCCGTCGAGGGTGACGACGAAGTCGCTGAGGGACGCCATGGGCCCTCCAGGGTAATCGCCGGGAAGCCTCCGTACGCTGGAAGGATGTCCGCGATACCAGCCCCAGAGTCCGGTCCCGACGCCGGCGCCACCTGGCACTACGGCGACCCGTTCGGCGAGCAGCGCGCGGCGGAGACGGACGTCGTCGTGGTCGACCGTTCGCACCGGGCCACCATTGCGCTCACCGGTGCCGAGCGTCGGACGTGGCTGCACACCATCTCGACGCAATACGTCAGCGATCTTCCCGACGGCGCCGTGGTGGAGAATCTGAGCCTCGACGCCCAAGGTCGTGTCGAAGATCACTGGCTGCAAACCCAACTCGACGGCGTCACCATCATCGATACCGAGCCGTGGCGCGGCGAGCCGCTCCTGGCCTACCTACGCAAGATGATCTTCTGGGCACAGGTCGTCGCCGAACCCGCCGACCTGGCCGTGCTGTCGCTCCTCGGCCCACGGGTCGGTGACCAAGCCGTGCTCGACGCCATTGGGGTATCGGCGCTTCCGGCTCCGGCCTGGGCGACACCGCTTCCGGACGGGGGCTTCGTCCGAACGCTGCGAGACGGCGAAGTCGATGTGGTGGTACCGCGTGACACGGCCGCGGCGTGGCTGGACCGGCTGGTCGCCGCGGGCGTCCGGCGGGCGGGCGTGTGGGCGTACGAAGCCCACCGGGTGACGGCACTGCTGCCACGCCTGGGCATCGACACCGACGAGCGGACCATTCCCCACGAAGTCGGCTGGATCGGTGGTCCGGGCGCGGGTGCGGTCCACCTGGACAAGGGTTGTTACCGCGGTCAGGAAACCGTCGCTCGCGTGCACAACCTGGGCAAACCTCCGCGAATGCTGGTACTGCTCCACCTCGACGGCGAGGCGGACCGCCCGGCGACGGGTGACCCCGTGCTCGCCGGTGGACGGTCCATCGGGCGGCTCGGCACCGTCGTCGACCACGTCGATCTTGGCCCGATCGCCATCGCGTTGGTCAAGCGTGGGGTGCCTGCCGACACCGAGCTGGTGACCGGTGGGGAGTCCGCGGTCAACGCTCTCATCGACGCCGATTCGTTGCCTGCGGCCGCCGAGGTGGGCGCCGGACGGCTCGCCGTGGAACGTCTTAGGAGCAACCAGCGTTGAATCCGGGGTCGTCGCGATCGCCGTGCAGACGGGCCTGCCAGCATGAGACCGCCGGGCACGGTAAAGTGACGACAGGACAATAGACATACTCAGATCGGAGCCGCCTGCTCATCGGGCCGCTCCGTTATTGCGCGAGGGGGTCCCCCATGGGCCGCGGCCGGGCGAAGGCGAAGCAGACGAAGGTCGCTCGTGACCTTAAGTACAGCTCGCCACAAACCGATTTGAAACGGTTACAGCAGGAGCTGGGTGGTTCCGGTTCCCCCGAGCCGGACACCTTGAACGGCGATGCGCCGGTAGACGACCGTTGGGTCGACGACGACGACTGGCGTCGCTGAGCAGTCGCCTTCCCGCTAAGGGCAGCCGCCCGCAATCAGAACCTCGGGTGCTGCCCGACCAACTGAGCGCGGGCCACGCCCTTGCCGCCCTTCCCGACGGTGCCCAGGATCCAGCAATCCAGGTGTCTGGCAGTCAGGATCGCCAGTGCGCGGTCGGTGTCCTCCGGCGCGACGATGGCGACCATGCCGATGCCCATGTTGAACGTCTTGTCCATCTCGGCACGCTCGATGCGTCCGCGCTGGGCGATCATCGCGAAAACCGGTGCGGGCGTCCAGGTTCCGCGGTCCAACTCGGCGCTGAGCCCGTTGGGGATGACGCGCTCGAGATTGCCCGCGAGGCCTCCACCGGTGACGTGGCAGAAGGTTCGGACCTGGGTTTCGGCGGCCAGCGCGAGGCAGTCCTTGGCGTAGATGCGCGTCGGCTCGAGGAGTTCCTCGCCCAGCGTGCGGCCGAACTCCTCGACGTGCCCGGCGAGGTTGCCCCGGTCGATCTCCAGCAACACCTTGCGCGCCAGTGAATAGCCGTTGGAGTGCAGCCCGGTGGAGGCCATCGCGATCAGCACGTCGCCCGGCTTGACCCGGTCCGGTCCCAGCACGTCGTCGGCTTCCACGACTCCGACCCCGGTCGCCGAGATGTCGTAGTGGTCCGGTGACATGAGGCCGGGGTGTTCGGCCGTCTCGCCACCCAGCAGTGCGCACCCGGCCAGCACGCAGCCGTCGGCGATGCCGGACACGATCTCGGCGACCCGTTCGGGAACGGTGCGGCCGACCGCGATGTAGTCCTGCAGGAACAACGGCTCGGCTCCGCAGACGACGAGGTCGTCGACGACCATCGCGACCAGGTCGAGGCCGACGGTGTCGTGCTTGTCCATCGCCTGGGCGATCGCCAGCTTGGTGCCCACCCCGTCGGTGGAGGACGCCAGCAGGGGCTCGCGATACCCGTCCCGCAGGGCGAACAACCCGGCGAAGCCGCCGAGGCCGCCACGTACCTCCGGTCGGGTGGCCTTCTTCGCAAGCGGTTTGAACAGTTCGACCGCGCGATCACCCGCCTCGATGTCCACCCCGGCAGATGCGTAGGAGGTGCCGCTGTCGCCGGCCCGCTGATCCTCGCTCATCGCGCCCAAGGGTACCGGTCCCCACCGATCCACGATGTCGAGGTGCACGTTCCATCTCCCGAGCGCAGATCCGTCGACCTGGCACGCGGCGCCCTGGGGTATGACACGCTGACCCACCATGACCCGTGTTCGCTGGCTGATCTTCGTATCGATGACGGCGATCGTGGTGCCGCTCCTGTCGGCGGCCCCGGCGTCGGCCACCCCGGGCATCGACGTGACCGCCGAAACTCTCGCCTCGGCGACCGTCGACGGACACGACTACGTCACCAAGCAGATCACGATCGGACCCGGTGGCAGCACGGGCTGGCACTGGCATCCCGGCCGGGTGTTCGGCGTGATCCGGGCGGGCACGCTCACCCACGACGTCGCCGATTGCTCCCTCGACGGCATCTATCCGACGGGTGCGCCGATCACCGAGGACAGCGGGCCCGACCACGTCCACATCGGCCGCAACCTCGGCACCGAACCCGTCGTCCTGTGGGTGGTGTACATCGACGACGCCGGCGCCCCGCTGTCGGTGGACGCACCCAACCCCGGCTGCCCGTTTGAATAGCTCGCCGGGCGGACATCCGGTTCAAGGTCCACTCCGAATACCTCTTCGGGCGGACATGACGGATGGAGACTTGGTGTCGGACGAGAATGCACCCCGTTCGCTGGTGACGGGCGCGACCGGCTACATCGGCGGACATCTCGCCGCGTTGCTGGCCGACCGGGGGCAGACGGTGCGTGCGCTGGCCCGCAAGCCCGAGAAACTGCGCGACGCTCCCTGGCGTGACCGGGTCGAGGTGGTGCGCGGCGATCTCAGCGACGCAGATTCACTGACGGCCGCCTTCGAAGACGTGGACGTCATCTACTACCTCGTGCATTCGATGGGCACATCGCGCGACTTCGTCAGCGAGGAGGAGCGGTCGGCCCACAACGTCGCCGCCGCCGCGAAGAAGGCGGGCGTGCGCCGCATCGTGTATCTATCCGGCCTGCATCCCACCGGCGCAGCTGTCCCGGCATCTTCAGTCGCGAAATGCCGTGGCGGACATATTGATTGAGTCTGGCGTCGAGACGGTCGTCCTGCAGGCGGGCATCGTCATTGGCTCGGGTTCGGCGTCATTCGAGATGGTCCGGCACCTGACCGACCGGCTGCCGGTGATGACCACCCCCAAGTGGGTGCGCAACAAGATCCAACCGATATCCATCGACGACGTCCTGTACTACCTGTCGGAGGCGGCGACCGCTCCCGTGCCTGAGTCGCGGACCTGGGACATCGGGTGTCCCGACGTGCTCGAGTACGCCGACGCGATGCAGGTCTACGCCGACGTCGCGGGTCTGCGACGACGGTTCATCGTCGCGCTGCCGCTGCTCACCCCGTCGATCGCCAGTTGGTGGGTGGGCTTGGTGACGCCGATTCCGCTGGGGTTGGCGCGTCCGCTGGTCGAATCGCTCGAGCATGACGCGGTGATGTCCGAGCACGACATCGACGGCGTCATTCCGCCACCGCCGGGTGGGCTGCTCAACTACCGGGACTCGGTGATCAAGGCGCTACAGGAGGGCGGCAACCAAGCCAAGGGCCGGCGCCACCTGATCCGCTTCAGTTCGGCTGTACCGCAATAGCTTTCAACTGACCGGCATAGAGGGCGGGCGGCACGACGGCGGAGCCGTCAAGGACGGCGCAGCGCCGAGGCGTTGTCGTTGTCGGGCGCAATCCCGGTTCTGGCCGCATTCGCCAGCATGTGCTCGATGACGTTCTTGCCCAGCGCCGACTCACTCGGCAACTCGATCGGGTACTCCCCGTCGAAGCAGGCCGAACACAACCGCGAGGCCGGCTGCTCGGTGGCGGCGATCATGCCCTGGTGCGAGATGTAGCTCAGGCTGTCCGCGCCGATCGCGCGCCGCACCGCGTCGAGCATCTCGCTCTCGTTGGCGCCCGCGTTGGACGCGTTGGCGATGAGTTCCGCGGGGGTGGCGAAGTCGATGCCATAGAAGCACGGCCACTTCACCGGCGGCGACGCGATGCGCACGTGCACCTCGAGGGCGCCCGCCTCACGCAGCATCCGGATGAGCGCGCGCTGGGTGTTGCCGCGCACGATCGAGTCGTCGACCACGATGAGTCGCTTGCCGCGGATGACTTCCTTGAGGGGGTTGAGCTTCAGCCGGATGCCGAGTTGGCGAATGGTCTGCGACGGCTGGATGAAGGTCCGGCCGACGTAGGCGTTCTTCATCAGGCCCTGCCCGAAGGGGATGCCGGACTCCTGGGCGTAGCCGACGGCCGCGGGCGTGCCGGATTCGGGAACGCCGATGACCAGGTCACCGTCGACGGGCGCCTCGCGGGCGAGGCGGCGACCGATGTCGACGCGGGTGGCATGGACTGAACGACCGCCGATGACGCTGTCCGGCCGAGCGAGGTAGACGTACTCGAACACGCACCCCTTGGGAGTCGGGTTGGCGAAGCGGGTGGACCGCACGCCGTCGGCGTCGATCGCCAGCAGTTCACCGGGTTCGATGTCGCGGACGAACGCGGCGCCCACGATGTCGAGGGCGGCGGTCTCCGAGGCGACCACCCAGCCGCGGTCCAGCCGGCCGAGGGACAGCGGCCGCACCCCGTGCGGATCGCGCGCCGCGTACAGCGTGTTCTCGTCCATGAAGGTCAGACAGAAGGCGCCGCGAACCGTCGGCAGTAGCTCGAGGGCCGCCTGTTCCAGCGTGGCATCGGCGGCACCGTGCGCCAGCAACGCGCCCAGGATGTCGGAGTCAGTCGTCGCGGCGGTCGCGCCGCGCATGTCGACCAGGCCAGCCTCGCGGGCGCGGGCGGCGAGTTCGGTGGTGTTGACCAGGTTTCCGTTGTGGCCCAGCGCGACGCCGGTGCCGGCAGCGGTGTTGCGGAAGACCGGCTGCGCGTTCTCCCACGTGGTGGACCCGGTGGTGGAGTACCGACAGTGGCCGATGGCGACGTGGCCCTCCATCGCGGCCAACGTCTGCTCGTCGAATACCTGGCTGACGAGGCCGAGATCCTTGAACACCAACACCTGCGAGCCGTCGGCGACGGCGATGCCGGCCGCTTCCTGACCTCGGTGCTGCAGGGCGTACAAGCCGTAGTAGGTGAGCTTCGCCACTTCTTCGCCGGGAGCCCAGACGCCGAAGACGCCACATTCCTCTTTGGGCTCGGATTCGAGGTCGGTGTCCGTCTGCTTCGTCTGCTCGGCGGTCACGATCAGTGTGCTCCCTGGGGGCTGTGGGTGACGCTGCCAGTCTAGGGCCAACATCGGGTGAAGGTGGAATCGACGGGTGGTGTCGGCCCTTTCAACGCACGGCGACGCCGGTTCATTTCGGAAGTTCGACGATGGGGAGCCAATCGCCGACCTCGACGGCCCGGGATCCCGAGGAGTGCAGCGCGCCGGTCGACGTCGCGTCGGCGACCGTGACCAAGCCGGTGGCCAGCAGCAGCCAGGTGCGGGGATCGGTCTCGACGACGTTGGGCGGGTTGCCGCGGGTGTGAGCCAGACCCGAGATGCACTGCACCGCAACGAACGGTGGGACCCGCACTTCGACGCTGGCGCCAGGGGCCAGCGCGGCCAGCGTCCTGGCCGTCAGCCGAACGGCGTCCGCGACGTCATTGCGCGGCGGCGGCGCGACCGTGTCGTCGCGCAGCCAGTCCGCGACGGCCGCCACGGCCGCACGGGTCTCGGCGGGATCGGCGGTACGCCGGGCGGCCATGGCTCCCAGTGTCCCAAAGCGGTGTCCGACCGCCACCGGATCCCCATCGCTGAACGGCCAACGCCGTCAGGGCGCCCGCCTCGTTGATGGCGAGGTGGGCCAGCATCGGCGCGACGAGGCTGCCGGAATGGTCGTAGAGCCAGCCGAACACCCAGCCCGCCGCGGCAGTGGCGCACACCGTCACGGTGACCGACTCGCCCGCGCCGCGGGCGTCTGCCACGTGCGACAGCCCGAACGCCGTCGCCTGCAGCAGCCGTCCCCGGCCGGGACCCAGCGACCGGGCCGCCAACGTGCCCAGCCCGGCCCGGAACGCCGCCTCCTCCGACCACACGGTGCCGACCGGGATGCGTACCAGCAGCCAGCCGGCAGTGGGCGTCGGCAAGTGCCGCAACCGCATGCCGCGCCGCACGGGCGGCAGTGCGGTCGACGCCGCCACCACCGCGGCGATTGCGCCGGCCGCGCCCAGACCAAGAGTCAACCCGCGGCCCAGCGCAGGCGCGCGCATTCCGAGCGGCGCGCCGGCGCCCGCCGCCAGCGCCCCGCCGAGCGCGGCCTGGGCGGGTACCAGCCACTGCGGCGACACCCTCGGTGCCACCAGCCCGCTCCACCCGACCAGCACGGCCGCGGCCGAAGCCGGGCGAATGTGGCTGCGCGACATCAGTATTCGTTGCCGACTCGCTGGAGCGATGCGCGCACCCGTTCGGTGTCGGCTGCCGTCCACCCATCCGGCGGGATGACGGCCACCCACCCATCGAGCACGGAGTCGCCATAGTTGTGGCCGTGCCCGGCGGGCACCCCGGAGGCGTTGGTCATGTCGGCGCTCACCTGCCAGAACGTGATGATCGGGTACCACCGCATGGACGGGGTGCGGTCCACCCCCGGCGGCTCGACCAGCCAGTCCGGACGGTCGAACACCAGGGTCGGCGACCACCAGACGATCGGGTCCGACGCGTGCTGCAGGAACAACACCCGGGTCCCCCGCCACGGTGGCGCTGCGATCGCGGCGATGTCGGCGCTGCCTGCCGCTTGGGAGAAGCGGACGGTGCTTCCGTCGTCGTAGCGGGGTTGTACCTCTGGCGTTCCCGGGTCGCGGCGCTGCACGAGCCCATTCCACAGCGAGCTCTCGTGCGGTGGCCCCACCCACAGCACTGCGGAGAAGTCCTTTCCGGCGATGTCGGGCAGCCACGGGAACGCTCCCTGGCCAGCGAGCGATCCCAGGCTCTCGCCGTAGAGGACCAGCTTGGGTCGTCGCTCGGGGGGCAGCCGGGCCCATTGCGCGTGGATGGCGTCGATCAGCACCCGGCCCGACTCCACTGACTTGTCGCGATCGGCAAGGAACGAGATCCAGCTGGGCAGATACGAGTACTGCATGCCGACGAGCGCGGTATCGCCGCCGTACATCGTCTCGATCGATCGCGCGGCCACCGGGTTGATCCATCCCGTTCCCGTGGTGGGCACCACGACGAGCAGTTTGCGGTCGAAGGCGCCCGTGCGCACGAGCTCGCGCACGATCACGTCGGCTCTGGCCCGGTCGGAGTCGGCGGTCGCCAAACCCGCGTACACGCGGATGGGTTCCTTGGCGGGTCGCCCGGTGAGTCTGGTGAGCTCGGCCGCGTGCGGACCCGTCGCGACGAAGTTGCGACCCTGGAAACCGAGCGTGTCCCACGGCGCTAGAGACGTTGCGCTGCCGGACTTCTCGGGCTGATTAGGCTGGCTGATGCCATCGCGCGTCGTAGCATTCTGCGGTTGGAACACCCTGCTGGCGCCGATCAGGAAGCCCCGGTACAGCACCCCGTTGACCAGGGTCACGACCAGGACGACGACGATCGCCGTCCCGATGATCATCGCCGTCTCCTGATGTAGGTGCCAGCGCCGGATGAAGATCCGCGCCAGCAGCTTGACCGCGTCGTTGAGGATTCGCGCCACGCCGACGCAGGCCCCGCCGACCAGGATCGCGGCAACGAGCGTGCGCAGATAGCCGAGCGTGGTGGGACCCGCGATGCCCATCTCCGCGGACACCTGTCGCTGCCAGGCGGCGGCGGGAATCAGCATCAGCACGCACGCGGCGACTGACACCGTCACGGTGACGGCCTTCATCGCAAACAGCGTCTTCTTCGCGGGCGGCCAACCCTGCTGGTGGTGTAATACGATGCGGTGGAACACCTTCGCCACCACGACACCGATGGCATAGCCGATGGCGGCGTCGATGCCTCCGATGACCCCTTGGAAGAGCCAACCGCGCGGCAGTAGCGACGGCGTCAGCGAGAGGCAGAAGAACAGGGTGCCGAACGCCACGCCGACGAAGTCGAGGCGGACCAGGCTCCAGGCCCAGACGACCAGCGGATGGCGCTGGGCTTCCGGCCGGCGCGGTGGGGTGTCGGCGATCGATTCGCCGGTGGCAGTGGGGGTTTCCGCACTCACCCGAACAGTCCGGGTAGCACGCCCTCCGACGTGCGGCGCAGTTCGTCGAGACTGACGGTGAACTGATCCTGGACCTCGATCGACGTACTGCCTTCGTCGACCACGCCGATGCGCTGGGCCGGTAGCCCGCGCGCCTCGCACATCGCGCGGAATCTGCTCTCCTCCGTGCGTGGAACGGCGACCAGCACCCGGCCCGTCGATTCGGAGAAGAGGAACGTGAAGGGGCCTCCGTCGTCTTGGAAGCCCTCGGGTAGCACGATGCGGCAACCGGTTTCGCCGGCCATGGCCGCCTCCACCACGGCTTGGATCAAGCCGCCCTCGGACAGGTCGTGGGCGGCGGAGATCAGCCCGTCGCGCGATGCCGCGACGAGCACCTCGGCCAGCAACTGCTCGCGAGCCAGGTCGACCTTCGGTGGCAGTCCGCCGAGGTGGTCGGCGGTGACCTGCGCCCAGATGGAGCCGTCGAATTCGTCATGGGTGTCGCCCAGCAGCATCAGGGTCTCACCCGGCTCGGTACCCAGACCCGTCGGAATGCGCCGCCGGACGTCGTCGATGACGCCCAGCACGCCGACCACCGGCGTCGGCAGGATCGCGGTGGTCCCGGTCTGGTTGTAGAAGCTCACGTTGCCGCCCGTGACTGGAATGCCAAGGGCCGCACAGCCATCGGCGATGCCACGGACCGCCTGCGAGAACTGCCACATCACGCCGGGATCCTCCGGTGAGCCGAAATTCAGGCAGTTGGTCACGGCGACGGGAGTGGCGCCGGTGACCGCGACGTTGCGGTAGGCCTCGGCCAGCGCCAGCTGCGCGCCGGTGTAGGGGTCGAGGAACGTGTAGCGGCCCGACGCGTCGGTGGACACGGCCACGCCACGTCCGGTGGCCTCGTCGATGCGGAGCACGCCACCGTCGGCGTGCTCGGCGAGCACGGTGTTCCCCCGCACGTAACGGTCGTACTGCTCGGTGATGAACGCGCGGCTGCAGAGGTGCGGACTGCCGAGCAGACCGAGCAGGGTCGCCCGCAAGTCGTCACCCGTACTGGGCCGCGGAATCGACGCGGACGTGTCGGCGTTCAGCGCGTCCTGCGTGTCGGGCCTCGCGACGGGTCGCTCGTAGACGGGGCCTTCGTGCGCAACGGTTCTCGGCGGGACGTCCACGACGGTCTCGCCGTTCCAGGTGATCTGCAGCCGGTCGCCGTCGGTGACCTCACCGATGACGGTGGCCAGCACCTCCCACTTGCGGCACACCGCCATGAACGCGTCCACGTTCTCCGGCGCCACCACCGCGCACATGCGTTCCTGCGACTCGCTCGACAGCACCTCCGCGGGCGTCATGAACTTCGCCCGCAGCGGCACCCGGTCCAGTTCGATCGCCATGCCGCCATCACCGGCGGAAGCCAATTCCGATGTCGCGCAGGACAATCCGGCACCACCGAGGTCCTGAATCCCGATCACCAGGCCAGCCGCGTACAGCTCGAGACAACATTCGATGAGCACCTTCTCCATGAAGGGGTCACCGACCTGGACGCTGGGGAGCTTCTTGCGGCCCGCTCCGTCCTCGTCGCCACCGAACGTCTCGGACGCGAGCACCGAGACGCCGCCGATGCCGTCGAGTCCGGTCCGCGCGCCGAACAGGATTATCTTGTTGCCCGCACCCGACGCGAACGCCAGGTGCAGATCCTCCTTGCGCAGCACGCCCACGCACAGCGCATTCACCAGCGGGTTGCCCGCGTAGGAGGCGTCGAAGACGGTCTCGCCGCCGATGTTGGGCAGCCCGAGGGAGTTGCCGTAACCGCCGACGCCGCGCACGACGCCGTCTAGCACCCGCCGGGTGTCCGGTGCATCGGCGGCACCGAAGCGCAGCTGATCCATCACCGCGACCGGGCGGGCGCCCATGGCCATGATGTCGCGGACGATGCCGCCGACACCGGTGGCCGCGCCCTGATACGGCTCGACGTAGGACGGATGGTTGTGCGACTCGACCTTGAAGGTGACCGCCCAGCCGTCGCCGATGTCGACGACGCCGGCATTCTCGCCGATGCCCGCGAGCATGCCCGCGCGCATCTCGTCGGTCGTGGTCTCGCCGAAGTAGCGCAGATGCACCTTCGAGGACTTGTAGGAGCAGTGCTCGCTCCACATCACCGAGTACATGGCGAGTTCGGCGTCGGTGGGGCGACGGCCGAGGATGCCGCGGATGCGCTCGTACTCGTCGTCCTTGAGCCCGAGCTCGCGGAACGGCTGCGGCTGATCGGGGGTGGTAGCGGCTTGCTCGACAGTGTCCACTTCGTGGGGTAACCCGGACGTCACGGAGTCATTCTATTGGCTTGGCACCGCTCGACCGCATTCGCAGCCGACGCGGCCGGCCAAACCCGGTCACGCAGGCGACAGGAAGGCCCCCAGGGCGGCGGCGTACGCGGCCACGTCGTCGGCGCCCATCAGTTCGCGGGCCGAGTGCATCGCCAGTTGCGCGGCGCCCACGTCGACGGTCGGGATCCCCGTGCGTGCAGAGGTCATCGGCCCGATCGTCGAGCCGCAGGGCAGGTCCGCGCGATGCTCGTAGCGCTGCATCGGCACGCCCGCCTGGGCACACGCCAGCGCAAAGGCGGCGGCCGTCCTGCCATCGGTCGCGTAGCGCAGGTTGGGGTGGACCTTGAGCACCGGACCCCCGTTGACGTCGATGAGATGGCCGGGCTCGTGGCGCTCGGGATAGTTGGGATGGGTGGCGTGCGCCATGTCGCCGGAGGCCACCATCGAGCCGGACATGCGGCGCAGGAAGGCTTCCCGCCCGTCGCCGACGGTCAACGCGATGCGCTCCAGTACCGTTGGCAGAAGGTCCGATTGAGCGCCGTGATCCGACGTCGAACCCACCTCCTCGTGGTCGAACAGCGCCAGCACCGGCACGAACCGCGTCGGCTCGGCGGCTAGGAACGCCTCCAACCCGGCGTAGCAGGTGCCCTGGTTGTCGAGTCGAGGAGCGCTCACCAGTTCGCGTTCGGCGCCCACCAGCGTCGAACCCGTCAGGTCATGGGTCATGAGGTCGGCCGCCAGCACCGCGCCGGGATCGACGCCGGCCGCGTCGGCCACGTAGTCGACGAACGGGCGGATCCGGCTGCCGACCCCCCAGACGGCGTTGACGTGCCGCTGCGGATCCAGGGTCACGCCCTTGCGGTCGTCGGACAGGTGGATCGCCAACTGGGGTACCCGCAGGATCGGGACGTCGATGCGGACCAGCACGTCGGTGACACCCCCGACGCCATCGCGCACCGACAGCCTGCCGCTGATGCCCAGGTCGCGATCGAGCCACGAGTTGAGCCAGGCGCCGCCGTACGGCTCCAGTGCGATCAGCTGCCAGCCCGCTACCGACCGATCGGGATGCTGCTTGACCCGGAGATTCGGGCTGTCGGTGTGACCGCCGACGATGCGAAACGGGGCGCCGTCGACCGCCGACTTCCACGCCACCAGGGACCCGGCTCGCACGGTGAAGTACCCGGCATCGCCGGACGGCCAGGGGTCGCCCTCTGACAGTTCGACGTAGTCGGCGGCGCGCAGTCGCTCGGCGACCGTCGCGCAGACGTGAAAGGGCGACGGCGAGGCATCGATGAAGTCGCACAGTCCCAGGGGGCTAGCTGCCATCCGTCCATCTTGGCCCCTGCTTCGTGCGAGCCGGCAGACGCCCTGGGGGCTACCCGCCATCTTTCGATCCTCATCGGCGTTTCCGGCGATCCTCGCGCTACTGTCCTGGTGTGGTTGATCTTGTTGCACAGCCGGTGCTGGCGCCGCTCACCCCGGCGGCGATCTTCATCGTCGCCACGATCGACGACGGCGGCGACGCCACGGTGCACGACGCACTCGGCGACATCTCGGGGCTGGTGCGGGCCATCGGCTTTCGCGATCCCACCAAACACTTGTCAGTGGTCGCGTCGATCGGATCCGACGCGTGGGACCGGTTGTTCTCCGGACCGCGGCCGGCCGAACTGCACCCGTTCATTGCGCTGACCGGGCTACGGCACCACGCTCCCTCGACACCGGGCGATCTGCTGTTGCACGTCCGCGCCGAGTCCCTGGACGTCTGCTTCGAACTGGCGAACCAGATCATCGACGCCATGGCTGGCGCCGTCACCGTCGTCGACGAGGTGCACGGCTTCAAGTTCTTCGACAACCGCGACCTGATGGGGTTCGTCGACGGCACCGAGAATCCCGACGGCCCGCTTGCGGTGAGCGCCACCCAGATCGGCGACGAGGACCCCCACTTCGCCGGCGGCTGCTATGTGCACGTCCAGCGCTACCTGCACGACATGAGCGCCTGGAAGTCGCTGCCGACCGAGGAGCAGGAGCGGGTGATCGGCCGCACCAAGCTCGACGACATCGAGCTCAGCGACGCCGTGAAACCCGCCAATTCGCACCTCGCGCTCAACGTGATCACCGACGACGACGGCAACGAACTCAAGATCCTGCGCCACAACATGCCGTTCGGCGAGGTGGGCAGGGGCGAGTTCGGCACGTATTACATCGGTTACTCGCGCGCGGCCGCGGTGACCGAGCGGATGCTGCGCAACATGTTCATCGGCGACCCGCCCGGCAACACCGACCGCATCCTCGACTTCTCCACGGCCGTCACGGGTTCGATGTTCTTCACTCCCACCGCGGACTTCCTCGACGACCCGCCGCCGATGCCCAACCGCGAAAGTTCAGGCATTGCAACCACACCCGACATCGACACTGACGGCTCACTGTCGATCGGCAGCCTGAAAGGACAACCCCAATGAACAATCTGTATCGCGAACTCGCGCCGATCACCGGCGCGGCGTGGACGGAGATCGAGCTCGAGGCGACCCGAACGTTCAAGCGGCACATCGCCGGTCGGCGCGTGGTCGACGTCAGCGAGCCCGGCGGACCCGTTACCGCCGCGGTCAGCACCGGGCACCTGGTCGACGTCGCACCACCCGGCGCCGGCGTGGTGGCACACCTGCGCGACAGCAAGCCCCTGGTGCGGCTGCGGGTGCCCTTCACCGTCGCCCGCACGGATGTCGACGACGTCGAGCGCGGGTCTCAAGACTCCGATTGGGATCCGGTCAAGGAGGCCGCCAAGCAGCTGGCGTTCGCCGAGGATCGGGCGATCTTCGAGGGCTACGCGGCCGCCTCGATCGACGGTGTGCGCCAGAGCAGTTCGAACGCGCCGCTCGCGCTGCCGATCGATCCGCGGGAGATTCCGGACGTGATCGCCCAGGCGCTGTCGGCGCTGCGGCTGGCCGGCGTCGACGGGCCGTACTAGCGTGCTGCTGTCGGCGGATGCCTACACGAAGGTCAGCGAGACGACCGAGCACGGCTATCCGATCCGGGAGCACCTCAACCGGCTGGTCGACGGCGAGATCATCTGGGCGCCCGCGATCGATGGCGCCTTCGTGCTGTCCAGCCGCGGCGGCGACTTCGACCTGCAGCTGGGCACCGACGTGTCGATCGGCTACCTGTCGCACGATGCCACCAGCGTCCAGCTCTACCTGGAGGAGACCCTGACCTTCCTCTGCTACACCGCCGAGGCCTCGGTCGCGTTGACCCCCTGAATCGCGCGCCCCACCAGCGCGAGCGTGCGTGTCTGCCCGCGACACGCCGTCGAAGATTGGCACTCTGCGCACGCTCGCACGCGGGGCCGCTGGAATAAACCCTCGGCGAACGGCCTTGTGGTGGAGAGCTTCACCACGACTTCAACGCCCAGGAGGCGAGTCCCATGACCAACACACTCACGGGTAAGACGGCATTGGTCACCGGTGCGACCTCGGGCATCGGCTACGCGATTGCGCTGCAGCTGGCCGCCGAAGGTGCGGAGGTCGTGGTGCACGGCCGCAACGCCGAACGCGGCGAGAAGGCGGTCCGGGAAATCGAGAATGCCGGTGGCACAGCGCGTTTCATTGCCGCCGACCTGTCGGTCGTAGACGACGTACGACGCCTGGCCGACGAGGCCGGTGCGATCGACATCCTGATCAACAACGCGGGCGTCTACAGCTTCGCGCCCACGTTCGACACCACCGACGCCGAGTTCGACGATCAGATCGACACCAACCTGAGGGCGCCGTACCTCCTGGTGCAGAAGCTGGTGCCCGGCATGCTCGAGCGCGGAAGTGGCTCGGTGACCAACGTGACGACGGTGGCCGCGACGACGCCCGCCGCCGGCGCCGGCATCTACGGCGCCAGCAAGGCCGCGCTCGAACTGCTGACCAAGCTGTGGGCCGACGAGTTCGGCTCCCAGGGCGTACGGGTCAACGCCGTCGCGCCCGGACCGACCCAGACGCCGGGTACCGCCGACCTCGGCGGCGACCTCATCGAGGGTTTGGCCCGCACCACCGCGCTCGGGCGCCTCGCCGACACCGAGGAGATCGCCAACGTCGTGACGTTCGTGGCCTCACCCGCCGCGAGCTACGTCAACGGTGCAGTTGTGACGGTGGGCGGCGGCGGGCAGGCACTCAAACCAGTCGCCTGACGAGTGGTCTGCTCGGGCTTACGCGGCGAGTACTGCGTCCAACGCCGAGTAGAACAGTCCGAGTCCGTCGTCGGACGGCCCGGTGAGCGCCTCGGTGGCGTGCTCGGGATGAGGCATCAGGCCGACGACCCGGCCGTTGGCCGAGCTGATGCCTGCGATGTTGCGCAGCGACCCGTTGACGTTCTCGCGGTAGCGAAAGACGACGCGGTCCTCGCCCTCGAGTTCGTCGAGCACCTCGTCGGACGCCACGAACCGGCCCTCGCCCGATTTCAGCGGAATCAACAGGTCGGCGCCCTTCTCGTAGCGGGTGGTCCACGCCGACGACGTCGTCGCCACCTCCAGCCACACGTCGCGGCACACGAAGTGCAGACCGGCGTTACGGGTCAGCGCGCCCGGCAGCAGACCCGCCTCGCACAGCACCTGAAAGCCGTTGCAGATGCCCAGCACCGGCATGCCCGGCCCGCCGCCGCGACGACCTCGCCCATCACGGGCGCGAACCTGGCGATCGCGCCGCAGCGCAGGTAGTCGCCGTAGGAGAAGCCGCCCGGCACCACGATCGCGTCCACGCCCTTGAGGTCGGCGTCGGCGTGCCACAGCGCACCGGTTCCGCGCCGCCCAACCGGACCGCGCGGGCAGCGTCGACGTCGTCGAGGCTGCCGGGGAAGGTGATGACGCCCACCCGAGCGGTCACTGGTCCTCCCGACGGACGGTCCAGTCTTCGATGACGGTATTGGCGAGGAGCGATTCGGCCAGTTCGGCGAGCGTCTCGTCGCTCACGCTGTCGTCGACCTCGAGCTCGAAACGCTTGCCCTGCCGGACATCCGAGACGCCAGATACGCCGAGGCGATTCAGCGCTCCCACGATCGCCTGACCCTGGGGGTCGAGGATCACCGTCTTGGGCATCACGCTCACTACGACGCGGGCCACCGCGGCTCCTGTCTCTTGGATTGCTCACCGCCATTCTAACGGCGACGGCCTGGGTCCCGCCGAATCGGCTCACGACCGGGCCATGCGCGCACAATGGACCCATGCAACTGACGCACTCCGGCCACTCCTGCCTGCTGGCGAGCTTTCGGGAGGGCGCCTCGGAGACCACCGTGCTGTTCGATCCCGGAACTTCTCGCATGGCTTCGAGGGAGTCACCGGACTGTCGGCGATCCTCATCACGCACCAACACCCCGACCATGCCGACACGGCCCGCCTTCCAGCGCTCGTCGACGCCAATCCGCAGGCCGCGCTGTATGCCGACCCGATGACCGCGGCGCAACTCGGCGGCGCCTGGCAGGCCGTGCACGCGGGCGACGCGGTGACGTCGGCCACCTGTCGGTCCGTGGCGTCGGCGGCACCACGCGGTGATCCACCCGAGATTCCGGTCATCGACAACATTCGTACCTCGTCGGCGATAGGGCCACCCCGCCCGGCTCATGCATCCCGGCGACGCTTTGTTCGCTCCGGGCGAACCCGTCGAGGTCCTGGCGACTCCCGCCGCCGCACCGTGGATGAAGGTCTCGGAGGCAGTCGACTACCTGCGGGCCGTCGCGCCGACGCGCGCGGTGCCGATTCATCAGGCGGTGGTGGCCAAGGAGGCCCGCGGCATCTATTACGGGCGTCTATCGGAGATGACCACCACCGACTTCGTGGTCCTCGAGGAGGAGAACGGCACGGAGATCTAGGTGGCCGTCGGACGGCTGGCCTTCACCGGTCACATCGCCGGGGTGGGCTCCGGCGCGGGCGTCGGAATGGTCATCGGGTCGTGGCTGCAGTCACCGTTCGGCGGCTTCGCCGACGTGATGGTGCAGGACGCCGATGGGCAGCGCACCTGTTCGCTCCCACCGAACAGGTCGCCGAGTTCGTCTCGCACACATACATTTTCGACGACGTCGTGGTCGGCCCGGTGAGCGTGGATCACACAGCCGACGGATTCTCCTTTACGGCGCCGGGACTCACCGTAACCGCCCGGCTGGGCGGCCCGGCGCCGTTCGACTGGCTGCTGCGACTGGTCCCACGCCGCGTCGCGACGGCGCCGGCATGGCTGCGGGCGATCGACCCCGTCGCCTCCCGACTGATCCCCGGGGTGCACACCGCGGGCAGTGCCCGCAACGGTCGCCGCGAATACTACGGCGTCCGACGAACCCGTCGGATCGCCTCGATCGACGGCCACTTTCGTGGTGTCGACCTCGACGGGCTGGCCGCGCTGGAACCGGCCGTTCGTTTCGGGTTCTCGTCGGCTCCGGCCCTTCCCCAGATGGTGTCGGTCACCACGACGATCGACGTCATGACCGAGTGACCCATGCTGACCGTTCGCTGTGAGGGCTCGCAACCGTCAGTATCTCGGAATGCCCTCGCACTCGCGCCGGGTCGACCCCACCCGGCGCGACGTCACCCCGCTCAAGACGGTCAGCTCGGGCCCCTTCTCGGTGCCCGCTGGCGCCGCCGTGCCCGGTGCCGTACCGAACGGTCGACGGCGGAGTGACTCGCGGGCCACTTCTGCGCCCGACGTCGCGCAATCGCGGCTGTTCGAAGCGTTTCTGCTGGACGAGCTCGATGAGCTCGAGGGCCAAGTCGCCGGGGTGGAGCGACGGCGCCGACGGCGTGGTGCCGAAGAAATCGAGGACCCGGTCACCGTCCCGCATGCGCTCTTACAGTTGCGCGACCGCATCAAGGAGGTGCGTCGCCTGCTCGACGCACTGCGGGAGCGATTCCCTCAGGACTGAGTCCGACGACGAACGGGGCGACTTTCGCTCAGCGGGATTTGAACTCTGCATGACGTCCGACGACGTCGTCGAGGCCGGGCGTTCGACCGGTCAGGCGGCGTCCGTCATCACGTCGTTCGCGGCCTTGGGCTCCCAGCGATACACCGCGGGGGCGCACCCGTTCATCAGCGCAAGGTCGATCGCGTCGAGCGCTGCCTGGCGCGGACCCGGCCGCCGAAGTTGCCCGGCAGCCACGGCGATTCGCACGGTGCCGTGCCGGCGCGAAGTCCTTTCGGCAGACAGCACCAGCGTCCAACACCACCAGGATTCGGTCAGGAAGCCCTCGCCGATGCCGACCACCCTCGCCCTCGACGTCGTCCCCCGCACCAGGTCGGTCACTCCACCGAGCTCGGCGACCAACCGAAAGCCGTTGCGGGGCAACACCGCCAGCGTACCGTTCGAGACCGTCCATCCGGGTGCGGCGAACAGCCGCGTCCGCAGCCCGAGATGCTCGAGGACGCGGTCGGCGCCCATCAGCCGCAGATTCGCCTCGTGCGCCTGCAGAGTAGCGAACTCGCCGCGGCGCTTCTTGGTCGCGGCCTCGTCGTAGCCGTGCAGAACGACGGCGTCACCGTCGGCGCGGCGCGCGGTGAGCCATTCGACGGTGGGTACGTCCCGATCGAGGCGGTAGCCACCCTTCAGCCGCGGGGCCACCAGGAACGACGCCGGCACCTCACGCGCGAGGAGTTCGCCACGGAAAGCGTCGACGTCGGCCAGCGTGCGGTCCTTGATCCCGGAGATCGAGACGATCAGTTCTCCAGCCACACCCCGCACTATCGCAACCCCAGGTGTCGCGACGGTGTCGGACACGTGCGCGGCAGTTGACGATTCGGGGCCGTTACCGGGCAGGACGGCCTCGATGGCGGCGACCACCTCGGGGGCGTCGGGCTCGGTCGCGCGGCCGGAACCGGCGACGACCTCGCCGCCCGGCGCGACGAGGAACTTCTCGAAGTTCCACTGGACGTCGCCCGCCTCGCCCTCGGCGTCGGCGGTCTCGGTCAGCTCGGCGTAGAGCGGGTGGCGGTCGTCGCCGTTGACGTCGATCTTCTCGAACAGCGGGAACGTCACGCCGTAGGTGGTGGAGCAGAACGTCTGCGATCTCCTCCGGCGGTGCCCGGCTCCTGGCCCATGAACTGGTTGCACGGGAAGCCGAGCACGGTGAAGCCCGCGGCCGCCGTACTCTCGTGGCAGCGCCTCCAGGCCG
This sequence comes from uncultured Actinomycetota bacterium, assembly GCA_963846985.1. Classification (GTDB taxonomy): domain Bacteria; phylum Actinomycetota; class Actinomycetes; order Mycobacteriales; family Mycobacteriaceae; genus Mycobacterium. Next base: position 171,615 of record CAWJYC010000007.1, read on the forward strand.
GCGTACTGCGGCGTGAGGCCGCACTTGGAGGCCACGTTGACCACCAGCACCGGGCCGTCGGCGTACTCGGACAGCGACGTGGGCCGGCCGTCGAGGGTGGTGAGCGCGATGGAGGAGACGGGTGTGGTCATGTCGGTGACCGTACCGGCGAGTTCGTTTGACTGGCTACCTAGTGGGAATTCCGCGAACATGATGGATCGCACCGACGGCGCCGCCCAGCCCGCGCCCATGGCTCGACCGGGCGCCCAGGAGACGGCAGCCGACTATCCCGAGAACCTCGACGCTCACCTGCTTCGGATCGCCGGCGTGTGCGTGCTCGCCGCGATCATGGCAATCCTCGACACGACGGTCGTCAGCGTCGCCCAGCGCACCTTCATCACCGAATTCGACACCACCCAGGCCGTGGTCGCCTGGACGATGACGGGGTACACCCTGTCCCTGGCGACGGTGATTCCGCTGACCGGTTGGGCGGCTGACCGATTCGGCACCAAACGGCTCTTCATGGGTTCGGTGCTGTTCTTCACCCTCGGCTCGCTTCTGTGCGCGATGGCCCCGAACGTCACTGCGCTGGTGGCCTTCCGCGTCGTGCAGGGGTTGGGCGGCGGCATGCTGATGCCGCTGACGTTCACGATTCTCACGCGCGAGGCGGGACCCCGTCGGCTGGGCCGCCTGATGGCGGTGCTTGGCATCCCGATGCTGTTGGGCCCCATGGGCGGACCGATTCTGGGCGGGTGGCTGATCGACTCGTTCAGCTGGCAGTGGATCTTCCTGATCAATCTGCCGATCGGCGTGCTGGCGCTGGTGCTGGCGTCGATCGTCTTCCCGAGGGATCAGCCGCAACCGGCCGAGGCGTTCGACTTCGTCGGAATGCTGTTGCTCTCCCCCGGGCTCGCGGCGTTCCTCTACGGGGCGTCATCCCTGCCGAGCCGCGGCACCGTGACGGACCCGCACGTCTGGGCGCCTGCCTCGCTCGGCCTGCTGCTGATCGTGGGCTTCATGGTCCACGCGCTGTACCGGGCACAGCACCCACTGATCGATCTGCGGCTGTTCAAGAACCGGGTGGTCGCGCTTGCCAACGCCACCATGTTCCTGTTCGCGATCGCCTTCTTCGGGGCGGGTCTCCTGTTTCCCAGCTACTTCCAGCAACTCCTCGGTCAGACGCCGCTTCAGTCGGGCCTCCACCTCATCCCGCAGGGTCTGGGAGCCATGCTGACGATGCCCATCGCCGGTCGGATCATGGACAAGCGCGGTCCCGGCTGGGTCGTGCTGGTCGGGATCTCGGTGATCGCCGTCGGCATGGCGACGATAGCGATCGGCGTCAGTCAGCAGGCCGCGTACGCGCCGACGCTGATGGTCGGTCTCGCCGTGATGGGCATGGGGATGGGCGCGACGATGATGCCGGTGTCCGGGGCCGCGGTCCAGGCGCTCGGCCCCCATCAGGTGGCCCGCGGCTCGACGCTGGTCAACGTCAATCAGCAAGTCGCCGGCTCGATCGGCACCGCGCTGATGTCGGTGATCCTGACGAGCCAGTTCAATCGCAGTGAGTACGTGCCCGCGGCTAATCAGGCTGCGGCATTCGCGATGAGGCTGCCCGCCGTGGGCAGCCGCCGGACCCGACGCAGCTGCCACCGCAGGTGCTGGCGCCCGACTTCATGCAGCGGGTCGTCGCCGACCTATCGCACTCCTACGCCGTGGTGTTCTTCGTCGCCGTGGGTTTCGTCCTCGCCACGCTGCTCCCTGCGGCGTTCCTACCCAAACGGCCCGCGCATGACGGTGCGGTCGCGGAACCCGTCCCGGCACCGGTGCCCTAGTCGTCGAACAGGATGCCCGCCAGTCGCTCGATCGTTGCGACCGGATCACCCGTGGTGGCGACCGCCTTGTTGAGCCACAGTAGCGAAAAGCCATGTACCAGTGACCATGCCGCCAGCGCGGCGCCCTCGGGATCCCCTGTGGCGCGTCGGTCGGTGAGGGTGCCGACGCCGCGGTTCAACTCGGCTCCGGCGGCCGTCGCGGCGGCGGCGAGATCGAGATCGGCGTCGTCGTAGAGGGACTTGTCGAACATCACCTCGTAGTGACCGGGGTGGTCGAGGGCGAATCGTACGTAGGCCCGCGCGGCGTCGACGAACTTGGGCCGCGCGTCCGTGAGGGCGGCGGTCAGCAGTCGGTAGCCCTCGGTGGCGAGCGCCGTGAACAGACCACGGCGGTCGACGAAGTGGTGGGCTGGCGCGGCGTGTGAGACGCCGGCCGCGCGGGCGAGTTCGCGCAGCGAGATTCCGTAGGCACCGCGTTCTGCGACCAGGGCGGCGGCCTGCGCCAGGATGACCGTCCTGAGATCGCCGTGGTGGTATGAGTCCTTGGCCATCGGGTCAGCATAGTCCTTACATCTTGACACTGACAGGATGGTTGTTATGGTTATCTTGTCACTGTCTAGATATGGAGGTTCGCCATGGCCGTTCTCCTCGCTCTGGTGCTCGGCAGCCTGGTCGCGCGGTTGGCCGGTTGGCTTGGGGTCGACTACGTCGACGACTGGCCGGCCGCGATCGCCGTCGGGCTGGCCGTCATGTTCGCCATGACCGGCATCGCCCACTTCGCGGGGCAGATGCGGCGCGACATGATCGCGATCGTGCCGCCCCGGTTGCCTGCACCCGGCCTCTTGGTGACCGTCACCGGCGGGCTCGAATTGCTCGGCGCCGCGGGACTGCTGTTTCCACCGACCCGCGTCGCCGCCGCGGCGTGCCTCATCGTGCTCATGCTGGCGATGTTCCCCGCCAACGTCTACGCGGCCAGGATGCCCGATCCGCCGGCGGCCATGACGACGCGGCTAGACCTTCGGACCGCCCACGAGGTCGTCTACCTCGCCACCGCCGTGGTGGTCGCGGTCGCCGGTGGCTAGCACCCACGCGTACATGAACGCGGCTTCCCGCCACCGTTCATAGCGTCCGCTGATCCCGCCATGACCGGCGCTCATCTCGGTCTTCAACAACACGGGATGATCGTCGGTCTTCTGATGGCGAAGCGACGCAATCCATTTCGCCGGTTCCACGTAGTACACCCTGGTGTCGTTGAGCGAGGTCATCGCAAGGATGGCCGGATAGTCCTTGGCCGCCACGTTCTCGTACGGCGTGTAGGACTTCATGTAGTAGTAGACCTCCGGGTCGGCCAGCGGGTTGCCCCACTCGTCCCACTCGGTGACGGTCAGCGGCAGCGACGGGTCGAGGATCGTGGTGAGCGCATCGACGAACGGCACCTGGGCGAGGATGCCGGCGAAGAGATCGGGCGCCATGTTCGCGACCGCGCCCATCAGCAGACCGCCTGCGCTGCCGCCCATCGCCACCAGGTTCTGCGGCCGGGTGACGTCGGTGCCCACCAGGTGCGCACCCGCCGCGATGAAGTCGGTGAACGTGTTCTTCTTCTCGAGCAGCTTGCCGTGTTCGTACCAGGGCCTGCCCATCTCGCCGCCGCCTCTGACGTGGGCGATGGCGAACACCATTCCGCGGTCGAGCAGTGAGAGCCGCGCGATCGAGAAGCGTGGGTCCTCGCAGGATTCGTAGGCGCCGTACCCGTAGAGCAGGGTCGGCGCCGGAAAGCGCAGTCCCACACGGTGAATGATTGACACCGGGATCCGCGTCCCGTCGGGAGCGAGCGCCCAGTCCCGCCGCTCGACGTATTCCTCGGGACGGTAGTCGCCGAGCACCGTCTGTTCGCGCAGCAGCGTGCGCTCGCCCGTCGCGAGGTCGATGTCGTACACGCGCACCGGCACGATGAACGACGTCGTTCCCACCCGCAGCACCGGTGCCGACCAGTTGGGGTTGCCCGACAACCCCGACGACGTCAACTCCGTCTCGAACGCGATCTCCTCGGGGGTGCCGTAGCTGCCGTCGTCCGTGATGGGCCACAACGAGATTCGTGGCAGCGCCTCGCTGCGGTAACTCACGACGAGGTGGCTCTCGAAGGCGTCGACGGCGTCGAGGCGGACGTCGCCACGGTGCTCGATGAGGGTGCGGAACGCGGTCGGGTCGGTGACGGGCGCCTCGACCAGCGTGAAGTTCTCGGCGCCGTCGTTGTGCAGGATGAGGAAGCGGTCCTCGCCGCCGATCACGGCGTGCTCCACGGAGTACTCGACCGAGTCGCGGCGCGGCAGGATCGAGACGAACTCGGCCTCACCGTCGGTGGCGTCGCCGTAGAACATCTCCGAGGTCACCGAACTGCCGGACGCGATGAAGACGTACTTGTCGCTGCGGGTGCGGCCCACGCCGACCCAGAAGCGTTCGTCGGGCTCGTGGTAGACCTTCGTGGCCGGAACACCCGCCCCGAGCCGATGGCGCCAGACGGTGTCCGGACGCCAGGCCTCGTCGACGGTCACGTAGTAGACGCTGCGGTTGTCGGCCGCCCACGTCGCCCCGGCCCCGATGTCGGCGATCACGTCGTCGTAGAGCTCGCCGGTGCGCAAGTCCTTGAACCGCAGGGTGTACCGCTCGTCGCCGACGACGTCCACGGAGAAGGCCAGGGTGTGCCCGTCGACGCTGATCGACGCCGCGCCCAGGGAGAAGAAGTCGTGCCCCTCGGCCTCGACGTTCTCGTCGAGCAGCACTTGCTCGCCAGGCACCGGGGCGTTCTCGTCGAGCTGCGGTGGTGTCCAGTCGTCGAAATCGATTACGGGGCAACGGCAATGGATGCCGTACTGCTTGCCCTCGAGGCTGCGTCCGTAGTACCACCACTCGCCGCGGCGGGTCGGCACCGACAGGTCGGTCTCCTTGGTGCGTGCCTTGATCTCGTCGAAGATCTTCTGCCGCAACGGCTCGAGGTGGTCGGTCTGCTCGTCGGTGTAGGCGTTCTCGGCCTCGAGGAGGGCGATCACCTCGGGGTCGGCCTTGTCGCGCAACCACTCGTAGTGGTCGATGAACACGTCGCCATGGTGCTCGCGTCGGTGCTCGACGCGCTTGGCAATCGGCGGTGTGCCGGTCATGTAGCTCCGATCCAGTCAGCGAACTTCAATCCGGAAATGCGTTCGTAGGCCTCGATGTACCGGGCCCTGGTGGCCTCGACGACGTCGGGGGGCAGCGCCGGCGGTGGCTCGTCACCCGCGCGGTCCCAACCGGACTCCGGCCCCGTCAGCCAGTTGCGGACGAACTGCTTGTCGAAGCTGGGCTGCACCGCGCCCTCGCGGTAGGCGTCGGCGCGCCAGTAGCGCGACGAGTCGGGGGTGAACACCTCGTCGGCGAGCACCAGCGCACCCGTGTCGTCCACCCCGAACTCGAACTTGGTGTCGGCGATGATGATGCCCTTGCTCAGGGCGTGCGCGGCGGCCTGGCCGTAGATCTGCAGGGTCAGGTCGCGCAACTCCGCGGCGCGCTCGGCGCCGACGAGGTCGACGATCGCCTCGAAGCTGACGTTCTCGTCGTGCTCGCCCAGTTCGGCTTTCGTGGCGGGGGTGAACAGCGGTTCGGCGAACTTGCTCGCCTCGGTGAGACCCGCGGGCAGCTCGATGCCACACACGCGACCGGTGGCGCGGTAGTCGATGATGCCGGACCCGGTCAGGTAACCGCGGGCCACGCACTCGACGGCATCATGTCCAGCCGCTTCACCACCAGCGCGCGGCCGAGCACCTCCGCGGGGATGCGCTCGTCGTCGGCCGGGCCCGCCAGATGGTTGGGCGCATCCAGGAAGTCGAAGAAGAAGACGCTCATCGCGGTGAGGATGCGGCCCTTGTCGGGGATCTCGCTGTCGAGGATGAAGTCGTACGCGGAGATGCGGTCGCTGGCGACGAAGAGCAGGTGATCGGCGTCGATGCGGTAGAGCTCTCGAACCTTGCCGCTGGCCAGATGGTGGTAGTCGGTCAGAGCTGGGCGCATCGGGCCACACTATCTGCTGGGATCAGGGCATGAGCTCTCGCTATGTGCCGTACGCGACCACCCCCGGCCGGCTGCTCGCGCAGCTGACCAGCGACGCCGTCGTCGTGCTGTGGACTCTTGCGTGGGTGTTCGTCGGGCTGGCCGTGCACTCCGCGGTGGCCACGATCGCCGACGTCGGCAGACAGGTCAACGACGGCGCCACCGGCGTGTCGAAGAACCTCAACTCCGCCGGCGACAGCACCGACGACTTCCCGCTGGTCGGCGACGCCCTGGCCAAGCCGCTGCGAGCAGCCAGCCGCGCGGCCCTCGACATCGCCGGAGCCGGCCACAGCCTCGACACCACCGCGACGTGGCTGGCGATCGTCTTGGGCGTCGCGGTCGCCGCACCGCCGATCCTCTTCGTCGCGCTGCCGTGGCTGGTGCTGCGCATCCGGTTCGTCCGGCGGAAGTGGACGGTGATCACGCTGGCGGCCACACCCGCGGGTGAGCAGCTGCTGGCGCTGCGCGCCCTGGCCAATCGACCACTCGCCAAGCTGGCGGCGGTGAGCATCGACCCCGTGGGAGCCTGGCGCCGGGACGATGCGATCGCCGTCCGCGGCCTGGCCAACCTCGAGCTGCGGTCCGCCGGCATCCGCCGCCAGTAGCCCATCCTTGCTGCGACTCGAACCCGCGCCAGTCGCGGGTCCTCGTGCACAAGTCAGGCTGTGGGAACCCGACCAAGCGCCAGCGAGTCAATCAAAGATGCTCGACGAACTCCTTCGGCGCCACGACGGCGTCATCACCCTCCGTCAAGCCCGGCGGATTGGGCTCGGCCAAGACGCCGTAGAGCGACGTGTTCGTTCCGGACACTGGCGACGATGTGCCCCCGGCGTCTACTTCGTCGACGATCGGCCCTTCACCGATGCCGCCCGCATCCGTGCCGCGGTGTGGGGTAACGGCGAGCGCGCCGTGGCGAGCGGACTCGCGGCCGCATGGTGGACCGAACTCACCCAATTCGCCCCAGCGATGGTCGAGGTCACCGTGCCTCGCGTCAGCAATCACATATCGCGTGAAGGTATCCGACTCCGCCGCCGCGACCTCCTACCCGCCGACGTGTGCGAGTGCAGGGGCCTGCGCGTGACGACGCTGGCGCTCACCGTGGTGGAAGCCGCTGCCCGCCGAGGCGGGGGTCCGAAAGCTCCTGGATCATGCGCTCCAGCGGCGGACCAATCTGACGGCTTTGTGGAATGCGCACCTACGGAACAAGGGCCGGCACGGCTCACCGGCCGCACGCCGAATGCTGACGGCTGCCGACGACGGCACCCGGTCGCAAGCCGAGCGACTGTTGGTGACGGCTCCTGCGGCACGGCGAAGATCACCGGCTGGCGAACCAACCGTCCGGTGGCCGGTTTCGAAGTTGACGTGCTGTTTCGAGACGCGAAGGTGGTCATCGAGGTCGATGGGTTCGCGTTTCACAGCGACGCCGAGGTGTTTCAGAGGGATCGCAAGAGACAGAACGCGATCGCGCTTGCGGGTTACCAGGTACTGCGATTCACCTGGCTGGACCTCGTCGAGTACCCGGAACGGGTGATCGCAGAGATTCGACGCGCTGTTTGTGCGCCCTGACCCGCGCTGAGCGCGGGTAGGAGTGCACAAATCGCTAGAGGGCGACGATGAGGTGGCGGATGCCGGTGTGCCGATTGCTCCGCGTCCACTCCACCGGCTCCATCAGTTCGGCCGACGAGAATCGGCCGAGCAACTCCTCGAACAGCACCCGCAGTTCGAGGCGGGCCAGGTTCGCGCCAAGGCAGTAGTGCACTCCTTGCCCGAACCCTAAGTGGGCGTTAGGCTTTCGCGTCACGTCGAAGATCTCCGGATCGGCGAATACCGCCGAGTCGCGGTTCGCGGAGCCCTCCCAAATCTGCACCTTCTGGCCGGCCCGCACCTGACACCCGCCCAAGAACACGTCGCGCGTCGCGGTGCGCCGCTTCGAGGGCGAGGGCGACGTCCAGCGCACCATCTCCTCGATTGCCGTGGGCAGCAGCGCCGGAGACTCTCGCAGCAGGTGCAGCTGGGACGGATGCTCGATCAGCGCCAGCAGCCCGCCAGCGACGGCGTTGCGCGTGGTCTCCGCGCCCGCACTGAACAGCAGGCTGAAGAACAGGTACAGCTCCAGGTCCGCAAGGGCGCAGTCGGAATCGTTGGCGACGACCGACAGCATGTCGTCGGTCGGTTCGGCACGCTTGGCCGCGATCAACTCCATGCCGTAGGCATACATCCGGGCACGGTCGTCGGCGCTGGGCGGGCGACCCAGGTCGAATTGCGGTTCGATCGCCTCGGTGAGCCAATGACGTTCGGAATCCGGCACTCCCAGCAGGATGCAGATCATCTGCATCGGCAGTTCGGCCGCCACGTCGACGAGGAAGTCGAAGGGCTCACCCGGTACCACCGCATCGAGCAACCGCCGGGCGCGAGAACGCAGATCGTCTTCGACCCGGCGGATCATCCTTGGCGTCAGACCCGCGCTGACCAATCGGCGGACCTGCGCGTGTCGCGGATCGTCCATCATGTTGAGCACCTGACCGGCGATCGGGAGGTCCTCCAGCAGCGTGCCGCCGAAGGGCCGGGCACCGCCGGTCACCGACGAGAAGCTGGCTGGATTGCGAAGAACCGCAGCACATTCGGCGTACGTTGCCACTGACCAGAAGCCCTCGTCGTCGGGGGTGTGCTCGGTCGGCTCGTGCCAGTAGACGGGCGCCTCACGACGGTGCACCGCGAACAGGTCGTGCGGAAAACCCGCCGCGAAGTTGTCCAGATCGGTGAAGTCCGTCGCCAGCATCACAAGATGGCGTCCGACGTGTACTTCGCCGCCTCGGGGTACCGGCTCACCAATTCGTCGACAGTCGCGACGACCGCATCGATCTGAGCGCCCGCCGCACCGATGAACGCGCCCTTGTCCGCCAGCGCCGAGTCGAGCGCCGCGCGGTCGAGCGGCATCCGCGGATCGGCGGCCAACCGGTCGAGCAGATCGGGCTCGGCGCCTCGTTCCCGCATGGCCAGCGCAACCGCGACGGCGTGCTCCTTGATGACCTCGTGCGCCGTCTCCCGCCCGACGCCGGCCCGCACGGCGGCGATGAGGAGCCGGGTGGTGGCGAGGAACGGCAGGTACCGGTCCAGCTCCCGCTGGATGACTGCCGGGTAGGCGCCGAACTCGTCGAGCACGGTCAGGAACGTCTCGATCTGACCGTCGATGGCGAAGAACGCGTCGGGCAGGGCGACGCGGCGCACCACCGAGCAGAATACGTCGCCCTCGTTCCATTGGGCGCCCGCGAGTTCGGCGGCCATCGAGCCGTAGCCGCGAAGCACCACCTGCAGACCGTTCACCCGCTCACACGATCGGCTGTTCATCTTGTGCGGCATCGCCGACGACCCGACCTGGCCTGGCGCAAAGCCCTCGGTGACGAGTTCGTTGCCGGCCATCAGCCGGATGGTGTGCGCCAACGACGACGGTCCCGCGCCGAGCTGCACCAGCGCCGAGAGCACGTCGTGGTCCAGCGACCGCGGATAGACCTGCCCGACACTCGTCAAAGTCCTTGTGAAGCCGAGGAACTCGGCGACCCGCTGCTCCAGCGCCGCCAGCCGCGCGGTGTCACCGTCGAAGAGGTCGAGCATGTCCTGCGCGGTACCCATCGGGCCCTTGATGCCCCGCAGGGGGTACCGGTCGATGAGCTCCGCGAGCCGCGTGAGCGCCACCAGGGTCTCCTCGGCCGCCGAGGCGAACCGCTTGCCGAGCGTCGTCGCCTGCGCCGCCACGTTGTGCGACCGCCCCGCCATCACAAGGTCGCGATAGAGCGCCGCCCGCTCGGCCAGCCGGGACACGACCGCGACGCCGTGCGCGTGCACCAACTCCAGTGAGCGACGGATCTGCAGCTGCTCGACGTTCTCGGTCAGGTCGCGGCTCGTCATGCCCTTGTGCACGTGCTCGTGCCCGGCGAGGGCGTTGAACTCCTCGATGCGGGCCTTGACGTCGTGCCGCGTCACGCGCTCGCGGTCGTTGATCGACGCGAGATCAACCTGCTCGAGAACCCGCTCGTAGTCGTCGATGACGCCATCGGGAACCGCAACACCCAGTTCGGACTGCGCCCGCAGGACGGCGATCCACAGTCGCCGCTCGGCGATGATCTTGGCCTCCGGCGACCAGATCGCCACCATGTCCGCGCTGGCATACCGATTGGCCAGGACATTCGGAATCGTCACGGATGACAAGCTTACGACCCGGCTGGGGCAAGCTAGACCGATGCACTTCGTCGGCCTGGACCTCGCCTGGGGTGAGCGCAAGCCCACGGGCGTCGCCGTGCTCGACGACGCGGGCAGGTTGCTGTACGTCGGCGTCGCGCAGGACGACACCGCGATCAAGGCGGCGATTGGGCCGTACGTGCAGGGCGATTGCCTGGTCGCCTTCGACGCGCCGCTGGTGGTGACCAACCCCACCGGCCAGCGCCCGAGCGAGGCGGCCCTCAACCGCGACTTCGCGAAGTTCGAGGCGGGCGCCCATCCCACCAACACCGGCAAGCCCGAGTTCGCGAGCATGCCCCGCGCCGCCAGGCTCGCCGCCGCGCTGGACCTGGATGTGGACCCGGGGTCGCCGTCGACCCGCCGGGCCATCGAGGTGTACCCGCATCCGGCGACGGTCGCCCTGTTCCGGCTGGGCCGCACGTTGAAGTACAAGAGCAAGCCGGGCCGCAGCGTCGCCCAGTTGCGCTCCGAACTGCTGAGGTTGATGGACCTCATCGAGACGCTGGCCCAGGCGACGCCGCCGATGCGGGTCACCGACCACGACGGCTGGATCGCCCTCCGGCAGTCGGTGGAGACCGCCGAGCGCAAGAGCGAGCTGCGTCGAGTCGAGGATCCGGTCGACGCCGTCGTCTGCGCCTACGTCGCGCTGTTCGCCACCCGCAGGCCCGGCGACGTGACGACCTACGGCGACGCCGAGACGGGTGCCACCTTTACCCCGACCCTGCCGCCGGATCTGGTTCCGGCACCGCCGGAGCCGACGCCCGGCGCAGTCCGGGACGCGATCGCCGAGTTCGCCACCCGCCGACCCGCCCTGCTGGGCGCCACCGACCACTACCTGCACCTGGTCACGACCCTGCTCGACGACGCAGGCATCAACTACCTCAACGTCACCGCCCGCACCAAGAGCGTGGCGTCGTTCGCGGAGAAGGCCGATCGCAGCGTCGACGGCCGGCGCCTGTACACCGACCCGTTGTCGGAGATCACCGACCAGGTAGGGCTGCGGGTGATCACCTTCCTGCACGACGACGTCACCACCGTCGCCAACCTGCTCGCCGAGGAGATGCAACTCCTCGACGACCGCGACATGGGCCAGGAGACCGCGCGCGAGGGCAGGTGGGGTTACGCCAGCAGGCACCTCCTGGTGGCCGTCGAGGGTGAGCAACAGCCCGCGTCCATTCAGGTGCGCACTGTGCTGCAGCACGCGTGGGCGGAGTTCGAGCACGACATCCGCTACAAGGGGTCCATCCCCGAGGAGGATGCGCCCGACCTGGATCGCCGGTTCACCCTCGCGGCCGGCCTGCTCGAACTGGCCGACCGGGAGTTCTCCGCCATCCGCGAGCGATTGAAGAGCTCACCGCCCGCCCAGCGCTCCGAACAGTCCAGCGACCCGCGCATCGGAACACCCGTGCTGGCAACGTATCTTGGGCAACCGCTTCCCCGACGCGGGCTGGTCGCGCACCGAACACTACGCGTGGATCTCGGGGCTGCTGCTCGAACTCGGCATCGACTCCCTCGACGAACTCGACGAACTGCTCGGCGCCGTCGACACCGACGCGGTCAACCAGAGGATGGACTACCGCTACCCGGCCGGCGCGGTGCGGCGCCTCGACGATGCGCTGTTGGCCCGCTTCGGCGATCGCTACGTGGGACTGACGGGCAACTCCCACCGGGTGGCGCAACTTCAGGCGCGGCTTGAGAAGCTCACCGGCTCTGGCTGATCAGGCCAGCGCCACCCACTGGGGCGAGGTGTCCGTCAGCGCCGAGACCTGGTCGAGGAAGCGGGCGACGACGGCCGGGTCCTCCGGCCGCTGCCAGCCGAAGGTCGTTGGGCGCTGGGCCCGGTCGTGCCAGAAGTGTGGCGGACGCGACGGCGGCCGGGTCGCGACCAGCCAGACCGCCGTATCGGCGCCGTCGGCCGCGCCGCGCAGCAGTGGTCCGGTCAGCTTCTTGAACGTCGGAAGCGCTTCTGCCACACCAGGAGTCGCAGCCCAGCCGGGATGCATGCTCTCGACCCGAACGTCGTCGCCCGCCAGCCGCTGTGCCCACGCGTCGGCGAGCACCACCTGCATGCGCTTAGTCCTGGCGTAGACACGCACGCCGTCGTACGCACCGCGAGCCGATTCGAGGTCGTCGGCGGACAGCGGCGCGCTGTACATGCCACCGGAGGTGACGAAGACGACCGACGCGCCATTCGCGTTGCGGAGCAGCGGCAGCAGGCCCTCGATCATCAGCTGCGGCCCCAGTACGTGACACGCCAATTGCAGTTCGTGGCCCTGCGGCGTCTCGCCGCGCTGCTTTGGCATGACGCCCGCGTTGTGCACCAGGCCGTGCAACGAGTCGATGCGCCCCGACAGGTCGTCGGTCCAGGCCCGCACCGCTTCGAGGTCACCGACGTCGCAGACCTCGTCGATCACCACCGATCCGGGCACCTCGCCACGGAGCACGCCCGCCGAGTGCTTGACCTTCTCCTGATTGCGGCCGAGAAGGTGCACCGTCGCGCCGAGTTCGGCGAAGGACTTCGCCATCGCCTCGCCGAGGCCGGCCGTGGCGCCGGTGACGACTACCCGCTTGCCTGCCATCGCCTTGACGGGCGGGTCGGCCGGCCACCAGCGCCTGCGGACGCCCGAGCCGATCTTGGAGTAGCCGAGGACGATGGACCGGTCGAGGGCGGCGTCGAGCACGCCGGTGAGCTTCATTGCACCGAACGTACCTAGTCGAAGGGTGCCAGCACGTCGATGACGTCGACCAGCGTGGCCCGAGCGGCAGCCCGAGGGCCATCCCCGACGCCGACGAGGGATGCGACGACTGCGCCGTCGACCGCGCACACCAGTGCCGTCATCAACTCGGCCCGCACCGACCGTCCCGAGCGCTCGACCACTTCGACGACGGCCTGCGTTCGCTGCTTCATGATGCGGCGCTGCACGTCGCGCAGTCCCGGCTGACGCGCGCAGGCGATGAGGCGCTCGTAGCGGGAGATCAGTTGTTCGGACACTCGCGTGCCGGGACCGTCGCCGACCAACAGATCGACGAGGACGTCGGCGGTCGACTCGGCGCCCCGCTTGCGTCGCGACAGCGCCGCGACCCGGGTGTCCAACGTCTCAGCCTCGCGGGTGCCGACGTGCTCGACTGCGCGCTCCACGAGGTCGTCGAGGGAGGAGAAGTAGTACGTCGTGGACGCCAGTGGCAGGCCTGCCCGACGGGCGACGGCGCGATGGCGGACGGCGTCGAAGCCGCCTTCGCACAGCAGATCGGCGGCGGCGCTGACCAGCGCGTACCGTCGTCTTTCACCCTTGGGGGTGACCGCTGCCGTCACGTCATGCATGCTGCCAGCAACGGCTCGACGGTATGGGGCTTTCGGCCAACTGCAAGACTCCCCTCAGGAAAGGTGCGATCCGTGCCCCCACCCGCCGAGAACCCAGCCGTCTCATCCGTCCCGCGCGTACTCGCTCGGTGGGCACTCGGCGCGGCGCTGGTGTTTGCGGGGGTCAGTCATCTGACGTTCGCGCGCAACGCCTTCTACGCTCAGGTGCCGGCGTGGCTACCGCTCGACGCGACGTTCGTCATCGTCGCCTCGGGCGTGGTGGAGATCGTGTTGGGAGCCGCCGTTCTGATCGTACGGCGACGACGCGCTCAGCTCGGTTGGGTCGTCGCGGCCTTCTTCGTTCTGGTGTTCCCCGGCAACATTTCTCAATTCGTTACGCACAGTGCCGCATTCAATTTGGACTCCGACGTGTCTAGAGGCGTCCGGCTGCTGTTCCAGCCGCTGCTGGTGGCGTGGGCGCTGTGGTGCACCGGCGCCTGGTGGGCGTTCCGGCATCGGGCGTCCGAGCACCCAGTGGCATGATGGCCGTGTGTCAGCCCCGTTGAGCCGTCGCGCCATTCTGCGACTCGGTGTCGGCGCCGCCGCGGGTGCCGCGGGTGCGTTCGCCCTCGGTTCGTCCACGGCCCAGTCGCCGATGACGACGCCGCCGGTCGCGATGACCGGGATCGGCGCCCCGCTGTCCCCGCCGCGTCCGCTGGCTCCTGCGCCCGCCCCCGCGACGCCGGCCCCGACCTACGTGACGGGTTCGTTCGTGTCCGCCGCACGCGGTGGCGTTCCGACCAATTGGGCGATCGCCCGGCCGCCCGGCCAGACCGGTGCGCTGCGGCCGGTGATCGCCTTGCACGGCAAGGGTCAGGATGCGGCTGGAGTGATGGCCGGCGGCGTCGAAGCGGGCTTGGCGCAAGCCGTGGCGGCCGGCATTCCGCCGTTCGCCGTCGTGGCGGTCGATGGCGGCGGGGGTTACTGGCACTCGCGGGCCTCGGGTGAGGACGCCGGCGCCATGGTGCTCAACGAGCTGATCCCGATGCTCGGCGGGCAGGGCCTTGACACGTCGCGGGTCGGCTTCCTGGGCTGGTCGATGGGCGGCTACGGCGCCCTGCTGCTCGGCTCCCGGCTGGGCCCGGCACGGACCGCGGCGATCTGCGCGGTCAGCCCGGCGCTGTGGACGTCGTCGGGGGCGACGGCGCCCGGTGCCTTCGACGGCGCGGACGACTACGCCGCGAACAGCGTGTGGGGATTGGCCAACCTGGCCTCGATTCCGATCCGGATCGATTGCGGCAACAGCGATCCCTTCTACGCCGCCACCAAGCAATTCATCGGCCAGTTGCCCACACCACCCTCGGGTGGATTCTCCCCGGGCGGTCACGACGGCGCCTTCTGGAGTTCGCAGCTGCCCGCCGAGATCAGTTGGCTGGCGCCACTCCTCGTCGCCTAGTCCGGCAGCTTGATGCGCCCCTCGGCGGCGGCGAGCCCGATGTCGGTGCGGAAGTGGCTGCCGGGCAGGCGGATACCAGCGATAGCGGCGTACGCCGATCTCGGGCCGCGTCCAGGTCGGTCCCGGTCCCACGACCGACAGCACCCGTCCGCCCGAGGACACCACGGCGCCGTCGTCACGCCGAGCGGTGCCGGCATGAAGCACGCCCGCCGCCTCGGAGCCGGTGATGACGTCGCCGATGCGGGGGCGTCCCGGATAGTTCTCCGCGGCCAGCACCACCGTGACCGCGGCCCGTCCTCCAGCGCAGGGGCGGCTGCGCAGCAGGTCCCGGTGGCCGCGGCCAGGAGCAGCTCACCCAGCGGGCTTCCAGCAGCGCCAGCACCGCCTGGGTCTCGGGATCGCCGAAGCGGCAGTTGAATTCGACCACCGCGGGCCCGCTCGGGCCCATCGCGAGCCCGGCGTACAGCAGGCCGGAGAACGGGACTCCGCGGCCGGACCATCTCGCGGCAACGGGGTTCACCACGTCGTCGACGATCGCGCCAGCACGTCGGCGGGCAGCCAGGGCAGCGGGGTGTACGCGCCCATGCCGCCCGTGTTGGGGCCGGTGTCGCCGTCGCCGACCCGCTTGTAGTCCTGCGCGGGCAGCAGCGGCACCACGGTCTCGCCGTCGACGAGGCAGAACAGCGAGACCTCGGGGCCGTCGAGGAACGACTCGAGCAGCACCGGATGCCCGGAGTCGAGCAGGCTCGGCGGCGTGCGCGCGGGCGGCGTCGCGGTCGGGCGTCACCACGACGCCCTTGCCCGCGGCCAGCCCGTCGTCCTTGACCACCCAGGGGGGGGGCGGGCCGAACCGGTCCAGCGCGGCGTCGAGACGCGCCGGGTTGTCGACGATCTCGCTGCGCGCGGTGCGCACGCCGGCAGCGTCCATCACGTCCTTGGCGAAGGCCTTGGAGCCCTCGATCCGGGCGGCCTCCCCCGACGGCCCGAAGCACGCGATGCCGGCGCGCGCACGGCGTCGGCGACGCCGAGCACCAGCGGCACCTCGGGCCCGATCACGACCAGGTCGGCGTCGACGGCTTGGCCAGGGTGACCACCTCGTCGCCCGAGGTGATGTCGACGTCGTGTTGGTCGGCGACGACGCGGTGCCCGCGTTCCCGGGTGCCACGGCGAGCGCCTCGACCTCGGGGTCGCGCCGCAGCGCGAGCAGCAGCGCATGTTCACGGGCACCGGATCCGATCACGAGGACGCGCACGTGGACAACCCTAAACCTCGAAAGCGGCCATACACATATGCGTGAAGTGTATGGTCGAGCCATGACGCCGCAGGCCTGTCCATTCGGTCCGGGCAGTGATTCCCCCCAGGTCGCTTCGCTCCTACCCCCGGGTATGACTTCACCGACCCCGACGTCCTCCTCCGCGGCATCCCCGTCACCGAGTTCGCCGAGCTCCGCAAGACCGCGCCCGTCTGGTGGAACGAGCAGCAGGAATCGATCTTCGACGACGGCGGCTACTGGGTGATCAGCCGCCACGAGGACATCAAGTCCATCTCCCGCAACGGCGACCTGTGGTCGACCAACCGCAAGGGCGCGGTGATGCGGCTGCCCGACGGCGTCACGAGTGAGCAACTCGACCTGACCAAGGCACTGCTGATCAATCACGATGCCCCCGAACACACCCGGCTGCGCAAGATCGTCTCGCGGCTGTTCACGCCGCGGTCGGTCGCGGCGCTCGAGGAGAAGCTCGCGGTCGCCGCGCGCGAGATCGTCGCCCAGGCCGCCGCGAAGGACGGCGGCGACTTCGTCGGCGACGTCGCCACCAAGCTGCCGCTGCTGGCGATCGCCGATCTGATCGGCGTGCCCGAAGCCGACCGCGACAAGCTGTTCGCGTGGACCAACAGCATCATGAACACTGACGATCCGGACTTCGACTCGGACCCGACGATCGCCAACGCCGAGCTGATGGGCTACGCCTACGCGATGGCCGAGGAGCGCCGGCGCTGCCCGGCCGACGACATCGTCACCCGCCTGATCCAGGCCGAAGAGGCGAGACGGGCGAACCCCTTGGCGACGTCGAGTTCGCCTTCTTCGTGATCCTGCTCGCCGTCGCCGGCAACGAGACCACCCGCAACGCCATGACGCACGGCATGAACGCGTTCTTCGACAACCCGGATCAGTGGGAGCTGTTCAAGACCGAGCGGCCGGCAACGGCGGTCGACGAGATCGTCCGCTGGGCCACCCCGGTGCACTGCTTTCAGCGCACGGCGCTCGCCGACGTGGAGATCGGCGGCGTAACCATTCGGGAGGGCCAGCGCGCCGGACTGTTCTACAGCTCCGCCAACTTCGACGAGTCGGTCTTCGACCGGCCCTTCGAATTCGACGTGCTGCGAAACCCCAACCCGCACCTCGCCTTCGGTGGCAATGGCGCGCACTTCTGCATCGGCGCCAACCTCGCCCGGATGGAGATCAAGCTGATCTTCGACGAAGTGGCGAACCAGATCCCGGACATCGCCAAAGTGGCCGAACCTCAACGACTTCGCTCCGGCTGGATCAACGGGGTCAAGGAGCTGTCGGTCTCCTACCGGGGCTGACCTCGGACCCAGCTACTATTCCCGCGTGCGTACCCACGGCTGGTCGGGCTCGGCGCCCGCGACGGACGACGAGGCCGTCGCGCGGATCCTGGAAGCCGCAGGCAAGGCCATCGACGAACGTGGCGCCGACGTCAGCATCGCCGACGTCGCCCGCGCCCTCGGCGTCACGCGTCAAACCGTGTACCGCTACTTTCCCAGTACCGAAGCGCTGCTGGTTGCCGCTGCGGTGCACGCCGCCGACGACTTCCTGACCAGCCTCGCCGACCATCTGCAGGGCCTCACCGATCCGGTCGACGCCGTCACCGAGGCGATCGCCACCGCACTGGAATGGTTGCCCAAGGACAAGCATCTAGGCCTGCTCCTGGCGTCGGGCCGGGCCGACGAACATACCGCCTCGGTCACCTCCGACGTGGCACTGCAGTTCGCGAACCGCATGCTGCGCCGCTTCGACGTCGACTGGGCCGGTGGGGGATTCACCGAGACCGAACTCGACGAACTCGCCGAGCACCTGCTGCGGATCATTCAATCATTCGTCATCGATCCAGGCCGGCCGCCGCGAACCGGGCAGGAACTCCGCCGCTACCTCAGGCGGTGGGTGGGCAGCGCGATTTTGCCGCGCGTCAGCACCTCCGACGCCACCTAGACTCGTCGACGTGGCCGCAATGGATGGTTTCCGCTCGACGTGGTCGCAGGCCAGCACACTCTTCGGCGACGGCGAACCGGCCGCCGGATCCCAATTCGACCGCAGTGAGCGGCTAATCGAGTTGCAGGGCCTCGTGGCGTCGGCGCACCCGGGTACAACCTGGATGGGAACCGCGGCGGACGAGTACGCCGTCACCAACCAGCGCCAGGCCGCCGTCCTCGGCCGGCTCGCAGAACTCGACCAACGGCTGGCCACCGCGGTCGATCGGTCGGCCCAGGTGGTGTCCAGCGGACGGCGCGACCTCGATCGGCTGCGCGACTGGGTAGCCGATGCGGTCGCGTCGACGCCGCCGGGCAGCGGCGGCGACTGGCTGCGCTTGCGGATCGCCAGCGGGGGCATCGGCCAGATCAGCGAGATCGTCGGTCGGTCCACCTCCGAGTTGAACGCGGTCGGTCGGGAGATCGGCGACATCGCCCGGGAGTACGACGCGATGGTCTCCGACTGACGGCTCAGACGACCGTCAGCGGCAGGGACTTTCGTTCTTCGAACACCCACGTCGCGCCGCCACTGAACTTGGTCACTGCAACTTCGCCCAATTCCTTTGCTGGCGTGTCGGTTTCGAGTACGCGCACCGTCCAGTCGGTCGCGGTGCCCGAAACCTCGGCTCGCAGGTACGGATCGACGGCCGCGACCACGGCCTGCAGGGGCGTGTCCGCCGCCGGGGAGATCAGGGAGATCCACGCGCCGTCCTCGTGAGCGGGTGAGGCGTGGACGTCGATGGCGTCGGCGCCGACGTCGGCGGACACGTAGGCCGACGGGTTGAGGAGCGGGTGCAGTTCCAGCACCCGCAGCGCCCCTTCGACTCCGCCGGGCAACGACAGCGCGGCGTGGATCCGCTCGGCGGCCACCCCGGCGATGCCGATCAACTGCTTGGTGCGGATCGACTTCTCCAGTGCCTCATCGCCGTTCGCGCGGGCGCGGACCGCAAGGGTGAAGGAAAGGACCAGCAGGTGCATCTGCAGGCAGACCTCGTCGGCGATGCGCACCAGCGCCGAGTGCGAGAATGCGCCGAAGTCGACGTCGGACAGCAGTGGGCCCGAATAGTCCGCCATCCCTTCGTCATTCGGGTCGATCGGATCCAGCTCGGTATCGTGCGCGCGGGTCGCGGCGACGACGTCCATCGCGGGGATGAACGGCACCTCGGGGTAGGACTCGTCGATGATCACCGTCCACCGACAGTGCGGGCTCCGGTTGGACGGAACCCGCGGCGGCCGGTGAATCGGCCGAACCTGCGCTTTGCGGTTGGTGGCCAGGGCCGTGGCGTCGAACGTGGGGTCTTCGATATCGTGGCACATGCCGTGCACGTAGTCCGGGCCCATCGGCTCGACGTCGAGCAGCGCGCCGCAGTGGTCGAGATGGAACTCCCCGTGCCACCGGTCGTGCACGGTGTAGCGGAAGTCCATGAATTGCGGCGGCGCACCGATGTCGAGCTGCAGTCCCTTGAAGAGAGTGAAGATGTCGACGCCCTCGTAGTTGAGTGCCTTCTGCATCCGTTTCGTATAGAGCGGGCTGGAGGCGGCCCACTCCTCGATCGCGATCTGCAGCATCTCCTCCCGGCCCCAGGCGCTGATGCAGTGCGCCATGCCGGACCGATCGATCAGCTGTCCGATCAGCAGCAGTTCGGGCACCAGAGTCGCCAGCTCGTCGCGCGACAGCGACGCGTACCTACTGGTCATCGAGGGACTTCCCGGAGTGCATGTTCAATGCCGTGTTGACATTGGCGCGCTTCTCTTCGGCCGTATCCCCGCCCAGGCCCTTCTCCGCGGCCTTCTTTCGCTTGCCGACGACCTTGGTCACCGCGCCGTCGAGCTTGGAGCCGAGCGGGAAGCCGAGGTAGTGGGTGAGGAAGATCGCCATCTCCTTGAGCTCCTCGGGCGTGAGCTCCTCGTTGTGCAACGCGGCGTTGGCCTGAATCTCGGCCAGGTCGGAGATGCCCAGCGCCGTCACCACGGTCAGCGTCATGATCCGCTTGTCGCGCATCGACAGTCCCGGCCTGTTCCAGATGGTGCCGAAGAGGTGGTCGGCGGTGAGCGCGAAGTAGTCGCCCGGCATGTCCGGCATCTCCCAGCCGTACACCTCGTTCATCTTCTCCAAGCCCTTGCGGCGCAATTCGTCCATGGACTACTCCTTCGAGGTCGACGCGCTGCGGGGCACACCGAGTCCGGCGGCCAGGTTCTGGAGCGCCAACTCGGCCAGTGGGAGTTCGACGTTCACCGCCGCGCCCAGACCGAGCGCCAGGCCAAGGTCCTTCTCACCAAGTCCGCGGGTGTGGGTGAAGGCGTCGTAGAGCCAGTGGTCGGGCGTCAGCGTCGTCATGTCCTCGCGAACCATGATCGCGCCAGGACCGCCGGTGAGCGCATCGGTGTGCCGCACTACCCGGCCGAGCTGCCCCAGATCGATCCCCGCCGCTTCGGCAAGCTTCATCGCCTCGCAGGCCGCGGAATACCCGGTGAAGGTCAACATGTTGCGCGCCAGCTTCATTCGCGTCCCCGCGCCCGGCTCGCCGGCGTGGATCACCATGGACGCGAACTGCTTGAACGCGGGCTTGACCCGCTCGTATACCTCGCGGTCGGCGCCGACCATCACGGCGAGTTCACCCTTGTCCGCCGCTCCCCCACCGCCGGACACCGGCGCGTCGGCGACGTGAATGCCTCCCGGCCGCAGTTCGTTTGCCAGCTCGATCGCGGTCTCGGGGCTGATCGTGGAGTGAATCGCGATGACCGTGCCGGGCTTGGCGTGGGCCGCCAGCTCGGCGACGACCTCGCGCACCTGCGCGTCGTCGAGCACGGTGACGCAGATGATGTCGGCGTTCGCCACGTCGGCGACGGTGTCGGCCAGGGTGGCGCCGAGTTCGGCCAGCGGCGTCATGGCCTCGGTGCGTACGTCGAAGACGGTCACACCGCCCGGCCACTCGACGAGTCGCTTGGCCATGGGCGCACCCATGTTGCCCAGTCCGATGTAGCCGAGCTTGACATCGTCGCTCATGATCTTCTCCTCTTCGCGCAAGCGCTCATCGCTGCCCTCTCCTCTTCGCGCAAGCGCTCATCGCTGCCCTCTCTTCTTCGCGCAAGCGCTCATCAGCGGATGATCTGCCCGCCGTCGACGTTGAAGATCTGGCCGGTGATCCACTTTGCCTGGTCCGACAGCAGGAACAGACACATTCCGACGAGGTCCTCGGGTTCGCCCATGCGCGACAACGGGATTCGCTTGACGATGTCGGCCACCATCTCCTGCGGCGTGGTGGTCCGGTTGGCCTCGGTGTCGATGGGGCCTGGCGCGATGGCGTTGATCCGGATGTTCTGCCCACCGAGTTCGGTGGCCAGCTGTTGGGTCAGGCCGTTGATGCCAACCTTGGCGAGGCCGTAGAAGTTCGAGTACAGCCACGCGGCGGTCGAGGACTGGTTGACGATCGCGCCACCACCACGCTTGGCCATCTTGCGGTAGACCGCGCGCGTGCACAGCAGGGCACCGTCCATGTTCACGCTCATGAACTTCTTGTAGTAGTCCCAGTCGACGCTGACCAGGAAGTCGAGCTTCATGCCACCGAAGATCGCCGCGTTGTTGACCAGGTAGTCGATGCCGCCGAACTCCGAAAGTGTTTGAGCTGCCATCTCCTTGGCCGAGTCGGGGTCCGACACGTCGACCCGCACGGCCAGGGCGCTGCCGCCCTCGCCGGTGATGCCGTCGGCGACCTTCTGCGCTCCCTCGACGTTGATGTCGGCGACCACGACGGCCGCGCCCTCGCGGGCCAGTGCTTCGGCGTACGCCTGCCCGATGCCACCACCGGACCCGGTGACGATGGCCACCTTGTCGGTGAACTGATCTCCGTAGAGCCCCACTGGTGTCTCCTCGTTCTCGTGAATGTCGGGCCCGTACTCAGGCCAAGGTGGCGATCGCTTTGGTCTCGAGGTACTCCTCGAAGCCGGCGAGCCCCATCTCCCGGCCGATGCCGGATTGCTTGTATCCGCCGAACGGCACGTCCGCCGAGTACCAGACGCCGCCGTTGACGTTGACCGTGCCGACGCGCAGCCGTGCCGCAATCCTCGCCGCGCGCTCGTCGTCGGCGGAGAACACCGTGCCGGACAGTCCGAACGGGGAGTCGTTCGCGATCCGCACCGCGTCGTCGTCGCCGTCGTGCGCGATCACCGTCAGCACCGGGCCGAAGATCTCCTCGCGCGCGACCTTGGCGCTGTTGTCGAGGCCGGCGATCACGGTCGGCTCGATGAAGAAGCCGGCGTCGCGACCGGCGGGGCTTCCGCCACCGCAGGCGAACGTGCCACCCTCGGCGATCGCCGAGTCGAGGTATTCCTGGATGCGGTCCCGTTGGCGCGCCGAAATGACTGGGCCGCAAATGGTTCCGGCATCGGTGGGGTCGCCCGGCGTCAAGCCCGCCATGGTGGCCGCCGCAGCGTCGACCGCCTCGTCGTACCGGGCCCGCGGCACCAGCAGTCGGGTGGTGATCGCACAGCCCTGGCCGGCGTGCATGGAGGCGGTGAACGCGGCCATCGAGCACGCGCCCGCCAGATCGGCGTCGTCGAGGACCACGAAGGCCGACTTGCCGCCGAGTTCCAGGAAGACCTTCTTCAGCGTGGCGGCACCGTCGGCCATCACCGCCCGGCCCGTGTTCGTCGAGCCGGTGAACGACACCATGTCGACGCGCGGATCCTTCGACAGCAGCGCCCCGACGCCATGATCGCTGGAGGTGACGATGTTGATCACGCCCGCGGGGAAGTCGGTGTGCTCGACGATCAGCTCGCCCAATACTGCGGCGCACCAAGGGGTGTCGGGTGCCGGCTTGAGCACGACGGTGTTGCCGGCTGCGAGCGCCGGGCCGAGTTTGGCGAGGTTGATCTGGTGCGGGAAGTTCCACGGCGTGATGGCACCCACGACGCCGACGGCTTCCCTGGCGATCGTCCGGTGGGTCTTCATTCCCATCGGCGCGGCGATGCCGAGGTCGGTGGTCCACTGATAGGACTCCGCGGTGTCGGCGCAGAAGCTGAGATCCTCGATCGGGCCTTCGAGCTGGGCCATCGAGGTCAGCATCACCGGTGCGCCGACCTCCGCGATGGTGACCTGCCGCAACTCCTCCACGTGGTCGCGCATCGCCTGCTGCAGCTGCCGGATGCAGCGCACCCGAAGCTCGACGTTGGTCGACCAGTCGGTGTCGTCGAACGCGCGGCGCGCGGCAGCGATCGCGGCGAGCATGTCTTCCGCCGTGGCGTCGGCCGCGACGCCGAGCACCTCTTCGGTCGCGGGGTTGATCGTCGGGAAGGTCCCGCCGCTGCCCTGGACCAGCCTGCCGTCGATCAGCAGCCGACTCTCTCGATCGCCCAGTAGTGCCATTCGAGCTCCCGTTCCGCGGTATTCGATGCTGGACAACTGTCCGGCCGTCTATGATCGAACCATAACCGCAGTGGTGCAAGCCTGGCAAGGGCGCCCGCCCCGGCGGCTCCGAGCTGCGGCTTCTAACAGCGATTTTCATTGAGAATCAGCGACGAGCTTGCCGACCACGGGCATCGTCGGATAACTTGGACATGTGTCCAGTGATGGCGTGGCGTCAGTCACCGAAACCGGCGGGTTCGCCGGCTCGGTATCTGACGAGACGCCGCGCAACCGGCGCCAAGAGGAGACCTTCCGCAAGGTTCTCACCGCGGGGATGGAGATGCTGCGGGAATCGTCGTATGCAGATCTGACCGTGCGCGCGGTCGCGGCCCGGGCGAAGGTGGCCCCGGCCACCGCCTACACCTACTTTTCGTCGAAGAATCATCTGATTGCCGAGATCTACCTGGACCTGATGCGCCGGGTGCCGTACTACACCGACGTCAACGAGCCGATGTCGCTGCGGGTCGAGAAGACGCTGCGCGATCTGACGATGGTGGTCGCCGACGAGCCAGAGGTGGCCGCAGCGTGCACGACGGCACTCCTGACCGGTAGCGACCCAACGGTGCGCCGCGTCCGCGACCGGATCGGCCTGGAGATTCACCGCCGGATCAAGTCGGCCGCCGGCCCGGACATCGATTCCCGCGTCGTCTCGGCCCTGGAGATGACGTACTTCGGCGCGCTGGTCAATGCCGGCAGCGGCGCCTTCACCTATCGCCAGATCGCCGACCGCCTCAGCTACGTGGTCGGCCTCATCCTCGGAGAGGATCGACGATGACCGCCCTTGGAGGAGCCCGATGACGGCGACCGTGCCGCTGGTGCTGGATCCGTACGACTACGACTTCCACGAGGACCCGTATCCGTACTACCGGCGGTTGCGCGATGAAGCGCCCCTGTACCGCAACGACGAACAGAAGTTCTGGGCGCTCTCGCGGCACTCGGACGTCGTCCAGGGTTTCCGCAACAGCACGTCGCTGTCCAACCGGCACGGCGTCTCGCTCGACCCCATTTCGCGAAACGACGAGGCGCACCGGGTGATGTCCTTCCTCGCACTCGACGATCCGGGCCATCTCCGGTTGCGGACGCTGGTATCGAAGGGTTTCACGCCCAGGCGGATTCGTGAACTCGAAGGACGCGTCACCGAGATCGCGGTGCAGCACCTCGACGCGGCGCTGCAGGCCGGCTCGGCCAGCGTCTGACTTCGACTTCGTGGACGACTTCGCCGGCAAACTGCCGATGGACGTCATCTCGGAGTTGATGGGCGTACCGGTGGAGGACCGGGTGCGCATCCGCGCTCTGGCCGACGGTGTGATGCACCGCGACGACGGCGTCAAGGACGTGCCCGCGGAAGCAATTGCCGCCTCGGCCGATCTGATGGTGTACTACGCCGACATGGTCGCCGCGCGACGCAAGACCCTCACCGACGATCTCACCTCGGCGCTCGTCGAAGCCGAGATCGACGGTGACAGGCTCACCGACGAGGAGATCATCGCCTTCCTATTCCTCATGGTCGTGGCCGGCAACGAGACCACGACGAAACTGCTTGCCAATGCCGCCTATTGGGGCTTCCGCAATCCCGATCAGCTGGCACCGGTCTTCGACGACCACTCGTTGGTCAAGCCGTGGGTCGAGGAGACGCTGCGCTACGACACCTCCAGCCAGATTCTGGCTCGTGCGGTCTCCGCGGACATGACCCTGTACGACACCACCATTCCCGAGGGTGACGTCCTGCTGCTGTTGCCGGGGTCGGCCAACCGCGACGATCGGGTGTTCGACGACCCCGACGACTACCGCATCGGTCGCGACATCGGTTCCAAACTGGTGAGTTTCGGCAGCGGCGCGCACTTCTGTCTCGGGGCGCACCTGGCGCGGATGGAGGCGCAGGTGGCGCTGACCGAATTCCTCAAGCGCGTGCGCGGCTACGAGGTGGACGATGCCCATTCGGTTCGCGTGCATTCGAGCAGTGTTCGCGGCTTCGCCCACCTTCCCATCACCGTCCAGTCTCGCTGAAGGCCCGATACCATGCCCCGTTTCGCTCCCCTGCCCGACCGTCGGCCCGCCATCGTGGCGGGCGCCTCCGCGGGCATCGGTGAAGCCACCGCCCTCGAACTGGCGAGCCGCGGGTTTCCCGTCGCACTCGGCGCGCGGCGGGTGGAGAAGCTAGACGACCTCGTCGGCAAGATCCGCGCGGAGGGCGGTGAGGCCGTGGGATTCCACCTCGACGTCACCGACCCGAATTCGGTCCGGTCGTTCGTGTCCAACGCCGTCGACGCCCTCGGCGACATCGAGGTACTGGTGGCCGGCGCCGGGGACACCTATTTCGGCAAGCTGGCCGACATCAGCACCGACGACTTCAACTCGCAACTGCAGATCCACCTGGTCGGCGCGAATCGGCTTGCCGCCGCGGTGCTTCCGGGCATGCTGGAGCGCCAACGCGGCGACCTGATCTTCGTCGGTTCCGACGTCGCACTGCGGCAGCGACCGCACATGGGAGCCTATGGCGCGGCCAAGGCGGCGCTGGTCGCCATGGTGACCAACTTCCAAATGGAATTGGAGGGCACCGGCGTTCGCGCGTCGATCGTGCATCCGGGGCCGACGAAGACGTCGATGGGCTGGAGTCTGCCCGCCGAGCTCATCGGCCCCGCCCTGGAGGACTGGGCCAAGTGGGGCCAGGCCCGCCACGACTACTTCCTGCGGGCCTCCGATTTGGCTCGGGCGATCACCTTCGTCGCCGAGACTCCGCGGGGTGGGTTCATCGCGAACATGGAATTGCAGCCCGAGGCACCGCTGGCCTCCGTGACGGACCGCCAGCAACTCAAAGTCGATGAGGAGAATCTCACGTGACCGCCACGATCGTGCCCCGCGTCTCCGGCGGTGAGGAGGAGTACGGCCATCTCGAGGAGTTCCGCACCGACCCAATCGGTTTGATGAATCGCATCCGTTCCGAATGCGGTGACGTCGGCTGGTTCCAGCTGGTCGACAAGCAGGTCGTCATGCTGTCCGGGTCGGAGGCCAACGAGTTCTTCTTCCGCTCCAGCGACGCCGAACTCAACCAAGCCGAGGCCTATCCGTTCATGACGCCGATCTTCGGTGAGGGCGTGGTATTCGACGCCGACCCCGAACGCCGGGCGGAGATGCTGCACAACACCGCACTTCGCGGCGAACAGATGAAGGGCCACGCGGCCACCATCGAGAACGAGGTCAAGAAGATCATCGCCGGGTGGGGCGACGAGGGCGAGATCGAGCTGCTGGACTTCTTCTCCGAGCTGACGATCTACACCTCCACGGCATGTCTCATCGGACTCAAGTTCCGCGAGCAGCTCGACAGCCGGTTCGCCCACTACTACCACCAGCTGGAGCGCGGCACCGACCCGCTCTGCTATGTCGATCCCTACCTCGACATCGAGAGCTTCCGCATCCGCGACGAGTCACGCGTCAAACTCGTCAACCTGGTGCAGGAGATCATGGACGGTCGCATCGCCAATCCGCCCAAGGGCAAGGAGGATCGCGACCTGCTCGACGTGCTGGTGTCGATCAAGAACGACGATGGCACCCCCCGCTTCACGGCCAACGAGGTCACCGGGATGTTCATCTCGCTGATGTTCGCGGGTCACCACACCAGTTCCGGCACGTCGTCATGGACGCTGATCGAGTTGCTGCGCCACCCGGACGTCTACGCCGAGGTGCAGCAGGAACTCGACGAGCTGTACGCAGACGGCCAAGAGGTGAGTTTCCATGCGCTGCGCCAGATCCCGAAGCTCGACAACTCGCTGAAGGAGACGCTGCGGCTGCATCCGCCGCTCATCATTCTGATGCGCGTCGCGCAGGACGAGTTCGAGGTCGCGGGCTATCCCATTCACGAGGGGCAGATGGTGGCCGCGTCGCCGGCGATCTCGAACCGCATCGCCGAGGACTTCCCGAACCCCGACGACTTCGACCCCGACCGCTACCTGAAGCCGCGGCAGGAGGACCTGGTCAACCGCTGGACGTGGATTCCGTTCGGCGCAGGCAAGCACCGCTGCGTCGGTGCGGCGTTCGCCCAGATGCAGATCAAGGCGATCTTCTCGGTGCTGTTGCGCGAGTATGAGTTCGAGATGTCGCAGCCGTCGGAGAGCTACCGCAACGATCACTCCAAGATGGTCGTGCAGCTGGCCCAGCCGGCGAAGGTTCGATACCGCAGGCGGGCCTGAGCCCGTGGGTTGCTACCGCGTCGAACTCGACGAGGACCTGTGCCAGGGCCACGCGATGTGCGAACTCGAGGCCCCGGACGTGTTCGCCGTGCCCAAGCGCGGCGTCGTGGAGATCCTCGACTCGGAGCCACCCGATGACATCCGAGAGGACGTCGAGCGGGCGATCGAGATGTGTCCCACCCAGGCAATTTCCATCAAGGACAAAGGAGACTGACGGTGTCTGATTCAAAGGTGAGTCGCGCCCAACTCGACGAGTGGGTCGAGCGCTGGCTGCAGGTCAACAAGGACTGTGAGAAGGCCGGTGACTGGACCCCCCTCGCAGACTTCTACACCGAGGACGCCACCTACGGCTGGAACATCGGTCCCAAGGAAGACGTCATGTGCGTGGGCCGTGACGAAATCCGCGACGTCGCACTGGGCCTGGAGATGCAGGGCCTGGAGAACTGGGTCTACGAGTACCAAAAGGTCCTCGTCGACGAGAAGCTGGGCGAGATCGTCGGCTTCTGGAAGCAGATCGTGAACAAGAGCGACGGCACCCGCGACGAGATCTACGGCATCGGCGGCAGCTGGTTCCGGCTTGATGACGACCTGAAGATCGAGTGGCAGCGCGACTTCTTCGACTTCGGTCACGTCGCGTACATGTTCGGCAAGCTGATCAGTTCCGGGGACCTCACCCCGACCATGCAAAAGCGCATCGAACGCAGCATGGCGGGCGAGAAACTGCCCGGCTACCACCCGATCGGTCAGGCGCCCGTCCCGATCTGGTGACCGCACCACCAAGCGGTTGCTTGGGGGTGCGTGTGACGCACGTAACTAATGGCTCTAGTCTGGCCTCATCGGCTCTAGTGGAAGGCACACACCATGAAGACAAAAGGCGCGCTGATCTGGGAGTTCAACAAGCCGTGGTCGATCGAGGAGATCGAGATCGGCGACCCCGTCAAGGACGAGGTCAAGATTCAGATGGAAGCGTCCGGGATGTGCCATTCCGACCACCACCTGGTGACCGGTGACATCCCGATGGCCGGTTTCCCGGTGCTCGGCGGCCACGAAGGCGCGGGCATCGTCACCGAGGTCGGCCCCGGCGTCGAGAACGTCAAGCCGGGCGACCACGTCGTCCTGTCGTTCATCCCGTCCTGCGGAGAGTGCCCCTCCTGTCAGGCCGGAATGCGCAACCTGTGCGACCTCGGCGCCGGGCTGCTCGGCGGCCAGGCCGTGTCCGACGGAACGCACCGCATCACGGCCAAGGGACAGCCGGTCTTTCCGATGACGCTGCTCGGCACGTTCAGCCCGTACATGGTGGTGCACAAGAGTTCCGTGGTGAAGGTCGACGAGTCGATCCCGTTCGAGGTCGCCTGCCTCGTGGGTTGCGGCGTGACCACGGGCTACGGCTCGGCGGTCAAGGCTGGCGACATCCGGCCCGGTGACGACGTGCTGGTGATCGGCGTCGGCGGGGTCGGCATGTCCGCGGTTCAGGGTGCGGTCAACGCCGGGGCCCGCCACCTCTTCGTCATCGAGCCCGTGGAGTGGAAGCGCGACGCCGCGCTGAAATTCGGCGCCACGCACGCCTACCCGGACACCGACGCCGCCTTCGCCGGCATCGCCGAGGCCACCCACGGCCTGATGGCCAAGCAGGTCATCGTCACCGTCGGCGAGCTGAAGGGGGCCGACGTCGACACCTACGTCAACCTGACCTCGAAGGGCGGCACCACCGTGCTGACCGCCATCGGCAGCCTGCTCGACAACAACGTGTCGCTCAACCTGGCGATGCTCACCTTGATGCAGAAGCGCATCCAGGGCACCATCTTCGGTGGCGGCAACCCGCACTTCGACATCCCGCAGCTGCTGTCCATGTACAAGGCCGGCAGGCTCAACCTCGACGACATGATCACTCGGCAGTACCAGCTGGAGCAGATCAACGAGGGCTACGCGGACATGTTGGAGGGCCGCAACATTCGCGGCGTCATCCGCTACACCGATGCCGACAGGTAGACCCGTGTCGCAGGAGACGGTGGAGCTGACGCCGGTCCGCGCCGCATCGGAGGCGTCGTGGCGATGCGTCCAGTCGGGTGACCGCGAGGGGTGGTTGGCGTTGATGGCCGACGACGTCGTCGTCGAGGATCCGATCGGAGAGGCCGTCACCAACCCGGACGGCACCGGAGTGCGCGGCAAGGAGGCCCTGGCGGCGTTCTACGACGCGAACATCGGGCCGAACGAGTTGACCGTCACCCGGGAGGAGACGTTCCTCTCGAGCTCGCCGACCGAGATCGCCTACATCCTGGTGTTGCGCACCACCTTTCCAAACGGCTTCACCGCCACGGTCCGTGGTGTGTTCACCTACCGGGTGAACGATGCGGGGCTGATCACCAACCTGCGGGGCTACTGGAACATGGACGCCATGACGTTCGGAGACGCGAGCTGATCCCTGGCGCGGTCGTCGTCGGGGGTTCTCGCGGCATCGGACTCGCCGTCGCGGAACTCCTCTCGTCCCAGGGCTACGGGGTCGTCGTCAACGGCCGTGACGCCGATGCCGTCGAAGCCTCGGTCGCACGCGTGGGTGGCCCCGCCGTGGGATTCCCCGGCTCGCCGGCGGACCCGGCGACGGCCGATGCGCTAATCGGTGCGTGCGTCGACGAATTCGGCGGGATCGATGCGCTGATCAACTGCGCGGGCACCGCCGAGCCGGCAGGCTCGTCCATCCTCACCGTCACCTCGACGCAGTTCCACGATCTGCTCGACGCCCACCTCGGCACGACGTTCGAGACCTGCCGGGCGGCCGCATCGAGAATGGTCGCTCAGGGTGGCGGCTCGATCGTCAACACCAGTTCGTTCGCGTTCCTCGGCGACTACGGCGGCACGGGATATCCCGCCGGCAAGGGAGCGGTCAACGGGCTGACGCTGGCGATCGCCGCCGAACTGAAGGCTCAGGGCGTCCGCGCGAACGTGGTGTGCCCGGGTGCGCGCACCAGGTTGTCGACCGGCCCCGGCTACGAAGCGCAGATCGCCGACCTCAACCGCCGAGGCCTGCTCGACGACGTCAGCATGCAGGGTGCACTGGATGCGGCCCCGCCCGAGTACGCCGCGTCGACGTACGCGTACCTCGCGAGCGACCGCGCTACTCACGTGACTGGTCAAATCTTCATCGCCGCAGGGGGATTCGTCGGCCGCTTCGATCGGGTCGCCCCCAGCGTCGTCGCCTACCGCGACCATCACGATTCACCGCCGTGGACCGTGGCGGAGTTGGACGGCTTCATGGGCGCCGAGACTACTGTTGTTGCGCGAAGAGTGGCCAGAATCGAGCAACAACAGTAGTTTCGGCGCAGATGCCCCTACCGGCGGCGGCCGTGACGCGACCAAGCAGGATTCGCTCGATCCTGTCCAGCAGAACGCCTGGATCGTCGTTGGGGTGGTCCTCCCAATACGCGAGGGCGTTGAGAAGGTTGATGGGCTTCACGGTCAGCTGCAGACCGAGCAGTACGTGTCTTGGTGTCGCTGGAATTGGCATTCCGATAGGCGACTTCGACTTGTAACGATTGGCCGCTGACCCCATTCGGGACGATCTTCGGCAAGATCGACTCGACGAGCTCACGCCGCAAAACAATCGGTTCATCCTTCGGTGCGGCCAATTGCAGGGTCAACACATTTGGGGTGATTCGCAGGTAGCAACGGCGCCACATGCGTACGGTGCCAACGACGGCTATCGCCGTCAAACAGAGCAAGATGGGACCGCCGAATCTAAGCCAGTACGGATTGAATGGCGCGAATCCAGCAGCAGTCATGCCGATGCCCATCAGCGGGAACGCCACGTTGAGGAAGTACGCGTTTCCCTCGTACCACGGAATGTAGCGGCAGAAGATCTCGTCGTTGGCGCGGCTGATGCCAGCCCGGAAAATACGGCGCCTTCCCAAGATGATGAGTAATGCCACGCATAGGTTCCAGAGACTCCAGATACCACTGGGGACCAGCCTGGGACGCGACAATCGACAGCATCAGCAGCGCACCGCCGATGACATAGCGCACATATCGGCGCCGAACACCTTTCACGCCGATGCCTGCCATCAGTCGACCCTCTGCGTTTCAACAACCGGAGCGGGGCGATGACGACCCGCGGAGGCCGACTCTGCCGCGGCGGCCATTCGTACTGTCAGCCAGACGTCGTCCCGCCTCACCGGTGAATCGTGAAGCGCCGTTACCGTCAGTTGTGCGATGAACGTCTGCTCGTCAGCCGTGATGATCCGAGACTGTGACACGCTGTCAATGGTGCCTGGTTCAACATCGATTTCCATTGCCAACACCCCCACGACGCCAGCGCCTTCAGCGGCCGCAGCTAGCTTCCCGGCGCAGTTCCCGCGAACCGGTTACCGAACGCAACTGCTGTTCGGCCACCATCGCGAACACCTCACCGGCACACAATCCAGCGTCGACGCGATGCATCGTCAGGACTGCGTTGGCACAGAATTCCGCGATCCGGGGATCGTTGCGGCACACCCACACCCGCAGTCCCGGAGCGGATTCGAACGGATTCCAACCTTGCGGTAGGCCGACATTCACCTCGAACTCAGCGAAGC
Organism: uncultured Actinomycetota bacterium; assembly: GCA_963846985.1. Taxonomy (GTDB): domain Bacteria; phylum Actinomycetota; class Actinomycetes; order Mycobacteriales; family Mycobacteriaceae; genus Mycobacterium. Next base: position 203,922 of record CAWJYC010000007.1, read on the forward strand.
GGTCGACTGGGGTAGCCACGAGCCCGCTCGCGGTCATGAACTCGTCGAATCGCATTACCATCCGAACCCAAACACCGATTCGACGCCGCGCGCTGCACTGCTAACCGCATCCGAGACGGGATTCCAAGCCCACTCCACCAACTTCGATCCGCCGAGCGCGGCACCAGCTCCCACGACAGCGCCTGCGACCAGCCCTACCGCCGTCCCCGCCCCCGGTACTACAGACCCAATCGCCGCGCCGGCCGCCATGTCTCCAAGAAACCCACCAGCGACTGCACCGGCGTACAGGCCTACGCCCGTTCCCACACTCTCCCGGGTCACAGCCTCCGCTATGGAGTTTCCCTCGTCGATGTCGGACATGACTGCAGGAACCGCGCCGGCCGCGGCGACCACACCACCGACACGGGAGAACCCCTTCAGCTCGACGCCGCCAATCGTGGGATCTTCCAACCACTTCAGCAAGCCCGGGTCGGCCGCACCGGGCCCGGTTCCCGGGGACTCGGCGATCACCCCCAGCACCGTCTGGCGCACTCCTTCGGCGGTGCCGCCGGCGACCGCGCCCGCACCTGCGATGGCAACGTCGCTCTTCGTCACAGATGGTTCGTGATCATTGCCACCCTCAGCCTCGACAGGGGCGCCGGACGCGGCGGGAGGCGCCTGGCCGGCCACTGCTGACATCGCCGACTCAGCCGATGCCATCGTGGCCGCATACTCGTTCCGGCCGCCCTGAACGGTACCGAGGGTGGCTCGAACCGCTGCTACCGCAGCGTCATGCAGACCCCGGGTGTCCTGCTTGGCGGCCCTTGCGGTGCCGATCGCATCGTCGATGCCGTGCAGGAAGGTGTCCAGTCCAACGATGTGACCGTCGCAGTCGCGTTGCGCCGTGACCAGGGCCGCGGCGACCGTCTCCAAGTCGAGCGCGATCTTGGCGAGTTGGCCCTTCTGCAGGTTCACTGCCGTCGTAGCCTTGGCGACCGCAGCCGACCCGTTGAGCGGATTCTCCCCGCCGGGGTGCCGCCACCCCTGCTCGAAGCGCTTCTTGGCCGACACGAAGTCGTCCTCTACCTCAGCTACACACCCCGCGGCCGCGTGGTAGGCGTCCGCTTGAGCGTTGATAGCACCGGCGTCGCCCGCTTGAAGTTCGTCGTTGATCTTCCACGGATCGCCGCCGGCCGCGGCAATCAGTTCCTCGGTCGACAGATTGACCAGTCCCGAAGTTGGAGGCATCAGGGCATGCCAAAGCCGGCTTGGGCGGCTCGGATGCCATCGGCCGCCGAGGCGTCGTGGGCCGCGAATTCGTTTGCGGCGGCATGAGTCTTGTCGCCGATGTCGGTCAAGGCGCGGTGATGGGCGTGCAACTGCTCGACATGGTCCCGATGTGCCGACGAGACGGCCTGGCGAAACGCGTGGGCTTCGGCGAAGTCGCCGAACATTCCTGATGCTGGCGTCTTCTCGGCGAGCTTGCCAGCGGCGGTCAATGCCATCCCGGCCGCGTCACCGCACCGGTCGGCACCGGCATGCAGGTGCGCCGTATCGACTTCCATGACGCGCTCAGCCATAACATCTATCCCTCCGCCATCCATAAGGAGGTTACCGACGTGCTACCTGTAAACTTGCAGGGAATTGGCTGGCAGGAGACCCTGGCGGAACTAGCGGCGGTGCACGCCGAACACCCGCCGCAGCGCGACGAAACGCACCAGTGTCGCAACCAGATTCGCGACGACGAGCACCGACAGCTCCGCAACCTTGCCGATCGTCGGGTCGAAGCGGTGCAACACGAACAGCGATCCGCTGGTGATCGCCAGCCCGAACATGAACACCAGCAAGCCTTGGAACTGGTGGCGGCCCGCTCCGAAACGACCGCGCACGCCGAAGGTGAACGCCCGGTTGGCCGCGGTATTCGCGACCGCGGTGATCAGCAGCGCGATCAGATTCGCCGCCTGAGCGCCGACGGCCGGATGTAACACCAGGTACAGCAGGGCAAACGCCAATGTGCTTGCCACACCGATCATTCCGAACCGAAGCAGCTGCCCGACCATGCCCTTGGGAACACCGGGCACCAGCGGCTCCCGGCCGAGGGCGGTCTGCAGCTCACGCAGGGGCAGCGCACCGGTGGCCAGCGCACGCCCCACTCGCCAGCAGCCCTTGAGGTCCTCGACCGCGGTGGCCAGGACGTCGACCCGGGAGTCGGGGTCGTCGATCCAGTCGACGGGCACCTCGTGGATGCGGAGTCCGGCCCGTTCGGCGATCACCAGCAGTTCGGTGTCGAAGAACCAGCCGGTGTCGGCGACCAACGGCAAGAGTTGCCGGGCGACGTCCGCGCGGATCGCCTTGAACCCACACTGGGCATCGGAGAAGCGGGCTCCGAGTGCACTACGCAGGATCAGGTTGTAACTGCGCGAGACGAACTCGCGCTTCGGGCCTCGGATCACCCGAGACGACGCCGCGAGCCGGGATCCGATCGCGATGTCGGAGTGCCCCGACACCAGTGGCGCGACCAACGGCATCAGCGCAGTGAGATCGGTCGACAGATCGACGTCCATGTAGGCGACCACCGCTGCCGTCGACGACGTCCACGCCGTGCGCAGCGCTCCCCCGCGGCCCTTGGCGTCCAGGTGGATCACCGCCACGTCGGGAAGCTCGTCGGCAAGGCGGCGGGCCACCTCGAGCGTGCGGTCGGTACTGGCGTTGTCCGCCACCGTAATTCGCGCCGCATACGGCACCTCGGTGGCGAGGAACCGGTGCAGGCGCCGCACGCTGGCGGCCAGTTCGCGTTCCTCGTCGTACACAGGGATGACGATGTCCAGGACGTAGGGCGGGTTCTCGTCGGCCTTCTCGGGGCAAGCCTGACTGCCGGCCGGGGAGGAATTCGCCAGGTCGGACACGTCCTCCACCGTCGTCGGTTCAGCTGCCATCGGTCTGGCCGAGCGCTGGGAACTAGCTGTCAGCGTCCGAGGGACACCTCTGGCATGCTCGAACCATGGCCTCCGTGTTCACCATGATCATCAACCGGGAGATCCCGGGACGGTTCGTCTACGAGGACGACGACGTCGTCGCGTTCCTCACCATCGAGCCGATGACACCGGGTCACACGCTCGTCGTGCCGCGGGCCGAGATCGACAACTGGCAGGACATCGAGCCCGCCGCCTTCGCGCGCGTCATGGCGGTGTCGCAGCGCATCGGACGGGCAGTGTCCAAGGCGTTCGGCGTGGAGCGGGCCGGTCTGATCATCGCGGGCCTCGAGGTGCCGCACCTGCACGTGCACGTGTTCCCGGCTCGCGACCTCTCCGACTTCGGCTTCGCGAACGTCGACCGCAACCCGTCGCCCGAATCGCTGGACGATGCTCAAACCAAGATCAAAGCCGCACTCGCAGAACTGGATTAGACCGAGGCCGGGACATCCATGTCGGCCGCTGGGACGTCGGCGATCCGCGGCAGCTGGACCGTGAAGCGGCAGCCCTGGCCGGGCGCCGTGGTGACGCTGACCGTGCCGCCGTGGGCGTACACCAGCGAGTCGACGATGGAGAGCCCCAGACCGGTGCCGCCGCTGCTGCGCGCGCGGGAGGAATCGGTGCGGTAGAACCGCTCGAAAACCCTGTGGGCATCCTCGCGACTCATGCCCGGACCCTGGTCGAAGACTTCCAGGATGGCGTTGTCCTGCGCGGTACCGACCCGGATCGCGATGCTCGCCGACTCCGGAGTGTGCTGCAGCGCATTGGCCACCAGGTTGCCAAGGACCTGCCGCAGCCTGGCCTCGTCGCCCAGCACCTCGGGAGTGCCGGGACCGTCGAACACCTCCATGGTGATCGTGCGCTTGGGGGCCACCGACCGGGCGTCGTGCACCGAATCGCTGGCCAACGACAGTAGATCCACTCGCCGCTGTTCCATCGGGCGCTGGGCGTCGAGCCGGGCCAGCAGTAGCAGGTCCTCGACGAGCAGGCCCATCCGCTGAGATTCGCTCTCGATGCGGTTCATCAGCAGTTCGACGTCGCGGGCGGCGCCCTGACGGTATAGCTCGGCGAAGCCGCGGATGGTCGTCAGCGGGGTACGCAGCTCGTGGCTGGCATCGGTGATGAAGCGGCGCATCCGGTCCTCCGAGGTCCGCGCCTGCTCCGCCGACGCCTCCGACGACGCGACGGCCCGCTGGATCTGGGCGAGCATCCCGTTGAGGGCCAACGACAGCCGGCCCACCTCGGTACGTGAATCCCGTTGCGGGACACGACGATCAAGTTCACCCGCGGCGATGGCCGCGGCGGTCTGCTCCACCTCGACGAGCGGTCGCAAGCTGCGGTGCACCACGGCGTAGCCGGCGATGCCGAGCACCAGGAGCACCGCGACGCCAATGCCGACCTGAGACCACGTCAGCGCCCGAACGGTCGACGAGACGTCGGACAGATCGATGGCAACGGTGGTGAGCTCGCCGTGCAGGCCGCGCACCGTCATCGCCCGCCACTGCACCTCCGAGTGGTCGATCGACCCCACGGTGACGGGCAGCGGACCGACGTCGTTGCTGTCGGGCAGGGCCGGCTCGGCGTCGCGGTCGTTGACGGCCATCCAGATGCGTCCGTCGGAATCGATGCCGCGGACGTAGAAGTTCGACGGCGGGCGAGCGGGATTCGGGTCCTCCACCGGAGTGGTCGGCATCCGGCGGGGTGCCTGGGCCCAGCCCCGCGACGCGTCGAGCAACGTCTCGTCGACGCGGTTGATCAGGCTGTGCCGCATGATCGAGGTGACGGCGATGCCCGACGCGAGCAGACCGCAGGCCACCAGGACGAGGGTCGCGGCGACCAGCCCTACTCGAAGCGGGATGCCACGCCCTCGAAGACCAGCCATCCCCCCATTCTGCAGCGGGTTGTGCAAGAAGCGCGGCCGTTGGCTGGCGAACTCACGCACCAGGGTGCGCTAGCGAGGTTCGCGCAGCACGTAGCCCACACCGCGCAGGGTGTGCAGCAGTCGCTTCTCGCCGGTGTCGATCTTGCGCCGGAGGTAGGAGACGTAGGACTCGACGACGTTGACGTCGCCGCCGAAGTCGTAGCGCCAGACGTGGTCGAGGATCTTCGGCTTTGACAGCACCGTGCCCGCGTTGATGATGAAGTACCGCAGCAGCGTGAACTCGGTCGGTGACAGCGATACCGGCTCGCCGGCCTTCCACACCTCGTGGGTGTCCTCGTCGAGTTCGATGTCGGCGAAGGTCAGCCGTGCACTGCGGGGTTCTTCGACACCGCGCCCCGAGCGCCGGAGGATGACGCGCAGCCGCGCCACCACCTCTTCCAGACTGAACGGCTTGGTGACGTAGTCGTCGCCGCCGAGCGTCAGCCCGGCGATCTTGTCCTGCAGCGAGTCGCGGGCGGTCAGGAACAGCGCGGGCGAGTCGATGCCGTCGGCGCGTAAGCGGCGGAGCACTCCGAACCCGTCCATCCCGGGCATCATCACGTCGAGGATGACCGCGTCGGGTCTCACTTCGCGGGCCTTGTCGAGCGCGGCGGGACCGCTGGACGCGGTGTGCACCTCGAAACCCTGGAACTTCAGGCTCACCGAGAGCAGTTCGACGATGTTGGTTTCGTCGTCGACGACGAGGATCCTCGCCTCGGGGACGAACTCGGGAACCGCTGCCATGGCCATGTGCACAATGTCCTCCCCTTCGTGTTCGGTGACGCTGCGCAGGCGCTGTGAGCTTCCTGTGAGTTGATCCTCCCGATCGGGTGTGATGGCCGCCATACACTGGCAAGCATGAATCTCGGCAAAGCCTTGGTCGACGTAGCGACCGCACCGGTCCGCATCGGCCTCGCCGTAGCGGACATGGGCCTCGGGATTGCCAGTGGGACGCTCAACGTCGTCCAGCGCGGTCTCGACGAGGGTGCGAGCCCCGCCGGCCGCTCGTCGTTCGCGCAGTTGCTGGGTCTCGAAGATGCGGTCGACCGCGCCAACCGACTGGCACATTTGATGGACGACGACGCCCCGCTCGGAAGGGCGCTGGCGCCGGACGGCCCGATCAACCGACTGCTGAAGCCCGGTGGACTCGTCGATCAACTGACCGCCGAGGGTGGTTTGCTCGACCGGCTGACGGCGGAGAACGGGCCGGTCACCCGCGCGGTGGCGCCGGGCGGGCTGATCGACCAGCTGACGGCCGAGGGCGGCCTGGTGGACCGCCTGACCACCGACGACGGGGCCGTGTCCCGGGTCATCGCGCCGGGTGGGCTCGCCGACCAGCTGCTCGCCAACGACGGTCTGATCGAGCGGATCTTGCGCGAGGACGGCGTCGCCGACAAGCTGCTCGCCGAGGGCGGCCTGCTCGACACCCTCACTGCCGAGCAGGGCGCGCTGATGAAACTCGCCGACGTGGCCGACACCCTCAACCGGCTGGCCCCGGGACTCGAGGCACTCACCCCGACGATCGACGCCCTGCACGAGGCCGTCATCACCCTCAGCCAGGTGGTCAACCCGCTGAGCAACATCGCCGGCCGGATTCCGCTGCCGCGGGCACGCGGGCGACGGCCGACGGCGCGACCGGTACCGTCCCAACGGATCATCGAGACCGACGAGGACCCGATAAGCTAGGCGCGCAACGCCTCCTTAGCTCAGTGGTAGAGCAACATACTTGTAATATGTAGGCCATCGGTTCGATCCCGATAGGGGGCTCCAACTCGGCCGCAGCTGGTTGTCGTGGTGGTCGTAGCCCCTGGCAGACGAGGCAGTGTCGTCATTGCGGTTCGGCTCCCGTGAAGCGCAATCGAGAGATCGACTGTGGCAACGCTTTTCATGCGGCAATTCGTCGCGACGCCAGCACGAAGCGCTGGCTGGAGTCCGACGAGGCGCGTATCGATGGCCACCACGATCACGACATTTGGCAGTTCCTCGCCGACGTTCAGTCCGGGGCAACGGCCGACATTCACGACGCCAGCGGTACGCCGACGGACAGTCGTACTAGAACGCTGGCGCGCTCGGGGTAGTGTCCGCTGGCGAACGAGCGATCAGCCGAGGGGGAGCCGATGTCCGAGGCCGGTGTCTGGGTGGCGTGGGGAATACCCGCCCGTGGCCGCGAGAAGCAAGCACTGGAACTCTTGAAGTCGTCGACGACGGGATACCTCGACCAGCTGCAGCAGGAGGGCCTGATCGAACGCTTCGACGCGGCGATCCTCCAACCGCAGAGCACGGAGTTGGGCGGCTTCATCCTGATCCAGGGCACCCACGATCAGATCGATGCGCTGCGAACCAATCGCGACTTCCAGACCTGGGTCACCCAGGTCCAGCTGGTGGCCGACAAGGTCGGAATCGTCGATGCCTGGGTCGGTGACGGGCTCGACGACGCCTATTCGCTGTACGAGGACGCGCTGCGCAAGCTCGAATGAGGCCCCGTTCGGTGGACGCCGGTAACGCGCAGGGCGATGCCGACGAGGTAACGGGTGGGAATGTTGGGACGAAGTTCCACTTTCGCCAGTGATCATCTCGGCAATGCGTTTCAATGGAATCGTCCGTCGGGGGAGGGATATTCAGCGTGCACGAGGGGCAGTCATGGGAGCCGCAAGATACATTGGTCGAGTCGGCTCTCTAGCCGTTGCCCTGGGGGTGGGCACCGCGATCGCCACCGGTCAGGGCGTCGCCGCTGCTGACGAGACGTCCACGACGTCGTCGAGCACCGGTACGTCGAGCACGGGTTCGCCAGGTTCCACCGCCAACCCGGGTGAGTCGACCTCGAGCGTCCAGCCCACGAACACCACGTCGCCGGACACCAAGGGCGACAAGGGACCGACGCCGAACACGACCACGGGCGGCGCCGCAAGCGGCGTGGTCAGCGCGCAGACCAATACGGGCACCTCCGCGAGCACGGCAGCGTCCGCGAGCCCCGAGCCCGAACCGACCGTGCCCGCAGCGACGGTGCCGGACGCCGGCCACACCCCAACGACCCCCGCGCCCGCGCCTGCGCCCGTGCCCACGCCTGCGCCCGCGAAGAAGCCGAAGTCCAACGACACCGCACCGACCGCGTCGGCCAAGCCGGTCGACACGACGACGGTCGGGACCGGTGCCGACAAGCCCTCGACGACGGCGCCGGCCAAGACCGCCGCGCCCCTCGCTGTGATGACCACCTCGAATCGGACGGCCACCACCGCGCCGGCGGCCACCGTCTCGAGCATCTTCTCGGCCGCCGCACCGACGGCCCGCGTAGCCACCGTCGACGTCACGCCAGCGGCCCCGGCGGCGGCTCCCAACCCGTTGGCCGTCGTGGGCAACGTGGTGTCCAGCGTCGTCAATTGGATGCTGGGCCCACTGGTTGGCGCCGGGTCGACGACTCCCGCCGAGCCCCCGCTGGCCTGGACGCTGCTGGCCTTCGCCCGACGGGAGATCGACGACTTCGTCACCGCCGTCACGGGTGGACCCACCCAACCACCCGCCGTCGACAGCACCAGCCTCTCACTGGCCGCCGCCACCACCGCCTTCGCTCAGGCCGCGGTGGCTTCTCCTCTCGCTCAGGCCGCGGTGGCTTCTCCTCTCGCTCAGGCCGCGGTGGCCGCTCCCCTCGCTCAGGCCGCGGTGGCCGCTCCCCTCGCTCAGGCCGCGGTCGCCGCTGTCAACGTTCCCGGCTTCCCCCTCCCCGGCGCCCAACTGAGCCCGTCGACGCAATTCGTCCAGTGGGTGACCGGTAACTACCAAACCGGCAACCCGCTCATCGCCGACACACTGAACCGCTTCAGCATCGACGGCACCGACGTCGGGGTCATCTGGGACAACGGCATGGTCGACGATCCGACCACCCCGTACAACGAGCATCAGGTGCTGATGGCCTTCGGCGATACCTTCAGCGGCGCCAACATGACCGGAAACTGGCGTTTCAACGTCCTGCTCCGCAGCGCCGACACCGTCCTCTCCGACGGAATGACGATTCCGAACGGAGAGTGGTTCAACGGCAACATGTTCGGCGGCACCCCGTTGAGCACCCCGACCACCGCACGGCAGATCATCCACCCCGACGGCCTGCCCGCGGGCATCACCCTCATCCCCACCGCCGGCATCTCCATCCCGACGCCCGGGACCCGGTTCGGCGTCACCCAGTACGTGAACTTCATGTCGGTGACCAACTGGGGTTCCGCGGGCACGTGGTCGACCAACTACTCGGCGATCGCCTACTCCACCGACAACGGCGAGAACTGGACCGTCGCGCCCACCTCGGTCCGCTACAACCAGCCCTATGGCGGCAACGACAACTTCCAGCAGGGCGCGTTCCTCCGCCCGGGCGACGGATACGTGTACAGCTACGGCACGCCGAACGGCCGCCAGGGCGCGGCCTACGTGTCGCGGGTAGCCGAGAAGGACATCCTCGACACCACCAAGTACGAGTACTACAGCAAGGGTTCGGCGGGGGGCTGGTTCGGCATCGGCGCCACCCCCGCCGGCTGGTACAAGAACAACCCCGCCGCGGCCACGCCGGTCTTCGGGCAGGACACCGGCGCGTGCGGCGTCGGCAACCCCGGCAACCAGGTCAGCGAGATGTCGGTGCAGTACAACAAGCAGCTCAAGAAGTACGTCGTCCTCTACGGGGACCAGTTCAACAACATCGTGATGCGGACCTCGGACAGCCCGCAGGGCAACTGGTCCGCGGCCAAGGTGCTGATGGCACAGCAGTCCGGCGGCATCTACGCGCCGATGATGCATCCGTGGTCCCCGTCCACGATGGGCACGGGCACCGACCTGTACTGGAACCTGTCGCTCTACTCCGAGTACAACGTCATGCTGATGAAGACCGACCTGACCAAGGTGTAAGGGTCGAACATGCTGCGCCGGTTGATCATTGGAGCTGCCTTGGTCGCGTTCTGGTTGCCGCCCGGGGTGGCTTCTGCCGAACCGGCCGCGCCGCAGCCGAATACACCGTGCAGCGCCGATGCGAAGGACGCGCTGACCTTGCCCACCGGGGCCAAGGTGCCGCTCGCGTGCGACGGTTCGCAGTGGCAGGCGGTCGCCGATCCGTATCCAATGAGCGACCGGTGGCTGAGCTACGGTCCCGCGATGACACTGCACGGCCAGGGCCACCGCAACCCGATGCTGGAGTCGGGCCACTGGACCGCCACGCCGCTGTCTTCCGAGACGACCTGCAAGGCAACGCAATCGGCCGTCGTATCTGGCACTCCGACCCTCACTCCGCCGCAGACCACCCAGGGTGAGCAAGGGAAGCCCTTGGCGCTGGAGGTGGTGCCGAGGCTTGCCACGATCGAACTGACCGGGGACTGCCTCTGGCAGCGCTCGGCGTAGAGGTGTCCGCCGCCCACGTCGACTCCCCCCACCGATGTCGACGCTGTCACCGCCACCCGTTGTCCATTGGCGCCGGGGCGAAGAAGTCGTTGACCGTCGGCGGAGACAACCGGCGGGTAGAGGGCGGCGACCGTGGCGAGCATGGCGCCCGCCGAGGTCAGGAATGCGACGCCCGTGGGGCGAGCAGTGGACATGGCCGGCCCTTTTCTTCGTTGCTGAAATGGACGGATCAACGCTTCACGCGGCTGTTTGACGGGGAAGGCAGTTTGCGATCAGCCGGCCAAGCGGACTGCGGCCGATGGCGACCGGCTGGCCACATTTAGACTCGATGCGTGCGTGACGTGCTCGAGGAGCTTCTCGCGGTGTGGCGGGCCGGGGAGACGGCAGGGCTGGCCACGGTCGTACGGACCATCAAGTCCGCACCGCGGGCGGCCGGCGCCGCCATGGTGGTCTGCCCCGACGGCGCGGTGGCCGGTTCGGTCTCGGGCGGCTGCGTCGAGGCGGCGGTGTACGAACTCGCCGGCGAGGTGGTGCAGACCGGGCGGCCTCGGCTTCAGCGCTACGGCATCACCGACGACGACGCGTTCGCGGTCGGACTGACCTGTGGCGGAATCATCGACATCTTCGCGGAACCGTTGTCTCGCAAGACCTTTCCGCAACTCGATGCGGTCGCCGAGGACATCGCCTCCCATCGTCCGGTCGCGGTGGCCACCGTCATCTCCCATCCCGACCTCGAGCGGGTCGGGCGCCGGCTCGTCGTCGGCGAGGCGCGCGCGGAGGGCTCACTGGGCTCCGCCCGGACGGACGATGCCGTCGCCGACGACGCCCGTGGGCTGCTGGCGGCCGGTCGTACCGCCGTGTTGACCTACGGGCCGGACGGACAGCGCCAGGGCGAGGGCATGGAGGTCTTCGTCGCCAGTCACGCGCCGAGACCGCGGATGATCGTCTTCGGCGCGATCGACTTCGCCGCGGCGCTGACCCGCCAGGCCGCTCTGCTCGGCTATCGCGTGACGGTCTGCGACGCCCGTCCGGTCTTCGCGACGCCCGCGCGGTTCCCCGCAGCCGACGAGGTCGTCGTGGACTGGCCCGATCGCTATCTCGCCGGTCAAGAGGAGGCGGGGGCGATCGACGCCAGGACCGTTGTCTGCGTGCTCACCCACGACCCCAAGTTCGACGTGCCGGTGCTCGCAGTGGCGCTACGCCTGCCGCGGGTCGGCTACGTCGGCGCGATGGGTTCTCGCCAGACGCACGTCGATCGGCTGGATCGACTACGCGAGGAGGGGTTGTCGGAGGAGCAGACGAGTCGACTCGCCAGCCCGATCGGTCTCGACCTCGGCGCTCGCACACCCGAGGAGACGGCGGTTTCGATCGTCGCCGAAATCATCGCTCGCCGCTGGGGCGGCGGCGGCCGCCCACTGACCGACGTGGCCACCCGCATTCACCACGACGGAGCAGAGATCGGCGCGCCCGATGCCATCGACGTGCGGTAACGCCACTCTCATTTTCGATATACCGCCTCTCCGGGTACGGTAACGTAGCTGCCGCAGCGATGTGACGGTTGCCACTTACCCGCGAAAGTGATCGAGGAGAACGCTCCGTGACCACTCCCACCGCCCGCTACGCGGGCACCCGCGTGGCCCGCGTCGAGGACAACCGACTTCTCACCGGACGCGGCACCTTCGTCGACGACGTCGTGCGTCCAGGCATGGTGCATGCGTGCTTCGTCCGCAGCCCGTTCGCCCACGCCACGATCGTCGGTATCGACGCCACCGCCGCACTCGCCCTACCGGGCGTGCATGCCGTGTTCACCGCGGAGGATCTCAACCCCGACGTTCGCGAGGCGTGGCACGCCGTCGCCGGCAAGGACGTCGCCGACACCCCGCGGCCACCGCTGGCGGAGGACGAGGTGAAGTTCGTCGGCGATCCGGTCGCGCTGGTGGTTGCCGACAGCCGCTACCTCGCCGAGGACGCCGTCGACCTGGTCCGAGTCGACTACGAGCCGCTGCCCGCCGTCGCCGACTTCCGCACCGCCATCGGGGGATCCGACGCCGGCGTTCCGGTGGTCCATGCTGCCTACCCGGACAACGTCGCCGGGGGCATGGCGGGCATGCCGCCCGACGAGGAGGTCTTCGCGTCGGCCGCGCACGTCGTCGCCGAAAACGTCTACCAGCAGACCTACGTCCCCGTCCCCATCGAGACCCGCGGCATGGTCGTCGAGTGGACGGCGACCACCGGCGAGCTGACGATCTGGGCGTCCACTCAAACACCGCACGAGCTACGTGCCTTCGGCGCCCGGCTCTTGGGCATTCCCGCTCAACACGTCCGGGTGATCATGCGCGACACCGGCGGCGGATTCGGGCAGAAGGTCGTCCCCATGCGAGAGGACATGTGCATCCTGCTGGCCGCCCGCAAGGTACGCGGCGCGCTGAAGTGGATCGAGGACCGCCGCGAGAACTTGATGTCGGCGGGCCAGTCGCGGCACGTCGACGGCACGGCCCGGATGGCCTTCGACGACGACGGCAGGATCCTCGCGGTCGACATCGACTTCGCTCAGGACGTCGGGTCCTATCCGACGCCGTACCCGGTGCTCACCACGGCGGCCATCGGCATGTTCTTCCCGGGCCCCTACCGGGTGCCGAAGGCGAGCTTCGCCTACAAGACGGTGTTCTCCAATACCGCTGGGCTGCATGCCTATCGCGGGCCGTGGCAGTACGAGACCCTTGCACGCGAGGTGCTGCTGGACATCGCCGCGCGCAAGATCGGCCTCGACCCCGTCGAACTACGGCGCCGAAACGTCCTGCGTGGCGACGAGATGCCGTACGTCAACCCCAACGGCATGCCCTATGACCACGTGGCCCCGGCCGACACCCTGGAGCAGGCCGTCAAGATCCTGGACCTCGAGGGCTTCCGCAAGGAGCAGGCCGAGGCCCTGGCGCAGGGCCGCTACCTCGGGGTCGGCTTCTCCGCCTACATCGAGCCGACCGCTGCCGCCACCGGTCACCTGGCGACCGAGGGCGCCACCATCCGGATGGAGTCGACCGGCAAGATCAACGTCTACGTCAACGGTGGTTCCTCTGGCAACAGCCTCGAGACCACGGTCGTGCAGCTCACCGCTGACGTGCTCGGCGCCAACATCGACGACGTGGCCACCATTCAGGGCGACACCGCGGTGACCCCGTACGGCGCGGGCACCCAGGGCAGCCGCAGCGGTCCCATGACGGCCGGAGCGGTCAACGAGGCGGGCACCATGCTGCGCGAGCGGATCGTCGCGATGGCCGCGCACCGGCTCGGCGTCGAACCCGACGACATCGAGCTCGCCAACTCGCGGGCCACCGTCCGGACCGATCCCCAGAAGTCGGTGAGCTTCGCCGACCTCGCATATCGCGCCTACTACGAACCACAGCAGCTCGCGGCGGGCACCTCCGCATCCCTCGAGGCGACGACGCGCTTCACCTCCTCGGCAATGATTCACTGGGCCAACGCAACCCACGCTTGCACGTGCGAGGTGGACGTCGCCACCGGACACGTCACGCTCAACCGGTACGTCGTCAGCGAGGACGTCGGCGCAATGATCAACCCCAACGTCGTCGAAGGCCAGATCGCCGGCGGAACGGTGCAGGGCATCGGCGGCGCGCTGCTGGAGAACCTCGCCTACGACGCCGACGGGAACCCGCTGTCTTCGACCTTCGTCGACTATCTGCTGCCCACCGCCACCGAAGCACCGACCATCGAATTCGGCCACGTCGAGATTCCGGGCCCCGGAGTCGGGGGCTACAAGGGCGTCGGCGAGGGCGGCGCCATCGGATCGACCCCCGCGGTGATCAATGCCGTCAACGATGCACTCGCGCCGCTCGGCGTCACCCTGACCCGGCTGCCCGCGACTCCGGCCGCGATCGTCGAACTCCTCGAGGCGGCGAACGGAAAGGACCACTAGTGGAGCTCAACAACGAATTCCGGGTTGCGGTGCCCGCGGCGACGACGTGGGCGGTGCTCACCGACGTCGATCGCGTGGCCCAGTCGCTACCCGGCGCCACCCTGCTGACCGTCGACGGCGACGAGTTCACCGGCGCCGTGAAGGTCAAGGTCGGCCCGATCACGGTCTCCTACCGCGGGGAGGCGGCCTTCCTCGAGAAGGACGCGGCCGCCCAGCGGGTGGTGCTGAAGGCCAACGGCAGGGAGACCCGGGGAAACGGAAGTGCCGCCGCGACGGTCACCGCGCAGCTCAAGGACGAGGGCGGCGCGGGAACCCTGGTGTCGATCTCCACCGACCTGACCATCTCGGGCAAGGCGGCGCAGTTCGGCCGCGGCGTGCTCGCGGACGTGTCGGCCAACCTCATCACCCAGTTCGCCAAGAATCTCGAGGCCGACCTGCTCGGCGGGTCGGTCGCACCGGCGGGCGACGGCTCCGACAGCGCCGTGCACACCGCCGTGCCAGCCCCGGCCGAAGACTCGGTCGACCTGCTGAAGGTGGTGGCACTGCCCATCGCCAAGCGCGCGGCCCCGATGGTGGCGGCTGCCGCCGCTGCGGCCGGCGTCGGTTTCCTGCTGGGGCGACGAGGCCGCAGAACCCCAACTGCGCCAATCTCGTTGCGGCCCGAGGACATCGCGGCCGCCCTGCAGCGATTGCTGTCATGAAGGCGGCGAACTTCGCCTACCACCGGCCGGACACGGTCGCCGACGCGGTCGGTCTGCTCGCTGAGTATGGGGACGACGCCAAGATACTCGCGGGCGGGCAGAGCCTGGTGCCCATGCTGGCGATGCGGCTGACCTTCTTCGAGAATCTGATCGACATCTCGCGGGTCGCGGAATTGCAGAGCATCGACCTCGAGGACGACCACGTACGCATCGGGGCCGCCACCCCGCACGCCTTCGTCGGGATGGACGACGAGGTCGCGGAGTCCGTTCCGCTGCTGACGATGTCGACCCCGCACATCGGCCACTTCCAGATCCGCACCCGCGGCACCCTCGGCGGTGCGATCGCGCACGCCGACCCCGCCGCCGAATACGCCGCGGTGGCCCTCACACTCGGCGCCGTCATCGAGGCGACGTCCCCACGCGGCACCAGGCGGATACCGGCGACCGAGTTCTTCACCGGGCTGTGGGAGACCGCGCTGGCGCCCGACGAGGTCCTGGTGGCGGTCCGGTTCCCGGTGTGGTCGGGCCGGTCCGGCTTCGCCATCCACGAATTCGCCCGGCGTCATGGTGATTTCGCGATCGCCGGGGCCACGGTGGCCGTCGAACTCGACGACGACGACCGCGTGCGTCGTTGTGGCATCGGCCTGCTGGGTCTTGGCTCCACCCCGGAGCGAGCCACGCTCGCCGAGGACGCCGTCACCGGCGCGGCGGTCACCGACGTCACCCCCGAGGACATCGGCAGGCTGGCGATGTCCGGTCTGAATGACGTTCCCACCGATCTGCAGGGTTCGGCGTCCTATCGCAGCCGGGTCGGCGCCGCGATGGTGGCCAGGGCCTGGACCGAAGCTACGGAGGCGATCCATGCATGACCTGCCCGTCCGATTGTCGGTCAACGGGAACGCGCACCAGGGCTCCGTCGAGCCACGGGTGACCCTGGCGGACTTCCTCCGCGAGAAGTGCGGGTTGACCGGCACGCACCTCGGCTGCGAGCACGGCGCATGCGGTGCCTGCACGGTCCTGCTCGACGGCCAGGCGGTGCGGTCGTGTCTGATCTTCGCGGTTCAGGCCGACGGCCAGGAGGTCACCACGGTCGAGGGCGTCGCGGCGGCTGACGGCGAGCTGTCACCCGTGCAGTCGGCGCTGCGCGAGTGTCACGGCCTGCAGTGCGGCTTCTGCACCCCCGGCTTCGTCACCTCGATCACCGCGTTGCTGCGAGACAATCCGAGCCCTACCGACGACGAGATCCGCGAGGGACTTTCGGGAAACTTCTGCCGCTGCACGGGATACCAGGGCATCGTCAACGCAGTTCACCTGGCAGCCGAGAAGATGCGCAGCTGACCCAACCGTCACCGACCCGGTCTGTAACGCCACCAAAGTCGATGCCCAAGCAATAACCGGGGTACAAGTGAAGCCATGGACATTGGCTTCATCGGGTTGGGGAACATGGGTTCGGGTATGGCGTCGAACCTGGTCTCGGCCGGTCATTCGGTCGCCGCCTACAACCGCTCCCAGGACAAGGTCGACGCGCTGGCCGACCGTGGCGCCCGGCCCGCCCGCACCGTCGCCGAAGCGTGCGCGGGCGAGGCCGTGGTGTCGATGCTCGCCGACGACGTCGCGGTGGAGGCCGTGACGTTCGGCGCCGACGGCATCCTGGCGAACTTGGCGGAGGGCGCCGTGCACGTCTCGTCGTCGACCATCAGCGTGGCACTGGCGCAGCGGCTCGCCGCCGCGCATGCCGAGGCGGGGCAGCGATTCGTCTCCGCGCCGGTGTTCGGCAGGCCCGAGGCCGCCGAGGCAGCCAAGCTCTTCGTCGTCGCCGCTGGTGATTCCGTTGCGGTACAAGCTGTTTCGCCGTTGTTCGACGCGATCGGACAGCGCACGTTCGTCGTCTCGGAGGATCCGGCGGCGGCCAGCCTGATCAAGCTGAGCGGCAACTTCCTCATCGCCTCGGTCATCGAATCGCTCGGCGAGGCGATGGCCCTGGTCGGCAAGGCGGGCGTCGACAAGCAGCAGTATCTCGAAATCCTCACCTCGACGCTGTTCGGCGCACCGGTGTATCGAACCTATGGTGGCCTGATCGCGCGCGGGGAGTTCGAGCCCGCCGGGTTCGCGGCCACCCTGGGCCTGAAGGACGTCGGCCTGGCGCTGGAGGCAGGCGGTGACCTCCGGGTACCGCTGCCCTTGGCGAGCCTGCTGCGCGACCGCTTCCTGACCCTGCTGGCCACCGGCGGCGAGCACCTCGACTGGTCGGCGGTCGGTGCCCTGTCGGCCTGGGAGGCAGGCGGCCCTGGACCCGTGCCTAAGTAACGACGCCGCGCAGACCGTCGGCGCCGAAGACCGGCTCGAGCATCGCCGAGTAGTCCGGTCCCCGGCGCACCAGTTGGCCACCGTCGACGTTGATCACCTGCCCGGTGATCCAGCTGGACGCATCGCTGAGCAGGAACACCGAGGCGTTGGCGATGTCGGTGACCTCACCGACCCGCGGAAGCGGCGTGCTGACGCGGTAGTCCTCGCTGAGCTCCGGCGAATCAAGCACCAGCGCAACGAGATCGGTGCGGATCAGGCCGGGCCGGATCGAGTTGACGCGCACCCACGACGCGCCTAGCTCATCGGCGCCGAGCTGCATCAGGTGATCGATCGCGGACTTGCTGACGCCGTACGCGCCGAACCACCGGTGGGTGTTGCTCGCCGCGACCGACGAGATCCCGATGAAGGACCCTCCACCACCGCGGACCATCTCCCGTGCGGTGTGCTTGAGCACGTACATGGTGCCGTTGACGTTGAGGTCGACCGTTCGACGCCAGGCGTCGGAGTCCACCTGCGTGATCGGCCCGATGGTCTCGGACCCGCCCGCGCAGTGCACGACGCCGTTCAGTCGCCCGTGCCACGCGGTGGCCGCCTCGACCATCCGGCCGACCTCGTCCTCGTTGGTGACGTCGGCGGCCTCGTATCGCACCGCACCGGCGCCGTCGCCCGCCTGCGCGGTGATCTCGTCCTGCGCCGCGGCGAGGCGATCGGCATTGCGCCCGACGATGACCACGTCGCCTCCGGAGGCCACGACTGCCGCGGCGACACCCTTGCCGATGCCACTGCCACCGCCGGTGACGATGAAGGTCCGATCCGCCAGCGAAAGCTGCACCATTGCCCCTTACGAGAGAACCCGAGAAAACTAGAACACGTTCTCATACATTGGCGACCGACGGATCGACAACGCCACAGCTGCTACCGGGTACGCTCACAGGAACCGTACGCGCGCACCAGAATCTGCCGGGATCGTCGCCCCATCCGGTCGTGATCGGCGTATTCTTCACCAACGGCAGTTGGCGGCAATGCTCACCGCCCCACCTACGAGAAAGCGTGGCGATGGCACACCTCAAGAACTCCGCACGACGACTGATTCTCGCCGGCGGTTTTGCGGTCGCCGTCGCGGCGACCCCCGCAATCGCCGCGTTGGCCACTCCTGCCCTGGCACCCTCGTTCGGCGCCGCGTGCCCCAGCGGCGAGACCGAGGACACCTACACCGGCAACTGCACCCCCGACCTGGTACCGAATTCACCGTTGCCCCAGCCTCAGGGCGGGCTGCCCTCCGTCGACGGAATCCCGTGCACCGGCGGCAACTCCGGCCAGTGCATCGGGCTCTCCGAGGACGCGCCGCAATACCAGGCGCCGACCTCTTCGGTCGGGTCGAGCCCGACGATCACCGGTTCGACCAACTGACCGGACCGACGACACGCGTTCAGAGAACGTTCGGTATCTGCGCAGACTGCTGACAGCGTCCCTACAATCCACGCATGCCGAACTTCGACTTCTCCGTACGACGCTTGCTTCTCGCCGGTGGTTTTGCGCTAGGGGTCGCCGCCACGCCGGCGATCGCCGCGTTGGCGGTTCCCTCCGCAGCGTCGAGTTCGCATCTGGCCGATTGCTCCGGCGGCGAGGAGGCCGACCAGTTCACCGGCGCGTGCGTCCCATTCGTCGTGCCCAACTCACCGGCGCCCTTCACCACCACGGCCGCCAACCCGGACGTTCCTGAGATCGACGGCGTGCCGTGCACGGGCCACGACAGCGGCGCCTGCATCGGCTTGGCCGAGGACGCACCGCAATACCAGGCGCCGACGTCCACGGTGGGCTCGGATCCGACCGTCACCGGTTCCACGAACTGACCGCAGCGCACCGACGCGTTGTCGGTGAACCCGCAGAAGATCTGCAGATTCTCCGCAGCTTCCATACAATTCCTGCGACGAGCCGTCGGGGACATCGGTGACCTCGCAATTCACAGAAAGCGTGACAGCGTGAACATGGCGCACTTCGAATTCCCAGCACGACGACTCTTGATTGCCGGCGGATTCGCGTTCGCCGTCGCGGCCGTCCCCGTGTTGGCCGCCGTCGCGGTACCCGTGGCCGCCAACGCCGCACCTGCCGCGTCCTGCCCCGCCGGTGAGGAGGAGGACCTCTACACCGGCTCCTGCCTGCCCCACACCGTGCCGAACTCGCCGACCAACAACGGCTACGCCGCGTCGCCGATCTCGCAGTCGCCCGGGGGCCTGCCGTCGATCGACGGCATCCCCTGCACCGGTGAGAACACCGGCCAGTGCATCGGTCTGCAGGACAACGCGCCCAAGTTCGTGCAGCCGCCGACGAGCATCGACGGCCAGTAACGGCGATCAGGCTCGGGGTGGCTCGCCACTTCGCCTAGAGTTGGTTCATGGCAGCCAAACCAGATCCCGCCGAAATCGGTGACGTCGAGCCACTGGCCGACAGCACCGCCCGCATGGCCAGGCGCGTCGTCGCCGCCTACGCCACCGACGCCGACGAGTGCCGCGTCTTCCTGTCCATGCTCGGCATCGGGCCGGCGAAGCAAGAGGCGTAGGTGAGTTCGGGAGCCGGCGCGTCAGCCGGCTCCGACTCGACTGCGGCCCGGAACACCGACTCCGTCGTGGAGGGGCATTCCGACTTCGTCGTCGTGGCCAACCGGCTGCCGATCGACATGGAGCGGTTGCCAGACGGCAGCACCTCCTACAAGCGCAGTCCGGGCGGCCTCGTCACCGCGCTGGAGCCGCTGCTGAGGCGGCGGCGCGGCGCCTGGGTCGGCTGGCCCGGAATCACTGACGGCGCCGCAGGTCAGGACGAGGAGCCGATCTTCGAGGACGATCTCGAGATGCGGCCCGTCAGCCTCTCGGCCGACGACTTCGCCGACTACTACGAGGGTTTCTCCAACGCGACCCTGTGGCCGCTCTACCACGACGTCATCGTCAAGCCGATCTACCACCGCGAGTGGTGGGACTCCTACGTCAACGTCAACCGCCGCTTTGCCGAGGCCACGGCCAGCGCAGCGGCGCCGGGCGCTACGGTGTGGGTCCAGGACTACCAGCTGCAGCTGGTTCCCAAGATGCTGCGAATGCTTCGCCCCGACCTCACCATCGGGTTCTTCCTGCACATTCCGTTCCCCCCGGTCGAGCTGTTCATGCAGATGCCGTGGCGCACCGAGATCATCGAGGGGCTGCTCGGCGCCGACCTGGTGGGGTTCCACCTGCCCGGCGGCGCCCAGAACTTCATGATCCTGGCCCGGCGGCTCATCGGCGCCAACACGTCGCGAGCCAGCGTCGGGGTGCGCTCACGGTTCGGCGAGATTCAGGTCGGCTTCCGCACCGTGAAGGTGGGTGCGTTTCCCATCTCGATCGACTCCGAGGAGCTGGACACCAAGGCGCGCAACCGGGGCACCCGGCAGCGGGCGAAGGAGCTGCGCGCCGAGCTGGGCAATCCGCGCAAGATCCTGCTCGGCGTCGATCGACTGGACTACACCAAGGGCATCGACGTTCGGCTGCATGCCTTCTCGGAGTTGCTCGACGAGGGCCGGGTCGACCCGGAGGACGCGATCCTCATCCAGCTGGCGACGCCCAGTCGGGAGCGCGTCGAGAGCTACAAGGTGATGCGCGAGGACATCGAGCGTCAGGTCGGCCACATCAATGGCGAGTACGGCCGGGTCGGGCACCCGGTGGTGCACTACCTGCATCAGGCGCTGCCCCGCGACGAGCTGATCGCCTTCTTCGTCGCCGCCGACGTCATGCTGGTCACTCCTCTGCGCGACGGGATGAACCTGGTCGCCAAGGAGTACGTCGCCTGTCGAAGCGATCTGGGCGGCGCCCTGGTGTTGAGTGAATTCACCGGTGCCGCAGCCGAACTCAGGCAGGCCTACCTCACCAACCCGCATCACCTCGACGGCGTCAAGGACGCGATCGAGGCAGCGCTGACCCAGGAGCCCGAGGAGGGCCGGCGTCGCATGCGTGCGATGCGCCGACAGGTACTCGCTCACGACGTGGACCGCTGGGCACGCTCGTTCCTCGATGCCCTGGCCGCCACCAACCACGATGGCAACTCAGGCCCCGACGCCTCTAGATCGGAGTGATGTTCTTGATCCGCCAGTCCCGGCCGACCTTGAGGTAGTCGACGCGCAACCGGCTGCCGTCGTACAGCGGCTGCTTGGTCTTGTCGGTGAGGACGCGGTTCATGAAGACCATCACCGACCCCGAATCGCGGTGGGCGTCAAGCATTCCGACGCCAACGACGTTGACCTGACTGACGATCTGCCGTTCCCGCGCCGAGGGAATGACGTTCTTGGTGGTGTCGTCCTCGTATTCGCGACGGAAGTCGGGGGTCAACAGCTGGTAGGCATCGGTCCGGCTGCGCTCGATCGTCTGGTAGTCGAAGCCGAGGATGACCGGGATCTGCTGCGCCGCCAGCTGAGGCAGCTCGCTGCTGGCCTGCTGCGCTCCGACCCGTTCGACGCGCTTCCAGTACAGCGATCCACCGACCGCACCCAGCGCGATGAACGCCACGGCGAAGACGATGCCGACGAGCACGACCAACCTGGAGCTCCACCGGCCCATCAGTTGCCCCCGTCGGGGTACTTCAGGTCGTACCCCGTCATGTGGCCGTTGTCGTCCTCGTGCACGATCACGCGCAGCCGGTAGGGCTTTGACGGCGAGTTCACACCGTCGAGGTTGGTCACCGTCACCCGCACGGAGACCAGCACCGACGCGTTGTCCGCGGTGTCGTCGACCTTCTCCAGCGCCGATCCATTGATCACGGCCTCCGAGCTGGCGTTTGTGTCGCGAAAGATGGCCTTGAGGTTCTCGACGTTGTTGGCCTGGCTCATCATGTCCCGCAGCGGACCGCTGATGCCGTTCACGAAGCGGTTCACGCTGTCGTCGATGGTGTCCTGCGTGTAGCTGAACATGTTCACCACCGTCTGCGACGCCGTGTCCACGAAACGGTGATCACGCGCCTCGGCAGCCTGGGCGTGCCGCTGCTGGATGAGCAACAGCGCGACCACCCCTGCCAGTGCGGCCACCAAGACGGCTGTAATGCCCAGAGCGAGGCTCGCGACGAGGGTGCGGTGCGATTGCCGTCGCGGGGGCGGCCCGACGGGCTTCACGGGCCGCACCTTGACCACCGACGGGGATTCGACGAGGACGTGCGCGGTCGGGTCGGGGACCACCGCCGACGCCGGGCCTGCCGCCCGCGACGCGCGCCGGCGCCCGGCCGCCCTCGTCACCGCGTCCGTTGCGTCAGTTGGTGTTTCGGTCATGGTCGTGTCACTCATTCATGCTCCTGCGTCGCTCCGCTCCTGCCTTCGCAGAACGTCGAAAATCACGCTTTCCGTGGATCCAACATCAGGTCCACCCACGTCTCCGCGGTGTTGACCCTGTCCATGTTCTCGGCCCCGTTGGCGAAGACGCCCGTTCCTCCCGCGGGGTCGACGAAGACGCCGGTCTTCGAATCGTACGTGGCCGCAGCGGGACCACTCGCCTGCGGCGGCGTCGCCTCCGACGGAAGTAGCGGTCCCCGGCCCGGAGGCGGGTCCGTCGGTGCGGGTGCCGGCGCGTTGGCCGGGGGTGCCGGCGCGTCCGGTGGTGTCCTGCCGTACGGCGGGACGATCTGGTCGGGCGGCGCATAGAACGGCAGCGGCACTGGCGGCCCGTTGTCGTTCGGCGGCACGGGCAGCGGGAAAGGCGCGTTGGGCGCCGGTCCCGGTCCCGGCGGAACACCGGGCGGTAGCTGAACGACGGGCGGGCCGGGATCGTAGTCAGCCCCGGGCGGGATGTTCGGGAACTTGTTGGGCGGGGTGATGTTCCGGCCGTTGGTGATCGGCGTGTCGTACGGCACGGGCGGACCGCGCCACGGGTTGTTGCCGATCGGCACGTAGCCGCGGGGATCGCGGCACAGCTGCACGGTCGGCGCCCGCTTGCCGGGGAATTCCTGGCAGGGGTAGTTGCGCGCGCCACGAACCACGGCAGCATCGTTCTGCGCGGTCTTGCAGTACAGATCCGTCGGCAGGTCACGCAGGGTGGTGTCGCCCGGTGAGCGGATCAGCGGCGGCGGGATGAAACCCGTCGAGCAGGGCGGCGGGTCACCCAGATCGACCTTGAAGTCCAGCTTGCCGCCCTCGTCCGCGGGCAGGCCACCGCCGACGGTGATCAGAGCGGACATCAGCGCTGGGAAGATGACCAGCGCCTGCTCGATGGACTTGCGGTAGATGACGCCGATGCGGCCGAAGTTCGCCAGGTTCGCGGCGAGCATCGGGAAGTTCGGCCGGATGCCGTCGAAGGTGGTGTTCGCCGCCTGGGTGGCACCGGGCACCGTCTGCAACACCGACCGCAGCTGCGGGTCGGCCTTGGCCGCCTCGGAGGTGAAGCGGGCGAGTCCGTCGGCGAGGGACTTGATGTCGTCGCCGCTGCGGATCTGCGAGTCGAGGAAGGGTCCGGCCTGGTCGATCAACTGCGAGATCTGGCCGTAGTTGTTGTTGGCCTCGTCGATGAGCAGTCGCGACGACTGGATCATCCGGGCCAGCTCGGGACCGGATCCGTTGAACGCCTTGAACGTCTCGCGCAGCAGGTCCTTCACCCGCGCGTCTCCGATGCTGTTGACCAGCGACTCGGCCTGGGTGAGCAGGGCGGCGATGTCCTGGCCGACGGCGGTCCGGTCGACGCCGATCTTCGCGCCGTCGCGAAGCAGTTTCTTCGACGGATCCTTCGGCGGAACCAGATCGATGTACTGCTCGCCCACCGCGGAAACGCTCTTGACCGTGGCGGTCACATTGTCGGGGACGTCGGTGTCGGTGTTGAGCCGCATCGAGGCCACCACGCCGTCGGCCGCCAGTCCCACGTCTTCGACCCGGCCGATGGTCACGCCCCGGTAGGTGACGTTGGCGTTCTGATACAGCCCGCCGCCGGCCTTGAACTCCGCCGTGACGTGATAGGCACCGATGCCGACCGCGGCGGGCAGGTGGAGGTAGAACGCCGAGATGGCGCCGACGCAGAGGACGGTGACGATGGCGAAGATCGTCAACTGCAGACGTGTCAGGCGATCCAGCACTAGGGCTTCCCCCCGTCGTGCTGAGTCGCCGAACCCGGCGGAATCTTGAACGGATCGGCGGCCTGCCCGGACAGGTTCGCCATCGCTCCGGTGAGGAAGTCCGGGGTGTTGATGATCTCGTCCATGTGCTTCATGTTCGGATCGAGCCCCTTCGAGGTGGTGAACACCGACTCACCCGTCCGCCGAAGTGTCAGGTCGAAGGTCACGAACACGTTCAGGTAGTCACCGCGAACCGCGTTGCGCAAGTACTTGTAGTGGAACGGGAACGTCGGCAGGAACTCGAGGTCCTTGATGAAGTCGTCGGCATTGTCGTTGAGCGCCTTGATGACTGGATACAGGTCCTTGAAGTCGCCGACGAAGTCCGACTTGGTCTGCGACAGCACGTGCGAGGCCACCCCGGCGAACGTGCGCAGCGCGGTGAAGGCGTCGACGAGGTTGCTCCTGTTGTCGTTGAGCACCTTCAGCGCGCCGGGCAGCGTGTCGAGCGTGCGCCCAAGACTGTCCCTACCGTTGGCGAGGATGCCGGCGAACCGGTTCAACCCGTCGAGTGCGTTGACGATGTCGACCGTCTGCTGGCTGAGCGACGAGGTGAGCTCGGCCAGTCGCGGGATCAGGTCGACGAACTGACCGGACCTGCCCGCAACGGCCGCATACGTCTCGTCGGTGATGTCTTGCAGCGCACCGAGATTGCCCTTGTTGACCACCACGCCCAGCGATGACAGCACCTCTTCGGTGGTGGGGTAGCGACCGGCGCGTGACAGCGGAATGTTGGAGCCCTCGCGGAGTTTGCCCTGCCCTGCCTGGTCGACCGGGGGGGCGAGGTCGATGTGCTGCGAGCCGAGCAGCGAGGTCTGCGCGACCTTGGCCGTCGCGTTGGCCGGCAGGTCGACCCCGCCCTGCAACGACACCTTGACCGCTGCGAAGAAGCTGCCGTCCGGCCGCTGCACCGCCTCGATTCCGGACACGCTGCCGACCGTGACGTCGTCGATCATCACCGGCGAGTTCTGCGGCAGCGTCGCCACGTCCGGCAGTTCCACCGTGATGGTGTACGAGCCGGTGCCGTGACCCGCGGTACCCGGCATGTCGAGCGAGTTGAGACCGCCGAATGCGCAACCCGCCAGCAGGACGGCGCCGGAGCCGATCGCCACTGTGTTGCGGCCGATGCGAATCGCCTTGCGAGACAGAGTGTCCACGGCTAGCCACCCCCCGCCTCGGCCGGCAGTGGATCACCAGGGGGCGGGCCGGGCGCAGCACCCGGGGCGGGACCAGGCAGCGGACCGCTGCCATCGGGCGGCGTGCCATAGCCCTGAGCGGGGGCACCCACCTGCGACACCTGTCCGGGAATGGGGGGCGGCGGCAGCAGCAGGTCGGTGAGCCGGCCGTCGGGTCCGACGGTCGGCGGCGTCACGCCCGGGGCCGGTTGCCACTGCAGGTACGGCACCGGCGTCTGCGCCTTGGCCTCGGTCGCCGGCGTGTCGTAGATGATCTGACCCTTGTAGGCGGTGATGCTGTTGATCGGGTGGAACAGGATCGGCGGGTAGTTGACCGCGAGCCGCTTGAACACGGGTCCCATCCGCTGACGGCAGATCTCGGCACGCTTGTAGTTGTCGGGCGAGGCGCCGACGTCGAACGTGCCGCCGCAGATGAACTGCACCGGGTTGGAGAAGTTCGGCAGCGAGAGCAGGCCGCCCACGGTGCCCTGGGCGGGGTTGTAGATGTTGTAGAAGTTCGCGAGCCCGTTCGGCGTGATGTGCAGAACCTGCTCGATGTCGTCGCTGTGCTGGGTGAGCAGGTTGGTGAAGTCGGTCAGCTTGCCGATCTGGCTGATGAGCGCCTCGTTGTTCTCGTTGAGGAAGCCCTTGACGTCCGACAGTGCCTGGTTGAGCGCGCCGAGCGTCTGGTCCAGGTCCTTGGAGCTGTCGGCCAGGACCTGTGACACCGACGCGACGTGGTTGGAGAACTGCACGATCTGCTCGTTGCTGTTCGCCAGGGCGTTCACCAGCACCTGCAGATTGCGCACCGTACCGAACAGATCGGTGCGCGAGTCACCCAATCGTCCTGCGGTCTGGGACAGTTCGCGAAGCGCGTTGCGGAACGAGTCGCCGTTGCCGTCGAAGGTGTCGGCAGCCTGGTTCACGAACGCGGCGAGCGGGCCCTGCACGTCGCCCTGCTTCGGCCCCAGTGACGCACTGAGCTGAGTGAGCTGCTCCTTGACGTCGTCCCACTCGACGGGCACACCGGTACGGTCCAGGCCGATCTGCGCACCGTCGGCCAGGACGGGACCGCTGGTATAGGCCGGGGTGAACTGAACGAACCTGGCAGACACCAGGTTTGGGGCGATGATCAGGGCACGCGCGTCGGCAGGCAGCTTGACGCCGTCGTCGAGGGTCATCGTGACCTTGACGTCGTTGGCACGCGGCTGGATCGACTTGATGGTGCCGACCGGGACACCGACCACGCGGATGTCGTCGCCCGGATAGAGGCCGACGGTGGACGGGAAGTACGCGACCACGTCGTGCCCCTTGGCCGAGGGCCAGAGCACCACCGCGCCGCCGATGAGGGCAGCGGCCAGCATCGCGACGACTGCGAAGCGCAGCCACCGATTGCGTGGGTTCGTCGAATGCTCTCGTGTCATGGCGACTTCGGCCTGATGATCATCCGCTCGGAGATGAATCCGCGCAGGTAGTCCGCCAAGCTGTCGGGCAGCTTGCCGGGCTGGAAGTAGGTATCGAGCAGCACCTCGGACAGCGATGCCGGCGGCAGGCCGTAGAGGTTGATCTGGAAGCCGGGGCCGGAGCCGACGACCTCGCCGAGCGCCGTGGCGTAGGGCGGCAGCCGGCGCAATGCCTCACCGATGTGATCGCGGCGCTCGAGGAGGTTGTCGAGCACGGCGTTCAGCTTCTGCAGCGCCGGCCCGAACTCACGCTTGTTGTCGCCGACGAACCCCGAGAGCTGTTGAGAGACGGCCTGAATGCCGCCGATCAGGTCGCTCAGTGCCTGGCGCTTCTCGTCCAGCGCGGCGAAGAGCAGATTGCCGTCGGTGATGAGCTGGTTGACCTGACCCGCCCGCTGCGCCAGCGTGTCGGACACCTTCTTGGCACGGGCCAGAAGCTGTTCGAGCGCCTCGTCGCGCTTGTTGAGGCTGCGCGAGAGCCCCGCGACACCGTCGAGGGCACCGCGTAACTGCGGCGTCGCGTCGTGGAGCGTGTCGGTCAGGGTTTGCAGCGCCATTTCGAACTTGGGCTTGTCGAGTTCGCCCGCGGTCTGGCCGAGGTCCTGCAGCGCGGTGTTGAGGGTGTAGGGCGTCGTAGTGCGGCCCAGCGGAACCATCGTGGTGTTGCCCGCACCCTTCGGGGTGACCGCGAGCGACTTCTGGCCGAGGACGGTATCGGTCTTGATGGCCACCAGGGACTGGTCGCCGACCCGGACCTTGCGGTCGACGGTGAACTTCACCAGGGCCGAGGCGCCCGATAGCTCCACCGAACCGACCTTGCCCACCTTGATGCCCGAGACGTTGACGTCGTTGCCCGGCGTGATGCCGCCGGCGTCGGTGAAGTAGGCCTCGTAGTTCTTGCCCTGCGGCCAGAACGGAAGACCGGTGTAGCCGAACGACACCAGAACCAGGCACGCCACCAGCGCGATGCCGAAGATTCCGGTGCGGACCGGATCGTTCTCGCCTGGCCTAGCCATTCTCCGAACACCTTCCCTTGGACGGATCGGGCGGACCGCCGAACGGGATCAGGATGTCGCTGC
The DNA here is from genome assembly GCA_963846985.1 of uncultured Actinomycetota bacterium. Classification (GTDB taxonomy): domain Bacteria; phylum Actinomycetota; class Actinomycetes; order Mycobacteriales; family Mycobacteriaceae; genus Mycobacterium. The sequence goes on from CAWJYC010000007.1 coordinate 231,924, forward strand.
CCGCCGGCCCGTTGATCTTCATCCGAATCGAGCAGTAGTAGATGTTGAAGAACGATCCGTACGCGCCGAGTGCGTTGAGCCGCAGGTAGTTCTCCGCCAGCGGCTCGATCACCTTGTTGATGTCGGCCTTGCGATCGTCCATCCGCTGCGCCAGCGGTCGCAGGTTCTCGATCACGCCCTGGATCGGACGTCGACCCTCCCGCAGCAGATCGGTCAGGTCGTTGGTCGCCGACGCGAGCGGCGGGATGGCACCGGCGATTGGATCACGATTCTGCGCCAGCCCGGTGATGAGTTGCTGAAGCTGGTCGACCGCGGCGTCGAACTGGACGCCCTTCTGATCGACCGTGCCGAGAACTGCGTTGAGGTTGTTGATCGTGTCGCCGATCAGCTGATCGCGGGCGGCCAGGTCCTGCGTGAACGAGGAGGTGGTGGCCAGCAGGGTCGACAACGACCCGCCCTGGCCCTGCAGCAGCTCGATCACGGCGTTGCTGACCTCGTTGACCTTGTTGCCGTCGAGTCCCTTGAGCACCGGGCGCAGGCCACCGAGCAGCGCGTCCAGGTCCAGTGCCGGCTGGGTGTTCTCCTTGGCGATCGTGGCACCCACCGGAAGCTTGCGCAGATCGCCTGGGCCAGAGGTGATTTCGAGGTAGCGATCGCCGACCAGGTTCTGGTACCGCACGACGGCCCTGGTCGAGGTGTACAGCTGATAGCGGTTGTCGACGTCGAACGCGACGTCGACGGTGTTGTCCGCATTGAGCTGAACTTTCGTCACCGAACCCACCGGCACGCCGGCGATCCGGACGTCCTGACCAGCCTTGAGGCGCGACGCCTCGGTGAACGTGGCGTGGAAGCCGTTGCCCGACCCGAAGCGGAACTGACCGAACACCACCACCAGCCCCGCCGCGACCAGGAGCATGGCGACGGTGAAGACACTGACGTAGATCAAGGTCTTGTCGCGCTTCACTAAAAGTCATCCCTTTCCGCATAGGCGCCATGGAACAGGAACTGCAGCGTCGAGGGTGCGTCGAACTGCAACTCGGTGTTCGGCTGGAAGGGGACATAGGCGTTGTCGGTGACGAGGAACGGTGAGCGGTACCAGGTTCCGCCGTATTGCTTGCTGGGCATGTCGGGCAGCCCGCGGCAGTTGGGTCCGCCGGAGGCGTTCACCATCGGCAGGCTCTCCGGATAGGTGTAGGCCGGGGCGCCGGGCAGGAAGTTCGACGCCACGAACAACCCGGGGCGGATGCCACCGATGACGGGCGCGAACGTGTCAAGGGCCTTGGCGGAACCCTTGAGCACGCAGCCGAATTCCGGTGAGTAGTCCCCCGCCACCTTCAGCGGAGCCCGCAGGCGCTGGACGGCGGCGATCAGGTCCTCGGCTGCCGGCTGCAGGGTGGCGGTGCCGTTGTTCGCCAAGCCGGTGGCCGCGAGCAGCGTCGCATTGAGGTTGTCCTGCTGGTCGACGATCGTCTTGCTGATCGTCGGGGTGTTGTCGAATACCGTGACCAGGTCGGGCGCCGCGTCGGCGTAGATGTTGCCGACCACGCCGGTCTTTTGGAAGTCCTGCTGGAGGGCCGGCAGTCTCGGGTTCAATTGCTGCAGATACGAACTCAAGCCCGAGAGCGTGGCGCCCAGATCGTCGCCGTTGCCGCGCAGACCCTCGCCGAGCGCGCTCAGCGTGGCGTTCAGATTGATCGGATCGACCTTCTGCAGCGTGTTGGTCAGCGACTCGAACAGCGTGTTGACCTCGAGCTGCACGTTGGAGGCAGTCACCTGCGCACCGGGGCGCAGCGAGCCGCCCTTCGGGTCGTCGGGGATCATGAACTCCACCGACTTGGCACCGAAGACCGTGGTGCCCGCGATTCGCACCTTCGCGTTCGACGGCACGTAGCCCAACTGACTGCTGTCGACCGCCAGGGTCAGCTTGGCCTGATCGCCCGCGTACTCGATCGACTCGACCTTGCCGATCTGGATGCCGCGGTACTTGACCTTTGCGTCGGTCTCCATCACCAGGCCGGCGCGCGGGGCCGTCACCGTCACGGTGTCGGTGCGGGTGAACGCCGCGGTGTACGAGAGGTAGGTGAACACGACCGCAAGCAACAGCACAGCCGCAAGGATCGCCGCGGCGATCCTCACGTGACTGCGCTTGGCGTCACCCATCGACGTTCCCCTATCCGGACAGGTTGAAGTTGCCCGACGCCCCGTAGGCGGCCAGGGAGATGAACAGGGTGATGGTCACGACCACGATGAGCGACGTCCGCACGGCCTGACCGACGGCGATGCCGACGCCGACCGGGCCGCCGGATGCGTTGTAGCCGTAGTAGGTATGGACCAGCATGACCGCGATCGACATCACGATCGCCTGGAGGAACGACCACAGCAGGTCGGTCGGGACCAGGAACGTGTTGAAGTAGTGGTCGTAGAGACCTGCCGACTGTCCGTTGATGACGACGGTCGTGAAGCGGGCGGCGAAGAAGGCGGCCAGAACGGACAGCGAGTACAGCGGCACGATCGCGATGAGGCCGGCGATGATCCTGGTGGACACCAGGTAGGACACCGAGTGCACGGCCATCGCCTCGACGGCGTCGATCTCCTCGGCCACGCGCATGGCACCCAGTTGAGCGGTGGTGCCCGCGCCGATGGTGGCGGCCAGGGCGATGCCCGCGATCACGGGCGCCACGATGCGGACGTTGAGGAACGCCGAGAGGAAGCCAGTCAGCGCTTCGATGCCGATGTTGCCCAACGACGAATAGCCCTGCACCGCAATGACACCGCCGGAGGCCAACGTCAGGAAGGCGGCGACGCCGACCGTTCCGCCGATCATCACCAGCGCCCCGGCGCCCATGGTCATCTCGGCGATGAGACGGATCGTCTCCTTGCGGTAGCGGGTCAGCGCGTTCGGGATGTAGCGCACCGACTCGCCGTAGAAGAGCGCCTGCTCCCCGATCACGTCGACCGCCTTGGGAACCCCGCGGAAGAATCGCCGCAGGCGCAGGGTGGCGTCGTAACTCATGAGCGCCTGCTCATCGGTGACATGTTCTTCGCGCGAGCGCTCATCGGTGACATGTTCTTCGCGCGAGCGCTCATCGGTGACATGTTCTTCGCGCGAGCGCTCATCAGCGCGCCAACACTCGGACCCCGACCGCAGTCAGGATCACGTTGATGACGAACAGGCAGATGAACGCATAGACCACGGTCTCGTTGACGGCGACGCCGACGCCCTTCGGTCCGCCCTTCACCGTCAGCCCGCGGTAGCAGCCGACGAGGCCGGCCATCAAGCCGAACAGCAGCGCCTTGAACATCGCGAGCACCAACTCGCCGAGACCGGTGAGGATGGTCAGCCCGTTGATGAAGGCGCCCGGGTTGACACCCTGAAGGAACACCGAGAAGACGTAGCCGCCGGCGATGCCGATCGCACACACCAGCCCGTTGAGCAGCAGCGCCACCAGCGTGGAGGCGAGCACCCGCGGAACGACGAGACGCTGGATCGGATCGATGCCGAGCACGCGCATCGCGTCGATTTCTTCGCGGATGGTGCGGGCACCGAGGTCCGCGCAAATCGCCGTCGCACCGGCACCGGCCACGACGAGCACGGTCACCACCGGGCCCAACTGCGTGATGGTGCCGAAGGCGGTACCCGCACCGGAGAGGTCGGCCGCACCCAGCTCGCGAAGCAGGATGTTGAGCGTGAAGGCCACCAGCACGGTGAAGGGGATGGCGACCAGAAGCGTCGGGATCAGCGAGACCCGCGCGATCATCCACGTCTGCTCGAGGAACTCGCGGAACTGGAAGGGCCTGCGGAAGATCTTGACGAAGGTGTCCAGGGCCATTTCGAAGAATCCGCCAACGGCCCGCGCCGGAGCCGTCAGCTGTTCCTTCAACCTGGACTCCGTTCTCGTCGGCCAAGGGTCGAGACCGCGTTTATGGCGAATAGTCCGTGACTACGAGCCGCGACAACCTTCCAGCCCCTCGGTTAAGCGCTGCTCTTAGTGAGCCGGATCATATTAACTAGAACACGTTCGCAGTGTCAAAGAACCGCAAAACTGGTTCCACGGGGTATATCCGTGCAGGTCAAAGCAGGTGTGACGCAGGTCATTCTGTAACGTGTTCTAGCTGTCCGTCAGCTGTGACAACCGAGACTGTCAGTCTCGCGAGCTCATCAACCCGGTGGCGGAGAAACCCAGCTCCGGATCGCGGTCAGCAAAGTACTCGTTGAGCGTCCGGCCCAGATCGCCCGCCGCCCACGCATCGGAGTCCGCGGTGAAGTGCTTCTCCGCGGTGGGCGCCGCGACGAGCGTCACCGTCGGACCATAGACGATGAACAGTTGACCGTTGACGTGTTCCGACGCCGGCGAGGAGAGGTACCGGACCAGAGTGACGACGTGTTCGGGGGACAACTCGTCGATCTGCCCCTCGGGCAGCGGTGGCGCGTCACCGAAGACGTCGGCGGTCATCGCCGTCCTGGCGCGTGGCGCAATGGCGTTGGCGCGGACGCCGTAGCGCCCCAGCCCGCGGGCGGCTGTCAGGGTCAGCGAGGTGATACCGGCCTTGGCGGCGCCGTAGTTGGCCTGCCCGACGGGTCCGGCGAGGCCGGCCTCGGACGACGTGTTGACCAGACGGCCGTAGACCGTGCCGCCATTGGCCTTGGCCTTGTCCCGCCAGTACGTCGCGGCGTTGCGGGTGAGCAGGAAGTGGCCGCGAAGGTGCACGGCGATGACGGCGTCCCAATCCTCGTCGGTCATGTTGAACAGCATCCGGTCCCGGGTGATCCCGGCATTGTTCACCACGATCGCCAACCCGCCCAGTCCGTCGGCGGTGGCCACCAATTCGTCGGCGGTGCTGCGGGCACTGATGTCGCCGGCGACGGCGACGCCCTTCGAACCGGCTGCCGCGATCTCGTCGAACACGTCGGAGGCATCGAGCGCGCTGGCGATGTCGTTGACCACCACCGTCGCGCCAGCCCTGGCCAAGCCGATGGCCTCGGCTCTGCCCAGTCCTGCGGCGGCGCCGGTAACCACGGCGACGCGGCCGGACAGATCAGTCGAATCGGTTTTGTCGGGGCTCACTTTATGAATACCTCTAGTCTCTGCGGAGAAGGGCTGCCCGTGGGCATTCGGCGATCGATTGCTCGGCCAGCGCGACCTGGTTCTCGGGAACCGGATCGGCCTTCAGCACGGCATAGTCCTCGTCGTCCAGATCGAACAGGTCCGGGGCGATCCCGACGCAGACCGCGTTGCCCTCGCAGCGATCCCGATCGATTTCGACTCGCATGAATTCCTCCTCGCCACCCCGTGCGGGCGCTCCGCCAGCGTCGGCACAGAATAGCCGCGCCTGGATTCCAAGACTAGAACGTGTTACAACCGGGGAGGACCATGGGTCCCTCAGACCAGCGCGGAACAGTGAGGACGGCAGCGATGCGGATCGGCTACAGCCCCGAGCAAGAGGAGTTGCGCCGCGAATTGCGCGCGTACTTCACCAAGCTGATGACGCCCGAACGCGCCGAGGCGCTGAGCGCTGGCGACGGCGGCGAGATGGGCCGCGGCAGCGTGTACCGCGACACCGTCGCCCAGATGGGCAAGGACGGCTGGCTGACGCTGTCCTGGCCCACGGAATTCGGCGGTCAGGCGCGCTCGCCGATGGACGGGCTGATCTTCAACGACGAGGCGTCCATCGCCGGAGTGCCGGTGCCGTTCCTGACGATCAACAGCGTCGCGCCGACGATCATGGCCTACGGCACCGAGGACCAGAAGAAGTTCTTCCTTCCGAAGATCGCCGCGGGTGAATTGCACTTCTCCATCGGCTACTCCGAGCCGGGCGCGGGCACCGACCTCGCCGCGTTGCGCACCACCGCGGTGCGCGACGGCGACGACTACGTCGTCAACGGGCAGAAGATGTGGACCAGCCTGATCGCCTACGCCGACTACGTCTGGCTCGCGGTCCGCACCAATCCCGAGGCCAAGAAGCACCGCGGCATCTCGATGCTGATCATGCCAACGACCGCCGAGGGCTTCTCCTGGACGCCGGTCCACACCATGGCCGGCGTCGACACCAGCGCCACCTACTACCAGGACGTCCGCATCCCGGTCACCAACCTGGTCGGCCAGGAGAACGACGGCTGGAAGCTGGTGACCAACCAGCTCAACCACGAACGGGTCGCGCTGTCGTCCGCGCAGCCGATCTTTCTGGCCCTGGCAGCGGTCCGCGAGTGGGCGCAGAACACCAAGGACGCCCACGGTAACCGGCTGATCGACTCGGAATGGGTGCAGCTCAACCTCGCCAGGGTGCACGCCAAGGGCGAGGTGCTCAAGCTGATCAACTGGGAACTGGCGTCGGCCACCGACGCTGCACCGTCTCCGGCGGACGCGTCGGCGGCCAAGGTGTACGGCACCGAGGTGTCCACCGAGGCCTACCGGTTGCTGATGGAGGTGATGGGAACCGCCGCGACCTTGCGCACCGACTCTCCCGGTGCGCTGCTGCGCGGCCGCATCGAACGCATGCACCGGTCCTGCCTGATCCTCACCTTCGGCGGCGGCACCAACGAGATTCAGCGCGACATCATCGGCATGGTCGCCCTCGGTCTGCCCCGGGTCAACCGCTAAGCCGTCGTCAGTCCCCCGCAAGCCACGTCAGCCCCCCGCAAGACAAAGGACCACCCATGGACTTCACCACCACCGAGGCTGCGAACGACCTCGGCGGTCTGGCCCGTTCGATCGTCGACGCGGTGTGCACGCCGGACCGCCAGCGCGAGTTGGACAAGCTGGACGAGCGCTTCGACCGTGAGCTCTGGGCGAAGCTGATCGACGCCGACATTCTGTCGACGACCGCGCCGGAATCGTTGGGCGGCGGCGGTTTCGGAGTTCTCGAGGAGACGGCCGTCCTGGTCGCTCTCGGCCGCCAGATCGCGGCGGTGCCGTATCTCGAGTCCATCGTCCTGGCTGCAGGCGCCTTGGCGACGTTCGGTTCCGATGGTCTGCAGCGCGACTGGGCCATCCCGGCGGTTCAGGGCACCAAGATCCTGACCGTTGCACTGGACGGCGAGATGGGTGAGGGTCCGGTCCGCGCCCAGTCGTCGGGCCCGGGGTACCGGCTGACGGGCACGAGGGCACTGGTCGGCTACGGACCCGTCGCCGATGCATTCCTGGTGCCCGCCGAGACGGATTCGGGCGTCAAGGTGTTCCTGGTCTCGGCCGAGGATGCCGGTGTGTCGACGACCTCCATCGTCACCACCGGCCACGGGAGCGTGGGCCACCTCGACGTGCAGGGCGTCGAACTCGATGATTCACGACTGGTCGGCGGTGACGAGGTGCTCTCCTGGTTGACCACTCGAGGTACATTGGCACGCAGCGCCTTTCAACTCGGCGTCCTCGAACGCGCGCTGGAGCTCACCGCTCAGTACGCCCGCGAGCGCGAGCAGTTCGACCGGCCCATCGGCAGCTTCCAGGCGGTCGGACAGCGGCTGGCCGACGGCTACATCGACGTGAAGAGCCTCCGGTTGACGGTGACCCAGGCAGCCTGGCGGCTGTCGGAGGACCTGCCGGCCGATCTGGAGGTCGGCACAGCCGCCTTCTGGGCAGCGGAGGCGGGCCATCGCGTCGCGCACACCACCGTGCACGTGCACGGCGGTGTCGGCATCGACATCGACCATCCGGTGCACCGCTACTTCCTGGCTGCCAAGCAGACGGAGTTCGCCGTCGGCGGGGCGACGGGGCAGCTCTTGCGGATTGGCCGGGAACTGGCCGAAACTCCCGCTTGAGCAGCTTCGGACCGGTGACCGACGACCGCAGTCCAACCGTCACGGAGTTACTCGCGCCATTGGTCGACGTCACCGATCGCGGTGTGTACGAGGGTGATTCGTTCGTCAGCTGGCAGGAGCACCTTCGAGCCGCGGCGCAGGTGGCAGCGGCGCTGACCGCGCGGCTGGACCCCAGAAGGCCGCCGCACGTCGGAGTGATGCTGGGCAACACCACCTTCTTCTCCAGCGTCTTGGTCGCCGCCGGTCTGGCCGGCCTGGTCACGGTGGGACTCAACCCAACCCGACGGGGCGAGGCACTGGCCCGCGACGTCACCCGGGCCGACTGCCAACTCGTGCTGACCGACGACGTGGCTGCCCTCGGCGAGGGCCTGCCCGGCGGCATCCCGTGCATCGACGTCGAATCCCCAGACTGGGCAGCCGAACTCGACGCTCATCGCGACGCACCGGTGACCTTCGCCGACACCCATCCCGACGATCTGTACATGTTGATCTTCACGTCCGGCACCAGCGGCGAACCCAAGGCCGTCCGCGTCACCCACGACAAGGTGGCGTTTCCGGGCAGCATGCTCGCCTACCGCTTCGGGTTGGGTCGCGACGACACCTTCTACCTCTCGATGCCGCTGTTCCACTCCAACGCAATCATGGCCGGCTGGTCGGTCGCGGTGGCTGCCGGCGGCTCGATTGCGCTGCGGCGCAAGTTCTCTGCCTCGCAATTCCTCGCCGACGTCCGCCGCTATCGCGCCACGTACGCCAACTACGTCGGCAAGCCGATGTCCTACATCCTCGCCACCCCGGCCCGCGACGACGACGCGGACAACCCGTTGCGATTCATGTACGGCAACGAGGGAGCACCACGCGACATCCCGCGATTCGCCAAGCGATTCGGTACCCACGTCATCGACGGTTTCGGCTCGACCGAAGGCGGCATCGCCATCGCCCGCACAACCGACACCCCGGAGGGTTCGCTGGGACCGCTGACCGACGAGATTGCGGTCGTCGACGTCGACACCGGCGAACCATGCCCGCCGGGGAAGGTCGGAGAACTGGTCAACCCGCAGGGCCGGGGGTGGTTTCGGGGGTACTACGGTGACGAATCGGCCGAACGGGACCGCCTGGCCGGGGGCGTTTACCACAGTGGCGACCTCGCATACTGCGACGACGCCGGCTACGTCTACTTCGCGGGTCGCCTCGGTGACTGGATGCGGGTGGACGGCGAGAACCTCGGCACCGCGCCGATCGAACGGGTGCTGCTGAGACACGACGACGTCGTGGAGGCCGCCGTCTACGCGATCCCCGATCCAGCGGTCGGTGATCGGGTGATGGCCGCACTGGTGCTCGCCGCGGGCGCGGCGTTCGACCCGGCGGCGTTCGCGAGATTCCTTGCCAGTCAACCGGATCTAGGGCCCAAGCAGTGGCCCGCGTTCGTCCGCGTCAGCACGTCCCTGCCCCGCACCGAGACGTTCAAGGTGCTCAAGAGGGTGTTGTCCGCCGAGGCGCTCGACTGCACCGATCCGGTGTTCCCGATCGACCGGCCACCGCGCCTACATCAAGATCATTAGCATAGCAAACGATCGTCAGCTAGTGACAGGACCCGTTCCGACGCTTTTGATGGATGCCAGCTCGAACATCGAGTAGTTATACCTAGCCTGTACAGGGCCGGTTTTGGGCTACGCTTCGCTCCGGAATGGACAGCCTTGTCGCTTGCCTGCAGTCTCCACGAATGAAGCATCCCACTACGAGGAGTTAACCAATGAGAGCATCGGCGATCACCGGTGTGGCCGCGGCCGTCACCGCACTTGCCGTCGTGCTGTCGGGCTGCGGCTCGGACACGAAGACCGCGTCCAGCAGTTCCGACACGACCAAGTCGTCCTCCAGTAAGGAGACCACGACGTCGAAGAAGCCGAAGGTGGCCGCGACCACCGAGGCTGCCGTCGGACCGCATCCGACCATCGCCGACTACATCAAGGAGAACAAGATTCAAGAGACCGGGATCAAGATGGGCGATCCCAGCGCCCCGCCGGTCAACCTGCCCATTCCGGATGGATGGAAGCCCCTGACCCCGGAGGAGGCGCCGGACTACGCCTACGGCGCAATCGTCTACACCGGACCGGAATTCGAAGCCGACCCACCCAACATCGTGGCGCTGATGTCCAAGCTGACCGGTGACGTCGACCCGCAGAAGATCATCGACCTGGCGCCCGGCGAGCTGAACAACCTCCCCGACTACAAGCCGGGCAACGACGGCCAGAACAGCACGCTCGGCGATTACCCCGCATACGTGCTCGGCGGCACCTACACCCGCGACGGCGCAACGCGTTTCATCGCGCAGAAGACCGTCGTCATCCCCAATGCCGACGGACTCTACGTTCTGCAACTCAACGTCGACGGCCCCGATGCCGCGGGCGACGTGCTGAGCGCTGCCACCGACAAGATCGACAGCGACACCACGATCGGCTGACGACAGCCGACCGTCCGCCGCCGAGGCGCCTCACGCCCTCGGCGGCGTGCGGTCGGTCAGCCCCGAATGTCGTCGAGCCGGCGGGTGGCCTGCTCGAAACCCGTCACGAGTTCGTCGATGATCTCGGCGACGGGGCGAATCTCGTTCATCCGGCCCACGATCTGGCCCACGGGCATCGCCACGGCGGTCGGATCCGCCGACTCACTCATGCGTTGGTGCGCCTCGCTGACGAGGATGTTCTGCAGCGGCATCGGCAACGGCTCGGGAGCGCCCTCGGCATCCCAGGCGTCAGTCCAACGACTCTTGAGAAGTCGCGCCGGCTTGCCGGTGTAGATGCGGCGCCGGACCGTGTCACTCGATGACGCCGCCAGCATGGCCTCCTGAATCACCGAACGGCCCGACGGCAGGCGCTCGCCGAGGTCGTACTCCGCGGCCGTGAGGAACGCCGAACCCATCCAGACGCCCTGCGCGCCAAGGGCCAACGCCGCCGCCACCTGGCGACCCGTGCCGATTCCGCCCGCTGCCAGCACGGCGGCCCGACCATCAAGGGCGTCAACCACTTCGGGCACCAGCACCATCGAGGCGATCTCACCGGTGTGGCCACCAGCCTCGTGCCCCTGCGCGATGACGATGTCCACGCCGATGTCGAGATGCCGCTGCGCGTGCTTGGCGCTGCCGGCCAGGGCGGCCACCGGAACCCCGGCCGCGTGCACCTGGTCGATGACGTCCTTCGGCGGCGTCCCGAGCGCGTTGGCGATCAACTTGATCGGATGCTTGAGCGCCACCTCCACGTGCGAGCGGGCCACCGAATGCAGCCATCCCAGAACGCCTTCGGACTTCGCCTCGTCGGCGGGCAGTGGCGGAACCCCGAGATCGGCCAGAGTCTTGTCGACGAAGTCGCGGTGGGTCTGCGGGATCAGCTTGTTGATGTCGACCGATGTGCCCTCGGTGGGCACCTTGGCGGGCATGACGATGTCGACGCCGTAGGGCTTGCCGTCGGTGTTCGCGTCCATCCACTGCAGGACGCGCTCGAGGTCGTCGGCCTCGTTGAACCGCACACACCCCAGCACGCCGAGGCCGCCGGCGCGGGTGACGGCCGCGGCCACCTTCTCCGACGGCGTGAAGACGAAGATCGGGTACTCGATGCCGAAGCGGTCACAGAGTTCGGTACGCATCTCTTATTTTCGCTTCGCTCGCCCCATCAGGCCTCCGCAACGTGCTTGGCGTGGACCTCGTCGGCCGACCTGGCCTCGGTGACCTCCTTGGCCCACCGGTAGTCGGGCTTGCCGGCGGGTGAGCGCTTCACCTCGTCGACGTACCAGAGGCTGCGGGGCACCTTGTATCCCGCGATCTCGCTGCGGACGAACGCGTCGAGATCGGAGAGCGCGGGCCTGGTGCCCTCCCGCGGGTGCACGACGGCCGCCACGTGCTGACCGAAGCGCGCGTCGGGCACGCCGACCACCAGGGCGTCGAACACGTCGGGATGTCCCTTGAGGGCGGCCTCGACCTCTTCGGGATAGATCTTCTCGCCACCGCTGTTGATGGACACCGAGCCGCGGCCGAGCATCGTGACGCTGCCGTCCTCCTCGACCTGTGCGTAGTCCCCGGGAATCGCGTAGCGCACGCCGTTGATGGTCTGGAACGTCTCGGCCGTCTTCTTCTCGTCCTTGAAGTACCCGACCGGGATGTGACCGCGTTTGGCGATGATCCCCCGCACGCCCGATCCGGGCACCACGGGGTTGCCGTCCTCGTCGAGCACGACGGTGTTCTTGTCGATGGTGACGCGCGGACCGCCGGTGTGCGACTGGCCCTTTGCCACGATGCTGGTGCCGCCGAAGCCGGTCTCCGAGGAGCCGATCGAGTCGGTGATCACCCGGTTGGGCAGCAGCTCGAGGAACTTCTCCTTGATGCTGGTCGAGAACAGCGCCGCAGTACTGGCGAGCAGGAACAGCGACGAGAGGTCGTATTCGTTGCCCTTCTCCTGATGTTCGAGCAGCGCGTCGAGGAGCGGGCGCGCCATGGCGTCACCGGTGAAGAACAGCAGATTCACCTTGTGCTGGTGGATCGCCCGCCAAACCTCGTCGGCATTGAATTCCGGTGCCAACACCACTGTTTGGCCGGAGAACAGCGACATCCAGGTGGCCGACTGGGTGGCGCCATGGATCATCGGAGGGATGGGCAGCCGGATCATCGGCGGGTTGGCTGCGGCTGCCTTGGCCAGGTCGTACTCGTCGGCGATGGGCTCGCCCGTCGCAAAGTCCGTGCCTCCGAACAAGACTCGATAGATGTCCTCGTGGCGCCACATCACGCCCTTGGGAAAGCCCGTCGTGCCGCCGGTGTAGAGCAGATAGATGTCGTCGGCGCTGCGCGGACCGAAGTCTCGCTCGGGCGAGCTGTCGGCGATCGCCGTGTAGAACTCGACGCCGCCGTAGCGCTGGTAATCCAGGTCGCTGCCGTCCTCCACCACCAGGATGGTGGCCACCTTTGGGGTGTCGGGAAGCACGTTGGCCACCCGGTCGGAGTACTGGCGCTCGTGCACCAGCGCCACCATGTCGGAGTTGTCGAAGAGGTAGCGCAGCTCGCCTTCGACGTAGCGGAAGTTGACGTTCACCAGGATGGCGCCCGCCTTCACGATGCCGAGCATCGCGATGACGATCTCGATGCGGTTGCGGCAGTACAGACCGACCTTGTCGTCCTTCTTGACACCTCGTTCGATGAGGTGGTGGGCCAGGCGGTTGGCCTTCTCCTCCAACTCCGCATAGGTCAGCTTGTCGTCGCCACAAATCAGGGCAACACGGTCTGGCACGGCATCGATGGCGTGCTCGGCGAGATCGGCGATATTCAGGGCCACGAGACCTAAACTAGAACGTGTTACATTTCGTGACAAGTCTGTGGCATCGACGCTGGAGGGAAGGCCGTTCGTGAGCGACGCAGAAATCTCGGAGAATGAGCCCGACGCCCTCATTGAGCAGCGCGGGCACACCCTGATCCTGACGCTGAACCGGCCGGAGGCGCGCAACGCGCTGTCGACTGAGATGCTCTCGATAATGGTCGACGCCTGGGACCGCGTCGACTCCGATCCGGAGATCCGTTCGTGCATCCTGACGGGTGCGGGCGGCTACTTCTGCGCGGGCATGGACCTCAAGGCCGCCACGAAGGCTCCGCCGGGGGATTCGTTCAAGAGCGGCGGCTTCGATCCCACCCGCATCGACGGCCTGCTGAAGGGCCGGCGGCTGACCAAACCGCTGATCGCCGCCGTCGAGGGTCCCGCCATAGCCGGTGGCACCGAGATCCTGCAGGGCACCGACATCCGCATCGCCGGCGAGAGCGCGAAGTTCGGCATCTCCGAAGCCAAGTGGAGCCTCTACCCGATGGGCGGCTCGGCCGTGCGGCTGGTCCGCCAGATCCCGTACACCATCGCGTGCGACCTATTGCTGACCGGACGGCACATCACCGCCGCCGAAGCGCTCTCCTACGGGCTGATCGGCTACGTCGTGCCCGACGGCACCGCGCTCGAGAAGGCCTTACAGATCGCCGAGGTCATCAACGACAACGGCCCCCTGGCCGTGCAGGCGATCCTGAAGTCGATCCACGACACCGAGGGCATGCACGAGCTGGACGCATTCAAGATCGACACGAAGATCGGCATCGGGGTGTTCCTGAGCGAGGACGCGAAGGAGGGCCCGCTGGCGTTCAAGGAGAAGCGGGCGCCGAACTTCCAGATGAAGTAGGGCTTCCCCACCGCGTTCGTGTGCTCTGGCAGATAATTCGCCCGGTTCGCCTGCACGTTTCACGAACGCGGGGATGTCGGACGCCGTCGGCAGACTCGCCCATGGACACCGTTCATCGGCGCGAGGCACTGATGCCGGGCTGACACCGCCACGACCTCGCGGGCGCTTCGTCCGGTGTACCGGGCGTGTAGTGGCGGCAGGTACCACGACGCCACGGCGTGCTGGGCGCTGGCTGTGGTCAAGCGCAGGGCGTGCAGGCCGGCCGTCGGCGGCGGCGATGCACGGCGCAAGTGGCTCGACCCGCACGCGCCGCTGCGCTGCTCTACTGGAATCGTGCCCTCCGAACGGGATTCACACGTGGGCAGACGCCGTGGCGGCCGACGAAGTCGCGGTCCTCGATGGCATGCAGCTGACGACCGACGCGCGGACGGCATTCGACCTTGCGCGCCACATCCCCGGTGACCCTGCATCGCAGCGGTCGACGCGTTGTTGCGCGCGACTCGTACCTCCGTGACGACCTCATCGCCTGATCGACGGACATCGTGGCGACAAGGGTGTGCGTCGCGCGAGGGCGGTGCTCGACCTCGTCGACCCGGGCGCCGAGTCGCCGCGCGAAACGTGGTTGCGCCTGCTGATCGTTCGCGCCGGCCTGCCGAGGCCAGACACCCATATCCCCGTGTACGACGGATACGGGCAACTGATTGCGCGCATCGACATGGGGTGGGAGGCGGCGAAGATCGCGGTCGAGTACGACGGCGACCACCACTGGACCAGCAGAACTCAATGACGCGTGACATCCGCCGGACCGACCACCTCCACGCACTCGGCTGGATCGTCATCCGGGTGACGGCCGACGACACGGACGAACGTGTGGAGGCCTAGTCGAGCACGCGCGCCGTCGGCGTGAACACGACCGGCATGGCCTCCGGCCCGCTGACGAAGTTCGCGGGCCGCAGTGGCACCGCGGCGTCGTCGGCCAACCGCAGGTCGGGCAGGCGCTGCAGCACGCGCTTGGTCATCATCGACAGCTCGAGGCGTGCCAGCTGGTTGCCAAGGCAGAAGTGCGATCCGAAGCCGAATGCCATGTGACTGTTCGGGTTTCGGTCGATGCGGAAGTTCTGTGGATCACCGAACACCGATTCGTCGAAGTTCGCTGCCTCGAACATCAGCATGATCTTCTCGTCCTTGCGGAGATCGGTGCCGTGGAAGGTGGTGTCCGCAGTGAGCGTGCGGCACATGTTCTTCACCGGAGAGGTCCACCGCAGCATCTCCTCGATCGCCGCGGGCAGCAGGTCACCGGCCCGCGGTCCGTCGTCTTCGTGCGAACGGGCATCTGCCACCAGCGCCTCCCACTGATCGCGGTGCCGCAACAGCTGTTCGGTACCGCCGGACAGCGTGTGCCTGGTGGTCTCGTCGCCGCCGATGAGGATCAGCAGCGTCTCCATGACGATCTCGTCGTCGGCCATCCGCTGGCCCTCGACCTCGGCGTTGACCAGGATCGAGAACAGGTCCTCGGTGGGCTCGGCGCGACGCTTGGCGATGATGTCCATCGTGAACGCCGTGTACCCGGCGAACGCCGCCATCATCGCCTGGGCCGACGTCTCGTCGATGTGCGAGCTGAGCCCGGTGACCAGATCGTCGGACCACTCCAGCAACATGCCGCGCTCTTCGGGAAGCACGCCGAGCATGTCGCCGATGACCGCCATCGGAAGCGGCGCGGCGATGTCGCGGACGAAGTCGCATTCGCCGCGCTCGCAGACCGAATCGATCAACGTGTCGCACAGCGTCGCGATCGACGGGACCTTGTCCATCACCCGCTTGCGGGTGAAGCCAGAGTTGACGAGCTTGCGCCGCAACACGTGAGCCGGATCGTCCATGTCGATCATGTACGGCATGCCGGGTGTCTCGGGCCGGATGCCGCCGGTGTTGGAGAACAACTCGGGATTGCGCTCGGCGTCGAGCACCGACTGATAGCTGGCGGCGGCGGCCAAGCCGTTGCGATCCCGGAACACCGGCTGATTCGCCCGCATCCAGGCGTAGGCCGCGCGGGCATTGCCGTCGGCGTAGAAGGTCCCGTCGGTGAAGTCGACGTCAGGTGTCACCTCGGGCAGAACGGCGGTCATGCGATCTCCTTGGGATCGGCGAAGGTCATCTCCACGTTCTCTGCGGAACTCGAGAACAGCGCGCGCTTGGGAAAGCCTAGAGACGCCAGCTCCTTCGCGTAGGGGTGTTCGCCCAGCCGGACGCGCGCCCCGCCGGGGCGGTATCGCACGCCCGCAGGCGTCATCACTCCGGCGGTTTCCCGGGTGACGCCGTCGAGGTGCGAATAGGTCGGGTGCACCTGCGTCTTCGGGGTGAGCGCCGACGGGACGCGCACTCCGGGCCGGAAGTCCATGCCTACCGCGAACTGGCCGTCGATGGTCACGTCGAACGAGAATTCGTGCCCGCCGCGAACCCCGGCGCGATCGTTCGTTCCGCGAACAGCGAAGTCCGCCAACACCTTCGGATAACCCCAGATCGACCGGCCCGCCTCCAGCGTGAACGCGCCGTCGACCGGGAGGTGGTGGATGAGAGCGCCCGCGGACTGCAACGCCTTGAGCCCACTCGCCCGGGACCCGGGCGGGTTGACCATCACGTTGGTGCCGTACTCGAGATACTCGCCGAGGTCGCCGTCGACGTAGTGCATCAGCATGAGGACGACGATCGCGCGGGTGGGCCGGTAGCGGCAGACCTGCATGCCGCTGTAGTCGATCATCCGCTGGGCGGCGTCGGCGTCGACCGAGAACATCGCCATGTGCTGGGTGGCGCGGCGGATCTGCACCGGCATGGTGACCGCGGTGCCCGCGATCGTGTACTGCGAAGTCGACGGCTCAGTCACCCACCAAATCTAGAACGTGTTCTAGACAACTGGCAAGAAGTGTCTACACGAGGGTGGCAAGTTCGCGAATCTGCTCGGGCGAGCGCGCCCCGATGACCATCATCGTGACGCCGGAGGCTTCCCAGGCCTTGATCTGCTCGCGCACGTAGTCGAGGTCGCCGACGATGGCCGAGTCGTCGACGAGCTCGTCGGGGATGACCTTCGCCGCCTCGTCCTTGCGATTGCTGCGGAACAGCGCCGTTACGTCATCGACCACCTCGGAGTACCCCATCCGGCGGTAGACGTCGGCGTGAAAGTTGGTGTCCTCAGCGCCCATTCCGCCCATGTACAGCGCCAGGTGTGGCTTCATCAACTCCATCACGCCGGGCCGGTCGTCGGTGATCACGACCTGCGCCGTCGCGCAGATCTCGAACGTCTCCCGGGTGCGCCGGGCGCCGGGCCTCGCGAAGCCCTCGTCGAGCCACTCGTTGTACATGTCGGCGATCCGCGGGGAGTAGAAGATCGGCAGCCAGCCGTCGCAGATCTCGGCCGCCAGCGCAACGTTCTTCGGGCCCTCCGCACCGAGCATGACCGGAATGTCCGCGCGCAGTGGATGGGTGATGGGCTTGAGGTTCTTGCCCAGTCCGGTGGTGCCCTCGCCGGTCAGCGGCAGCGGGTAGTGCGGGCCGTCGCTGTGCACCGGCGCCTCGCGCGCCCACACCTGACGCAGGATGTCGACGTACTCCCGCGTACGCGCCAGCGGCTTGGGGAACTTGGCGCCGTACCAGCCCTCCACGACCTGCGGCCCGGAGACGCCGAGCCCGAGCACGTGCCGCCCGCCGGACAGGTGGTCCAGGGTCAGCGCGGCCATCGCACAGGCCGTCGGGGTGCGCGCGGACATCTGGATGACCGACGTACCGAGCCGCATCCTGGTGGTCTCGCGGCCCCACCACGCGAGCGGGGTGTAGGCGTCCGAACCCCATGCCTCCGCGGTGAAGACGGTGTCGAAACCCGCCTCCTCGGCCGCGGCGACGAGTTCCGCATGGTTGGTGGGGGCCTGCGCGCCCCAGTAGCCGAGCTGCAATCCGAGCTTCATGGGCGCGCCTTTCGGGACGTTCTTGCCTCGATTGTTAGAACCTGTTCTACTCGACTCCGTGACCACCAGCCAAAGCAGCCCGGTGCAGATCGAAGACCACGAGCCGCCGCTCTCAGCTCCCTTGAAGCTGTCATTCGACTACACCCGTTCAGTTGGATCGGTGCTCAGCCGGTTCTTCACCGAACTGCGCGGGCGACACGTCGTCGGCGCCCGCGGATCCGATGGGCGGGTGCACGTGCCACCCGCCGAATTCGATCCCGTGAACTACGCACCGCTGACGGAGATCGTACCGGTGGCCAGCGTCGGAACCGTGCTGTCGTGGACCTGGCAGCCCGAGCCGCTCGAAGGCCAACCCCTCGACCGCCCGTTCGCGTGGGCACTGATCAAACTCGACGGTGCGGACACGGCGCTGCTGCATGCCGTCGACGCTGGTTCCGCCGACGCCATCAGCACCGGTGCGCGGGTTCACGTGCACTGGGCCGACGAGACGGTGGGGGCGATCACCGACATCGCGTACTTCGCCCTCGGGGACACTCCGGAGGAGGTGGAGGACGAGGCCGACGACCGCGACCCGGTGACGATGCTCGTCGTCCCGACGTCGATGGAGATCCAGCACACCGCATCGCTCCCGGAGAGCACCTTCCTACGCGCCCTGGAGGAGGGCAAGCTCGTCGGCGCCAGGACGGGACCGAACGGAAAGGTGTACTTCCCTGCGCGAGAGGCGGATCCAGCCACCGGCCAGCAGCTCACCGAGTTCATCGAGCTGCCCGACAAGGGCACGGTGACGACGTTCGCCATCATCAACATCCCGTTCGCCGGGCAGCGGATCAAGCCGCCGTACGTCGCTGCCTACGTGCTGCTCGACGGTGCCGACATCCCCTTTCTGCACCTGGTGACCGAGATCGACGCCGACGACGTGCGGATGGGCATGCGGGTCGAAGCGGTGTGGAAGCCCCGCGAGGAGTGGGGCCTTGGCATCGACAACATCGACTACTTCCGGCCGACGGGTGAGCCCGACGCCGACTACGACACCTACAAGCACCACCAGTAAGGGATGCGATTCAGTGACATCGAGCGAGAAGCGGAGCGGGATCGCGCATGATTGAGGTAGCAGTGGTCGGCTTCGCGCATGCACCGCATGTCCGTCGAACCGAGGGCACCACCAACGGCGTGGAGATGCTCATGCCGTGTTTCGCCGAGCTCTATGCCGACCTCGGCATCAAGCAGACCGACATCGGGTTCTGGTGCTCTGGATCGTCCGATTATCTTGCTGGACGGGCATTCTCGTTCCTGTCTGCGATCGACTCGATCGGCGCGGTGCCACCGATCAACGAGTCGCACGTGGAGATGGACGCTGCGTGGGCGCTGTACGAGGCGTACATCAAGATCCTCACAGGTGCGGTGGACACCGCACTGGTCTACGGCTTCGGCAAGTCGTCGGCGGGCGTGCTGCGCCGGGTGCTGGCGCTGCAGACCGACCCGTACACGGTCGCTCCGCTCATGCCGGATGCCGTGTCGACGGCCGGCTTGCAGGCGCGGTTCGGACTGGACTCCGGCAAGTGGACGGCGCAACAGATGGCGCAGGTGGCGCTGGACTCGATGAACGCGGCCGGCCGCACCGATTCCGTCGAGCCGGCTCAGAGCATCGAGGAGTTGCTCGACCGGCCCTACTTCGCAGATCCCCTGCGCAGGCACGACATTGCGCCGATCACCGATGGAGCGTCGGCGATCGTGCTGGCCTCCGGCGACCGGGCCCGCGAGCTTCGGAAGCACCCGGCCTGGATCACCGGCATCGAGCACCGCGTCGAGACGCCGATCTTGGGCGCCCGAGACCTGACCACCTCCCCGTCGACCGCCGCGTCGGCAGCGGCGGCCACCGGCGGTGACGCAAGCTCGATCGAGGTCGCCGAACTGTACGCGCCGTTCAGCCATCAGCAGCTGATCCTCACCGAGGCGATCGGGCTGAACGGCTCGACGAAGATCAATCCGTCGGGCGGCGCGTTGGCCGCCAACCCGATGTTCTCGACCGGCCTGGAGCGCATCGGCTTCGCGGCCCGCCACATCTTCGACGGGGCCGCCTCGCGGGTTCTGGCCCACGCGACCAGTGGCGCAGCGCTGCAACAGAATCTGGTCGCGGTCATGGAAGGGAAGAGCTAGTGGCAGGCAACCTGGCCGCGGTGCTCGGCACCGGGCAGACGAAGTACGTCGCCAAGCGCAAGGACGTCTCGATGAACGGCCTGGTCCGGGAGGCGATCGACAGGGCCCTCGAGGATTCCGGCTCGACGTTCGACGACATCGACGCCGTGGTGGTCGGCAAGGCCCCCGACTTCTTCGAGGGCGTGATGATGCCGGAGCTGTTCATGGCCGACGCCGTCGGCGCGACCGGCAAGCCGCTGATCCGGGTGCACACCGCGGGTTCGGTTGGCGGGTCGACCGCCATCGTCGCGGCCAGCCTGGTGCAGTCGGGCAAGTACCGGCGCGTCCTGACAATGGCCTGGGAGAAGCAGTCCGAGTCGAATGCCATGTGGGCGTTGAGCATTCCGGTGCCCTTCACCAAGCCGGTCGGTGCGGGAGCAGGCGGCTACTTCGCTCCGCACGTGCGCTCCTACATCCGGCGCTCCGGTGCACCGACGCACATCGGCGCGATGGTCGCGGTCAAGGATCGGCTCAATGGCGCGAAGAATCCTCTGGCTCACCTGCAACAGCCCGACATCACGCTGGAGAAGGTGATGGCGTCCCAAATGCTCTGGGATCCCATCCGTTTCGACGAGACCTGCCCGTCGTCGGACGGTGCCTGCGCACTGGTGATCGGCAACGAGGAGATCGCCGACGCGCGCGTCGCGGACGGGCATCCCGTCGCATGGATCCACGCCACCGCACTGCGTACCGAGCCGCTGGCCTACTCCGGCCGCGATCAGGTCAATCCGCAGGCCGGCCGAGACGCATCCGCCGCGCTATGGCGGGATGCGGGCATCACCTCCCCGATCGACGAGATCGACGTCGCCGAGGTCTACGTTCCGTTCTCGTGGTTCGAGCCGATGTGGCTGGAGAACCTGGGCTTCGCGGCCGAGGGCGAGGGCTGGAAGCTCACCGAGGCCGGCGAGACGGCGATCGGTGGACGCATTCCGTTCAACCCCTCCGGTGGTGTGCTGTCGAGCAATCCCATTGGCGCCTCGGGCATGATTCGCTTCGCCGAGTCGGCGATCCAGGTGATGGGCAAGGCGGGCGACCACCAGGTCGATGGCGCCCGCAAGGCGTTGGGGCATGCGTACGGAGGCGGCTCGCAGTATTACTCGATGTGGGTGGTGTCGGCGGACAAGCGCTGACGACGATGGCGGTGACCAATCCCCAGGCGCCCGTGCACTTGGCGGGCAAGCGTTCGCGCGACGCCGCGATCGCCGGGGACAAGACCGCGTGGCTGGCCGTGTTCGCCGACGACGCCGTCGTCGAGGATCCGATCGGCCCGTCGCACTTCGATCCCGAGGGCAAGGGCCACCGCGGCAAGGAGGCGATCGCCGCGTTCTACGACATGGCGATCGCGCCCAGCCAACTCGAGTTTCACTTCGAGCAGACGTTTCAGTGCGGCAATGAGGAGGCGAACGTCGGCTACATCGTGATCACTGCGCGCGGATTCCGGGTCGTGGCCGATGGCGTGTTCACCTACCGCGTCAACGATGCCGGTCAGATGGTCGCACTGCGTGCCTACTGGGAACTGGACAAGGCCGCGGCAAGCGCCCGAAGGGTCTAGGACGGGGTCGGTCGCGTAGCCTTGGTCGAGACTTCATCCCCAATCTGCTCCGAATCAGATGACTTTCACACACCCCTCGCCCCGTCAGGTCGTCGCCTCCCTGACCGTCCTGCTCGTCGTTGGCGTCGGCGGCTGCGCCCCTGCTGACGATGGCACTGCGCAGAGCACCGCGCCCACCCTGCCAACCGTGCCCTACGCGCCGAAGTCGACCACGACGGCGGCTGCGCCGGCCGCCACCGATTACCGTCGCCTACTGCTCACCGCGGCGGACCTCACCGACGCGGAGGACACCTTCGCCGAGCGGTCCCGGGAGGCGAACCCCAACGGCGGTACCGGGGCCAGCGCGTTCTTCGTCAACGACAAGGACAACCGGGCGATCGTCGACACGTTCCTGATCTATCCGGATGCGGCGACAGCGACGGCCACGCTCAAGCAAGCCTCCGGCACCCTTCCGACGTTGGTGGCCGGCGGTGCGCCGCGCCCGCTGGCCGTCGGCGCCGACGGAGTGATGGTCACCGGCACGTCACCCGGCGGGGACAAGGCCGTCACGCTGGCCTTCTTCAGCGAGGGCACCGCGCTGGTCCGGCTCGAGTTCCAGAGTGCGCCGGGAGACGCCACGACGGATCCGTTCGTCCTGAACGTGGCGAAGATGCAGCAGATCGCGTTGCGGATCGGGCTCGCCAACCCGTAGCGCCTACTCGGCGATCGGCGCCAGCCCGTCGAGGTACCGGCGAGCGAGGTCCTGGTACGCACCAGGGTTCACGTTGACCCACATCTCCGCGCCCGTGCCGGCGATCGGCCCGCGGACCTTGGCAGGCGCTCCCGTGACGAACACCTCGTCGGGAATCTTCGTGCCGCCGGTCACCAGTGAGTGGGCCGCGACCAGGCTCCGCCGACCGATGACGGCACCGTCGAGCACGGTGGCATGGTTGGCGATGACGGCCTCCTGGCCGACGTGGACTCCGTGGATGACGCATCCGTGGGCCACCGTCGCCCCTGGACCGATGTCTACGGGGATGCCGGGCGGGGCATGCAGGACGCAGCAGTCCTGCACGTTGGCGCCCTCGCGGATGATGATCGGGGCGAAGTCGGCTCTCAGCACGGCGTTGAACCAGACCGACGCCCCCGCCTCCACGTGCACGTCTCCGATCAGGGTGGCGGTTGGAGCGACGAAGGCGGTCGGGTCGACGACGGGCGATCGGCCCTCGAAGGCGTACAGCGGCATGGTCTGGTTATACCGCAGGTAGATGCATTCGCATTGCGCGCGAGGTGGACAAAACTGTAACGTGTTCTAGTTAGAGGGCAATCGAACGAGAGGCGCACCGTGAGTACCGAGACGAACGCGGTATCGGCGAGCATTCGCGAGATCGACACCGGGCCGCTGCCGGATCGCTATGCGCGCGGTTGGCACTGCCTGGGACCGGTCGTGAACTTCAACGACGGCACGCCGCACGCGGTGGAGATCTTTGGCACCAAACTGGTGGTCTTCGCCGACTCCAAGGGCGACCTCAAGATCCTCGATGGCTACTGCCGGCACATGGGCGGCGACCTGTCGCAGGGCACCATCAAGGGTGACGAGGTCGCGTGCCCCTTCCATGACTGGCGCTGGGGCGGCGACGGCAAGTGCAAGCTGGTGCCGTATGCCAAGCGCACCCCCCGCCTGGCTCGCACCCGCTCCTGGGAGACCGACGTCCGCAGCGGCCTGCTGTACGTCTGGCACGACCACGAGGGCAACCCGCCGGCACCGGAGCTCCGCATTCCGGAACTGCCCGAGTACGGCAGCGACGACTGGACCGAGTGGCGCTGGAACTCGATGCTGATCGAGGGCTCGAACTGCCGCGAGATCATCGACAACGTCACCGACATGGCGCACTTCTTCTATATCCACTTCGGGTTGCCGACGTACTTCAAGAACGTGTTCGAAGGTCATGTCGCCTCGCAATACCTGCACAACGTCGGCCGGCCGGACGTCGACGACCTCGGCACGACCTACGGCGAGGCGCACCTGGACTCGGAGGCGTCGTACTTCGGGCCGTCCTTCATGATCAACTGGCTGCACAACAACTACGGCGGGTTCAAGGCCGAGTCCATCCTGATCAACTGCCACTACCCGGTGACCCAGAATTCGTTCGTCCTGCAGTGGGGCGTGATGGTCGAGAAGCCGAAGGGCCTGGACGAGAAGACCACCGACAAGCTGGCCCGGGTGTTCACCGAGGGCGTCAGCAAGGGCTTCCTGCAGGACGTCGAGATCTGGAAGCACAAGACGCGCATCGACAATCCGCTGCTGGTCGAAGAGGATGGGGCGGTGTACCAGATGCGCCGCTGGTATCAGCAGTTCTACGTCGACGTCGCCGACGTCACTCCGGATATGACCGACCGGTTCGAGATCGAGGTCGACACCACCGCGGCCAACGAGAAGTGGCATGTCGAGGTAGAGGAGAACCTGCGCAGGCGCGCAGAGGAACAGCCGGCGACATGACTCCGGCGCCAGATGCCGACCGGCTGGCGCGCTCGATGCTCTCCCTGCTCGGTCACGATACCGACGACCATCCCGCCGGCAACCAGCCGGCGTCCGGAAGCTGGTCCAAGGCACCGGATTTCGCCACCGATCCCGAGCGGGCCGCAGCCGTGCGGGCCGCCTCCGAACGGGACCGCGAGCGCTATCTGAATGCGGGCCTGACACCCGTCGACTGCCGGTTCTGCCACGTCACCGTCGCCGTCAAGAAGCTCGGCGTGAGTCATACAGCCGTGCAGTGGAGCACCGACGCAACCCAGCGCTGCGCGACGTTCACCGCAGTCCGGGCCGAGGGGGGCGACAGCAGTCGCAGCCGATCGTGCCCGAAACTGGCCGACAGCATCAGGCACGCCGTGGCGGAGGGTTGCCTCGAGGAGGAGTCGACGGCACCGTCTCCCGGCGACGGCTAGCCCGGCGACGGCTCACAGTCCCGCGAAGCGGTCCTTGACCTGCTCGTCGGTCAACCCGTAATCGGCCAGCGAGTAGGTGTGCTTGGGCGCCCTCGGCCCCTTCTGACTCTCGGCGTGCATGGCCGCCATGGATTCCCTTGCGGCGTCGGTCAATTCAAGGTGGAACCGCTGATAGATCTTCTCGACGACGGAGATCGGGTCCTTGATCAACTCGAAGTAGTCCAGGTCGTAGAACTGCTCGGAATCATGCTTCGCGCGTTCGGCATTGAACAGTTCCAGTCCCCGCGACCACGTCTCCAACGAGTCCTGTCCGATCACGTCACCGGTAAAGACGGTCGACCAGCCCTCGGTGGTGTGCTGTGCCAACGAACACATCGAGGCCATGATGGTCTCGGCGGGACGATGGCACTGCACCACCAGCGCGTCGGGATACGTGGCGAACAGCGCGTCGAGGGCGAACAGGTGGCTGGGGTTCTTCAACACCCAGCGCTTGTCTGCGTCGTTGAGGCCGATCAGCTGAAGGTTCCTGCGGTGACGGCGATACGGCCTGGTCCAGTCCTGCTGAGACAACCACTGCGAGTATGTCGGTAGGTGCGCCAGCGTCTCGTAGGACACCGAATGCAGCGACTGGCGCAGCAGCTGCCAGCACTCCTCCACCTCGTCGGCCGTCATGTAGTGCAGCCCGGTGTAGTCCGGGTTCTCCTCGTGGGCCTTGCTGTACTGGGCGTCGATCTGCTGGAACACCGGGTTCTGCGGCCAGGTTTCGCGCGGCGGCCGCGGTTGCGGGAACTCGGCCAGCCACAGCTCGAGACCCTGGTGCGCGGGGTCGGCCGTGAGTAACCGGTGGATCGCGGTGGTGCCCGTGCGCGGCAGTCCCGTCACGAAGATCGGCCGCTCGATCGGAATGTCGGCGTACTGCGGGTATTGCTTGAAGGCGGCCTCCGAGACCAATCGAGCCACCAGGGCATTGCGCACGAAGAACCGCTGCATCTTGCTGCCGAACTCGGTCAGCTCGGCATCCCGGCGGAACGACTCGAGCAGCACCCCGAGCGCTTCGCGGTAGTTGTCGTCGTCGACGCCAAAGTCGGCTAGGCCGCAGGCCTTTACGGCCGACGCGTGCAGATCCTCGATGGTGCCGACGTCGGTTCTGGTGCTCATGATTCGGCTTTCATCAGGCCTTGTACTCCCCGCAGTTCACATCAAGGGCTTGGCCGGTGATGCCGCTCGACAGGTCGCTCGCCATGAAGAGGATCGCCGAGGCGACTTCGTCCTCGGTGGGCAGCCGCTTGAGATCGCTGTTGACGGCGGCGGCCTTGTAGATGTCGTCGACGCTGGTGCCGTACTTGCCCGCCTGATGCTCGAAGTAGCTCTGCAAGGTACCGCCCCAGATGTACCCGGGCAGAATCGAATTCACGCGGATGTTCTCCTCGCCGAGCTCGGTGGCCAGCGACTGCGACATCGCGAGCAGCGCCGACTTCGCCATCTTGTAGGCGCCATACTTGGCCTGCGAGTGCCGCACCACCATCGAGTTCACGTTGACGACGGATCCGTTGGCCTCGGCGAGTGCGGGGGTGAAGCCTTGGATCATCCGCAGCGCGCCGAACACCGTCAGTTCGATCGCGTCCCGCATGTGCTCGAAGGTGGTGTTGGCCAGCGGTCTCATCGAGGGGACCCGAAACGCGTTGTTGATCAACACGTCGACCTTGCCGTAGGCCTTCAGCGACTCCTCGACGAGGTTGGTGACCTGCGCCTCGTCGGTGATGTCGGTGCCCACCGACAGCGCTCGCCGGCCGAGGTCGGTGACCTGCTTGGCGACGTCCTCCAGGCGCTCCACCGTCCGCGCCGCCAGCACCAGGTCGGCGCCCTGCTCGGCGCATCGCCGCGCGAGCGTCGTGCCCAGAGCCGGGCCGACGCCACTGATCACGACGACCTTGCCGTCAAGGAGTCCGGTCATCGTCATCCCACCATTCTCTCGCCGATTTGCCTCTGCCGCAGAGCGATTCGCGCTCGCCAGTCGTCATCGGAGATCTCATTGGACTCGAAGTACGGCAGCGCGGTCGCCACCTGATCGACGTCGACCAACTCGACCGTCGGGCCGTCGGCCGCGGTCAGCTCGCGAGACACTCGTTGCCACCGGAACTGCAGGTATCCCCTGCGGTGACCGAGCGTCTCCACCCAATTGGTCACGCCCGGGCTCTTGTCGGAGACGACGATGCGGATCTTTCCGTCCGGATCCGGCTGTGCCTGAGTACCATTCAGCGAGGTTTGATGATTGATGTAGTCCAGCGAGATGTACCACAGGCTGCCCAGCTGGAAGCCGAGATAAGGCGCGTCGGTGACCGGCAGCGTGATGATCAGCGCCTGATCTTCGGTCAGATCGAACTGCCCCGCGGACGAGTACTGCGTGGCCAGGCCACCGGGGGTCAGCCGCGGGGGGACCATCGTGTTGGCCGGCGCGTCGGTGTAGAACCACTGCGGGAACTGCAGCCAGGTCTTGACGCGCTGGACGAGTTGCTTCCCCGCCACGGCGTAGCGCTTCTCGATGATCTCCTTGGTCAACGCCGGCGGTGCGGTGCCCTCGGTGTCGGTGCGGGCGATCGCGAAGGTGCCGCGTTGAGCCGACCAGTCGTTGTACACCTCGCGAATCACCAACTGTGCGGGCGTCGCCGGCGTGAATCGCCACTCGAACGCACCGTCACCGGCGATGTCGAGCTTGCGGTCGTCGAAGGCCGTCTCGCTGTCCGGCACTTCCGAGTCGGTGTACTCCCCGCCGAGCAGTTGGAAGCTGACGTCGGTGGTGGTGCCGCGCCGCCCGGTGACCACGTACTCGTGGCCCGGTTGCACCCGCGTGCCGAAGTACATGGTGTCGGGGTTGTCGAGGCCCATCTTGGTGAACGGCCCGGTGCCGCTGTGCAGGAACGGGTGGTCACGGTCGTAGTCGAAGGCGACGTGGGTGCAGCCGGAGATGCAGCCGGCGAGGTACTGCAGACCCTCGAGGAGGTCGGCCTCGGTTTCGATGAAGGGCGCGGCAGCGACGAGCGCCTCGGCTTCGGCAATGGCGTCGGCCAAGGGCTGTGAGTACATGCTGCGCCGTCTCCCGCATTCGATGCTGGTCCAATATTGGACCGATCTGGTACATTTTCCGACCTGACACTAGAACGTGTTCTAGTCCGAGTCAATGCGCGCGGGAAGGCGACGGTATGGCGGACAGGGTTTCCCCGCCGACCGAACGGGTCGTCGCCATCCTGGACTTCCTGGCGCGGCATCCGCACGACCGGTTCGGCCTGTCGGATCTCGCGCGTCGCCTCGACTTGAGCAAACCGACTTGCCTCGGCATCGTGAGCACCCTGACCGAATCCGGCTATCTGATCCGCGACGCCGCCGACAAGACCTATCGCCTCGGCCCACGGCTCATCTCGCTCGGGCACACGGCACAGGAGTCGATGCGGGTGAGCCCGACGGCACGCGAGGAACTGGGCCGGCTCGCAGCGACGTATGGCACCACCGCCGCGCTGTCGGCGGTGATCGACGACCGCATCACCCTGCTGGAACTCGTCGGGCCGCGGAGCGCCGACGTCGGAACCGCAGCGGGCAGGAGCGGATTGGTCAGCGTGGGCCAGAGCTACCCGTTCGCCCCGCCGGTGGGTCTCATGTTCGTGCTCTGGGACGACGAAGCCCTGCGCAATTGGCTGGCCAAGGAGCCGACGATTCCGTTGCGCACCGACTCGCAGCGCCTCGATCGCGTCGTCGCGGAATGCCGTCGCCAGGGGTATCTCGTCGAGCGCCTGACCCCTGGCGGACGACGGCTGTACGCCTTGATGGCGGGCATGTCGAACACGCTGCCGCAGGAGTTGCGGGCGCTCCTCGGCGAGCTGATCTCCGACGTCGGCGAGCGGGTCTACCTGGCCGGCGAGGCGCCGGCCGACGCGACGAGGTCCAAGAAGCGCCACGACATCAGCGTCATCTCCGCGCCCGTGTTCGATCACCACCGCAGGCAGGCGATGGTGGTGTCGCTGCAAATCGGTCGGGCTCTCACCGACGGAGAGATCGCCAAGCGCGCGCGTGGGCTACTGCTCACCTCACGCGCGTTGACCGCTCAGCTCGGTGGGCACGTCGAGTCGGTGACTGGACCCGAATAGCATGTGACTCACGCGAACTCGTGCGCGCTAAACCTCGGCGAGCACAGCCAGGGCGTCGGTCGGAGCGACCTGCAAACCGCAACGGTCCTTGAAGCCGCCCAGCGGGGCCTGGATCCCGCGCAGCGCGTCGGCCTCGTCGGGGTGCTCCTTGAAGTAGTCGTCGAACCGTCCGACCGCACTGAACGCCGGCTGCCGCGCCGCATCGATCAACGCCTGGTTGGCATCCGGATGCGCCGCGAAGTACACGTTGAGATCGGCCGTGACGGAGCTGATGGTCTTGGCCAGTCCGGCGGCGTTGCAGTCGTCGGCAGCGAGGGAGGGCGCGGCGACCGAGGCGACAGGGGTGGTCTCCGTCGTCGGGCCGCCAGGTTCGGCGGGGTCCGCACTCGCAGCGGGAAGGGTCAGCGCCGCGCAGGCGGCGACTGCGGCGAACACTCCTACCGCGGTGCGACGAGTCACGGTGACGGCACGGGTCATGGAACGGGCTCCTTCGGTCGGACTCGCACCGCGGTGGTGATCGAGCCGTTGAAAGATAACGTCGCCAAAACGTGACGTCGTGTTACGGATGTGGCAAACGAGCTAGCTGGTGCTCGCCAACGCGAACGGAAGGACTGCCGTCGCACCCGCCTCCCGCACGACGCGCGCCGCCATCGTCAGCGTCCACCCGGTGTCGGTCATGTCGTCGACCAACAGCACGGGTCCGCCCGCGTCGGCGAGCACCGACGGGTCGGGCGGCAGCCACGCCCCCGAGAGCGCCGCGACCCGGTACGCAGAATTGGCCGCGGTGACCGGCCGGCGGCCCGGCGCGTACTGCAGCGTGCCTAGGTCCCTCAGTCGGCCGAGGCGCGCGAGTTCGCGGGCAAGCGAACCGATCAACACCGGATGCCGGTCGGAGTCCATCGCCAGCACGGCCGTGGGCCGGGTCGTCCAGTTCCACGACGCCAGCACCTTCACCGCCGCCTGCACGACGTCCTCGGAGACCTCTGCGTCCGGTTCGTCGAGCAGCCGCCGCAGCCGAGCGCCCCAGCCAAGGTCGGTCAGCCTCCCGATCACCCGCCCCGGCTCCGGGCCGTCGCCGATCTTGCCGCTCAAATTGACTCCGAGCTTCGCCAGGCCGGACGGCCACTGCTTGCGGGGTGCGATCTCGACGCCAGGCCGCATCAATCGCTGGCGGGTGTCCTCGGCCGAGGAGGCGTCGACCGAGGCGTCGTACTGGTTGCCGGTGCAGTTGTCGCAGCGGCCACACCGCTCCCCGGGGGTCAGCTCCGGGTCGTCGAGTTGACCGCGTAGGAACGCCATCCGGCAGCCGTCGGTGACCTGATAGTCGAGCATCGCCTGTTGCTCACGCTTGCGTGCCTCGTCGAGCTTCCGATAGCGGGCCTCGTCGTACTCCCACGGCACCCCGGTACCGACCCAACCGCCCTTCACACGACGGACCGCGCCGTCGACGTCGAGCACCTTCAACACCATCTCCAGCCGCGTCCGACCCAGGTCGACGAGCGGCTCCAGCGCGGGCGTCGACTGTGGCCGCTCCAGCTCCAGCGCATCGATCACGTTGCGCACCATGGCTTCCGAGGGAAAGGCGACGGAGGAGAAGTAGCGCCAGACGTCTTGGTCCTCGTGCCCTGGCAGCAGCACCACCTCGGCGCTGGCCGTCGACCGCCCCGCGCGGCCGACCTGCTGGTAATAGGCGATCGGTGAGGATGGCGCGCCGAGGTGGACCACGAACCCGAGGTCCGGCTTGTCGAAACCCATTCCGAGCGCCGACGTGGCGATCAGCGCCTTGACGCGGTTGCCCAGCAGATCCGCCTCCAGTTGTTCGCGCTCCGAGGTCTCGGTGGCTCCGGTGTAGGCCGCCACCGTGTGGCCCTGATCGCGCAACAGGGCCGCGACGTCGTTCGCCTGCGCCACCGTCAGCGTGTACACGATTCCCGAGCCCGGTAGCGAATCGATGTGTGCCGCAAGCCAAGCCGCTCGTTGGGCCGGGTTGCCGGCCTTGACCACCGACAGCCGCAGCGACTCGCGGTCCAGTCCACCGCGAAGCACCAGAGTGTCCCGCCCGCCGACCCCGAGTTGGCTCGCCACGTCGTCGACGACGCGGTCGTTGGCGGTGGCCGTGGTGGCGAGCACCGGCACGTCGGTGCCGAGTTCGGCGATGAGCGTGCGGATGCGCCGGTAGTCCGGCCGGAAGTCGTGGCCCCAGTCCGATACGCAGTGCGCCTCATCGACCACGACGAGGCCGGCATCGTGCGCCAATGCGGGTAGCACCTGGTCGCGAAAGTCGGGATTGTTCAAGCGTTCCGGGCTGACCAGCAGGACGTCGAGGTCGCCGCCCCGGACCCGGTCGTGGATCTCGTCCCAGTCGGTGACGTTGCTCGAGTTGATGGTGGCCGCCCGGACGCCGGCCCGATCCGCCGCCTGCACCTGGTTGCGCATCAGTGCCAGCAGCGGCGAGACGATGACCGTGGGACCGTGCCCCTCGGAGCGCAGCAGCTTGGCGGCGATGAAGTACACCGCCGACTTGCCCCAACCGGTGCGTTGCACGACCAGCGCGCGGCGGCGCTGCACGACGAGCGCCTCGATGGCCGTCCACTGATCGTCGCGCAGGATGGCGTGCGGTCCGGCCAACTGCTCGAGGATGCTCTGGGCGTCGGCGCGGGTTGGGGTCGTCATGGGCGAGCGAAGCGACGGGAGGAAGGTTCGGGGCGAGCGAAGCGACGGGAGGAAG
Organism: uncultured Actinomycetota bacterium; assembly: GCA_963846985.1. Classification (GTDB taxonomy): domain Bacteria; phylum Actinomycetota; class Actinomycetes; order Mycobacteriales; family Mycobacteriaceae; genus Mycobacterium. The sequence goes on from CAWJYC010000007.1 coordinate 263,359, forward strand.
GTTCGCGGCGAGCGAAGCGACGGGGGGAACTCATGCCGTACATCGTGCCGGTTCGGTCCGACGCCCTAGACGCCGAGGCAGCGCCGGAGCGCCGCGGTGAGGTCGTTCGCCCGGTGATCCCGCGGTGCGATGAGGTTGTTGACGTAGCCAAAGCCCGTCTGGCTGTCGGCGTCCGCGAAGCCGAGACTGCCGCTGGCGCCGTCGTGCCCGAAGGAGGAGTCCGACAGCAGCGGCCGGAACGGGATGCCATTGACCATGAAACCGGTCGAGAAGCGGATTCCCGGAGCAGTCAGCGCGCCGCGCCAGCCGTCGCCCGCCGACCGAACGGTCACGGCATCGGCGATCGAGGCAGCCGACAGCAACGGTGCGCCGGCCACGGGTGATACCGCCGCGCCGTAGATGGTCGCCAACGCGCGGGCGTCGAGGATGGCGTTGGCGGCCGGGATCTCGGCGGCGTGCACGGCGGGTGTGTTGAAGTCGCCGGCGCAGCCGTCGATCAGAGAGAACGGAAACGCCGCGCCGAGCGTGACGGCGCGCACCGCGGGCGCCTTGCCGATGCGACGCAGCACCGCCGGCATGGCGCGGTAGCCGGTGCGAAGGATTCGCGACCGCGGCGCGTGCATCTGCGCCACCCGGTATTCCTGGTCCGCCGGCAGTCCGATCCAGGCGTTCACGCCGAGAACATCGGTGAGGTAGTCGGCCAGCAACGCACTTGGGCTGAGACTTGTTGCCCGGCGCAGGATTTCGCCGGTGAGCCAGCCGAACGTCAGCGCATGGTAGGCAAAGGTGGTGCCCGGGGTCCACAGCGGTCGCTGATCCTCGATCGCCCGGATCACCGGGGTCCAGGCCAGCACGTCGTCGAGGGTCAGGTCGACGTCCAACGCCATCAGGCCGGCGCGGTGGGCAAATACGTCACGAATGACGATGTCGCCCTTGCCGCTCGCCGCGAACTCCGGCCACAACGTGGCGACCGGCGCATCGAAGTCGAGCAGCCCGCGCTGCGCGGCTAGATATCCGCAGAGCACCATCAGACCCTTGGAGACGGAGAATCCGATGGTCAGGGTGTCGGTCGTCCACGGCGTGCCGGTGTCGGAATCGGCGATACCGCCATGCAGGTCGACGACCAGGCGACCGTCGTGATGGACCGCGCACGCCGCTCCCATCTCGGTGCCGCGACGGAAGTTGTCGACGAACGCGTCGGCCACCGGTCCGAAGCCCTCGTCGGCGAAACCGGGGAACTCAGTAGGCATAGGTATTGGCCGGCTTGTCGATGGCAGCGATATTGGCGACCGTCATGGTGGGGATGAACCCGTCCTCGGCATGCGACGAGCCGGGCACGATCTGTCCCTCGATGCGCAACCAGGTGTCCTCCGGCTGGCGGGCTGCGGCGGCCGCCGCCGGCCCGGTCAGGTGTACGCGCGCCAGTTGAGCGTCGGCCGCACAGCATACGATCACCACCCGGCCGAGGTCGACGCCGTCCGGGCGGCGCAACGTGAAGCCGGTCAGGGTAATCGTCCGTCCGGCAAGCGAATTCGTCGAGTCGGCTGCCGCCCGCATCACCACCTCGGGCAGCGACAGCGTGGGGGCGTCCCCGCCGGGCAGCGGCGGAAAGGGTCGGCGCTGCGGCGCGCTGACGGCAGCCGGAGTGGCGCCGCGCGCGTCGAGCGGCGGCGGCACGACGAAGGCGACCATGGCGATCGGGATCAGCAGCAGCCAGCCGAGCCACGATTGGTGGTGGTGGCCGTGCTCGTGCGGATCGCCGACCGCACCGTGCCGCACGTCGCGGACGAGGGCGACCGCCCCCAGCACGACCAGAACCGCAGCCGCGATGATCAGCCACGGCAGCAGACCCGGCTTGACGTAGTTGAGATAGGTGCCCTTGATGAGCATGACCGCCGCACTCAGGCCGACCAGCAGCAGGACGAGACTTTGGGTGCTCCGACTCACGCGCCGGCGCCCAGGATCGCCACGCCGACGATCGTCGCGATCGCGGCGGCTACGACGAAGGTGGCAGGGCCGAAGCGCACGGCGAAGCTGCGGCCGAACATGCCCGCCTGCATCGCCGACAGCTTCACGTCGATCGCGGGCCCGACGACCAGGAAGACCAGCCGAGGCACCAGCGGCACCATGGTCAGGCTGGCGACGACGAACGCATCGGCCTCCGAGCACAGCGCCAGCACCACCGCCAGCAGCGCCATCGTGACCACCCCGACCACGAGGTTGCCTGCGAGGTGCTCGAACAACCACGCCGGCACCAACACGTGCAGTGCCGCCGCTGCCCCTGCTCCCAGCACGAGGTAGGACGCCGCCTGCAGGAAGTCGTGCCGGGCGGCCTCGGTGAACACCGTCCACCGCGACGAGCCGTCGGCGGCCGGCTCCGGCAGCCCCCGGGTCACCCATTCGTCCTTGCCGAACCGCGACCACAGCAGACCCATCGCGACGGCGGTGAGCAGTGAGGCCACGCACCGCGCCAGCACCATCGCCGGTTGGCCAGGGAACGCCACCGCCGTGGCGACGAGGACGACCGGGTTGATCGCCGGCGCCGACAGCATGAACGTCAGAGCCGCCGCGCCGTTGGTGCCCGGACCGAACAGCCTGCGCGCGACGGGAACCGAGCCGCATTCGCACCCGGGCAGCGCGGCGCCGCCGATACCCGCGACCGCCACGGCCAGAGCGGGCCGACGAGGTAGCCAGCGTTCAAGCCTGCCGGCGCTGACGAACGCGGCGATCAACCCGCTGACGACGATCCCCAGCACGAGGAACGGCAGCGCCTGGACGAACACGCCGCAGAACACCGTCGCGGCCGTGCTCAGGTCGGGATTGCCGGCGACGAACGCGCTGACCGCACCCGCGGACAGCGCCAGCACGATCAGGCCGACGAGTAGGACCTCAAGGGATCCGACGCGCCGCCGGAGCTGAGGCGGGGCCGCGGTCACGGGCCCATCTTGCCCTGCTTGGCTGGCAAGCCGTCGCCCGTGCGGGTGGTGAGTGGAACACCGAGAGGGGTTGTTGACGACCCACCCTCGGCGACTTAGGAAGTCGCCGCCTCTTGCTCCCGCTTGATCTCCAGGGCGATGTCGATGAGCTGGTCTTCCTGGCCGCCGATGAGCTTGCGCTGCCCGGCCCGGTGCAGCAGTTGGTGCGCCGGCACGCCGTACCGCTCGGACTGGCGGATGGCGTGCTTGAGGAAGCTGGAGTACACCCCCGAGTAGCCCATGATCAGCGCGTTGCGGTCCAGCAGGCACTCGGCGGGCATCGCCGGACGCACGACGTCCTCGGCGGCATCGGCGATCTCGAAGAAGTCGATGCCGGTCTTCACCCCGATCTTGTCGAACACCCCGATCATCGCCTCGACCGGCGCGTTGCCCGCGCCTGCCCCGAAGCGCCGCGTGCTGCCGTCGATCTGCTTGGCACCCGCCCGGACCGCCTCCACCGAGTTCGCGACACCCAGGCCGAGGTTCTCGTGGCCATGAAAGCCGACCTGTGCATCCGATCCGAGTTCGGCGACCAGCGCCGCCACCCGGTCGGCCACCCCTTCGAGCACCAGCGCGCCCGCCGAATCCACGACGTAGACACACTGGCAGCCGGCGTCGGCCATGATCCGGGCCTGGGCGGCGAGCTTCTCCGGGGGAATGGTGTGGCTCATCATCAGGAAGCCCACGGTCTCCAAGCCGAGTTCGCGGGCCAACCCGAAGTGCTGGATCGACACGTCGGCCTCGGTGCAGTGCGTGGCGATCCGGCAGATCGACCCGCCGTTGTTCTGCGCCTCCTTGATGTCCTCCTTGGTGCCCACCCCCGGCAGCATCAGGAACGCGATCTTCGAGTCGGTGGCCGTCTCGGCGGCCAGCTTGATCAACTCCTGCTCCGGGGTCTTGGAGAACCCGTAGTTGAACGACGACCCGCCCAGGCCGTCGCCGTGGGTGACCTCGATGACGGGCACCCCGGCGGCGTCCAGCGCCGCGACGATCGACTGCACCTCGTCCTTGGTGAACTGATGCCGCTTGTGATGGGACCCGTCACGCAGCGACGTGTCCGTCATCCGCACGTCCCACACCGGGTTGAAGAAGATGTCACTCATGCGTGGCCTCCTGAAACCGTCTGCTCTTCGCGCAAGCGCTCATCGCCGGTGGCACGCAGTACGTCCTTGGCGATCTCCTCGCCGACCTTGGTCGCCGCGGCGGTCATGATGTCCAGGTTCCCCGCATACTCCGGCAGGTAGTCCCCGGCACCCTCGACCTCGACGAAGGTGGTGACCAACGCGTGCCCGCCCGAGTGCACCGACGGTGGGTCGAACTGCGGTTCGTTGAGCAGCCGGTAGCCGGGTACGTAGGTCTGCACCTGCGCGACGACGTCCTTGATCGACGCGGTGATCGCGTCCTGGTCGGCGTCCTCGGGGATGGCGCAGAAGATTGTGTCGCGCATGATCATTGGCGGCTCCGCCGGGTTGAGGATGATGATCGCCTTGCCGCGCTTGGCGCCGCCGATCACCTCCACCCCGCGGCTGGTGGTCTTGGTGAACTCGTCGATGTTGGCCCGTGTGCCCGGCCCGGCCGACGCCGAGGACACCGACGCCACGATCTCCGCGTACGGCACCAGCCCACCCTGCTCCTGCACCGCGCGCGTCACCGCGTAGACCATCGGGATGGTGGCCTGCCCGCCGCAGGTCACCATGTTGACGTTCGGCGCATCGAGGTGCTCGCGCAGATTCGCCGGCGGAATCACTCCCGGCCCCACCGCGGCCGGGGTCAGGTCGATCGCCCGGATACCCGCCGCCGCGTACTTCGGCGCGGCGTCACGGTGCACGTAGGCACTGGTCGCCTCGAACACCAGATCGGGCTTGTCCTCCCGGGCGAGCAGCCAGTCCACCCCCTCGTGACTGGTCTCGAGCCCCAGTTTCCGAGCCCTCGCCAGACCCTCGCTGTCGGGATCGATGCCGATCATCCACCGCGGTTCCAGCCAGTCCGACCGCAACAGCTTGTACAACAGGTCGGTGCTGATGTTGCCCGACCCGACGATCGCGACGGTTGCCTTCTCACCCATGACGGCTCCTATTCGAACGAAAGGTGGACTGAACCCAGCCCAGCGAAGTCGGCGACGAAGTCATCGCCCGGACAGGCATCGATCGCCCGAGTGCACGAACCAGGGAGCACGATGTCCCCCGCCCGCAACCGCACCCCGAACTGGTCGACCTTGCGGGCCAACCACGCGACCGCGGTGACCGGATTGCCCAGCACCGCGTCGCTGCGCCCCTCGGCGACCACCTCGCCGTTGCGGGTCAGCACCGCGTCGATGCTGCGGATGTCGACGTCCTTGGGTGACACCCGCGCGGTGCCGAGCACCCAACCCGCCGACGACGCGTTGTCGGCGATCGTGTCGCACAACGTGATCTTCCAGTCGGTGATCCGGGTGTCGATCAACTCGATCGACGGAGCGAACGCCGCCGTCGCGGCCAGCACGTCGTCCTCGGTGCACCCCTCCCCCGGCAGGTCGTCGGCCAGGATGAAACCCACCTCGACCTCCACCCGCGGGTATAGGAAGCGGCCTGCCGGCACGGGGACGTCCTCGAAGACCTCCATGTCGTCGAGCAGATGCCCGTAATCCGGCTCGTCGACGCCCATCATCTTCTGCATCGCCTCCGAAGACAGGCCCACCTTGTGCCCGATCACCCGGGCCCCCTCAGCCACCCGCTGCCGAATGTTGATCAACTGGATCTCGTAGGCATCGACCACGTCCATGCCGGGAACACCGTCGGTCAACGGTTTCAACGGCACCTTGCTTCGCTCAGCCTCAGCCAGCTCCGCAGCCAGCTCATCCCGTACCTCGGACGACAACATCGGTGAAGTCCCCTCGTTTCGTCGACCGGCACAGTTGTGGGTCGGCCGCGCAATTCTATAACGTGTTCTACATGACCCAACAGGAGTACGACGTCGTCGTGGTCGGTAGCGGCGCCGCCGGCATGGTCGCGGCACTCACCGCCGCCCATCAGGGCCTCTCGACCCTAGTCGTTGAAAAGGCGCCGCACTATGGAGGATCCACCGCGCGATCGGGTGGTGGCGTCTGGATTCCGAACAACGAAGTGCTTAAACGGGACGGTGTCAAGGACACCGCGGATGCGGCCCGCACCTACCTGCACACCATCATCGGCGACGTAGTCGAACCGGAGCGCATCGACACCTATCTCGACCGCGGTCCGGAGATGCTGTCCTTCGTGTTGAGGAACTCGCCGCTGAAGCTGTGCTGGGTGCCTGGCTACTCCGACTACTACCCGGAGGCGGCCGGCGGCAAGCCAACGGGGCGATCCGTCGAGCCGAAACCCTTCAATGCCAAGAAGCTCGGCCCCGACGAGGCGGGCCTGGAGCCGCCGTACGGCAAGGTGCCGATGAACATGGTGGTCATGCAGCAGGACTACGTCCGGCTCAACCAGCTCAAGCGGCACCCTCGCGGGGTGCTGCGCAGCCTCAAGGTCGGCATCCGGGCGACGTGGGCCAAGGCAACGGGCAAGAACCTCGTCGGCATGGGGCGCGCCCTGATTGCACCGCTGCGAATCGGTCTGCAGACGGCAGGCGTGCCGGTCGCCCTCAACACCGCGCTGACCGACCTCTACGTGGAGAACGGCGTCGTGCGTGGGATCTACGTCCGCGACACCACCGAACCGGAGAGCGCCGAGCCCCGGCTGATTCGCGCCCGCCGCGGCGTCATCCTCGGCAGCGGCGGATTCGAGCACAACGAGCAGATGCGGGTGAAGTACCAGCGGGCGCCAATCACGACCGAGTGGACCGTCGGCGCGGTCGCCAACACCGGTGACGGCATCCAGGCGGCTGAAAAGCTCGGAGCTGCACTAGATTTCATGGACGACGCGTGGTGGGGCCCGACCGTTCCGCTGGTCGGTGCACCGTGGTTCGCGTTGTCGGAGCGCAACTCCCCTGGCTCGATCATCGTCAACACCTCGGGCCAGCGGTTCATGAACGAATCGATGCCCTACGTCGAGGCCTGCCACCGGATGTACGGCGGCCAGTACGGTCAGGGCGCCGGTCCTGGTGAGAACGTACCCGCCTGGCTGGTGTTCGACCAGCAGTACCGCGACCGCTACATCTTCGCGGGACTTCAACCGGGACAGCGCATTCCGAAGCGGTGGCTGGAGTCGGGCGTCGTGGTGAAGGCCGACACCCTCCAAGAGCTGGCCCAGAAGACGAGCCTGCCGGTCGACGCGTTCAGCGCGACGGTCGAACGATTCAATGGCTTCGCTCGCACCGGCGTCGACGCGGACTTCCATCGCGGCGAGAGCGCCTACGACCGTTACTACGGCGACCCGACCAACAAGCCGAACCCCAACCTGGGCGAGATCAGCCATGGACCGTTCTACGCCGCCAAGATGGTCCCCGGCGATCTCGGCACCAAGGGTGGGATCTGCACCGACGTCCACGGCCGGGCGCTGCGCGACGACGGTTCGGCGATCCCGGGCTTGTACGCCGCGGGCAACGCCAGCACCCCGGTGATGGGGCACACCTATCCGGGTCCCGGCGGAACAATCGGTCCCGCAATGACATTCGGCTATCTCGCCGCCCTGCACCTGGCCGGAGCCGCCCCGGCGGCGACATCCGACACCGGAGCCGCCCCGGCGGCGACATCCGACACCGGAGCCGCCCCGGCGGCGACATCCGAAGCCGCCACCGGGTCCGGGGCGCCCTGACGTGCCGATCAACCTGGACGAGGCCCTCGGCGCCGAGCTTCCACCGGTCGAATTCTCCTGGAGCAGCAGCGATGTGCAGCTGTATCACCTCGGTCTGGGCGCGGGAGCGGATCCACTCGACGAGCGCGAGCTCCGCTACCTGACCGACGACACCCCTCAGGTATTGCCGACGTTCGGCAGCGTCGCGCAGAGCTTCCATATGACCAAGGCTCCGACGGTGCAGTTTCCCGGCATCGACATCGAGCTGTCGAGGGTGTTGCACGCCAGCGAGGCGGTCACCGTGCCGGGCCCCATCCCACCGTCGGGCACGGGGCACGCGGTGACCCGGTTCACCGACATCTGGGACAAGGGCAAGGCGGCGGTGATCTGGTCGGAGACCACGGTCACTACCCCGGACGGCGATCCGCTGTGGACCCAGAGGCGGTCGATCTTCGCCCGCGGCGAGGGCGGCTTCGGCGGCGAGCGAGGCCCGTCGTCGTCCGCCGAGCCACCGGACCGCGCACCCGACGCCGAGCTGTCGATACCAACGCTGCCGCAACAGGCGCTGCTGTACCGGCTGTGCGGCGACCGCAATCCGCTGCACTCGGACCCTGGATTCGCCTCGGCGGCAGGGTTTCCCAAGCCGATCTTGCATGGCCTGTGTACGTACGGCATCGGCGCGAAGGCGCTCGTCGACGAATTCCTCGACGGTGACGTCTCGCGTGTCGCTTCCTACGGTGCCCGGTTCGCCGGCGTGCTGTACCCCGGCGAGACATTGAAGGCCACGGTCTGGAAGGACGGCGGGACACTGCGGGCGGTATTGACCGCACCGAGTCGGGACGATGCAGTCGTGCTCTCGGGCGTGGAGTTGACCACCGTCTAAGTCAATACGCGTTCCCATCTTGGAAACGCCGATAGCGTCAATTGACGTGAAGTGACATCTGTTTGCTGAAAGTGTTTACAGATCCGACGTCGCGGTCTACCGTCGGGCGGGTCCGGACTCACTGCAGCAAAGGTGAATGCCATGCCATCGATCCGCTCAGTACTCATCTCCGGTGCCACTCTCGTCGGCGCCGGGGCCATCGCCCTCGTCGGCGCCGGAGCCGCCTCGGCCGACAGCGGTCTCAACTTCACACCTGGCAACAACGGCCTGCTCAACAGCGGTACCGGCAACAGCGGCATCCTCAACGGAGGAGTCGGCAACACCGGCGTCGCCAACAACTTGCTGTTACCGGGAATCGCCAACCACGGGGTTGCCAACGGCCTGCTCGGCGGATCGTTCAACAATGGCGTCGCGAACCTCGGCAGTACGAACACCGGCGTCGCGAACATCGGCACCCTCAACGGCGGAATCGCCAACGTCGGCTTGCTCAACGGCGGCGTGGCGAACATCGGCACCGGCAACCTTGGGCTGGTACAGGTCGGCGGCGGTAACGTCGGGGCGGTCAACATCGGTGACGGCCGCAACGGAATTCTCCGCGTTCTCGGCTAGCTCGGCATCGACGGTCCTCGGTTGGAGGGAGGTTGCCCGCGGGGTGCAGCCTCCCTCCACGCCTCGATGGCTCCGGCAATCATGGGCGGCTGTGTGTCGCGCGGGGTCACAGCCTGCGTTCGAGGTCGTCACCGGCTCCACGGGCGGGTGGCGCCACCGGCGCGGGTACTGCGCCGTGCGGCGCGGGTCCGGCCGCGGCGCGGTCGAGCGGGGCGCGACCGTCCCTGGCGTCCCTCTCGCGCTCGTCGCGGTCGGCAGCGGCGTCGTCGCGCGCTTGCGGCGAACCGGCTGACGGCTGGGCGCCCGACCCCGACGACTGGCTGCCGGACTGCGAACCGCCGGGCTGGGAGCCTACGGACCGGGGCTGAGAAGCGCCGCCGCCATGCTGGGAGCCGCCGCCACCCTGGGCCGCCTGCATGGCCTGCTGAATCATCGAGCCAAACTGTCCGGCCTGCTGCCCCAGTTGCTGCGCGGGAGCTCCCGCCTGCCCAGCCATCTGCCCGAGCTGCCCGAGCTGCCCCAGCATCTGACCGAACTGCCCGACCGCCTGTCCCCCCTGATCGTCGGCATTTTGGTACGCCGACTGGGCCGACCCCAACTTGCCGGAGAACATCGTCTCCTTCGCCTGCAGGGCCGCGACGCTCGCCGCCATCGGCGCCGTCAGCGTCGGCAGCACCCCGGCGATGGTCATGCTCATCGCATCCTCGCCGGGCGGAAGCAGCGGAATCTCGGGCAGATCCACACTGGCGGGATCCCAGTTCAGGGCGCCTGGTGTGTGCATCGGATCCAGAGACATCAGCACCCACCTCCCACGGACTCACCAGTCATCGTCTACCTCGTCCTCCCCGTAGTCGAGCGGTGGCGGGGCAGCCAGCGACGCCCCGGTACCGCCGCTCTCACCGCGCTGGTGCCCCATCATCCCCATCCCGCCGCCCATCCCGCCGGCGCCCGCGCTCACCGGCGCCAAGCCACCGATCGCCGAACTACCGGCACCCGCCGGCCGCACCGCGACGTCGCCGGAGCTGCCGACCAGGCTGGCCAGTGCGGGCGACTGGGGTGGAAGGCCGCCCGAGCCCGGCAACCCCGCCGCCTTGACCATGCCGCCGCCCGCGCCCGCACCCGATCCGCCGGCTAGGGGGTGATTGGAGAAGGACGAGAACGGCGACGGGACCGACGCACTGCTCGCACCGCCCTTGCCGCCCGCGGACATCAACTGCTGCAACGGCTGCATGATCTGTTGCAGCGGCTGCATCAGCTGCTGGGGCGCCTGGGCGAGCATGCCGCCAATCTGCTGCGGCAACTGCATCGCCATCTGACCCATCTGCATCATCATCTGCATCGCCTGCTGCGAACCCTTGTCGCCCGCCTGCGATGCCTGCGCCGTCCCGGGCGGTGCGCCGGGATTCGGGATGTTGGGCGGCACGCCAAGACCCGACGCCAGCTCGGCGGAATTGGCGTTGACCATCGCGATGTTCTGCGACAGACCCATCTTGATGCGGCTTTGCACCAGCTCTCGAGCATTGCCGAACGGCATGGCCGACAGTGCCTCGCACTCCTGCTGGACTTCTTGGGCGGTGGCGTTCGCCAGCATCTTCGTCTTGGCGACGGTGGCCTCCATGCTGCGCAACTTGAGTGCGATCGCAGCGGCCTGGGCAGCGTTGGTCTCGTGGCCCGCGATGATGGTGGTGGCCTCGCCACCGGCAGCCAACGCTCCGGTTCCCTTCCACTGGTCGGCCAGCTGCATCAGCTGACCCTGCTGCTGCGGCACCACCGAACCGCTGATCTTGGCCGCGAGCGCCTCATAGGAGGCCGCAGCCGATGCCAGCGCCTCCTCGTCGACGTTCGGCCACCCGGGTCCAGTCACCGTTTGAGAACCGAATGGGCTGCTGTCGGGTGGAACACCCATGTGTCGGCTCTCCTTCCCTCGCGTAGCGCTACGTGAGTCGAGATTACCGCCGCCGCGCGGGGTGGCCGAGCAGAACTTATCCCAGGATCAGACCGGATGTCGGCACCCCGGTGCCCGCCGTCACCAACACGTGCTCGACGTCGGGCACGGGATTCACCGACGTCCCCCGCAGTTGCCGCACGCCCTCGGCAATGCCGTTCATGCCGTGGATGTAGGCCTCACCGAGCTGCCCGCCGTGGGTGTTGATCGGCAACCGGCCGCCGACCTCGATGGCGCCGTCGGCGATGAAGTCCTTGGCCTCGCCCCACCCGCAAAAGCCGAGCTCCTCCAACTGGATGAGCGTGAACGGGGTGAAGTGGTCATAGAGAATGGCCGTCTGGATGTCGGTCGGCTGCAGCCCGGACTGAGCCCACATCTGCTTGCCCACCAATCCCATTTCGGGCAGGCCGTCGAGTTCGGGTCGGTAGTAGCTGACCATCGAGTACTGATTCGGGCTGGCACCCTGCGCGGCCGCCTCGATGACCGCGGGCCGGTTCTTCAGGTCCCTGGCGCGCTCGGCCGAGACGATCACCAGCGCCACGCCGCCGTCGGTCTCTTGGCAGCAGTCCAGCAGCCGGAGCGGCTCAGCGATCCACCGCGAGGCCTGATGCTCCTCGATGGTGATCGGCTTCTCGTAGAAGTACGCCTTCGGATTCTTGGCGGCATGCTTGCGATCGGCGACGGAGATCGCGCCGAAGTCCTTGCTCGTCGCCCCCGAAAGATGCATGTACCGCTTGGCGATCATCGCGACTTGAGCTGCGGGAGTTGACAATCCATGCGGATACGAGAACGAGTTGTCCACTCCGGTCGAGTCGGCGTTCTCGACCAGCCGCATCTGCACCTGCCCGAACCGCATGCCCGAGCGCTCGTTGAATGCGCGATAGGCCACCACGCAATCCGCGATGCCGGTGGCGACGGCCATCGCCGCCTGCTGCACCGTGGCGCAGGCGGCGCCACCGCCGTGGTGAATCTTCGAGAAGAACTTCAGGTCACCGATGCCCGTGGCGCGTGCGACGGCGACCTCGGTGTTGCTGTCCATCGTGAAGGTCGTCATGCCGTCGACGTCGGCTGGCGTCAGCCCTGCATCGTCGAGCGCGTCGAGCACGGCCTCGGCGGCAAGTCGCAACTCGCTGCGGCCGGAGTTCTTCGAGAAGTCGGTGGCTCCGATCCCGACGATCGCGGCCTTTCCGCTCAGCCCGCTCACGCGACCTCGCCGATGGTCAGCGTGGCGTTCGCGATCACGTGGTCACCAAGGCTGTTGCTGCCCGTGACCTTCAGCGTGATCAGCCCGTCCTCGACGGCGGTGACCGCTCCGGTGAACGTGACTGTGTCATAGGCGTACCACGGCACGCCGAGGCGCAAACCGATCGACTTGATCCTGGCGGTCGGACCGGCCCAGTCGGTGATGAACCGTTCGACCAAGCCGGTGTCGGTCAGGATGTTGACGAAGATGTCCTTGGAACCCTTGGCATGGGCCTTGTCCCGATCGTGGTGCACGTCCTGGTAGTCGCGGGTGGCGATGGCCGTCGACACGATGAACGTCGGGTCCGCGTGCAGCACCAACTCGGGAAGCTTGGTGCCTACTTCGACGACCTCCGGAGCCGCTCCGGCGGCGACGTCAGATCCAGCACTCACAGAGCAGGCTCCCATGCGTAGTTGGTCCAGGCCGGCCCGATGTCGTTGGCCGGGAAGTCGATGTACATGGCGCGCACCGGCATTCCGATTTCCACCGAGGCCGGATCGACGTTGCGGAGTTCACCGAGCATGCGCACTCCCTCTTCGAGTTCGACGAGGGCGATGACGAAGGGCAGCGTGCGGCCTGGGACCTTCGGCGCGTGGTGCACGACGAAGCTGAATACCGCGCCGTTGCCACTGGCCACCACGTAGTCGGTCTGCTGGTCCCTATCGAGCCACAGCGCGGGCACCGGCGGATGCTGCAGCGTGCCGTCGGACTTCTTCTGGATGCGTAGCTCGTGGGCGCCCACCCCGTCCCAGAAGAACGTGGTGTCCTTCGACGACGCCGGCCGCATCGCCGCGTCGGGATCGAGGTCGTCGGGGACCGACGACGGCGCGGATGACCCGTCCTGCTTGTCGCCCGGGATGAACTTCATGATGCGCCAATTCATCTCGGCGACCGGCTCGTTCCCGTCATCGCCGCTGAGCCAGGTGATCTTCTGATTGATGAAGAAGCCCTCGCCGAGAGCGGTCTGCTTGGGGCCGACCACGTCGGTCAGTTCGGCGGCGACGCTGACCTCCTCGCCTGGCCGCAGGTAGCGGTGGTAGGTCTGCTCGCAGTTGGTCGCCACGACACCGACATAGCCTGCGTCATCGAACAATTCGATGATCTTGCCGAGTGGGTCGTCGTCGGGGCGGACGCCACCGAGACCCATCATCGTCCACACCTGGATCATGGCCGGCGGTGCGACGACGCCCGGGTGACCGGCTGCCCTGGCCGCCACCTCGTCGTGGTAGATCGGGTTGGCGTCGCCGAGGGCGTCGGTCCAGTGGTCGATCATCGGTTGATTGACCGGATGCCGGCCCACGCGCGGCGTGCTACGGCCCTGCGCCTTGACTCGCTCCGCGGCCGCCTGGATGTCCTGGACCGTCACCTGGGAACCCGCGGAACCTTCAGGCCCGACGCCGCGATCATCTCGCGCATCACCTCGTTCACACCGCCGCCGAAGGTGATGACGAGGTTGCGCTTGGTCTGGCTGTCGAGCCACTCGAGCAGATCGCCCGTGTCCGGTTCGGCCGGGTTGCCGTACTTGCCGACGATCTCCTCGGCCAGCCGGCCCACCTTTTGAATGCGTTCGGTGCCAAAGACTTTGGTCGCTGCGGCGTCGGCGACGTTGATCTCTTCGCCGCCGGCGGCCACCTGCCAGTTGAGCAACTCGTTGATGCGCCAGATTGCGCGGATCTCACCGAGCGCGCGCTTCACGTCGTCGTGGTCGATCGGCGTGACGCCGTTGCCGCCGGGCTTGGACGCCCACGTGTGCACCCGGTCGTAGATGCCGGCCACCTTGCCCGCCGGTCCGAGCATGACGCGCTCGTGATTCAACTGGGTGGTGATCAGCCGCCAGCCGGCGTTCTCCTCCCCGACGAGCATCTCGACCGGCACGCGGACGTCGTTGAAGTAGGTGGCGTTTGTGTGGTGCGCACCATCGGACAGGATGATCGGCGTCCAGGAGTAACCGGGATCGGACGTGTCGACGATCAGGATCGAAATGCCCTTGTGCTTGACGGCATCCGGGTCGGTGCGGACGGCCAACCACAGGTAGTCCGCGTCGTGACCGCCGGTGGTCCAGATCTTCTGGCCGTTGACGATGTACTCGTCGCCGTGCCGCACCGCGCTGGTCCGCAGCGAGGCCAGGTCGGTGCCCGCCTCGGGCTCGGAGTATCCAATGGCGAAGTGAAGGTCGCCGGCCAGGATGGCGGGCAGGAACTTCTTCTTCTGCAGTTCGGTGCCATACACCTGAAGGGTCGGTCCGACGGTCTGCAGCGTGACCGCGGGCAGGGGCACGTCGGCCCGTGCCGCCTCGTTGACGAAGATCTGCTGCTCGATCGGTCCGAAGCCGTGGCCGCCGAACTCCTTCGGCCAGCCGACGCCGAGTTTCCCGTCGGAGCCCATCCGCTTGATGATCGCCCGGTAGGCCTTGCCGTGCCGGTCGACCTCCATCTCCTTGGCTTCGTCGGGAGAGATGAGATTGCTGAAGTACTCCCGCATTTCGGCCTGCAGGTGCCGCTGCTCGGGGGTCAATTCGATGAACATCAGGCTCCTACGAGGTCGAGACGATGCGCCGGACCACCCAGCAGTCGGGTGAGGTCCTTCACGGTGGAGTAGTACCGGTTCATCGGGTACGTGATGTCCATGCCCATGCCGCCATGCAGGTGGTGACAGGTCTGCATGTTGGGCGGCGCCTGCGAGGTGAGCCAGTAGCCGAGGACGTCCAAGTCGGCGTCGGCGTCACGCCCCTCGGCGAGCCGCCACACCACCGACGTCGACGCCAAGGCGATCGTACGGGAGGCGATGTACACCTCGGCCAGTTGGGCGGCCACCGTCTGGAACGTCGACAGCGGCCTGCCGAACTGCTCACGCTTGGCGACGTAGTCCGCAGTCAACCGCAGGGCGCCCGCGACGAGGCCTGCCGCGAACGCACCGATCGATGCCAGCACCAGCTGGTTGATGCGCCGGACGGCTTGAGTACCGGCCAGCACGTCGGACTCCGCGGCCTCGACGTCGGCGAACGTGACGGCGTATTCCTCGGACCCGTTGGCCGAGGGCGTCTTGACCAGCGTCACGCCATCGGCCGTTGGTGACACCACGACGACGCCGCCGTCAGTCGTGACGATGATCCAATTCGCCTGCTGCGCATAGGGAACACCAACCTTGGTGCCGGACAGTCGGCCATCGGTCAGCCGGGTCGACGGCAGCTCCGGCAGTGACGTACCCGGTTCATTGAGCGCCGCGGTCAGGATGCCGCCCGCGGCGACGTCGGCCAGGAAGCGATCCTGCTGCTCGTCGGACGCGAGATCCAGCAACGGGATGAGACCGAAGCCCAGTGTCGCCAGCGCCGGGCTCACCGTCGCGTGCCGACCGATCTCGGTGAGCGCCGACGTGATCTCGGGTAGTCCTAGGCCGTCGCCGCCGAGGCGTTCGGGCACTCCGAACGCCAGGACACCTCCGGCGACGAGCGCGTTCCAGTCGTTGTCCCGGTCGAGCGCAGACGTCACGACGTCGGCGACGGCCAGCTGTCCCTCGTCAGGACTGAAGTCCACCCGAATCCTCCTTGATTCCTTGGGGTTGCCGATCCGGGTTAGGCGCGTGCGCCGGTGTAGTCGACCTGCCAGTGCTTGATCCCGTTGAGCCATCCCGACCGTAACCGCTCGGGTTCGCCGACGGGGGTGAGATCGGGCATGTGGTCGGCGACCGCGTTGAAGATCAGGTTGATCGTCATCCGGGCCAGGTTCGCGCCGATGCAGAAGTGCGCGCCCGTGCCACCGAAGCCGACGTGCGGGTTCGGGTCGCGTAACACGTTGAACGTGAACGGATCGTCGAACACGTCCTCGTCGAAGTTCGCCGACCGGTAGGACAGCACCAGCCGCTGACCCTTCTTGATCGGCACGCCGGCGAGCTCGGTGTCCACCAGCGCGGTGCGTTGGAACGCCGACACCGGCGTAGCCCAACGGACGATTTCGTCGGCCGCGGTGGACGGCCGCTCCCGCTTGTAGAGCTCCCACTGGTCCGGGTTGTTCGCCAGCGCGATCATGCCGTGGGTGATCGAGTTGCGGGTGGTCTCGTTGCCGGCCACGGCCAGCATGATGACGAAGAAGCCAAACTCGTCGTCGGAGAGCTTCTCGCCGTCGATGTCGGCCTGGATGAGCGTGGTGACGATGTCGTCGGTCGGGTTCTTGCCCCGCTCGTCGGCCATCGCCATCGCGTACATGATGAGTTCCATCGACGACTGCGCCGGATCGACGTCGGCGAACTCGGGATCCTCGCCACCGGTCATCTCGTTGGACCAGCGGAACAGCTTGTCGCGGTCCTCCTGGGGGACGCCGAGCAGCCCGGCGATGGCCTGCAGCGGCAGCTCGCAGCTGACCTGCTCGACGAAGTCACCGCTGCCCTCGGCGGCCGCCGTCTTGGCGATGTTCTGCGCCCGCAGCGCGAGCTCCTCCTCCAACCGTCCGATGGCGCGCGGGGTGAAACCGCGAGAGATGATCTTGCGCAGGCGGGTGTGGTGCGGCGCGTCCATGTTGAGCATGACGGCGCGCTGCATCTCGACCGATTCGCGCGTCATCTCCTGCGGCCAGACCGGGATCGCGCCGTTCTGCCAACTGGAGAAGACGTCACTGCGCCGCGAGACCTCCTTGACGTCGGCGTGCTTGGAGACGAGCCAGTAGCCCTTGTCCTCGAAACCGCCGCAGCCGGCGGGGACGTCGACCCAGTGCAACGGCTCTGACTTGCGAAGCTCGGCCAGCTCGGCCACGGGCAGACCGGCGAGGTTGACGTCCGGATCGAGGAAGTCGAATTGGGCCGGAATATTGGGGGGTGGCATAGGTGTGCTCTCCTCAATTGCAACGTGTTCTAGTGCCAGTAAAACATGCCTTCACTGCAGATCAAAGGCGCGGGCGCATCGCAGCTTGTCAGAGTAATGAAACGTGTTCTAGCCTGACGGAATGGGTAACCCTGTCATCGTCGAAGCCACCCGCAGCCCCATCGGCAAGCGCAATGGTTGGCTGTCCGGATTGCACGCCACCGAGCTGCTGGGCCTAACCCAGAAGGCGCTCGTCGAGAAGGCCGGCATCGATCCGGGCCTCGTCGAACAGGTCATCGGCGGCTGCGTCACCCAGTTCGGCGAGCAGTCCAACAACATCACCCGGGTGGGGTGGCTGGTGGCCGGTCTGCCCGAGCACGTGGGCGCGATGACGGTTGACTGTCAGTGCGGCAGCGGACAGCAGGCCAACGGGCTGATCGCCGGGCTGATCGCGGCGGGCGCGATCGACGTCGGCATCGCCTGCGGCATCGAGGCGATGAGCCGGGTGGGCCTCGGCGCCAACGCCGGCCCGGACCGGGGGATCCTGCGGCCCGAGTCGTGGGACATCGACTTGCCCGACCAGTTCACAGCCGCCGAGCGGATTGCCAAGCGCCGCGGCATCACTCGCGAGGACATCGACGCCTTCGGCCTCGCTTCACAGCAGAAGGCCAAGCAGGCCTGGGCCGAGGGCCGCTTCGACCGCGAGATCAGCCCCATCGAGGCACCCGTGCTCGACGAGAACAAGCGCCCGACGGCCGAGCGTGCCCCCGTCACGCGCGACCAGGGCCTGCGGGACACCACGCTCGAGGGCCTGGCATCGCTGAAACCGGTGCTGGAGGGCGGCATCCACACCGCGGGAACGTCGTCGCAGATCTCCGATGGCGCCGCGGCCGTGCTTTGGATGGACGAGGACAAGGCCCGGGCGCTCGGCCTGACGCCGCGCGCTCGAATCGTGAGCCAGGCGCTGGTGGGCTCCGAGCCGTACTACCACCTCGACGGGCCCGTGCAGTCGACGGCGAAGGTGCTCGAGAAGGCCGGGATGAAGATCGGCGACATCGACATCACCGAGATCAACGAGGCGTTCGCGTCGGTGGTGCTGTCGTGGGCTCGAGTGCACGAGCCCGACATGGACACCGTCAACGTCAACGGCGGAGCAATCGCCCTCGGTCATCCGGTCGGCAGCACCGGTTCTCGCTTGATCACCACCGCGCTGCACGAACTGGAACGCACCGACAAGAGCACCGCGCTGATCACGATGTGCGCCGGCGGCGCACTGTCGACGGGCACCATCATCGAGCGGATCTGAGATGCCGGAGGGCAGGAGCGAAGCGACCCGGGGGACGACACCCATGCCTCAGGTCACCGACACCGATCGCATCGCGGCCGCGCAGTCCTACATCGACGCGCTGGTCAGTCACGACGCCAGCGCGGTGCCGTTCGCGTCGGACTGCACCCGCGTGGAAGTTGGCGTGAAGACCGGCTTTTCGGGCGCGCACCTTCGCCGTAGCTTGAACGGTGGCCCGCAGTACCGGGTGATCCGCGCGGTCACCGCGTGCGAACTCACCGCCGTCGGTGACACCGTTCGAGCCAGGTTCGACCTGGTGACCAAGCCGTCGGTGGCCGGCCACCGGGTCGGTGCGCACGTCGACGAGACGTTCACGTTCACCGCCGACGGGCTCATCCATCACATCCGCGCCGGTATCCGGCCGTTCCTGTACACGGACTAGGTTTCAGCCATGGCAGGTAACAGACCCAAGTACATGGACACCGCCTTCGGCGACTTCGTCGTCAAGTGGATGTCGCGGATCAACACCTTCTTGTACCGGCGCAATGACGGCAACGGCCTCGGTGGCAACTTCCAGGGCATCCCCGTGGCCATCCTGACCACCACGGGCCGCAAGTCCGGCGAACCGCGGGACAGCCCGCTGTACTTCCACCGCGACGGCGACAAGGTCGTCTTCGCCGCGTCCAAGGGCGGCAGCGACAAGCACCCGATGTGGTATCTGAACCTCAAGGCCGACCCGAAGGTGACGGTCCAGATCAAGGACGAGAAGCTTCAGCTCACCGCGCGCGACGCCACCGAAGCCGAGCGAGAGTCCTACTGGCCCAAGCTCGTCGAGATGTATCCCACCTACGAGGACTACCAGTCGTGGACGGAGCGCAAGATCCCGCTCATCGTGTGTGAGTAGTCCGCGAACACTCGGCGTTTGCCGTCGGTCCGGCCGGGCTACTTGGAGGGCATGATCGACGTCTCCGAGAGGATCCGCAATTCGGGAGCGTTGGCGCTCGCACTGAAGTACTTCTCCCGCGCACACATCGCCGTCTACCAGCGCACCAACGGTCGACTAGGGGCCAAGCTGCTGTGGTTTCCCGCCGCGCTGATCACCACGACCGGACGCAAGTCGGGTGCTCCGCGGACCACCGCAACCTTGTGCCTGCGCGACGGCGCGAAGGTGATCCTGCCGGCGTCCTACGGAGGGCGGGAAGGCAATCCGGCGTGGTACCTCAACCTCAAGGCCAATCCTGCCGTTCGGGTACAGGTCCGCGACGAACACCTGACGATGACGGCCCGCGACGCTACCCATGACGAGCGCCGGCGCTACTGGCCCGTCCTCATCAGGATGTACCCGCCCTACAAGGGCTACCGCGACGCCACGGACAGGGTCATCCCGCTGGTGGTGTGCGAGCCGGCCTAGGCGCCGAAGACCGGCAGCGGCGTGCGCGACTTGGCCAGCAGGTCGGTGACCACCGGACCGAGCTCGGCCGGATCCCAGCGCGCCCCCTTGTCGGCCTCCGCCCCGCGGGCCCATCCCTCGGCGACGCGGATGATGCCACCCTCCACCTCGAACACCCGACCGGTGACGTCGCGCGACTCGATGCTGCCGAGCCACACCACCAGCGGCGAGACGTTCTCCGGCGCCATGGCGTCGAATGCGGAGTCCTGAGTCGACATCATGTCGGCGAACACGGTCTCGGTCATCCTGGTGCGAGCCGAGGGCGCGATGGCGTTGACGGTGACGCCATAGCGGCCCATCTCCGCCGAGGCCACCAGAGTCAGCGCCGCGATACCCGCCTTCGCCGCGCTGTAATTCGCTTGTCCCACACTGCCTTGCAGGCCGGCGCCGGAACTGGTGTTGATGATGCGGGCAGTCACCGTCTCGCCGGCCTTGGACATGGCCCGCCAGTACGCCGCGGCGTGCTTCATCGTGGCGAAGTGGCCCTTGAGGTGGACGGCGGTGACGGCGTCGAACTCCTCCTCGCTGGTGTTGGCGAACATCCGGTCGCGAACGATGCCCGCGTTGTTCACCAGCACGTCCAGGCCGCCGAATGCGTCGACCGCGGTCTGAATCAGGCCCTCAGCCTGCGCCCAGTCGGCGACGTTGGCCCCGCTGGCGACGGCTTCCCCACCGGCGGAGGTGATTTCGTCGACCACGGCCTGCGCGGCGCTACCCCCACCGGCGGGCGAACCGTCGAGGCCGACGCCGATGTCGTTGACGACGACGCGCGCCCCTTCGGCGGCGAAGGCGAGCGCGTGCGCGCGTCCGATCCCGCCGCCGGACCCCGTCACGATGACCACTCGACCGTCAAGCAAACCCATGTCCGTTGTCTCCTCGATCAATTGATGGCACTGGTCGTGGCGAGGTAGGGCGGCGGTTCGCCGCCACCGTGCACCTCGAGTGACGCTCCGCTGATGTAGGACGCAACGTCGCTGGCGAGAAACGCTGCGGCCCAACCGACGTCGGAGGGCGTGGCGAGCCGGCCCAGCGGGACGTTGGCCGAGATCGCGGCGATGGACTCGGCGTCACCGTAGAAGAGCTCGGACTGCTCGGTCTCCACCATGCCGACGACCATGGAATTCACCCGCACCTTGGGCGCCCACTCGACCGCCAGTGTGGTGGTGAGACTCTCGATGCCGGCCTTGGCGGCTCCGTAGGCGGCGGTGCCCGGCGTGGGTCTACGCCCACTCACGCTGGCGACGTTGATGATCGAGCCGCCGGTGGTCTGAGTCTGCATGTGCGCGTTGGCATGCTGTGACACCGACAGCGGACCAAGTAGGTTCAGTTCGATGATCTTTCTGCTGAACTTCGCCGAGGCGTCGGCGGCCAGGGCGTACGGCGAGCCGCCGGCGTTGTTCACCACGACGTCGAGCCGACCGTGCCGCTGCACGATGGTTTCGACGAGAGCCTTGACGGAGTCGTCGTCACGGACGTCGCAGGGCAGGAATTCGTACGGCAGTCCGTCGACGGGGCGACGGGCGCAGGTGACGACCGTCGCGCCCTGACCGGCGAAGACGCTGCTGATCCCGGCGCCGACCCCACGCACGCCCCCGGTCACCAGGACGACGCGGCCATGCAGTTGCAGGTTCACGCCAGGACTGTTTGCCGCGTCGGTCACTGTGCTAGCGTACCAAGCAAGTGCTTGCTTAGGTAGCCGCCCCAGGAGGGTCGATGTCGATCACAACCAAAACCGTCGAGCCGGGGATCGTCTCGGTCACCGTCGACTACCCGCCAGTCAACGCCATTCCGTCGCGCGGCTGGTTCGAACTCGGCGATGCCATCACCGCCGCCGGCCGCGACCTCGCCACCCACGTGGTGGTCCTTCGCGCCGAGGGCCGTGGCTTCAACGCGGGCGTCGACATCAAGGAGATGCAGAACACCGAGGGCTTCGGCGCGCTCATCGATGCCAACCGCGGTTGCTTCCACGCGTTCCGCGCCGTCTACGAGTGCGAGGTTCCAGTCGTCACCGCCGTCAACGGCTTCTGCGTCGGGGGCGGTATCGGCCTGGTCGGAAACTCCGACGTGATCGTCGCATCCGACGACGCCAAGTTCGGTCTGCCGGAGGTGGAACGCGGCGCCCTCGGTGCGGCCACTCACCTTTCGCGCCTGGTGCCCCAACACATGATGCGGCGACTGTTCTTCACCGCCGCCACCGTCGACGCCGCGACCCTGCACCAGTTCGGCTCGGTGCACGAGGTGGTGCCCCGCGCCGACCTGGACGAGGCGGCGCTGCGCGTCGCCCGCGACATCGCCGTCAAGGACACCCGCGTGATCCGGGCCGCCAAGGAGGCGCTGAACCTGATCGACGTGCAGCCGCCCAACGCGAGATACCGGATGGAACAGGGGTTTACCTTCGAGCTCAACCTGTCCGGCGTCGCCGATGAGCACCGGGACGCGTTTGCAGGCACTGCCAAGGGATCCAAATGACTGATAAGCGAACGACATTGGACGACGCCGTCTCGTCGGTCGAGAGCGGCATGACCATCGGCATTGGTGGCTGGGGCTCGCGGCGCAAGCCGATGGCGTTCGTGCGGGCGCTGCTGCGCACCGGCGTCACCGACCTGACCGTCGTCAGCTACGGCGGACCCGACGTCGGACTGCTCTGCTCGGCGGGCAAGGTCAAGCGCGTGTACTACGGGTTCGTGTCGCTCGACTCGCCGCCCTTCTACGACCCGTGGTTCGCCAAGGCCCGCACCAGCGGTGCCATCGAAGCCCGCGAGATGGACGAGGGCATGGTCCGCTGCGGACTGCAGGCGGCGGCGCAGCGGCTGCCGTTCCTGCCGATCCGCGCGGGACTGGGCAGCGACGTCCGCGCCTTCTGGGGCGACGAGCTGAAGACGGTCACCTCGCCCTACCCCACCGACGGCGCCCACGAAGAACTGATCGCGATGCCAGCGTTGAAGCTCGACGCCGCCTTCGTGCACATGAACCTCGGTGACGCGCGCGGCAATGCGGCCTACACCGGCATCGACCCGTACTTCGACGACCTCTTCCTGATGGCAGCCGACCGGCGCTTCCTGTCGGTCGAACGCGTGGTGCCCACCGACGAGTTGATCAAGGCGGTCCCGCCACAGGCACTGCTGATCAACCGGATGATGGTCGACGCCGTCGTCGAGGCGCCCGGCGGAGCGCACTTCACGGTGAACGAACCCGACTACCGCCGCGACGAGAAGTTCCAGCGCCACTACGCCGAAGCAGCCGCGTCCGACGAGACGTGGGCCGACTTCGTGAAGACCTATCTAGCCGGCAACGAGGCGGATTACCAAGCCGCCGTGCGAAACTTCAAGGAGGCCTCGGCATGAGCTCCGCTTCCCGAGCCGACGTGTGCACCGTCGCGTGCGCGGATCTCTTCCGCGACGCTGGCGAGATCATGGTGAGCCCGATGACGACGATCGTGTCCATCGGGGCGCGCCTGGCTCGGCTGACGTTCTCCCCCGACATCCTGCTGACCGACGGCGAGGCTCGCCTGATCGCCGACACTCCGGCCATCGGCGCGGCCGCGGCGATCGAGGGCTGGATGCCGTTCAACCGCGTGTTCGAGACGCTCACCTGGGGTCGACGCCACGTCGTGATGGGCGCCAACCAGGTCGATCGCTACGGCAATCAAAATCTCTCGGCGTTCGGGCCCATCCAGCACCCGACGCGCCAAATGTTCGGCGTCCGAGGGGCACCGGGCAATGCGATCAACCACGCCACCAGCTACTGGGTCGGCAACCACTCCAAGCGCGTGTTCTGCGACACCGTCGACATCGTCTCGGGCGTCGGCTGGGACAAGGTCGACCCCAGCAACCCCGCCTACCGCTTCCTCAACGTGTATCGGGTGGTGAGCAATCTGGGCGTATTCGACTTCGGCGGCCCGGACCACCAGATGCGGGCCGTCTCGCTGCACCCTGGCGTGGAAGCCGACGAGGTGGCCGAGAACACGTCCTTCGACGTGCACGGCCTGGAGTCGGCGGCCATTTCACGGGAGCCAACCGACGACGAGCTGACGCTCATCCGCGAAGCGATCGACCCGAAGTCATTTCGCGACAAGGAAGTTCGGTCGTGATCCGCTTGCGGACGCCATTGACCGACCTGCTTGGCGTCGAACACCCCGTCGTGCAGACCGGCATGGGCTGGGTGGCCGGTGCTCGACTGGTGGCGGCGACGTCCAACGCCGGCGGCCTTGGCATCCTCGCGTCGGCGACCATGACGCTCGACGAACTGCAGACGGCGGTGACCAAGGTCAAGGCCACCACCGACAAACCCTTCGGCATCAACATGCGTGCCGACGCCGGCGACGCGGAAGACCGCGTCGACCTCCTGATCCGCGAAGGAGTCAAAGTCGCCTCCTTCGCCTTGGCTCCGAAAGCCGACCTGATCGCCAAGCTGAAAGCTGCTGGCGTCGTGGTCATTCCGTCGGTCGGTGCCGCCAAGCATGCCAAGAAGGTGGCCGGCTGGGGCGCCGACGCCGTGATCGTGCAGGGCGGTGAGGGCGGCGGCCACACCGGCCCGGTCGCGACGACGCTGCTGCTGCCGTCGGTACTCGACGCGCTGGCGGGCACGGGCATCCCGGTCATCGCCGCGGGTGGCTTCTTCGACGGCCGCGGCCTGGCCGCTGCGCTGTCCTACGGGGCCGCGGGCGTCGCGATGGGCACCCGCTTCCTCCTGACGTCGGACTCGACGGTGCCCGACGAGGTCAAGCGGCGGTATCTGGAATCGGGGTTCGATGCGACGGTGGTATCCAAGCGCGTCGACGGGATGCCACACCGAGTGCTGCGGACCGGACTGGTCGAGAAGCTCGAAAGCGGTTCACCGGTGCGCGGTTTCACCGCGGCGGTGCTCAACGCGCAGAAGTTCAAGAAGATGTCCGGCATGACGTGGCGGTCGATCGTCAAGGACGGCCTCGCCATGCGGCACGGCAAGGAACTGACCTGGTCGCAGATCGTGATGGCGGCCAACACGCCGATGCTGTTGAAGGCCGGCCTGGTGGACGGCAACACCGACGCGGGCGTGCTGGCGTCGGGTCAGGTGGCAGGCATCCTCGACGACCTGCCGTCGTGCGCCGAACTGATCGACTCGATCGTCGACGACGCGGTCAGCCACCTGCGGGCTGCGGTGTCCTTCGTCGCCTGAGTTCCGCTATCCCCAGTGTGGGGGTTGTCCACAGCCCCACTCGCCGGATGCACGTAGAACCCGCACGGTCGACGTTCGTTGTCCGCCCCTGCTCGCAGCATCCGAGCATGCAGAGAGCAATTCCCTTCCTTGGTCAGGATGCCGTCCGTCGTGGCCTCGTCACCGCCCGCCGTCTGGAGAAGGACTATCGGGCGATGTACCGCAACGTCTACGTCCATCGATCCGCCGCGATCACTGCCGTCACCCGAGCGCAGGCGGCCTGGTTGTGGTCGGGCGGCGGCGCCGTACTCGTCGGCCGGTCCGCTGCGGCAGTGCACGGCACCGAATGGATCGATCCCGATGACCCGGCTGAGCTCAGTCGACCGAACCGTCATGTTCCGCCCGGCATCGTGTGCCGCACGTATGCGCTCGAGTCGTCGGACTGCTGCACCGTGAACGGCATGCGGGTGACTACGCCCGCGCGGACGGCGTTCGACATCGCGCGTACCGAGGCGCACGAGCGTTCCGCCGTCTACCTCGACGCGCTGGCTCGGGCCACTCGGTTCCGCGTCGACGACGTCCTCGCGATGGCGGATCTACACCCGGGCGCCCGAGGCGTTCGCCGGGTGCGCACGGCCCTGCGACTCGTCGACGGCGGCGCGGAGTCGCCTCAGGAAACCCGGCTGCGCCTCATCCTGGTCGACGCTGGGATGCCGATCCCCGAGACCCAGATCGAGTTCCGCGACCGCTACGGCCGCGTCCGCGTTCGGGTCGACATGGGGTGGCGGCAATGGAAGGTCGCCGTCGAATACGACGGTGTTCAGCACTGGACGGACCGAAGACAGCGGGCGTGGGACATCGAGCGGATCGCCATGCTAGAGGCATCCGGGTGGACCGTCGTCCGCGTCAGCGCCGACATGCTCGCGCGGCCCGATGCCGTCATCGGTCGTATCCGGGCCAAGCTGCGCGCCGCGGGCTGTCCGGTCTGACGTCGTCGAGTGTGTGCGTTCTTCGTGGGGCTACTCGCGATATGCACTCACTAGCCACACAGTCGGCGGGGGCGAGCAGGAGTGGGCGCTACAGGCGCTCGATGATGGTCACGTTGGCGGTGCCGCCGCCCTCGCACATCGTCTGCAGACCGTAGCGACCGCCCGTGCGCTCGAGGGTATTGAGCATCGTCGCGAACAGCTTGGCCCCGGTGGCTCCCAGAGGGTGCCCGAGAGCGATAGCGCCACCACTCGGGTTGACCTTCGCGGGGTCCGCCCCGGTCTCCTTGAGCCACGCCATGACCACCGGCGCGAATGCCTCGTTGATCTCGACGGTGTCGATGTCCTCGATCGACAGCCCGGTCTTCTCCAGCGCATAGTGCGTCGCCGGGATGGGACCGGTCAGCATGTACACGGGGTCGGCGCCACGGGCGCTGACGTGGTGGATGCGGGCGCGCGGTGTCAGGTTGTGGGCCTTGACCGCATCTTCGGACGCGAGCAGCACCGCGCTGGCGCCGTCGGAGATCTGGCTGGCCATCGCGGCGGTCAGCCGGCCGCCGTCGACCAGCGTCTTGAGCCCGGCCATCTTCTCCAGCGAGGTGTCGCGCGGGCCTTCGTCGGTGACGAATCCGTCGACCGCGATGATCTCGTTCTCGAAGTACCCGGCGCGGATGGCCTCCTGCGCGCGCTGGTGGCTGGTCAGCGAGTACTGCTCCATCTCCTCGCGGGAGAGGTTCCACTTCTCGGCGATCATCTCCGACCCGCGAAATTGTGAGATCTCCTGATCGCCGTAGCGGTGCAGCCAACTCTTCGACTCGTTGGTCGGCGAGGTGAAGCCGAACTGCTCGCCGACGATCATCGCCGAGGAGATCGGGATCTGGCTCATGTTCTGCATGCCGCCCGCGACGATCAGGTCGGCCGTGCCAGACATGATCGCCTGTGCGCCAAAGGAAATGGCCTGCTGACTCGAGCCGCACTGCCGGTCGACGGTGACGCCGGGCACCTCCTCGGGGAAGCCCGCGGCGAGCCACGACAGCCGCGCGATGTTGCCGGCCTGCCCGCCGATGGCGTCGACGCAGCCGGCGATCACGTCGGTCACGGCGCCCGGGTCGACGTCATTGCGGTCGAAGAGCCCTCGCCAGGCGGCGGCTCCGAGGTCGACCGGGTGCAGGCCCGACAGCCCGCCGTTGCGCTTGCCGACCGCGGTACGCACGGCGTCGATGACGTACGCGTGACCCATGTTCAATCTCCTTCTTTCGTGATCCCACCGAGCACGATGGCGAGATACTGCCTGCCCACCTGCTCGGCCGACAGCGGTCCACCCGGTTGGTACCAGCGGACGGACACCCAGGTGGTGTCGCGGATGAAGCGGTATACCAGGTCGACGTCGAGGTCTGCGCGCAAGCATCCCTCGGCAACGCCCTGCTTGAGCACGTCCACCCACATGGTGCGCTGTTCGCGGTTGCGTTCGTCGACGAATGCGAACTGTGGCAGGGAGGAGAGCCGTTTGGCCTCGTCTTGATAGATGACGACCTGCGCGTGCCGATGCTCGATCGCCTCGAAGGACGCCATGAACAGGCCTCGAACGCGCCTGAGCGGATCGGTCTCGGTCTCGACGATCTCCCGGTACCGGCCGAACAACCAGTCGAGGAAGTCGCGCAGCACCTCCTCGACCATCTGCTCCTTGGACTTGAAGTGGTGATAGAGGCTTCCGGACAGGATGCCGGCCGAGTCGGCGATGTCGCGCACCGTGGTGGCGCGAAGTCCCCGCTCGGCGAACATCGCCGCGGCGAGGTCGAGCAGCTCGTCACGGCGACTCGGAATCGCCCTGTCCACGTCGTCAGCCTATCAACCAAGCGCTTGCTCGGCGAACCGCACACTCACGCGCGCTGGCTCGACACCGAGACCACTTCGCCGGTCAGGTAGCTGGAGTAGTCGCTCGCCAGGAACGCCATGGTCGCCGCGACTTCCCACGGCTCGGCGGCCCGACCGAAGGCCTCGTCGGAGGACAGCTGATCGAGAAGTTCCGAACTGCTGGTCTTCTCGAGGAACTTGTGCCGGGCGATACTCGGCGATACCGCATTGATGCGGACGCCGTATTCGACGGCTTCGATTGCGCTGCAACGGGTCAGCGCCATCACCCCGGCCTTGGCGGCGGCGTAGTGGGACTGCGAGTGCTGCGCCCGCCAGCCCAGCACGCTGGCGTTGTTGACGATGACGCCTCCGTGGCCGGCGTCCCGGAAGTACCGCAGCGCCGCCCTGGTCGCGCGCATCACCGATGTCAGGGTGACGTTGAGGACGCGGTCCCATTCGTCGTCGGTCATGCCGACGAGTGGAGTCTGGCCCCCGAGGCCGGCGTTGTTGATCAGGACGTCGAGGCGGCCCATCTTGGCCACCGTGTCAGCGATGAGCGCGTCGACGGCCTCGGTCGACGTCACGTCGCACACCACGGAGTCGACCCGCCCGAGCCCCAGTGCCGCCAACTGGTCCCGGGTCTCACCGAGACGCCGTTCGTGGAAGTCCGAGACGACGACGTCGGCGCCCTCGGCGAGCACCCGCCGCGCCGCGGACGATCCGATGCCGGTGCCTGCCGCCGCCGTCACGAGCACGATCTTGCCGGTGAGCAGTCCGTGACCGTCGATCTCCTTCGGGGCGATGGAAAGATCGCTCATGAACCGCCCTTCGCTTCCCGTGGTAGACCGAGCACGCGCTCGGCGATGATGTTGCGCTGGATCTCGTTCGAGCCACCGTAGATGGTGTCCGAGCGCGAAAAGAGGTACAGCCGTTGCCATTCGTCGAACTCGCCGCCGTCGAGCAGCAACCCCGCGCTGCCCTGGACGTCCATCGCGATCTCGCCGAGTTCGCGATGCCAGTTGGCCCACAACAACTTCGAGACATTGTCCTGCCCGGGTTGTTCGACGTCCATCGTCGCCATCGCATACGATCGCATCGTCTTCAGGCCCACCCACGACCGCGTCAGCCGCTCGCGGATCAACGGATCGTCGATGGCCCCGGTCTTCTTGGCCAGCTCGACGATGCCGGATAGTTCGCGCGCATAACGGATCTGCTGGCCCAGCGTGGACACGCCGCGCTCGAAGGTCAACGTACCCATGGCGACCCGCCAGCCGTCACCGGGCTCACCGACCACCAGCGACGCGTCGGTCCGGGCGTCGTCGAAGAAGACCTCGTTGAACTCGGAGTCGCCCGTCAACTGGACGATGGGCCGGATCTCGACACCCGGTTGATCCAGTGGAACCAGAAGATACGAGAGCCCGGCGTGCCGCTTGGAGCCCTTCTCACTGCGCGCGACGACGAAGACCCACTGCGCCCAGTGCGCCAGCGACGTCCACACCTTCTGGCCGTTGATCACCCACTCTTCACCGACGAGCTCGGCAGACGTCGAGACCGCGGCGAGGTCGCTCCCGGCGCCCGGCTCCGAATAGCCTTGGCTCCACAGTTCGGTGACGTCGAGGATCTTGGGCAGGAACCGCTTCTGCTGCTCGGGTGTCCCGTAGGCGATCAGCGTCGGGCCCACCAACTCCTCGCCGAGGTGGTTCACCTTGTCGGGAGCGTCGGCCAGCGCGTACTCCTCGTAGAACGCGACGCGATGCGCCACGGTCAGCCCGCGCCCCCCGTGCTCCTGCGGCCACCCGAGACACGTCAGGCCGGCGGCGGCGAGATGCCGATTCCAGGCGAGCCGCTCGTCGAACGCCTCGTACTCCCGACCCGGGCCGCCGAGCCCCTTGAGCGCGGCGAAATCGCCGACGAGATTGTCGGCGAGCCACTGCCGGACCTCGGCCCGGAACTCCTGGACCTCTATCACCCCTGTAGGCTAACCTACCAAGCACTTGCTTTGTTAGAGGAGTCTCGATGGAGAGCCAGCCGAGGACGATTCCCGGCGTACTGGACCGGGTCGCCGGCGAATTCTCCGACCACGAAGCGCTCATCACCGACGACCGGACACTCACCTTTTCGCAGCTTCGAGCCGAGGTCCGCCGGGCCGCCGCCGCGATGATCGACCTCGGCGTGAGCGCCGGGGACCGCGTCGCCATCTGGTCGCCGAACACCTGGCACTGGGTGGTCGCGTGCTTGGCGACGCACTACGCCGGTGGCGTCGTCGTTCCACTGAACACCCGCTACACCGCGAGCGAGGCCACCGACATCCTGGCCAGAACCGCGGCGCCGCTGCTCATCGGCATGGGCCGCTTCCTCGGCTCGGACCGGACCGCCGAACTGGACCTCGCGGCACTCCCCGACCTCCGGCACGTCGTCCGGGTGCCCATCGACGACGACGACGGCACCTGGGACGAATTCGTCTCGCGCGGAACGGACTTCGACTCCGTCGAGGCACGGGCGACCGCCGTCACGCCCGACGACGTCTCCGACGTCCTCTTCACCTCCGGCACCACCGGGCGCAGCAAGGGAGTGCTGTGCGCACACCGGCAGTCCCTCGACGCCCCGGCGGCCTGGGCGGCCTGCGGTCACCTGACGAGCGCCGACCGGTACCTCTGCATCAACCCGTTCTTCCATAACTTCGGCTATAAGGCCGGAATCTTGGCGTGCCTGAAGACGGGAGCGACGCTGATCCCGCAGTTGACGTTCGACCCCGAACGCGCCATGCGCGCCGTGCAGGACCAGCGGATCACCGTGCTGCCCGGGCCACCGACGATCTACCAGACGCTGCTGGATCACCCGCGGCGCAGTGACTACGACCTCACGTCCCTACGGTTCGCCGTTACCGGTGCGGCCGTCGTGCCCGTAGTGCTGATCGAACGCATGCAGAACGAACTCGACATCGACACCGTGCTGACGGCCTACGGGCTCACCGAGGCAAGCGGTTTCGGCACGATGTGCCGGGCCGACGACGATGCCGTCACCGTCGCGACCACGTGTGGCAGGCCGATCGCGGACTTCGAACTGAGGATCGACGCAGCCGCCGACGCCGAGACCGGCGAGGTGCTGCTGCGGGGTCCGAACGTGATGCTCGGCTACCTCGACGATCCGGAGGCCACCGCCGCCGCCATCGACGCCGACGGCTGGCTACACACCGGTGACGTCGGAAGACTGGACGGCGCAGGCAATCTCAGCATCACCGACCGACTCAAGGACATGTACATCTGCGGCGGCTTCAACGTCTACCCCGCCGAGATCGAGCAGGTGCTGGCCCGCCTCGACGGTGTGGCCGACAGCGCGGTCATCGGAGTCGCCGACGAGCGGCTCGGCGAGGTCGGTAAGGCATATGTCGTCGTCAAGGCCGGTCGTCACCTCGACGAGCAGACCGTGATCGCCCACACCCGGCAGCACTTGGCGAACTTCAAGGCCCCGCGATCGGTCGCCTTCGTCGACGTACTGCCGCGCAACCCCGGAGGAAAAGTGGTCAAACCGCTTCTGCGAGAGCTCGGCTGATGGACCTGGCATTCGACGAGGAGACCGAGGAGTTTCGCGCGGAGGTGCGCAACTTCCTGGCTGCCAACACCGAGCACTTCCCGACGAAGTCCTACGACACCGCCGAGGGCTTCGATCAGCACCGGCACTGGGACAGGGTGCTGTTCGACGCGGGCCTGTCCGTGATCGCCTGGCCCAAGGAATACGGCGGCCAGGATGCGACGCTGCTGCAGTGGATCGTCTACGAGGAGGAGTACTTCCGCGCCGGCGCACCGGGTCGGGCGAGTGCCAACGGCACCTCGATGCTGGGTCCGACCTTGTTCGCCCACGGCACCCGGGAGCAGCGCGATCGCATACTTCCCAAGATGGCCAGCGGTGAGGAGATCTGGGCGCAGGCCTGGTCGGAACCCGAGTCTGGTAGCGACCTGGCGTCGTTGCGCTCGACGGCGACCAAGACCGACGGCGGCTGGAAGCTCAACGGACAGAAGATCTGGAGTTCGCGAGCACCGTTCGGCGACAGGGCATTCGGACTGTTCCGATCCGACCCGACCGCTCAGCGCCACCGCGGCCTGACCTACCTGATGTTCGACCTGAGGGCACTCGGAGTCACCGTTCGGCCGATCGCTCAGCTCGGTGGGGACACCGGCTTCGGTGAGGTCTTCCTCGACGACGTGTTCGTGCCAGACGACGACGTCATCGGAGCGGTCGACGACGGCTGGCGGGCCGCCATGAGTACGTCGAGCAACGAGCGTGGGATGTCACTGCGGAGTCCGGCGCGCTTCCTCGCCCCAGCCGAACGTCTGGTCGAGGCATGGAAAGTAGAACGCGACCCCGCGTTCGCCGATCGCGTCGCCGACGCCTGGATCAAGGCGCAGGCCTATCGGCTACACACCTTTGGGACGGTCACCAGACTGACCGGAGGCGGCGAGCTCGGTGCCGAGTCCTCGGTCACCAAGGTCTTCTGGTCCGACCTCGACGTCGCCCTGCACCAGACTGCGTTGGATCTGCGGGGTCCCGACGCGGAGCTCGTGGACTCCTGGACCGATGGCCTGCTGTTCGCGCTGGGCGGTCCTATCTACGCCGGGACCAACGAGATTCAGCGCAACATCATCGCCGAGCGCCTCCTCGGCCTGCCCAGGGAGCCGAAGTGAGATTCGAACTGGACACCTCCCAGCGTGACTTCGCCGCCAGCATCGACGGCGCGCTCGCGGCCGCGGAAGTACCCGCCGCCATCCGAGCGTGGTCGACGGGCGACACCGGACCGGGGCGGAAGGTGTGGGCCACCCTTACCGACCTCGGCGTGACCGCGCTCGCGGTGGCCGAGGAGTTCGACGGCATCGGAGCGCACCCCGTCGACCTGGTGGTGGCTGCCGAACGCCTGGGCCGCTGGGGCGTACCGGGGCCCGTCGCCGAATCCCTTGCCGTCGCGCCGATTCTGCTAGCCCGCGACGAACGCAGCGCGGCGCTGGCTTCCGGCGAGCTGATCGCGACCGTCGCGATGCCACCACTGGTTCCGCGAGCCGTCGACGCCGACTCCGCGGGACTGATCCTGCTCGCCTCCGACGGCGAGGTGCGAGATGCCGAGGCAGGCACACGGCGCGCGTCCGTCGACCCGGCTCGTCACCTCTTCGACGTCGCCCCCTCGGGCGCCTCGCGGACGGCGGACACGTCGACGGCGTTCGAGTTCGGTGCCCTGGTGACCGCGGCTCAGCTCATCGGTGCCGGCCAGGCGATGTTGGACGGCTCGGTCGAATATGCCGGGCAGCGAAGCCAATTCGGCCGGGTGATCGGCTCATACCAGGCGATCAAGCATGCCCTCGCCGACGTCCACGTCGCGCTCGAACTGGCCCGCCCGCTGGTCTACGGCGCGGCTCTGTCTCTCGCCGACGGAGCGGCCGACACCGCGCGGGACGTCAGCGCGGCGAAGGCGGCGGCCGCCGAGGCGGCACTGCTGTCGGCCCGCACCTCGCTACAGACCCACGGCGCCATCGGTTACACCCAGGAGCACGACCTCTCACTTCTGCTCCTGCGCGTGCAGGCACTGAGGACCGCATGGGGCGACCCGGGCTGGCACCGCCGCCGAGTGCTCGAGGAGTTGAGCCGGTCATGAGCGACGAACGGGACATGCTGCGCGATACCGTCGCGTCCATCGTCGACAAGCACGCCGGCTCCGAGTCCGTCCGCCGGGCGATGGCATCCGAGCGCGGTTACGACGAGGCGCTGTGGACGCTGCTCTGTGAGCAGGTCGGCGCCGCAGCGCTGGTGATCCCCGAAGAGCTCGGCGGGGCCGGTGGGGAACTCGCCGACGCTGCCGTGGTCATCGAAACCCTTGGGCGCAACCTGGTTCCCACTCCCCTGTTGGGCACGACGTTGGCCGAGCTGGCGCTGCTGAGCTCCGATGACCCCGACGCCGACGCACTCGAGAAGCTCGCCGAGGGATCCTCCATCGGGGCCGTGGTCTTCGATCCCGGCTACGTCGTCAACGGAGACGTCGCCGACCTGGTGGTCGCGTGTGGCGACGGCCGACTCGACCGGTGGACCAGCTTCACCGCGGAACCCGTCGTGACGATGGATCCCACCCGCAGACTGGCGCGTCTGGTCCCGGGTGAGACCGTGGCGATCGGCTCCGATCCGGGGCTCGCCGACCTCGCCGCGATCCTCCTGGCGGCGGAGCAGATCGGCGCGGCCGCACGCTGTCTCGACCTGACCGTCTCCTACACCAAGGAGCGCGTGCAGTTCGGTCGGCCAATCGGCAGCTTCCAGGCGCTCAAGCATCGGATGGCCGATCTCTACGTGCTGGTGCAGTCGGCGCGCGCGATGGTCGACGACGCGGTGGCCCAGCCGTCGCCGGTGTCGGCGGCGTTGGCGCGGTTCTCGGCGAGCGAGGCGTTCAGCGCCGTCGCCGCCGAGGCCATCCAAATGCACGGTGGCGTGGCCATCACCTGGGAATACGACATCCAACTGTTCTTCAAGCGCGCCCACGGCAGTGCGCAGTTGCTCGGGCCACCGCGCGACTACCTGCGTCGACTGGAGTCCGAAGTCCTGTAGTTCGCGACGCCAGCTAGCCTGGCGGGGTGAGCCGTCGCGTCGCCCAGCGGGCGGGCATTCCCCCGTTCTACGTGATGGACGTCTGGCTATCGGCGGCCGAGCGGCATCGGTCCCACGGCGACTTGGTGAACCTGTCCGCCGGACAGCCCAGCGCCCAGGCGCCCGGACCGATTCGCGCCGCGGCCGCCGACGCGCTGGCCAACCACAACCTCGGTTATACAGTGGCACTTGGCATTTCGGAGCTTCGCGAGGCGATCGCCGCGTCCTACCCGCCCCGCTACGGGGTGTCCGTCAGCCCGGACGACGTCGTGGTCACCACCGGGTCGACCGGAGGCTTCCTGCTCGCCTTCCTCGCGTGCTTCGACGTCGGCGACCGCGTCGCAGTGACGAGCCCCGGCTATCCGTGCTACCGCAACATCCTCTCTGCTCTGGGCTGCGAGGTCGTCGAGATACCCTGCGGACCCGACACGCGGTTCCAGCCGACGGTCGAGATGCTTGCCGCGGTCGAGCCCCCGATCAAGGGGTTGGTGCTCGCCAGCCCGGCGAACCCGACCGGCACCGTCATCGCACCGGCCGAGTTGGCAGCAATCGCGAGCTGGTGCGAGAGCAACGACGTGCAGCTGGTGAGCGACGAGATCTACCACGGCCTGACCTATCCGGGCTCGCCCGCCACCAGCTGCGCTTGGGAGACGTCGCGGGAAGCGATCGTGGTGAACAGCTTCTCGAAGTACTACGCCATGACCGGCTGGCGACTCGGCTGGCTGCTGCTCCCAGCCGCGCTGCAACGGGCGGTGGACCGGCTGACCGGAAACTTCTCGATCTGCCCGCCGGCGCTGCCCCAGTACGCAGCCGTGGCTGCCTTCACCCCGCAATCGGCGGCTCAGGCCGACGCCCTAGTCCTCGAATACGGCGTCAACCGCGACAAGCTGCTGCGCGGACTTCCCGAGATGGGGCTATCCCGATTGGCGCCCGCCGACGGCGCCTTCTACGTCTACGCCGACATCTCCGGTTATTCGACGAACTCGCTGGACTTCTGCGCGCGGTTGCTGGCAGACACCGGCGTTGCGATCGCGCCGGGCATTGACTTCGACACCGTGCACGGTGACCGGTACGTGCGACTGTCGTTCGCCGGTGCCACCTCCGACATCGACGACGCGCTGGGCCGGATGGGACCCTGGCTCGCCGGCTTCGGTTGAAGCGTCCTTCCAGCGCTGAGCCAGAAGCCAGCGGTCGAGTTCGTCGGCAGGCAGCGGCGGACAGTGCACGTAACCCTGGGTGATGTCACAACCGTAAAGCCGCAAGGCATTCAGGGTTTCGACGTCCTCCACGCCCTCCGCCACCAACGAGGCCCCGAGGCTGTGGGCGAGCGCCACCGTGGAGCGCACGATCGCAGTCGAGCGGGCGTCGTCGACCAGCCGACCCACGAAGACGCCGTCGAGCTTGAGCTCGTCCACGGTCATCTCCCGCAGCCGGGCCAACGACGACCAGCCGGTGCCGAAGTCGTCGATCGACAGCTTGATTCCCAAGCGCTGCAACGCTTCCACCACGCTGCGCGACCGCGTCCCGTCGGAGGTCAGCACGCCCTCGGTGATCTCCAGGATCAGAGCATCTGCCGGCAGTCCGTAGCGGCGGAGCAACTCACCGATGTGCGCCACGAGATCGGCGTCGAGCAGATTCGTCACGGACAGATTGACCGCCACGGTCATCTCCAGGCCCCGGTCGCGCCAGGCCCGCACCTGACCCAGGGCCACGTTCAGGACCGCGGTCGCCAAGGGTCGCATCAGGCCGCCGAGTTCGGCGTGCGGCAGGAATTGGTCGGGTGACAGCAACCCGCGGACCGGGTGCTGCCACCGCACCAGCGCCTCGACGCTGTGCAGTCGCCCGTCGTCGAGTTGGATCTTGGGCTGGTAGTGGCAGGTCAGCTGGCCCAACGCGATCCCCGAGCGCAGGTCGTCGATGAGCTGGCGATCATCGCTGAGCCGAACGTCGTGAGCAGTGTCGTAGACCGCCACCCGGCTGGGCGTCCCCTTCGCGCGATACATGGCCAGGTCTGCGGATTGACGCAGGTCCTCCGGATTCGCGCAGTGTTCCGGGCACAGCGCGATCCCGATGCTGGCCTCGATGCAAACGGTGATGTCGTCGAGGACGAACGGTTGGTCGAGCGCCTCCACGATCGCGGCCGCCGCCGCCTCGGCCGTGGCGAGTTCGACCCCGGCCGCCAGCAGCACCGCGAATTCGTCGCCGCCAACACGGGCCAGCAGATCGCCGGGCCGCACGCACCGGGCGAGCCGGTCGGCGACCTGGCAGAGCAGCTCGTCGCCGGCCTGGTGTCCCAGCGAATCGTTGATGTGCTTGAAGCGATCCAGGTCGAGTAGCAGCAGACCCGGACCGGAGCGGCTGGTCACCCCGTCACCGCGGCGGGCGTACTCGAACGACGCCGTGGTCAGCGCCGTGGACATCGACCGGCGGTTCGCCAGCGTCGTGAGATCGTCGGTCATGGCGTGCCAGTGACTATCGGCGAGCCGGCTGAGCTCGCGAACGGCGATCGCGAACCGCACGGTGACGACGATGAGACCGAGGGCCGCCAGGAACACCGCCGCCCTGGGCAGTTTGGCCTCCTGACTCAGCACCATCACACCGACCAGCAGGGCGGTGAACACCAGCTGCGGCACCGCGTTGTTCCGGACGGCGGCGGACGTGTCGGGGCGCCGCGAGACCGGCGTGAGGCAACTGGCCGTCGCCACCAGCAGCGCCGCGCCCGGCCGCAACGCGTCGAACCAGCTGCCGCGCAAATAGCTGCCGTGTGCGACGTCGAACATGAACAGGACGTCGGCGACGGCGTAGAGCGTGAAGCCCGCGAGGAGCAGCACCCACCGACGATCGGCGCGCCAACCCAGGCCGGATAGGGCCCCCGCCGCCACGGCGACCAACAACAGATCGCCGGTCGGAAAGGCAAGGGCGAGAATGACCGTCAGCGGCGTTCCCTTGGTGGCCGCGCTATACGGGCCGAACGCGATGGCCGCGATCGCCGCCACCGCGCACCCCGCGATGATGGCATCGAGGATCAGGGCCAGGGGTAGTCGCCGCAATCGTCGTCGTAACAACAGCAGTAGCGCAACGAAGAGCAGTGGGTAGAAGCACAGCCAGAGCGGCCGCAGTCCGTTCAGCGGTCCGAGTGCCGGGTACAGGAAGTTGCGGATCGCGGGCAGCGTCATGCCGGCCGAAATCAGCCACCATGCCCAGCGCTCGCCGCCCGTGGAGCGCGCTCGCACCGCGACGACTCCGGCCGCCGCGAACATCAATGACGGGTAGAGCCATTGACCGAGGTGGGCAGTCCACGGGGCGTTGCTGCCGGCAACGGTCAGGGCGCCATAGGTGAGCACCCCGAGCAACAGGGCGATCAACACCGGTGCTGAGCCGCGTGGCAGAGAAATCGACGTCAGCGTCAACTCTGCTGGTCGCAGCGATTGCGAGAATCGCTGGGACGTCTTACCGTCCGGCCGTGCACTGGAAGTCGGCGTCATCGATCCCTGCATTCGCATTCACCTCAGCTCGCTTCTGAACTGACGACCAAATCGCTTTACCGCGCATGACGCCTCTGGGGCCACCAAATGTTTGCCAGATCATGATCGCACGGAGCGCAACCCCAGCGCCAGCGGACGGCCAATGCCACTGTCGACGCCGTTGCGTCGTATTCGCTAGACGTGCAGCCACCCGACGAGTGCTCGCACGGGACGTGGCGACGCCACTACCGCGCGCTCCAGCCGCCGTCCATGGTGTAGGACGCCCCCGTGACCATGCCGGCCTTCGAGGAGGTCAGGAAACCCACCAGCGCGGCCACCTCCTCTGGCTCGACGAGGCGCTTGATGGCGCTCTCCGACAGCAGGACCTCCTCGAGCACCTGCTGCTCGGGTATGCCATGGGCGCGAGCCTGATCGCCAATCTGCTTGGCCACCAGGGGCGTTCGCACATAGCCAGGGTTGACGCAGTTGCTCGTCACGCCGTGCGGCCCACCCTCGAGCGCGGTCACCTTGGACAGGCCCTCGAGCGCATGCTTCGCGGTGACGTAGGCGACCTTGAACTCCGATGCCCGCAGTCCGTGCACCGACGAGACGTTGACCACCCGACCGAAGCCGCGGTCGTACATGTGCGGCAGCGCGGCCCGGATCAACAGGAACGGCACCTCGACCATGAGCGCGAGCATCGAGCGGAAGCGGCCGGGGGCGAAGTCCACGATCGGGTCGACGGTCTGCACCCCGGCGTTGTTGACCAGGATGTCGACGTCGAGCCGGAGGTCTTCGAGGGCGCCGACGTCGAGCAGGTCCACCGCCCAGGCGCGGCCACCGATCTCCTCGGCGAGGGCCTTGGCCGCCACGTCGTCGACGTCGGCGATGGTGACGGTGGCGCCCCGGCCGGCCAACTCCTTGGCGCAGGCCGCACCGATGCCGCTCGCCCCGCCGGTCACCAGGGCGCTCCGGCCCGCCAGGTCGGTCATCCGACCGCCGCCTGCCGCTCCTCGGCGATCTCGTGGGCGTCGGCGTCGTCCAACGACTCGAGGTCGATGCCCTTGGTCTCCCTCGTGAACAGCACCGCGATGAGGGTGATGCCGCATGCCAGCGCCAGGTAGATCGCGACGGGCACCGACGAGTCGTAGACCTCGAGCAGCTTGACCGCGATGATCGGTGCCAGCGAGCCCGCGACGATGGAGGTGACCTGATAGCCAAGTGACACACCGGAATACCGCATCCGGGTCGGGAACATCTCGGCCATGATCGCCGGCTGAGGCGCGTACATGATCGCGTGGAAGACGAGTCCGATCGTGACCGCAGCCGTGACGACCGCGTAGTTGCCGCTGTTCATCATCGGGAAGGCGAAGAAGCCCCAGGTCGCTCCCAGCGCCGCGCCGGTGAAGTACACCGGCCGCCTGCCGACGCGGTCGGCGAGCCTGCCCACCAACGGGATCACCGCGAAGTGCACCGCATGGGCGACGAGCAGATACCACAGGATCGAGCTGGTGTTGGCGCCCACCTGAACCTTGAGATAGGTGATCGAGAACGTCACCACGAGGTAGTACATGATGTTCTCGCCGAACCGCAGACCCATCGCAGTGAAGACTCCGCGCGGGTAACGCTTCAGCACCTCCACGACGCTGAACGAGGTGGCCTTGATCTGCTCGGCCTCCCGTTGCGCCTGGACGAAGATGGGTGCGTCGGTCACCTTGGTCCGGATGTAGTAGCCGATCAGCACGACGACCGCCGACAGCCAGAAGGCGACGCGCCAGCCCCAGGACAGGAACGCGGCGTCGGACAGCGTGGTCGTCAGCACCAGCAGCACGATGGTGGCCAGCAGGTTGCCCGCCGGAACGCCCGCCTGCGGCCAACTGGCCCAGAAGCCGCGCTCCCGGCTGGGACTGTGTTCGGCGACCAACAGCACCGCGCCGCCCCACTCACCACCGACGGCGAATCCCTGGATGAAGCGAAGTGCAACCAGCAGTGCCGGCGCCCAGTAGCCGATCTGACCGAACGTGGGTAGGCAACCCATCAGGAAGGTGGCCGCGCCCACCAGCAGCAGCGAGAACTGCAGCAGCTTCTTTCGGCCGTACTTGTCGCCGTAGTGGCCGAACACCACGCCCCCGAGCGGACGGGCGATGAAACCGACCGCGTAGGTGATGAAGGCGGCCAGGATCGCATCGAGGTCACTGGTGCTCGGCGCGAAGAACACCTTGCTGAAGACCAGGGTGGCCGCGGTGCCGTAGAGGAAGAATTCGTACCACTCGACCACCGTGCCCGCCATCGACGCGGCGACGACGCGACGCAAGCCGGCCGGAACTGGGTTGCCCATCGGAGAGTTCCTCTCGTCGGTTCGGGCGCATCGGCGAATGTGATGCGGCACACACTGTCATCTGAGTATTCCTGCAGTTGTCGGATGGTCGCAATGCCCAACAACGCAGCCGCGGTCTGCGAAACTGCAGATGTGACCGATGGTCAGAGACTGAGCGCCGACGATCTGCTCGTCCTGCTGGCCGTGGGGCGGTCCGGGCGCTACGTCACCGCAGCCGACGAGCTGGGCATCAACCACACCACCATCTCCCGACGCATCGCCGCACTCGAACAGTCGATCGGTGGACGGCTGCTCGCCCGTGCCGCCGGCGGCTGGGAGCTGACCGAGCTGGGCCGTGACGCCCTGGCTGCCGCCGAGGCGATCGAGACCGCCGTCCGCTCGCTCGCCAGCCCGCCCGGCGTGCGATCGCTCGAGGGCGTGGTCCGGCTGTCGGCGACCGACGGGTTCAGCGCCTATATCGCCGCCCCGGCCGCCGCGAGCGTGCAGCGGCGGCACCCGAAGGTGTCCGTCGAGATCGTGGCCGCCACCCGCAGGGCAACCCAGCAGCGGTCGGGCCTGGACATCGAAGTCGTAGTCGGCGAACCACAGGTGCACCGCGCCGAGGCCGCCCGGCTCGGCGACTACCGACTGGGTCTCTACGCCTCACGGGAGTACGTCGCGCAGCACGGCACGCCGTCGGCCACGGCGGAGCTCGCCAGCCACCCGCTGGTCTACTTCATCGACTCCATGCTGCAGGTCGACGATCTCGACGTGGCCCGGACCTTCGCGCCGGCGATGCGAGAATCGGTGACGTCGACCAACGTCTTCGTCCACGTCGAGGCGACCCGCGCCGCGGCAGGTCTGGGATTGCTGCCTTGCTTCATGGCCGACCGGCACGACGACCTGGTCCGCATCCTTCCTAGCGAGATCGCGCTGCCGCTGACCTACTGGCTGGTGGCTCGCAGCGAGACACTCCGCAGACCGGAGGTCGGCGCGCTGATCGACGCGATCCGCGCCCGCATGGCGGATCAGCGCGAGGTCCTCCTCGGCGCCGTTTAGCCAGCAGCCTGCGGGTATCCCTTCGGCATGCATTCAGTGCGGACCGGATCCGGCAAGCCCCTTCTGCTGATCCACGGAATCTCCAATCTGCACAACTGGGATCTGGTCGTTCCGGCGTTGGCCCGGGAGCGGACCGTCATCGCCGTCGACCTGCCCGGATTCGGTCACAGCCCCCCGCTCGCCGGGAAGGTGACCGTGGCGTCGCTGACCGATGCCGTGGAGAAGTTCATCGTCCACCAGGGGCTTGGCGACGTCGACGTGGTCGGCAGTTCGATGGGTGCGCGCATGGCCCTCGAACTGGCCCGCCGCGGCCATGCCGGAAACATCGTCGCCCTGGACCCCGGTGGCTTCTGGACCGACCGTCAGGTAAAGGTGTTCGGCGCCACCGTCGGTCCGTCCATCGCACTGGTGCGGCGGATCCAGCCCCTCCTGCCGGCGTTGACCGCGAACCCGGTCGGACGCACCGCCCTGCTGCTGCAGTTCTCGGCCAAGCCGTGGCGCCTGCCCGCCGATCTGGTGCTTCAAGAGCTGCGTAACTTCGACGCCTCGCCCAGCCTCGACGAGGCCATCCGCGCACTCGTGCACGGACCGAAACAGCAAGGCGCCCCGGCGGGTTCACTGCGCGGCCGCGTCGTGATCGGGTGGGGCCGCAACGATCGCGTGACGGCGCCCAGCCAGGCCCACCGCGCGACTCAGTTCTTCCCCGATGCCACCCTCCACTGGTTCTCCGATTGCGGACACTTTCCGCACTGGGATCGACCGCGGGAAACCGAGCGCCTGATCCTCGACTCCACCGCGTAACCGTGAGCGGATCCCTTGCGGGATGTGTACACAGGTGTTGGGCTCGACCCATGCCATTCCTGGACACCGATGCCGGCCGCGCCTACTACCGCCACTGGGCTGCCCCCGAGCCCCGCGCGGCGGTGATCTTCCTGCACGGGTTCGGCGAGCACACCGGGCTCTACCACCGCTACGGGTTCGCGTTGAACGCCGCGGGCATCGACCTCTGGGCCGTCGACCAGTTCGGGCACGGCCTGACCCCCGGTGAGCGCGGTGACTTCACGACACTGGAGGCCAGCATCGCGCTCGCCGACCGCCTCGCCGAGCTCGCGTGGGCCGAGGATTCGGGCCTACCGCTTGTCGCGCAGGGGCATTCGTTCGGTGCGGTGGCCACCCTGTTTCGGCTATTGGGCACCCCCGACGGCTACCGCGCCGGGGTGATCTCGGGGGCACCGCTGGTTCCGGTGCCCGGACTCGTCGACGCCAACTCCACGTTCGAGATCGCGCCCACTCAACTATCGGCCGACCCGTTCTACCTCGACGCGATCGAGAACGATCCGCTGGCCTTCGTCGACGCCGACGGCGGTCCACTGGCCCGAGAGTTGGACCGCGGCTGGGACACCTTCGGCACGACGCTGCCGACGCTAGCCGTTCGGACGCTGGCGGTGCACGGCAGCAACGATCCGATCGCACCGGTGGGCGCCATCCGCGCCTACGCCGAGCAGATCGACCGCCTGACGTTGATCGAGGTGCCCGGCGGCGGGCACGACATCCTCAACGACGTCACGCACCAGAAGGTCGCCGCCGACATCGTGGCGTTCATCGACCGCCAATTGGCATGACGTTCATCCACAGCGATTGTGCACAGTGTGGATGAATTACGCCGGTGTAATTCCGTCCGCTACAGCCAGGTATCGGCGCTGGTCGTGGTGAGGAACGCGTCGAGGTCGTCGCGCCACTGCGCCGGCGAGTTCTTGTCGGGTTCGATCCCGGTGTACTCACCGCGGTAGAACAGCAGCGGCCGCGGCTTGGTCTTGGGAGGTTCCGACATGGCGTGGACCGCGCCAAAGACGACGAAGTGGTCCCCGCCGTCGTGCACCGAGGCCACCGTGCAGTCGATGTGTGCCAGCGTGCCCGCCAATACCGGCGATCCGAGCGGCGACGCGTTCCACTCGATGCCCGCGAA
Organism: uncultured Actinomycetota bacterium; assembly: GCA_963846985.1. Classification (GTDB taxonomy): domain Bacteria; phylum Actinomycetota; class Actinomycetes; order Mycobacteriales; family Mycobacteriaceae; genus Mycobacterium. Next base: position 306,635 of record CAWJYC010000007.1, read on the forward strand.
CTTGTCCGGCTCCCGCGAGCCGAACCGTGCCGAGACGTCCTTCTGGTCCTCGTGCAGGACGTTGACGCAGAACTTTCCGCTGGCCTCGATCGCCTGCCAAGACCGCGACACCTTGGTGGGACAGAACAGCACCAGCGGCGGATCCAGCGACAGCGCGGCGAACGACTGACACGCGAAGCCCACGGCTTGGTCGTCGTGCACGGTCGTGATGATCGTGATGCCGGTGCAGAACTGGCCGAGCACGTGGCGGAACGCGCGGGGATCGATGTCCGACTCGGGATTCATCGCTCCTCGCGCAAGCGCTCGTCGGGACTCATCGCTCCTCGCGCAAGCGCTCGTCGGGACCCACGACGCCTACTTGAAGCCGACGCTGAAGTCGTGACCCCACAGGCTGATCGCGGTGCTCTCCCTGGCCACCCAGTCGTCGTCGGTGACTTCGAGTCCCTCACAACCGAATTCGATGTCGAAGCCGCCCGGCGTCTTCATGTAGAACGACAACATCTTGTCGTTGACGTGCCGGCCCAGGGTGGCCGACATCGGGACCTTGCGGCGCAGTGCGCGGTCAAGGCACAACCCGACGTCATCGCTGTTCTCCACCTCCATCATCAAGTGCACGATGCCGCTCGGCGTCTCACCGGGCATGAACGCCAGGCTGTGGTGGCGCGGGTTGACCCCGAAGAAGCGCAGCCACGCCGGTGGATCGCCGGCTTCGCGGCCGACGAGTTGCGGGGGTAGCCGCATCGAGTCGCGCAGCCGGAACCCCAGCACGTCGCGGTAGAAGTGCAGCGACTCCATGTCGTCGCGCGTGGTGAGCACTACGTGGCCCAGTCCCTGGCGCTCGGTGACGAACGTGTGACCGTAAGGGCTGACGACGCGACGGTGCTCCAGTGCCGCGCCGTGAAACACCTCGAGGGTGTTGCCGGACGGATCGTCGAAGACGATCATCTCGTCCACCCGGCGATCCGCGAGTTCCTGCGCCGTGGCCTCCTTGTAAGGGGTGCCCTCGACGTCGAGCGCAGACCGGATGGCCTGCAGCCCAGCGGCGTTCGCGGCTTCCCAACCGGACTGGAGCAGCCGGTCGTGATCACCGGGAACGATTACCAGGCGGGCCGGGAATTCGTCCATCCGAAGGTAGAGCGCGCCATCCGTACTGCCCGCACCCTCGACCATGCCGAGGACCTTGAGTCCGTATTCGCGCCACGCGGCGACGTTGGTGGCTTCCAGGCGCAGGTAGCCAAGGGACCTGATGCTCACTTTCGCCCTCCAAGAAAGTCGATGGTCAGGTTGTTGAACTCGTCGAACTTCTCCAGTTGCGCCCAGTGTCCGCACTGCCCGAAGACGTGCAGCTGCACGCGCGGGATCTGCTTGAGCGCGACCAGAGCGCCGTCGATGGGATTGACCCGGTCCTCGCGACCCCAGATCAGCAACACCGGCTGACGCAGCTTGTAGACGTCACGCCACATCATGCCGAGCTCGAAATCCGCACCGGCGAACGACTTTCCCATCGCCCGCGCGGCGGCCAGCGATTCGGGCTGACTGGCGATCGCAAACCGTTCGTCGATCAGTTCCGGGGTGACCAGCTTCTGGTCGAAGACCATGATCCGCAGGAACTTCTCCATGTTCTCGCGCGTCGGGTCGACGGTAAACTTGCCGAGCAGCTTGACGCCCTCGGTGGGATCGGGCGCGAAGAGGTTCACGCTCAGCCCGCCAGGTCCCATCAGCACCAGCCGGCCAGCCCGCTTCGGGTTGTCGAGCGCGAAGCGGACCGCGGTGCCGCCACCAAGCGAATTACCCACCAGCGCAGCACGTTCGATGCCCAGTTGATCGAACAGGTTCAGCAGCGCGGTCGCGCTATAGCGGTTGTACTGCTCGTGCTCGGTGTGCTTGTCGGACAGCCCGTACCCGGGCTGGTCGACGGCGAGGACGTGGAAGTGCTCCGCCAGCACCGCGATGTTCTTCGAGAAGTTCGACCAACTCGACGCGCCAGGACCGCCCCCATGCAGTAGCACCACCGTTTCCGAACGGCCAACGCCCGCCTCGTGATAGTGCAGGCGCATGTCGTCGCGGACCTGCGCATAGCGGGATGTCGCCTCGAATGTGATGTCTTGCTGCACAGCCGTCATCGGTCAGACCATCGTGTCGGCCGGCGGCAGCCCGAAAGCCTCGTTCCCGAAGATGAGGTAGGCCCGTTCCGGCTCGTTGGCGGCGTGCACCCGACCGGCGTGCGCGTCCCGCCAGAATCGCTGGACGGGCTTGTCGGTCTCCAGTGCGGTGGCACCGGACGCCTCGAACAGCAGGTCGATCGACGAGATCGCCCGTGCCGTCGCGCGCACCTGGTCGCGGCGTGCCCGGGCGCGGAGCTCGAACGGAATGTCTTGTCCCGCTTGCAGAAGCGCGTACTCGTCTCCGACGTTGCCGATCAACTGGCGCCACCCGGCGTCGATGTCACTAGCGGCCTCGGCGATGCGCACCTTCGCGAACGGGTCGTCCTTCGACTTCTCGCCGGCGAACGCCGCCCGGATCCGCTTTCCCTGGTGCTCGACGTGAGCGTCGTACGCGCCGTAGGCCATTCCCATGATCGGCGCAGTGATGGTCGTCGGATGCATTGTGCCCCAAGGCATCTTGTATACCGGGGCGGTGTTGGTCCGAAGCCCGCCGGCGGTGCGGTCGTTCATCGACTTGTAGGACAGGAAGCGGTGCTTGGGAACGAACACGTCCTTGACGATGACCGTGTTGCTGCCGGTGGCCTTGAGACCGACCACGTGCCAGACGTCGTCGATGCGGTAGTCCGAGCGCGGAATGAGGAAGCTGCCGAAGTCCACCGGGCGGCCATCCTTGATGACCGGTCCGCCAAGGAACGCCCACGTTGCGTGATCACAGCCCGACGACCACTGCCACGCGCCACTGACGAGGTACCCGCCGTCGACGACGGTGCCTGCGCCCATGGGGGCATACGACGACGAGATGCGGACCGACGGGTCGTCGCCCCAGACCTCGTCCTGCGCCTGCTGGTCGAACAGGGCCAGGTGCCAGTTGTGCACGCCAATGATGGAGCTGACCCAACCGGTCGACCCGCAGGCGCTGCCGAGTCGGCGCACCGCCTCGTAGAACGCGGTGGGGTCGCACTGCAGGCCGCCCCACTGCTCGGGCTGCAGGAGCTTGAAGAAACCGGCCTGGTCGAGCTCGGCGATGGTCTCGTCCGGGATCCGCCGCAAGTCCTCGGCGGCCTGCGCCCGCTTGCCAATCAGCGGCAACAGATCGTCGATGCCGTCTAGGACCGATTGCACGTCGCGTTGTTGAATAGACGTCACTGGTTGCCTCCGGGCATCGTGGGGCTGATGAACAACTAGGCCAAGATTAGAACACGTTACGATTTGTGTCGAGTAAGGCATTCCTATGGTGGCTAGACCTGCGGAAGCGCATTTTTGTAACATGTTCTAGTTTTACCGACAGATGGAGGATCGACCGTGACGGACGAGCCGCTCGGCACCCACGTGCTCGAGCTGCAGCTGGCCAAGGTCATCGACGAAACCGCCGACGCGCGTTCGCTGGTCTTCACGGTGCCCAAAGGACCGGGAGCGCCCGCCATCGCACCGGAGCGGCTCCGTCACGCACCCGGTCAGTTCCTCACCCTGCGCGTGCCGAGCGACCGCACCGGTTCGGTGGCCCGCTGCTACTCGCTGTGCAGCTCACCGTTCGGTGACGAGCCCCTGACCGTCACGGTGAAGCGGACGGCCGGCGGCTACGCGTCCAACTGGCTGTGCGACAACGCTCGACCCGGTATGACCATGCACGTGCTGGCACCGTCGGGCACGTTCGTCCCCAAGACTCTCGAGACGGACTTCCTGCTCCTGGCCGCCGGCAGCGGGATCACCCCGATGATGGCCATTCTGAAATCGGCGCTGTCCGAGGGCAACGGCAAGGTGACGTTGGTCTACGCCAACCGCGACGAGAAGTCGGTCATCTTCGCGGCGGCGCTGCGCGAGCTGGCCACCCGGTACCCCGACCGCCTGACCGCCGTGCACTGGCTCGAGACCGTTCAGGGGCTGCCGAGCGCCGCGGCACTGGTGAACGTGGTGGCGCCCTACGTGGGGCGGGAGACCTTCGTTTGCGGGCCCGGGCCGTTCATGGTGGCCGCCGAGGAAGCCCTCGGCGCCGCAGGTGCCGCGCCCGAGCGGATCCACCTCGAAGTCTTCAAGTCGCTGGAGTCCGATCCGTTTGCTGCGATCGTCATCGACGAGGACGACAGCGACGAGGGCCCGGCGACCGCGGTGGTCACGCTGGACGGCGAGACCCACGACGTCAGCTGGCCGCGCAAGGCCAAGCTGCTCGACGTCCTGCTCGACAAGGGCCTCGATGCGCCGTTCTCCTGCCGCGAAGGGCACTGCGGCGCCTGTGCAGTCCTGGTCAAGACCGGTGACGTCGACATGGAGGTCAACGACGTCCTGGAGGCGTCCGACCTCGACGAGGGACTGATCTTGGCCTGCCAGGCCAGGCCCCGCTCCGATTCGGTCGAAGTCACCTATGACGAATGACGCGGGAGCTAACATTCGCTGGACCGAAGGAGCGCGCGTGTTGCGGTTGGCCAGATCTCTCGCAGCGGTGCCGGCGATCCTGCTCGCGCTGACCGTCGCCGGCCCCGTCGCGCACTCCGCTGCGGCGACGAAGACCGCCACCAGCTCGATCCCGATCGACGAGTTCACCACTCTGGAGATGCACACCACCGCCACCTGCGTGAAGGCGGAGAACCAGTGCTACTTCGACACCGCCGCCAACCTCCGCGGCGCCGACGGCGCCTACATCCCGTTTCCCGACGACTTCTACGGCCGACAAAACACCACCCTGCGATCGTCGAACCGGCTGGTGTATCTGGACTCCGACTTCAACGCACCCAACACCCGGATGATGAAGTCGATCGGACCCGTCGAGTTCCCGACCGTCTACTTCGGCAGCGGACCACCGGAGAAGTTCATGGTGCACGGCGTGACGAAGACCGTCGACTGGTCGACCGGGCAGCCGAAGACCGATGCGGACTACATCGTGTGCGGCTTCATTCAAGCCGTGTACGGAGGCGTGAACCTCACGACCCCGACCGCCTGCGCGCAGACCACCTACGCCTGACGGCCACTGGTCCCGCTCAGTCCGCCTTGCCGACCAGCACCGGCTGCGCGCGGTACTCGCCAGGGAACGACTGCTTCAGCGCGTCGACCTTCGGCATGTCGTTCATCGCGATGTAGGTGCTGGTCGGGTTCGAGTTCAAGTAGTCCTGGTGGTATCGCTCGGCCGGGAAGAAGCCGGTGTTGGGCTCGACCTTCGTGACGATCGGCGCCGGAAACACCGCCGCCTTGGTGAGCTGCGCGAGGTAGGCCTCGGCGACGCGCTGTTGGGTGGCGTCCTGGGCGAAGATCGCCGACCGGTACTGCGTGCCCTCGTCGGGCCCTTGCCGATTCAGCTCGGTCGGGTCCTGCACCACGGAGAAGTAGATCTGCAGGAGCTGCCCGAAGCTGACCTGCGTGGGGTCGTAGGTGATGCGAACCGACTCGGCGTGCCCGGTGGTGCCGGTGCTGACCGTCTCGTAGTCGGCCGTCGCCTGCTGCCCGCCCGCGTAGCCGGACTCGGCCATCGTGACACCCTTCACGTGCTGGAAGACGCCCTGGACGCCCCAGAAGCAGCCACCCGCCAGCACGGCGGTCTCCAGACCTCCGGCCGCTGCGGTGGGTTCGTCGAGCTGCGGCACAGGCGCGAGAACCGAAGTCGCCGAACCGATTCCGGCGAGCGCCGCTGGGATGGCGATGCTGCCGGATTGCACGCCGAGGAGCACCGCGGCTGCCACGCCGAGCACTGCCAGACCACTACCGAGTTTGAGCCTGTTGCGGTTCGCCACCATGACACCAGTGTCCCGCCGCGGCGGGCGCTGCGGTGGTCGGGGTTGTTACCGGAGGCTGACGAAATGCCTGCTCGATCAGGTCCCGACGGTCGCCGCAGCCTACCGTTGGCGAAATGAACCGTCGACACCTCCTGCTCGGCGGCGCGCTGATCGGCGTTCTCACCGGCTGCGGCGCACTGCGCGACGTCGCGGGCGCCGACACTCCCAAGGACTCGACCGGCACCTTCGAGGTCAGCCACTCCGATGCCCAGTGGCGCCAACTCCTGAGCCCCGAACAGTACGACGTCCTGCGTGAGGCGGGTACCGAGACGCCGTTCACCAGCCCGCTGAACGACGAACACCGCACCGGCGTATTCACCTGCGCCGGTTGCGCATTGGACCTGTTCTCGTCGAGCACCAAGTTCGACAGCGGCACCGGCTGGCCGAGTTTCTGGAAGCCGTTGGACGATGCGGTGACCGAGAAGCAGGACGACACACTGGGCATGGGACGCACGGAGGTACGGTGCCGCCGCTGCGGCGGGCATCTGGGCCACGTCTTCGACGACGGCCCGGAACCAACCGGGTTGCGCTACTGCATGAACGGTGTGGCCATGAACTTCCGGGCGACCTAGCGGGGCTTCGGCGACCCGAGCCGCTACCGCGGCAACCCGAGCAGTCGCTCGCCCGCCAGATTGAGCAGGATCTGCTCGGTACCGCCCGCGATCGACAGACACCTGGTGTTCAGGAAGTAGCGGACGTCCGGCGAGTCGACGATGCCCGCGCCCTCCTGCGAATCCATGATCGCCTCGGCCAGGTTCTGGCGGTACCGCACGCCGATCAGCTTGCGGACGCTCGACGGCGCGCCGGGATCGTGGCCGCCGACCGCCATCTGGGCGATCAACTTGTCGAGCAGCGCACCGACCTGGGCCGCGACGATCAGGGCGCCGAGGCGATCGGCCTCCGCGGAATCCACGTCGGCGTCCCCGATGACCTCCAGCAGGTGTTCCATCCCGCGGTCGAGTGCACCGCCGGTGGCGATCGCGACCCGCTCGTTGGCCAGCGTCGTGCGCGCCAGCGGCCAGCCACCGTCGACCGGCCCCACCACCATGTCGTCCGGTACGAACAGGTCGTCGAAGAAGACCTCGTTGAACAGTGCTTCGCCGGTGATCTCCCGCAGCGGCCGGATGTCGATCCCCGGCGAGCGCATGTCGATCAGGAAGTAGGTGATGCCCTTGTGCTTCGGCACGTCGGGGTTGGTGCGCGCCAGACAGATGCCCCAGTCGGCGCGGTGCGCATTGGACGTCCACACCTTCTGACCCGTCAGCTTCCAGCCGGACCTTCCATCGCTCCTCGCGTCCGCACCTTCGGCGCGAATTGCCTTCGTACGCAACGCCGCCAGGTCGGAGCCGGCGCCGGGCTCGCTGAAGAGCTGGCACCAGTACACGTCACCGTTGAGCGTGCCAGGGATGAACCTCTCGATCTGCTCGGCACTGCCGTGGGCCAGGATCGTGGGTGCCGCCCACCACCCAATCGAGATGTCGGGCCGCACGACGCCGGCCGCCTCCAGCTCCTGGTCGATGACCAGCTGCTCGGCCGGTGAGGCCGCACGGCCGTACGGCTTGGGCCAGTGCGGGGCCATCAGGCCGGTGTCGGCGAGGGCGACCTGGCGCTGGTCCTCCGGCAGCGCGGCGATGTCCGCGACGAGGCCGGCGATCTCGGCGCGAATGTCCTCACCGTCGGTCACGTCGACGTGCAGTTGCCGACGGCTGCCGGCACGCGTCAACTGCCCGCAGCGCCGTAGCCAGAACGACCTGCCGCCAAGGAACTGCGCGTTGCCGTAGGCGCGGCGCAGATACAGGTGGGCGTCGTGCTCCCAGGTGATGCCGATGCCGCCGAGCACCTGGATGCAGTCGCGGGCATTGAGCTTCTCGGCGTCGATGCCGCTGGCGCTGGCGACGGCCACGGCGATCGACAGCTGGTCCTGGTCGCCGTCGGCGGCCGCACCGGCCGCATCGGCCGCCGCGACCGCGATCTGCTGGGACCGCAGCAGCATCTCGGCGCACATGTGCTTGACGGCCTGGAAGCTGCCGATCGGCTTGCCGAACTGTTCGCGCACCTTGGCGTACTCGGCGGCCGTGTCGAGTAGCCACCGCGCGATGCCGTTGGCCTCCGCGGCCAGCAGGGTCGCGGTCAGGTCGACCACGCGCTGCGCGGGCTGCTCGATCGCGGTCGCGGGGGCCGACGCCAACTCGACGCGTGCCAGCGGCCGGGAGAAGTCCGTGGCCTCCAGCGGTTCGACGGTGACGCCCGCAGCCGTCGCGTCGACGTAGATCCATCGCTCCCCGGCCGGAAGGACCAGCACGCCGTCCACCAGACCACCGAGGACGAACCTCGCCGTGCCGGTCGCCGTCGTGCCGTCGAAGGTGATGTCGGCACCCAGCGCCACCCCCGCGGTGCGCTGGCCGGAGCTCAGGGCGTCGAGCAGCTTCTCGTCGGTGATCACCAGCGTCGCCAGCGCCGTCGTCGCCACGGGACCGGGCACCAGCGCCGCGGCCGCCTCGTCGACCATCACGCACAGGTCCTCGACGCTTCCGCCGGCGCCGCCGAGCTCCTCCGGCACGGCCACGCCGAAGAGGCCCAACTGCGCGAGTCCGTCGTAGACCGGACGCCAGGCATCGCGGTCGCCCTGCTCGACGCTGCGCACCGCCGCGATGGCGCCGGACGAGGCGGCCCAGGACTTGACGAGCTCCCGGGCGGCAAACTGTTCTTCGGTGACGGTGGCGGACACCGAACCCGTATGAGCCATCGTTGGGCCCTCCTCAGCCTTGGAGAGAAGGCCATGCTTCTCACTAGAACGTGTTCTAATGGTGACATCGTTCGAACGTCAAGTCGACTGGCATTACAGCAGCACACGTCGATGGACCGGCGGCACGGAGGTGGGAGATTTCTGATTCGCGTGCGTATCGTTTTCACCAAGTGCGTACTACGAAGGAGATGTCCGCCGCATGTCCGGCTCGTCCATGCCAGCAAGGGAGTCAGCAGACCCGAACTCGGTCGCTGCGTCTGATTCGACCCGCATCCCCCGCCAGGTGATGAACGTGGCCGTTCTGGCCGAGTCCGAACTCGGGTCCGAGGCGCAGCGGGAACGTCGCAAGCGCATCCTCGACGCCACCCTGGCCATCGCCTCCAAGGGCGGCTACGAAGCAGTTCAGATGCGTGCGGTCGCCGAGCGGGCCGACGTCGCGGTCGGCACGCTCTACCGCTACTTCCCGTCCAAGGTCCACCTCCTGGTGTCCGCGTTGGGCCGGGAGTTCGAACGCATCGACGCCAAGACCGACCGTGCGTCGCTGGCGGGCGGGACACCGTATCAGCGACTGAACATCATGGTCGGGAAACTCAACCGCTCGATGCAGCGGAACCCGCTGCTGACCGAGGCGATGACGCGCGCGTTCGTGTTCGCCGACGCCTCCGCGGCAGGTGAGGTTGATCACGTCGGCAAGCTGATGGATTCGATGTTCGCCCGCGCGATGAGCGACGGTGAACCGACCGAGGACCAGTACCACATCGCCCGCGTCATCTCCGACGTGTGGCTCTCCAACCTGCTGGCCTGGCTTACCCGCCGCGCCTCGGCCACCGACGTCAGCAAGCGGCTCGACCTCGCCATGCGGCTGCTGATCGGCGATGGGGAGCACCCTAAGATCTGACCGGTGGGCAGCAGCGACAGCGACCCGAGAGATGTTCCGGTGAGGATACCCGCCGAGCTGTCGGCGGCGCTCGATGCCGTCGCGCAGACCGCTCACCTGCTCGTCGCGTCGGACTTCGACGGGACCCTCGCGCCCATCGTCAACGACCCGGCCGACGCCCGGCCGCTGCCCGGCGCCGCGGCGGCACTGACGGCACTCTCCGAGTTGGCCCACACGTCGGCCGCGCTGATCTCCGGTCGCGCACTGAGCGTGCTGCGCGAACTGTCCGCCGCCCCGTCGAGCGTGCACCTGGTCGGAAGCCACGGCGCCGAGTTCGACACCGGTTTCGCCCACGACCTCGACACCGCGCTGCTGCAGCGCATCACGGGCGAACTGACCGCCATCGCGGAGGATCGTCCCGGCGTCTCGGTGGAAACCAAGCCCGCCAGCGTCGCGCTGCACGTCCGCAACGCCTCGGCCACCGACGCGGACGCCGCCCTGGCCGCCGCGCGTACGGCATCGCACAGCTGGCAGGCGCACACGACCGAAGGCAAGTCGGTGATCGAGTTCGCCGTCGTCGTCACCGACAAGGGCGAGGCCGTCGACGTCCTGCGCCGGCAGACCGGCGCGACGGCCGTGGTCTTCTTCGGCGACGACGTCACCGACGAGAAGGCGTTCCACCGGATGCAGGACGCCGACGTCGGCGTAAAGGTCGGCGCTGGAGAGACGTTGGCGCAGTACCGAATCGAGTCGCCGGCCGCCGTCGCGGAGGCGCTGGACCAGCTGCTCCGGCGGCGGCGTTAGACCGGCGGTCCCGAGGTGCGGCCGCGCACCAGTTCGGTGTCGAGGATTTCGATCACCGGCAGGCCCGACCGCGGCGGGTTGTGCAGCAGGTGGCCCGCCCGACGCCCCTTCTCCACACTCGGTTGACGCACCGTCGTCAGCCCCCGCGCCAGCGCGTCGGGCACCCCGTCGAAGCCCGTGACCGTGACCTGACCAGGCACGTAGATGCCGTGCGCCCGGAGGTGATCCATCGCCGAGAGGGCCAGCACGTCGGTGGTGCACATCAGCGCGGTGATGCGGGGGTTTGCCTCGAGCGCCACCGCGGCCGCCGCCCCACCGGAGGCGGGAAGGTGCTCCGAACTCTCCACCACCGTCAACGAAACTGCTTGCGCGTCAGCATCTTTGATGGCGTCACGGATGCCGAGGAGGCGCTCGCGCTGTACGTGGAAGTCCGACGAGTCGACCCGTCCGCGATCGGCCACGGCGGCCGTGACGTTGCCGTGCGGCCAGTCGCGTCCCAGCCGCGTGGTGAGGACGCCGATGTCACGGTGTCCCAGGACGATGACGTGCTCGGCCACGCTGCGCATCGCCGCGCGGTCGTCGATGCCGACCCGCGACGCGTCGGGCACGTTCTCGGGTTGGTCCACCACCACGATCGGAAGGGCGCGCTGGGCCATCACCTGAAGGTATGGATCGTCGTCGGACGTGGAGTAGACGACGAAGCCGTCGACCCCGGCCGACAGCACCGCGGCGGTACCGTCGCTCACGCTGCGGTTCGGACCGGCGGCGACCAGCAGCAGACCCTGGCCAGCGTCCTCGCAGGATTCGGCGAGACCCGCGACGAAGTCGAGCGCGGCCGGATCGCGGAACGAATAGTTCAGTGGCTCGGTGAGGAGCAGCCCGACGGCGCCTGCGCGACGGGTGCGTAGCGACCTGGCCACCGGGTCGGGTCCGGCGTAACCCAACTGCTTGGCGGTCGCGAGCACGCGCTCGCGCAGATCGGCCGAGAGTTGGTCCGGGCGGTTGTAGGCGTTGGAGATCGTCGTGCGCGAGACCTTGAGCTCTGCGGCCAACGACGCAAGGGTCGCGCGACGGCGTGGCGCAGGACCGCTTGACATGCTCATTGACGCTAGCCGATGGGCGGCACCGGACATCGTCAACGGGCTGCGTGGCGCACGCTGGTGATCACCCGCACCGTGGCCCCCATGACGTCGGCGACGTAGATCGTGCGTCCGTCCGGCGTCGCCGCCATGGCCCCGGGTTGGATGCCGACCCCAATGGTCGCGACGGGCTGGTTGGTCCCGGCGTCGACCACCACGACGGTTCCCCGGTTGACGTTGCCGACGTAGAGCCGGTCCCCGCGCACCACCACGTCCACCGGCGCGGCGCCGCCGGGCAGGGCGTCGATGGCACGGGTCCGGGGCGCGACGTCCACCACCGTGGTGGTCGACCCATCGACGATGGTCAGGGCGTTGGTGGCGGCGTTCACGACGTATAGCCGGCCGCCGAGCACGGCGGCGAAGTACGGGTAGCCGGAGGGGTCGAACGGCGCGGCGCCCGCCGTCGGGTCGAGCGCGCTGTTGGTCGCCTGGTCGACCACCGCCACGGTGCTGCCGGCGTAGTCGGTGACGTAGACGCGGTCAGCCGTCGCCGCGACGGCGAACGGATCGCCGTCGACCGTGATGCGGGCGAGCTCGGTGTTGTCGCTGACGTCGATCACCGACACCGTTCCGGCGTGATCGGCGACGTAGAGGCGGTTGCCGGTGACCTCGAGCCCGAACGGGTTGGCGCCGACGGGGATGACGTCGACGACCCTGTTGGACAGGACGTCCACGACGGAGACCGTGCCGTCGTCGGCGTTGCCCACGTACAGCGTCCGACCGCTGCTGGCCAGCGAGTACGGCATGCTGCCGACCTCGATGGTGCCGACCACCGCCCCGATGGTGGTGTCGACGACCCGGACGGTGCCGTTGCCCGCGGCGTCGTCGGAGCCCTTGAGGACATAGAGCCGGTCACCGACGACCGCCATGCCGTACGTCAGCCCCTCGCCGACGTCGATGGTGCCCGTGGCGGCCGCCTCCGCCGGGCGGACCGGCGCCCGGACGTCGACCGTGGCGCCATTCGACGCGGCGATGGCGAACGTGGCACCGGTACCGGCACCGGTGAGCTGAGCGTTCAGCCTGGCCTTCGGGTTGGGCGTGAACGTCCAGCAGCCGGTGGCCGCATCGACGGCGACGACTCCCAGCCGCCGGTCGACCCGCCCGACGAGCGCGTAGCCGAGCCCGTCACCCCCGCCCTCCTCGACGTCGACGTGACCGGTGATCCGCCCCGAGACGGGATCGATCCGGTCGACGATCGCACGGGTGTCGGCGCGGTCGCCCGTCTCCACCCTCTCGGTCTGCCGGGGATCGGCGACCGGCGCCGCGCCGTCGTCGAGCACGTCCTGCTCGGATTGCCTTCGCGCCCAGGCCAATACGGCCCACACCGGTGGTGAGTCGACCGGGTGTCCGGGCAACGGGACCACGAAGGGAGCCAGCGCTGCCGCCAGCACCGCCACCAACGTCGGCGACGACTCCCCCGTGGACGCATTCGTGACTGGATCCGTCGCCACGGGCGCGGCCATCGCCATCACGACGCCCGATCCGTCCGTGCCCGTTGGGTAGTCGATGGCGGCCGCGGGAAGGTCACCGCCGACGCTCGGGCCGATGCTGGCAGCGTCGGATGCCACGGCGTACGCGGGAAGTGCCGATGGTTTCGCTCCGGCGGCGCGGTTGGTACCGGACGCCGTGGTCGCGGGTGGCGCCGGGGTGGTCGCGACGACAATCTGCTCGTCAACTGGGGTGGCGGCGGGGGTGCTCGCGGGGGTGACGGCGGGAGTCACCTCGGGTGGCGTTGCCTCCGTGGTGGTCGTCGGCACCTGCTCGACGGGTGTGGCCACCACCGCCGTTGACGAGTCCTGCGCCGGTGCGACCGCCGGCGACTGAGTGGGCGAGCCATGAGAGGTCAGGGCTCCGCCGGAACTGCTGATGACGACACCGGGCGACGGTGCGCTGGTGAATCCGGTGGACCCCGACGATGGGACGGCCTGATCGGGGCCCGACGTTGAGTCGGACCCCGACCCGGCTGCGACGGAACTCGCCCCCGCGGGTGGTGTCGACCCCCCAGACGACACCACCCCGAGCCCCGTCTTCGAGTCCGGCACCCCCCGTACCGGACCCTCGACCTGGGACACGCCAGGAGACGGCTCAGCTGTCGGATCAGCCGACGCGATGCCCTGATGGGTCATCGCCGCCGCACCGACGCCGAGCGCAATGGCGAGGATCCCCACCCGGGCGCACTTTGCGTTGATCACGCCCGCGCTCCTCGCATTGCCCCCTTTTGCCCCTCTGACGTTCTCCTCGTCAAGAATGGCTCGGCGCCGCCACCCATCGCATCGGGGATTTCCCTATAGTTCTGCGCCTCGCGACCCCTGCCGCTGCCGAGCAGGGCCGACGGCAGACGCCGCCTTTGCCCACCGGTGCGCCATGCCCTACCATTATTGGAAATGGTTTTCATTAGTAATAAGGAGGCGGGATGCCATCACGTCGCACCCTCGCTCGGTTTGCGTCGACGCTCGGTGTCGGCCTGCTCGCCGTCGGCGTCGCGGGCTGTCACGCGTCACCGGCGTCCGACCGGTCCGGCCACCCCACGGTGGTCGCCACCACCGACGTGTGGGGCAGCATCGCCGGCGCGGTGGCGGGCGAGCACGCCACCGTCCACTCCATCCTGACCAGCGCGGCAGCCGACCCGCATTCGTACGAGGCGAGCCCCTCGGACGCCGCGGCGATCACCGACGCGACCCTGGTCGTCTACAACGGCGGCCATTACGACCAGTGGGCCGACGACATCCTGCAGCAGCATCCGAACGTCACCAGGGTGGACGCGTACTCGCTGACTCCGGCGCAGCCCGACGGCCGGCCCGCGAACGAACACGTGTTCTACGACCTCGCGACGGCCAAGGCAGTCGCTGCCGCCATCGCCGACCACCTGGCCACCGACGACCCGGCGAACGCGGCCACTTACCGCGCGAACGCCGCTACCTTCGGCACCCAGGCGGACGCGATCGCCGAGGCCGAGCGCGCGATCGGCCGCAAGCATCCCGGCGTCACGGTCGTGGCCACCGAACCCGTGGCGCACTACCTGCTCGCCGAAGCCGGTATCACCGACCGCACTCCCGCGTCCTTCGCCAGTGCCGTCGAAGAGGGTGGCGACCCGGCGCCCGCCGACGTCGCCGCGATGCTCGACCTGATCGACAACCACCGCGTGTCGGCGGTCGTGCTCAACGCGCAGACCGAGAACGCCCTCACCCGCCAGATTCAGGAAGCAGCGCGCACGGCTGGGGTACCCATCGTCACGGTCGCCGAGACGCTCCAGGACGGCCTGGACTACCTGGGCTGGCAGCGCAAGACCGTGCAGGAGTTCGCGGACCAGTTGGACCGGGCGCCCGCCGTCGCGCGATGATGGCTACCCGTGGCGCCTGACACCTCCCCCGTCGTCGAACTGTCCGGCGCGCGCCTGGCCTTTGGTGGTCGGATCCTCTGGGAGCACCTCGACCTCGAGGTACACCGGGGCGAGTTCATCGCCGTGCTGGGACCCAACGGCACGGGTAAGACGTCGCTGCTGAAGGTCCTGCTTGGCCAGGTACCGCTGAGCTCTGGTCGCGCGGTGGTCACCGGTGGGATCGGCTATGTGCCGCAACACCGTTCGATGGACGCGGGCCTGACTCTGCGCGGCCGCGACCTCGTTGGACTTGGCTATGACGGGCACCGGTGGGGCGTCACCGGTCTGCGCCGGCGGGCGGCCAAGCGCGCCGTCGTCGACCGGGCGCTCGGGCAGGTCGACGGGACCGGGCTCGCGAACGTGCCGGTCGGTGTCATGTCGGGCGGCGAGCTCCAGCGGTTGCGCATCGCGCAGGCACTGGCCACGGACCCGGCGCTGCTGCTGTGCGACGAGCCGCTGCTGAACCTCGACCCCGCCAACGCCAGGCTGATCTCCGCGCTGATCGACCAACGCCGGAGGGAGTCGGATACGGCCGTCCTCTTCGTCACCCACGAGGTGAATCCCGTTCTGCCATATGTCGACCGGGTGCTGTATCTGGTCGACGGACGCTTCCGGACCGGCACCGTCGGCGAAGTGATGACCTCGGAGACGCTCTCGGAGCTCTACCGTGCCGACGTGCAGGTCGTCAAGATCGGCGAGCAGTACGTGGTCGTGGGGGAACACGGCGAAACCCCGCACGATCACTCCGGCCACGCCTGCGGACACCACGATGACTGACCGACTGAGCGAGCTGCTCTCGCAGCTGTTCGCCTTCGACGTCACGGCCGACCTGTTGCAGCGCGACTTCGTGCAGCAGGCGCTGTTGGCAGCGGCGCTGCTGGCGCTGCTGGCCGGCATGATCGGGCCATTCATCGTGATGCGGCAGATGTCCTTCGCCGTCCACGGCTCCAGCGAGCTGTCGCTGACAGGCGCGTCGTTCGCACTGCTCACCGGATTCAACGTCGGCTTGGGTGCACTCGTCGGAAGTGCCTTGGCCGCAATACTATTCGGCTTCCTCGGGCAGCGAGCCCGCGAGCGCGACTCCGCGATCGGCGTCGTCCTGGCCTTCGGGCTGGGCCTCGCGGTGCTGTTCATCCACCTCTACCCAGGCCGCACGGGCACCAGCTTCGCCCTGCTGACGGGCCAGATCGTCGGAGTCGGCTATTCCGGGCTGACGCTGCTGAGCGTGATCACCGTGCTGGTCGTCGGAGTCCTCGCGGTGAGCTACCGGCCGCTGCTGTTCGCGACGGTCGACCCCGAGGTGGCGGCCGGCCGCGGAGTGCCGGTGCGCGCCCTCGGCATCGTCTTCGCCGGCCTCGTCGGGGTGGCTGCCGCCCAGGGCGTACAGATCGTCGGCGCGTTGCTGGTGATGTCGCTGCTGATCACCCCCGCCGCGGCCGCGGCCCGCGTCTTCACCGCGCCCGCCGCGACGATCGTCGCCTCGGTCGTGTTCGCCGAGATCGCCGCCGTCGGCGGCATCCTCCTGTCGCTGGCGCCAGGGGTTCCGGTGTCAGTGTTCGTGACGACGATTTCGTTCGCGATCTTCCTAGTCTGCTGGGCGGTCGGCGGCCGCCGCGTCAAACGCCGGTAGCCACGGGCCGGCCGGGGTCACCGCACCACTGCGACCACGACCCGGGAAACAGTGCGGCGTCGACCCCGATCGCGGCCATCGCCGCGACCGCCACCGATGCGGTGACGCCCGATCCGCAGTACGCCCCGTCGAGCCCGCCGAGCGCCCGAGCCAGGTCGGCGTCGGCGAGGAAAGCGCCGTTTTCGTCCAGCAGCGAGGTGCTCGGCACGTTGGTGGCGCCGGGGATGTGACCGGCCACCGGGTCGACGGGCTCGACGTCGCCACGGAACCGCTCGGGCGCCCTGGCGTCGAGCAGTCGCCCACCGAGAGCGGCCGCGTCGTCGGCCGTCAACGTCGGCAGTGCACCCGCGTAGAGGTCGGCGTGCCCGACGGCGACGTCGCCGTCGGCGGGGGTGACCGCGCCCGACTGCAGTCCGCCGCCCGCTGCCCGCCACGCGGCCAGCCCGCCGTCGAGAATGCGCACGTCGTCGAGACCGGCAGCCTTCAGCACCCACCAGGCCCGGGCCGAGCCCGCGCGATTCCAGTCGTCGTAGACGACCACCGACTTGCCCTTGTCGACCCCCCACCGCCGCAGGGCGTCCTGCACGGAGCTACCGGACGGTAGCGGGTGCCGGCCCCTGCCGCTGACGGCGTGGTCGGTCAGATCGTCCTCGAGGGAGACGTACACCGCGCCGGGCAGGTGGCCCGCCTCGTACACGGCGCGACCATCCGGTTGAGCCAGTTCCCAGCGGACGTCCAGGATGGCCGGGGGCGTGCCGTGGGCGATGAGCTGCCCGAGTTCGGTTGCCGTGACCAGTACTTCGGATCTCACGCCATGAACGTACGCTGGCCCGCGTGGACGAGCACGCCTTCAGCACCGACGAGAGGCGGGCCGTGTACCGGGTCATCTCCGAGCGTCGGGACATGCGCCGGTTCACGCCGGGCGCCACGATCGGCGACGACGTCCTCGCCCGACTGCTCGCCGCCGCCCACGCCGCACCCAGTGTGGGGCTGATGCAGCCGTGGCGGTTCATCCGCATCACCGACGACGCCCTGCGCCGCCGGATCCACGGCCTCGTCGCCGAGGAACGTGACCGGACCGCGGCCGCGCTCGGACCGCGCGGCGCCGAATTCCTCGCGCTGAAGGTCGAAGGCATCCTCGACTGCGCCGAACTCCTCGTCGTCGCGCTGTGCGACGGCCGTGAGCGACACGTCTTCGGACGCCGCACCCTGCCGCAGATGGACCTCGCCTCGGTGTCGTGCGCAATTCAGAATCTGTGGTTGGCCGCGCGGGCGGAGGGACTCGGCATGGGCTGGGTGTCGATCTTCGACCCGGACCGACTCGGCGAATTGCTCGGCATGCCGGCCGACGCGCAGGCGGTGGCGATCCTCTGCCTGGGCCCGGTTCCCGACTTTCCCGACCGGCCCGCGCTGGAGATCGATCGGTGGACGTTCGGCCGGCCACTGGCCGAGTTCGTCTTCGACAACGCGTGGCCGGGCACCACCGCGCCCGCCGTAGGGTTGCCGACGTGCCCCCCGTGACCGTCGACCTGAACGCCGATCTCGGCGAGGGGTTCGGGGTGTGGCGGCTCGGCGACGACGACGCCATGCTGGACGTGGTCACCAGTGCCAACGTGGCCTGCGGCTTCCATGCCGGTGACCCGACGGGTCTGCTGCGGGTGTGCCGGGCCGCCGCCGAACGCGGAGTGCGCATCGGAGCGCAGGTCAGCTATCGCGACCTCGCCGGCTTCGGCAGGCGCTACATCGACATGGCGGCCGAGGACCTCACCGCCGACGTGATCTACCAGATCGGTGCGCTGCAGGCGCTCGCCGCCGCCGCGGGGTCGACGGTCGAATACGTCAAACCACATGGCGCGCTGTACAACACGATCGTTACCGACGACGAGCAGGCCACCGCGGTAGCCCGCGCCGTCCACGCCGTCGATCCCCGCCTACCCGTGCTGGGGCTGGCCGATTCGGCATTCCTCGCCGCCGCGCAGGGATTGGGCCTGCGCACCGTCGCCGAGGCGTTCGCCGACCGGGCCTACCAACCCGACGGTCGACTGGTGTCGCGTCGTGACGCCGGTGCCGTCCTGCACGACGCGGAGCTAATCGCGGACCGAGTGGCATCAATGGTCCGCACTGGCTCGGTCAACGCCGTGGACGGATCCACCGTTGCGGTGACCATGGAATCCGTTTGCGTGCACGGAGATTCACCGGGAGCCGTGCACATCGCCACCGCCGTCCGCAATCGGCTGATCGCCGACGGCATCGTTCTGGAGGCATTCACCTGATGCGACTCAAGCTGGGCCGACCCGATCTCGACGACTACCGCGACTTCTTCGACCAGCCGAGCGGCGACGGCCGGCTCGCCGCTGACCGTGACGTGGGCGGGCGTCACCACGCTGCTGATCGACGACGGCGAGTCCGCGCTCTTGACCGACGGATTCTTCTCCCGCCCAGGCCTGCTCACCGTCGGCACACAGAAGCTCAGCCCGTCCCGACCCCGCATCGACGGATGCCTCACGCGCCTCGGCGTCGAGCGCCTCGACGCCGTGCTGCCCGTCCACACCCACTTCGACCACGCCATGGATTCGGCGGTGGTGGCCCAGCGCACGGGCGCGAAACTGGTCGGCGGCGCGTCGGCCGCCCACCTCGGCCACGGCGCCGGACTCACCGACGACCAGCTGGTCGTGGTCACTCCCGGCGAACCGGTGGCGCTGGGAGCCTTCGACGTCAGTCTCGTCGTCGGTCACCACTGCCCGCCGGACCGCTTCCCCGGCGCCATCACCGAACCCGTCGTGCCGCCCGTCAAGGCGTCGGCCTACCGGTGCGGTGAGGCATGGTCGACGCTCGTTCACCACCGGCCCACGGACCGGCGGCTGCTGATCGTCGGCAGCGCGGGCTTCGTCCCCGGCGCACTGCACGGACAGCGGGCCGACGTCGTCTATCTCGGTGTCGGCCAGCTCGGCCTGCAGCCGCGGCGCTACGTCGTCGACTACTGGACCGAGGCGGTGCGCGCGGTCGGCGCCACGCGGGTGGTTCTCATCCACTGGGACGACTTCTTCCGGCCGCTGCACGAGCCGCTGCGCGCGCTGCCGTACGCCGCCGACGACCTGGACGCATCGATGCGCGTGCTCACCGAGCTCGCCGCCGAAGACGGCCTGCCGCTTCATCTTCCGACCCTCTGGGAACGCGCCGACCCGTGGAGCTGACGCTGGCGCTCGGCGCGCTGGCGCTGGTACTGGCGTTCGCCATGTTCCGGCCGCGCGGGTTGCCGGAGGCCGTCGCCGCCGTGCCCGCGGCAGCCCTGTTGATCGCGTGCGGGGTGGTCTCCATCGGCGATTCACGGGCCGAGGTCAAGGAGCTGCTCCCGGTCGTCGGGTTCCTCGCCGCCGTCCTGGTACTGGCCAAACTGTGCGACGACGAGGGGCTGTTCCACGCCGCCGGCGTCGCGATGGCCCGGGGCAGCGCGGGCAAGCCGCAGCGGCTGCTGGTCACGGTGTTCGCCATCGCTGCGACCACGACGGCGGTGCTGAGCCTCGACGCCACCGTGGTCCTGCTCACCCCCGTCGTCCTGGCCACGGCAGGCACGCTCGCGATCCCGCCGCGCCCGCACGCCTACGCCACGGCGCACCTGGCCAACACCGCGTCCCTGCTGCTGCCCGTCTCCAACCTGACGAACCTGCTCGCCTTCAGCGCGGCGGGGCTGACCTTCGCCCACTTCAGTGCGGTGATGGCGCTGCCCTGGGTGCTCGCGATCGCCGCGGAATACCTTCTGCTCCGCTGGTTCTTCCGCCACGATCTGGCCGCGAAGCCGTCGGTCGCGGTCACTCCCCCGCCGGCGGAGTTGCCGGTCTTCGTCCTGGTCGTGCTCGGCCTGACACTGGTCGGGTTCGCGGTGACGTCGCTTCTGGACGTCGCCCCGGCGTGGGCGGCGCTCGCGGGGGCGCTGGTCCTCGGCGTTCGTGGGCTGCTTCGCCGCACCACCACGGTGCCGCGCATCGCGGTGGCGGCCAACGTCCCGTTCCTGGCGTTCGTGCTATGCCTGGGCGTCGTGGTGACCGCGGTGATGAAGCACGGTCTCGACGAGGCGATGCGTCACGTGCTGCCAACGGGTTCGACGTTGCCCGCACTGCTCGGCATCGCCGTCGCTGCCGCACTGCTGTCCAACGTCGTCAACAACCTGCCCGCGGTGCTCGTGCTACTGCCTTTGGTCGCCGGGCTGGGTCCGGCCGCGGTGCTGGCCGTGCTGATCGGAGTCAACGTCGGGCCGAACCTCACCTATCCCGGCTCGCTGTCGAACCTGTTGTGGCGCAGCGTCGTTCAGCGCGAAGAGCTACCTGCGGGCTTCGGCGAGTTCAGCCGGGTCGGGTTCTTCACCGTCCCGGTGACCCTCGGGGTCGCGGTCGTAGGGCTCTGGGCGGCGATCCAGGTGATCGGCGTCTGACGTAGCCGCGTCGACCGTGCAGGCCTAGCGTCGCTGTCTAGCGATTTCGGCCAGCACCACACCGGCCGCGACCGAGGCGTTCAACGATTCGGTCGGCCCGGCCATCGGGATGGACACGATCGCGTCGCAGTTCTCCCGCACCAGGCGCGAGAGGCCCTTGCCCTCGGATCCCACGACGACGACCGTCGGTCCCGTGCCGTCGAGCTCGTCGAGCTTGGTATCGCCATCGGCGTCCAGACCGACGACCTGCAGCCCCTCGTCCTTCCAGCTCTGCAACGTTCGGGTCAGGTTGGTCGCCCGCCCGACGCGAAGCCGGGCGGCGGCGCCGGCGCTGGTCCGCCACGCGACGGCGGTCACCGACGCAGACCGGCGCTGCGGGATCAACACGCCGTGGCCGCCAAACGCCGCCACCGACCGGACGATCGCGCCGAGGTTGCGCGGGTCGGAGATGTTGTCCAACGCCACCAGCAGCGCCGGCGTTGCATCGGAGGTCGCTTCCCGGAGTAGATCGTCGGGATGGGCGTAGTCGTACGGCGGGACCTGCAGGGCAATGCCCTGGTGCAGGCCGTTGGAGCTGATCCGGTCGAGGTCGTGCTTCTGCACCTCGAGGATCGCGATGCCCTTGTCGGCGGCCCGCTGCACCGATTCGGTGAGGCGCTCGTCGGACTCGGTGCCCAGCATCACCCACAGTGCCGTCGCGGGCACGCCTGCGCGCAGGCACTCGAGGACGGGGTTGCGACCAAGGACGACCTCGGTCTCGTCGGTCTTCTTGTGCCGTCCCTGATCGGAGCGCGCTGCCTTCGCGGCCCGCTTGCCCGCCGGGTGGTGGGGCCTGGCGCTCGCCGGCGGGGTCGCGCCCTTGGCCTCGAGGCCGCGTCGCCGGACGCCGCCGGAACCGATCGTCGGTCCCTTCTTGGTGCCCGCCTTGCGGACCGCGCCGCGCCGCTGAGAATTGCCTGCCATTACTTGTTGCTCCCATCGACGAGCGCCCACTGAGGTCCGTCGGCGGTGTCGGTGACTTCGATGCCTGCTGCCTTGAGCCGGTCGCGGATCTCGTCGGCCCGTGCCCAGTCTCGCTGCTCGCGGGCCTCCGCGCGACCGGCGAGAGCCCACTGCACCAACTCGTCGATGGCTGCCAGGGCGGCCGACGTCTCGTCGCGGGAATCCCAGCGCTCGTCGAGCGGGTCGCAGCCCAGGATGCCCATCATCGCCCTGATCGACCTGGCCTGCGTCATCGCCGCGTCGTGGTCACCCGCGTCGAGGGCGCGGTTTCCCTCTGCGCGGGCGGCGTGCACCTCGGCGAGTGCGGCGGGTACGGCCAGGTCGTCGTCGAGGGCGGCGCCGAACTTCGCGGTCCAGTCACCAGGTACCACGATGCCCACGCGGCTGCGCACACGGTGCAGGAACTCCTCGATGCCGGTGTAGGCCTTTACGGCATCCTGCAGCGCGGTCTCGGAGAACTCCAGCATCGAGCGGTAGTGCGCGCTGCCGAGGTAGTAGCGGAGCTCGGCAGCCCGAACCCGTTGCAGCACAGCGGGAATGGCGAGCACGTTGCCCAGCGACTTGCTCATCTTCTCGCCACCCATGGTGACCCAGCCGTTGTGCATCCAGTACCGCGCGAACCCGTCACCGGCCGCCCGCGCCTGCGCGATCTCGTTCTCGTGATGCGGGAACACCAAATCCATTCCGCCGGCGTGGATGTCGAACTCCGAACCGAGGTACGCCTCGCACATGGCGACGCACTCGGTGTGCCAGCCCGGCCGGCCCGGACCCCACGGCGTGGGCCACGACGGCTCACCGGGCTTGGCGCCCTTCCACAGCGTGAAGTCGCGCGGGTCGCGCTTGCCCGTCGCGACGCCCTCCCCCTGATGCACGTCGTCGATGCGGTGGCCGGACAGCTTGCCGTACTCGGGGAAGCTCAACACGTCGAAGTAGACGTCGCCGCCCCCGGTGTAGGCATGGCCGTCGGCGAGCAGGCGCTCGATGAGCTGGACCATCTGGGTGATGTGGCCGGTGGCGCGCGGTTCGGCCGATGGCGGCAGCACGCCCAACGCGTCATAGGCGAAGGTGAATGCCCGCTCGTAGGTGGCCGCCCACTCCCACCAGGGCCGACCCGCGTCGGCGGCCTTATTGAGGATCTTGTCGTCGATGTCGGTGACGTTGCGGATGAACGCGACGTCGAAACCCTTGGCGGTCAGCCAGCGCCGCAGGACGTCGAAGGCGACGCCGCTGCGGACGTGGCCGATATGCGGCAGTCCCTGGACGGTGGCGCCGCAGAGATAGATCGAGGCGTGCCCGTCGCGCAGCGGCACGAAGTCACGCACCACACCCGTCATGGTGTCGTGAAGTCGTAGGGGCTGATCGGTCACGACGGGCCAGCTTACCGGCCCGTCGGTGCTCAACTGTCATCCTTGCTGTTCTGCCGCTCGTCGTGGCCAGTCGACTCTCCGCGCAGGCGCTCGTCGTCCATCACCAGGGCCGTCGCGATCGCCGCCAACCCCTCCCCGCGACCGGTCAGGCCCAGACCGTCGGTCGTGGTCGCCGACACGGATACCGGCGCATTGAGCAGTCCGGACAACAACTCTTGCGCCTCGGTGCGACGCGGACCCACCCGCGGACGGTTGCCGATGACCTGGACAGCCGCATTGCCGACCTGGAAGCCGGCGGAATGGAGCAGATCGCAGACGTGACGCAGCATGTCGACACCGCCCACGCCGTGCCATTCCGGACGGTCGGTACCGAACACCGAGCCAAGATCGCCCAGACCAGCTGCACTCAGCAGAGCGTCACACAGCGCATGCGCGGCGACATCGCCATCGGAATGTCCGGCGCAGCCGTCTGCGTCGTCGAACAACAAGCCCAGCAGCCAGCACGGACGTCCGACGTCGATCGGATGTACGTCGGTGCCAAGACCGATCCTGATGTTCATTGCTCTTCGCGCAAGCGCTCGTCACCGCACCACCGGGGGCGGCAGGAACGTCAGGAAGCGGCGGCCAGAACCTCGTCGAGAATGGTCTCGGCCTTCTCCTCGTCGGTGTTCTCGGCCAGAGCCAATTCACCCACCAGGATCTGCCGCGCCTTGGCCAGCATGCGCTTCTCGCCTGCGGACAGGCCGCGCTCCTGGTCACGACGCCACAGGTCGCGAACGACCTCGGCCACCTTGTTCACGTCACCGGAGGCCAGTTTCTCCAGGTTCGCCTTGTACCGACGCGACCAGTTGGTCGGCTCCTCGGTGTGCGGGGCACGCAGAACCTGGAAGACCTTGTCCAGACCCTCCTGGCCAACGACGTCGCGGACGCCGACGTATTCGGCATTGTCTGCGGGAACTCGCACGGTGAGATCGCCCTGAGCGACCTTCAGGACGAGATACTCACGCTGCTCGCCCTTGATGGTTCGGGTTTCGATCGCCTCGATCAACGCAGCACCGTGATGTGGATAGACAACGGTGTCTCCGACCTTGAAAATCATCAGATTCGAGCCCCTTTCACATCCCAATGTTAGCACGGAGCTAAGACAGGTGTTGCGCAACGATGCAGGTCAGGGGCATAGCGCGGGAAGACTAGGGGTTGACACCGTGGCGAATCCGTGCAAGGTGGCGGCTACCGGGCAAACCCTGGCCGGCTGATCGGCGGGCGCCAGCGACCGCTGCGGAGCACCGCGATCGCACTGCTCGCGAGCCCTTGGCTTCCGCCTCCACCCGGCACCTACTACTCTGCATAGTCGACACCCGGGATGCACGTCACGGTCATCCCGTCGCCCGAGCAGGAGGCTTGAGTGACGCTCTTCCAATCGCGGACTTCCGCGGTCGCAGTTGCCGCATGCGGCCTGTCCGCGGTCCTCGCCCTCTCCGGTTGCGGCGCAGGTCAGATCTCGCAGACCGCCACCCAGCTGCCCGCCGTCAACGGCACGCTCACCTGGGTTGGCGATCCCGCGACGGGCATTGCGCTCCGCAACGTGCACCTGCGAGCCGCTCAGACCGGCGACTACGTGCGACCGGGCGGCGACGTCGAACTGCTCTTCGTGGCGATCAACGAGTCTGCCGGGGAGCCCGACCGGCTGGTGTCCGTGACGTCCCCGGTGGGCACCGTCAGCCTCACCGGTGACCTCCGAGTGCCTGCCGGCGGCACGCTCGTCGTCGGCACCCCGGATGGCGCACCCAGCCCGCTGGACGCCACCGAGGGAGCCTCCACCGTCGAGGCCGCCGTCCAACTGACGCAGCCGATCAGCAACGGTTTGAACTACCCGTTCACGTTCACCTTCGAGCGGGCGGGACAGAAGGAGATCGTCGTGCCGATCTCCGCGGGTGAAGCACCGCGACGGGCGGGCGCGGCCAACGCGAGCGCCGAGGGCGACACGGGCGGTCACTGACCCCCAACGGAGTCGTTCTGTCGGTGCCGACCGATACCGTCGGCACGTGGCAAAGGTCGGATCGAAGGCACGTTCCCAGCACCGCTGCTCCGAATGCCACCACGTCATGGCGAAGTGGGTAGGGCGCTGCCCGGACTGCGGTAGCTGGGGCACCGTCGATGAGATCGCAGTGCTCACCCCGATCACCGGTTCGGCGTCCAATCGCGCCGTCGCGCCGAGCTCGCCAGCGGTTCCCATCAGCTCGATCGATCCCGGTTCCACCCGCCACTTCCGGACCGGGGTCGATGAACTCGACCGGGTTCTCGGCGGTGGTCTCGTTCCCGGATCGGTGACGCTGCTGGCCGGGGATCCGGGAGTCGGCAAGTCGACGCTTCTGCTGAAGGTCGTGCACCAGTGGGCGCAATCCGGCCGCCGTGCGCTCTACCTCTCGGGTGAGGAGTCGGCCGGGCAGATCCGACTTCGCGCCGAACGCACCGGATGCACACACGACGAGGTGTTCCTCGCCGCCGAGTCCGACCTGCAGACCGCCCTCGGCCACATCGAGCAGGTGAAGCCGACGCTGATCGTCGTCGACTCGGTGCAGACCATGTCCACCACCGAGGCCGACGGTGTCACCGGCGGCGTGACGCAGATTCGCGCGGTCACGACCGCGCTGACGATGGCGGCGAAGAGCACCGGTGTGGCGATCATCCTCGTCGGCCACGTGACCAAGGACGGCGCGATCGCCGGGCCCCGTTCGCTGGAGCATCTGGTCGACGTCGTGCTGCACTTCGAGGGTGACCGGTCGTCCGCGCTGCGCATGGTCCGCGGCGTGAAGAACCGATTCGGCGCCGCCGACGAGGTCGGTTGTTTTCTCTTGCACGACAATGGAATCGAGGGCGTGACCGATCCCTCCGGACTGTTCCTGGACCAGCGGCCACAGCCGGTGTCGGGTACCTCGGTGACCGTGACCCTCGACGGCAAGCGGCCACTGATCGGAGAGGTGCAGGCGCTCATCGGGTCGCCCTCCGCGGGCAACCCGAGGCGGGCGGTCAGTGGCATCGACTCCGCCCGCGCCGCGATGATCACCGCCGTGCTGGAGAAGCGGGCACGTCTCAACGTCGGGCAGAACGACATCTACCTGTCGACCGTAGGTGGCATGCGGCTCACCGACCCGTCCTCGGATCTCGCGGTGGCGTTGGCGATCGCGTCGGCCTACGCCGACATACCGATGCCGACCACGGTGGTGGCCATCGGTGAGGTCGGCCTGGCGGGTGACCTTCGGCGGGTCACCGGCATGGATCGCCGGCTGGCCGAAGCCGCCAGACTGGGCTTCACGTGTGCCGTCATCCCGCCCGGGGTCAAGGACGTCCCTCCCAGCCTGACGGTGCAGTCGGCTGACAACATCTCCGAGGCGCTGCAGGTACTCAGGAACATCTCGGGGGGCACGAGGGACAATGGGGGCCGAAGCAGGGAGGGGTGATGGTCGTGAAGGCCGCCAGAACGGGTCGGGGCAACGTCGTGCAACTCGCAAGGCCGACGCTCCGGGAGACCCTCGGGCAGCTCGCGCCGGGAACCGCCCTTCGCGACGGTCTCGAGCGCATCCTGCGTGGCCGTACCGGTGCGCTGATCGTGCTCGGGTTCGACGACGCGGTCGAGGCCATCTGCGACGGCGGTTTCGCACTCGACGTCGCCTATGCCCCGACTCGGCTTCGTGAGCTGTCGAAGATGGACGGGGCCGTCGTGCTGTCCAGTGACGGGACCCGGATTCTGCGCGCGAACGTGCAACTCGTTCCCGACCCGTCCATTCCCACCGACGAGTCGGGCACCCGACACCGGTCGGCCGAACGGACCGCGATCCAAACCGGCTATCCCGTTGTCTCCGTGAGCCATTCGATGAGCATCGTGACCGTGTACGTGGCCGGGGAGCGCCACGTCGTGCCGGATTCGGCGACCATTCTGTCGCGCGCGAATCAGACCATCGCCACCCTCGAGCGGTACAAGGCCCGCCTCGACGAGGTGAACCGGCAGCTGTCCACCGCCGAGATCGAGGACTTCGTCACGCTGCGCGACGTGCTGACGGTGGCTCAGCGACTGGAGATGGTGCGCCGCATCAGCCTCGAGATCGACGCCGACGTCGTCGAACTCGGCACCAACGGGCGCCAGCTCAAGCTGCAGCTCGAAGAGCTCGTCGGCGACAACGACACCGCCCGCGAGCTGATCGCCCGCGACTACCACGCCAATCCAGATCCGCCGTCGACCGCTCAGGTGCTGGCCACCCTCGACGAGCTCGACACGCTCAGCGACAACGAGCTTCTCGACTTCACCGCGCTGGCGAGAGTCTTCGGCTATCCGTCCACGCTCGAGGCGCAGGATTCGGCGATGAGCTCGCGCGGATACCGGGCGATGGCGGGCATTCCGCGGCTGCAGTTCGCTCACGTCGACCTCTTGGTCAGATCCTTCGGCTCGCTTCAGGGCGTGCTCGCGGCGAGCGCCAACGATTTGCAGTCCGTCGACGGGATCGGTTCGATGTGGGCGCGCCACATTCGCGAAGGGCTATCGCAGCTGGCCGAGTCGACCATCGCCGACCAACTCGCCTAATACCTTGCGGCACCGAGTGTGGTTGGCGCCAGCAGCAACTCGACGACGGGACCGTCATCTGGACCGCCCCCGACGGCCGACGACACGTCGCCACCCACCGCCCACAGCACCCCGATCCCGGAAGCTCATACCGCCGGACTCAAGATGCCCCGCCGCAAGACCACCCGCGCCCAAGACCGCGCCCACCGCGCCCGCCGCAGACGGGAACTCAACGAGCTGGATTGCTAGTTAGCCGGCGGGTGCTGGGTTGGCGGGCGGGGCAGGCGCGTCGGCTGGAGCCGGCGGCGCGTTGCCCGGGGTGGCTGGAGCAGGCGCGGCCAAGATGAACGGCACCGTCGCGGATCGCAGATTGCCCAGTTGGACGACAAGGTTGTAGGTGCCCGGCCCGATCGGCTGGCGGGGCAGCGGGCAGTTGGCGGCTGATCCCATCCCCGTCCAGGTGACCTCGGTGGTGACCTGTTCGCCGGGGTTGAACGTCTTGACCAACGTCTCGTTGGACGGCGCACAGTCGAGGTTCGACCAGAGCCGGTTGTTGTCGAGGCCGTAGACGTAGGCCGCCAACACCGCGGCACCGACGTCGCGCTTGCAAGCGACCAGGCCGATGTTGGTGACGACCATGGTGAACTTCGGCTGATCGCCGACGACGTAGGAGGGCTGACTGGTGATGCCCTTTACCGCCAGGGTGGAATCCGGGCAGTCGTCGCCCTCCTTCAGCACCGGCGGTGGCGCGACGGCCTCGACGGGTGTGGGCGTGGGCGCCGGCGACTGCTGGGCGGGCGGCAGGATCGGTGTCTTGACCTCGGGGTTGGCACCCGGAAGCGGCGTCGGTGCAGCGGACGTAGAGGTCGATGCTTGAGTGCCGGTGGTGTTTCCGCCGGTGCTGTTGGTGAACACCACCACGATGACCGCGATGACGATGACGAGAACTAGCGCCCCGACCCCCAGCGCAAGGAACCGCCTGCGCCGGTAGATCTCCGGCGGCAATGGTTGATGCGGTTCAGTCTCCAGCACGAATCCACGGTAAGGCCAGGTCACACCCAGCCGTCAGACCTCGCTCGGCGTGTCGCAGGTCAGCCTGCGCCGATGTCGCCCACCGATTCGCGCAGGACAGCCGTTCCGTCGGCGAGATGATAGGTAACTCCGGCTATTGCCAGCGTGCCCGCCTCGATGCCGTCGGCGATGGCCCTCGACCGGCTGACCAGCTGTTTGGCCGTTTCTGAGACGTGCCTCGCCTCGAACTCGTCGACCCGGGTGAGCCCCTCCCGGCGACCGAGCAGGATCGACGGCGTGACGCGTTCGACGATGTCGAGCACGTAACCGCTGGGCACCGCGCCCTCGTCGAGCGCAGCGAGCGTCGCCTTCACCGCCCCACAGCTGTCGTGTCCGAGCACGACGATCAGGGGGACGTTGAGAACCGTGACTGCGTACTCGATCGATCCGAGCACCGCCGAATCCAGCACGTGTCCGGCGGTCCGGACGACGAACATGTCGCCGAGCCCTTGGTCGAAGATGATCTCGGCCGCGACCCGACTGTCTGCGCAGCCGAACACCACCGCGGTGGGCTGCTGGCCGTCGGCGAGGCTCGCGCGGTGCTCGATGCTCTGGCTCGGGTGCTCGGGCGTGCCCGCGACGAAGCGGTCGTTACCCTCGCTGAGTGCCTTCCATGCGGTTATCGGACTCGTGTTTGGCATGGCGACATTGTGCCCGGAGTAGTCATTGATGGTCGACGCGAGTGAGCTGTTGGGTTGGTACGACGAATTCCAGCGCGACCTTCCGTGGCGGCGGCCGGGGACGTCGGCCTGGCAGGTGCTCGTCAGCGAGTTCATGTTGCAGCAGACTCCCGTCGTCAGGGTCGACCCCATCTGGCGCGACTGGGTCGCGCGGTGGCCGACGCCGTCCGCCACCGCAGCGGCGAGCGCGGCCGACATCCTCCGGGCCTGGGGCAAGCTCGGCTATCCGCGCCGCGCGAAGCGGCTGCACGAGTGCGCGACGGTGATCGCCGAAGACCACGCCGACGTGGTGCCCGACGACGTGGACACGCTGCTCGCCCTGCCCGGCGTCGGCACCTACACGGCGCGCGCCATCGCGTGCTTCGCCTACGGCAAGCGGGTGCCCGTCGTCGACACCAACGTTCGGCGTGTCGTGGCCCGAGTGGTGCACGGCCGGCCGGATTCACCCGCCAGCGTTCGGGATCTCGCCGACGTCGACGCCATCTTGCCGAACGACGAACGGGCACCGCGCTTTTCGGTTGCGCTGATGGAACTCGGTGCCGTGGTGTGCACGGCCCGCGCGCCACGGTGTGGGCTGTGTCCGCTCAGCACGTGCGCGTGGCGGGCGGCCGGTTTCCCACCGTCGACCGCTCCCGCGCGCCGTGTGCAGAAGTTTGCGGGCACCGACCGTCAGGTACGCGGCCGGCTACTGGATGTGTTGCGCGCCAACGTCGCTCCCGTCTCTCGCGCTCAACTGGACGTCGCCTGGCTGACGGACCCGGCTCAGCGCGATCGCGCGCTGGACTCGTTGCTGACCGACGGTCTGGTCGAGCAGACGGGCGCCGGCCTATTCGCCTTGGCGGGTGAGGGCGGCGAGGCCGCAGTCCAATCCCCGGCCCCCGGCGACGCGGTGAACTAGCCTGAGCAGGTGGTCGTTCCCGTGTCGCGGGCTCCGCGGACTCGATACGCATCGCGGGGTGATCTGGACATCGCCTACCAGGTGATCGGCGACGGCCCGGTAGACCTCATCGTGATGCCCGGGCCGTTCATCCCGATCGACTCCATCGACTCCGAACCGTCGATGTACCGCTTCTACCGCCGCCTGTCGTCGTTCTGCCGGGTGATCCGGTTCGACCACCGCGGCATGGGGATGTCGTCCCGCATCGGCGCCGACAAGATCACCCCGGCGTGCTGGGCGGAAGACGCGATAGCGGTGATGACAGCCGTGGGCTGCGAAAGCGCCACGATCCTGTCGTCGGGCTTCACCGCGACGAGCGCACTGCACCTCGCCGGCGACCGGCCCGAACTGGTATCCGGGTTGATCCTGCTCAACGCCAGCGCGCGGGCGATGTGGGCGCCGGACTACGAAATCGGGGCCCAGCACACCGCGTCGAATCCCTTCACCACCGTTGCGATGGAACCGGACGCCGTGGAGCAGGGTTTCGACGTGCTCGACATCATCGCCCCGTCCGTCGCCCACGACCAGACGTTCCGATCGTGGTGGGACGCCGCGGGGAACCGGGCCGCATCGCCCAGCATGGCGCGTCGGTCCAGCCAGGCGCTCGTCGATGCCGATTCGCGCGACAAGCTTCCGCTCATCACCTCGCCGACACTGGTGCTGCACCGCAGGGACTGCCAGTTCACCGCGGTCAGCCACGGCCGCTACCTCGCCGAGCACATCGCCGGCGCCCGCTTCGTCGAACTCGCGGGCAGCGACACCCTCTACTGGGTCGGTGACACGACGCCGATCCTCTCCGAGATCGAGGAGTTCGTCACCGGCAAGCGCGGCGGTTTCGACTCCGAACGAGTACTCACCACCATCGTGTTCACCGACATCGTCGGGTCGACCGAGCGGGCCGCCGCACTGGGCGACGACCACTGGCGCGACCTGCTCGACAGTCACGACACCATGGTGCGCAGGGAACTTCAGCGCTTCGGCGGCCGCGAAGTCAACACCGCCGGTGACGGTTTCGTCGCGACGTTCAGCAGCCCAAGCGTCGCCATCGACTGCGCGGAGGCCATCGTCGAGGCGGTACTGGCGCTCGGCATCGAGGTGCGCATCGGCATTCATGCCGGCGAGGTCGAGGTGCGCGGAGACGACATCGCGGGCATGGCGGTCCACATCGGTGCCCGTGTCGCCGCGCTCGCCGGACCCAGCGAGGTGCTGGTGTCATCGACGGTCCGGGAGATCGTGACCGGTTCGCACCGGACGTTCACCCAGCGCGGCGAACACAGCCTCCGCGGCGTGCCAGGGACCTGGTGCCTGTACGCACCGTGACCACTAAGCCGTTGCGGCGCAACTGGAGTCGTCACAGGCGAACCGGCGACGGTAATCGGACGGCGTCACGCCGATGACCCGGCGGAAGTGGTGCCGCAACAGGGTCGCGGTACCGAAGCCGGACTTGTCGGCCACGCGGTCGATGTCGAGATCGGTCTCCTCGAGCAGTCGACGCGCGTAGAGCACCCTCTGGTCGGTGACCCACTGCATGGGCGTGCGGCCGGTTTCGTCGACGAATCTGCGCGCGAAGGTACGCGCCGACATGCTCGCCCTCTTCGCGAGGGTCGCCACGGTGTGCGGCTTGTCGAGATTGGCCAGGATCCAATCCAACTGCGGGGCAAAGCCTTCCGAACATCGCATCGGAATGGGCTGATCGATGTACTGCCGCTGGCCACCGTCGCGCTGCGGCGGCACGACCATGCGTCGGGCGATGATGTTGGTGACCTCGCTACCCAGCTCGCGGCGCACCAGGTGCAGGCAGGCATCGATGCCCGCGGCGGTGCCCGCACTGGTGATGAGGTTGCCGTCGTCGACGAAGAGCACGTTGCGGTCGATCTCCGCGGTGGGGTAAAGCGCCGCCAACTCGTCGGCGTGCATCCAGTGCGTGGTGCACTTGCGGCCGTCGAGCAGACCCGCCGCACCGGCCAGGAACGCCCCCGAGCACACCGTCAGGATGATCGATCCCGATTCGGCCGCGGCGCGAACCGCAGCCAGCGCCTCCTCCGGGTAGGGCGCCTGAATGGCCGGAATGGCCACCAGGTCGGCGCCGACGAGGGCGTCCAAACCATGGTCCGGAACGAGTTGAGCACCGACCGTCGTCCGCAACGGCTTGCCGGGTTCCGGGCCGCACACCCTGAAGTCGAAGTTGGGCACGCCATCACCGGTGCGGTCGATGCCGAAGACCTCGCAGATCACGCCGAACTCGAACGGGGCGACGCCGTCGAGCACCAATGCCGAGACGCTCTCAATCATGGCAGCATCTTAACGCAGTGCGTCCGTACTGCCACTGGTGGCGGAATATTAGTGGGCGAAAACTTGCTGCCATGAACGTGTTAGTAGCCTTCCTGATCCTGTCCGCGCCCTTCGCGCTCGCCGCCCTGCTGAGCTGGGCCAGCCACCGCAACGACGCGGTCCGCCGCCACCTGGTGAACCAGTTCGGTGATCCCGACTGGTACCGCGTCCAGCACGACGCCGACGCCGCCCGCACCCGCTTCGAACTCGCTCCGTCGTGGCCGACCTCAGGCGTGACGGGCGAACGACGCTAGAAACGGCGCAACCGCATCGCGGTATTCCGTCGGTGCGTCGTCGTGCACGAGATGACCGGCGCCTTCGACGCGGATGTGAGTGGCCCCGTCGCTGGTCGCCATCCGCCCCATCTGGCCCGGCGGCGTCACGGAGTTGCCCGCCTCGATCAGAAGGGTCGGTGCCTGCACGGCATGCCACTGCCGCCAGAAGTCCCGGGTGCCCCACTGTGCGGCAATCTCGATCCACCGCTCGACGGGCCCGTGCAACCGCCACCCGGTAGCGGTGCGGTCGAACGCCTCCAGGAAGTACCGACCCGCTACCGGACCGAACTCGTCGAAAACCTCTGTCTCGGAACAAAATTCGTCGGGAAGCGCATGCAGCCACGGTTCCCAGGGGCCCGTCGTTCGGCCCCGGAAGTCGGGCGCCATGTCCTCGACGACGAGCGCGGTCACCAACTCGGGATGGCGCGCCGCCAGACACCAGCCGTGCAGGCCTCCCATCGAATGCCCCACCAACGCCACCGGTCGCCCCAGCGCGCCGACGGCGTCGGCGAGGTCGTCGACGAACCTCTCGGTGCTGATCGGATGCGGGTCCGGGACGTCGCGGCCGCGGTGCCACGGTGCGTCGTAGGTGTACACCGCACCGAGGTCGGTCAGCCACTCCACCTGGCGAGACCAGGTCGTGCCGCGCCCCATCAGTCCGTGCACCAGGACGATGGGCTCTCCCGCGCCACCGCGGTCCACGAGGAGAGGGGCTCGCACGTACGCCATCCTGGCAGGAGCGGGGCGACCCGGGATAACGAACCGGTAACGTAGCGGCCATGGCAGTGGTGAAGATCAACGCGATCGAGGTTCCTCCGGACGCCGGACCAGAGCTGGAGAAGCGCTTTGCGAACCGGGCGCATGCCGTCGACGGCCAGCCCGGCTTCCTCGGCTTTCAGCTGCTGCGCCCCGTCAAGGGCGAGAACCGGTACTTCGTGGTGACCCAGTGGGACTCCGAGGAGGCCTTCCAGGCCTGGGCCAGCGGTCCGGCGGTCGAGGCGCACGCGGGTCAGCGCGCGAATCCCGTCGCCACCGGCGCCTCGCTGCTCGAGTTCGAGGTCGTCCTCGACGTCCAGCGGACAGAGGCGTAACGACATGGGACTCCCGGTTGCGGGGACCGACCCGAACGCCTAGCCGGGCGCGACGGCGGGCCACGGCGATCGGGGTCGCCGCCTCGCTCGTCGTCGCCCTGGCTAGCGGATGTGCACAGGCCGGCCCGGCCGCTCCCGCCGAGGCCGCCTACGGCGCCCACATCGACACCAACACCCCGCAGGGTCTGCGCGCCAAGCAGACGGTGGACATGCTCAACTCCGACTGGCCGATCGGCACCATCGGCGTCGCGACGCTGGCCGCGAAGCCACAGGTGGACGACGTCGCGTTCATGATGGACCGGATGTGGTGGGACCGGCCGTTCACCGTCACCGGAATCGAGTACGGCGCCGGCCAGGCCACCCTGCACCTGCAGACCTCCTACGGCGTGGGGCAGGACATCGCGCTGCGCACCAACGACGCCGGGCTGGTCGATCGCTTCCAGGTGACGCTGCAAAAGGCGCAGATCCGGCAGTGGTCCGACATCGACGCCGAGCTGACGAAGTCCGGCGCGCGCTACTCCTATCAGGTCGCCAAGGTCACCAACGGCAAGTGCACGAAGGTGGCGGGCAGCAACGTCGACGACTCGCTGCCGCTCGCGTCGATCTTCAAGCTGTACGTCCTGCTCGCCGTCGCCGATGCGGTCAACGCGGGCACTGTCGGCTGGAACGATCCGCTCGCCATCACCACGGAGTCCAAGGCCGTCGGCTCCGCCGGCTTCGACAAGCTCCCACCCGGATCCACGGTGTCGGTGAGAGATGCTGCGCAGCAAATGATTTCGGCAAGTGACAACATGGCGACCGACCTGCTGATGGCGCGGGTCGGTCCGGGGGCAGTCGAGCGCGCGCTCGTCCATGCGGGCCACCACGACCCGGCGTCCATGACGCCGTTCCCGAACACCCACGCGCTGTTCTCGGTGGGATGGGGCGAGCCCGACCTGCGCGAGCAGTGGAAGATCGCGTCACGCGCAGAGCGGGAGCGCCTGATCGCGCAGACGAATACCCGCCACTACGAACCAGATCCAGAGCGGACCCACACGCCGGCCTCACCGTACGGCGCCGAGTGGTACGGCACGGCGGCCGACATCTGCCGCGTGCACGCTGCCCTGCAGTCGGTGGCGGTCGGCCCCGCCAGCCCGGTCAAGGCCATCCTGTCGGCGACTCCCGGCATCGACCTCGACAAGACGAAGTGGACCTACATCGGCGCCAAGGGCGGTAACCTCCCCGGCGACATCGGCTTCAGCTGGTACGCCGTCGACCGGACCGGTCAGGCATGGGTGACCAACTTCCAGTTGAACTGGCCGAAGTTCCGGAGTCTGACCGCGGCCAGTTGGCTGCTGTCGATCGCCCAGGGCGCCTTCGCGCTCGTCCAGCCAACCTGAGCGTCAGCCCGTGGACCTCAGGGTCCAGGCATGGCCGCGAAGGTGCAGCACAGTGCGACTGCCGGGCCCGACGTCGATGCGCCAGAACGCCTTCGGTGGCGCACCGAGCGCTACGACGATGGCGGCGCGGACGACACTGGGATGAGTCACCGCCACCAGCCGTCCGCGCCGGTCGGCCAGTGAGTCCAACCAGCCGCCGACTCGGACCACCAGATCGGCCACCGACTCGCCACCATGCGGAGCCTGCATCGGATCGGTCAGCCACAGCGTCAGCTCGGCAGGGCCGACGCCGCTGAGCACGCTGCCGCGCCAGGCTCCACAGTTCAGATCGGCCAGCAGCGGCTCGGTCTCGGCCCGCAGCCCGAGGAGTTCGGCGGTCTGCCGCGTGCGCGTCTCGGGTGCACAGACCGCGGCGTCGACGACCCCGAGGTCGGTGGTCGCGTCGACCTGGCGCTGCCCGACGGCGTTGAGCGGCTCGTCCCTGGGAAACCGGCCGGCTGCCATCGCGTCCGTCATCGCATGGGAGACGAAGGTCAGCCGGACGATCTCGCTCACCGGTTGGCGCTGGCCTCCGCGCCGGTTCGCTTGCCGTCGAGCAGCTTCGAGACCAACCCCGCGAAGACCAGACCAATGGTCGCCCACATCACGACCTGCACGCCGAGCGAGTACACCCGGAATTGATAGAGCACGTCGGCCGGGAAGCCGCCCGTCACGATGGTGCCCGCGTCGTCGCGCATCTCCCCCGGCGTCTCGTCGACCGCCGGAAGGACCAGCATCACGATTGCCATGGTGACGACGTAACCGGCCCCGGCGGCCAGCGTGGCGTTCCACGTGCCCAGCCGGGCCATCAGGCGCCGGCCGAGGTACACGGCACCCACCAGCGCCGCCCCGGACAGCACGACCATCAGCAGGTAGAGCAGGGTGCGTTGCCGGATGGTCTCCTCCAGGCTCACCCCGGGTGGGTTGGCCGGATACTTGAGGGCGGGAACGACGTAGAGGCTCAACAGCATTCCACCGGCGACGAGCACCGACGAAACGCGGGCCGACGTGGCGCCGACCCGGTTGTAGGTCACGGCGAACACGACGGCGAACAGCGCGCCCATGGCGACGCTGAACGCGACGACCCCGAAGCCCATGCCGACATTGGCCTGCATCCCGCGCGAGAAG
This sequence comes from uncultured Actinomycetota bacterium, assembly GCA_963846985.1. GTDB lineage: Bacteria > Actinomycetota > Actinomycetes > Mycobacteriales > Mycobacteriaceae > Mycobacterium. The sequence goes on from CAWJYC010000007.1 coordinate 343,423, forward strand.
AGTTCGACCCCGTGGTGATGGCCCCCCCCGCCGGACGCCGCCTCCATGGCCTCGTGTGCGGCGCCGACTGCGTCCTCGTAGCCGACGGCCTGATCGATGAGCGGTTCGACGAAGATGCGCGCGAAGAGGAACGCGAGCACTCCAGCCAGGGCGCCGGCCACGAGGCCGCGCCCGATGATCTGCCGTTCCATTGCTGCGGTTGCTCCCGGCGCGTCAGTGGCAGGGGAAGCCGAGGAGGTGGCGCGCGTCGTGCAAGAACTCGTGCACGTGGGTGTCGCTTCCGAAGACCGACGTCGCACCCTGATCCATGCCGACGAAGTAGAGCACCAGCAGCGCCAGGAAGGCGGTGGCCGTCAGCCAGACCGCGGCCCTGGTGGCCGAGAAGTCCAGCGCAGGAGCCGCGCTCGTACGAGTGTGGGGAGTGGTCATGTTCATGTGTCCTTTCGGGAGTGCGCGTCCCGTATCACAGGTGACGAACGTCGGGTCTGACTTTCACAGTGGCGCGACCGCTCTGGATTTTCACCAGAATTCCTTCGTCCGTCGTTACGGAAGCATCATAGGCATAGGCGACGTCGCCCCGGCCCCCTACACGACGAAATGGGCGGTACCCCTGGAAGGGGTACCGCCCATTTCTCGAAGCGCGGTGGTCGCCTACTCCGCGTCTACCGCACCGGCCTTGGCCAGATCCGGAACGTCGTCCACGATGGGCCGGGTGTTCCCGACGAACGTGAACACCGCGTCCTCGCCGGCACCTTCGCCGTCCCAGTTGTCGACGTCGACCGTGACGACCTGACCCGGGCCGACCTCGTCGAAGAGGATCTTCTCGCTCAGGGCGTCCTCGATCTCGCGCTGGATGGTCCGACGCAGCGGCCGGGCACCGAGCACCGGGTCGAAGCCGCGCTTGGCCAGCAGCGACTTCGCCTTGTCGGTCAGCTCCATGGTCATGTCCTTGGCCCTGAGCTGGTTGCCGACGCGACCGATCATCAGCTCGACCATCTGGACGATCTCTTCCTTCGTCAGCTGGTGGAAGACGATGATGTCGTCGATGCGGTTGAGGAACTCCGGGCGGAAGTGCTTCTTCAGCTCGTCGTTCACCTTGAGCTTCATCCGCTCGTAGTTGTTCTCACCGCCACCCTGGGTGAAGCCGAGACCCACCGCCTTGCTGATGTCAGACGTACCGAGGTTCGAGGTGAAGATCAGCACGGTGTTCTTGAAGTCGACCGTCCTGCCCTGACCGTCGGTGAGACGGCCGTCCTCGAGCACCTGCAGCAGCGTGTTGTAGATCTCCTGGTGGGCCTTCTCGATCTCGTCGAACAGCACCACCGAGAACGGCTTGCGCCGCACCTTCTCGGTGAGCTGGCCGCCCTCCTCGTAGCCGACGTACCCGGGAGGGGCACCGAACAGCCGCGAAGCGGTGAAGCGATCGTGAAACTCGCCCATGTCGATCTGGATCAGAGCGTCGTCATCGCCGAACAGGAAGTTCGCCAGCGCCTTGGAGAGCTCGGTCTTTCCGACACCGGACGGGCCGGCGAAGATGAACGAGCCCGAGGGGCGCTTGGGATCCTTCAGGCCGGCACGGGTCCGGCGGATCGCCCGGGAGACGGCCTTGACGGCGTCCTCCTGGCCGATGATCCGCTTGTGGATCTCGTCCTCCATGCGCAGCAGGCGCGTGGTCTCGGCCTCGGTCAGCTTGAACACGGGGATGCCGGTCCAGTTGCCCAGCACCTCCGCGATCTGCTCGTCGTCCACCTCGGCGACGACGTCGAGGTCACCGGAGCGCCACTGCTTCTCCCGCTCGGCCCGCTGACCGACGAGGGTCTTCTCGCGGTCGCGCAGGTTCGCCGCCTTCTCGAAGTCCTGCGCGTCGATCGCGGACTCCTTCTCCCGGCGCGCGTCGGCGATCTTCTCGTCGAACTCACGCAAGTCTGGCGGAGCGGTCATCCGGCGGATGCGCATCCGGGCGCCCGCCTCGTCGATCAGGTCGATCGCCTTGTCGGGGAGGAACCGGTCGTTGATGTAGCGGTCGGCCAGCGTCGCCGCCGCGACGATCGCACCGTCGGTGATCGACACGCGGTGGTGCGCCTCGTACCGGTCGCGCAGACCCTTGAGGATCTCGATGGTGTGCTCGACGGTCGGCTCGCCCACCTGCACGGGCTGGAAGCGGCGTTCCAGGGCGGCGTCCTTCTCGATGTACTTGCGGTACTCGTCGAGAGTGGTGGCACCGATGGTCTGTAGCTCGCCGCGGGCCAGCTTCGGCTTGAGGATCGACGCGGCGTCGATCGCGCCCTCGGCGGCACCGGCACCGACGAGCGTGTGCAGCTCGTCGATGAACAGGATGATGTCGCCGCGGGTGTTGATCTCCTTGAGCACCTTCTTCAGGCGCTCCTCGAAGTCACCGCGGTAGCGGCTGCCGGCCACCAGGGACCCGAGGTCCAGGGTGTAGAGCTGCTTGTCCTTGAGCGTCTCCGGCACGTCGCCGTGGACGATGGCCTGCGCCAAGCCCTCGACGACGGCGGTCTTGCCGACGCCGGGCTCGCCGATCAGCACCGGGTTGTTCTTGGTGCGGCGGCTCAGCACCTGCATGACCCGCTCGATCTCCTTCTCGCGGCCGATGACGGGGTCGAGCTTGCCCTCCATCGCGGCGGCGGTGAGGTTGCGACCGAACTGGTCCAGGACCAGCGACGTCGACGGGTTGCCCGCCTCGCCGCCGCGGCCACCGGTGCCGGTTTCGGCGGTTTCCTTGCCCTGGTAGCCGCTAAGCAGCTGGATGACCTGCTGGCGCACCCGCGTCAGCTCGGCACCCAGCTTGACCAGGACCTGGGCGGCGACGCCCTCACCCTCGCGAATCAGGCCGAGCAGAATGTGCTCCGTGCCGATGTAGTTGTGGCCGAGCTGAAGCGCCTCGCGAAGGCTCAACTCCAGCACCTTCTTGGCGCGCGGGGTGAAGGGGATGTGACCGGACGGAGCCTGCTGGCCCTGCCCGATGATCTCCTCCACCTGGCTGCGGACGCCCTCCAGCGAAATGCCGAGAGACTCGAGCGACTTCGCGGCGACGCCCTCACCTTCATGGATGAGGCCAAGGAGGATGTGCTCGGTGCCGATGTAGTTGTGGTTCAGCATCCGGGCCTCTTCTTGAGCCAGGACGACGACGCGCCGCGCGCGGTCAGTAAAGCGTTCGAACATCGGTGGTTACCTGCCCTCCGTAGATAGCGCAGCTTTCGGAACTAAGCCAGCACGGCGGGCCGTGCTCTGCACCTACCGACCACTGTAATGGGCGGTGGCCCGGGGTGCCCCGGTTGTCCTCTCGTGGTGAAAGGTCAACGGCGACCCTTCCCGCGCTGCTCAATGCCAAACGCGCGACGGATCGGGATCGGTTCCACCGATGGCGCCGCTGCCGCTTCGCTGCTAGCGAAAGCCGGTCGGCGACGCGCCGGCTCGCGTCGGGCTGGCTACCCGCCGTTACGTTGCCGCGTGGAAGGCGTCAATGACGTCCGCGGGAATTCGGCCACGGGTGGAAACGCTGTGGCCATTTCGCCGCGCCCATTCCCGAATTGCCGCGCTCTGCTCGCGGTCGATCGACGCGCGCCCGCGTCCAGAACCCGCAGACCGACCCCGGCGACGGCCGCCGACGCGACGTCCCGCTTCGACCCATTGTTTGAGGTCGCCGCGCAGCTTCGTGGCATTCTTGGACGAAAGGTCGATCTCATAGCTCACGCCGTCGAGTGAGAATTCGACGGTTTCGTCGGCCGAGGCCTGGCCGTCGAAATCATCGACCAGCGTCACGGTCACTTTCTTCGCCATTGGCTCACTGCCTCTTCTGCTCGGCGCTGCTCTGCTCGGGCGCGTAGACATACTTCGCTCGAAACCCTGCACAATGCTTGCATAAGTACGTTGGCAATTCAACACAAAAGTATGAAACGCCCTTCAGCCGTCATGCCGGCGGCCTTCTCTTTAGCGTCTTCTTACGATCGGAAACAAAATCGTCTCCCGAATCGTCAGGCCCGTCAGCGCCATCAACAGCCGATCGATACCCATTCCGGTGCCCGTCGTCGGCGGCATTCCGTACTCGAGTGCGGCCAGGAAGTCCTCGTCGAGCAGCATGGCCTCGTCATCGCCGGCCGCCGCCGCCCTGGCCTGCGCCGCGAAGCGGTCGCGCTGCACCACGGGGTCGATCAATTCCGAGTAGCCCGTCGCCAGTTCGAACCGCCGGACGTAGAGGTCCCACTTCTCGGTGACCCCGGGAATGCTGCGGTGAGCGCGCGTCAGCGGCGTCGTCTCGACGGGGAAGTCGCGAACGAACGTCGGCGCCCAGAGCGTCGCACCGACGGTGTGCTCCCACAGTTCCTCGACGAGCTTGCCGTGCCCGAAGCCACGGTCGCGGGGAATCTCGACACCGCGGGCATCGGCGATGGACCAGAGGTGCTCGGCGGTCGTGTCGGGAGTGATCTCCTCACCGAGGGCAGCCGAGAGCGACGGGTACATTTCGACGGTGGCCCATTCGCCGTCGAGATCGTAGGTCGTGCCATCGGGCAGTGGCACGTTTCGCGTGCCAATGGCCTCGTCGGCGACCTCTTGAATTATCTCGCGCGTCACCACCGCTGAATCGTCATAGGTGCCGTAGGCCTGATATGTCTCCAACATCGCGAATTCTGGCGAATGCGTTGAATCTGCGCCTTCGTTTCGAAACACCCGATTCAACTCGAACACCTTCTCGAAACCACCCACCAGGCATCGTTTGAGGAACAACTCCGGTGCGATGCGAAGGAAGAGATCGGCGTCGAGCGCATTGGAGTGCGTGACGAATGGTCGGGCGGCGGCACCCCCGGCGAGGGTCTGCAACATCGGTGTCTCGACTTCGAGAAAACCCCGCCGTTCGTATGCGGAACGCACCGCGCGAACCACCGCAATGCGTTGCCGAGCAATGGTGCGCGCCTCCGGTCGCACGATCAGATCGACGTAGCGCTGCCGGACGCGCGACTCCTCACTGAGTTCATGGTGTGCGGCGGGCAGAGGTCGCAACGCCTTTGAAATGATTTGCCAGGAATCGGCAAGCACAGACAATTCGCCACGCCGGGAGCTGATCACCTCGCCGTGCACGAAGACGATGTCACCGAGGTCGACGTCGGCCTTCCAGGCGTCCAGCGACTCCTGCCCCACCCCGTCGAGGCTGACCATTGCCTGCAGCTGAGTACCGTCACCCTCCTGCAATGTTGCGAAGCAGAGCTTCCCGGAGTTCCTGGCGAACACGACCCGGCCGGTGACGCCGACGATCTGCCCACTCCGGGTGTCGACCGCGAGGTCGGCGTGCGCCGCCCTGACCTCGCTCAAGGTGTGCGTTCGAGCCACCTCGACGGGATAGGGATCGCGCCCCTCGGCGAGCAGTCGGGCGCGTTTCGCCTGCCGGATGCGGAACTGCTCGGGAAGATCCCCCGTGGAGTCGTCGTCGTTGTTCTGGCCGGCTTCGGGGACATCTGCAGAGCTCACGACGTGCCAGCTTAAATGAATCCATGCCTGCCGCCCTCGACGCGACCGCTGTCGCCGCTCTGGCCGACGATCCGCTCGACTGGCGCTACAAGGGTCTGCCGTCCCCGTGGTGGGGTCGGACTTCCGCCCAGGTGTGTTCGGACGGTGTCGGTCCGTTCGCCGCCGGCGCGGTGGGGCCGCTCTGCGTGCTCAGCGAGGCCGCCCTGACTCACAACCTCGCGACGATGGCCCGCTGGTGCGCCGACCACGGCGTCGAGTTGGCGCCGCACGGCAAGACGCACATGGCACCGCAGTTGTTGGCGCGACAGTTCGATGCGGGCGCCGTGGCCGTCACCCTCGCGACGATCAGCCAGGTGCGGACGTTCCGCGCGTTCGGCGTGAGCGGCGTGGTGCTCGCCAACCAACTCGTCGACGACGCTGGATTACGTTGGCTAGCAACCGAATTGGACGGTAATCCCGACTTCGACCTGGTGTGCTGGGTGGACTCCGTGCGGGGCGTCGAGCTGATGTCGTCGGTGTTGGCCGCGGCGGGTGCCCACCGACCGGTGGACGTCTGCGTGGAGGTCGGCATGGCCGGCGGCCGCACCGGGTGCCGTGGCGCGGCCGAGGTCGATGCGGTGGCGCGTGCCGCTGCCGCTTCCGCGCAGCTGCGCCTGGTCGGCGTCGCCGGGTACGAAGCCGCCACCGGGCACGACACGAGCCGCGAGGCGGTTCGGGGCTACCTGCGCGAAGTCCGTGCCGCCGTGACCCGTCTGGCGCCGGTGTTCGAGTCCGACGAGGTGCTCGTCACGGCCGGCGGCAGCACGTACTTCGATCTCGTAGCCGAGGAGCTGACCGGGTGGCCGGGCGACCGGGCGGTGCGAACCGTCGTGCGGAGCGGGTGCTATCTGACCCACGACGATGGTCTCTACCGCCGGACGTCGCCGCTGAGCGGGCCGACCGGACTGCGGCCCGCGCTGACGGTGTGGGCGCAGGTGACGTCGCGGCCGGAGGCTGACTTGGCGTTGGTGGGCATGGGCCGGCGGGACGTGTCCTTCGATCAGGGCCTGCCGGTGCCGTACGGGCTGGGTGACGGTGTCGGACGGCACGAGCGCAGCGACCCGGGAATCAGTGCGGTGACCATGCTCCACGACCAGCACGCCTTCCTTCGCCTTGGGCCCGCAGATCGCGATCGGGTCGAGGTGGGCACATGGCTGCAGTTCGGCGTCTCGCACCCGTGCACGGTGTTCGACAAGTGGCAGCTGATCCCGGTGCTGGACGAGGCGGGCCGGACCGTCGAACTGGTCCGGACGTTCTTCTAGGGGCGAGTCGGCGGGGATCAACGACGAGGGGAGAGGTCGATCCAGCCGAGGCGTCGGCTGATGGTCTCCGCCGCAGCGATCGTGCGCTTCGCGGTGGCGTCGAACTCGTGCTCGTCGAGCCGGTACGACGGCCCGGACACGCTCAGCGCCGCCACGACCTGGCCGTCGGCGTCGAGGACCGGGGCGGCCACGGCGTTCAACCCGACCTCCAGTTCCTCTCGGACGCTGGCCCAGCCGCGTTCGCGCACGTCGGCGAGTTCGGCCTCCAGCGCCGCCCGCGTCGGGACCGTGTGGTCGGTGAAGGGCTCGAGCCGACTGGGCAGGCGCTCGCGCAATTCGGCGCCGCTCAGCGCGGCCAACAGCACCTTGCCGCTGGAGGTGGTGTGGGCCGGGCAGCTCTGGCCGACCCAGGTGCGCAGCGCGATGCCCGCCGGACCGATGGCCTCGGCGATGTTGACGATCCGGTCGCCGTCGAGCACGGCCAGGTTGGTGGTCTCCCCGGACTCCAGGGCCAGCGCGTCACACGCGCCCTGGCTCTGCTTCACCAGATCGAGTTGGGCGCTGGTGGCCCTGGCCAACCGCGCGATCGCGAATCCCAGCCGGTACTTGCCGCGCTCGGAGAGCTGTTCGACGTAGCCCCTGCCCTCGAGCACCGAAATGATCCGGGAGACAGTCGACTTGTGCACCCCCAGCTCGGCGGCGATCTCGGTGACACCGGCCTGGCCGAGGGTTGCGAGGATCTCGAGCACCAACAGCGCACGGTCCACCGACTGGACACTCGCGGAGCGGCCACCGTCTTCGGGGGGATCCGTGCTCTGCGACTTCGCCATCGAAAACGACCCTATACGGCGGGGACGCCGAAGTTGCCGACGCGTCGTTGGACGGCCGCGATCTCGCGCAGTCCGTCGTTGAGCAGGCTTCGGTTCAGCGGCGACAACTCGGACATCGTGATGACGTCGCCGGGGCGGTTGCCCGCGGACAGTTGCTCGACCTGATGGGTCATCCGCAGCCTCTGCAGCATGGCGAACACCTCGCCGAGGGTGTCCGCGTCGCGGTCGCCGAGTGCCCCGCTGGCCGCCGCGGCCGAGAGTCGCGCGGGTGTCGACGCCGACGCGACGTCACCGGCGAGTCCGCCCCACCTCGCCAGGTTCACGATCGGCGTGACGGCGTGACTCTTGAGGTCGAACGTGCCGCCGCGGCGTGATAGCACGTCCCGCAACGACCGGGTGCGCACCCGTCCCGACAGGGCGTCGAGCTTCTGCAACCGCAATGCGTTCGGGTGTTCGGCCCGCATCCTGCGGTACGCGGCCGGGACGGTGTGCAGCGCGGCGTCGCCCCACACCACCCGCCCGTCCAGCATCAGCGAGGACAGAATAAGCCCCTTGCCGACCAGCGGATCGTCCAGCCAACCCCGGGCCGCGGCGGCCCAATCACTCTGCGAGCGGGCGAAGTTGGGGCTGGCCGCGATGGCCCCGTTGCTGTCGGACGGGAGGCCGCACCCGTCGAGGATGGCGTGGGTGCGCCGGGCGATCGCCCTCAATTGCGAACTGGCGGATGATAACTCGTCCTTCCAGGACAGCGCGCTGTCGACGTCCGACGAGGGCATGGCCTCGCGTCGGGCGATGCTGCCCAGGGTCAGCCACGCGAAGCCCGACGTCGGGATCTGCGCCTCCGCCGGAGCTTCGGCGAGCGCCAGTTCGAGGGCCCGCCGCACGACGCCGTCGATCACGATCGACAGGATCCCGCTCGTCGCCGACGCCTTGGTACCGCTGCGGAACAGCTCGCTGGTGATGTGAGTGACGCGCTGCGCGGCCGTCTGCAGTTCGGCGGCGTTGGCGGCCAGTCCGATGGAGCGACGCAGCAGGAAGCTCTGCCTCGCCGACGCGGCCAACAGGTCGGCGTCCTCCAGGACTCCGATGACCTCTCCGCGCACCGAGGTGACCGGCATGTGCCGGAGTCCGCTCTCGAGCATCTGCATGAGGACGGTGTCGGCCGTCAGGTCGGCGGTGACGCGCCGGGCCGGTGCGCTCATCACCCGGGTGATCGGCACCTCGACGGACAACCCGGCGGCGACGACGCGCGTCCGCAGGTCGCGGTCGGTGAAGATGCCGAACTCGCCGTCGGGCAACGAGATCAGGGCGTAGGAGACGTGCTGCTCGGTCATCCGGATGACGGCGTCGCGCACCGAGACGTCCGGCGTCACCAGCAGAACCTCGCCGTGTACCAGCTCACCGACCGGCCTGCTGTCGGCCACCGGCACCAGGGCCGGCCGGTTGCCCGCCGTGGTGCTCCACGCCGACGAGGCCAGGAACGCCAGCCCCGCGGGCTTGGCGAACTGTGCCCGCATCTGCTCACCGGGCAGGCGGATCACCGTGCTGGGTTCGGTGGCGCGCGCGACGAACTCCATGCCGCCGCCGGTCAGCAGCGGCGTGTAGCCGAAGATGCCGCCGGGTTCGATGGTGTCGATCGCCGACCCGTCGGCCGCCTGCAGCGTCACGTGGCCGGTCGCCACCATCCACACGTCGCCGGGCACGTGCGTCGAGTAGTCGGCGATCACGGCGTCGGCGCCGAACGACTCCACCGACGATCCGGCCACCAGATCGGCGAGTTCCTCGGGGCCGATCGCCTGAAACGGGGTGTGCTCGGCGAGGAACCGGCTCAGCTCCCCCGGATCAAGTCCGCGCACTTCTCGGCCATGGTCATCACGGTGATGTTGGGATTCACCGCGGGCAACTTGGGCATCGCCGAGGCGTCGACCACGCGCAGCCGGGAGACGCCCTTGACCCGCAACTGCGGATCGAGGACCGACATCGGATCGTTCACCGCGCCCATCCGGGCGGTCGCCGCCGGGTGGTAGACGGTGTTGTGGGTCTGGTGGACGTAGTCGAGCAGCTCGTCGTCGGTGACCGCCTCCGGACCGGGTGCCAATTCTCGCGAGATCCACTCCTGCAGCGGCGCCTGCTCGGCGATCGTGCGGGCCAGGCGCAGACCGGTCAGCATGATCCGCTCGTCGTAGCCCTCCGGGTCGGTGAAGTACCTGGGGTCGACCCTCGGGCGGTCTCGGAAGTCCAGGCTGCGCAACCGGACCGTCCCCCGCGATCGACCCTGAGTCACGTTGGGCGTCAAGCAGAATCCGTTGTCGGTGGTGGGGTAGCCGCGCCGCAGAGTGTTCATGTCGAAGGGCACGCTGCCGTAGTGCATCATCAGGTCGGGCTGCGCGGTTCCCTCGTCGATCGTCGTGAACAGGCCGATCTCCCACCACTGGGTGGAGGTGGTGACCATCGGCCGCGACGCCTCCCAGAACACCAGGCCCTCGACGTGGTCGTCGAGGTTCGATCCGACCCCCGGTGAATCGACCCGGACCGGGATCCCGATCTCCCTGAGGTGCTCGGCGGGCCCAATGCCGGACAGCATCAACAGCTTTGGGGTATCGATCGATCCCGCGGTGACGATCACCTCGCGACGGGCCGACACCGTGTCGTAGCCGGTGAGATCGGGCCGCAGGTAGCGCACGCCCGTCGCCCCGTTGGCATCGTCGAACAGGATCTCCGACACCCAGCAGTCGGTCCGGACCTCGAGGTTCTTCCGGGAGTCCAGGATGGGATGCAGATATGCATGCGAGGTCGACATGCGCGTGCCGTCGGTCCCGACGTTGATCTGAAACCACCCCGCGCCGTTGTGCACGGTCTCACCGCGGTTGAACCCCACGGTGGGCAGCCCGGCCAGCGCCGCCGCCTGCAGGACCGCGACGCCGCAGGGATCGTTCGGCGGCACGTCCTGCAGCCGGACGGGCCCGTCGTGGCCATGCTCACCCGGGGCGTCGTTGGTCTCCAAACGCTTGACCAGCGGCAGGATCTCGTCCGCACTCCACCCGGTCGCGCCCATCTCGACCCACTCGTCGAGACACTCGGCGGGTGGGTGGAACGCGATGCACGAATTGTGCGACGAGCACCCGCCGAGCACCTTCGCACGGGCGTGCCGCATGAAGCTGTTGCCCTTCTCCTGCGGCTCGACCGGATAGTCCCAGTCGTAGCCCGAGTCGAGCAGGTGCATCCACTCCGACAGCGGCAGGATGTTGGGGTCGCCCACGTCCGTGGGGCCGGCTTCGATCAGACAGACGGTCACGTCCGGGTCCTCCGACAGGCGGGCGGCCAGCACGCAGCCAGCCGTCCCACCGCCGGCGATGACGTAGTCGAATTGACTGTCAGACATCGGTTGTGGAGGTCGTGGCGACGGCCGCGTGCGATTCCAGGGTGCCGATGTGGTGGCGACCCTTCAGGCCGTACCACAGCAGGCCGGCCCCGAGGATGACGCCGATGTAGACGAACGCGCCCCAGGTGTTGTACCAGGGGTCGCCGTAGACGGCCGCCCGCGGCCAGGCCAGGTTGATCGCCATCCCGACGCCCCAGACCACCGCGACGACGTTGACCGTCATGCCCCACTTGCCCATGGTGAAGTAGCCGCCCTCCTTGAGGTCCTTCGGTGGCCACTGCCCCTGGAAGCGCTTCTTGAGCATCGGGCCGGTCACCATCAGGTAGGCCAGGTAGATCATGATGATCGCGATCGACGTCAGCACCGTGAAGATCTTCGGCTGACCGATGTTGATCACCAGGATGATGATCGCGATCAGGCCGATGACCACAGCCGGGATGATCGGGGTCTGGGTCTTCGGGTTCACGCGAGCGAGCTTGTCGCCGAACGGAAGTGCGTTGTCCCGCGCCATCGCGAACGTCAACCGGATCGCGGCGGTGTGCACGGCGAGGGTGCAGACGGTGACCGCGACGACGATGCAGACCAGGAACACCTTGCCCAGTGGGCCCCACATCACCTGCTCGACGATGTACTGCAGCCCGCCGGTGCTCTCCCCGATCTTCGGGTCGTTCAGGTCGGGTGCCGACATCACCGCGAACACGAGGATGGCGCCACCGATGACGAACGAGGCCAGAATGGCGCGCAAGATGGCCTTGGGCGCGGTGCGGCGTGGCTCGACGGTCTCCTCGCCGAGCGAACTGGCCGTGTCGAAGCCGTACATGACGTAGCCCGACGCGAGTGACGCGATCAGGAACGCACCCAACCAGCCACCACTCTCACCCGCGCCATAACCGTTGGTGGAGAAGAAGACCGAGGGTCCGCGGGTGCTGCTGGCCGCCAGGATGATCGCGATCAGGATCGCCGCGATGAGCTCGATGAACACGCCCGCACTGTTGATCATCGCCATCAGCTTCACGCCGAGCGCGTTGACCACCGTGGTGAACACGATCAGGACGCTGCCGAGGACCACGGCGTTGGCGGCGAAGTCGTATTCTCCGGTGCCGTCGCCGATGATCTGGAATCCGCTCCAAATGCGGGGCAGGTTCAGCTGGTAGGCCAGCACCACCGCCGAGATCGTAACGATCGACGCAGTCAACATCAGCCAGCCCGAGGACCACCCGACGATCCGGCTGCCGAGCTTCTTGGACCAGTTGTAGACGGAGCCGGCGACGGGGTACTTGGCGGCGAGCTCCATGAAGCACAGCGCTACGGCCATCTGCCCGACGAACACGATGGGCCACGACCACAGGTAGGCCGGACCGGCCGTGCCGAACCCGAAGTAGAAGAGTTGGAAGGTGCCGGTAAGGATCGAGATGTAGCTGACACCGGCCGCGAAGCTGGCGAACTTGCCGATGCTTCGGTCAAGCGATTCCTTGTATCCGAAGTCGTCCAACCCGCCGCTATCGGCGCTTGACGGACTTGCTTCGACTGCCATGGGGGCGTCCTCTCTGAAGGGCTTGCCGTACGGGGGTCACTGCTTGGTGTGTCCGCGTGGGTCATTCACCCTTGAACCAGCCAGCGGGTTTCGGTGCGGTGTTGTGCCAGACGTGTTTGAGCTCTTGATATTCGGCGAGTCCGGTGGGTCCGAGCTCGCGACCGTTACCCGACTTCCCGAATCCGCCCCACTCCGCTGCCGCGGTGTAGTAGCCGAAGTCGTTCAGCCACACCGTGCCGTGCCTCAGCGCGCGCACCACACGTTCGCCCCGCGCCGGATCGGACGTTCGAACGCCCGCCGCGAGACCGTACTCCGTGTCGTTGCCGAGCCTGATCGCCTCGGCTTCGTCGGTGAATCGTTCGACCGTGAGGATCGGCCCGAAGGTCTCCTCGCGGACGATTCGCATCGATCGGTCACACTGATCGAAGATCGTCGGCAGATAGAAGCTGCCGTCGGCCAGCGCGGCGCCGGTGGGCCGCGTTCCACCGGTGACGAGCTTCGCGCCTTCTGAGATGGCATCAGCCACATGGGCTTCGACCTTGGCGCGGTGCTGCTCGGAGACCAATGGCCCGGTTTCACTCGCCGGATCCATCCCGTCGCCCATCCGGATCTTCTCGGCGCGGGCGACCAAGTCGGCGACGAAGTCGTCGGCGATCGACTCCTCGACGATCAGCCGCGTACCCGCCGAGCAGACCTGACCGGAGTGCAGGAAGACGCCGGTCAGCACCTGATCGACCGCGCTCTCCCACGCGTCTCCGGTGCCGATGTCGGCGAAGACGATGTGCGGGTTCTTGCCGCCGAGTTCGACGGCCACCTTGGTGACGTGCTCGGCCGCCACCTTCGCGATGGTCCGACCGGTGGCCAGGCCGCCGGTGAAGGAGATGAAGTCGACATCCGCGTTGTCGGTCAGGGCCGAACCGAGGGCGGCGCCGCTGCCCTGTACCAGGTTCACCACGCCGGCGGGCACACCGGCTTCTTCCAGCACGTGAGTGAAGGCGATCGTGCTCAGCGGCGTGACCTCACTTGGCTTGGCCACCATGGTGCAACCGGCGCCGAGCGCGGGCGCGATCTTCCACGACATCTGCAGCAGCGGATAGTTCCACGGCGCGATGAGCACGCAGACACCGATGGGTTCGCGCAGCACCCGGCTGATGATGGTCGGGTCACCGACGTCGACCACGCGATCGGCTTGCACGCCCACCAGCCGCGCGTAGTACCGGAACACCGACGTGACGTCGTCGATGTCGATCCTGCTCTCTGCCAGCGTCTTACCGGTGTCCCGCGTCTCCAGCGCCGCCAGCGACTCCTTGTCGCGCTGCAGCAGCTCGGCGATCCGGTCGAGCAGCGCTGCCCGGTCGGCCGCGGCGGTCGCCGGCCAGGTCCCGTCGTCGAACGCCTCGCGCGCAGCGCGGACGGCGTCACGGGCGTCGGCATCGGTGGCCTCGTCGACGGTGGCGGCGATGCTGCCGTCGGCGGGGTTGACGACGTCCCGCGTCCCACCGTCGGAGGCGTGCCGCCACCGCCCACCGACGTAGAGGTCGGGTGCACCGTTCATCCAGATTTCCCGTCGCTTCGCTCGCCCCGGCCGCACTCACCCTGCGTGGCCGAGAGACGGGACACTACCCACTCGTGGAACTCCGCGATGTGGTGTTCGGAAGGAACGAGTACGCCACCGTTGCGATAGGCCCGGGACGACATCGCCGGCTGAGTCCGCTCGCAGGCGGCGAAGTCCTGTTCGTTGACCCGGTGGAACAACTCGACCGAGCGGGACACGTCGCGGCCCTGCTCGACCACGTCCGGGGTGTAGAGCCAGTCGCACTCGACGATGGTGCGGTCGGGTGCCATCGGATACATCCGGTGGAAGATGATGTGGTCGGGCACCAGGTTGACGAATACCGTCGGCTTGATGGTGATCGCGTAGTAGCGGCGGTCCTGGTCGGCGGTGACACCGGGTAGCGTGTCGAATCCGGCGCCGCCGTCGATGGTGAAACCTGATATCTCCGAACCGAATTCGGCACCGTGGCCTACGTAGTACTGCGCGGCGAGGCCCTTGGCGAACTCCGGCAGGACCTCGGTCAGCTCCGGATGGATGGTGGCGCAGTGGTAGCACTCCATGAAGTTCTCGACGATGAGCTTCCAGTTGGCCGCCACGTCATAGGTCACCCGGTGGCCGACGGTGAGATCCTCGATGCCGTAGTGGTCGATGGCGGTGGGATCGCCGAGGCGTCCGGTGACCTCGCCGATCACCTCGTCGGCGAAGGACGGCGGCTCGTCGGCCAGGCACACCCACGCGTACCCCAGCCACTCGGTCAGCGCGACCGGCACCAGGCCGTACCGGTAGCGGTCGATGCCGGCGCCCGACGGGTCCTTCAGCGACGCCAGGTTGGGCGCTGCGATCAGCTTGCCGTCGAGTGCGTACGTCCAGGCGTGATAGGGACACTGGAGGCTGCGCTTGACCTCGCCGGCGGGCTCGGTGCACAGCGTGGCGCCGCGGTGTCGGCACACGTTGAGGAAGGCGCGCAACGCGCCGTCGCGGCCGCGGACCACCAGCACGCTCTCCCGGCCGACCTGGACGGTCTTGAACCGCCCGGGCGTGGCCAGCTCGGCGGACCGGGCGGCGCAGAACCACATCTTCTCGAAGACGAGATCCTGCTCGGCGGCGAACGTCGTTTGGCTGGTGTAGAAGTCGCCGCCCAGGGTGGCCAGCAGGGCGGGGTTGTCGGCGATGGTCACGGGCTCACCAGCCTTCGGGGGTCGAAGAGATCGATGGGGTGGTCCGTCGTGCCGGACATGGCGAGGTCGGCCAGGATCTCGCCGACGACGGGGACGAACTTGAACCCGTGACCCGAGAAGCCGCACGCCACCGTCACGTTCGAGCTGTCGGGGTGGCGGGCGATGACGAAGTGCTCGTCGGGGGTGTTGGAGTACATGCAGGTGGCCGAATGCACGCAGGGACCGTCGAGGGCCGGGAGCAATTCGCTTACCCGGCTGCGCATCTCGGTGATCTCCTGCGGGTGCACCACGCGGTCGATCGTGTCCGGTGTGCAGACGATGCCCTTGCGGAAGAACGCAACCTTGACCCCGCCCGCGGGCCCGTCGATCGCGGGGAAGCCGTAGATCTGCATGCCCGCGGCGTTCTCGTCGATGAAGATCGGCTGGTCCTCGAATGGGGCCGTTCCGCCGACGGGTGCCAGCCAGTACAGCACCTGCCGCTCGACGGTGATCGGGATGCGGAACTCGGCGAGTAGCTCCGGCGCCCAGGCGCCGGGGCAGATCACCACCTGGCCCGCGGTGTACGTCCCGCGGTCGGTGGTGACGCGGACGCCGCCCGCGGTCTCCGCCCACTCCAGCACCTGCTCGCCGAAGTTGAGGGTGGCGCCCTCGTTGATGGCCAGGTCGAGGTGCGCCTGCACCGTCAGCTCCGGTCGCGCGAACCCCGCCATCGCCTCGTAGACCGCGATGTGGTCCTGAGGCAGGGTGAAGTTCGGAAAGCGGGCGCTCACCTCACCCGCATCGAGGACGTCGTGCGGCAACGACCACTCCTGCGCGGCGCGCCGACTGCCGGCGACGGTCAGGCTGTCGGGCGGCCCGCTGAAGAGTCCGCCGGTGACCCGGTACACCTCGCGGCCCGACTCCTTGGCCAGCAGCTCCCACAACTCGTAGGCGCGTAACAGCAGCGGGACGTAGGCCGGATCCTCGAAGTAGGACTGCCGGATGATGCGCGAACCACCGTGGCTCGACCCCTTGTCGTGGGCCGGGGTGAACTTCTCCAGCCCCAGCACCCGCTGCTTGCGGGCAGCCAGGTGATAGGCCGCCGCGCTGCCCATGCCCCCCAGTCCGACGACGATGACGTCGTACGCCTCGCTCATCGCGGCCTTCTCCTCTTCGCGCAAGCGCTCATCGCGGCCTTCTGCTCTTCGCGCAAGCGCTCATCGCCTAATCCGCTTCATCTCGGGATCCACCACCGGCTCGGCGTGAACGGTTGCACCGTAACGACTTCCGCGGTAGTCGACGGCGACGACGTCGCCGGGCACCGTACCGGTGGGCAACCACGCGTAGGCGATGCAGCGGCCGATCGTGGCGGAGTAGGCGGCACTGGTGACGTAGCCGACGCAGTCGCCGCCGTCATCCAGGAAGACGGGTTCCTTACCGAGCACGACGTTCATCGGGTCGTGGAACACGATGCTGCGCAACGTCTTCTCCGGTGCCGGTGCCGCCTCGAGCGCGGCCTTGCCGATGAAGTCGTCCTTGGCCATCCGGACGGCGAAGTCCAATCCGGCCGCCGCTGGCAGGTGTTCGGCCGTCATGTCGGTTCCCCACGACCGGTAGGCCTTCTCGATCCGCAGGCTGTTGAACGCGATCCGGCCGGCAGCGATCACGCCGTGCTCCCGACCGGCGGCCCACAGCAGATCCCACAGTGCCGCCCCGTACGCGGCGTCGGCGTAGATCTCCCAGCCCAGCTCGCCGACGTAGGACACCCGCATCATCGTGACGGGAATCGCGCCAAGATACGTGCGCAGCGCGCGGAAGTACTTGAATCCCTCGTGCGACAGGTCGTCGTGACACAGCGGCTGCACCAGGTCGCGGGCGGCGGGCCCCCACACTCCGATGCAGCACGTCGCACCCGTGACGTCGCGAACGGTCACGCTACCGTCCGCGGGCAGGTGCCGGCTGATCCAGTCGAAGTCCATCGGTCCGTTGGCACCGACCTGAAACCGATCGGCAGCCAGCCGGGCGACGGTGAGATCGCTGCGCACGCCGCCGGTCTCGTCGAGCAGCATCGTGTAGGTGACCGAGCCGATGCTCTTGTCCACGTTGTTGGTGGTGAGCCGTTGCAGCAGGCCGGCGGCGCCGCGGCCCGCGACCTCATATCTGGTGAGCGGGGTCATGTCGTACATCGCGACCCGCTCGCGGGTCCAGTGTGCCTCGGCGATGGAGATCGGGGACCAGAACTTCGCCGACCAGTCGTCGCGCTCGGGGAAGGCCACGCCGTCGTCGCCAAGGCGTTGTGTCAGCTCACCATTGGCCTCGTACCAGGCCGGGCGTTCCCAGCCACCACCCTCGAAGAAGAATGCGCCCAGTTCCTGCTGCCGAGGGTAGAACGGGCTGGTCCGCAGACCGCGGAGCGCCTCGCGGTACTGGTGCGGATGGATGATGTCGTACACCTCGACGAATGCCTGCGAGCTGGTGGCGAGGATGAAGTCGTCGCTGCGGGCGACGTCCTCGAAGCGGTAGAGGTCGCACTCGTGGACGTCGGTGGCCGGGGTGCCGTCGATGATCCACTCCGCGGTGGCCTTGGCGACGCCGGCCGAGTGCGTGACCCAGACCGCCTCGGCGACCCAGAAGCCGCTCAGTTCGCGATGCTCGCCCATGATCGACATGCCGTCGGGGGTGAACGAGAAGATGCCGTTGAAGCCCTGCTCGACCTTCGAATCACCGAGTACCGGAAGCAGTTTGAGCGACTCGCGCCAGGCGGGGGCGAAGTCCTCGTCGGTGAACGGCAGCATCGACGGCATCTGCTCGCCGGCCGTATCGGCGGCCAGCGACGACATGCCGGCACTCGACACATCGATGGGCATCGGCCGGTGCCCGTAGTACCCGATGCCGATCCGGTCGACGTGCTCGCGGAAGTACAGGTCCTGATCCTGGTGTCGCAGGATCGGCAGGCCCGCCTCGGTCGACCTCGGTGTTGCGTCCGACGAGCGGTTCGATCCGCCCGGTCGTCGCGTACTGATGCGCCATCGGCACCAGCGGCACGACGAGCCCGACCTGCTTGGCCAGGCTCGCGCCCCAGAAACCGGCGCAGCACACGACGACGTCGGCAGGGATGACGCCGTCCGCGGTCCGAACGCCGGTCACCTTCGTGCCGTCGTCGACGATTCCGAGCACCTCGGTGTGCGGGCGGAAGGTCGCCCCGCGGGCGATGGCCGCCCGGGCCTGCGCCTCGACGGCACGGACCGCCTTGACCAAACCGTCGGTGGGAGTGTGGAAACCGCCGAGGATGCGGCCGGCGTCGAGCAGTGGATGCATCTCGGCACACTGGCCCGGGGTGACCAGTTCGCCCGGGATTCCCCATGATTGGGCCCAGCCGGCCTTGCGGTGCAGGTCGGCCCAGCGCTCGGGGGTTGACGCCACCTCGAGGCCCCCGGTCGGGTTGAACGCCCAGCCGTCGGGGTGATCCAGGGCGCTGAACTTCGCGACGGTGTACTTCGCGAAGTCAGACATGGTCTTCGACGGATTGGTCTGGAAGACCAGACCGGGGGCGTGCGAGGTCGACCCGCCCGTCGCGAACAGCGGACCGCGATCCACGACGGTGACGTTGGTCCAGCCCCGCGCGGTGAGTTCGTCGGCGAGCGAACTTCCGACTATTCCGGCACCGATGACGACGACCCTGGGGGCTGCCACGAGATCCTCCGACTGTTGCATGCTGCGCAACGCTCACGCATTGCGCAACACATGATTCTCCGGCGAGAGCCTCGCGTCAACAGGAAGGATGGATCGGGTTGAGCTAGCGGGCGGGCCGGAGTTTGCCGCGGTCGGTCTGATTGCGTTCGAACACCAGCCGCAAACCCTCGAGGGTTAGGTGCTTGTCGTACTGCGCGACGGTGTGCAGGTCCGGGAGCAGCAGCGGCGCGGTGTGCCCGGTGGCCACCACCGTGACGTCGTCGCCGCCGAAGCCGTCGACGTCCCGGCGAATCCGGCTGACCAGACCGTCGACCAGGCCGGCGAACCCGAACACGGCGCCGGCCTGCATGCACTCCACCGTGTTCTTGCCGATCACCGAGCGGGGACGGGTCAGCTCCACCCGCCGCAACGCCGCCGACCGCGCGGCCGCCGCATCCGAGGACACCTGGATGCCCGGAGCGATGGCCCCGCCCAGGAACTCGCCCTTGGCCGACACCACGTCGACGCAGATCGACGACCCAAAGTCGACGACGATCGCCGCCCCCGCGTACTTCTGATACGCGGCGAGGCAGTTCACGATACGGTCGGCGCCGACCTCCTTGGGGTTGTCGACGAGCAACGGAATACCGGTCCGGACCCCCGGTTCGATCAGGACGTGGGGCACCGAGGACCAGTACTGCTCGAGCATCACGCGGATTTCGTGGAGCACCGAGGGCACGGTCGACAGCCCGGTCGCGCCGGTGAGGCGCTCGGCATCGTCGCCGATCAACCCATCGATGGTCAGCGCCAGCTCGTCGGCGGTCACCTCGGCTTCGGTGCGAATCCGCCAGTGCTGCACCACCTTCGAATGACTTCCCGAGCCGGTGATCAGTCCGACGACGGTGTGGGTGTTGCGAACGTCGATGGCTAGCAGCACGGGGTCAGTTCCTCCACGGCAGTTCGTGGGTCTGGCCGGAGTCGACGCGGGAGTGCCCGTCGATGCCCGCCGCCGCGCCGACGTCGATGGCGATGTTGTCCAGCAGCCTCGTCCGTCCCAGCCGCGCAGCCACCAGCAGGCGGGCGGGTCCCTCCGCCGGCGCCGGGCCCAGCCACGGATCCCTGACCTCGAGGTAGTCGACCTCGATCGCGGGTACCTCGTCGAGCACGGCGCGGGCGGCGTCCAACGCCTCGGGCGCACCACGGGACGCGGCGTACATCCCGGCCAGCAGTGCGGCCGACAGCGCGCCCGCATGCTCGCGCTCGATCTCGTCGAGATACCGGTTGCGGGACGACATCGCGAGACCGTCGGCCTCACGGACGATCGGCACGCCCACGATCTGGACGCCCAGATCCAGGTCGTCGGACATCTGGCGGACCAAGACCAGTTGCTGATAGTCCTTCTCGCCGAAGTACGCTCGGTCGGGCCGCACGATCTGGAACAGCTTCAGTACGACGGTGAGCATGCCCGCGAAGTGCGTGGGGCGCGAACCGCCCTCGAGTTCGGCGCCCAGTGGACCCGGTTGCACCGTCGTCCGCCGGCCATGGGGATACATCCCGGCGGCGGTGGGCGCCAGCACGATCTCCACACCCTCGCGTTCGAGGACCGCGAGGTCGTCGTCCATCGTCCGCGGGTAGGCGTCGAGATCCTCGTTGGCGCCGAACTGCAGGGGGTTGACGAAGATCGACACGACGACCACCGCGCCGGGGACCCGTCGGGCCGTGCGCACCAGGGCGAGATGCCCCTCGTGCAAGGCGCCCATCGTCGGCACCAGCACCACGCGGCGCCCGGTAGCACGCAGCGCGCGGGACACGTCCGACGCGTCGCGGATCTTGGTGTAGACGTTGAGTGCACCCGCCGTGAATGCGGGCGGTTTGCGGACGGTCACGTCAGACCCCCTTCGTTCGGTGGGCCCGCCAGCGCGGCGAACACGTCCGCCGGGGCGTGGGTCCGCTGCGCCGTGCGCAACGAGTTGGCCCGGTACGCCTGGGCGAGTTGATGATCGAGGCCCTCGAGGGCCTGGAGGTGGGTCCGCACGGCTGCGGCGTCCCCTCGGGCGACGGGGCCGGTGAGCGAGGGCTGGCCGCGCTGCAACGCGTTCTCCAGCGACGCCCGCGCCAGCGGAGCGAGTACCCGTTCGGCAATGCCGCCGGGAGCGTCGCCGACGACCTCCTGACCGAGGAGTTCCTGGCCGCGGAGCGCGGCGCGAAGAGCGTCGACGGCGTCGAGCAGCACGGTGATGACGTGGTTGCCGCCGTGGGCGAGCGCCGCGTGATAGAGCGGCCGGGCATCTTCGCTGACCCCGAACGGTTCGCCGCCGATCTCGAGGACCAGCGACTGGGCCACGGCATGACCGACCTCGTCGGCCGCGGTGATGCCGAAACACGCCCCGGAGAGCCGGACGAGGTCCTCGTCGGAACCGGTGAACGTCATCGCGGGGTGAATCGCCAGCGGGATGCAGCCGAGGTCGGTCAGCGGGCTCAGGACGCCGATGCCGTTCGCGCCGGAGGTATGCACGACGATGGTGCCCGGCCGCACGGAGCCGGTGGCGGCCAGACCGGCCACCAGGCCGGCCAGCTCGGCGTCGGGGATCGCCAGGATCAGCAGCTCGGCGTGGGCCGCCACGTCCATCACGGGGAGGACCTGGGTGTCGGGCAGCCGGCGCTCGGCCCGTTGTCGCGAGGCCCGGGAGATCGCGCTGCAGGCGACGACGACGTGTTCGGCTCGTTCCAGTGCGACGCCGAGTGCGGTTCCCACCCGGCCGGCGGAGATGATGCCCACCGCGAGCCGGGCCGGACGCAGTCCGTCGGGCTGCACCATCGCAGACGACCTCGCATGTTCGAATTTTCAGGCGTTCCGGTCCCGGCGTGGTCGGGTACCGGTCGGTCGCTTCGAGCCTACTTCACTCGTCGCGGCGCCGGCGACGGCCGCCGCCGGTGGAGCTGACCTGCAGGCGGGCCATCAACTCGGAGACCGGTTGTCCGCCGATGTGCTGGCCGGCCGGCTCGTCGGACTCGTCCTCGCCGCGGTGCCGCGCCGGTGGTTCGTCGGCGGCGTCGGGCGCCGGGGCGGTGGGCGTCGCCAGGGTCGGCGGGCGGCGGGCAGGGTCGTCATCGGAGAGTGCCGAGTGCCGGGCGCGCCGCGCGGACTCCGCTGCCGACTCCGCGTCGACGGTGTAGTGCCGGCCGCGACGGGGCGCCTCGGCCGGCGGCGACGTCATCGCCGGTGGGGCGGGAGTCGGCTCCGGCGGGGCGGGAGTCGGCTCCGGTGGGGTGGGGGTCGGCTCCGGCGGCTGGGCGGGTGGGGGGTCGCTCCGTTCCGGTGCCGTGGCGCCGTTCTCCGTGATGGGAGACGACCAATTGCTTCCCGGCGCGCCGGCCGGGATGAACTGACCCTGGGCGGGTGCGGGGCGCCATTGCGATGGCGTCGGTGTGTGTCTGCCGACGGGCTCCGGTTGGGGGCGGGGTGTCGGCGGGACGGGCGGCGGAGCGGCGGGCGGCCACGGCATCCGGACGTCGGGTGTCGGCTGGGGTTCCGGGGCGGGTGGCGGTGTCGGCGGGGGTTCGGGCGCGGGCACCGGTTCGGGGGCGGCCGCGGGTTCCGGCGCACGGCGGCGGCCCTCCTGCGGGTACTCCTCGGGTCGCGGTGGCCGCCACCCGGTGTCGTCGGGTTGGCGCTCCGAGGGCCGGCGATGCGCGCCGGGCGGAGGCTGCGGGGACCACTCGTCCTCCAGTGGCTGCGGCTCGGCAGGCACGTCGATGATCGGGCTTTCCTCGGTGCTGGGGTCGCTGTCGTCGTGGCCGGCGGCGGTGTCGGCGTCGATGCGGCTGCTGATCACCCGCCCGGGGGTGGAGCTGCGGTCGCCGCGGTCGGGCCCGAATGCGCCCAGTTCGACCGCGTCCAAGTCACCGAACCGGTGCACGGTGGTGCGCTCGGTCTCGATGGCGGGCCTGCTCTGCAGGTCGGTGTCGAAGATGATCTCGAGGTTCGCCCGCAGGGCGGCGAGCTCCGCACGCAGGCTGGCGACCTCGTCGGCCGCCTGTGCGCGCAGCTCCGAGGACAGTTCCCGGCGCAAATGGGTCTCGACGGACAGCTCGTACTCCCGGCGCGCGGAGATCTCGCGGTCGAGTTGCAGGTCGTACACCAGCTTGAGGTCGCGGGACTTGGCCGCGTCGAGGTCGGCTTGGCGCCGGTAGATGAACGAGACGAACGCGGCGATTACCGCGGCCCACAGGGCGACGATGACGGCAAGCTTCAGCAGTTCGACCCTGTTGGTGAAGACCAGCGCCGAACTTGCCACGATGGCGAGCACCAGCAACGCCGTCAGCAGCAACGAGCCCGGCCTGCGGTTTCCGCGTCGAGCGCGGGTCCCACGAGTCGGTTCGGTCATGCGCCGACTGTACCTGTGCCAGCACTCATCGCGTATCGTCCGCGTCGGCGATTCTCCTGGTCAGCTGCTCACGCGAGCTAACTCGTGGCTCCATCGGCGTCCTCGGGCGGCTCGTCCGGCGACTTGCAGCAATGCTGCAGCCAGAGCGCCGCGACCACCAGCGCCAGCGCACTCACCGCAGCAACAACCACGCCGGCGCTGTCCTCGCCTGCGACCCTCAGCTGACTCCGCTTGGGCAGCACGTACACCAGCACGCCCACCCACCATCCGAGGGCAATGGCTCCGACCCACGCCGACGCCTTCGCGATCATCACTGCGCGGGCCACCGCGAGCGGATGCAGCCGGCCGGGGCCGTCCCCGATCCGTCCATCGCCGATCTTCGACCGGACGTAGAACGCCCAACCGGCTTCGACCAGCGCGACCCCGAGCAGTGACACCCCGGTCCACAGCGTGATCGGCGGGAACCAACGGTAGGTCAGGCTGACCAGTACGTAACCCAGGATCGCGACGACGACGATGGCTGCCGTCAGGTCGCGATGGCGCGTGGGACCCATCAGATGGCCAGCGCGAGGTCTACCCGCCGCACGCCGTCGCGGTCGGTGGCGGCCAGGTCGGCGAGCAGCCGCGCCACGGGCTGCGCCCGGCCGGCCACCGTCAGCGTCGCCTCCGGATCGGCGGCGAGCCACGGCACCAGCACGAAGGCGCGCTGGTGGGCGTACGGGTGCGGAAGGGTGAGCACTTCGTCGGTGCTGGACACCTCGCGGTCGCCGTCGTGGCAGGTGATCACATCGACGTCGAGAGTCCTTGGGCCCCAATGCAATTCGCGCGTCCGATCGGCGGCGCGCTCGAGTTCCTGGCCGCGCAGCAGCCAGCCGCGGCAGCTCAGCGCCGAGTCGTCGGCGATCAGGACGGCGTTGAGGAACGGGCCCTGTTCCACCCCACCCCACGCGGCGGTCTCGTACACCGGGGACACGCTGCGGACCGCCGACCGCAATCCGTCGACGACCGACTGCAGATGGGCCAGCCGGTCACCGACGTTGGAGCCGACCGACAGCACCACTCGGGTCACGGCGCCTCCGCCCGCATGCCCCGGCGAGAACGCCGCGCCACCACCGCGACGTCGGAGAAGGTCAGCGGGATCGGTGCGTCGGGCTTGTGCACGACGACCTCGACGGCGTGCAGGCGCTCGTCGGCCATCACCGCGTCGGCGATCTCGGCGGCCACGGTCTCGATCAGGTTTCGCGCCGGCCCGGCCACCACGGCCGCGGCCTGCTGGGCCAGCGCGCCGTAGTCGACGGTGTCGGCGAGGTCGTCACTGGCCGCGGCGGCGGAGAGGTCGATCCAGACGGTGATGTCGACGACGAAGTCCTGACCGTCGCGACGCTCGTGATCGAAGACCCCGTGATTGCCACGAATCGTCAAGCCGCGCAACTCGATTCGGTCAGCCACGATTCCGCTTCCCCTCTGGTCCACCGGACCATGCCTGGACCACCTTCAATGCGTCGACGGACGCCTGGACGTCGTGCACCCGCACGCCCCACGCGCCGTGCAGCATCGCCAGCGCGGAGATCACCGCCGTCGCCGTCTCCCGGCCGTCTGGCGGACGCGGACGTCCCGCGTCGTCGGCCAGCAGCGTGCCGAGGAACCGCTTGCGCGAGGCCCCGACGAGCACGGGCACGCCGGTCGCCACGAAGGCCGGCAGCGCCGCCAGCAGCGCCCAGTTGTGCTCGGCGGACTTCGCGAAGCCCAGGCCCGGGTCGATGATCAGCTGGGCGGGGTCCACTCCCGCGGCGACGGCGGCGTCCACCCCCGCGAGCAGTTCGGCGCGAACCTCGGCGACCACGTCCTGGTAGTCGGGCACGGCATGCGGCCGCTCCGAACCGACTGCGCGCCAATGCATCAGGATCCACGGCACGCCCGCCTCGGCGAGCAGCGGTGCCATCGCGGGATCGGCGCGCCCGCCCGAGACGTCGTTGACGATCGCGGCGCCGTTCTCCAGCGCCGCGCGTGCGACGCCCGCGTGCATCGTGTCGATGCTAACCGTGACGCCGCGCGCGGCGAGGGCATTGATCACCGGAAGCACTCTGGCGCACTCGATCTCGGCGTCGACCCGGGTGGCGCCGGGACGAGTGGACTCGCCGCCGACGTCGATGATCGCGGCGCCCGCGGCGACGAGCGCCAGCCCGTGTTCCACCGCGCGATCGGGATCGAGATAGCGGCCCCCGTCGGAGAAGGAGTCGTCGGTGACGTTGACGACACCCATCACCTGCGCGCGCGTCCCCGCAGCGGGCATCGAACTCAGCGGGTTCACTTGCGCAGGATGAGATCCAGCGCCTCGGACCGCGATGCGTTGTCGGTCTTGAACTGGCCCCGCACCGCCGAGGTGGTGGTTCTGGCGCCCGGCTTGCGGATGCCGCGCATCGCCATGCAGAGGTGCTCGGCCTCCATCACGACTATCACCCCGCGCGGATCCAGCTTGCGCATCAACGCGTCGGCGACCTGTCCCGTCAGCCGCTCCTGAACCTGCGGCCGCTTGGCGTAGAGGTCAACGACGCGGGCCAGCTTGGACAGCCCGGTCACCCGTCCGTCGGCGCCGGGGATGTATCCAACGTGGGCGACCCCGTGGAAGGACACCAGGTGATGCTCACACGTCGAGTACATCGGGATATCCTTGACCAGCACCAATTCGTCGTGCTGCTCGTCGAACGTCGTGTTGAGGACGTCGTCGGGGTTGGAGTACAGGCCCGCGAACATCTCCTGGTACGCCCGCGCCACCCGGGCCGGCGTGTCGGCCAGTCCGTGCCGGTCGGGATCTTCCCCGATCGCGTACAGCAACTCCCGGACGGCCTTCTCGGCGCGGTCCTGATCGAAGCTCGCCGGTTCGAAGGGCGCAGATCGCAGCGACTGCGACCCGTTGGGCATGGCATCAGGCTTCGTCATCGGAGCCTCCGTTCAGGTCAGCCGGCGGGCGGCGTGGCGGGGCCGTCGTCCTGGCCCTGGTCGTCGTGCGGTTGCGGTGCTTGGCCGCCACCGCGCGGGGCAGGTGCGCCCGGCTGAGGATACGGCTGATACGGAGGGTAGGGCTGCTGGTACGGCTGCGGGTAACCCCCCTGGTATCGCGGCGGTCCCCACGTCGACGGCGGTGGCGGCGGCGGGTACTGGCCGGGCCCCTGCGGCGGCCAGCCCGGGGCCTGCCACCCGGCAGGCGCACCGTAGTTGGGCTGCGTCGGCCCGGGCGGTGAACCGTTGCCGCGCGAACTTGGCGCGCCATTGGGGCCGGGATGCCCGCCATAGCCGTTGGCGCCGTTCGAGCCGTTGCTGCCGTTCGAGCCAGCGGCACCGTTGACGCCGTTATTGCCGTGCTGCGCCTCGGCCGCCCGGCTCGCCGCGGCGATGGCCGCCTTGAAGGCCGGTTCCTGCACCGGCGGCGGCCACGGCTCGCCCCGCTCGATGGCCAACTCGCCCGGCGTCTTGATCGGTGGCTTGTCCGACGGCACGCGGCCACCGAAGTCGTCGAACATGGTCAGGCGCGGCCGCTTCTTGACGTCGGAGAAGATCTCCTGCAGTTCCACGCGATGCAGCGTCTCCTTCTCGAGAAGCTCACCGGCCAGGATGTCGAGGACGTCGCGGTACTCGGTCAGGATCTCCCACGCCTCGGTGTGCGCCGCCTCGATGAGCTTGCGCACCTCGTCGTCGATGATCTGGGCGACCTCGTGGCTGTAGTCGGCCTGGACGCCCATCGAGCGACCGAGGAACGGGTCGCCGTGCTCGGTGCCGTAGCGGACCGCGCCGAGCTTGGAACTCATGCCGTATTCGGTCACCATGGCGCGGGCGATCTTCGTGGCCTGCTCGATGTCGGAGGACGCTCCGGTGGTGGGCTCGCGGAAGATGAGTTCCTCGGCCGCGCGGCCACCCATCGCGAACACCAGCCGCGCGATCATCTCCGACCGGGTCATCAGGCTCTTGTCGTCCTCGGGCACCGCGACGGCGTGTCCGCCGGTGCGTCCGCGCGCCAGGATCGTGACCTTGTAGATCGGCTCGATGTCGGGCATGGCCCAGGCCGCGAGCGTATGGCCACCTTCGTGATAGGCGGTGATCTTCTTCTCGTGCTCGCTGATGATCCTGCCCTTGCGGCGCGGGCCGCCGACCACCCGGTCCACCGCCTCCTCGAGCGCGGCGCCGGTGATGATGGTGCCGTTCTCGCGCGCGGTGAGCAGCGCCGCCTCGTTGATCACGTTGGCGAGGTCCGCGCCCGACATGCCGACGGTGCGCTTGGCCAATCCGTCGAGGTCCGCATCGTCGGCGATCGGCTTGCCCGCCGAGTGCACGCGCAGCACGGCCCGCCGGCCCGCGATGTCGGGATTGGACACCGGGATCTGCCGGTCGAACCGGCCGGGCCGCAGCAGCGCCGGGTCGAGGATGTCGGGCCGGTTGGTGGCCGCGATGAGGATGACGCCCTGGCGCTCGCCGAAGCCGTCCATCTCGACGAGTAGCTGGTTGAGCGTCTGCTCGCGCTCGTCGTGACCGCCGCCGAGTCCCGCGCCGCGCTGCCGGCCGACGGCATCGATCTCGTCGACGAAGATGATGCACGGGCTGTTCTGCTTGGCCTGTTCGAACATGTCGCGGACGCGCGAGGCGCCGACGCCGACGAACATTTCGACGAAGTCCGAGCCGGAGATCGTGAAGAACGGCACACCTGCCTCGCCGGCCACCGCGCGCGCCAGCAGCGTCTTGCCGGTGCCCGGCGGCCCGTAGAGCAGCACGCCCTTGGGGATCTTGGCGCCGAGCGCCTGGTAGCGCGTCGGGTTCTGCAGGAAGTCCTTGATCTCGTAGAGCTCCTCGACCGCCTCGTCGACGCCTGCGACGTCGGCGAAGGTGGTCTTGGGCAGGTCCTTGTTCAGCTGCTTGGCCTTGGACTTGCCGAAGCCGAAGCCCATCCGGCCGCCGCCGCCCTGCATGCGAGAGAACATCACGAAGAGACCGACGAGCAGCAGCAGCGGCAGCAGGTAGAAGAGCAACGAGGTGAACACGTTGTCCTTGGTGACCACCGTGTTGAACTTGACGTTCTTGGCGGCCAGCGCGTCGAACAGCGGGACCCCGTACCCGGTCGGGTACTGAGCGATGACCTTGTCGCTGTTCTTCGTGTCGCCGTTCGAGTTCTTCAGATCGAGTCGCACCTGCTGTTCGCGGTCGTCGATCTGCGCCGAATTGACGTTGTCGCCGTTGATTTGGCTCATCGCCACCGACGTGTCGACGGGCTTGTAGTCGCGGGTGTCGTCGGAGAGGTAATAGAAGAACCAACCCGCGAAGAGGACGACCACGATCGCGGTGATGGTGCGGATGACGTTCTTACGGTTCATTCGTGTCTTAGGCCAGCGGAGCTCTGCAGAGTCGAGCCGGCCACGTCCTTCCGATGCGCACAGGTTGGGGTTCAATCAGGCTACCGCTAGACCAACGACCGGCGGTTCCCGACGGTGCCCGACCTGCCTTCCCCGACCTGCGGTGCTCGTGCTTGGCTGCACGCGTGTCCACCTCTACACCGCCGTCGAGGCATCGGTTCGTCGACACCAACGGCGTGCGGCTGAGCCTGACCGAGGCGGGCGACCGCGGCGCGCCGGTGGTCGTCCTGGCCCACGGGTTTCCCGAGCTGGCCTACTCCTGGCGCCACCAGATACCGGTCCTGGCCGACGCCGGCTATCACGTCCTGGCTCCGGATCAGCGCGGTTACGGCGGCTCGTCCGCGCCCCAGGCGATCGAGGACTACGACATCGTCGCGCTGACGGGCGACATCGTCGGGTTGCTGGACGACGTCGGCGCGGAGACCGCGATGGTCGTGGGCCACGACTGGGGATCGGTCGTGGCGACGAACCTTCCCCTGCTCCACCCGGATCGGATCTCGGCATGCGTCACGCTGAGCGTCCCCCCGACGCCCCGGCCGCTGGGCCCGCCGACCGAATCGTGGCGCACGACCTTCGGCGAGAACTTCTTCTACATCCTCTACTTCCAGGAACCCGGCCCCGCCGACGCCGAGCTGGGCGGTGACCCGGCCCGCACCATGCGCAGGTTGATGGGTGGGATCCGGTCCACCGAGGGGCCGAACGTCTTCCTCGAGATGGCGACACCCGGGCCCGCGGGGTTCATCGACCGGTTGCCCGAACCCGATGGCCTCCCGGAGTGGATCAGCCAAGAGGAGCTGGACCACTACGTCACCGTGTTCACCGGTACGGGATTCAGCCCAGCGCTGAACTGGTATCGCAACTTCGACCGGAACTGGGAACTCACGGCCACCACGCCGTCGGCGACGATCGCCGTGCCGACGCTCTTCATCGGTGGAACGGCCGACCCGGCGTTGCAGATGACGCCTAGGCACCGGGTGTCGGACGTCGTGTCGGGACCGTACCGCGAGGTGCTGATCGACGGGGCGGGCCACTGGCTGCAACAGGAGAGGCCCGACGAGGTGAACGCGGCGCTGCTGGAGTTCCTGGGGGCGCCGTAGGCGCGCTGACTCACCGATTGTCAAGCGCCGCAACCAATTCGCGCGAGACGACGGCGGCCGCAACGGCCTGCCGTAGGGTGCGTGACATGCCGGAGTCAGCCACGCCTTCGAGATGGACGATCCGACTGCTCGCGCTCGCGGGAGCGGCCCTGGCCGTGGTCGGCGTGGTGGGCTGCGACGCCCCCGCCGCGCCGGCCGCGGGGCCCGGCACCACCGCCCCCCGCCAGGTCACGGTGGTCGGGGAGGGCAAGGTGAGCGGCACCCCGGACGTTCTCACGGTCAGCCTCTCGATCGCGGCGACCGCGCCGGACGCCGTCGGGGCGTCGAACCAGACGAGCAGCCGCGCCAATGCGGTCACCGATGCGCTGGTCGGCCAGGGCGTCGACCGTAAGGACATCAGTACGACGACGGTCACGCTGCAGCCGCAGTACGGCGGCCCGGACAACACCACCATCGTCGGCTACCAGTCCAGCAACTCCATCGACGCCAAGGTGCGCAGGATCGAGAACGGACCGCAGGTGCTCGGCGCCGTCACGACCGCCGGCGGCGATGCCACCCGGATCAACTCGGTGATCTACTCGATCGAGGACGACTCGCAATTGGTGAAGGACGCCCGCGGCCGGGCCTTCGACGATGCGAAGAACCGGGCTCAGCAGTACGCGCAACTGTCCGGCCTCGGCCTTGGCAAGGTGCTGTCCATCTCGGAGTCCGGCGGCGCAACTCCGCCCCAGCCGTCGCCCGTCCGCTACGACGTGGCGGCCCAGGCTCCGCCGCTGTCACCGGGCCAGCAGACGGTCGGGTTCTCCGTGACGGTGGTGTGGGAACTGGGCTGACGCGCGTTAGGGGTTCTCGTAGACCTTCGGGTGCAGCGTGCCGATGTAGGGCAGGTCGCGGTAGCGCTCGGCGTAGTCGAGGCCGTAGCCAACGACGAATTCGTTGGGGATGTCGAAGCCGCACCACGCGATGTCGACGTCCGCGCGGATGGCGTCGGGCTTGCGCAACAGGGTGCACACCCTCAGCGACCGCGGATGCCTCGTCGCGAGATTGCGCAGCAGCCATGACAGCGTGAGCCCGGAGTCGACGATGTCCTCGACGATCAGCACGTCCCGGTCGTTGATGTCACGGTCCAGATCCTTGAGGATGCGCACCACGCCCGACGAGGACGTGGACGAACCGTAGGAACTGACCGCCATGAACTCCAATTGGGTCGGCATCGGGATGGCCCGGGCCAGGTCGGTGACGAACATGACCGCGCCCTTGAGCACCGTCACCAGCAGTAGATCCTGGCCGCCCTCGCCGATGGTCTCGCGATAGTGCGCGCCGACCGTGGCGCCCAGTTCGGCGACGCGCGCCTGAACCTCGGCCTCGGAGAGCAACACCGACTCGATGTCGCCGGGATACGGGTCCACGGCAGATGGCTCGGGCACGGCAACAGCGTGCCACGTCGGCCCGCCGGCGACCAACACCTGGGGGCGATCCGGCACCGGCCTCGTGGGCTAGATGGGTTCGGCGCGGAGGATCAGCTCGCTGCCGAGCCGCTCGGCGAACAGTCTCTGGCGGCTCAGCGACGATCCCACTGCGACACCGCCTCTGCCGCGCCAGTCGACCACCAGGCGGTCCAGCCCCCGGAGCTGACCGTCGGTGAGGTCCTTGGCTCCGGCGTCGAGCAGCCACCGCCGGATCACCCGCGTGCGCACCGCCGTCGGCAGCGGTGCGAGCCCAGCCGTGTCGAGCCGCGCGGCCACGCCGGTTCCCGCGCGCACCGCGGCGAGGGCGTCGGCCGTCAGGCCGTCCAGTGCGTCGGCATCCTCGCGCAGCGCGGTCGCCGTCCGGGCCAGCGCCTCGGCGACGCCGCCGCCGAGCACCTCCTCCAGCAGGGGCAGCACCTCTTCGCGGAGTCGCACCCTGGTGTACCGCGGGTCGAGATTGTGGGGGTCGTGCCAGGCCGTGAGTCCCAACTCCTCGCAGGCGCCGCGGGTGTCGGCGCGGCGAACCCCGAGCAGCGGCCTGCCCCACGGCGGATCGTACGGTCGCATACCGGCGATCGATCGCCCACCTGAGCCGCGGCCGAGACCGAGCAGCACCGTCTCGGCCTGATCGTCCAGCGTGTGGGCGACCAGCACGGTGGCGCCGTCGCGCGCCGTGTCGAGGGCGCGGTAGCGCGCGGTCCTGGCCGCCGCCTCCGGGCCGCCGATCGTCCCGACGTCGACGCAAAGCACCTGCGCCGCAACACATCCCAGCGCAATAGCCTGGTCGCGGGCCGTCGCGGCCACGGAAGCAGATCCGGATTGCAGCCCGTGGTCGACGATCAGCGCGATCGTGGGACGCATCAGCGCCGCGGTCGCGGCAAGCGCCAGGGAATCGGCTCCCCCAGAGAGCGCCACGCACCATCGGTCGTCGGAGGCACAGTGCGTGCGGGCGAACTCGTCGACCGCCCTGCGCACCGTCCTACCCATCATCTACAGGACTCTGGCGATCCATCGCTACAGGACTCTGGCGATCCATCGCCGTGGGTCGTCGACTTCGGCTGGCCGCGGCAGCGTCTCAGGACTGGTCCAGACGGTGTTGAACGCGGCCATCCCCACCTCGTCCACCACGTGATCGACGAACGCCTTGCCGCGGGTGTACTGACTCATCTTGGCGTCGAATCCCAGAAGCGTCCGCAGAATGCGTTGCAGCGGCGGCTGTTTGCGCTGCCGGCGCTCGTTGAACCGGCGACGGATCGTCGCCACCGACGGCACGACCTTCGGCCCGACGGCATCCATCACGTGATCGGCGTGCCCCTCGAGCAGCGTGCCGAGCACCAGCAGCCGGTCGAGCGCCTCGCGCTGCGGCTCGGACTGGATGGCCCGCAGCAGGCCCACCATGCCCTCGGAGTTGGGCTCCGCGGCTCGACCGGCACCGGCGCGCCGGTCCCGGACGAACTCACCGAGTCGGCAGATGACCTGGGTGACGTCCTGACCGTTGTCGTCGGTGATGACGGCCAACGAATCCGACATGTGTTGCGCCAGCCATGGATTGGCCCGGAACTGGACGCGGTGGGTCACCTCGTGCAGGCACACCCACAGCCGGAAGTCTGCCGGCGACACCCGCAGCTGACGCTCGACGGCGATCACGTTGGGGTAGACGAGCAGTAGTTCACCGCTGTTCGGTCCGAACGGGTCGTACTGTCCCAAGATTCCCGACGACACGAAGGCGAGTACCGCACCCGTCTGCACACCGGTGATGCGCCGAGTGATGGCGAGGCCGGATGCGCCGCCCTTCTCGCCACCGGTCATGATCCGCATGGATTCCGTTGCGGCTCTAACCCATTCAGCTCGATCGACGATACGGGCGTCGGTGATCGCGGTGCCCTCGCTGAGACCCGTGACGTCGCGAACAGGGCCTTCGGCGGCTCGCGCGGAGTCGGCGAGCTGGTCGATCGCCTGGCGCTTGGTGTACTCGGTGACCGGTGGCGCCGGCCGAACCAGCTTGGCGCCCACGGTGGCGGCGAAGTCCCAGTCCACGGTGCGCCCGACGGTGACCGGCGACGAGGCGCTCACTGGCTGCACCCGCACGATCGCAGAGCTGCGGCCAGCGCATCGATCGCAGTCCGGCCCGTAGGGCCCGCATTGTTGGAGATCAGCGAAAACGTCAACACCCTGCCACTGTCGTCGGTGACGAAGCCCGCGAGCGCGTTGGTACCCGTGAGCGATCCCGTCTTGGCTCGAAGCACACCGACCGCAGCCCTGCCCGCGTCGGTGTCGAGGAAGCGATTCGACAGCGTGCCACTGCCGCCGGCGATGGGCAGCAGGTCGACCAGCGGACGCAGTTGATGATCGCCGTCGAGAGTCGCGTCGGCCGCCGCGGCGGTGACGACCCCATCGAGGGTGGTGGCCGTCAGACGGTCGTCGACCGACAAGCCGCTGGAGTCCATCAGCGTCGCGCCGCCGGTGTCGACGCCTGCCTTCGCGAGTTGACCGAGCACCGCCTGGACGGCGCCGTCGAAACTCTGCGGCTTGCCGACGGCGGCGGCGACCTCCCGTCCGGTGGACTCGGCCATGACGTTGTCCGACTCACTCATCAACTGCCGCAGCCGCTCCATCAACGGCGGCGACTGCACGGCTGCGATCTGCTGGCCCGTGGCCGGGCTCGGGCGGACGGTCACCGTCGCGGCGTTCACGCCGAGCGCCGTCGCGAGCGCCCGGCCGGCATCGAGCGCCGGCGTAGTCGAGCGGGCCGAGTCGACCGTCACCGGCTGCGTGCGCCCGCCGTCGAGCATCACCGACTCCATCGGCGCGATGTCCCCGCCGTCGACGTCGAGGGGATCCCAGCCCCGCGCGAACGTCGGCCCACTGAAGGAACTGGTGTCGACCTGCACGACCTTGGGCACGACGCCGGACCGGCGGACCTGGTCGGCGAGGTCGCTGATGCGGGCCGCGTCCCGATACCAGGTGTCGACGTTCTTCGGCGCGGCCGACAGCGTCGGGTCGCCGCCACCCTTGAGCACCACCAGCCCCGGCGACGCCGTCTGGTCGGGCGCGATGACGGTGGTCGTCAGACGGGCGTTGCGGTCGAGGGTCAGCAGCGCCGCCGCCGTCGTCAGCACCTTGTTGGTCGACGCGGGCTGCATCGGCACTCCCGCGCCCTGCGCCCACAGCTGCCGGCCCGTCGTCGCATCGGTGACGCGCCCGGTCAGCGCACCGAGATCGGGGTTGGCGACCAGCGGCGCCAGGGTCGCGGCCAGGCCGGCGGACGTAGGCACCGGCGCGGAATCCGCCAGCGGCGCTACCGCCGGTGTGACGGTGACGGGTGCAGGCTGCGGTGCGACCGCGACCTTGGGCGCGACGGGAGCGGATTTGCTCGCGCCCAGAACCGCACCGACGGCGACGACTGCCGCGACGACCAGCAGCACCGCGACGCCGACCCACACATGGGTGGATCGCCGCCACCGAGTGGGCCGAGTCAGTCCGATGGTCGCTCTCCTGGTCCGTGGGGCTGCCGCGCAGACCCCGCAAGTGCAGGGTATCGCTCGTCTATGGTTGACCCGCGTCGTCACCTGGCGACCCCAGAAACGCTTTGCAGACACGAAGGAGCCGCGGCGGTGCAGTTCGACGTCGTCATCGAGATCCCGAAGGGGTCGCGCAACAAGTACGAGGTTGACCACGAGACCGGCCGGGTCAAGCTCGACCGCTACCTCTACACGGCGTTCGGCTACCCGGCCGACTATGGATTCTTCGAGAACACCCTCGGCGAGGACGGCGATCCGCTGGACGCCCTGGTGCTGCTGCCCGAGTCCGTGTTCCCCGGAGCGATCGTCGAGGCCAGGCCCGTCGCGATGTTCAAGATGACCGACGAGGCCGGCGGCGACGACAAGCTGCTGTGCGTTCCCGCGGGTGATCCGCGCTGGGACCACATTCAGGACCTCGCCGACGTGCCGCCGTTCGAACTCGAGGCGATCAAGCACTTCTTCGTGCACTACAAGGACCTGGAGCCCGGCAAGTTCGTGAAGGCAGCCGACTGGGCGGGCCGGGAAGAAGCCGAGGCCGAACTGCAGCGTTCGGTGGAGCGCTACCAGAGCTCCGGACACTAGCGCCGCTTATTTAGCCTGGGCGTAACACGGGGTAACGTCCTCGTGCCATCGGCCTCTCATCCTGGTGGGGTGCTGCTACACCAAGGGATCGGGCTCGACGCGTTCAACGAGTTGCCGGAGCGCAAGGCGGTCCACGCCCTCTACGAGTGCTGCAACAGCATGACGATGGCCCGCCACCTGGCGTACGGCCGGCCATACGAGGACCATGCCGCGCTGTTCCGCCGTGCCGACGCGCTACTGTTCGCCCTGCCGGAATCGGCGATCGACCAGATCCTGGATGCCTGCCCGGACCTCGGCCGCCGCCCGCGCAGCGCCAAGTCGCACGCCGAACAGTGCTCGGTGTGGGACGACGACCCGGAGGTCATGGCCGAGTTGGGCGCGTCAGCCCGCAGCTACGCGGAGACGTTCGGGTTCGGGTTCGTGATGTACGTATCCGGTGGCGTCGGCGCGAAGGCCGTCCTCGACATGATCGCCGACCGCCTGCACAATGACGTCGAGACCGAGCGCAAGATCGTCCGCAACGAGCTGGCCAAGATCAACCGCTCGCGGCTGGAGCGCATGCTCGGCCCAGAAGGCGGCTACCAGAACTGGTAGGCGGCTCACCGCTCGCTTAGGGTGATCTGAGTGAGCACACCGTCGGAGAAGAACCGAGCACTGTCGCACTTCCTGTCGCTACCCGATCTGGCCGCGCGATCTGCCGGTGGCGCGGTGCTGTGGGCCAACGACGATCTGTTCGCCGAGAAGGAGAACCTGATCAAGCCGGGCGCCGCCGAGTTCCGGCCCGCCACCTTCGGCCACAAGGGTCAGGTCTACGACGGGTGGGAGACACGCAGACGCCGCGACCTGCAGCCTGATTCCCGCGATTTGGCGATCGTGCGGCTGGCGGTGCCCGGCCTGGTCCGGGGCGTGGTGGTCGACACCGCCTGGTTCACCGGCAACTATCCGCCGCAGATCTCGGTGGAGGCGACGTACGTGCCGGGGTACCCGTCGGCCGAGGAGCTCGTCGAGAAGACGCAGTGGACCACGCTGGTCGAACGCACCGGCGTCAACGGCGATACCCGCAACCCCTTCGAGGTGGACTCGTCGCGACGCTGGTCACACGTGCGGCTCTCGATCTACCCCGACGGCGGCGTCGCCCGGTTCCGGGTGCACGGCGAGGGCCTGCTGAACCCCGACTTCGCCGAGAACATGACACTCGATCTCGCCGCGCTGGAGAACGGTGGCCGAATCACCGCCTGCTCCAACATGTTCTACAGCTCGCCGAACAATCTGCTGCTGCCGGGCACCGCCCGCACCATGGGTGACGGTTGGGAGACGTCTCGGCGGCGCGACTCCGGAAACGATTGGGTGCAGATGCATCTGGCCGGTCGCGGCACGCTCAACGCCGCCGAACTCGACACCTCTTACTTCGTCGGCAACGCCCCCGGCGTCGGCCGCCTCTCCGGACGCGACGGAGACGGCGACTGGTTCGAGATCCTGCCCCCGACCGATCTACAACCAGATACCCGGCACCGGTTCCTCATTCACGACGACCGCCCGGTGACCGAGGCGCGGCTCGACATCCACCCCGATGGCGGGATGGCACGCCTGAGGCTGTTCGGCAGCCTGACCGCGGACGGATTGCAGCACCTACGGGAGACGTGGGACGCCAGCGCCTGATTCGGCCGCGGGGACGTGTCGCCGCGGCCGATCGCGTGGAAAGCCGGTCGCGAAGCGCCCGCGTCGGCGCATGATGTCCCGATGAGCGATGCCGCGACGGTCCACGGGCACTGCGACGCCCGCTTCGACAAGCTGTTCGACGCTTTCGGGCAGGCGATCAGCGACGGCGAGGAGCTCGGTGCCGCCATCGCGATCGACATCGGCGGCGAAACCGTCGTCGACATGTGGGGCGGTTACGCCGACGCCGCCAAGACGCGGCCGTGGACCGAGGACACCGTCGTCAACGTGTGGTCGTCGACCAAGACGGTGACCGCGCTGGCGGGCCTGATGCTGATCGACCGTGGGCTCATCGAAGCGGACACAACGGTGGCCAGCGTATGGCCGGAGTTCGGCGCAAATGGCAAGGGCAACATTGAGTTCCGGCACTTCCTGTCCCACTCCTCCGGCGTATCCGGGTGGGATCAGCCCGTCGTCGTCGAGGACGTCTACGACTGGGAGAAGTCCACGGCCATGCTGGCGGCACAGGCGCCATGGTGGGAGCCGGGCACGGCATCGGGCTACCACGCGCTGACCCACGGCCACCTCATCGGCGAGGTGGTGCGCCGGGTCACGGGTCGGACGCTCAAGCAGTTCGTCGCCGAGGAGATCAGCGGTCCGTTGGGCGCGGACTTCCAGATCGGCGCGACGCCCGCAGACTCGACGCGGATCGCGGAGATAGTTCCGGCGGCCGATCCGATGGAGGGCGTGCCGCCGATGGACCAGTGGACCGAGCAGATGTTGAAGACGTTCACCGGACCCGCACCCGACCCCGCGGTCGCCAACACCGCGCAGTGGCGGGCCGCCGACATCGGCGCAGCCAACGGCCACACGAACGCACGGGCACTGGCCCGCATCCTGTCGGCGATCTCCCTGGGCGGGCAGCGTCGGTGACGTTCGCCTGCTGCGCCAGGAAACCGTCGACGAGATCTTCGAGGTGCAGTGCGAGGGGCCCGACCTGGTGCTCGCAATGCACCCGATTCGGTGGGGCCTGGGCTTCGGACTGCCTGAGCTGCAGACGATTCCGTATATCCCCGATGAGAAGATCTGCTTCTGGGGCGGCTGGGGCGGCTCATGGGAGACGATGAACCCCGACCGGCGGATGACGACGGCGTACGTGATGAACAAGATGGGCCCGGGGGTCGAGGGTTCCGAGCGCACTGCCCGCTACACGACCCTGATCTACGACGCGATGTCCTGACCCGTTCCAGCGGCCAGGCCGGCGAGATGTCGCCCGATTGGCAGGGCGGCGGTCGCCGCAGGCGAGGGGGAGTTGAGGACGTGGATCATCCGGTCGGTGCGACGAACGACGAAGTCGTGGACCAGCGTGCCGTCCCGGCGGACGGCCTGCGCCCGAATGCCCGCTGCACGCGGTAGTAGGTCGGCAGCGACGAGATCCGGCGCATATCTTCGGCATTCACGTAGGTACCGGCGTTTGAACAGTGAGTTCCCCACCTCCTTGACGCCGAGCCTCGCGTTGGCCTTCGCGACGCGCCACAGCCCGGGGTACGCCGCCATCCTCGCGACGTCGCGGACGTCGACGGAGAACTTCGGATAGCCCTCGCGAGCCAAGCCGAGGACGGCGTTGGGCCCGACGGTGATGGCGCCGGCGATCGTGGGGCTGAGGTGGACCCCCAGGAACGGCAGGTCGGGATCGGGGACCGGATAGATCAGCCGTCGCACGAAACCTGCGCGCGCGGAGGGCAATTGGAAGTACTCACCGCGGAAGGGGATGATCTGCACGTCGACGGCAACGCCGGCCAGTTCAGCCAGCCGGTCGGCCTGCAGGCCGCCGCACACCACCAGCCGGTCACAGACGACGGTTGCCGACATCGTCGACACCGCAACTCCAGCAATGGTTTCCGCGATCGCGACCACCCGCTGGTCGGTCCGTACGGTTCCACCTCCGGCGGCCACCAGGTCGGCCAGGCGGCGGGCCACCTCCCGGTAGTCCACGATGCCCGTCCGTGGCAGGTACAGAGCGCCGAGACCGCGGACGTTCGGCTCGAATTCGATGACCTCGCCCTGGCTGAGCCGCTGACACGTGATGCCGTTGATCTCCGCCCGCTGCTGCAGGGCGGCCATCCGCGCCACCTCGGCGGCGGTCGTGGCGACTATCAGCTTTCCGCATTCGTCGAAGGCGATGCCGTGCTGAGCGCAGAACTCCTTGGTCGCGCGCTCCCCCGCCTTGCAGAACCGCGCCTTGAGACTGCCCGGCTCGTAGTAGATGCCGGAGTGGATCACCCCGCTGTTGTGGCCGCTCTGGTGCGCTGCAACCGACGACGCGGCCTCGAGCACGACGACCGTGGCGTCCGGTTCGGCCACGAGGAGGTGATGCGCCGTCGACAGGCCCACGATGCCGGCGCCGACGACGCAGTAGCGGAAACGGTCCATCGCCGATGAACTGTACCGATGCCTGACGTGGCGTCAGGCGGACTTTCGACCCCGCACGGCCAGCCGCCCCAGCACGTCGCGACCCAGCTCCCGCAGGTCCAGCCGCGGCGAGCCGGCGATGAGCGTCACGCCGTCGGCGACGCCGGCCGCCTCGATGTCGGCGATCAGTCCGGTGAGTCCGTCGACGTTCCCGGCGTAGCGCAGGGTGCCGTCGTCCACGGCTGCCAGGTTGCGCACCGAATGGAAGTCCGGAGCCACCGCAACGGTGACGTCCAGGATGACCTCGACGCCGCTGCGGTCGGACCGGATCCGCGCGCGGCTGCGCTGAGCCTGCTTCAGGTCCGGCGCCGCCAGCCGCACCGTCGGCTGACCACCGGCCGAGAGCTCGCTCCACTCGTCCCCGGACGCATCTACCACGAAGAGCCGCACGCGGGCGACGTTAGCCAGGCCACCCTCGGCGGTCGATGGTTGCAATCACGCGGAATTCATGGGCATGGCTGGCGTTGCCGTGGCGCGGCGGGGTCGACGCGGTTGGGCTTAGTAGTTTGTAGTCGTGACAACGGACGCTCGGCCGGACATCCCCGCGCAGTACCTGTCGTCACCGGCCGCGCCGGCCCCGCGCACGCTGATCGACATCCTGCACGCCACCGCCGAGCGGTATCCCGATGCGCCGGCCCTCGACGACGGTGACGTCCAGTTGACCTACGCCGAGTTGGTCGCCGACATCGACGAGAGCGTCGCGTGGCTGGCCGCGCGGGGCATCGGCCGTGGCGACCGCATCGGCATCCGGATGCCGTCGGGCAGCTACGCGCTCTACGTCGCCATCCTGTCGGCCATGGCCGCCGGCGCCGCCTACGTACCGGTCGATGCCGACGACCCGCAGGAGCGGGCCGATCTGGTGTTCGGCGAAGCCGGGGTGGTCGCAATCATTACGGAGCTGGGCCTGGTCCGCGGTCCCGGCTCCTCCCGCGGGTGGCGAGCCGGACCACCGCTCGGCCGCGACGACGCGTGGATCATCTTCACCTCCGGATCCACCGGCACGCCAAAGGGCGTCGCGGTGACGCACCGCAACGCCGCCGCGTTCGTCGACGCCGAAGCCCAGGTCCTGCTCCGGGACAACCCAATCGCCCCTGGCGACCGGGTGCTGGCCGGACTGTCGGTCGCATTCGACGCGTCGTGCGAGGAGATGTGGCTGGCGTGGCGGTATGGCGCCTGCCTGGTGCCTGCGCCTCGCTCGCTGGTGCGCAGCGGCATGGACCTGGGTCCGTGGTTGGTGTCCCGGGACATCACGGTGGTCTCGACGGTGCCGACGCTGGCGGCCCTGTGGCCGGCCGAGGCGCTCGAGGCGGTCCGGCTGCTGATCTTCGGCGGCGAGGCCTGCCCGCCCGAACTCGCCGAGCGGCTGGCCGTTGACGGCCGGGAGGTCTGGAACACCTACGGGCCCACCGAAGCTACCGTCGTGGCGTGCCTGGCCCGGCTCGAGGGCAGCGGAGGGCAGGAGCGCAGCGACCCGGGAAGGACGCCTCGCCCCGTCAGCATCGGTCTGCCGCTGCCCGGCTGGGACCTGGCCGTGGTCGACAAGGACGGCCATCCCGTCGCGCTCGGTCAGGTCGGCGAGCTGGTGATCGGCGGTGTCGGACTGGCCCGCTACCTGGATCCGGAGAAGGACGCCGAGAAGTACGCGCCCATGCCGACGCTGGAGTGGTCGCGTGCCTACCGCAGCGGCGACCTCGTGCGACTGGAGACCGACGGCCTGTACTTCCAGGGACGGGCCGACGATCAGGTCAAGGTCGGGGGCCGGCGCATCGAACTCGGCGAAGTCGACTCCGCGCTGGTCAACCTGCCCGGCGTCAGTGGCGGTGCGGCAGCCGTCCGGCGGACCGCCAGCGGCACCCCCCTGCTGGTCGGCTACA
This sequence comes from uncultured Actinomycetota bacterium, assembly GCA_963846985.1. Taxonomy (GTDB): domain Bacteria; phylum Actinomycetota; class Actinomycetes; order Mycobacteriales; family Mycobacteriaceae; genus Mycobacterium. The sequence continues at coordinate 384,796 of CAWJYC010000007.1, forward strand.
TCGCCAGCGCCGACCCCTCGTTCGACCTGCCGGCCGCCCGCGCGGCGCTGGCGGAGTCGCTGCCCGCTGCGCTGGTGCCACGCCTGGTCCTGCTCGACGAGCTACCCACCAGGACGTCCGGCAAGGTCGACCGCAATGCGCTCCCCTGGCCGGTGGCCGACGACCAGCAGGGCGGCCCCGAACTCGGCGGCACCACCGGGTGGCTGGCCGGCCTGTGGCGCGACGTGCTGGCAACGCCCGTCGCCGGGCCCGAGGAGGACTTCTTCGCCCTCGGCGGCGGCTCGCTGTCGGCGGCTCAGCTGGTGGCCGCGCTGCGCGCCCGGTACCCCGAGGTGACGGTCGCCGATCTCTACGACCACCCCCGGCTCGGGTCACTCGCCGGCTACCTCGACGAACTCGATCCACCGGCCGCGGTCGAGACCCGGGTCGTCGCACCGGTGTCCCGGTTGACCGAGCTGACGCAGCTCGCGGCGTCGGTGCCGCTGGCAACCCTGGCCGGCATGCAGTGGGTGGTGTGGCTGGCGCTGCTGAACGATCTCGCCGCCAGGTGGCAGCTGCTGCCGTGGGCCGTGACCGTGAACCCGTGGGTGGTGGTGGCCGGCTTCGTGCTGTTCGTCACGCCGCTGGGCCGGATGGCCATCGCGGTGCTCGGCGCGCGCATCCTGATCGGCAGCCTGCAGCCCGGCACCTATCGTCGCGGTGGCGCCGTCCACCTCCGGGTGTGGCTGGCAGAACGCCTCGGTGAAGCCAGCGGGGCCGAAAACCTCGCTGGCGCACCATGGTTGGTGTACTACGCCCGTGCGCTAGGCAACCGGGTCGGCAAGGGTGTCGATCTGCACTCGTCGCCCCCGGTGACGGGCATGCTGACGTTGGGTCACCGGTGCTCAATCGAGCCGGAGGTGGACCTTACCGGACACTGGATCGACGGCGACCGGTTTCACGTCGGCGAGATCACCGTCGGCAACGACGCCACCGTCGGCGCGCGAACCACCCTGCTGCCCGGCGCCGCGATCGGCAAGAACGCCGACGTCGCACCGGGTTCCGGCGTGGTCGGCAAGGTCAAGGCCGGGCAGTACTGGAAGGGATCACCTGCGGTGAAGTCGGGCAAGGCGCGGCACCCGTGGCCCGACGAGCGGCCGCGCCGGGCACCGCTCTGGGTGGCGATGTACGGGGTGACCTCGATCCTGCTGGGCGCGGTACCGCTGCTCGCGCTGGCGGCCGGCCTGGCCGTCGTGGGCTGGGCGATCCGCGACACCTCCTCGCCGGCCGACGCGATCGTCCCCGCGCTGGCCTGGACACCCGTGGCCACCCTTGCCGCGGTCCTGGTCTACGCCGTCGCGACGATCCTCGGTGTCCGGTTGATGGCGCTGGGTCTGCACGAGGGCTACCACCCGGTCCGCAGCAGGGTCGGCTGGCAACTGTGGACCACCGAGCGGCTCATGGACGCTGCGCGCAATTACCTGTTCCCGCTCTACGCCAGCCTGCTGACGCCGGGCTGGATGCGCTTGCTGGGAGCCAAGATCGGGCGCGGCACCGAGATCTCGACGACGCTGATGACGCCGAAGTTCACCGTCGTGGAGGACGGCGCCTTCCTGGCCGACGACACCATGGTCGCGTCCTACGAACTCGGCGGCGGCTGGATCCACGTCGCCACGGCCACCATCGGCAAGCGCGCGTTTCTCGGCAACTCGGGCATCACCCAACCGGGCCGGCGGGTGCCCGACGACGGCCTGGTCGCCGTGCTCAGCGCGACGCCGCACAAGGCCAAGGCCGGCTCGTCGTGGCTGGGCAGTCCGCCGGTCCGGCTGCGCCGACAGCCGACCGCCGCCGACGCGCTGCGCACCTTCCACCCGTCGGACCGGCTCAAGCTGCTGCGCGGCATGGTCGAGACCTGCCGGCTGATTCCGTTGGTCGTCACCTTCGCCATCGGCGTCGGAGTACTAGCCGGATTGCAATCGCTTGCAACGCATTTCGGGTGGGCGTGGGCGTCGATTGCCGGCGGGCTGGTGCTGCTGGTCGCCGGTGCGGTGGCGGGCGTCATCGCGGTGATCGCCAAGTGGCTGTGGGTCGGCCGCATCGAGGCGCGGGAACATCCGCTGTGGTCGTCGTTCGTGTGGCGCAACGAGGTCTCCGACACCTTCGTCGAGACCGTGGCCGCACCGTGGTTCGCGCGCGCCGCGAGCGGCACTCCGGTGATGAACCTGTGGCTGCGCGCGCTCGGCGCATCGATTGGCCGCGGCGTCTGGTGCGAGACGTACTGGCTGCCCGAGGCCGATCTGGTCACCGTCGGACGCGGTGCGACGGTGAGCCGCGGGTGTGTCGTCCAGACCCACCTCTTCCACGACCGCATCATGCGCTTGGACACCGTCACCATCGACGAGGGTGCGACTCTGGGACCCCACTGCGTGGCACTGCCGGCCGCGAAGATCGGCGCCGGCGCCACCGTGGGGCCCGCCTCGCTGGTGATGCGCGGTGACGAGGTACCACCCTCGACCCGTTGGCAGGGCAACCCGATCGCGCCATGGGGCGCCAAGCGCAAGAAGCGCGGCGGCTCGTCCGGCAAGTCGGCGAAGAGCGCCGCGTGACAAGAGGTTTCAGGGTCGGGAAGGCCGGCAAGGGTGCTCCGCCCGTCATCGACCCGTACCTGCCGGGCAACGGCAACTTCGGATACCGGGTGTCGCGCTACGAGTTGGACCTCGAGTACAAGGTCAACATCAACCGGCTCGACGGCACCGCCACCATCACCGCGGTCACCCTCGCCTCGCTTAAGACCTTCAGCCTCGATCTCTCCGATGCGCTTGCGGTTTCCAAGGTTTCGGTCAACGGCCACCGGCCGGCGAACTTCGGCCGCAGTCGAGGGAAGCTCAACGTCACGCTGTCCGCCGCCCTACCGGCCGGGGCAGCCCTGTCGATCACCGTGCGCTATGCGGGCACCCCGAAACCCATCCGATCCCTCTGGGGTGACGTCGGATTCGAGGAGCTCACCAGTGGCGCGCTGGTGGCGGGCCAGCCCAACGGGGCGGCCTCCTGGTTTCCGTGCGACGACCATCCGAGCAGCAAGGCCAGCTACCGGATCGCGATCTCGTGTGAGAACCCCTACTACGCTCTGGCCAACGGCAAGCTGGAGTCCCGCCGGACCAGGGCCGCGATGACCACGTGGACCTACGAGCAGCCCGAGCCCACGTCGACCTACCTTGTCACGCTGCAGATCGGCCCGTACGAACAGCACCGCCTGGCCAAGCAGCCGGTGCCCATGAATGCCGTTCTGCCGCAACGGCTTCGCAAGGAATTCGAGCACGACTTCGGGCGTCAGCCGCAGATGATGAAGCTCTTCGTCAAGCTGTTCGGCCCCTACCCGCTGGAAGGCGGCTACACCGTCGTGGTCACCGACGACGATCTGGAGATCCCGCTCGAAGCACAGGGCATCTCGATCTTCGGCGCCAACCACTGCGACGGCGAGCGCAGCGCCGAGCGGTTGATCGCCCACGAGCTGGCCCACCAGTGGTTCGGCAACTCGGTGACGGCACGGCGGTGGCGCGACATCTGGCTGCACGAGGGCTTCGCCTGTTACGCGGAGTGGCTGTGGTCCGAGGACTCCGGTGGACGCACCGCCGACGAGCACGCCCACCACTACCACCACCGGCTGCGGCACTCACGGCACGACCTGCTGCTGTCGGACCCCGGACCGCGCGACATGTTCGACGACCGGGTCTACAAGCGGGGCGCGCTCACCCTGCACGCACTGCGCGGGGTGCTTGGCGACCAGAACTTCTTCGAGCTGCTCAGGGACTGGACGGCGCGGCACCGCCACGGCACCGCCGTCACCGACGACTTCACCGGGCTGGCCGCGAACTACGCCGACGAATCCCTGCGCCCGCTGTGGCAGGCGTGGCTGTACTCGACGGACGTCCCCGACCTGTGACCGACGGTGCGGCGATCGTTCCCGCTGATCCCACGCGCGGACCCGTCACTCGGAGCAGCGTCGTGCGGGTCGGCGCGGCGACCGTCATCAGCGCGGTGTGCGGGTACGCGGTGCTCTACCTGGCGGCGCGCGACCTGGAGCCGGCCGGGTTCTCGGTCTTCGCGGTGTTCTGGGGCGCCTTCGGGCTGTTCGCCGGTGCCGCCAACGGACTGCTGCAGGAGTCGACGCGCGAGGTCCGGCAGGCCCGGCAACTGGCCGTGGTGCCCGAACCCCGCTCGAGCCCCATCCGGGTGGCCGCGGTCGTCGGCGTGGTGTCGGCGGCGGCGATCGTGGCCTCCTCACCGCTGTGGTCGGGCCACGTGTTCATCGAGTCGCGGCTGCTGAGCGTCGCGCTGCTGGCCGGGGGGCTGGCCGGGTTCTGCCTGCACGCCACCCTGCTGGGCATGCTCGCCGGGGTGGACCGCTGGTCGCCGTACGGGGCCCTCATCGTCGGAGACGCCGCGATGCGGGTGACGGTCGCGGCGATCACCTTCCTGGTCGGCTGGGGTCTGGTCGGATATCTCTGGGCGACCGTCGCCGGCGCGATCGCGTGGCTGTTGCTGCTTGGTGTCTCCGCGTCGACGCGCGCGACCGCGCGCCTGCTCACCCCCGGCACCACGGCCACCTTCGTGCGCGGTGCGTCGCACTCGATCGCCGCGGCCGGCGCCAGCGCGATCCTGATCATGGGCTTCCCAGTGCTGCTCAAGGCGACCTCGGCCGATCTGGGCGCGGCGGGCGGCGTCGTCATCCTGGCGGTGACCCTGACCCGCGCACCGCTGCTGGTGCCACTGACGGCCATGCAGGGCAACCTGATCGCCCACTTCGTCGACCAGCGGGACCGTCGGCTGCGATCGCTGCTGGCGCCCGTCGCGGTGCTGGCCGTGCTGGGCGGGGCGGCGGTGTTGATCGCCGGGCTACTGGGACCCTGGCTACTGCGCACGGCGTTCGGCCCGGACTACGAGGTCGGTGGCGCACTGCTGGCCTGGTTCACCACCGCGGCGGTGATGATCGCCCTACTGACGCTGACCGGTGCCGCGACGGTCGCGGCGGCACTGCACCGGGCGTACGCCGTCGGGTGGATCAGCGCGACGCTGGCGTCGACTCTGCTGCTGCTCCTGCCGTCGACGCTGGAGACGCGAACCGTGGTGGCACTGCTGTGCGGTCCACTGGTGGGGATCGCCGTACACGTGGTCGCGCTCGCCAGAGTGCCGGCACCGAGCGGGTATCTTGATCGGCATTGACATGCGAGACGTGTGGATCGTCATCCCCGCCTTCAACGAGGCGACCGTGATCGCGGAGGTCGTCACCGATCTTCGTTCGGTGTTCGACAACGTGGTGTGCGTCGACGACGGCAGCCGCGACGACACCGCCGAACAGGCGTTGCAGGCCGGAGCCCACGTGGTGCGGCACCCGGTCAACCTCGGCCAGGGCGCGGCGATCCAAACTGGGGTCGAATACGCCCGCAGCCGCCCGGGCGCAGGCGTGTTCGCGACGTTCGACGCCGACGGCCAGCACCGCGTTCAAGACGTCATCCGGATGGTCGAGCGCCTCCGCACCGAAGACCTGAACATCGTCGTCGGGACGCGGTTCGCCGACGGCACGCCCAACAACATGCCGATGCTGAGGCGCGTCGTGTTCCCGTTGATCGCGAAGGTCAGCCCCACCAGCCGCAAGCTTGGGCTGACCGACGCCCACAACGGGTTGCGGGTGTTCGACAAGACGGTCGCCGACGGCCTGAATTTGACGATGAGCGGCATGGCGCACGCCAGCGAGATCGTCGCACTGATCGTCGAAAACGGTTGGCGGGTGGCCGAAGAACCCGTCGAGATCCTGTACACCGACTATTCGTTGTCGAAGGGGCAGCCGTTGGTGAACGGCGTCAACATCGTCTTCGACGGTCTGCTGAGGAAGAGGATGCGCCGATGAACTGGATTCAGGTTCTGCTGATCGTGGCCGTCCTCACGCTGCTGGTGTACCTGCTGCGGTCGCGGCGCAGCGCGCAGGCCAAGGCGTGGGTGAAGGTGGGCTACGTCGTGTTCGTGGTCGCCGCGGTGTACGCGATCGTGCGACCCAACGACACTACGGTGGTGGCGAACTGGCTGGGCGTCGACCGTGGCGCCGACCTGCTCGAGTACGCGCTGATCGTGGCGTTCCTGTTCACCACCATCAGCACCTATCTGCGGTTCAAGGATCTGGAACTGCGGTATGCCCAGCTGGCCCGAGCGGTGGCGCTGGAGGGCGCGCGGGTGCCCGAGGGCCGCTAGCCCGGTGTGAACGTCACGACGGAAGTGGGCTGATTCCGTCGCTAGCTTCAAACTCGAGCGGGCACGGCTCAGACCTGGGCGCGGAAGTACTCGACCGTGCGGGCGACGCCGTCGGCGAAGTCCACCTTCGGAGCCCAGCCGAGGACGGCCCTGGCCCGACCGTTGTCCAGGCGCGACCGCCGCAGATCCCCGAGCCGCGGCGGGTGGAACTCCGGCTCGTCGGGGGCGCCCACCGCCGCCGCGACCGCCGTGTGCAGTTCGCGGGTCGACGTCTCGACGCCGGTGCCCACGTTGAAGCGCTGGCCGCTGCCCGCGTCGCCGCCGGCCCGCACGAAGGCGTCGACCACGTCGTCGACGAACACGTAGTCGCGGGTGTCGGAGCCGTCACCGAAGATCTTCGTCGGCTTGCCCGACAGCAGCGCCTTGGCGAAGATCGCGACGACGCCGGCCTCACCGTGCGGGTCCTGCCGCGGACCGTAGACGTTGGCCGGCGCGATGTGCGAGCAGTCCAGGTCGTACAGGTTGCGGAACATGTTGAGGTACACCTCGCCGCAGACCTTGCTCGCGGCGTAAGGCGACGACGGGTCGAACGGCGCGTCCTCGTTGGTCGGAAACGACGGCGGGGTGCCGTAGATCGAGCCGCCCGAGGACGTGTGGACGATCTTGCGCACCCCGCCCTTGCGCGCCGCCTCGGCCAACCGGACCGTGCCGACCACGTTGACGGTGGAGTCGAACTGCGCGTCGGTGACGGAGCGACTCACCGAGATCTGCGCCGCCAGGTGGAAGATCACCTCGGGCTGGGTCTCGGAGACCAGGGCCAGCAGATCCGCGTCCACGATGTCGGCCTTGGCGAACTCGTAGGTGTCGTGCCGCTCGGCCCCGACGATGTTGACGCTGTTGCCCGAGCTGAGGTCGTCGACGCCGATGACGGTGTGACCATCCGCCAACAATCGATCAACCAGCGTCGATCCGATGAAGCCCGCAGCTCCGGTGACCAGTGTTCGCACCGGGTCACCATACCGACGCCGGGCCGTGCCTTTCTCCCCCGTCGCTTCGCTCGCCCCAAGGGGCACTCCGTACAGTCGGCAGCGGTGATTCGAGCAGGCAGTAGCCCGGCGACCAGGGAACTGGACTGCGCCGGCAGAGGTACTTCGGCGACCCCGGGACCATTGGGTCATCTGGGTCGCCGTCGTCCTGATCGTGGTGCAATCGGCGCTGCGCGCGGTGCTGGCGTTCCGCGGCTACTTCTACTGGGACGACCTGATCCTGATCGCCCGCGCAGGCACCCACGGCCTGTTCTCCCCGGCTTATCTGTTCGACGACCACGACGGACACGTCATGCCCGCGGCCTTCCTGATCGCTGGCGGCATCGCCAAGATCGCCCCGTTCAGCTGGGTGGGTCCGGCCATCAGCCTGGTAACGCTGCAACTGGTGGCGTCGCTGGCGATCCTGCGCGTGCTGTACGTGATCCTCGGGTGGCGGCCCGTGGTCCTGATCCCGCTGGCGTTCGCCGCTCTTCTCTCCGCTCACCTTGCCGGCGTTCGCGTGGTGGTCAGCCGCGCTGAACGCGCTGCCGATGATCGCCGCGATGGCGTGGGTGTGCGCCGATGCGATCCTGCTGGTGCGCACCGGGAAGCAACGGTATGCGTTCGCCGGGGCGGCGGTGTTCCTCCTCGGGCTGACCTTCTTCGAGAAGGCCGCGGTCATTCCAGTCGTGGCGTTCGCGGTCACGGCTCTGCTGGCCTACGTGCAGGGCGACCGCACCTCGTGGAAGTCGGTGTGGCGCGGCGGTATTCGACTCTGGCTCGCGACGGGTGCACTGACCGCCGGCTGGATCGGGATCTATCTGGTCGTGGTGGACCAGCGGCGCTGGACGCTCGACTGGGCCATGACCGGAGATCTGCTGCTGCGGTCGGTGACCCACGGCGTCGTGCCCGCGCTGATCGGCGGCCCGTGGCAGTGGGAGCGTTGGGCGCCCTCGTCGCCCTGGGCCCTGCCGCAGTGGCAGGTCATGGTGGTGGGCTGGCTGGTGCTCGTGGCGGTGATCGCCGTGTCGGTGCGGCGCAAGGAGCACGCGCGGCTGCTGTGGCTGGCCGCCGCGGCGTACGTCGTCGCCTGCCAACTGCCGATCTACCTGATGCGGTCGTCGCGGTTCACCGCGATCGAGTTGGCGCAGACCCTGCGCTATCTGCCGGACCTCGCGGTGGTGCTGACCCTGCTCGCGGCCATCGGGTTGACGGCGCCGAACCGGGTGACGTCCTCGGCCTTGGACGCCTCGCGGCAGCGCACCGTCGCCGTGGTGGCGTGCGCGGTCCTCTTCGTGGTGAGCTGCGGGTACTCGACGGTCACGTTCACCACGCGCTGGCTGGACAACCCGACCCGCTCCTACGTGCACAACGTGCTGACCAGCCTTGCCGCCGCCAACGCCGCCACCAGCGCACCGCTGCTCGACCAGGAGGTCGACCCGCTGATCCTGCAACGCTTCGCGTGGCCGGACAACCTGTTCAGCCACGTCTTCGCCCTGGTCCGCGACCGGCCCGAATTCAGCACCAGCACAACCGATTTGCGCACGTTCGACCGCCAGGGTCAGTTGGTCGACGCACAGGTGACCTGGGTGCGGCACACGCTGGCCGGCCCAAAACCGCAGTGCGGCTACCTGGTTCAGCCCGACGCCCCGGTACGGATGCCGCTCGACGGCCCGATGCTGCCGACCGAGTGGACCGCCGAGATCAACTACCTCTCCAACAGCGACGGTTCGATGACGTTCGCGCTGTCGGACGGCGACGCCACCAAAGTGCCGGTTCACCCCGGACTCAATCGCGTCTTCGTCCGGCTGTCCGGGGCCGGGAACGCAGTGCTGGCCAGCGCCAACACCTCCGCGCTGTCGGTGTGCCTGGCGTCGGGTCCGGTCGGTTACGTCGCCCCGCCCTAAGCTCGCAGGCATGACCAACTTGCGCGACGAGGGGCTTCGCGTCTTCCGCGAACTGCTGCCCGGCCACCTGCCCGACGGCGAAGTCGATTTCAGCGGGGACGGTTTCGCGCCGGAGCTGATGGACATCGGCGTCGAGAGTGTCTTCGGCAGACTGTGGGCGCGCGACGGTCTCAGCCGGCGCGACCGCAGCCTGGTCACCCTGGGCATCCTCATCGCACTTCGAGCCACCGACGAACTGCACGCCCACGTCCGCATCGCCCGCACCAACGGCGTGACCGACGACGAATTGGCCGAGGTGATCTACCACGCCAGCGGCTACGCGGGCTTCCCCGCGGCGGCCACCGCGCGCAACGTCGCAGCGAAGGCCCTCTCAGCGGAGTGAGACGAACGGGGCCGCCTCCGGGAATCGAACCCGGGACCTTCTCATTACGAGTGAGACGCTCTACCGACTGAGCTAAGGCGGCGATGCCACGCCGAGGAGCGCTCGGCTGGGGCGGGACGAGTCTACGTGAGCGGGTGCCCAGTCCCCAAAGTCAGGGTTTTGGCTCAGGGGTTCGATGTCGCCGCCGGGGCGGCTCAGGGACGCAGTGCCTGCCCGACGGTCGCCACTAGCGCGTCCACCGCGAACTTCGGCTTGACGTTCACCGCCAGCGCCTCGCGACACTCGAGCACCGCCTCGATGCAGCGCAGCAGCCGGTCGGGCGGAGCGTGCGCCGCCATGGCCGCCACCTTGTCGGCCATGTCCGGATGGTTGGCCTGGATGGTGGGACCACCCGTCGGCATGACGGACACCAGGAGCGCATCCCGGAAGTAGGTCGCCAGATCGATGAGCGCCCGGTCCAGCGCGTCGCGGGAGGCCCGCGTCTGGCGGGACTTCTGCCGCTTCTCGAGGTCCTTGAGTGCTCCGGTGGCGCCACGAAGCGCACCCGCGGCGCCCTTGCCCGTCCCGCCGGCCCCCAGCGCGGTCCGCAACTCCTCGGTCTCGGCCTCGTTGCGGTCGCCCGTGAGCGCCTTGGCCTCGTCGTCCGCGGTGGCCACCAGCTCCTCGGCGGCGGCGTAAGCCCGGGCCGGCGTCGCCGCGTCCCGGGCCAGACCCAGGGCGCGCTGGCGGCGACTCCTGGCCTGTTCGTCGGTGGCCAACCGGCGGGCGCGCCCGACGTGGCCGCCGCTGACCGAGGCCGCCCACCTGGCGTCGTCCTCGGCCATGCCGTCGGTGTCGATCAGCACCCGGGCGATGGCGTCGAGCGGCGGTGTCACCAACGCCACGTGCCGGCAGCGCGACCGCAGGGTGATCGCGATGTCCTCGGGGTCGACGGACGGCGCGCACAGCAGGAACACCGTCGACGCCGGCGGTTCCTCCACCACCTTCAGCAGCGCGTTGGCCGCCCCCTCGGTGAGCCGGTCGGCGTCCTCGACCACGACCACCTGCCAGCGGCCCATGCCCGGCCGCCGGGACGCGATCTGCACGATGTCGCGCATCTCCTTGACGCCGATGGAGAGGCCCTCCGGGATGATCCGCCGCACGTCGCCGTGGGTGCCCGCCATCGTCGTCGTGCAGGCGCGGCACTCGCCGCACCCGGGGACCCCGTCGGAGGTGCACTGCAGGGCTGCCGCGAAGCACACCGCGGCGATCGACCGGCCGGATCCCGGCGGCCCGGTGATCAGCCAGGCATGGGTCATTCGGCCGCCGCCGGCACCGGTGGCCACGGGGTTGTGAGCCGAATCACCGCGGGCGGCCTGGGCGGCGGCCACCAACTCGGCTTCGACGGCGTCCTGACCCACCAGACGCGAGAAAACACCGCTCATCGTGACGCCACCCTAGTGCGCGGGCACGACAGCGACGTCGACGGTTCCGGCGACACCGGCCAAGACGGCGGCGAACAGGCCCCGTATCGACGCCGCGAGACCGATACGGTTGTCGGATGACCGCGCAGACACCACCGATGGGGCGAGTCACCGCCTTCATCAGGTGGGTGGCGCGTACGCCGTGGCCGGTGTTCACCCTCGGCATGCTGCAGGCCGACATCATCGGCGCGCTGTTCGTGCTCGGTTTCCTCCGGTTCGGACTGCCGGCGGAGGACCGCATCCAGCTGCAGGACCTGCCCGCCTTCAACCTGGCCATCTTCCTGAGCTACCTGTTCGTGTCCTTCAGCGTCGCGGCCTGGCTGACGCTGCGGCTGCTGCTGCCGGTGATCCGCTGGCAGCGCCGCGACAGCCTGCTCGGGGGTGGTGACCCCGCCGTCACCGCACTGGCGCGCGTGCGGGCGCTGCGGATGCCGTACTACCGGTCGGTGATCAGCGTCTCCAACTGGTGTCTCGGGTCGATCGTCTTCATCGCGGCCAGCTGGCCGGTCGCCAGCCGGTCGGCTCCCGTCGTCGCGGTCGCCACCGCACTGGGCGCCACCGCCACCGCGATCATCGGATACCTGCAGTCCGAACGCGTGCTCCGGCCCGTCGCCGTCGCCGCCCTGCGCGGAGGGGTGCCGGAGAGCTTCAAGGCGCCGGGCGTGATCCAGCGCCAGGTGCTCACCTGGGTGCTGTCGACGGGGGTGCCGATCCTCGCCATCGTGCTGGCGCTGGTCGCCAGCAAGTTCGAGATCCTCACCGCCCCCGCCGAGCGGCTGACCACGCCGATTCTGTTGCTGGCGATCGCCGCGCTGGTCATCGGGCTGGCGGGCACCGTGCTGGTCGCGATGTCGATCGCCGACCCGCTGCGCCAGCTGCGCTGGGCATTGGGCGAGGTCCAGCGCGGCAACTACAACGCCCACATGCAGATCTACGACGCCAGCGAACTGGGCCTGCTGCAAGCCGGGTTCAACGACATGGTTCGCGATCTGGCCGAGCGGCAACGGCTCCGAGACCTGTTCGGCCGCTACGTCGGCGAGGACGTCGCCCGCCGGGCACTCGAGCGCGGCACCGAGCTCGGTGGCCAGGAACGCGACGTCGCGGTGCTGTTCGTCGACCTCGTCGGCTCGACCCAGCTGGCGTCGACCCGGCCCGCGGCCGAGGTGGTCAGCCTGCTCAACGAGTTCTTCCGCGTGATCGTCGACGCCGTCAACCGGCACGGCGGGTTCGTCAACAAGTTCCAGGGCGACGCCGCACTCGCCATCTTCGGCGCCCCGATCGAGCACCCGGACGCCTCGGGCGCCGCCCTGGCCGCATCGCGGGAACTGCACGACGAACTGATCGAGGTGCTCGGCCAGACCGACTTCGGCATCGGGGTGTCCGCGGGCCGGGCCATCGCCGGCCACATCGGCGCCCAGGCCCGCTTCGAGTACACCGTGATCGGCGACCCCGTCAACGAGGCGGCCCGCCTCACCGAGCTGGCGAAGCTCGAGGAGGGGCACGTGCTGGCGTCGGCCATCGCCGTCAGCGGGGCGCTGGATGCCGAGGCGCTGTGCTGGGACGTCGGCGAGATCGTCGAATTGCGCGGCCGCAGTGCCCCAACCCAGCTGGCGCGGCCGCTGAATCTAGCTGCGCCACGGCATGTTTCGAGCCAGGCCCAGGGCTAGCCCTTCTTGGCTTAGCCCTTCTTGGCGGCGGCCTTCTTGACAGCAGCCTTCTTCGCCGGAGCCTTCTTGGCGGCCTTCTTCGCCGGAGCCTTCTTCTTGACCGGTCCCCGCGCGCGGCGGTCGGCCAGCAGCTCCGACGCCCGGCCGTCGGTGATCGACATGACGTCGTCGCCCTTGCGCAGGCTGGCGTTGGTCTCACCGTCGGTCACGTACGGCCCGAACCGGCCGTCCTTGATCACCATCGGCTTCTCCGAAACCGGGTCGGTGCCGAGCTCGCGCAGCGGCGGCGTGGCCGCACCCTGCCTGCCGCGGCGCTTGGGCTCCGCGTAGATCTTCAAGGCCTCGTCGAGGGTGATGGTGAACATCTGGTCCTCGTTGGCCAGCGAGCGAGAGTCCGTGCCGCGCTTGAGATATGGGCCGTATCGGCCGTTCTGCGCGGTGATCTCCTCACCGTTGGCGGGGTCGACGCCGACGACGCGGGGCAGCGACAGCAGCTTCAGCGCGTCCTCGAGCGTCACCGTTTCGAGGTCCATCGACTGCAGCAGCGAACCGGTGCGCGGCTTCGGCCCGACCGGCGGCTTCTTGCCCTTCTTCGCGGGCGCCCCGTCGTCCGGCTCGTCGGGTTCGGGCGGCGGGGGCAGCACCTCGGTCACGTACGGCCCATAGCGGCCGTCCTTGGCGACGATGTCGTGACCCGTCGCCGGGTCGACGCCCAGGACGCGGCCCTCCTGGGGGGTGGAGAACAACTTCTCGGCGAGTTCGAGGGTGAGCTCGTCGGGGGTCAGCTCGTCCTTGAGGTTGGCCCGCTGCGGGGTGGGCTCACCGTCGTCGCCGATGACCATGCGCTCGAGGTACGGACCGTTGCGGCCGACGCGAACGTTGATCGTCCGGCCCTGATCGTCGTCGAACAGCTTGATGGAGTTGACTTCTCGAGCGTCGATCTCCTCGAGGTTACCGCCGACCAGCTTCTTCAGACCGCCGGCGCGCGCGATCGACCCATCGACGCCGTGGTCACCGCCGAAGTAGAAGTTGTTCAGCCAGTTGGTCCTTCGCTCGTTGCCAGAGGCGATCTGGTCGAGCTCGTCCTCCATCGCGGCGGTGAAGTCGTAGTCGACCAGCCGCCCGAAGTGCTGCTCCAGCAACCCGATCACGGCGAACGCCACCCACGACGGGACCAGCGCGCTGCCCTTCTTGTGCACGTAGCCGCGGTCCTGGATGGTCTTGATGATCGACGAGTACGTCGACGGGCGCCCGATGCCCAACTCCTCCAGCGCCTTGATCAACGACGCCTCGGTGTAGCGCGCCGGAGGGCTGGTCGTGTGGCCGTCGGCGGTCAGGTCGGTGGCGTCGACGCGCTGGCCCTGCGTCAGGTTCGGCAGCCGGCTCTCCGCGTCGTCCGCCTCGCCGCCGGCCTGCTCGTCGAGGCTCTCGACGTAGGCCTTGAGGAATCCCGCAAAGGTGATGGTGCGACCGCTGGCGCTGAAGACGACCTGCTCGCCCGTCCGGGCAGCACCGGCGATGCGCAGCGACAGCGTCGTCCCGCGGGCGTCGGCCATCTGCGAGGCCACGGTCCGCTGCCAGATCAGTTCGTAGAGCTTGAACTCGTCGTTGTCGAGCGAGGAGTGCAGCTGACCGGGCGTCTGGAAGACGTCGCCCGACGGCCTGATGGCCTCGTGCGCCTCCTGGGCGTTCTTGACCTTGCGGGTGTACTGGCGGGCCGTCGGATGGACGTACTCCTCGCCGTAGAGCTGCCGGGCCTGGTTGCGGGCCGCGTTGATCGCCGTCTCCGACAGCGTCGTCGAGTCGGTGCGCATATAGGTGATGTAGCCGTTCTCGTACAGCCGCTGCGCGATGCTCATGGTGCGCTCCGAGGAGAACCGCAGTTTGCGGCCGGCCTCCTGCTGCAGCGTCGAAGTCATGAAGGGCGCGTACGGCCGGCGCGTGTACGGCTTCTGCTCGACCGACGCCACGCTGAGCTGGGCGCCGCGCAGGCCGCCCGCCAGCGCGGAGGCCGCGGACTCGGTGAGCACCAGCACCTCGTCGGGCTTGCGCAGCCCGCCGAGGGAGTCGAAGTCACGGCCGCTGGCCACCCGCCTGCCGTCGACGCTGTTGAGCTTGGCCGTGAACCTGGGCGGCGAGGCCTGCGCATCGGACACGCTGGCGTCCAACTCGGCCGTGACGTCCCAGTACCCGGCGCTGCGGAACGCCATCCGCTCACGCTCGCGCTGGACGATGATCCTGGTCGCCACCGACTGCACCCGGCCCGCCGACAGCTTCGGCGCCACCTTCTTCCACAGCACGGGGCTGACCTCGTAGCCGTAGAGACGGTCGAGGATGCGGCGGGTCTCCTGCGCATCGACCAGATCGATGTCGAGGTCGCGGGGGTCCTCGGCGGCCGCCCGGATCGCGGACTCGGTGATCTCGTGGAACACCATCCGCTTGACGGGGATGCGCGGCTTGAGGGTCTCCAGCAGGTGCCACGCGATGGCCTCGCCCTCGCGGTCACCGTCCGTCGCGAGGTACAGCTCGTCGACGTCCTTGAGGAGGCTCTTGAGCTCGGTGACCGTGCTCTTCTTCTCGGGGCTGATGATGTAGAGAGGTTCGAAGTCGGCGTCGACGTTCACACCGAGCCGGGCCCACGGCTCCGACTTGTACTTCGCGGGAACGTCGGCCGCGGCCCGCGGCAGGTCGCGGATGTGCCCACGCGACGATTCGACGATGTAGCTGGAACCGAGGTATCCCGCTATTTTGCGTGCCTTGGTGGGCGACTCGACTATGACGAGTCGCCTAATCCGACCGTTGCCGCTGCCACCGTCCTGGTCAGCCAACTGTTTTTACGCTCCACTTCTCGTTGCCAATGAACGCGGAACTACTGAATCAGCGGTCCCACCCGCCCACGGCAACTGACAATTTCGCACTCCGCGCGAGCCTACGCAAACTGGCTCCGTTCCCCCCGGGCCTCAGGTGCGGGGCCACAGACGGAACGCATCAGTGTCACCGGGAGGTTCCCCCACGTTCTCTACCAGGCGCGATAGCCGTCTGCGGCCACTAATCCGCAGGGCCGGGTGCGACCCGCGGGTGCCGATCAAGGTCGGTGCAATTCCGACCCGCATCATCGCCGAGGCAAGTGCGGAATGCGTATCGGGCGCGTGTGGGTCGAGGCCCAGCAGATAGCGATCGGCCTCCGGAAGGCCCGCGGCCAGCGTCCATGCCCGCAGCTCGCGCGGGCCGGGCAACCACTGCGGCGGCACCGTCTTCACGGCACCACGCGTCCAGTCGGCCGCGATTGCCGACAACCGCCGATCGGGGGCAGTCCGGACCAGCGGGGTGTTCTCGTCGGTGTGCCCGATCTCCGGCACCAGACCGGCCTCGGCGATCATCTCCGCGAGCGCCTGCGCGCGCCACAGCTCGTCGACCACGACCGACAGCCGCGCGGCCCGCTCCTCGCCCTGTCCGACCAGCACCACCTGGCCCGGCGCAGCCAGGATCCCGGTCAGGTCGGCGACCGCAGGGGGCACCGCCTCCGCCGAGAAGAAGGACAGCTGGCTCATCAGCGTCGACACTAGGCCAGCAGGGCAGCACCGCCACGGCACCGTGCCGCACGGAGGTGGACGATCATGGGTGTCGAGACCCGAGCGAGCACTGAGAAGGGATGGAACGTGGCTGAGGCGGTGTCCGGCTTTGGCCGCGAGCTGCTCGCCCGCGCGGTCGACGGCACCGATCCCGACGAGCAGCCGCTGCGCCACGTCTCGGATCTGGCGCCGCGGCGGGCCCGCTCGCAGCCCTGGCCGACGTGGGCCGACCCGGACGTCGTTCGGGCCTTCGTCGACCGCGGGGTCACGGTGCCCTGGACCCATCAGGTCGCCGCCGCCGACCTGGCCCACTCCGGTCGCCACGTCGTGCTGAGCACCGGCACTGCGTCGGGCAAGTCGCTGGCCTATCAGCTTCCGATCCTGACGACGCTGGCCGCCGAGCCGCGGGCGCGGGCGCTGTACCTGGCGCCGACCAAGGCGCTGGGGCACGACCAGCTGCGGGCGGCTCAGTCGCTGGTGAACGCGGTCGACCGGCTCGGCGACGTCGCGCCGAGCCCGTACGACGGCGACAGTTCGACCGATGCCCGACGGCTCGCGCGCGAGGGGTCGCGGTGGATCTTCTCCAATCCGGACATGATTCATGTGTCTCTGTTGCGCAACCACACCCGCTGGGCCGTATTCCTCCGCAATTTGAAGTACGTCGTGGTCGACGAATGCCACTACTACCGCGGGGTCTTCGGCTCGAACGTCGCGATGGTGCTGCGCCGCCTGGTGCGGTTGTGCGAGCGCTACGCGGCCGGCGACGGCGGCCCGACCGTCATCTTCGCCAGCGCGACGACGTCGGCACCCGCGGCCACGGCGTCGGAACTGTTGGGCCACACCGTTGCCGAGGTGACCGACGACGGCTCGCCGCAGGGCGGCCGGACCGTCGCGCTCTGGGAGCCGGCGCTGCGCACCGACATCACCGGCGAGAACGGCGCTCCGGTGCGGCGCTCCGCCGGGTCGGAGGCCGGACGGGTGATGGCCGACCTCATCGCCGAGGGCGCCCGCACGCTGACGTTCGTCAGGTCGCGGCGCGGCGCGGAACTCACGGCACTCGGGGCGCGCGGACGACTCGAGGACGTCGCGCCGGACCTGGCCGGCCTGGTGGCGTCCTACCGCGCCGGCTATCTCGCAGAGGACCGGCGGGCGTTGGAGCGGGCGCTGACCGACGGGCGGCTGCGCGGGCTGGCCACGACCAACGCGCTGGAACTGGGCGTCGACATCGCCGGGCTGGACGCGGTGGTGCTGGCCGGTTTCCCCGGCACCGTGACGTCGTTTTGGCAGCAGGCAGGCCGGGCGGGTCGGCGGGGGCAGAGCGCCCTGATCGTGCTGATCGCCCGGGACGATCCACTGGACACCTTCCTGGTGCACCACCCCGCCGCGCTATTGGACAAACCGATCGAGCGGGTGGTGATCGACCCGTCCAATCCGTACGTCCTCGGACCTCAATTGCTCTGCGCCGCAACGGAACTACCGCTGACCGAGGCGGAGGTACGAACCTGGGACGCCGAGGAGGTGGCCAACGCACTCGTCGACGACGGACTGTTGCGCCGTCGACCCGCCGGCTACTTCCCCGCCCCCGGGCTGGACCCGCATTCCGCGGTCGACATCCGCGGTTCGTCGGGCGGCCAGATCGCGATCCTCGAGACCGGGACGGGCCGGATGCTCGGCAGCACCGGGGCGGGGCAGGCGCCCTCGTCCATCCATCCCGGCGCGGTGTACCTGCATCAGGGCGAGAGTTACGTCGTCGACTCACTCGACTTCGAGGACGGCATCGCCTTCGTCCGCGCCGAGGACCCCGGCTACTCCACCTCGGCCAGGGAGCTCACCGACGTCGCGGTCACCGGCACCGGCGAGCGGCGCACCATCGGTCCGATCACCGTCGGACTGGTTCCGGTGTCGGTCAGCCACACCGTAATCGGTTTTCTGCGGCGGCGGCTCAATGGCGAGGTGATCGACTTCGTCGACCTCGACATGCCCACCCAGACGCTGGATACCATGGCGGTGATGTGCACGATCGAGCCGGAGGCCTTGCACCACAGCGGAATTGCCGACACCCGGATCCCCGGCTCGCTGCACGCCGCCGAACACGCGGCGATCGGGCTGCTCCCGCTGGTGGCCAGCTGCGACCGCGGGGACATCGGCGGGGTCTCGATGGCGGTGGGTCCGGAGACGGGAACGCCGACGATCTTCGTCTACGACGGCCATCCCGGTGGTGCGGGCTTCTCCGACCGGGGCTACCGACAGCTGCGCACCTGGTGGGGCGCCACCGCCTCGGCGATCGAGGCGTGCGAGTGTCCGTGGGGGTGCCCGTCGTGCGTGCAGTCGCCCAAGTGCGGCAACGGAAACGACCCGCTCGACAAGGCGGGCGCGGTGACGGTGCTCAGGCTGGTGCTCGAAGAGTTGGCGAAGGGACCGACCTGACATGGGCCGGACCGACCGTGGGGACGACCCACCCCTCGACGGTCGTCCCACGGCTCGGGATCCGGCGCCAGTGAACGCACGCCACCTACTCAGACGACTACGAGGAACGGCCGGACAACACGATCCGCTCTCAGATCCGGTTTCCCGGACACGAGCGAAAATTACCCCGTGGCCGGGGGCGACGCAACCGGAATGGCCGAAATTGGCGAGGTTTCGACGGTCACCAAGCGCCGCTCGACGGTGGCCGGATAGCGGCTCGTCGGCCTGCTCCGGCTAAGAACGCACAGGCTGCGACGGTAGGATGCCGCCATGACGCACGACTGGCTCCTCGTGGAGACACTCGGCGCCGAACCGGCCGTCGTCGCTCAGGGGCAGCACACCAAGAACCTGGTACCCATCAGTGCCTTCCTGCGGCGCAACCCCAATCTGATGGCGATTCAGACCGCCATCAACGAGACGGTGCAGGCGGGCAAGGCGCTGAGCAGTCTGACCCCGAAGAGCGATCGCGTGATCCGGACCGAAGTGGTGCAGATGACCGACGGCCGCATCCACGGCGTGCACGTGTGGATCGGGCCGCTGGACGAGGATCCACCGGACCGGGTGCTTCCCGGCCCGCTGAAGTGGGACCTGACGAACGGGATCGCGACCGATACGCCGGAGTCGTTGATGAACAGCGGGCTCAACCCCAACGTCGAGGCCACCCAGGGCCGGGCGTTCGCCGAGGACCTGCCGACGCGCAACCTCAATCCGAGCGAGGCGAGAGTGCTTGCGGTGGCGATCAAGCCGGAGTCCGGCCGGACGTTCTGCAGCACGTGGGACATCTCGGACTACAAGGGCAAGCCGATCACGGTCGGGTTCGCGGCGCGCGTGCTCACCGAGGCCGACGACACCGGGCGGGACAGGTTGATCTGCCGGGCGATGAACTGGCGCGGTGTCCGCGACGACGCGGCGGCTCCGCAGCACGACCTCGGCCAGCGGATCCTCAACGGCCTGGCTCAGCCGGGTGTGCACCGGGCGCTGGTGGACTTGAAGTCCTGGCAGCTGCTGAAGTGGCTCGACGAGCCGTGTCCGCTGTACGACTGGCATGCGCGCGATGACGGTGAACCCATGGTGCATCCCGACGACGCGGCCGAACTCGAGTCGATGGCAAAGGACTTCGAGAGTGGTCCAGCGTCTCGGGTGCTGCGGCTACCCGCCGTGGATGGCGGGTGGACACCGATCCACGTCACTGCACACCGGGTCGAGCTCGACGACGACGTCTACGCCGGCCTGCTGACGATGCGGCTGCCGACCGAGGAGGAGTCGGGTCCGCCGCGGCGCGTCACCCGCCGGGCCAAGGCGCGCGCCGAGAAGACCGCCCGCTCGTAGTCAGGCGGGGCCTGCGCGAGCGCGGGCGCGCGCAACGTGGACGCCCCAGTGGCCGAGGCGCACCGGCACGTCGACCGTCACGACGACGTCGAGGTCCTCCACGGTGCAGGACGCCACCGTGGCCGCCATCGCGGTGGCGAGCGAGGCGGCCGACGCGCACGCCGCCGCGGTCCCCGACACCAGCTGGCCCGCTGCCGATAGGGCAGCCAGATCGGCGGCGGCCTGCGCCCGGTGCCGGGAAACCACCGCCGAGCCGAGCACCGCGCCGCCGACGGCCAGGGCCATCAGCACCGCCATCATCGCTGCGGCCACCACGCTGGCCGAGCCGCGTTCAGACGCCGGGTTCGACGGCAGCCACCGCCTCGGCGCTGATCGTGACGCCCGGCAACATCGTCGACCGGGAACTGACCCGGGCGACGACGAATCCGCCGTCGCGGCGCAGCGACAGCTCCGCCCCCGCCGGTCCGACCCCGGCGACCGCGGCCGAGGCGGCGCCTTGGTCACCGCGGGCCGCCAGCCGCGCGGCCTCCCGTGCCGAGTCGATGCAGCGCACCTGCATCCCGACCGCGGTGAGTCCCCCGACGCACAGCACCATGACCACCGCCAGCGCGGCGAGGGCGAACGCCGCCTCCACCGTGACACCGCCCGCATCGTCACCACACCTCCCGATTTCCGCACCGCCAAGAGCCGCGCTCAGAGGTTGGTGTTCAGCGCCCGCGTGATGATGTTCGTCAGCGCGGTCGTGATCGAGTCGCCGGTGACGACGGTGTACAGGATCGCCCCGAACGCCGCCGCCGCGATCGTGCCGATGGCGTACTCCACGGTCGACATTCCGGACTCGTCGACCGCCAGCAGCGCGAGCCGGGCGTTGATCCGGCGAAACACATTGTGCTGCATCATCTTTGCTCCCCATCGATTCCACTACGCCCGCGGGCGATCCGCGGGTCGCTGTTCTGCTCACCACACGCCCGACCGCAAGACGTCCCCGGCCAGGCCGACCACCACCGGGACGATGCCCAGACAGACGAAGGCGGGCAGGTAGCAGGCGCCGAGCGGTCCCGCGATCAGCACGGACGCGCGCTCGGCCGCCGCCCGCGCGGCATCCGAGGCATCCTGCCGGGACTGATCGGCAAGTTCTGAAACAGTCTGCGCCAGAGCAGTTCCCGAGGATGCGGAGCGCCGGGCCAGCCTGCAGAGCGCCTCCACGTGCCGGTCGCCGGTGACGGCCGTGCCCAGCCACACCGTCGTCGGGTCGGCGCCGAGGGCCAGGAGGTCGGCGGCGCGGCCGAGGACCTCGGCCAGGGCGGGAGGCGCGAACGGCGCCGTCGCCCTGGCCGCGCCCGCCACCGCCATGCCCGAGGACAGACAGGCGGCGAACACGTCCAGGCTGGACGCCACCGCAAGCGGATCGTTAGGGTCTGTGGTCACCGGCGCCGGCTGCTCGGGCGCGGTTCGCCTCTGATCGCCGGCACGCATCCGGCCACCGGTGAGAAGCAGCGCCATCGCCAGCAGGACCGCCGCGATGCTCATCCGACGACGCGATCGGTGATGCGGTCCGACCACCACAGTCCGGCGCATGCCAGCATCACGCCGGCCAGCAGGCACCACCCGCCGGCACCGCCGGAGAGCAGGAAGCGCACCGGTTCGGCGCCGATGAGTTGACCCAGCCCGATCCCGAGCAGCGGCAGCCCGGCCAGAATCGCGGCGGTGGCGCGGGCGCCCGCCATCCCGGCGTTGACACCAGAGGCGAAGCGCTCCCGCTCGACGATGTCGCGTTCGGCCGCGCGGACGAGGGCGACGATGGCCAGTCCCTGCCGCTGCGCCAGCAACCAGCTGGCGGCAAGCCGCTCCCAGTGTCGGGGCACCGTCGACCGGCGTGCCACCGACCGCAGCCCGGCAGCGACGTCGGCGCCGAGGCGGGCCCGCGCCGCGACGGCCCGCAGCGACTCGGCAACGGTTCCGTCGACCTCGGCGGCGGCGGAATCGAAGGCGGTGACGGGGTGCGCCCCGACCCGCAGTTCCCCCACCAGGATGCTCAACGCACTCTGCAGCGCCGCCGACTCCTGGGCGCGTCGGGCTCGTCGCCGGGTACCGGCGCGGCGCACTTCGATCGTCGCGGCGAGCACCGCGGCAGCGACCGAGGCGGTGATCGGGACCAGCACCGCCACCGCGACCGCCACCCCCACACCGGTCATCAACAGGGTCGCGCGCCGAACCCGTGGCGACGGTCGCCCACCGCCGCGACGCCCAGACCGGCCGGGCAGGATCAGCAGCGCCATGGCCAGCGCCACCGCCGCGACCGTCACGGCCGCCGCCGCGTCGTCAATGCGTTCGCCAACCGGTCCATCCCACGGTCGAACCCACGGTCGGCGTGCCAGGCGGTCACCGCCGACACCAGCCCGTCGTCGCCCCGTTGCAGCACGGCGATCTCCTCGAGTCGACGCCCGGCGCGGTTCCTGCCGACGTGCAGGATCACCCGCACGGCCGCGGCCAGCTGGCTGTGCAGCGCCGCGCGGTCCATCCCGCCCGCGGCCGCGAGCGCCTCGAGTCGTGCCGGGACCTCGGCGGGACTGTTCGCGTGGACCGTGCCCGCGCCTCCGTCGTGACCGGTGTTTAGCGCCGCCAGCAGATCCACGACTTCGCCGCCGCGGACCTCGCCGACGACGATCCGATCCGGACGCATCCGCAGTGCCTGCCGCACCAGGTCGCGCACGGTCACCTCGCCGACGCCCTCGACGTTGGCGTACCGGGCGACGAGCTTGACCAGATGCGGATGGCGGGGTGCGAGCTCGGGCGCGTCCTCCACGCAGACGATCCGCTCGTCGGCCGCGATCGCACCCAGCGCGGCCGACAGCAGCGTCGTCTTTCCCGCGCCCGTGCCGCCCGAGACCAGGAATGCCAGCCGCGCGGCGATGACGTCGTCGACCACGGCCGCGGCGTCGTCGGCGATCGCGCCCGCCGCGATCAGCGCAGCGAGATCCTGCGTCGCGGGGCGCAGCACCCGCAGCGACAGGCAGGTTCCAGCGGGTGCGACGGGCGGGAGCACGGCGTGCAGTCGCACGGTGACGCCACCACCCCCGAGACCCGGCAGCTGGCCGTCGACCCAGGGCTGCGCCTCGTCGAGCCGACGCCCCGCGGCGAGCGCCAGCCGCTGAGCCAGTCGCCGCACGGCGGCCTCGTCGTCGAAGCGGAGCGCGGTGCGACGCAGCCCGGCGCCGTCGTCCACCCATACCGAGTCCGGGGCCGAGACGAGGACGTCGGTCGTGCCCTCGGCGCACAGCAGCGGATCGAGGATTCCGGCGCCGGTCAGTTCGGTCTGCAGCAGCCGGAGATGGCCGAGGACATCGACGTCGCCAAGCACGCCCGAGGCCTCCGCGCGGATGGCCTCGGCCACCACGTTGGGTCGCAGCGGACCCGACTCCGTCGCCAGCCGTTCTCTGACCCGCTCGATCAGCGATGCGCTCATGCGGCCAGCCGTGCGTCGGTATCGACGGGTTGCCGCTGGAGCACGTCGAGCACCCGCCGCGCCGCGGAGGTCAACGACGACCGTCGCCGTGGCTTGAGCCCGTCGTCCTCGAGTTCCGCGGCGAGACCCGGCTGCGGGCGCATCGCCGCCAGCAGCGGCAGGTCCGTAATCCGCGCGACGTCGGCCGCCCGGAGACCACCCGGTGACGGTCCCCGGACCACCAGACCAACGTTCGGGTTGGTGTCCCGCAGCCACTGACCCACCGCCGCCGCAGCGGCGCAGGACCTCGTGTCCGCCGGGGTGACGACGACGACCAGATCTGCCGCATCGAGCGCCGCACCGACAGCGGTGGTGGCGCGGCGAGGAAGGTCGCAGATCGTGGTGACACCTCCGCGACACGCCCCGTCGATCACCGCCGTCAGCACACCGGCGTCGATCTCACCGCCCGCCTGACCCGCCGAGAGCACGGCAACCCCGTGGCGTGCCGGCAGCGCCGCGGCGAGTGCCTCGAAGCCGATCCTGCCGCCGCCGGGCACGAGGTCGGGCCAGCGCAGTCCGGCGGCGTGCTCACTGCCGACCGTCAGGTCGATACCGCCACCCCACGGGTCGACGTCGACAAGCAGCGCCCGTGGCGCGACATGGGCGAGCGCGGTCGCGAACACCGAGGCGCCGGCGCCTCCGCAGCCTCCGAGAACCGCGACGACGGCACCGCGCCGCTCATCGGCACGGCGGGGTTCGTTCGCCTCGGACAGCTCCGACACCAGGACCGCCTCGTCGGCTGGCAGACATAGAACCCGTTGCGCGCCAATGGCAATGGCGACCCGCCACTGTTCCGGATTCGGCTCGACCCGGCCGATCAACAGGACGCGCCCGCGCCTCGGTAGACCCAGGTCGGCGCAGCGTCGAGAGCCATCGAGGTCGACGACGACGGCGGATGCCGCCGTCCACACCTTGTGACTGGACGGCTCGCCGGCGTGGATCACCCGCACTGCGGCCGCGGCGGCGATGCGGTCGACGTCGCGGCGCAGGGCGGCGTTGGCGACGAGCGAGAGGATGCCGTTGTTGGTGCTCATGGCCCAACTGTGGGGTCATGGTGCGACGCTCGGCCGCGCCGGACAGGGCGACTGGGGACACCTGTGGATGAACGTGCGGCTGTGGATGAACACCGGTTACTGGCGGGATTGCGCAAACACCGCGAAGTCGCATCGACCGTCGTAGGGCTGAATTGGCGGACTTGCCGCTAAAAAGGGACGACCCCCGCCAGGGGGGAGGAGGCGGAGGTCGTCGTGTATCAGCCCCGGGGGGTCGGGCTGATGCACACTCGGCATAAGCCAAGTGATGCTCACTATACACACGCAAAAGGGGTGCAGCGCAAGTCATCGCCACCCTATGAATCGGCAAAGAAATCATACGGTGACCTGGAAAGTTGCATGGTGCGACAGCTGGCGCAGACTGCCACTTCGCGACGATCGCCGGCTCACCCGACATGCCCGCCGCTTATGCTGGAAGCCGTGACCGCTTCCGGCGCCGCGTCTGCGGATGCGTTAGAGCCACCATCCGCGCCCGGCACGGTTGGACCGGTCCGCACGGCGGCCTTCTTTGATCTTGACAAGACCGTCATCGCCAAGTCAAGCACCCTCGCATTCAGCAAACCCTTCTTCGATCAGGGGCTAATTAACCGCCAGGCGGTACTGAAGTCCACGTACGCGCAGTTCCTGTTCCTGATGTCCGGTGCCGACCACGAGCAGATGGACCGGATGCGCTCCTACCTGACCACGATGTGCACCGGGTGGAACGTCGAGCAGGTCAAGTCGATCGTCAGCGAGACGTTGCACGACATCGTCGACCCGCTGGTCTTCGCCGAGGCCGCCGATCTGATCGCCGATCACAAGCTGTGCGGCCGCGACGTCGTGGTCGTCTCCGCCTCGGGCGAGGAGATCGTGGCGCCCATCGCCCGCGCCCTCGGCGCGACGCATGCAATGGCGACCCGGATGGTCGTCGAGGACGGCAAGTACACCGGTGAAGTGGCCTTCTACTGCTACGGCGAGGGCAAGGTCGAGGCCATCGCCGAGCTCGCCGCCCGCGAGGGTTATGCGCTGGACCACTGCTACGCCTACTCCGATTCGATCACCGATCTGCCGATGCTCGAGGCGGTCGGTCATCCGACGGTCGTCAATCCCGATCGCGCGCTGCGCAGGGAGGCCAACGGCCGCGACTGGCCCGTGCTGACGTTCTCCCGGCCGGTGTCACTACGCGATCGGATCAGCGCTCCGTCCGGTGCCGCCGTCGCGACGTCGGTCGCCGTCGGCGCCAGCGCGCTCGCCGCCGGCGCATTGACGTACTCGTTGCTACGGCGCTTCCTGTTCTGACCTCGCAACCCCCGGCGAACCGTCGCGAACCTACGGTTGCTGACACCGCCGAATAACGAAGTGGCGACGCGACGCAATTGACCCTTGATGTGACTGCGGTCACGGAGTACAAAGGAGTCACGGAAGCCGAACGAGGCCAAGTCCGGACCGGAAGAGAAGGTCCGTACTCCCGAGTGAGGCATCCCAGCACGGAACCCGAGAACCCACGCGGAGCACACGCCGCGATAATGGTAGAAGTGTTGCGGGCCTGCGTTATTGCGAAGAGCGGACGCCAAGCGAGGACCCCTTGGGTGGGGTCAGCAGCCGGAGCGCATCGCACGAACGCCGAGGCCACCCACGCAGCCCAGAGAGCACGCTTGGTAACCGGAGTTCCGTGCTAGCGGGCGGCGGGCCGAATCACCTTCGGAACGCCGCCCGCTTCATTTTGCTGGCTGTCACTTTCCCGCGCCCTCGGCGATCGACAGTGCCTCGCGCGCACCGGCTCTCAGGGCGCGGCTACTGTTGATGAGCCAGGCGGCGAGGCCCTCCCCGGTGCCCGACTCGAAGCCTCGCGCGGCGGCGCGGTAGTCGCCCGGCTTCTGCATCCAGAACGACTCGGGCACGCCAAGCCCGTGGGTGTCCAACCCGCTGGCGATGGTCGCCAGACGCGAGACGGCCCGCGCCACCACCCCATCGGCGACGCCGAACGGCGCCAGGACGAGCAGTTCACCGTGCACCACCGCGGCCACCACCGGCGCGGGGGCGCGGGTGGTCGTCACGACGTCGGCGAGCATCTCGAGGCGGCGACCGACACCGGCGTCCGCCCGCGGGCGCCCCAGCCGGTCGGGGTCGGTCAGGTCGGCGGCGGCGAGCGCGTGCAGCCGGGCGATCGCCTGGAGCGGCGCCCGCTGCCACACCCCAACGAGCGTCGTCGCCCCGCCCTCGAGCGCCTCGGCGACGCGCAGCGCGCCGGCCAGGACGGGGTCGGGCCCGGCATCCGGATCGAGCACTAGCGAGCCGCCGTCGAGGACCGATGACGCCCGTGCGGCCCGCATCGCCGCCTCGGCCGCCGTCGCGGGCCAGCCCCGTCGGTTGGTCTTGTGCCGGTGCGCCAGGGCCAGCGCCTCGCGGGCCTCTTCCCCGGCGTCCTCGACCCCGGGCAGGTCCACCAGCGGGGCGAGCGGATCGGGAGCGGTCACGAGGCCACGCTAGTGCCTGGCGAGGACGATTCGGCGCGGGGTGCATGGCCGTCGGCCGCGGTGACTACGCTCACATCCATGCCCGAGATCGACACGGAGAGCACGTCTTCCTACCCACCGCCGGCCGGTTTCGCCGAGAGCGCGAACGCCACGGCCGCGCTGTACGACCAGGCCGAGAGCGACCGCCTGGCCTTCTGGTCCAAGCAGGCCGAGCGGCTGTCCTGGGAGACGCCGTTCACCGACGTCCTGGACTGGTCGGAGGCACCGTTCGCGAAGTGGTTCGTCGGCGGCCGACTCAACGTGGCCTACAACTGCGTCGACCGCCACGTCGAAGCGGGCAACGGCGATCGGGTCGCCATCCACTGGGTCGGCGAGCCCGTCGACGACCAGCGCACCATCACCTACGCCGAGCTCAAGGACGAGGTATCCAAGGCCGCCAACGCCCTGACCGACCTCGGTCTGGTCGCCGGCGACCGGGTCGCGATCTACATGCCGATGGTGCCCGAGGCGATCGTGGCAATGCTGGCCTGCGCCCGGCTCGGGGCCATGCACTCGGTGGTGTTCGCCGGCTTCTCGGCGTCGGCGCTCAAGGCGCGCATCGAAGACGCCGAGGCGACGCTGGTCATCACCACCGACGGGCAGTACCGACGCGGCAAGGCGGCGTCCCTCAAGGAGGCCGTGGATGAAGCAGTCGAGGCGTCCGATTCGGTCGAGCACGTCCTCGTCGTGCGCCGCACCGGGATCGACGTCGGGTGGACCGAGGGCCGCGACCTGTGGTGGCACGACGTCGTCGATGCCGCCTCCACCGACCACACCCCCGAGGCGTTCGACTCCGAGCATCCGCTGTTCCTGCTGTACACCTCCGGAACGACCGGCAAGCCCAAGGGCATCGTGCACACCACCGGCGGCTACCTGACGCAGTCCTCGTACACGCACTTCAACGTGTTCGACGTCAAGCCCGAGACCGACGTGTACTGGTGCACCGCCGACATCGGCTGGGTCACCGGGCACACCTACATCGTCTACGGTCCACTGTCCAACGGCGTCACCCAGGTCGTGTACGAGGGCACGCCCACCTCGCCAACAGAGCACCGGCACTTCGAGATCATCGAGACCTACGGCGTGACGATCTACTACACCGCGCCCACGCTGGTCCGCACCTTCATGAAACTGGGCCGCCAGATTCCCGCCGAGCACGACCTGACGAGCCTGCGGCTGCTCGGTTCGGTCGGCGAACCCATCAATCCGGAGGCCTGGCGGTGGTACCGCACCGTCTTCGGCGCCGACCGGACCCCGGTCGTCGACACCTGGTGGCAAACCGAGACCGGCTCCATCATGATCTCGCCGCTGCCCGGAGTGACCCACACCAAGCCGGGGTCGGCGATGACGCCGCTGCCCGGCATCTCGGCGATCATCGTCGACGACGACGGCAACCGTCTCGAACCGGGCACCGACCACGGCGAGCAGGCCAACGGCTACCTGGTGCTCGACAAGCCGTGGCCGTCGATGCTGCGCGGCATCTGGGGCGACCCCGAGCGGTTCAAGGAGACCTACTGGTCACGGTTCGCCGAGCAGGGCTGGTACTTCGCCGGGGACGGCGCGCGCTACGGCAAGGACGGCGAGATCTGGGTGCTCGGCCGCATCGACGACGTCATGAACATCTCCGGCCACCGCATCTCCACCGCAGAGGTCGAGTCCGCGCTCGTCGGGCACTCCGGGGTCGCCGAGGCCGCGGTCGTGGGCGCCACCGACGAGCAGACCGGACAAGCCATCTGCGCGTTCGTCATCCTCAAGGCACGCGCGGCCAACGAAGACCGCGACAAGATGGTCGACGAACTGCGCAAGCAGGTCGCCACGGAGATCTCGCCAATCGCCCGGCCGCGAGAGATTCACGTCGTGCCCGAACTGCCCAAGACCCGCAGCGGCAAGATCATGCGACGCCTGCTGCGTGACGTCGCCGAGGGCCGCGAACTCGGCGACACCTCCACCCTGGTCGACCCCAGCGTCTTCGAAGCCATCCGCGCCAGCAAATAGCCTGCGACGCGGCGTATCCCACGGCCGATGACGGCCCCTCGAATCTCGTCGTGCGCCAACCGCTCTTGGCCTACCGTTGGTGACGGGCGACACAATCTGGCGCCCGGATGCAGGAGAGGAATGTCATGACCGTTTACGCGCGCCCCGGCACCGAGGGCTCGTTGATGACCTTCGAGCAGCGCTACGACAACTACATCGGCGGCGAGTGGGTGGCTCCCACTCAGGGCCGGTACTTCGAGAACCCGACGCCCGTCACGGGCAAGACCTTCTGCGAGATCGCGCGCTCCGACGAGTCCGACGTCGAGAAGGCCCTGGACGCCGCCCACGCCGCCGCACCCGCCTGGGGCAAGACCTCGCCCGCCGCACGCGCGGTGATCCTCAACAAGATCGCCGACCGGATCGAAGCGAACCTCGAATCGATCGCCCTCGCCGAATGCTGGGACAACGGCAAGCCGATCCGCGAGACGCTCAACGCCGACATGCCGTTGGCGGTCGACCACTTCCGCTACTTCGCCGGAGCGCTGCGCGCCCAGGAGGGGTCGCTGAGCCAGATCGACGAGGACACCGTCGCCTACCACTTCCACGAGCCGCTCGGCGTCGTCGGACAAATCATCCCGTGGAACTTCCCCATTCTGATGGCGGTGTGGAAGCTCGCGCCCGCGCTGGCCGCCGGCAACGCGGTGGTGCTCAAGCCCGCCGAGCAGACGCCCGCCTCGATCCTGTACCTGATGTCGGTGATCGGGGACCTTCTGCCCGCCGGTGTCGTCAACGTGGTCAACGGCTTTGGCGTCGAGGCGGGCAAGCCGCTCGCGTCGAGCAACCGGATCGCCAAGATCGCATTCACCGGCGAGACGACGACGGGGCGGCTGATCATGCAGTACGCGTCGCAGAACCTGATCCCGGTCACGCTGGAACTCGGCGGCAAGAGCCCCAACATCTTCTTCTCCGACGTCATGGCGCAGGTCGACGACTTCCAGGACAAGGCGCTGGAGGGCTTCACGATGTTCGCCCTCAACCAGGGCGAGGTGTGCACCTGTCCGTCGCGGTCACTGATTCAGGCCGACATCTACGACGAGTTCCTGACCCAAGCCGCGATCCGTACGAAGGCCGTGCGGCAGGGCGATCCGCTGGACACCGAGACGATGATCGGGGCGCAGGCCTCCAACGATCAGCTCGAGAAGATCCTGTCCTACATCGAGATCGGCAAGGACGAGGGCGCCAAGGTGATCACCGGTGGCGAGCGCGCGGAGCTGGGCGGCGAACTCTCGGGCGGGTACTACGTGCAGCCGACGATCTTCGAGGGCAAGAACAGCATGCGGGTGTTCCAGGAGGAGATCTTCGGGCCCGTCGTGGCGGTGACGTCGTTCACCGACTACGACGACGCCATCTCGATCGCCAATGACACCCTGTACGGCCTGGGCGCCGGCGTCTGGAGCCGCGACGGCAACACCGCCTACCGGGCCGGGCGTGACATCAAGGCGGGCCGGGTGTGGACCAACTGCTACCACGCCTACCCGGCGCACGCGGCGTTCGGCGGGTACAAGCAGTCCGGCATCGGCCGCGAGAACCACAAGATGATGCTCGACCACTACCAGCAGACCAAGAACCTGCTGGTGTCCTACGGCAACAAGGCGCAGGGCTTCTTCTAGCTCCTGGCGTTGAGGTAGTGCCACGGTGTCGCGACCTAGGTGCTACCTCAACGCGACGGTGGGTCAGGCGGCGGGCGCGGCACCGACCGGGACGAAGCCGGAACCCGGTCGGTTCTTCGCGTTGATATCGGCCAGTATCGACGTCATCGACATGGTGACCGCAGGGGTGTGCAGCGGGATGAACTTCACCACGCAGGTGGGAAGGTCCTCGCTGAAGGCGCCGTGAATCATCCCGACGAGGAGGTTGTTCACCGTCACGGGGGCGCCGGAGTCGCCGGGCTGCCCGCACACCTGATTGAGGATGGTGCCGGGTTTGTCCCCCGGACCCCACGTGACGCCGCACGACTGACCCGTGGTGCGGCCGAGCTTGCAGGCGTTCTCCCCGAATGCGGGGTCGGGTCCCAGACCGTCGATCAAGAAGCCGTCGATGGATTTGACCGGCTGCACCTTCGCCGGGTCGAACTGGATGACCGCGTAGTCGAGTCCGTCGTTGCCAGCGACCATCGTTCCGACCACGCCGCTGGCCTGGGCGCGTTCGGAGGCGACCTGCGCGCCAGGACCGCCACAGTGCGCGGAGGTGAAGCCGATCAGGTTGCCCTTGGCGTCGTTGCCGATGGTGGTCAGCGTGCAGAACGTGTCGCCGTCGATCACGATGCCCGACCCACCGCCGAGGATCACCCGGTCTTCGGCGTGCGACGTCGCAACGTACGTGGTGCTCGCAGACCAGAGCAGGAGCAGGAGAACGGCGGGTACCAGGAGCTGGCAGCGACGACTTCGTGCGAAGTGCAAGTAAACCCCTAGCGACTGCCCCGGCCGGTGACCAAACGCCGTCAGTCTAACGTCGGCCGGAATCGTTTCAGCCGCCGCAACATGGCAACATGAGCGGCTAGTTCCTGAAATGCGGGGCTGCACTTCGAAGCGGGGAGGACGTGTCCGTGAGCAATGGCGACCGCAAGAGCGGCGTTCCGACGACGGTGACCTCGATCCCACTGGTGGATCCGCACGCGCCGAAACCGGATCCCTCGGTGGGGGATCTGGTCAAGGACGCGACGTCGCAGATGTCGACGTTGGTGCGGGCCGAGGTCGAACTCGCGCGCGCGGAGATCACCCGTGACGTCAAGAAGGGCCTGACGGGCAGCGTTTACTTCATCCTGGCGCTGGTCATCCTGTTCTACTCGACGTTCTTCTTCTTCTTCTTCGTCTCCGACCTGCTGGACCTGTGGCTGCAGAAGTGGGCGGCGGACCTGATCGTCTTCGGCGTCATGGTGCTGACGACGGGGCTGCTAGCGTTCCTCGGCTATCGCAAGGTCAGGAAGATCAGGGGCCCGCAGAAGACCATCGAGTCGGTCCGGGAGGCTCGGGTCGCCCTGGTTCCCGGCGGTGACAAGCCGGCCAGGCCCGCCCTCAATGGCGCCGCGTCGACGGCCGATCCGTCCGGCTGGTAGTGACCCGGCGCCGGCCGGCAGACGGTTGAGCGCGGCGTGATCCGACCGCCGCCCGATCCGTCGGTCACCCGCATCGCCGGTCCGTGGCGGCACCTGGACGTGCACGCCAACGGGATTCGGTTCCACGTCGTCGAGGCAAACCCCAGCGTCGAGGAAAACCCACGAGGCAGACCCCGCGGAGGCGAACTCCGACCAACCGCTGGTGATCCTGTTGCACGGCTTCGGATCGTTCTGGTGGTCCTGGCGCCACCAACTCCGCGGCCTGACCGGTGCCCGCGTGGTGGCCGTGGACCTGCGTGGCTACGGGGGTAGCGACAAGCCGCCGCGGGGCTACGACGGCTGGACGTTGGCGGGTGACACCGCGGGCCTGGTCCGTGCCCTGGGGCACGAGACGGCGACGCTGGTCGGACACGCCGACGGCGGACTGGTGTGCTGGGCGACCTCGGTCCTGCATCCGCGGGCGGTGCGGTCGATCGCCGTGGTCAGCTCACCGCATCCGGTGGCGCTGCGGGCATCGGCGCTGACGCGACGCGATCAGGGCCTGGCATTGCTTCCGTGGATGCTGCGCTATCAGGTGCCGATGTGGCCGGAGCGCTCGCTGACCCGTGCCGACGCCGCGGAACTCGAGGGCGTCGTGCGCAGCAGGGCCGGCGCGGAATGGCTTGCGACCGAAGACTTCTCGGAGAGCATGGGACACCTGCGCCGCGCCATTCAGATTCCGTCGGCGGCGCACTCGGCGCTGGAATATCAGCGGTGGGCGGTCCGCAGCCAGCTTCGCGGTGAGGGACGTCGCTTCATGCGGTCGATGAAGCGGCCACTTGCGGTGCCGGTGTTGCACATGCGCGGCGACCGCGATCCCTACGTGCTGGCCGATCCGGTGCACCGCACGCATCGGTTCGCCCCGCACGGACGGTACGTATCCATAGCGGGCGCTGGGCATTTCGCTCACGAGGAGGACCCCGGCCTGGTGAACGAAGAGCTCACCAGATTCCTCGCGGACGTCTACGGCACCTGACTCAGGAGATGCAGGTGTCGGTGGACACCCGCTCGGTGTTGCCGACCTTGGCCATCTGCTTGGCCACCTCGGTGGAGGTCAGGACGAAGCCGGTTTCGGCGTCGTCGACCGCTGCACCGAACACCACGCCGAGCACGCGACCGTCCTTGTCGATCAGTGGCCCGCCCGAATTACCTTGCCGCACAGTGCCTCTGATGGTGTACACCTCGCGGGTGACCGTCGTCGTATGGTAGATGTCGGGCCCGTTGAGCTGGATGATCTCGCGGATGCGGCCCGGGGTGGCGGTGAACTCCCCGCCGCCCGGATACCCCATGACCACCGCATCGGTGCCCGTCGGCGCTTCTTGCATGTCGAATTGCAGCGGCGTGGACGGCAGGCCGGGCACGTCGAGGATCGAAATGTCGGCATTCGGGTCGTAGGACACCACCGTCGCGTCGTAGGTCTTGCCGTCCGCTTCGACCGTCACGGTCTCCGAACCGGCGACGACGTGGGCGTTGGACATCACCCGGTTGGGCGCGACGACGAACCCGCTGCCCTCGAGCACCTTCTGGCAACTGGTGGCCACGCCCCGGATCTTCAGCACGCTCGGCCGGGTGGCCCGCAGAGAATTGCAAGAATGTCTGTAACGGGGCCAGAATTGCGGCTAAAACGGACGACCCAATGATCAGCGGGGTAAGCCACCATAGCTCATGATTAGCCAGCGAGCCAATCGAGGAGACCCCTGCAAGAGCGGTCACGATGACCAACGGGATACCTAGCGACAAGTGATTCCTTTCCG
Source organism: uncultured Actinomycetota bacterium (assembly GCA_963846985.1). Lineage (GTDB taxonomy): Bacteria > Actinomycetota > Actinomycetes > Mycobacteriales > Mycobacteriaceae > Mycobacterium. The sequence goes on from CAWJYC010000007.1 coordinate 418,766, forward strand.
AGAGACGAATCAGGCTTCGGTGCTCTTCAGATCGATCCGCGCAGTGCTGTCGGAAACCCTTCGCGATTGTAAGGATATCCGCGTTCAGGTCGGCCGCAGTAACGTCTCGTATCATGAGTTCGTCCGTGTATGCTCTCTTGCCTGCTTTCCACCCATCCAACAGGGGGATCACGCCCCCCGCTCGCCCCGGACCTCTTCCACTCGACTCACGACTTCGCCGCTCGCCAGCCGGGTGACGATCCGCCCGCCCGGCGTCACCCCGGCGGCGTCCCGGAGCAGCCCACCGCCCTCGGCCCGCGTCAGGCTATATCCCCGGCGCGAGGACGTTCAAGGGGCTCAGCCCCTCCAGTTGGTCCGCCGTCGCGGCCAGCTTGTCCCGGGAGCGCTCGCACGCCTTGCTTCGCCGCCCGGAGCGAGCCGGGCCGCGGTGTCGTCGAGCTTCTGTTCCAGGTCGCGCACCCGCTCCAGCGGCTTCCGCAGGGCCGGGCGGTCGGCGAGCTTGTCGAGCTTCTGCTTGCCCAGCGTGATCCGGTGGAGCAGCACGTCCCGCATCCGGTCGCCGAACAGCAGCAGGCCGTCCATCAATTCGCCGCGGTCCGGGCAGAGGGCGGTGATCCCCTGCGACGGCGTCAGGGCCCGGTAGTCGGCCACCAGGTCGGCGACGCTCACGTCGATCTCGTGCCCGACGGCCGACACCACCGGCACCGCCGACTGGTAGATGGCGTCCGCCACGACCTCCTCGTTGAACGCGGCCAGGTCTTCGGACGACCCGCCGCCGCGGCCGATCACGATGGCGTCGAGCGGCAGGTGGTTCGGCTTGTGGACGGTGTTGAGCAGCCGGACGGCGGCCGCCACTCTCGGCCCCGGCCCCGTCCCCCTGCACCCGGCTCGGGCGGACGATCACGTCGCGCGAGCGGCCAGCGGTGGGTGAGGATTTCGAGCATGTCCCGGATGGCCGCCCCGGTCGGACTGGCGACGAGCGCGATCCGCCGCGGGTAGCGGGGCAGCGGCCGCTTCCGCTTCGGGTCGAAGTAGCCCCGCTGGAGGAGCTTTTCCTTGAGCTGCCGCAGCGCCAGCTCGGCCGCCCCGACGCCCTTCGGGTTCAGTTCCTCGACGATGAGCTGGTAGTCCCCCCGCGGGGCGGGAAGACGGTGAACCCGCCGCGGACGACCACCTGCATCCCGTTCCGCGGGTCGAACCGAGCCGCAGGGCGAACCCCCGCCACATGCAGCAGCGGACGGCCGCCTTGTCGTCCTTGAGGGTGAAGTACATGTGCCCGGACGACGCCCGGACGAAGTTCGACACCTCCCCGGCCACCCACACCCCCGGGAAGTGCTCCTCCAGCCGGAGCTTGACCGCGGTGGTCACGCCGGAGACGGTGAAGACTTTGGCGCCGTCGGGTGGGGGCATCGGGTTCGGCCCCGGGCGGGGCGTGTGGGTTCGGTAAACGTCCGCATCGTACCAATCCGGTCCCGGCCCCGCCATCCGAGGTGTGGGGTCTGGCGAGCGGGGGGCGTGAGCCCCCTGTTGCTGCGGTTCAACAGGGGGCTCACACCCCCGCTCGCCAAAGCCGGCTTGCCTCCGCAGCGTAACCCGGGCTACACTCGCCCCGTCCCCGACACCCGGGCCTCACCGATGCTCGCGCCCGTTTCCGCACTGGCCCGCCTCCGAGTCGCCGCCTTGGCCGTGCCCCCGGAGCGTTGGCGGGCGGTCGTGCTCGCCGCCCTCGGCGTGCTGGCCGTAGTCACCAGCGTCCGATACGTGCGGAAGATCGAACACCCCAGCGCCCTCGGCACCCAGACGCGGTCCGCGTTCCTCCGCTGGCGGGGGCAGATCGTCGGGCAGTTCGACCAGCACGACAAGTGGCTCCCCGGGCTGAAGCAGGGGGCCGACGTCTACGCCCGGTACAGCTACCCGAACCCGCCGGTGATGGCACTCATCCTCTGGCCGTTCTACGAGCTGCCGGTGACGGCCGGGGCGATCCTCTGGTTCTACCTGAAGGTCGGGATGGCCGCCCTAGCCGCCGGGTGGGCGTTCCGCCTCGCCGCCGACGCCGGCCGGCCGCTCCCAGATTGGGCGAAACTGCTGGCAGTCGTCCTCGCCCTGCACCCGGTCCTCAGCGACCTGTCGCACGGGAACGTCAACATCTTCATCGCGTTCCTGGTGTTCGGCGGGCTCGACCTGTTCCGCCGCCGGTGGGACTTCTCGGCCGGGGTGGTGCTGGCCCTGGCCGTGGCGTGCAAGGTGACGCCGGGGCTGTTCCTCCCGTACCTGCTCTGGAAGCGGGCCTGGAAGGCGTCGGCCGGGATGGCCGTCGGCCTCGGCCTCTGGCTGTTCGTGGTCCCCGGCGCGGCCCTCGGCTGGCAACACAACCTGACGCTGCTGCACAGTTGGTACGACGTCATGGTCGGGCCGTTCCTGGTGGACGGCAAAATCACCAGCGAGCGCGCGAACCAGTCGATCCCCGGTACCGTCGTTCGGTTACTGACGGCCGAACCGTCGGAACTGGCCTACGACGAGGACGACAAACCGGTGCCGAAGGAGTTCCACAACCTGACGGACATCGGCCGGGCGAACGCCCGGTGGGTGATCCGCGGCTTCCAGGCGGCGTTCGCTCTAGCCCTGGCCGTGTTCTGCCGCGGCTGGCTGAGCCGCTCTGTCGGCCCGCGGCAGGGGTTGCGGTTCGGGGCCGAGGTCGGGCTGATCCTGCTCGGGATGCTGCTGTTCAGCGAGCGAACATGGAAGCACCACGCCGTCACGCTGATCCTGCCGTACGCAGTACTCGCCGGGGCACTGGCCGTCCCGCGGCTCCGGGCATTGGCGGCCGTGGCCCTGATCGTGGCGGCCGTCCTCACCCTTGGCCCGAGTGTACTGCCGGACAAGGGGCAAGACGTGGCGCTCGTGTACGGGGCGTACACGGCCGCCTTCCTCGCCCTGACCGCGGCAATGTGCGGGGTGATCACCCGGTCGTTCGAGGATGCGCCCGGCCCCATGCCACACCGGGCTCACCTTGACGACGGCCGGCCGGACGAAAAAATGGTCACGGGAGGTACCTCCGCGGCACGAGTTTCCGTATCGTGACTTCCGGGAGACGCACGGTTTTGGCACCTTAGTTCAGCAATAGAGCATTGCTTTCGTAACGCGATAGAGTAGGTTCGCGGAGACGGGTTCGGAAGGACGTTTTGGAATATCGCCGCCTTAGCTCAGCGGTAGAGCACAGCTTTCGTAAAGCTGGGGTCCAGGGTTCAAATCCCTGAGGCGGCTTTGACGTAAACTCCACTAGGACAACGACTTGTGGCGTTTTTCTTTGTCCAGGAACTCGCCGCCGTCACGATTCGCTGGCTTGGTTGTACCCGCTCCTGGCCGTAGACTGGTCACGTCACTTCGGGATAAGCCCACAGGGCAGGCCGGGAGTCTCCGCATCTGTGGTTGTACCCGCAGTCGGCCAAGGATGTCTCAAGGGGCCTGGTTGTACCCGGTCCCGATCATCTCGCTTCGTCCGCTGCCGGTGCTCCCAGCATGGGCTAAAAAGACGTGCCAGTTGATTGCCGCGGTCAACTCGCTACCCGCGTCGGCTGGAGAATGGCTCGACACCCGCAAGGGCCTGACGAGCCATGATGTTCGGCATTCGCACGAGTTCGACACTTCGACATCTGATAGGCCGGAGGCGCGCTACTGCACCCTCCGTGGTGTCGCCGGGCGAAAACGGTTTACGGGGCGGAGTAGGTCTGCTTCAGGAAGTTCTCGCTAGTGCGACAGAAGGCGATCTCGTCGGCGTGGCCGGTGGCATCGGCGCGGGAGAGCGACACCCCGTCGATGCGGGTCTTCATCTGCTTCCAGCTCCGTGGTCAAGTCGCCGGCAACGAACTCGGCGTCGGCCTCCTCCTGGACGACCTCGGCCAGCAGGCAGAGGATGCTGCCGATGGCATGCGTCCCCCTCATCACCCGCAGTTCGTCCCGCACGTCGTCGCTCGTCATGCTCTCACCCCTCCCCCCGGCGGCGGGCCGACTTCCACGACCTCGATCCTGAGACGACCCGCCGCGTCGTCCGGGTCGGCCACCACCCGGAGCATCACGGACCCGGCCTTCTGCCGCCGGAGGATATGCTCCAAGACGAACTGTACGTCAATGACGTGGGCACCACCGAGGGCCATCCTGGCATGGAGGCCGGGCTGGCAGAACCCGGCAATCTGTTCTTCCGGCACGCCGACCCGCCGGAGGAACGCGGCCTTCGCCCCGGTGCCGGACGCGGTGAGTCCGAACGTCTGCTCGAACAGCACCCCTCGGCATCGCGTCGCTGATATCCATGCACCCTCCGGTCACAGGTGAAGCGGATTCAGGAGGCAGGGGAAACCGGCTCCCCCGCTGGTCACGATCACCGTCACGCGGCCAAGTCGAGGGCAGCCTGGAGGGCGTGCCGGCTGAGGTTGGCCCCCTCCCCTAACCAGAGGGAGTCGAGGCGGCTGGCCGGCGTGCGGCCCCGGCTGTACCCCAGGTACTCCGTGAAAGCGTTGTACCGGGTCGCGGTAGGGGGCGTTCGGGCCGGCCGAGGCCCGGCGGCCGGCGGACCGGGTCGAGTGGCATTACCCCCCGAAGCACGGGTCGTGGCTGAACATGGCGGGTATCGAGCTGAGTGTGCTGGCCCGGCGGCGCTGGGCCGCCGCATCCCGGACCGGGAGACGCTGAGCCGCGAGGTGGCGGCCTGGGAGGCCAAGCGGAACGGGGCGGAAGTGGTTACCGAGTGGCAGTTCACCACCCCGTCCCACCGGGTGAACGCCGCGAGCACCGGCCGGGCGACCGGGGCGGCGGCCCCGGCGTTCGGCGAAGTGCTTGCCCCCCCGGTCGTGCGGCACCGGGCCGCGATCCGCCGCGACGCGCCGGGCGCGGGCGGGGCCCGGTGCGGCACCCGGGCGACCCGCCCGGGCTGGTCCGCGAACCGCCGGGCGGTCGCCGCCGCCCGCCCGGCCGGGCCGTCGGCGGCCGGGAAGTCCCGGGGCACCGGGCCGACGCGCCGCCCCGCCGGCCCCCAGCCCGGCCGGGGACCCGGGCGTGTCCCCGTATCCCTCGCCGGGCGTGAACCCGTCGCACCCCACCCCGCCGGCCGCCGCCCGGCGGACCGGGTCCGGGGCGATCGGCCACGTCGGCCGGTCCGCCCCGGCGTCGGGGAGGCCCGCCTCCCGGCACCGGTCCCGGTCGGCGCCCCGGGATGGCGGCCGGTACAGGCCGGCGTCGCGCCGGGCCGTGCACGTCCCCCGGGCGGCCCCGGCGCGGGCGGTCCCCGCCCCGCCCTCGGGCTTCCCGGCGGCGCCCCGGGTATTGCCGCCGGGCGTCCGGGGTCCGGGTCCCCTTCTCCCCCTGGCCCGTCTCGCCCGCGATCCCGCCGGCCCCGAGCGGGGCGCGGCCGGGTGCGGGCGGCGGTCCCCGGGGCCGCGGGCGGTCGGCTCGGCCGACTTCCGGGGGGGCTTCAACGGCCCTCGGCCATACCTCCGGACGTGCCCGACACCCCGGGGAGCGAAGTACCGCGCGAACCGGCCCAGGTAGTGGGCGAACGCCGGGCCGCCCGCCCGCACCTGCGCCGCGGTCACCCGACTCCCCCCGCCCGGGGCGGAGGCCCGTCTACGGCCCGCCTAGCGCAGCGACAACCGGCAGCCTGTGAAAGGCGGAGGTGACTTCTACCCTGTCGGGATGAGGCCACCGCTGTTCGTCCGGGCGTTGACCGCCGCCGACCGGGCCGCCCTCCGCCACGGCCTCCGGTCCCCCGAGGGGTTCACCCGCCGCCGGTCCCAGGTCCTGCTGGCCAGCGCCGGCGGCCAACGCCCGGCCCAGATCGCGGCCGCCCTCGGGTGGGCCACCCGGACCGTCCGGGACGCCACCCGGGCGTTCCACGCCGCCGGGGCCGGGTGCCCGGTCCCGAAGTCGAAGGCCCCGAAGACGACCCACCCGGCCGGGCCCCGGAACCGGGACGGCGACCTCAAGGCCCTCCCCCACCCGTCGCCCCGCACTGCAGGGTCTACGCACTGTGAACCCCTGACGCGAGCGTGGTTTGCGGCTACACCATCCGGCATCACGGAGGATGCCCCATGCCGCTCCCCTCGCCGCGGTATTCCGCGACCTGCCCGACCCCCGGGCCACCACCCCCAACTCCCGCCACGACCTCATCGACATCCTGACCATCGCCGTCTGTGCCATCATCGGCGGGGCCGAGACCCGGGAGCAGATCGCCGAGTACGGCCGCCGCGAGGAGGCGTTCTTCCGCCGGTTCCTCGCCCTGGCGAACGGCGTCCCGGGCCACGACACGTTCTACCGGGTGGTCACCCGCCTCCGGCCGGCGGCGTTCGCCGACCGGTTCGCCGCGTGGATGGCGGCGTGTCAGGGCACGGGCCTCACCCCCATCGCCATCGACGGCAAGTCGGCCCGCCGGGCCCGGCGGTCGAACGCGGCGACCGGGCGTCTCCACGTGGTCAGTGCCTGGGCCACCGCCAACCGGCTGACGCTCGGGCAGGTCGCGGTTCCGGACGGCGCCAACGAGATCGGCGTCATCCCGGAGTTGCTCGCGACGCTGGACCTGGCCGGGGCGGTCGTGACCATCGACGCGGCCGGGGGCCCGGCGGACAACGCCCGGATCATCCGGGCGGGGAACGGCCACTACCTGCTGGCCGTGAGGGGCAATCAGCCCACGCTGCGGGCCGCGGTGGACGCGGCCTTCGCGGCGGCCGACGCCGCCGGGTTCGACGGTATCCGGTTCGACCACCACACCACGACGGAGAGCGGCCACGGGCGGCACGAGGAGCGGTCGGTGTCCGTGATCTACGACCCGGTCGGGCTGCCGCCCGAAGGGGTGGACGCGGCGGCCGTGGTGTCGGTGCTGCGGGAGCGGACGGGGGGCGAGGTGGCGACCACGGCGGGGCATTACTACCCGAGCGGTTACGCCGGGTCGGCGGAGGCGTTGGCGGGGTACGTGCGGGGCCACTGGGGGATCGAGAACGGGTTGCACTGGGTGTTGGACGTGGCGTTCCGGGAGGACGCGAGCCGGACGTGCGACCCCAACGCCGGGGCCAACCTCGCGATGCTCCGGCGGGGGGCGGTATCACTCCTGGAAAGGGCGAAGGCCAAGGGGAGCATCGAGACGCGGCGGCTGATGGCGGCGTGGGACGATGACTTCCTGCTCCAAGTGCCACAAGGAATTCCCGCCGTCCCCAGTGCGTAGAC
>CAWJYC010000008.1:0-253628 GCA_963846985.1 uncultured Actinomycetota bacterium
GGTCACGGTCAGTGCACGTCGTCGTCGAGGGTGATGACGACCTTGACGTCATCGGGTGCGGCGGTGAAGGCGTCCTCGGCGCGATTTAGCGGGACGCGGCGGGTGATCAGGCGGGCCAACCAGTCGATGTCGGCCTTGGCCAACGCTTCGGCGGCCTGGTGGTAATGGCGCAGGTTGGCGTTGACCGATCCGATCATCGCGTCGTTCTCCAGCACGATGTCGCGATTGACTGCGCCGGCATCCACCGTCAGTCGTCCGTCCGGTCGGGGATACCCCGGTCAGGCAGACGATGCCGTAGGTGGCGGTGTGGGCGATGGATCCGAACACCACCGGCCCGGCGCCGGTGGCCTCGATGACCACGTCGGGGTTGACCTTCGCCGCGACGTCGTCGATGTCGCCGTGGTGGTAGGTGGCGCCCAAGGCGGCGACGATGCCTGGTTTGGGTCCGTCGGTGACGCGGTCCAACACATGGGTCTGGAGCCCCTGTTGCACCGCCAGCAGTGCCGCGAGCAGACCGATCGGGCCAGCACCGGTAATCAACACGCGTTGCGGCTCGAAGAATGCGCGCTGCCCCGACGCGGCGGACCTGTTCCCAGGCCTTGGCCACCACGGTGGTGGGTTCCATCAGCATTCCCACCTCGCGCAGGCGGGGGTCCAGGCGGACCGCGTAGTCCGGTTCCACGGTCCAGCGTTGGCTGCCGTACCCGTCGCGTTCCTTGATGCCGCGTTCGGTGTAGCGGCCGTTGCGGCACATGTCGAACTCGCCGTGCGCGCACGCCCCGCACGGCACCGGGTCGGGTCGGCGCACCACCCCGACCACCAGATCCCCCAGCTGAACCCGCTGCCTGGTGGCGCGGTCGCCACCCGGCCCAGGGATTCGTGTCCGAGCACCAGGCGGTCGTGGCCCGGCGGTGCCCACCCGTAGTCGCCGGCGACGATCTCCTTGTCGGTGCCGCAGACACCGATCGCCAACCCGTCGACCAGCAGGTCACCGGGGTCGGCATCGGGGTCACCGACGTCCTGCACGCGCAGAGACGACGTGGTGCCGGGTGTCACCGTCAAAGCTTGCATCATGGACGTGTTACCGCCCGGCAGTCGTTGCAAACAGGCAATCATTGCCCTTGGGTAACGATGTGCAGGAGGGGCCGATGCCCAATCGTGTTGCGGGGGTGTCGAGCGACCAGGTCGACGCGGTGATGCGCGCGTCGCGTGCGTTGGTGGGGATCACCGCCGCGTCGACGCCGAGGGTCGACGACCGGGTGACGCTGCCTCAGCTGCGGACGATGATGATGATCGCCACCCGCGGCGCGATGAACCTGGTGGCGGTGGCCGGCGGGCTGGGCGTCAGTGCGCCCAACGCCAGCCGGATCTGTGACCGCTTGCTCAAGGCTGGGATGCTCGATCGCAGTGAAGATCCCGAGGACCGCCGCCATGTCACCCTGACGTTGACAGCTGACGGTGACGCGCTCGTCGCACGGCTGATTCGGCACCGGCGCAACGCCATTCGAAAGATTCTTCGCACGATGACCCCGCGGGAGCGCGAGGATTTGGCGATCGCGATGAACGGCTTTGCCGAGGCGGCCGGCGAACCGCTCGGGGAGCCATCCGTGACACTGCTTTGAATCGATCAGTAGCTGGGTATGAACCATCCATTGGTCGTGACGGCGTACGTGCGCCAGATAACGTTTCGTGTGCGGCGGGGCTAGCCGCCGACCGCTTCGACGGGAAGGTGCGACGTGGCGAATTGGCCGTCATGGATGTTGGTGTTGGTGTTCATCGCGGCCGCCGGCGCGATCTGGGTGGCCGGCATCGCCCTCTCCGATCAGACCGACGTGCTGTCCACGCGTTTGCATCTGGGGTCCGCGTTGGGCGGATTGATTCTGCTGGCGATCGCCACCAATCTGCCTGAAATCGCCATCGTCGCCAGTGCCTCGCTGTCGGGCAATCTCGGAGTGGCAGTGGGCAACATTCTCGGCGGCATCGCCATCCAGACCGTGGTCCTCGTCGCGTTGGACGTGTTCGGTGTTCGCGGGCCACGACCGCTGACCTACCGCGCCGCCTCACTGGTCCTGGTGTTGGAGGCAGCGCTGGTCGTGGTGGTGTTGGCCATCGTGATCGCCGGGACCCAGCTGCCCGGCACGTTGATCGCGTGGCACGTCACCCCCGCAGCAGCGCTGATCCTGTTGGCGTGGGTCGGCGGACTGTTGCTGCTACGGCGGGCAGGTCGATCACTTCCGTGGCACGAATCGGGGCAACCCCCCGACGGCCAGGAGCATCCTCGAGGCCACAGCACCAGCACCACCGAGCAGCAGGCGACCCAACGGGGCACCAGCACCCCGAAGTCCGCGGCGATCTTCGGGAGCGCCGCCGCGGTCACGCTCGTCGCCGGAGTCGTCTTGGAGCGCAGCGGCGACGCGCTCGCCGACCACATCGGACTGTCCGGAGTGCTGTTCGGCGCCACCATCCTCGCCGCCGCCACCTCCCTACCTGAACTGTCGACTGGCCTGACATCGGTGCGCAATGGGGACTACCAACTCGCCATGTCGACATCTTCGGCGGCAACGCATTCCTGCCGGTGCTGTTCCTCATGGCGACACTGCTATCGGGCAACGCAGTGCTACCTCAGGCAGAACGGACCGACATCTACCTCACCGCGTTGGCCATCGTGCTGACTTTGATCTACGCCGCCGGACTGTTGTTTCGTCCTCAACGGCGCATCGCTCGGATGGGTGCGGACTCCCTTGCCGTCATCGTCGTGTACGCGCTCGGTGTTGGGGGCTTATTCGCCATTGCCCACACCAGCCGATGAGCCGCCGGAACCCCGCTAAGCGGCGGCCAGGCTCGCCAGCACCCGGTCGCCGACCGGCATGACGGAGGTGACCGCGAGCCCGACCTCTTCGGCGAGGCCGCTTGGCGCAGTCGACGCCGACCGAGGCCCACCGGAACCACGGCCCACGGTCTTCGCGGATTCCAGTCGGACCCAACGGTATTGCACTCCGCTGATCGTTCGGGTCGAACTCGGCGACACAGCGGCCGCCCGATGCGCATCAACTCACCGGCGCGACGCAGCACCCGGCTCGGATCGCCGCCGAGGCCAACGTTGCCGTCGGCCAGCAGCACGGTGCCCCAGCGGCCAATGCCGGGCAGCCGCTCGAAGACGTCGCGCCGAAGGGCCGGGGCGCCACTGCGGCGGGCCATCTCGACAGCGGTCTGCGACTGGTCGACGCCCAACGCCGGAATGCCGAGTTTGGTCAGATGAGCGACGAATCGTCCTGGCCCGCAGCCCAAGTCGATCGTCGGCCCGTTGCACAAGCCGAGCACCGCCTTGTCGAAGGCCTTATCGAGGCGCCGACTTCCAACCAGCCAGCTGTGCACCGGCAGACCCTGCACTGCTGCCGTCGTCGTAGCGAATCCAACATCGCTCACCCGTCAGCGCCTGCGTCGTACAAATTACCCAGCACGCCCTACCTCCACAGCCAACGACACCTGACGGAATAGGCTGTCCGGTGGGCACGCCCGCCGAACCTCCTCGATGTCGTCGACAGTGTCGACATCGGTCAACTCGGATAACAACTGCACGTCCAACCCGGTGTCGCGCAGGGCGGCAAGCGTTACGGCGCCGGTGTCCGCCGTCGACATCGGCACGGAGCGCAGGCACTCGGCAGCCCGCGGATCGGTGACGCCCAGGACCCACCAGCCACCGTCTCGAGCCATGCCGAGCACCGCGTCGGTCGCCAGCAGCGCCACTGCGCATTCGGTGAGCAGGTCGGCGGTGACCTGGGGCGTGTCCATGCCGATCTGCAGCACGGGCAGGCCGCCGGCCGCGGCCGCGGCGTCCGCGTGCGCGTTGGCGAGGCGATCGGCGAAGTCGTCGCCACGCTGTTCGATGACCGTGAAGTCGGCGAGGCGAATCCGGATCTCCTTGCAGCGGCTCGCGGCGGCGAGATCACCGGTCATCGCGACGATGCGGTGCGCGACCGGAGCCGCGGCGGCGGCGTCGAGGGTGTCCAGCAGAGCAGCGGCCGCGATCTCGGCGGCCGCTGCGTTGCCCAGGCTCGCCGCGAGGCGGGTCTTGGCCAGGCCAGGCACCGGGGCCTTGGCGACCACCAGCACCGCCACGGCGACGTCCGCACTCAAGAGATCACCCGCCAAAAGTCCAGAACTGCAAAGAAACTCCCTCGTACGGAACCACTGACCTTCGACTTGCCGCCCGTGCGCGGCCCGTAGTCGATGTCGTGCTCGGCGACGATCCAGTCCGCGGCGGCCGCCCGGACCAACAGTTCGAGTGGATACCCTGATCTGCGGTCCTCAACCCCCAGCCCGAGGACGGCGTCACGATTGGCCACCCGCATGGGCGCGATGTCGTGCACCGGGATGCCGGTGCCGACTCCGGAGCCGCCAGCACACCACCTGGGTTCCGAGTCGGGCGTGCCACGGCCAGCGCACCCCGGCAGGGGCCGCCTGCGGCCGACCGCCATGTCGGCGCCGCGGTCGAGTTCGTCGACCAGCTTGGGCAGCTCCCGTGGATCCATTGACCCGTCGCCGTCGAGCACCGCCACGATCGGCGTCGTCGCCGCCACGATCCCAGCGTGCACGGCGGCGCCGTATCCCGGCCGGGACTCTTCGACGACCCGCGCTCCGCAGCGCCGCGCCACCTCGCCGGTGCCGTCGGTGCTGTTGTTGTCGACGACCAGCGCGTCGTAACCCTCTGGGATGCAGTGCGAGCACCCCTGGCAGCGACTCCGCCTCGTTCAGACAGGGCATCACCACCGTCACGCGTGAGGAGTTCCACCGCTCAAAGGGTAGTCACCCCGGCAGGGTGGTCGCACGGTGAACGCTGACGAATCGATGACGTCGGCCCAGGTAACGGCGTGTCGGACTACTCTGGGTCGTCGTGACCCGTGTCCTGATCGCCGACGACGACAACGTCGTCAGAGACGTCGTGCGCCGGTACCTTGAGCGCGACGGGCTCGACGTGTCGATCGCCCACGACGGCCACCAGGCCCTGCGCGTCCTTGGTTCCGAGCAGATCGACGTTGCCGTCCTCGACGTGATGATGCCCGGCCCGGACGGGCTGGCGCTCTGCCGCGTCCTTCGGGAACGCGGCGGCTACGCGGTGCCGGTGATCCTGCTGACGGCGCTCGGCGAGGAGGACGACCGCATCGCCGGGCTCGAGGCCGGCGCCGACGACTACCTGGTCAAGCCGTTCAGTCCGCGCGAGCTGGCGCTGCGGGTGCGCTCGGTGCTGCGGCGCGCCCCATCGGCGGTCGGCGCACCCCCCGTCGTCGTGACCGTCGGCGACCTGACGGTGTCGGCGGCGGCTCGCTCCGTCGACCATCAAGGGCCAGCCGATCAGCCTCACCAACCGCGAGTTCGACCTACTGCTGTTCTTCCTCACCCACACCGGGGTCGTCTTCACCCGGGAGGAACTGTTGAAGATGGTGTGGCAGTGGGACTTCGGTGACTTGTCCACCGTCACCGTCCACGTCAAGCGGCTGCGATCCAAGCTCGGCGACGAGCACCGGGTGCAGACGGTCTGGGGCCGCGGCTACATGTGGAGCGAGGAGCGTGATGCCCGACTGACATCTGGGAGATCGTCGGCATCTCGCTGGCGTGCTCGGTGCCGGTCGTGGTGGTCGGCGCGACCGTGATCCGGCTGGCGCGGTCGTGGTCGGTGACGCTCAGCATGGTGGTGCTGGTCTTGATCCCCACGATCGCGACGTTCACCGGCGTCCTCGGCGCCAGCGGGTTCATGCTGTCGCCGCAGTTCGAGAGCATCACCGTCGTGCTGGTGATCGTCGTCGGTGGTGACCATCCCCGCCGCGATCATGCTGGCGCGCTACCAGGCCAGGCGCACGGTGTGGGAACAGCAGATCCACGAGTCCGAGGAGATCGCCGAGCAGTCGCGGCGCCAGCTCGTCGCGTTCGTCAGCCACGACCTGCGCACGCCGCTGGCCGGGATCCGGGCCGTCGCCGAGGCGATCGCCGACGGCGTCGTCGAACAGGACGAGGTCATCCTGCACGCCAAGCACATCGAGCACGAGACGATCCGGCTGTCCGAGATGGTCGACGACCTGTTCGAGATGTCGAAGATCAACGCGGGCGCCGTGCAGCCCGCCTACGACAAGGTGGCCCTCGACGAGGTCGTCGACGACGTCGTGTCCGCGCACCGCATCGCCGCCGAACGCGCGGGCGTGGCCCTGCGCGCCAGGGTGCCCGCGACGCCGGTCGGCGTGATCGGCAGCGACCGCGCGCTGGTGCGGGTGCTGTCCAACCTGGTCGCCAACGCCATCGCCCACACGCCGGAGGGCGGCACCGTCGAACTCGCGCATCGGCTCCGACGGAGAGGGCGCGTGGGCCAGGGTCGACGACACCGGCGTCGGCATCAACGAGGCCGACCTCGCCCGCGTCTTCGACGTCGCCTACCGCGGCTCCAACGGCCGGGTGCCGCGCGAGGACGCCTCACTGCCCAGCGGGTCGGGTCTCGGCCTCGCCATCGCCGCCGGGACTGGTGCACGCCCACCACGGCACCGTGTCGGCCTACAACCTGGAGACGGCGCCCGCTTCGAGGTGCGTCTCCCGCTCGCGGGCGAGGAATAGCCCGACTCGTCGAGGTTTAGCGCCGCACGGTCGCGAAACGCGCGAATGACGAGTGTCGGCACTATGTCAACGAGTTTCCCAACCGCTGTGCGGCGGCCAGGTAGTCCTCGATGAACTCCAGCACGACGTCGCGGGCGGGCTTGACCTTGTTCATCAACCCGACGCCCTGGCCCACCCAGTAGGTCGCCAACTCCTGCGCGCCCGGATGCCCCTGCTCGGCGAGCACGTCGATGCGGCGCAGCACGGGCTCCGACAGCATCGACTGCAGCGGCAGCGGAAGAGGTTGGCGTCCTTCGGCATTGGGCTGCCAGGCGTCGGTCCAGTCCGACCTCAGTTGGCGCGACGGCTTTCCCGTCCGACCCGCCGAGCGGACGGTGTCACGCGACGTCGCGGCGAGCATCTTCTGCACGGTGTGCGGCGCGGTCTCGGCCTCCTCGGTGGTCAGCCACACCGAACCCGTCCACGCGCCGTCGGCTCCCATCGCGACGGCGGCCGCCATCTGCCTGCCCGTCACGATTCCGCCGGCGGCGAGCACCGGGGCACCGCGCCGTCGATCGCGTCGAGCACCTCGGGGATGAGCACCAGCGTGGTCACCTCACCGCAGTGCCCGCCCGCCTCGGTGCCCTGCGCGACGATCAGGTCGACCCCGCGGCCACCTGCTTGACGGCGTGCTCCTTGGCCCCGACCAACGCGGCGACCGGAACACCACGCTCGCGCCCCGCTTCGATCATGTAGTCCGGCGGCACGCCAAGGGCATTGGCGATCAGCTTGATCGGGTGACTCATCGCCACGTCCAACAGCTCCCGGCCGGTGTCCCCGGTCAGCGCCGACCCGCCGAGGCGTGGCGACGACTCGGCCTCGATGCCGTGCTCGACGAGGAGCTGAGTGACGAAGCCCCGGTACTCGGCGGGGATCCTGTCGACGAGCTGTGTGCGGGAGAGGTTCTCGCCCTTGCCCTCGAACTTCGCGGGGACGATGATGTCCGCGCCGTAGGGCTTGCCGTGCACGTGGTCGTCGATCCAGGTGAGCTCCTGGTCGAGCTGTTCCGGGGTGTACGCCGTCGCACCGAGCACGCCGAAGCCGCCGGCGTTGGTGACCGCGGCGACGACGTCGCGGCAGTGGCTGAACGCGAACAGCGGGAAGTCGATGCCGAACCGTTCGCACGAGCTAGTCACCGAGCGTATCTCCCGTCGCTTCGGTCGCCCCGGCCCAGTATCGCTTACCCGCGCAGCGGCGCGAACGCGAACTCCCGCAATCCGTCGGCCGGATCGATCGCGGCGCGGAAGCCCAGCACGTCGGCCGCGGCAGCGGGATCGGCGACGATGTGGCGGACGTCGCCGCTGCGGTACTGACCGGTGACGACCGGGCGGCTGCGCCGCCGCGCGCGCGCACAGATCGCGGCTGGCCACGTCCATGATCGAGATGGGCTGCCCCGAGCACACGTTGAACGCGGCGAAGCCCGTCGGTGTCCGCCGTCGACCGCGGCGACGTTGACGGCCGCCACGTCGTCGACGTGGACGAAGTCGCGCATCTGGCCGCCGTCCTCGAAAACCCTTGGCGGTTCGCCTCTTTCGATCGCCGACCGGAAGATCGCCGCCACCCCGGAGTACGGCGTGTCGCGCGGCATCATGGGGCCGTACACGTTGTGGTAGCGCAGCGCGACCACCGAGCCGCCCGTCGCCTCCGCCCAGGCCAGCGCGTAGTGCTCCTGCGCGGTCTTGCTCGCCGCATACAGGCTGCGCGGCCGCAGCGGGGCGTCCTCGCCTACCAGCTCGCCACTGCAGTTCCTCGCCGCCGATCGGGCAGCGGTGCTCGAAGACGCCTGCGTCCAGATCCGCGTGCGCCGCGGGCAGCGGGTCGACCGGGCCGTGCTCCGGGCAGTCGTAGCCGCCCTGGCCGTAGACCACCATCGACGACGCCAGCACCAGCCGTGGCACCCGGCGGCGAACATCTCGCGCGAGCAGCACCGTCGTGCCAAAGTCGTTGTGGCTGCCGTAATTCGGCGCATCGGAGGCGTCGACGCCCGGCGCCCGACGACGGCCGCCTGGTGACACACCACGTCGACTCCCGACAGCAGCGGCGCAAGCCCCGACGCGTCGCTGACGTCGACCTCGAGGACACCCGTCGGGCGGCGTCGTGGCGTCGCCGTGCGCGGCGGTGCAGCATCGCGTCGACGCGCGACGACCTCGTGGCCAGCGCCGGTCAGCGCCGCGCAGACCCGCGAACCGATGAATCCCGCGGCGCCGGTGAGCGAGGACCCTCACGGCAGCTCGATCGGCAGGGTGACACCCTCGTGCGGCAGGCAGTGGGTGCAGGTGCGTTCGGCGGCGACCCGTCCGATGGCCTCGTGCACCAACTTCTTGAACGGCACCAGGTTCTTCTCGAACTCGGCGAACACGTCGACGGCCTTCACGCCCGCGCCCGGACTCGATACCGGCGTCCAGATCGGTCACCAAAGCGATTGCGGCATAACACATTTCGAGCTCGCGGGCCAGCACCGCCTCCGGGTAGCCGGTCATGTTGACCAGCGTGAAGCCCGGCGAGGCGAACCACGGCTCTCGGCGCGCGTGGAGAACCGCGGACCCTGGATCACCACCATGGTGCCGCCGTCGACCACGCCGGGCAGGTCGGTCGACCGCGGCGCGCAGCGTCGGGCAGTACGGGTCGGCGAAACCGACGTGGATGCCGCCGGAGTCGAAGTAGGTGTCGGCGCGGCCGCTGGTGCGGTCGACCAGCTGATCGGGCACCACCATGGTGCCCGGGCCGAGTCCGGGGTCAGGCTGCCGACCGCGCACGGTGCGAAGATCCGCCGCACGCCGAGCGCGCGCAGCGCCCACATGTTCGCCCGATAGGGCACGGTGTGCGGCGAGAACTCGTGCTTGGCGCCATGGCGCGGCAGGAACGCGACCTCGTGTTCGCCGACGGCGCCGACGGTGATGGCGCCGCTCGGCGCGCCATACGGGGTGTCGACGCTGATGCTGCGGGCATCAGGGCCGAAGAACGTGTAGAAGCCGCTGCCGCCGATGACTCCGAGCATGGCCCCATTGTCGCTCAGACGAGGAAGACCTCGTTTATTCGGCGCGGTATTCGGCTACTCCCCCGTACAGCTGCCATGACAGCGCGAACAATCAGATGCAGCCAGACAGGTAGAGCACATGCGCCAGGATGCGGTGACCAGGGCCACGGCGATCTTGACCACACGTTACGACGTGGAGGTCGAGGCCGCACATTCCCTGCTGACCCGGTTGGCACGCCTGTACGAGCAGTCACCGACCGAGGCCGCCCTAACGCTCATCGCCACGGCCGCGCGCGACCCGATGCCCACCCAGCCTCGCGAATGTCGCTTGGAGACGGCCGACGACCTGTCCTCCTGGCGACCTCCACCTTCGCGCCGCGGAACCTGCTTGCGCGACCTGCCCAATCTCTCGCCGGCCGACATGCTGTTCACGGTCGACGAGATCGTCGGCGCGGCGGCCCGTCACGTGCCGGGAGCCCGGTATGCGGGCATCACCGCGCTCCACCGGCACCAGCACGTCGACACCACCAGCGCCACCGGGCGGTATCCCGCCATTCTCGACGTCGTCCAAGACCGTCACCACCAGGGCCCCTGCCTCGAGGCCATCCAGCGTCACGACATCGTCCGTGTCGACGATTTGAGCGCCGATCGGCGCTGGCCGAAATACCGACGAGAAGCGTTGAGCCACACACCGATCCGATCAATACTATCCGTCCCAATGTCGGTCAATCACACACGAACCAGCAGTGCCCTGAACTTCTACGCCGAAGACACCGGCGCATTCGACGACCAATCAACCGACCACGCAGCCGCCTTCGCCAGCTACGCCACACTGGCGTGGACGATCCTGCGCCGAGACATTCAATTTTGCCGCGCCCTGGCTTCCCGCGACATCATCGGGCAGGCCAAGGGCATGCTCATGGAGCGATTCGAGGTCGACGCCGAATCCGCCTTCAATCTGCTCAAGAAACTGTCGCAGGATTCGAACGTCCCGCTAGCCGAGGTAGCCCGCCGACTTCGTCCGCGACAGGCAATTCGTGATGCCTCCGCCCCAGTCGGGGAATGGTGACGGTCGACTGAAGGCAGAGCAGTGCGCTGAGTATTGAGCGTTCACAGCGGCGTGTGGTTGACTCACCGCGATGGGACTCCCCGACGCCCCGATCGGCCTGCGCATCGCGGTTTCCGTGCCGCTCGGAGTGGCCGTAGGCATCGCGGTCGGACTCACCGCTGGCTGGCCCTACTCGCCACCTGCAGGCTGGATCGCCGCCGCAATGACCTACCTCACGTGGACCTGGCTCATCGTCGGACGGCTGGACGCCGACGCCACCAAGGCGCACGCCACCAGGTACCGCGACGATGACTCCACCCCGTGGATCCTCGACCTCGCCGTCCTGCTCGCCAGCGTGGCCAGCCTCGGCGGCGTCGGCTACCTGCTCGTCGCCGGTGCGACGGGCGGTGACGTCGGCGCCGCCGTGGTCGGGACACTGAGCGTCGTCGCGGCGTGGGTCACCGTGCACACCATTTACATGCTGAGATACGCCCGGCTGTACTACGGCGGGACCGACGACGGTGGCATCGACTTTCACGACGAGAAATACCGACCCGACTACGGCGACTTTGCGTATCTTGCGTTCACCCTCGGCATGACCTACCAGGTGTCTGACACGGACCTGACCTCCCGGCCCGGTACGGATGGCGGCGCTTCGGCACGCCCTGCTGTCGTTTCTGCTCGGCGCGATCATCCTGGCCATCACCATCAACCTGGTGGCCAGCCTGCTCGGCGTCGGCCACTGAAGGCTGCCGCGCGACCCCTTCCATGCACGATGACCGGCGTGGCAACTTTCGCGCAGTGGGTCGAGGGCGCCCGTCCGCGCACGCTGCCCAACGCCGTCGCCCCGGTAATCGCAGGCACCGGAGCCGCCGCCTGGCTCGGCGACGCCGTGTGGTGGAAGGCCCTGCTCGCGCTGGTGGTCTCGCTGGCCCTGATCGTCGGCGTCAACTACGCCAACGACTACTCCGACGGCATCCGCGGCACCGACGACGTAGCGGGTCGGCCCGCTGCGGCTGGTCGGGTCCCGGCTGGCCTCACCGCGCGCGGTGCGACCGCGGCGCGCGGTCAGCCTCGGGGTCGGCGCCGTCGGCCGGCCTGGCGCTGGCGATCGTCAGCCAGCCGTGGCTGATCGCGGTCGGTGCGGCGTGCATCGCCGGCGCGTGGCTCTACACCGGCGGCTCGAAGCCCTACGGCTACATCGGGCTCGGCGAGGTCGCGGTGTTCGTGTTCTTCGGGCTGGTCGCCGTGCTCGGCACGCAGTACACGCAGGCGCTGCGGGTGGACTGGGTCGGCGTCGCGCTCGCCGTCGCGACGGGCGCCTTGTCGTCGGCGGTGCTGGTGGCCAACAACCTTCGCGACATTCCGACCGACGAGGAGATCGGGCAAGATCACCCTGGCGGTGCGTCTCGGCGATGGGCGCACCCGCGTGCTGTTCCAGGTGCTGGTGGCGCTGGCGTTCGTGCTGACGCTGGTGTTGATGCTCGCGACGCCGTGGTGCGCGGCCGGACTGGTGGCGCTGCCGCTCGCGGTGCGGGCCGCGGCGCCCGTCCGCTCCGGACTCGGCGGCAAGGACCTCATCCCCGTCCTGCGCGACACCGGGCTGACGATGCTGGTGTGGTCGATCGCCGTCGCGGCGGCCTTGGCGTTCGGCTGATCCCCACGTCGAGTGTGCGGTGAGGGCGGTCCACGCCGGCGTGTCGTCGACCTCACCGCACACTCGACGGACAGTGGCATCCTGACGGGATGGGCATCGTGTTTCGGTTGGCGGAGCTTCTGCTGCTGCTGGTGCCGGTATCGGCGTCGTCATCGCCGGAATCAACGTGTGGCAGCGGGTGCAGCGATCGTCGGCACCGCCCGAGGGTGGAGCCGTCACGAAGCGCCTCGGCCAACCCGGCCGCAATGTGGCGCATCATCACCCGCACCCTCGATGAGCACGCCAGGACCGACACCCGGTGGATGGAGTACGAACTCGACGCCGAAAAGCTGCTCGACTTCCCGTTGATGACCGACATGCGGGCACCGCTTACGACGGCCTTTCACAAGGCCAAGTTGCGAGCGGACCTGCTGCGCCCCGCCAAGGCCGAAGACCTGTTCGACGACCGGGTGGCGGCCGCCCAGTACCTCGCGGCGGTCGAGGACTACACGATGGCGTTCGATGCGGCCGAGACCGAGGCGATCCGCCGGCGCCGCAGCGACTTCTCCGCTGAGGATCAACAGCGGATCGCTCGCGCCCGCAGTCTGCTGAGCGTGGCGGCCGACTCCAGCGCGACGCAGAACGAACGCGAGCGGGCCTACACGCTGGCTGGCAAGGAACTCGATGGTCTTGTCGTGTTGCCCGCCACGACGCGGGAGGGCATCGAGCGCGGAATCGCCGGGCAGCTGGACGGCTAGCCCCTGGCGTGCTGTCAGCCCGCCATGGCGTCGAGGAGCTGCTGCAGATCGTGATCGGTGTTATACAGGTGGAAGCCGACCCGCACCGCTCCAGCCCGCACCGACGCCCGGATGCCCGCCCGCTTAAGCTTCTCCGCGGCATCGGCGAACGGCAGCGACACGATCGCAGAATTCAGCGGCGCCAGCTCGAATTCCGTGCGCAATCTGGTGGCCAACCCCAGGCAGTGCGCCTCGACGGCGCCGCGGTCGAGCGAGGCCAGCCACGGCATCGTCAGGCCAGCGCCGAAGGCGCCGAACCACGCGGGCGAGGTATCGAACCGGCGGCCGTCCTCGGCCAGCCGCAGCGGCAGCCCGTAGATCGACGACCACGGCTCCTCGCCGGCGTACCAGTTGGCGAGGTGCGGTGTCATGAGCGCAGATACCTTGTCGCTCAACGACATCCAGGCCGTACCGCGCGGCGCCAACAGCCACTTGTAGACCGCCGCGGCCGTGACGTCGACCCAGCCAAGATCGAGCGCCTTCCAGCCGATCGCCTGCGTCACGTCGACGACGGTGATGGTGACGGCACCCGCCAGCGCGGTGCGCAACCCGTCGACGTCGAGCAGATCGCCGTTGGCGGACTGCACCAGGCTCGCCGTCACGACGTCGTAACCCGCCGCAGAGGCGACCAACTCCTCGGCTCGTCATCTCGGTGACGGTCACCCCGCGGGCGGCCTGAGCAGCAAACGGGAAGGTGGTGCTGGTGAACTCGCCGGCCAGCGTCGCGACCCGGCTGCCGTCGGGGATCGCCGCAGCGACCAACCCCAGCAGTGCCGACACGCTGCCACCCATCGTCACCGACTCGACGGTCGCGCCGACGAGGTCGGCATAGGCGGCCCGCCCGCGACGCACCGACTCGTCGAACGACGGCACGTCCATGGTGCCCGCCTGCCATTCGCCGATGCGCTCGTTCAGACCGTCGATCAGGAACGTCGGCGGCAGCCCGTAGGTCGGCGAGTTGAGAAACCCTGCGGCGCCGACGAATTCCGCCCCGAACGCCGACCGTGGTGCAGTCGTCATGCTTTCGTCACTCGGCTGGGGGTTGGTCACCACGCAGGCGGGCCTGCAGTTGTTCGCGGTCGCGGCGGCGGCGCTCGTCGAAGACGGCGATGCTGGCGGTGGCACGGTGCGCAGCGGGGCGAACAGCCAGATGCCCAGCGGAAGCGCCAGCACGATCGCGAAGAGAGCGGGCACCACGATCGGGAACTCGCGCGATGCCCAGCAGGTGCCCACCGAACCAGATGACGACGCGAGCACGCGACCAGCAGGATGCGGGCAACCGTGTAGACCAGCACGTCGACCACCATCCGGGAACCCGGTCGCCCAGCCGGGCCGCCGCTGCCCTCCGGTGCGAAATCCCCGGTCGCTCCGCTCCTGCCCTCCGACCCGAAATCCCCGGTCGCTCCGCTCCTGCCCTCCGACCCGAAATCCCCGGTCGCTTCGCTCCTACCCTCCGTACCAGCCACGGGCCCGAGCCTACCGATGACGCGTATATTCACTCGACAGGAGGTTTTTGTGCTGCAGTTCGTTCTCCTCGTCGTCATCTTGGCGGGCCTGTCCTATGGGGCCTGTCGCCTGCTGCGTGCAGCGGCGAACCGTCCGCGCACCAGGACCATCGGACCCGACGACGATCCGGATTTCCTCAACCGGCTCAACCACGGCAAGGATCCTCGCTGATCGACGCCTAGTGCGTCCCGGGGAATCCGGCGGCCACCGACGCGGCCAATTCCAGTCAGCGCATCGCGCGTCTCCGGCCGCAGCCTGTCGAGACTGATCTCCGCGCCCTCTTCGAGGTGCGGATCGAACGGCACCGTCAGCACCGCCTTGCACCGCCGCGAGAAGTGGTCGGCGACCTTCCCCTGATCGACCCGCGATCCGCCCCGGCCCGCGCTCGGCCGCACCGCGTTGATGACGGCGATCGAGTTCGGCCACCAGTTGCTGATAGCCATGGGCGTCGAGCCAGTCCAAGGTTGCTGAGGCGCTGCGGGCACCGTCCACCGAACCCGAGCTCACGACGACCAGCACGTCGGCGTTGTTCAGCACCGCCGACATCGCCGAGTGCAGCATGCCCGTGCCGCAGTCGGTGAGCACCAGGCTGTAGAAGCTGCTCGAGCACCTCGAGCGTGCGCTGGTAGTCCTCGCTGCTGAACGCCTCGGAGACCGCCGGATCACTCTCGGAGGCAAGCACTTCCAGCCGGCTCGGGCCCTGCGAGGTGTAGCTGCGGACGTCGCTGTAGCTGCTGATGCCCTCGGCGTCGCGCAGCAGGTGCCGCACGGTCGACGGCGTCTCGAGCGGCACCTTCTGACTCAGCGTGCCGCGGTCGGGGTTGGCGTCGACGGCGATCACGCGGTCGCCACGCGCGGAGGCGAACGTCGCGCCGAGGGTCGCGGTGATCGTGGTCTTGCCGACGCCACCCTTCAGCGACAGCAACGCGATTCGGTAGCACCCACGAAGAGGCCGACTCGGCCTGCGCGGTCAGCTCGTTGCGCCGCATGGCTTGCGGCCCTCGCCGAGGTTGACCAGCGTGAACGACGCCGAGGTAGACCCAGCGCCGCCAGCCCGCCGTCGGCTTGCGCTTGGGCTGACCCGAGCAGCGCGACGGTCGACAGATCCAGGTAGGGCGCCTGCGCCGCGGGTTCCGGCGGCGGTGCACGGCATCGCACGACGGGCATGCCGTGGGGCGGTGTCGGCGCCGTCCACTCCGGCGGGATCGCCTGGGAGGGGTCGGAGAACCGCTGCTGCGATCGGAAACTCCGGCGGCTGGTCGGAGGCGGGAGGAGTCAACCTCAGCCCACCCCTGCGTAGGAGTGCAGCCCGGTCACGACCAGGTTGATGAAGAACAGGTTGAACACCATCGCGACGAACCCGACGACGTTGATCCACGCGGCCTTGCGGTCCCGCCAGCCCGCCGTCGAGCGGGCGTGCAGGTAGGCGGCGTAGACGACCCAGGCGATGAACGCGACGGTCTCCTTGGGGTCCCAGCCCCAGTAGCGGCCCCACGCCTCCTCGGCCCAGATGGCGCCGAAGATCACGCCGAACCCGAAGATCGGGAACGCCGAAGATCGTCGTGCGGTAGGCGATCCGGTCCAGCGTCTGCGCGTCGGGAAGCCGCGCGATGATGGCGGCCAGCGCTGCCGTCGCGGCCCGGGTCGCCCAGCGGCGACATCTTGAGCAGGAACAGCATGCTCGCCACGCCGCGCGACCAGGAACACCCCGGAGCCGAGGCTGACCACCGACACGTGGATCGGCAACCAGTAGGACTGCAGCGCGGGCATCACGGGTGCGGCGTTGGAGTACAGCCACTTGCCCGACACGGCCAGCAGGATCAGCACGGGCAGCAGCACGAACGCCCACAGCGCGCGGTACTTGGGGCGACGCAGCGTGATGGCCGCCGCGACCAGGCCGCTGAAGCAGGTCAGGTTGATGAACTCGTACATGTTGCCCCACGGCACGCGTGAGGTCGCCAGGCCGCGCAGCACGATGCAGACGAACAGCATCGCCGTGCCGAGGTACACCAGCGCGAGGCCTGCCCGACCGACTGCGCTCGTCGACCAGGCGCCGCGGGGCGTCGACGACGACCCCGGGCCTGGCGCTGTCGGCGGCAACGGCGCCCGCGGACACCAGCTCCCTGGCGTCGGCGTGGCGGCTGCGGCTGTAGGCCAGTTCGACGGCCAGCAGCAGGAGGGCGAGGACCAGCACCACGATCGTCGACGTGAAGGCCAGGTCGGAGTAGCGGGCAAGCCCGATGTCGATGTGGTGCGAGTGTTCACGAGCGTTCTCTTCCGTCTTCTTCCGCCGAGGGCACCAGCCGCGCGGTCAGCCGCTCGAACTCGTCGCCCCACCCGGAGTTGTCGGTGCGGGCAAGTCCGCCCAGCTCGACGCTTACGGTACCCGGCGCGCCGGGGAAACCCGAACCCAGATCCGGCGACGGCGGACCACCAGCGACACCAGCAGCCCGGCCATCATCGTGATCGCCGAATATCAGCACCCAGATCTGCGCCGGGTCGTGGGAGACCTGCACGTTGATGAACGGCACCGCGCCGTCGAAGCGGACGACCGTGCCGTCGTTCAGCCGGCGTCGACTGGCCCGCCTTCAGGTTGACCCGCGCCTGCTCGGTTGAGCCGCTTCTGCTCGATCATGCTGTGGTCGAGGGTGAACAGGGACTGCGGTCTGCCGGTGTCGAGGCCGGTGTCGCCGCGGTAGACGTCGATCGCGACGGCCGGATCGTTCAGCGCCGGGATAGCTCGAGGACAGCAGCGTGCCGTCGAGCTGCTCGGTCGGCGCGAACAGACCCTGGATCGCGATCTGGTTGCTTGCGTCGGTCGCCGGTCTTGGGGTAGGTGCCGCCCGGCGGGTCGACGCGGATGACGCCGGAGGACAGCAGGGTGATCGGATCGTCGGGCCGCCACTGCACGGTCTGCGTCCTGGTCTGCCCGTCGGGGAAGGTCACGGTGAACGTCGGGGCGTAACCGTGGCCCTGCAGGTACAGCCGGTCCCCGCCGAGGCGCAGCGGATGGTTGACCTCGAGCCGGTAGGGCCGCCACGTGTCGCGTGTCGAGGTCGTCGTCGGTCTGGTAGTCGACGTTCGCCGCGAACTCAGCGCCTGCCCGCTCGGCAGGTAGTTGGCGTCGAAGTCGTTGACCCGCAGGCAGATCGGATGCAGCGAGGTGCCGTCGACGGTGTTGCCCGCGCGGAACGAGTCGAAGGCGGCCGGGGAGGCCGAGCAGAAGCCCGGCGCCGCCGTCGGCGATGACGATGACGTTGCCCTCGTAGCCGAACAGCTTGCCTGACGGCCACCGCGACCAGCAGCCCGAGCAGCGAGAAGTGGAAGACGATGTTGCCGAGTTCGCGCAGATAGCCCCTCTCGGCGGAGATCTCGACGGTGTCGCCGTCGCGCGCGGCGGACGCGTACGCCAGCCCTTGAGCCGCTGCTCGACGGCGGTCGCGACGATCCTCCGCGTCGCCGCGACGGTCTGCAGGCTCTGGTGCTTGGGCAGCCGGGCCAGGTTGCGCGGCGCCGCCACCGGCGTGGCGCGCATGGCCTGCGGACGTGCTCGACGAGCCGCGGCGTCAGGCAGCCGACCAGCGAGATGAACAGCAGCGCGTAGATCGCGGTGAACCAGAAGCTGGAGAACACGTCGAACAGCCTGCAGCCGGTCCAGCACGGGCCCGATCAGCGTGTGGTCGGCGATGTACTCGTCGACCTTGCGCGTTCAGGCTGCGCTGCGGCAGCAGCGCGCCGGGGATCGCCGCGAGCGCCAGCAGGAACAGCAGCACCAGCGCGGTGCGCATCGACGTCAGCGTCGCGCCAGGTGTTCCGCAGGAGCGCGAGCAGCCGATGTGTGCACCGACGCGCCGGGTGGGCGGCATTCTGTGTCTGGCCGCGGGGGGCTGGTGCGTCATATCGGCAACCGCATGTCGCTGACGAAGGCGTCGCGCACCCAGGAGACGAAGTCGGCCCACACGCCGGTCACCAGCGCCACGCCGACCAGGATCAGCAGCACGCCGCCGAAGATCTGGATGCCCCGGGTGTGGCGGCGCAGCCAGCCGAGCCCCCGCACGGCCCTGGCCGACCCGAAGGCCAAGAGCAGGAACGGTATTCCGAGCCCGAGGCAGTACGCGACGACGAGGACGACGCCGCGCGCGACGCCCGCGCCCTCGGTGGCCGACGCGACGGCGATCACCGCGGTCAGCGTCGGGCCGAGGCACGGCGTCCAGCCGAGAGCGAAGACCGCGCCGAGCAGGGGCGCGCCCGCGACGGTGGACAGCAGCTTCGGCGTGAACCGCGGCCTCGCGCTGCAGCGCGGGGATGAACCCGACGAACACCAGGCCCATCACGATCGTGACCACGCCACCGATGCGTTGCAGCAGCAGCTCGTTGGTCAGCAGCGTCGTCGTCAGCCCGAGCACCGCGACCGTGCCGAGCACGAACACGACGGTGAACCCGGCCACGAACAGCGCCGCCGCCCCGACGCACCGCGCAGCCGCGCGGTCCTGACCGTGACGGCGGAGGCGTCGCCGTCCTCGACGCCGACGACCGCTGCGAGGTAGGACAGGTAGCCGGGCACCAGCGGCACCACGCACGGCGACGCGAACGACACGAGCCCCGCCAGCGCGCTGACGAGCAGGGCGAGCAGCAGCGGGCCCGCCGACACCAACCGGTCGACGCGGTCGAGGCTCACCGCGAGGACCGTCACTTCTCGGCCGCCAGCCTCTGCACGACGGGCGTCAGGTCCTCGGCGAGCAGCTCGCGCAGGAACACCGCCGCGACCCGGTGCTGGCGGTCCAGCACGATCGTCGACGGGATGACGGTGGTCGGGTAGCGGCCGCCGAACGCGATCATGGTGCGCATGGCGGGGTCGTAGATCGAGGGGAACGTGACCTTGCGGTCGGTGACGAAGTCGACTGCGGCGTCGCGGTTGTCGTCGCGGACGTCGATGCCGAGGAACTCAACGCCGTCGGCCCGCGTGGCGTCGTACACCTTCTGCAGCTCGGGGATCTCCGAGCGGCACGGCCCGCACCACTGCCCCCAGACGTTGACGACGACGACCTTGCCCGCGAGATCGTCGACGCCGACGGTCTTGGCCGGGTCGGTCAGCTCCGGGCCACTGATCTTGCCTGGGCGACTTCGACTTTCGGGTGGATCGTAGGAGATGTCGGTCTTGCCGCCCGGTGAGACGAACTCGAAGGTGCCCCGCCCTGGGCGACGGCGTCGTCACCGGTCGCGCAGCCGGTCAGCACCATCGCCACCGACAGGCCAGGGCAGCCACCAGCCCCCGCTCACTGTCCGGCCAGCTCCGCGTAACTCCAGCCGACCAGCGCGTCGTCGTGAAAGTAGAAGGACGACAGCGACGCGTGGTTGCACATCCGGTTGGCCGCGGTCGGCAGGTGGGGCAGCTTGAGCCCGGTCGAGCGACCGGCGCAGGGTCGCCGTCGGCAGCTGATGGCTGACGCAGACCGCCTCGTGGCCCTTCGCGTGATCCCTGGCCCGGTACAGCGCGGCCTGCATCCGCTGGGCGATGTGCTCGTACGGTTCGCCCCACGACGGCGTGCGCGGGTTGCGCAGATGCCACCAGTTGCGGGGGTTGCGCAGCGCACCGTCACCGGGTGAGACCCGCTCCCCCTCGAAGACGTTCTCCGATTCGATCAGGTCGGCGTCGGTGTCGATCGACAGTCCGTGCGTGGCGGCGATGGGCGCCGCGGTCTCCTGCGCGCGCTCCAGCGGTGAGGCGACGACGTAGGTGATGTCATGGCCGACGAGCCAGTCGGCGACCCGCGCGGCCTGGGCACGGCCCTTCTCGGAGAGGTGGAAGTCGGGCAGCCGGCCGTAGAGGATCTGGTCCGGGTTGTGCACCTCGCCGTGCCGCATCACGTGCACGATCGTCTTCTCGGTCATACCGGCCTCGGCGCAGCCGCGGCGGCGCGGGCGGCGGCGGGCAGCGCGGCGGCGATGCGGTCGAAGGCGTCGTCGTCGAGGGCGGTCGAGACGAACCACGCCTCGAAGGCGCTGCACGGCGGGTAGACGCCGGCGCTCAGGAGGGCGTGGAAGAACGGCGGGAAGCGCCAGGTCTCGGTGGCCCGCGCCGAGGCGAAGTCGACGACGGGCCCTTCGCCGAAGAACACGCTGAGCATGTTGCCGGCCCGCGAAATCCGATGTGCCACCGACGCTTCGGTGAGAGCGCCGGTGAGCAGGCCCGCGAGGCGATCGGCGTTGCGATCCAACGTGGCGTAGACGGCGTCGTCGGCGGCGCGCAGCGTGGCCAGTCCCGCGGCCATCGCGACCGGGTTCCCCGACAGCGTGCCCGCCTGGTAGACCGGACCAAGCGGCGCAAGGCGTTCCATCACCTCGGCGCGGCCGCCGAACGCGGCCGCGGGCAGGCCGCCGCTCATCACCTTGCCGAACGCGAACAGGTCGGCGTCGACGGGATCGAGTCCGTACCAACCGGATCGGCTGACCCGGAAGCCCGTCATCACCTCGTCGGAGATGAGCAGGGCGCCGTGCTCGGCGGTGACGCGACGCAGGCCCGCGTTGAAGCCGGGCAGCGGCGGCACCGTGCCCATGTTGCCCGCGGCCGCCTCGGTGATGACGCAGGCGATGTCGGGCCCGAACTCGGCGAACACCGCCTCGACCGCGTCGATGTCGTTGTACGGCAACACGATCGTGTCGGCTGTGGCTGCGCCCGTGACGCCGGGCGAGGACGGCAGGCCGAGCGTCGCGACGCCGGAGCCCGCGTCGGCCAGCAGCGCGTCGCTGTGCCCGTGGTAGCAGCCGGAGAACTTGACGATCTTCGCCCTGCCGGTGAAGCCCCTGGCCAGCCGGATGGCGCTCATGGTGGCCTCGGTGCCGGAGTTGACCAGACGGATCCGCTCGACGGCGGCGACCCGGCCGATGATCTCTCGGCCAGCTCGCTCTCGCCGGGGTCGGCGCCCCGAAGCTCAGGCCGTCGGCGGCCGCCCGCTGCACGGCGTCGACGACGGCGGGATGCGCGTGACCGAGGATCATCGGCCCCCACGAGCACACCAGGTCGACGTAGCGGTTGTCGTCGGCGTCGGTCAGCCAGCAGCCCGCCGCCCTGGTGATGAACCGCGGCGTCCCGCCCACCGCGTTGAAGGCACGGACCGGCGAATTGACCCCGCCGGGAATGACGGCGGACGCCTCGGCGAACAGGTGTGCCGAGGTGTCCGTCCTTGGGTCAGCACGCATGTCGTCCAGTGTCCCAGCAGCGCCCCCGGCGTCAACTACAGGGTGTAGGAGGAGTGTTCGCGCGCTCACCCGAGCGCGACGGCTGGACCGTGGTGTACGGCACCTCGACGGGGAAGTCGTCGGCTAGGGATCGGATCCTCGGTGGACGGACGATCGTGGCGAGCGCCAGCGTGTCTCCAGGCAGGGCGAAGTGTTCGCCGATGCACGACCGCGGCCCGCCGGCGAACGGGACGAACTGCCAGCGCGGACGCGGCGCTTGACGTGCGTCCTGGCTGAACCGGTCGGGGTCGAATACCATCGGGATCGGTCCCACAGCGTCGGGATCACGGTGCACGCGCCTAGATTCCCGACGGCCACGATGACTGCCTGCCTGAACGCGGTGGCCGTCGACGGCGATGTCCGCGCACCGCCAACCGGCCGACCCCCGCCGCGGGCGGGCACAGCCGCAATGCCTCGTGGAGCACCTGAACGGGTGTATCCGAGTCGGGGCACGTCCGCGGGCGTCAGTTCGCGGTCGCCGATCTCGGCAACCTCTGCGGCGACGCGGTCCTGCACCTCGGGATGATGGCCCAGCTCCCACAGCGCGTAGGTCAGCGCCGTCGCCGTCGTGTCGTGGCCGGCGAGCATGAAGATCAGCAGGTCGTTGCAGATGTCGCGGTCGGAGAGCGGTTTCACCGGTCACCGGGTCGGCGGCCGCGATCAGCGCATGAACGAGCGGGGCATCCGGGTCGGATCGGCCCGGCACGCCTGCAGGATCTCGTCGGTCACGCCGAAGCATCGTCGCCACCGCGGCGCGGGCGCGACGGCGGGCTGGGGTCGGCAGCCAGCGCGGTGCGCGCACCGGCCGCAGCGCCCGGTCGGCGGCGTAAGACGAGGCGACGTGCATGGAGTCGGCGATCACGTCGCGCGCGTTCGTTGAGATCGATGCCGAAGATCGAGCGGCCAAGCGACTGCATGGTCAGCCGGCGGCACGCCAGGTCGAGGTCGACGTCAGCCCGGCCATCGGGCGCCGACGCGCGCCAGTCATCGACCGCCGCCTGCGCCGCACGGGACATGTGGCCGCCGAAACGCCGGACGTTGTGGACTGGTGAACACCGGCTGCAGGGCCCGCTTGCGCGGGCACCCATCGCTCGTTGGGCAGGACGAACAGGCTGTCGCCGCCAGGTGACGAACTTCGTCGTGCACGATGCACCGCTCGCCGAAGGCGTGGTTGCGGGCCGAGCACGATCGCCGATCCCCTTCGGGGAGGTGACCAGCGACGAGAGGCGGAACCATCCATTGCGGGCCCAGCTGCGATCCGGGTGACCGGGCCACCGGCGTCCGCGCTCGAGCACCTCGCCACCGGTGTTGAAGATCCCGCACGACCTTCGAGCAGCTGCCGATAGCGACAGCGGGTTCTTCGGCACCAGCGGAAGTGCGCCGACGTCGGACGCGACGGTCGTCGCCACCGTCACCGAATGCTGCGGGTGCATTCGGGTCGAGGATGGTCTTACTCCAGCTCACGTCACGGCCGGCCGGGGTCAGCGCGAAGGGAAGACCGGATGGTCGGCGTCGTCGGGAAGCTGCTTCCAATAGCCCTCGACGACCTTGCCTGCCAGCGGCCGGTAGACGGCGATGATCGGCGCCCGCTGCTCGACCGGCACCTCGGTGGCCTGACGAACGTCGCATCGTCGCCGGCGTACCTGGTCTTGCCGACGGACGTTCGGGTCGGCGCGGACGTTGCGCACCCACTCCGACTCGCCGCGCGTCGACACCAGGTACTTGACGCCCTCGACCGCGGGGACGACGACCGGGATCTGCTGCGGCTGCTTGCTGCCGCGCTCTGGTCACGGTCAGCGTCGCGCTGCCACCGATCCCGAACGCCATCGCGGCCTTGTTGAAGACCTTGGCGGTGAACCACGGGGGCTTGAGGTAGGCCATGGGTCGAGTGTGCCGCAATACCCCCTACCGCAAAGGGACGGCCGGGAGTTTGATGGGCGCCATGCAAATACCGCAATGGGTGGCCCGATTCAACAAGTACGTCACCAACCCGATCCAGAAGCTGTGGGCGGGATACAGCGCCGACGATGGCAATCCTCGAGCACGTCGGACGCACAGTCCGGGAAGACCTACCGCACACCGTTGAGCGGTCTTCAGCACCGATCGACGGCGTGGCGATCCTGCTCACCTACGGGCCCAACCGCGACTGGCTGAAGAACATCACGCGCAGCCGGTGGCGGCCGAACTCAAGCGCTACGGCCGCACGTTCGCGGTCACCGATCCGCAGATTGGTGACGAAGTTAGAGGCTGCCCCGCAGGTCGAAGGAGCCGTGGCGGGCCGGTGTTCGCCGGGCTGCCGTTCGACCAGGCCGTCGTTCTACGACGCGGCTAACGGCGCCGACCACACCATCGCTTGGCCCTCACCCCTGGTGAGGACGGCGGCAGGCATCACCCGCAGGCGATACGGGGCCAGCCGCAACACCGCGAACTGCTCGGATGTCGGCCCGTCGCCCCACATCGGGATGATGAACGGGTCGTACCCGACGGGCTCGGGACCGTTGGCGAACTTGTCCCAGACGGAGCGGCGGGTCTCGTCGTCGGTGTACCACTGCACGGCGCATTCGGCGCTGCAGGTGTCCTGGCTTGGCGTCCAATAGCTAACGGCGGCCTCGGGATTCGCCGCGATGTGGGCCCGCTTCACCGGCGTCGGCACGGTGGCGATCCACCCGATCAGGTCGACGCCGTCCCACTCCCAGAACGGGTGCAGGATGCGCGAGCGCGGGCGGCCGTCGCGGTTCGACGGTGGCCACCGACGCCCACACGATCGCGTGGGCCATGTCGCGGAAGGCGGGGGCGATCTGGTCGAGCGGCGTCACGCGATTCAGCTTAGGGAGTTAGTCCTCTTCGTCCTTCTCGCCCATCGCCTTCTCCCGGGTGCCCAAGACGTCCTCACGCTTGACGCCCTCGCCGTCCTCGACCTCGCCGAACTTCGGGATTGCCGTCCTCGTCGACCCAATCGCACGGCCTGTCCGGTCACGGTGTTGCTGGTGCCGGCAGCGCGACGGTGGGACGGTCGTCCTCGTAGGCCTTGGCCATTTCCTTGGCCTTGTCGTCGTGCTCATCGGTGACTTCGGGCTTCTCGGAATGTCGTGCTCGGGCTTCTCGTGGTGTCCTGCTTCGGTGCCATGTCGACAGGCTGCCCGAAAGTGTGACGCACGAAACATTGCAGGTCGCTACACCGGGCACCGCGCGCAGCGCGGCGGGCAGGCTCGGCACGAAGTGCCGGTCGGCGAAGGCCCGCAACTCGTCGGGGGTGTCCAGCGGCTCGGCGCTCGGCAGCAGCAGCACCATGGCGGCATAGCGCAGGATCGTGTCGGCCAGGTCGTTGACGGCGGCCGCGCCGATCCGGTCGGCGAAGCCCGCGGGGAAGATCACCCGCAGCGCCTCGGCCATCCGCTCGATCGCGGCGCCGTAGTGCTGGCGGCCAGCTCCAGCACCAGGGCGGGCTCGTCGGTCATCATCTGGTTGAGCACCCGGTGTCTGCGGAACATCAGGATCGACTGCGTGAACGCCTCGACGTAGTAGTTCGCCGGCTTCTCGGCGTGCTTCAGCTCCGCGGCGATGTCGGCGAACAGCACGACGTTCTCGCGTTCGATGACGGCGGCCACCAACTCGTCGCGGTTGGCGAACCTGCGGTAGATGGTCGTGCGGCTGACACCGGCGCGGCGCGCGACGTCGTCGAGCGCGACCCGCTGGAAGCCGTGGCGCTCGAACTCGACCAGCGCCGCGTCGAGGATCGCCTCGGTCGCCGTCAGCCGCCTGGCATAGCCATCCTGCGCGAAGGTGTTGTAGCGCACCCTCATTGGCAGCCGATCCCACACCCAGTTCACCGGTCGCGACCGCCACAGCCGCCGCGAACGCCCGGTACGCCAGCTCCTGACGCCGGCTCCACGGCAGGCCCAGCAGATCGCGGGCGCGCGGCGGCATGCCACCGGTGGTGAGGAACGCGGCGACGGGATCGAACACCGGGGACACCAGCCGCCACGCCAGCGGCGAAACTCCCTTCGGCCGCGGGAAGCCCTTCGTGACGTAGCCGACGCCGTACTTCGCGGTCGGGTGGGCGACGAGGATGTCGTCCATCATCTGATCCCAATACCGTTGGAAGCCGCGTAATCGGCGGGCATCGGTCGGTCGCTGACCCCGTAGCGGCGGTACCACGTCTTGGACTCGGCGTAGATCTGTTCCTTCTCGCCGTCGGTGAGCCGCTTGACGAACGTGTCGGCGAAGTACAGCACCTGCTCGACGAACGTGGCGTGCGCCCAGAAGTAGGTGTCGGGGTCCAGCGCGTGGTAGCGGTTGCACCCCAGCGCAGGCATGTCGCCCTTGATGTCGCGATGGAAGTCCCGCACCCGGGTGCCCTCGCCGGAGTCCGGCGCGCCGTAGACCGTCATCATGATCGGCGGGATCGACCGCTTGACCCGAGCAGCCGTGTCGGAGAAGAACACCGAGTGGTCCAGCACGCCCTGCCCGAGCTCGGCGAGCATGTTCTGCAGGACGGCGGGCCGCGGCCCGATCAGATACATGCGGTTGTCGCCGAAGTACTTCCACACCAGCGAGTCAGGCCCGAGCGGGAGGGCGTCGGCCTGCTGGCGGGGGTCGGCGAGTTCAGTCATGGGAACAGTGTTACAGAAAACGCACTTTGTACCAACCGCTGAGGTTCACCGCCGGTGGCGCAACCCCGCGACCCCGAGCACGGCGGCCACCGCGGCGACCGTGGCCAGCAGCAGCGCGAGCACGATCAGCGACGGGTCGTACGTCAGCGTCGGCATCGACGGCTCCGAGGCGATGACGGGAGCGGCCATCGTGGCGGCCCGCGCGCCCAGCCAGCTCGCGACCGCGCCGATCGCGGCCACCGCGGCGACGACCAACTCGACGATGGTGCGGACCCTCACGACGCCCGCCCGTCGACGACGGAGTCGAGCGCGGCCCGCAACCGGCGGTGCTTGCGCGCCCACGCCTGCGCGCGCCGATCGCTGCTGAGCTTCACGCCCGATGCCGGTGCTGCCGCGCGGGACGCCGGTCAACTCGCCCAAGGCCCGCGCCGACTGCCACAGTCGGCACCTCGGCACCGTCGGCCTCCGGGTAGATCTTGACGATCTCGGAGATGCGGATGGTCTCGGCGCCCTGCCGCAGGTAGTCCGGCGTCAGCTCGACCGACGTGTGGATGCGCGCCGCCTTGACCTGCAGGCCGAGGAACCCGGTGACCAGCACCAGGAAGACGAGCGGCAGCAGCGGCCGCCACCCGTACCCCGAGGACACCTGGAGGGGCAGCATCGTCGCCGCCGACAGCGGACCCGCCAGCAGCCACCACAGGCGACGCGCCCGGCTCGGCGAACAGCACCGTCGACGCCTGGCCGCCTGCGTCTCGGTCATACCGCGGCCTGGCTCGTCGTACCAGGGCTGCGACGTCGGACGCTGAGTCATCGCCGAACCGGTGATCAGCAGGATCATGATCACGGCAACGATGAGCGACGCCGAGCACCGACGCCGACCAAGAGCAGCAGCGCCGCGAGGAACGCGACCGAGG
Organism: uncultured Actinomycetota bacterium; assembly: GCA_963846985.1. Taxonomy (GTDB): domain Bacteria; phylum Actinomycetota; class Actinomycetes; order Mycobacteriales; family Mycobacteriaceae; genus Mycobacterium. The sequence goes on from CAWJYC010000008.1 coordinate 27,370, forward strand.
CCATGGCCAGGCCGACCCCCGCGCTGGCGAAGCGCTTCATGCCCTTGCGCGCCCGCCCGGCGAGGTAGCCCTGCGCCAGCCCCACGACGACCAGCAGCCTCCGGCCAGCTGGAAGAACAGCGCGTACCTGCGGTGACTGGGTCGCCAACAGCATGCCGAAGGCGGCGGTCAGCACGGCGGCCGCCACCCAGCACCAGAAGGCGACCGTGACGGTGCGGGGCCGCCGACGGCAGCGTGACGCGGTGGGGGCGTGGCTGGCATGGTCGGGCCAGCCTATCGTCCCGCTCAGCGCGTGAAGAAGGCGTGGGCGTCCTTGCGATGCAGCAGATAGACGCCGCCCGCGATGCACACCGACCCGACGATCGCGGTCGCCGCGTAGACCATGGCGGCCACCGGGGGCCGGTCGACGGCGAACAGGTTCGACAGCGCGTAGACGATGGTCGCCGCGCCACCGCCGGTGAGCAGCGTCCGCGTCCAGCGGTAGCCCTGCCGCATCAGCAGCAGGAACGTCAGCACGACCGACGCGACCACGAGCGAGGAAGACGCCGAGACGCCGTACACCAGCCCGCCGGGCCGCCTGCGATGGGTCGGGGACGCGCCACCAGGTCGACGACGTAGCCGATCACCATCAGCGGCAACGCGACGATCCACAGCCAGAAACCGGTGTCGACGTCCTCGGGACGGGAGGCGGGCCCGTCCCGGCGGTGGGCCCGTGCTGTTGATCCGTCACGCCAGCCAGTCGGCGACTTCAGCCGCCCAGTAGGTCAGCACGATGTCGGCGCCGGCCCGACGGATGCTGGTCAGCGTCTCCAGCGCGACGGTCCGCAGATCGATCCAGCCGTTGGCCGCCGCCGCGCTGATCATCGAGTACTCACCCGAAACCTGATACGCCGCAACGGGAACCGGCGAGACGTCGGCGCGCCGCGCGCACCACGTCGAGGTAGGCCATCGCCGGCTTGACCATGATCATGTCGGCGCCCTCGTCGATGTCGAGTTCGACCTCGTGCAGCGCCTCTCGCGCATTGCCCGGGTCCTGCTGGTAGGTGCGGCGGTCGCCGCTGCAGGCTCGAGCTCGACCGCCTCGCGGAACGGGCCGTAGAAGCCGGACGCGAACTTCGCCGCGTAGGCAAGGATCACCACGTCGGTGTGACCCGCCGCGTCGAGACCGTCCCGGATGGCCGCGACCTGGCCGTCCATCATGCCGCTCGGAGCCGACCACGTGCGCGCCCGAATTCGCCTGCGCCACGGCAAGTTCGACGTACCGGACGTTGGTCGCGTCGTTGTCGACCCGACCCGCGCCGTCCAGCACGCCGCAATGGCCGTGGTCGGTGAACTCGTCGAGGCACGTGTCGGCCATCAGCACCGTGTCGTCGCCGAGATCGGCGGCCAGGTCGCGCAGCGCGACGTTGAGGATGCCGTCCGGTCGGCGATGCCGACCGATCCCGGGCGTCCTTGTCCTCGTCGCGCGGCACGCCGAACAGCATCAGCCCGCCGACGCCCGCCGCGACGGCCTCGGCGGCCGCCTTGCGCAGCGAATCACGGGTGTGCTGAACGACTCCCGGCATCGACGCGATCGGCTGCGGTTCGCCGATGCCGTCCGCGACGAACATCGGCAGCACCAGATGCCGCGGCTCCAGCGACGTCTGCGCGACCAGCCGGCGCAGCGCCGGGGTCGACCGCAGCCGGCGTGGCCGGTGGCTCGGGAAGCTCGGCACGCGACCTCCTGCATCGACTTCCGGCGAGCTCTTCTTGCGCGGCGGCGGCAGGGCAGCCCTCGGCGCGCAGCCGCGGCGGCAGTGCTCGGCGAGCGCCGTACGCAGCCAGCGCGTCGACCAGACGGCCACCGCGGCCGTCTCGGGCTGAACGTCGACCCGCAAGCCGAATTCGGCTGCGGTCTCGGCCGTCTTGGGCCCGATGCACGCGACGATCGTCCTCGCGTGCGGCTTGCCCGCGATGCCGACGAGGTTGCGCACGGTCGAGCTCGACGTGAAGCACACCGCGTCGAATCCGCCGGTCTTGATCATCTCGCGCGTCTGCGCCGGCGGCGGTGCTGCCCGCACCGTGCGGTAGGCGGTGACGTCCTCGATCTCCCAGCCGCGCTTCCGCAGGCCCTCGGCCAGCGTCTCGGTGGCGATGTCGGCGCGCGGCAGCAGCACCCGGTTGACCGGGTCGAAGATGTCGTCGTACGGCGGGAACTCGTCGAGCAGGCCGAGCGACGACTGCTCACCGGAGGGCACCAGCTCGGGGTTGATGCCGAATGCGCGCACCCGATCGGCGGTCGCCTGTCCGACGCAGGCGATCTTCACGCCGGAGAACGCCCGCGCGTCGAGACCGAACTCGTTGAACTTCTCCCACACCGCGCGCACGGCGTTGGTGGAGGTGAACACGACCCACTGGAAGCGGCCGTCGACCAGACCCTTGACCGCGCGCTCCATCTGCGCGGGGCTGCGCGGCGGCTCGACGGCGATGGTCGGCACCTCGATCGGCAGCGCGCCGTGCGCGACCAGCCGGTCGCTCATCTCGCCGGCCTGGTCCTTGGTGCGCGGCACCAGCACGGTCCAGCCGTACAGCGCCCGGCTCTCCCACCAGTTCAGCTTGGCGCGGTTGGCGACGGTCTTGCCGATCGTCACGACCAGCGGACCGGCCAGCGGACCGGCCGGGTCGGTGCCCGCGAGGGTGGCCTTGTCGAGCAGCCCGGCCAGCGTCGACTCCACCGAACGCTGCTGGCACGTCGTGCCGTTCGCGGTCACGACGCACGGCGTGGTGTCGGTCAGCCCGTACTCGATCAGCGTGCGGGCCGCGTCGGGCAGGTGCGTCGCCGTCGCGTGCAGGATCAGCGGTCCCGGTGCGGCCGCGAGCGCGGCCCAGTCCACGTCGCCGCGGACGTCGGCCACGGTGTGCGACGAGCCGAGCGGCAGCCCGGCGTACGTCGGCACCGCGGCCGCCGGGGCGAGACCGGGCACGATCTCGAAGTGCGCCTGGGTGCGCGCCAGCGCGCTCACCTCGGTGATGACGGAGTCGACCGACAGCGGGTCGCCCGCCACCAGCCGCACGACGTCGACGCCGTTGCGCGCCTCGTGCACCAGCAGCTTGGCCACCTCGGTCGGATCTCCCAGCGCGGGGCGAACATCCGCGCCGCCGGGCAGGGTGGCGACGGGGCCGGCGTCTCCGCCGGTGCCGCGTCGTCGTTCGCCGGCGCCGCCTCCGCGGGTCCCGACGTCGGCGGCAGCTCGGAGCCAACCATGGCGAGCACCGCCTCTGGCACGTCAGGGTCCGTGAAGACCAGTGCCGCGTTGGCCAGTACCGTGCGCGCCCTCGTCGTCAGCAGGCCCGGATCACCGGGGCCTGAACCGACGAACGTGATGCGGCCGGGCTTGCTCTTGCGCCCTCGGGTCGTCATCCTTCACTCCCGCTCTGTCGTCCGCTGATCCAACACGTCCCGCGCCCCCAGATCGAACAACTCCGCGGCCACCGAGAGCCCAAGCTCCCGGGCCCGTTCGGGGGTCCCGATACCGGACGCACGGATCACGTCGGATCCGTCCAGCGCCGCCACGCAACCGCGCAGCGACAGCTCCTCGAAGACGTTGCCCTCCTCGTCGATGGACTCGACCACTTCCGCGATCGCACCCACCGGCGCGGAACACCCCGCCTCCAGCTCGGCGAGCAGGGTTCGCTCCGCGGTGACTGCGACGCGCGTGTCGGAATGGTCCATCTCCGCCAGCAGCGCGGCGAGCTCGGTATCACTCGCGCGACACTCCACCGCGAGTGCACCCTGGGCCGGTGCTGGCAACATCTGCACCGGCTCCAGAGTCTCGGTGACGTCGCCTTGCCGTCCGATGCGGACCAGTCCCGCCCGGGCGACGACGACGCCGTCGAGATCACCGTTGCTTACCCTGTTCAACCTGGTGTCTAGGTTGCCTCTTAGGGGGCGAATTTCCAAACCGAGACCCAGTGCTCTAAGCTGCGCCGCCCGCCGCGGGCTCGACGTGCCGATCACCGAACCGGCCGGCAACTCCCCCAGCACCAGCCCGTCGCGCGCCACCAAGGCGTCCCTGGCGTCCTCGCGGGGCGGGATGGCGGCGATGACGAACCGGTCGTCGTTGGCGGTCGGCAAATCCTTGTACGAGTGCACGGCCACGTCGACGCGGCCGTCGGCGATGGCGTCGCGCAGGGCCGCGGTGAACACTCCGACGCCGATGTCGGCGATGGGCTCACTCGACCGGTCGCCGGCGGTGGAGATGACGACGAGTTCGGCGGCGTGCCCCTTGGCGAGCAGGGCGTCTCTGATCAGACCGGCCTGGGTGGTGGCCAGCAGGCTGCCCCTGGTGCCGATCCGGATTGCCGTGTCGCGCGTGAATGCCAAGTGATTACTCAGTCTTACCGGCGTCCAGTCGCGGGTCGACTCCTGCCAAATCCGTTGCGATGAAAGGCAATTCGCCACCGGAGACGGCATCGACGGCCTGCGGGTCGAGCTCGAACAGTTCGCGCAGCGCCTCGGCGTAGCTGTCGCCGCCCGGCGCGCTGGCCAGTTGCTTGACGCGGACCGTCGGCGCGTGCAGGAGCTTGTCGACGACGCGGCGGACGGTGCGCGCGACCTCGTCGCGGTGGGCGGCCTCGAGCTCGGGCAGCCGGTTGTCCAGCCGCAGCAGTTCGGCCTCGACGACGTCGGCGGCGCGCTGGCGAAGTGCGGTCACGGTCGGCGTGACCTCCGCCATCCGTTGTCCGGCAAGGTAGTTGCCGACCTCCGCGGCGACGATCGTGCGGGCCGCTTCGGCGTCGGAGGCGGCCGCCCGCGCGGCGGGCTCGCGCTGGATGCGGTCCATGTCGACGACGTAGACGCCGGGCAGGCCGGCGACGGCCGGGTCGACGTCGCGGGGCATGCCCAGATCGCAGATGACCAGTTGCTTGGGTTCCTGGCCGTGCGCAAGGCCTCGGTGCACGTCGGCGAGCGAGACCACGGGGCGCACGGCCCCGGTACACGACACCACGACGTCGGCGTCGGCGAGCACCGGCGGGATGTGGTCGAACGGGAAGGCCTTGGCGTCGACGCCCTGGGCCCGCAGGTTCTCGGCCAGCCGCTCGGCGCGCGGCAGCGACCGGTTGACCACGTGCACCCGGCCGATGCCGGCCCGCACCAGGTGGGCGGCGGCCAGCGACCCCATCGAACCGGCGCCGATGACCGCTGCGGAGCGACCCGCCAGCCCGGACAGCTTCCGGTCGGCCATGTCCAGTGCCACCGACACGACCGAGGCGCCTGCGGCGTCGATGCCGGTCTCCGAGTGCACGCGCTTGCCGACCTGGAGCGCGCGTTGGGCCAGTTCGTGCAGGGTGCGGCCGACGGTCTGGTTCGCCTCGGCGGAGGCATACGAGCGGCGCACCTGCCCCAGCACCTGCTGCTCGCCGATCACCGCGGAATCCAGGCCGCTGGCCACCGCGAACAGGTGCTCGACGGCCGCCTCGGCGTAGCGGACGTAGGCGTACTTGGTGAGGTCGCCCAACGAGAGGCCGGAATGCTCGGAGAGCACCTGGCCGATGATCGACAATCCGCCGTGGAATGCCTCCACCACGGCGTAGATCTCGACGCGGTTGCACGTCGACAGGACCATGGCCTCGGTGACGAGTGAGGATTGCAACACCTGGTCGACGATCTTCGCCTGATCGGACTCGTCGGTGCTCAGTTGTTCCAGCACGGATACCGGGGCGCTGCGATGCGAAACCCCGAAGAGTAAGAGGCTCATGGCTCCCTTACCAGGACAGTCACCACGTCATCGAAGATAGTCGTCCATCAGCCCGCCGACCAAATTTGCGGTGAGCGTCACTAGCGCTTCATCGAAAGCCGTTTCCCGGTCGCTACGCTCCTGCCCTCCGGACCCATTCCCCGGGTCGCTACGCTCCTGCCCTCCGGACCTCCAAATCCGCCCGCAGCCGGTCCTCGTCCACCTCCCAGTAGCTGTGCTGCACCCCGTCGAGCAGCACCACGGGCAGCAGATCCCCGTACTCGGCCCGCAGCGTCGGATCTCCCGCCGCCGCGGCAGCGTCGACGTCGATGCTGGAGACGACGAACCCGAACTCCTCCGCCAGGCCGGCCAGCACCGCGGCGGCCTTCTCGCACAGGCTGCAGCGAGCCCGGGTCAACAACTCGACGGTGTACTGGCCACCCGGTCGTTGCGCCCCTGCGCCGCCGGCCGCTCGTCCACGGCACCCAGTATCCCGTGCCCTAGTGTTGAAGGGTGTCCGAATCAGGGGCTGAGGCCGGTCGCCAGGCCGGCGGGGAGGCCGAGGCCGTCGACCGGATCCTCGACGACCCGGCGTCGGACACCGACTCTCCGCCGCCAGACCTGACGGCCGCGGCGTTCTTCGACGTCGACAACACCCTGGTGCAGGGCTCCTCCCTGGTGCACTTCGCCCGCGGCCTGGCGGCGCGGAAGTACTTCACCTACGGCGACCTGGCGCGGTTCGGCTACGCGCAGGCCAAATTTCAGCTGACCGGCAAGGAGAACAGCGACGACGTCGCGGCCGGGCGGACCAAGGCGCTGGCGTTCATCGAGGGTCGCCGCACCTCGGAGCTCTTCGAGGTCGGCGAGGAGATCTACGACGAGATCATCGCCGACAAGATCTGGCAGGGCACGCGGGCGCTGGCCGAGATGCACCTGGACGCCGGCCAGCAGGTGTGGCTCGTCACCGCGACGCCGTACGAACTCGCCGCCACGATCGCCCGCAAGCTCGGGCTCACCGGCGCGTTGGGCACGGTGGCCGAATCGGTGGACGGCGTCTTCACCGGCCGCCTCGTCGGCGAGATCCTGCACGGTGCTGGCAAGGCGCACGCCGTGCGGTCGCTGGCCATCCGGGAGGGACTGAACCTCCGGCGCTGCACCGCCTACTCCGACAGCATCAACGACGTGCCGATGCTGTCCCTGGTCGGCACGGCCGTGGCCATCAATCCCGATGCCGCCCTGCGCGATCTGGCGCGCAAGCGCGGCTGGGAGATTCGCGACTTCCGCACCGCCCGCAAGGCCGCCCGGATCGGCGTGCCCTCGGCGTTGGCGCTCGGCGCGGCCGGCGGGGCGTTGGCCGCGGTGGTCTCCCGTCGCGGGAATGGCGGCTGAGCAGTCGCTGATAGGCTCGGCGCCGCTGGACCCAGGAGCACGGAGCGGGAGCACCGAAGACATGAGCATCGCCGAAGACATCATCGGTACGCACTACAGGTATCCCGATTACTTCCTGGTCGACCGCGAGAAGGTGCGCGAATTCGCCCGCTCGGTCAAGGACGACCACCCCGCCCACTACACGGAGACCGCCGCCGCCGAGTGCGGTCAGGACGCGCTGATCGCGTCGTTGACGTTCGTGGCCGTGGCGGGACGGCGGGTGCAGGCCGAGATCTTCAACCAGTTCGACGTGCCGATCAACATGGAGCGCGTGCTGCACCGCGACCAGAAACTGGTGTTCCACCGTCCGATCGTGGTCGGCGACAAGCTGTGGTTCGACTCCTACCTGGACTCGGTCATCGAGTCGCACGGCGCGGTCATCACCGAGGTCCGCGGGGAGGTCACCGACGACGACGGCCAGCCCGTGCTGACGAGCATCGTGACGCTGTTCGGCGAGTCGACCAACTCCGACGACCACGCCGAGGTGACGGCTCAGATCGCGGCCGGCCGCGACGCGGCGATGAAGCGGATGATCGCCGGGCAGAACAAGACGGCCACGGCGTAGTCAGCTCGGATCAGCCGAGGAAGGGGTTCCTTCGGTTGGCCAGCAGCTGGTACAGCGTCTGCTGAATGGTCTCGCGGACCTGGTCGGTCAGCTCGAACGTGACCATCGGATCGTCGGCCGCCGACTCGTCGTAGTCATTGGTGGAGATGGGCTCACCGAACTGGATGTGCCACTTCGACGGCAGCGGAACCAGGCCGAGCGGCCCCGCCAGCGGGAACAGCGGCGTGATCGGGAAGTACGGCAACCCGAGCAGCCGCGCCAGCAGCTTGACGTCACTGATCATCGGGTAGATCTCCTCGGACCCGACGATCGAGCACGGCACGATTGGTGCGCCCGCGCGCAGCGCCGCTGCCACGAAACCGCCGCGCCCGAACCGCTGCAGCTTGTAGCGGTCACGGAAGTTCTTGCCCAGACCCTTGTAGCCCTCGGGGAACACGGCGGTCAGCTCGCCCGCCGCGAGCAGCCGGTGCGCGTCGGAGGTGCAGGCCATCGTGTGCCCCGCCTTGCGCGCGGCCTGTCCCATGACCGGCATCTCGAAGACCATGTCGGCGGCCAGCAGCCGAAGGTCGCGGTGGCCGGGATGGTTGTCGTGCACGGCGACCGAGGCCATCAGCCCGTCGAGCGGCAGGACGCCGGCGTGGTTTGCCACGACGAGCGCAGCGCCGCTCTCCGGCAGGTTCTCGATGCCACTGACCTCGACCCGGAACCAGTTGCGGAACAGCCCTCTCAGCAAAGGTAGGAAGATTGCCTCGTTGAGGTGTTTGTCGAAGCCGAACTCGTCGACGGTGTAGTCACCGGAGAGCCGTTTGCGAAGGAACTCGGCGACCGTCGCGATGCGTTGCGCCAGTTCGTTGGGGCCCTCGTCGGAGGACGTGCCCGCCGCGGCGCCGCGGCGGTGATCGATCTCCCGCACGACCGCGGCGATCTGCTCGGCACTCGCCCGCGTTCCCGGCTCTTCGAGCAGCGACGGATGCCGACGCGCGCCGTCCACCCGTGCCGCAGCCCTGCGCTGAGCCGACGCGCGACTCGAATTGGAATGTAGCGGAATAACTTTAGCCTTGGACTCGCCCGCCATTTCGCCACCTTCTCCCCACCGTGAACACCAAGACTAACGCCCCCAACGCTCTGCTGCTGAAATGGCGCGACTCTCGACCGAGCGTACCCATCGCGGATCGATGATCGGCGTCAAACCTCGACCGCGCACGTAATCGTCGAAAGCCTCCGCCGTCGTCCACCTCGGGTTGTAACCTAGGTCCTTGCGCATCCGGCTGGTGTCCATCACCCGGCCGTAGCTGACGTAGTTCAGCTGCTCGCGATCCAGCTCGGAGTACCGGGTGGCGCGGCGCAGCGAATCAACCGCAGCCAACGCCGACCTCGGCACCGGCAGTGGCACCCGGCCCGACCGCCGGATCGCCTGCGACATCATGATGATGCCCGTCGCCCCGACGTTGAAGGTGCCCGAGCGGCCGGCCATCGTCGCCCGCTCGAGGACGCCCGAGCGCATCCTGCTCGTGCAGCAGTTGCAGGCGCGCGTCGTGGCCGAGCACCGACGGCACCACCGGCCCGGCGAGGAACCGCGACAGCGCGGTGTCCATCGCGGGCCCAATCATGTTGGCCAGCCTGCAGGATCGTCACCGCGATGTCGGGGCGTCGACGCGCCAGACCGCGCGCGTAACCCTCGATGTCGATGCTGTCCTGGGCGAAGCCCTCGCCCGGCGGCCGGCGCGAACTGCCGTCCTCGGTGAACATCACCGGGTCCCGCGGGCTCGAGCCGTAGACCTCGGAGGTGGACTTCAGGATGACCCGCCGCACCGACGGAGCCTTCTGGCAGGCCGCGAACAACTGCATCGCGCCCATCACGTTGAGTTCCTTGAGCGCGGCCCGCCCCCCGGCACGCGGGGCGTAGGACGCGGCGGCGGCGTGCACCACCGTGTCGACGCCACCATTGCGAATCACCTTGGCGATGAACGGGTTCCGGATGTCAGCGCGGACGAATTCCGCGCGTCCCATCCGGCGCAGCAAGTCCTTGCTCGGCGAGACGGCATCGACGGCGATGACGTGGTCGATCGACGGGTTCTGCGCCAGGCGGGCGGTGAGATAGCCGCCGAGGAACCGGCACGCGCCGGTGACCAGCACCACTTTGGGCTGATGCACCGTGTCCTGCGTGCCGGTGCCGACCGAGTCGTCGCGTGCGCCCTGCCCGGGCCCCGGTGGAGGCCGGCCCGTCGAATCCATCGGCTCAGCCTACGGGAGAAGCTGGCGGCTACTTGCCAAGTTTTCTGCGCTGCACCCGAGTACGACGAAGCAGCTTGCGGTGCTTCTTCTTCGACATGCGCTTGCGCCGCTTCTTGATGACTGAACCCATGAACTCCGCTACCTAAGACATCTCCCGCGCATCTGTGCCGGGAGAACCGACTCGTCACCTTACCCGGCATCCGCGCAGCGACGAAAACGGCGTGATGTTCCCCGGGCCGCTACGCTCGCCGCGGGCGCGGACCGGCCGGCCCCTAGCCTGCGTCGAAGTACGACGTCTCCAGGAGGTCGTGCACGGCCTTGGCGTGCACCCGGAACGAGCGGCCCACCCGCACCGCGGGCAGTTCGCCGTTGTGAACCAGCCGATAGACCGTCATCTTGCTGACCCTCATCAGGCTCGCCACTTCCGCGACGGTCAGGAATTGCTGCCGTGGAGGCTCACCGCCGGAGCCATCGCGCGCAGATTTGCCGCTGGCCGAATCCCGCGAAGATGGCCCGTTCATAGACGTCATCGCAACCCAATCAATCAGGCACGCCTTGTCCAACGGCTTCCCCACCGCTGGCGCAGGAGCGCGCATACCTCACGGAGAATAGCGTGGCCACTGGGGTTATTGCGACGGGTGTGGGTTAATCAGTTTGAATTGCTTGAACTACTCCGGTGTAATTCCTAGCTGCTCAGAGCGTGTTTTTGCGGCGACGACGGCCTCGGCCACCGCTGCGCGCAGGCCACCTCGCTCCAATTCCCGCAGCCCAGCGGCAGTGGTGCCCCCCGGGGAGGTCACGGTCGCCCGAAGCGCGGCGGGGCTGGTGTCCATCGCGGCACCCATTGCTCCGTCGCCCGAGGGGTTGGCGTGATCGAGGCTTTCCAGCAACATCGCGGCCGAACCGGCCATGGTCTGGGCCGCCAGATCGGTGGCGACCGACCGCGGCAGCCCGACCGCCACGCCGGCGTCCACGAGCGCCTCGACCATCAGGAAGAAGTACGCCGGGCCCGAACCCGACACCGCGGTCACGGCGTCGAGTTGGGATTCCGGCACTGTGAGGACACCGCCGACGGCGTCGAAGATGCCCGACACCTCCTTCAGTTGGTCGGCAGTCGCGAACCGGCCGGCCGCCAGGGCGCTGACGCCGCCACCGACTACCACGGGAGCGTTGGGCATGACCCGGATGACCGGGGAGCCCGCGGGCAGGTGCGCCTCGTAGAAGGCCGTGCTGACGCCGGCGGCGACGGTGACGAACACCTGCTCGGCACTGTTGTTGTCCGCGTGCGCGGCGGCCTCGGCGATGTCGCCGATCACCAACTCGACGTCCGACGGCTTCACCGCCACGATCACGTAGGCCGCGTTCTCGGCCGCGTCGGCCACCGTGGTCACCAGCACCGAATACGTGTCGGCCAGGTACTTGGCCCGGTCGGGATGCCGCTCGGCAATGACCATGTCCTTGGCTTGCCTGCCCGAGCGGAGCAGCCCGGAAAGCAGTGCCTCGCCGATGCTTCCGCCGCCGATGATCGCGATTCTTGCCACGGAGCCAAGCATTGCACGCCGGACCGCCGGCACCGAAAGTACGGCTGTTCGCGCCCCTACTCGCAGGTTGCGTACGACGATCGTGCACTCGGCGGGGGTGGGGTCACGGTGCCGCGGGCACCAGCGCGAGCTGCCGGGACTGCACGATGATGCGCCCCTCGCAGTCCACCACCACGTGGTCCTCGTCGAACCACTCCTGCCCGATCTGCGTCGTCGTGCACATCACCCGCAGCCAGCCGTCGGCCGGCATGGCCCGCAGGTAGGCGGTGAGCTGAACCGTTGGCGCCCAACCGAATCGGTTCACACCGAAGGTCACCGGAGCCGAGATGTCACCGCACAGCAGGGCGAACAGCACGTCGGGCGAGCCGTCCCTGGGCCGCACCCAGTACTCGATCACCGGCGGTCCACCGTCGGCGCGCGGTGCCATCGTGGTCAACGATGGCCGGATGTCGCAGCCGTGCGCCAGATGCACGATGTCGGCCATCGGATGCCCGGGTCCAATCGGCTCGAGCCCCGGCGGCGGATCGGGCGTCATCAGCGGCACCACGGGGTTGACCGACAGCAGCGGTGCGACGTCGTGTTCGGGCACGCCCATGGTGAGCGCCGCGCGGACGGCCGTGCGGTCCCCCTGGTCGAGCTCCACGTCGACGAGGCTGACGCGGCGGCCTCGCTTGCGGATCGTCGTCACCACGCGCAGCGCGCCAGGGTCGGGCGCCCAGAGGAAGCTGCCCGACACCGCGACCGGCTGCACGCCCGCCGAGCTGGAGGGATCAGCCTGGTCGCTGATCGCCAGCCGGGCGGCCTTCGCGCACAGCGCCAGCATCGCGCCGCCGTGCACCTTGGGCCCGATGGTCCAGTGGGCGTTCAGCTCGCCGGCGAACACCGCGCGGCCCGCAGCGGCGTCCGAGGACACCGGCGCCAACGCCATGGCGTCGGTGAACGACGTGGACTCCTTCACGAACGACTCCATTCCTAACGCAGTAGGTGGGTTCGCGCGAACTCGAGCGATTCGGTGAGCAGCAGCTCCCGCTCCGCCGCCGTCCGGGCGCCCGACGTGGTGACCTCGAGGATCACGTGGCCGACGAAACTGCTCGCCGCCAGCATCTGACAGATCTCGACGGTGGGTTGGGTTCCCCGTCCGGGCACCAGGTGCTCGTCGGTCGAGGCGCCGCTGCCGTCGCACAGGTGCAGGTGCACCAGCCCCTCCCCCATCCGGCCCGCCATGTCGATCGCATCGGTGCCTGCCGTCGCCGAGTGCGACAGGTCCAACGTGTAGTGCGCGTGGTTGCCGTCCAGGGGGTCGTAGGACGGTGCGAACGCCGACACGGCTATCCCTGGGGTCCCGCCGCGCTTGCGCATCCGGGAGATCGACGGCTGGCCCGTGCCGAAGATCCGGTCGGCCCGGAACGGGAACATGTTCTCCACCGCCACCATGACGTCGCTGGACAGCTCCAGCTCGGCAACCTGGTCGGAGAAGCCCTCGGCATACCGTCGCTGCCACCGGAACGGCGGGTGCACGACGACCGTCTGCGCGCCCAATTCCTCGGCGGCCCGGACGCTGCGATCGAGCTTGGAGATGGGATCGGCACCCCAGACGCGCTGCGAGATGAGCAGGCACGGCGCATGCACGCTCAGGACCGGCATGTCGTAGCGCTCGGCGAGCCGCTGGATGGCCGGGATGTCCTGGCTGACGGACTCGGCCCACACCATCAGCTCGACCCCGTCGTACCCCAGGCGGGCGGCGTACTCGAAGGCCGCCTCGGTCCTCAACGGGTATACCGAGGCGGTCGAGAGACCGACCTTGATCGCGGGGCGCACTTGGGGGATCAGTGTGACGGGTCAGTGCGACTGAAGCAGAGCGAGGGGTCCCAACGTGACGAGGGCACCGACGGCCACCGCGATCAGCGTGCTGCCGATGTCCTCTGTCTTGCGCACCACCCGCACCCCGACCACCAGGCCGAGGATGACGAGCACGGACAGCACCAGCGCGACGATGGTGTTCCACCGCCAGAGTTGATCGAAGGCGATGAAGAGGCCCGCACCGAACGCCACGGCGAGGATGCACTGCACCACCACCCAGACGCCCCTGACGAGGGCCGAGCCCTCCGGTCCGGCAGACCCCGGGGCGCCGTCGGATGCCGTCGTCGCCTCCGGTGCGGTGGCCTTCTCGCGGGCGGGGGCCGTGTCGTCGCCGAGGTCGATGTCCTCGGGTCCCGGCGCCACCCCGCGTCGGGCCAGGTCGTCGGCGACGGACTGCCCGCCGAACAGCGTGTCCGCGGTCGACCGCAGGTAGGACGGCACCTGTGGGACCGCTGCGTCGTCGTCGGACGCGTGCTTGTCCAGCACCTCGTCGAAGTCGACGTCCGGTCCGAGGTCCAGCATCTCGTCGTCGTCGATGACGGGGTCGGGCAGCATCTGCTCGGCTCCACCGGACTGTGCGGCGAACCCCCCGGTCGTCGGGGATTGCGACCGTCGGGGCGGCGGAGCGAAGTCGATGGGATTCGGGTCGACGTCGCGCTGCTGCAGATGGGCCTGGTAGTCCAATTCGGCCTCGGTGAGTGCGGGGGCCGGCTCGATCTCGGGTTCCGCGGGCGCCTCTGCCGTGGCCTCTACCGGAGCCTCCTCCGGAGCCGCGGCGGCGGCCTCGTCCGGGGCAGCGTCGGTGGCCTCGTCACGGGAAGCGTCGTGGGCCTCGGCGTGGGCCTCGGCGGCAGGTTCTTCGGGGACTTCTTCGGTGGCTTCTCGAGTGGCTTCTCGAGTGGCTTCTCGAGTGGCTTCAGCACGCGCCTGTTCGCGCTGCTCCTCCACCACCCGCATCGCGCCCGTGTTCATGATCGGGATCTCGCCGGTCAGCTCGGCGACCGTCACGGCGTCACTGTTGCCGCGGCGCCGCCGCCGTCTGCCACCGGCCGGCGGCGCACCGATCGTGCCGTTCTTCGCCAGCAGCTCCGCCACCGAGATCGGTCGCGTCTGGGAATTGGTGTCGTCTGAGTCGGTCATCGTCGGGCGCCTCTGGCTATCGCCTTGTCGAGCTGGGCCAGGCCGTCCGAGGTTCCGAACAGGGCCGTGCCGTCGGCTTCACTGTCGAGTCTCCGCAAGATCAACCCTTCTCGCAACGCCCAGGGGCAAATGTCCACGGTATCGATCGCCAGGGCCTTCATACTCGCTTCAGCTACCAACGCGCCCGCCACGATCTGTGGCGCTCGCTCGGCGCTCACCCCTTCCAGCTCCGCTCGGTCAGCCGTGGTCATCCTAGAGATGAATGCTATGAGCTGTCGTAAACCTGCTGCCGTCAGTGTCCTCTTGGTCCGCGGTCCTGCGGCGGAAGGCGCCGCGCCGGTGAGTCGCGCGAGCGATCTGAACGTCTTGGAGGTGGCGACGGTCAGATCGGGGGCGCCCGCGTCGAGCACCTTGGCTCCCGCGTCGGCCATCTCCGTGGCCAGCCAGTCCCTGAGCATCGCGACCCGGCGCCGCCCCGGCGGATCCTCCTCGAGCCACTCCCTGGTCAACCGGCCCGCACCGAGGGGCAGCGACAGCGCCACCTCGGGCTCCTCGTCCACCCCGCTGGACAACTCGAGCGATCCGCCACCGATGTCGATGTTGATGATGCGGCCGGCGCTCCAGCCGTACCAGCGCCGGACGGCCAGGAAGGTGAGCCGCGACTCGTCGACGCCGGACAGCACCTTCAGTGCCACCCCGGTCTCCGAAAGCACCCGCGCCAGCACGTCTTCGGAGTTGGTGGCGTCGCGAACCGCCGACGTCGCGAACGCCATCAACTCGGCGCACCCCGCGCTCGCGGCGATCTTGGCGAATTCGTCGATGGTGTCGACGAGCTTGTCGGCGCCCTTTCTGGTGAGCTTGCCCGACGAGTCGATGGCCTCGGCGAGCCGCAGCGACGCCTTGGTGGAACTCATCGGCGTGGGGTGACCACCTCGTCGAGCGTCGACGACGAGCAGATGAACCGTGTTGCTGCCCACGTCGAGCACGCCCAATCGCACGAGACCCACGTTATCGGGTCTACCGTTGCATTCCGTGAGCGGACATGCGATGAGCGCTGACGGAAGAGCAGTAGCGGACGCGAGGTCGGTTGGACTTCGCCCGCGAATGGGTGGAGTTCTACGACCCCGACAATCCCGAACATCTGATCGCCGCGGACATCACCTGGTTGTGTTCGCGGTGGACGTGCGTGTTCGGCACGCCCGCGTGTCAGGGCACCGTCGCAGGCCGCCCCGACGACGGCTGCTGCAGCCATGGCGCGTTCATGTCCGACGACGACGACGTGGCCAAGCTCGACGACGCCGTGAAGCAACTCACCGACGAGGACTGGCAGTTCCGGGACAAGGGCCTGGGCCGCAAGGGCTATCTGGAGATGGACGAATACGACGGCAAGGACAACCTGCGGACCCGAAAGTACAAGGGCGCCTGCATCTTCCTGAATCGGCCCGGCTTCGCGGGTGGCATCGGGTGCGCCCTGCACTCCAAGGCGCTCAAGCTCGGCGTCGAACCGCTGACGATGAAGCCCGACATCTGCTGGCAGCTTCCGATCCGGCGCAGCCAGGAGTGGGTGGAGCGACCCGACGGCACCCAGATCCTGCGCACCACCATCACCGAGTACGACCGCCGCGGCTGGGGTGAGGGCGGGGCCGACCTGAACTGGTACTGCACCGGCGACCCGGCGGCCCACGTCGGTTCGCGTCAGGTGTGGCAGTCCTACGGCCCGGAGCTGACCGAACTCCTCGGCGAGCGGGTGTACGCGGAACTCGCGGCGATGTGCAAGCGACGCAGCACCTTAGGGCTGATAGCGATTCATCCCGCTACTCGCGCCGCGAAGTAGTCGCGGCTCGGCGGTCCGGCGCAGCGCCGGCGCGACGGGGCGACCCTCGAGCAGCCCGTCGGTAGAACCCGCATCGATGGCTTGCCGGTAGGCGGGAAGCGCAGCACGCACCGCGGCCACCGTGGCGTCGACGTCGGCCGGCGTGTGGGCGGCGGAGGTGATGAAGGACTGTCCCAGCACCCCGCGCCGCAACAGCTCCTGGAGGAACAGCGTCCGGAAGGCCTGCGACGGCAGGCCGTCGGGGCCTCGGGTGACGAAGAGCAGGCACGACGACCTGCCGATGACGTCGACGTGGTCGGTGAGCCCGAATTCCGCTGTAGCCGAACGGATTCCACGGGTCAGAAGCTCGCCGGCCCGCTCCATCCGGCCGATCGGGTCTTCGGTTCGGTAGGCGTGCACGACGGCCAGGAATGCAGCCAGTGAGGCGGTCTCGGGGCCGTGCGTCGTCGACAGCAGGAAGACCCGGTCACGGTCGGTGCGCAGGCCGCCGAGTTCCATGTGCTCGCGCCGGCCAGCCAAGGCCGCGAGCGGAAAGCCGTTGGCCATCGCCTTGCCCCAGCAGGACAGGTCGGGTTCGACGCCGTAGACGGCCTGGGCACCGTTCATCGACCATCGGAATCCGGTCACCATCTCATCGAAGACGAGCAGCGAGCCGTGCCGGTCGCACAGCCTGCGGACGCCCTCGAGATAGCCCGCGGCGGGCTCGGCCGTGGCGTTGGCGGCCTCCATGACGACGCAGGCGACGTCGTCACCCGCCAGCGCCGTGGCCAGTGAGTCGAGGTCGTTGTAGTCGAACCGGACGGTGTCGGCGACCGCGTCGGGAATGCCGGCGTTCATCGCGGTCGCGCCGATGAACCAGTCGTCGGTCGAGAAGAACGGCTGGGTGCACATCGCGATGCGGCGGCGTCCGGTGGCGGCGCGGGCCAGCTTGACCGCGGCGGTGGTGACGTCGGACCCGTTCTTGGCGAACTTCACCATGTCCGCCGCCGGCACCAGGCTCAGGAACTCTTCTGCCGCAACGAGTTCCAGCACCGACGGGCGAGTGAAGCTCACGCCGTCGGCGATCGTGGCGGAGACCGCGTCGACCACCGGCCGGTAGCCGTGCCCCAGGGTGACCGAGCGCAGCCCCATGCCGTACTCG
Source organism: uncultured Actinomycetota bacterium (assembly GCA_963846985.1). Taxonomy (GTDB): domain Bacteria; phylum Actinomycetota; class Actinomycetes; order Mycobacteriales; family Mycobacteriaceae; genus Mycobacterium. The sequence goes on from CAWJYC010000008.1 coordinate 44,831, forward strand.
ACGTAGGAGTTGCCGTCGGCGTCCCACACCCGGCAGCCGTCGCCGCGCACCAGCACCGGCGTCATGAATTCCGGAAGTTGATCTGCGCCGCGGGCATACGTGTGAGCGCCACCCGGGATGACTTCGTGCAGCCGGTCCTGCAACCGGCCGGACTCCTCGAACGATCGCCGGTCGCCCGACGTCATGTCGGCATCCTCGCCGGCACCGGCTCGGCGAGAGTGCGGCGCCGCCTCTACCAGCACGGCGGCTCGGCGCGGCCGGGACGGATTGGCCGCGAGGATCGCGAGCAGCATGACCACCAGCACGGTGAATTGCGGCGTGGAGAACGTGTTGTCGGTGAACGAGTAGCCCATGAAGCCGATCGCGAACGTGATGACCACCCAGCGAACGGTGCCGCGGTGCGCGCGTGCGGCCAGGTAGAACAGCGTCAGCATGGCCGCCATCAACGCGACGAGCAGGAAGACCCCGCCGTCGAGCAGCAGGTGGATGTACTCGTTGTGCGGCGCGAAGAACAGCTTCTGCACGTGCGGCGGGGCGTACATCTGCACGGCGATCGACGAGAATCCCAGACCCTTGCCCGTGGTGGGGCTCTGGCTGGCGAGGCCGAAGAAGAAGTCCCAGGCCTGGTCTCGACCGGAGGTGTTGAAGGTGCCCTCGTAGCTGTTGCCGATGCTGCGCCGGATCAGCTCCGGGGCAGCGGCCATCATCGCGATGGTGCCGATGCCGGTGGCCACCCAGGCACCCTTGCGCGCCCGGCTCGACGCCGACCGGCTGACCAGCAGCGAGTGCACGATGAACACGAACACCAGCGCCATGCCGACACCGATTCCGCCTCTGGTGGCGGTGGCCGTCAGGATGACGAGGTTGAGCCCGACCCAGAGGTAGGTGCGTGGATTGCGGTCGACGCCTGGCAGCCCAAGCAGGCACAATCCCGCCGCCAGGCCGGCCAGGGCGAGGAAGGCGAGGTGCGCCGGGATGGACGCCCCCTGCAGCCGGGGCACCCCGGTGGCCTCGACGTTGAAGACGTGCGACACCCCGGCCAGCTGAAGGGGGATGCCGGCGATGACCGAGAGCAACGGCAGCTTGACGATGAAGCCCAGACCCCGGGACACCCCGATCCGGCGCCAGTCGACGAAGAGGAACAGCCAGGGCAGCGAGTAACCGACGAGGGCACGGCTGGCCAGCGCCGGGCCGACGTCGATGACCCCGCCGATGTCCATGATCGACACCAAGAAGGCCAGGCCGACCGCAGCGACGGCCGCGGCGCCGACGCCGGACCACCGGACGCCGGCGGTGAACACCAGGCACCCCAGAACGATGAGCAGAAGCGCCTTCTGGACCGCGTCGCCGTTGGGCAGCGGTTCCCCGGCGGCATCGAGGAAGATCGCGGGCGATACGACCAGGACGGTCAACGGCGCAAGCTGCCAGCGGCTGCTCGGATAGAGCAGCGCGGCCAACACGATCAGCAACAGCACGTCAACGGCGAGAAAGATCGGCGAGATGGCGACCGCAGCGCCGGCGACCATCGCGGCCGCCAGCCCGACGATCCATGGCGCAGCACCACGCAACTGCATCAACATGCGATCAACTCCTTGGTCCGTGCTGAAGTATGGTCCTCGGCAATGAGCATGTCGCTGCCATGCCCTGAGCCGAAGGATCCGACGTGGCCTCCCCCAACACGCCAGCCGACCCGCCCGCCGGTGCGCCGACGGCCCGTAAGTCCAACGACGGCAACGATTTCAACAGGGGTAGGCGCGGGCTGCTGATGGCGTCGGCCGCCGCAGTCGGGGCGGGTGTGGCCGCCGCAGCGACCGCGTGCAGCGGGTCCGATCCGGCTCCGGTTCAGGTCGAGGTCAGCGCCAGGAGCGTGGTGGCCAAACTGTCCGCAGGCGGGGACCCCAAGGCGAACACCGACGCCCTGAACGCTGCCATCGCGGAATCGACCAGGGTCGGCGCCGACGTCGTGCTGCCCGGCGGCGAGTTCGGCTTCCTCGGGATGACGCTGCCGATCAAGGGCCGGGTCAACGTCCGCGGGTCGGGACGTGGCGTCACCGTGCTGCGCAACGAAGGCGCGGAACCCTCCATCACGGCGCACGGCGTGCCGGGCGGCACCGAATATCTGTCCGACTGGGCCATTTCGGGCCTCTCCCTCACCGCGACGAAGAAGCAGCCCGCACTGGTGGGGATCAGCGTCAAGCTGGCCTCGCGGTTCTCGGTGTCGGACATCTCGCTGTTCGGTCACGGCATCGGCGTCCGGCACGAATCCGGCTGGGACGGCGGGTACGACGGCGTCAGCGTCGGACAGACGGGAACCGCGTGGCTGTTCCCCCGGAGCTCCTTCGCGCCGACGTCGCCGCTCGGACTGCGCAACTGCAGTGCGGTGGACTGCGACACCGCGGTCATCGTCGAGAACGGCGTGGAGACGCTGGAGTGGGTCGGCGGCGACTTCTCGGGCTGCGGCCGCGGAGTGCTGCTCTACGGCAACGAGACGCGCTCGATCTCCCTGCATGGCATCAACTTCGAACGCGTCCGCGGGGAGGACCTGCTGGTGGGTGACGGACAGACGGGTCCGGCGTCGGTGACGCTGAGCGGCTGCCGCTTCCTCAGGGTGGCCAAGGGTCCGGTGTCGGTACGGTACGTCCGAGGCGATGCCCTGGCGATCAACAGCTCGCGCTGGACCAACTACCAGACCGCGGTGGATCAGGGGCCGGACTCCGGTCGGCTGGTCGTCAACACCAGCACCGGTTTCGAGGTCGACCAGTTCATCGCCGCGAACGGCGGCGTTCAGGCTCAGGCCGTGCTCAACGCCAGCGCCGGTGCGTACTCGCTTCGGTTGGCGCTGGACGGACCGTCGGTCTTCCCCGCGGTCGTCGGCGCCGAGGGCGTGAGCACGAAGGTGCTCTCGGGACCCAATCGCGTCACGGCCACCGACGGCGACTTCGCGGTGCCGCCGGGCGCGGGCTGCACGTGCGTCATTCGCAATGAGACCGACGGCAGCGTCCGGCATGCGATTCGGGGCGTGACCGGCTGGTTCGTGTCCGCTCCGTACCAGCCACCGCCGCGTCCGTGAGGCGTGGCGCGGCGTCGCGCGCAGCGTAGGACCGCACCCGTCTCTCACCACTTCACCCCTCATCGCCCCGCGTCGGGTACTGCCTCTGCGTGCCCGTTGGCCCAGCCACCGGGCCGCGCCTGGGTCGCTTCCGGTCGAACTAGACCGCAGTCGCCGGTGACTATTACCTCCGCACCGTAGCAAAAGTTTGCTGAAACTTCGATCCCGTGTCAATTTCGCAAAACATACCAGTGGTACGAATCACGTCGTATGATGACGTCACGGATATACAGGCAACTGTCATTAGTGTATAAATACCTAGTAAGTAGTGGGAAAACAGGGTAATCCTGTGAAGCTGGCACACATCGACGTGAGTCATCGGAGCAGCAGGACCTTCCATCTGGGGCCAAGAACAGGTCCTGCTGTAATCTGCAACACAGGCTTATACAATTTGCGAGGCAGTAAAATGGCAAACGTCTACGAGGCCCCGGTGACTGACTTCAAAGAGCTCGACCTACGCACCCCACGCGAGTCCGTGCTGATCGGCGGCCTTCCCTTCGAGGTCACCGACATGGACACGGCTGTCCGCGACGTGATCGCGGTCGCGTCCGAGTCCTCCCGCCAGAGTCTGGTGGTTCGGCTGAGCAACGCCTACTGCGTTGCTCTGGCCAGTCAGGACGAGGAGTACCGGCAGCTGTTCGACGGCCCGGGACTCACCCTTCCCGACGGTGCCCCGGTCGCCTGGGCGATGCGCAATCGCGCGCGCAACCCGCAGCGGGCCGGGCGGGTGCGCGGCCCCTCCTTCTTCGTCGAGGTCCTAGACCAAGGCCGCGGTAGCGGACTCCGCCACTTCATGCTCGGCGCGACCGACGACACGCTGACCAAGCTCGTCGACGAGGCGACCAACCGGTACCCGGGCGTCAACATCGTCGACGCCTACGCACCGCCGTTCGGCCCCGTCGAGGAGACGGTCGACGACGAGTGCATCGCGCGCATCGCCAGGGCCAAGCCCGACATCATCTGGATCGGCCTCGGCACCCCGAAGCAGGACTTCGCCGCCGCGGCGCTCGCCGAGCGCTTGCCCGGCGTCTTCGTCGGGGTGGGCGCCGCGTTCGACTTCCTCGCCGGATCCGTGCGCGAAGCGCCGAAGTGGGTTCAGAACTCCGGCTTCGAGTGGGCCTACCGCTTGCTGTCCGAGCCCAAGCGGCTGTGGCGCCGCTACCTGTTCGGCAACGCCCGCTTCGTCCTGGCGGTCATGCGTGGCCGATGACGGCGGCGCCGCTGAGGGCTTGTCGGCGAGTTCGCCGCTGGTCAGCGTCCTGCTTCCCGTCTACAACGCCGCCGCCACCGTGCGCGCCGCAGCCAGCAGCGTACTGGCCGACGAGTCCGTCGCCCTGGAGCTGGTCATCGTCGACGACGGCAGCACCGACGGCACCACCGAGGTGGTGACGGCGCTCGCCGCCGACCGCCGGGTACGGCTCATCTCGCGGCCCAACCGCGGGCTGGCCGCGTCACTGAACGAGGGCATCGCCGCGGCGTCGGCACCGTTCATCGCCAGGATGGACGCGGACGACGTGTCCGCCCCGAATCGCTTCGGCACGCAGGTGCGCTACCTGCAGGAGCACCCCGACGTCGTGCTCGTCGGCGGCCAGATCCGCCGGGTCATCGACGGCGTCGCCGAATCGGAGTCGCACTTTCCCCAGGAGCACGACGAGATCGTCGGCGCCCTGCTGCGCGGCCAGCACGCGATGTGCCATCCGTCGATCATGATCCGCCGGTCGGCGCTCGACGCCGTCGGCGGCTACTGGGAGTACGGGCTCGCCGAGGACTGGGACCTGTTCCTGCGGCTATCCGAGGTAGGCCGGTTGGCCAACGTCGACGCCCACGTCCTCGACTACACCTTCCACGCGGGCGGCATCAACGCCTCGAGCATGCGCCGGGTCCGGACGAACATCGGGCTGGCGGTGTGCAATCACCGTCGTCGGGCCGATGGCCTGCCGGAGTTCGACCCGGCGGGGTACGCCGGGCACCTCGACGTACCCGACCGGGTTAAGATTCGCGCCGAGAGCCTCAGCCTCGGGCTGTACCGTCGGTCCATGCTGGCTGGGCAGTCGAACCGGGCCGCCAAGACCGTACTGCTTGCCGGTGCTGCGCTCAGCTGGCCGCCGTTCGCGGTGCGGCGGCTGCGAGAGACCGTGCGGACGACATGAACGCACAGTTCGCCTCGATCCTGTCGGCCCGCATTCTTGCCAACGTCCTGCAGGCCATCAACGTCATCGTGCTGGCCAGGGCGGTCACGCCGTCGGACATCGGGATGACCTCGGCGATCATCGGCTTCTGCATGGTGCTGTTCACCATCACCGACTTCGGCCTCGCCACGCTGATCTCCAAGTCCTTCGCCCGCGAGGACCACGTGATGGTCGCGTCGGCGTTGCGCTACACCACCATCACCACGTGGGTGTTCGGCCTCCTGGCCTTCGCGGTCGGAGTCGGTCTCTCCGCCGGGGACGTCATCCCGCTGAGCCTGACCGCGCTGATCCTGTCGGTGGCGATCGACCGCTGCGTCGAGTACCGGCTGAGCGTGCCGATAGCCGCGGACTCCAAGATCATCCCCTCGTCGTCGATCCTGCTGCGCCGTGGCGTGCAGTTCGTGGTCTTCCTCGCGCTGGTGCTGGTCGACGTCTCGGCGCTGTGGGCGTACTCGCTGGCCCAGCTGATCGGCGCGCTGGCCGGCTACCTGCAGAGCACGCACTTCCTCCGCAGCCGCGTGGTCCGGGTGACCACCCGGCTGCCGTGGCGGACTGTGCTGCGCAACTCGTTTGCCTTCTTCATCAACAGCGTCACCGCCCAGATCTCCACCCTGGACACGTTCCTGGTGTCGGCGTTCGCCGGGGCCCACAGCGCGGGTCTCTACGCCGCCGCCTCCCGGGTCACCAGTCCGCTGATCCTTATTCCCGGCACCCTCGCCTCGACCGTGCTACCGCCCGCGGCCCGCGCGACGCCCGCGCAGGCACGCCGGGCCGGGCTGCGGCTGGCCCTGCTGCTGCCCGCCACCCTGCTCGTCGTCGCACCGGTCGGGTACCTGGTCGCAGAACCGTTGTGCGCGCTGATCTACGGCGACGAGTACCGGGCCGCGGGACGGGCGCTGTCGGTTCTGGTGCTGGGCATCCCGTTCGCCGTGCTCGCCGCCGCCCTCAGTGCGGTGCTGCAGGCTCAGGGCGCGGAGAAGTTCGTCGCCAAGGTCGGCATCGGCTTCGCGCTCGCCTTCATCTCCGCCATCGCCGTCGGTGGCCACGTCCATGGCGCCCTCGGAGCTGCCGTCGGAGGCTGCCTGGCAACGGCGGCCAATTGCATACCCCTGGTAGTCAAGGTGTTTCGCCTTCGCGACGCACCGTCGTCAGAGTCCGTGAAGCCACTCGGAACAGCAGACCTCGCATCAACGCCGGCGACCGCCGACGGATAGGAGTACTCACATGTCGATGCACCGCACCGAGGGCCAGGAGCTGTCGGGACCGTCGGACGAGCCCGCCAACCAGGCCGGCCTCGTAGAGTTCGCCCGCCTGGTCTCCCGCCGCTGGCCGCTGATCGTGATCGCCGTGATCGTGGGCATCATCGGAGCGGGCGCCGTGTCGGCACTCAGCCCGCCGTCCTATCACAGCTCGACGCGCGTGCTCGTCGGCACCTGTGCCGAGGGGTCGATCGAACAGGCCTACCAGTGCGGCATGTTCACCAAGGATCGCGCGCTGTCCTACGCCGCCCTCGTGACGAGTGACGTTCTGGCGCAACGGGTGGTGGACGACCTGCAACTCAAGGCCGCCGCCAACGACGTCGCGAGCAAGATCACCGCAATCGCCGAGCCCGAGACCGCGCTCATCGAGATCACCGTCACCGACAACGATCCCGACGAAGCGCGTCGGATGGCCGACTCCGCCGGCCGCCAGTTCGTCCAGATGGTCGGCGAGGTGGAACTGCGCAACTCCGGACAGCAGAGCAACCCGTTCACCAACCTGACGATCGTCGAAGCCGCCAAGGTCGCGGCGAAGACCGGCTCCAGCACCATGATGAACCTGATGTTCGGTGCGCTGGCCGGGCTGGTCGTCGGGCATGATCGCCGCGCTGGTGCGGGATCGCCTGGACTCGAAGGTGGGCGCAGCCGCATCGCTGGAGCAGTCCGGGGTTCCGGTGCTGGCCGAGCCGCCGCACGACGCCTCCGTCGCATGGACCGACGGCGACGAGCGCGTCGAGGAGTTTCGCCGCCTGCGCATGTCGGTGGCCGGGAATGGACGCATCATCACGGTGGTCGGGGCCCGGACGCCGGAGGCGGCCTTCGCCACCGCGGTCGACCTCGGTCGCGCCGCCAGCGAGGCCGGGGCCCGCATGCTGCTGGTGAACGCGGACATGCGGACCGGCAAGGGATTCGCCGCAGTGCCCAGTAGCCACCAGGGTCTCGCGGACCTGCTGCGCCAGCCGGAGATGACGATCGCGGTCGCCGAGCGGCTACCCACCTGGAACTCGCCGTCCATTCACATCCTCGGCGCCGGCGTGGTGCCGCCGGGCACGACTGCAACGGCCCTGCTGTCGACCGGCAACCTGCCAAAGGTGCTGGAGTCGCTGCGCCAAGAGTTCGACATCGTGGTGGTCTACGCCGCCCCGGTGCTCGATGCGGCCGACGCCGCCATCGTCGGCGCCGCGACCGACGGAGCGATCCTCGTCGTCGAGTCGGGCGAGACCAAGACAGACGAGGTCGGCGAATCCATCGCCACGCTCCGCGCAGCCGGTGCCACCACCCTGGGGGCGGTCCTGACCACGAGTCGACGCACGGCCAGGCAATGGCGACGCTCGCGGCGATAGCGGCGACCGGAGCATCGACGGGGGGAGATGACTTGCCGGGCAAGGGTATTCCAGCGGTGTCGCTGTGCATCCCGGCCTACCAGGCCGAGCGGCATCTGCGCGAGACGCTCGAGGCCGCCTTCGCTCAAACCTGTCAGGACATGGAGATCCTCGTCCTGGACAACAACACCACTGACGGCACCCGCCGGATCCTGGACGAGGCACTCCGCGAGAAACGCGATCACCGGCTGCGGGTGGTCCGCAACGACCGCACCCTGTCGATGCCGGACAACTGGAACCGCGTCGTCGAATTGTGCCGGGCGCCCTTGATCAAGCTGCTGTGCGCCGACGACCTGATCGACGAGACGTGCGTGCAGGACCAGGCCGACATCCTGACCAACAACCCGGACGTGGCGCTGGTGGCCTGCAAGGTCGACCTGCTCGACGATGCGGGCCATCCGCTGCGCCGGTCGACCGGCCTGCGGCGACTGACGGGCCGGCACGACGGCCGAACCGTGGTGCGTCACGTCGTCCGCAGCGGCGGCAACCCGATCGGCCCGTCGGCCGCAGTCACGTTCCGCCGCAAGGACTTCACCGCCGTGGGCGGCTTCAAGGGCGATCTGCTCTACCCCATGGAACTCGAACTGTGGACCCGGCTGCTGCAGCGCGGCGACTTCGTCGGCCTGGCCAGTCCGATGGCGGCCTTCCGCATCTCGGCCGAGGGCGCGACCGCCTTCACCTCGGTGCGCGCCCAGTTCGGCCAGCAGATCGAGCTGACCCGACGGATCGCCCACGACGCGACGTGGCGAATGGGTTGCGGAGACCGGCTCGTCGGCTGGCTCGGCGCCATCACCATGCAAGCCCGCCGCAGCCTGCTATTCAGTCACTCCGCGTGGCGATACGGTCATCGGTCGTCCAGCGGCCAGCGAGTTCCGGATATCGATCCGACACCTCTGTCAAGAGGTCGGGCACGGTGAGGAACACGACGTCGGGGTCGGCAGCCACCATCTCCTGCGGCGACACGATGGGCACGTCGGTGCCTGGCATCCGCCGGCCCTGCTTGGCCGGCGAGGCGTCCGCGACAGCCGCGATCAGCGTGCGGTCCACACCGGCCATCGCGAACGCAGCCACCGCCCGCGACGCCGCGCCGTAACCGAATACCGTTCGGCCCGAACTACTTTCCGTTTGCAGCCACGACCGCAGCGTGCGCACGTAGTCGTCAGCGACCGCCTGCAACCCGGTTACCATCCCGGGTTCCGTCAGCACGGCGTCCGCCCGGCTGGTTCCGGTGACGATCTGATCGGCCGACTCGGACCGCGGGTCGTCACCGTGCACCGCGGCCAGCAGCACGGTTCCGCCGTACAGGTCGAACTCCCATGCGGTGACGACCCGCATCCCCGCGTCGCCGAGCAGCCGGGTCAGCGCGGGCAGCGAATAGTAGGCGAAGTGCCCGTGCCGCAGCGCATTCCACTGACCCTGCCGGATGATGGCGGACAGCGAATGGTATTGCAGCAGAAGAACGCCGTCCGGCGCTGTCGCCGCGGCGCGACGGGCGAACGCGGCCCGCTGGTCGGGTTCGTGCATGATGCCGAAGCAGTCGAGCACCACGTCGGCGGCCTCGTAAGCTCCGTCGGTCAGCGCCGTGAAGCCACGCTCGGCCAGCAGCGGCAGCCAGGTTCCGCCGTGGGGGCTGCCGAATTCCCGCACGCTGTTGCCGCGCAACCAGCCCGCGTCCGCGACCCGGCGAACCGCGTCCGCGGCCTGGTCCCGCAGCGCCTGCGGCTCCACCCCGCGTGGCTCGGAGGTCACCGTGTCGTCGTCGGCGAGTTGGGCGAGTCCGCAGCCAGCGCATAGGTCCATCGCGAGGTGGTGCGTGGCATCACCGCCGTCGACCGGCTCGTCGGCGGGCGGGAAGTAGTCGGCCGCCGGCACCGCCCCCAGGTCGAGGACGCGCCAGAGGTCGCCGTGCCCACACGCCCGACACGCGTTCATGGCAGCATGACCGCGTGCGCATCGAGCAGTCGAGCCTGGCGGGCGTGGTGACGCTGGTGCCCGTACCGCACCGCGACGAGCGTGGGTTGTTCACCCGTACCTTCGACGCCACGGTGTTCGACGCGTGGCTCGGCGTCCCCGGTGCCGCGGCGTCGTTCCTTCAGGATTCGCAATCCCGTTCGGCCAGGGGCGTGATCCGCGGCATGCACGGGCGCGGCGGTCGCGGCGAGGCCAAGCTGGTGCGGTGTGCCCACGGCGCGGTGTACGACGTGCTGGTCGACGCCAGACCGGGATCGCCCACCTTCGGACGGCAGGAGGCGTTCCGGCTCGACGACGTCGACTTCCGCCACCTCTACGTCCCGGCCGGCCTGCTGCACGGGTTCCAGGCTCTCACCGACACCGCCGACGTCTGCTACCGGATCGACCGTCCGCACGATCCCGCCGAGGACCTCGGCGTGGCCTACGACGACCCGGACCTCGCGATCGACTGGCCCCTGCCCATCGGCGTCGTCTCCCCGCGCGACAAGGCGGCGGGCAGCTGGGCAGAGCTGGTCACGCAACTGCGCTGACCCGGCGCATCGTGGCGTCCAACGCACCCTGCGAGGTGAGCCACTCCAGTCGAGCGAGCCGGGTGAAGGACTGCTCGAATGCGTTGCGCGTCAAGCCGTTCGCCAGGTACGCCTCGTACAGTTCGGCGGCGCCGTCGGCCACCGACCACGTCGCCTCGAAGTCCAGCTCGGCGCGGGCGCGACCGAAGTCGACCCGGTACGACCGGGGGTCGGCACCGCTCTCCCCGGTGATCAGCAGGGTCGACCCGGGCACCGTGTCGACGACGGCGGCCGCAATCTCCGCCACCGTGACGTTGTTTGCTTCGGTGCCTACGTTGTAGGCGCGGCACGAGACGACGTCCGCAGGCGCGGCCAGACACGTCTCGAACGCCCGCGCGATGTCCTGGGCGTGCACCAGCGGGCGCCACGGCGTGCCGTCCGACATCACCCGCACCACGCCGGTCAGCACGGCGTGCCCGACCAGGTTGTTCAGCACGATGTCGGCCCGCAGCCGGGGCGAGAAACCGAAAGCCGTTGCGTTGCGCAGGAACACCGGCACGAAGTCTGCGTCGGCGAGCTCCGCGACGTCACCCTCGACGCGCACCTTGCTGATCGCGTACGGCGTGATGGGATGCAGCTCGGCGTCCTCGGTGACCAGGTGGGCGCCGGCGGCACCGTAGACCGAACAGGTGGACGCGTAGAGGAAGCGGCCGACGCCGGCGTCCTTGGCCAGCCGCGCCAGGCGCACCGACGCATGATGGTTGACGTCGTAGGTGATGTCGGGCGCCAGAGCTCCGAGCGGGTCGTTGGACAGCGCGGCGAGGTGGATCACCGCGTCGAATCCGCGCAGCTGGTCGGTCGTCACGTCCCGCAGATCGACCGCCAGACGGGGCGGTTCGGCGGGCGTCGCCCCCAGCACGCAGTCGGCGAAGTACCCGTTGTCCAAACCCACGACGTCGTGGCCGGCGGCGTGCAGCAGCGGCACCATCACCGTGCCGAGGTAGCCCTGATGTCCCGTGACCAACACCTTCATCTATTCGTGTCCTTTCCGAAATTGAGTCTGGCCTTCTCCATGACGAACGCCTCGGCGTGCGGACTGCGACACTGCACACCGCGAAGCCGGGACAGCCCTAGGAACGCCGACTCGTCGAACCAGTCGTGGGTCACCTGCGACGGGTAGTGCTCGTGGAGCACCCGCACCTTCTCCTGCGCCGTCGCCAGGTCCAGCGGGTGGAACACCGTGGGGGTGGGGGTGTCGGTCTCCCACTTGAGGACCTCGTAACCCAGCACCAGGTGGTCGCGGAACTCGGTGGGTACCAGTTCGGCGAGCGTGCGGTGATCCTGGTGCGCGTCGTGCCGCTGAGTGGCAAAGACGACGTCGGGTTCGCAGGTGGTGCGAAAGGCGTTCAGCACGTCCTTGATTCGGTTCCAGTGCGCGGGGGCCCGGCCGTCGGGCAGGTCGTCGACGGTGATCTCGACGTCGGCACCCGGGCACAGCGCCGTGAGGGCCGCCCGCTCCTCGGCCTCCCGCGGCGAGTCGCCGCCGCTGAGCACCAGGGCGCGCACCCGTAGTCCCGGGACCGCCCGCGCAAGGGTCAGCAGGGTGCCACCCATGCCGATGGCGATGTCGTCGCAATGCGCTCCGAGGACGGCGATCTCGGTGAGATCGCCGGCACGCAGGTCGATCACGGCGAGACGGGTTCCTTCGCGTGCTCCCACAGCATCCACGGGGCGTCGCCGCGCTTGTAGGCGTTGTCGAGGTCGGCCCGTTCCTTGAACGTGTCGGCGGGCTTCCAGAAGCCAAGGTGTTTGTGCCCGTAGAGCTTTCCGCGGGCCGCCAGGGGACCACAGACATCCTCGACCAAGTCGCAGTCCTCGGTCAGCATCTCGAGGATCTTCGACGACAGGACGAAGTAGCCGCCGTTCTCCCAGATCGGCAACTGAGAGACTGGCGTGATACCGGTGATCGAACCGGTCTCGGCGACGTCCACGCAGTGGAACGACGACTGCGGCGGGACGATCAGCATCGAGGCCAGCGCACCGGCGGCCCTGACGTCGTCGATGATGTCGTTCAGCGGCGCATCGGTCAGCACGTCGGAGTAATTGGCCAGGAAGTACTCGTCATCCTCGACGAATTGGCTGACCCGCCGAAGACGTTCTCCGATGGGCGATTCCGGTCCGGTGTCGACGAACGTGATCGACCAGTCGCTGATGTCGGACTGCAGCAGTTCCACCTTGCCGCCGCGGATGACGAAGTCGTTGGACACCGATTCCTGGTAGGTCAGGAAGTAGTTCTTGATGTGCGCGGCGCCGTAGCCCAGACACAGGATGAAGTCCTTGTGCCCGAAGTGCGCGTAGTACCGCATGACGTGCCAGATCAGCGGCCGCTCCCCGATCATCTGCATCGGCTTGGGGATGGTGTCGTCGTCCCCGTTGCGCATCCGCATGCCGTAACCGCCGCAGAACAGCACTACCTTCATATCTCCACCTTCGCTGGGTCGACGACGTGCAGTTCGGGAAGCGGGTAGACGAGTTGAGCGCCCCACTCCGCGGTATGGGCCAGCTGGGCCGTGATCTCCGCCTCGAGATTCCACGGCAGCACCACGATCACGTCCGGGCGATCCTTGTCGAGCCGCTCGACGGGATGTACCGGCAGGCGTGCCCCCGGAGTGAACTTGCCGTGCTTGTAGGGGTTTCGGTCGACCAGGTACTCGATCAGGTCGGTGCGCACCCCGCAGTAGTTCAGCAGCGTGTTGCCCTTGCCGGGCGCCCCGTACCCGACGACGCGCTTGCCGGCGGCGTGGCAGTCCAGCAGGAAGCGCAGGAGATCGTGGCGCTGGCCCTCGACCCGCTCGCGCAGTCCGACGTAGCCGGTCACGTCGTGCAAGCCGGCCTCCGCCTCCATGGCGAGCACTTCGGCCACGCGGGCGTGCGGCTCGCCGGCCGCCGCGTCGGGCCGGGCCCACAGGCGGATGGAGCCACCATGAGTGTCGACGAGTTCGACGTCGACCACCGTCAGCCCGCCGGTCGCCAGGGCGATCGCCGCCGACGCCACCGTGTAGTACTGGAAGTGTTCGTGATAGATCGTGTCGAACTGCGCCAAGGCGACGAGGTTGAGCGCGTGGTGCACCTCGATCGAGAGCCAGCCGTCGTCGGCGAGCAACCCCCGCAAACCCTTGGTGAAGCCGAGCAGATCGGGCACGTGCGCGTAGACGTTGTTGGCGACCACCAGATCGGCCGGGCCGTGCTGGTCCCGGACGCCGGCGGCGGTCGCTTCGTCGAGGAAGGCGGTCAGCGTGGGCACCCCACGTTCGACTGCCGCGGCGCCGACGTTGACCGAGGGCTCGATGCCCAGGCAGGGGATGCCGGCGTCGATGACGTGGCGCAGCAGATAGCCGTCGTTGCTCGCGACCTCGACGACGAACGAGTCAGGTCCCAGCTCCAGCTCGTCCACCGCTTTGGCGACGAAGCCGCGGGCGTGCTCCACCCAGCTGTCCGAGTACGACGAGAAGTAGGCGTACTCGGTGAAGGTGTCGGCGGGGGTAATGAGCGCGGGGATCTGCAGCAGCAGACAGTTCTCGCACAGCCGCAGATGCAGGGGAAAAGTTTGCTCGGGAAGATCCAGCGCATCGGCGTCGAGCAGCAGTTCGCAGGGCGGGGTGGCACCGAGGTCGAGCACGCTGAGCAGCCGATCTGACCTACAGACCCGGCAGTGCGACGTGGAAGGCATTGAGACACTCCATACCGAAAGTACGATTTGGGGGTCAGCCTAACACGTCTGGCTAATCGTGTCGGAATTGCTGAAACTGCACCGCGCGGGCCAGTTGGGGGCCCGCGCCGATCAGCCTTCGAGCTTGTAGCCCAGGCCGCGCACCGTCACCAGATGGACGGGGTTGGCGGGGTCCGCTTCGATCTTGCTGCGCAGCCGCTTGACGTGCACGTCGAGCGTCTTGGTGTCGCCGACGTAGTCGGCACCCCACACCCGGTCGATCAGCTGTCCGCGGGTGAGCACCCGCCCACTGTTGCGCATCAGATACTCCAGCAGGTCGAATTCCTTGAGCGGCAAGGTAATCGACTCACCGTTGACCGACACCACGTGCCGTTCGACGTCCATCCGCACCGGTCCGGCCTCCAGCACGCCGTCCCCGATGCCCGAGTCGTCGGTCTCGACGCCGCGGCGCAGCACCGCCCGGATACGCGCGATCAGCTCGCGCGCCGAGTACGGCTTGGTGACGTAGTCATCGGCGCCGAGTTCCAGCCCGACCACCTTGTCGATCTCGCTGTCGCGCGCCGTGACCATGATCACCGGCACACTCGACCGGGACCGCAGTTGTTTGCACACGTCGGTACCGCTCATGCCGGGAAGCATGAGGTCCAGCAACACGATGTCGGCTCCGGCGCGCTCGAACTCGGCGAGCGCCGAGGGCCCGTCGGTGACGACCGTCGCCTCGAAGCCCTCCTTGCGGAGCAGGAAGGCCAATGGGTCTGCCAGGGACTGTTCGTCTTCGACGATCAACACGCTCGTCATGGGTATGACTGGTCCTCTCGGTCGTCCGACTCGTCGTCGGCTTCGGGATGGGCCGGGATCGACAGGGTGAACGTCGAACCGGTGCCGGGCTGACTCCACACCCGGATGGATCCGTTGTGATTGGCCGCGACGTGCTTGACGATGGCCAATCCGAGGCCCGTGCCGCCCGTGGCCCGGGATCGCGCCGTGTCGACGCGGAAGAATCTCTCGAAAACCCGCTCCTGGTCGTCCCGGGCGATGCCGAAACCGCGGTCGGTCACCGCGATCTCGACGTTGTCGCCGCGCCGCCGCCGACTGATCGACACTGGAGAACCCTTGGGCGAGTAGGCAATTGCGTTGGACACCAGGTTGGCGATCGCCGTTACCAGCAGTGGCTGGTCGCCTAGCACCCGGAAGCCGGTCGGTGAATCGGTCGTGATGGCGATGTCGGCGTTGTCGGCGGCCACCTTGTACCGCGACAGCGCCTCGCCGACCACCGAGTCGACGTCGACCGACTCCAGGTGCGGAAGCGGTTCGGCGCCCTGCAGTCGGGACAGCTCGATGAGCTCGCCGACCATGTTCGCCAGCCGCTTGGACTCGGTGATCATCATCTCGGCGAACCGGCTGACGGTCGCCGGGTCGTCGGTCGACGCCTGCAGCGCCTCGGCCAGCACGCCCATTGCGCCGACCGGGGTCTTGAGCTCGTGGCTCACGTTGGCCACGAAGTCGCGCCGGGTGGCCTCCATCCTGGCGTGCTCGGACTGATCGTCGACGAAGACGACCGCGAAACGGCGGTCGTCGTCGCTGAGCAGTCGGACGTGTCCGCCGACGGAAAGCCCTGAGCGGCCGGGGTTTTGGCGCCGCACCGGGGCCAGGTCGAAGTCGACGTCGTGACCGTTGGCCAGGGTGCGCTGGGCGGCTGCCCACGCCCGATCGTCGAGGAGCCGGTCGCGGACCAGACCCAGCTCGCGCGCCTTCTCGTTCATGAAGACCACGTCGCGGTACTTGTCGACGACCACGGTGCCCACCGGCGACAGCGTCACGATCCGCTGCAGCATCTGCGACACGGTGATGCCGTCCTGGTCAACGGACCTGCGCTGCCTTCTGGCGGCCAGCCGCGGAGTGAGCCACGACCCCACAGCGACGCCCAGCGCCAACGCGGCGAGGGAGACCAGTGCGACCATCAGCAGCGTCGACACCACACTCACGCGCAAATCGTACGCATTGGGTGAACGTCATCCCAGCAGCGTGCGACCAAATCGGGACACGTCACACAGGCAAACACAGGAGTTCGGGCTCCGTTCACCCGGGTTCACCCACTGTTCGCCCCTACGGCTCCCGCCGGCTACTTGGCGCCCTGGGCGGCGACCGCGGCGGCACCCGCAGCCGCGGCGTCCGGATCGAGGTAGGTGCCGCCTGCCACGGTGGGTTTCAGCGCGTCGTCGAGCTCGTAGACCAGTGGGATGCCGGTGGGGATGTTCAGGCCGACGACGTCCTCGTCGGACATTCCGTCGAGGTGCTTGACCAGCGCCCGCAGCGAGTTGCCGTGCGCTGCGACCAGCACGGTCTTGCCGGCCCGCAGATCGGGCACGATCGTGTCGGTGAAGTACGGCACGAAGCGGGCCACGACGTCGGCCAGACACTCGGTCAACGGGCCGCCGCCGATGTCGGCGTAGCGCACGTCGGCGTCCTGGCTGAACTCGCTGCCCGGCTCGATGGGCGGCGGCGGCGTGTCATAACTGCGCCGCCACGCCATGAACTGCTCCTCGCCGTACTTCGCCTTCGTCTCGGCCTTGTCGAGGCCCTGCAGGGCGCCGTAGTGCCGTTCGTTGAGCCGCCAGTCCCTGGTCACGGGGATCCAATGCCGGTCGGCGGCGTCGAGGGCCAGGTTCGCGGTCGTGATGGCCCGGCGCAGCAGCGAGGTGTACAGGACGTCGGGCAACACGCCCTCGGCCTTCATCAGCGTCCCGCCCCGGACGGCCTCGGCCCGACCCTTGTCGGTCAGGTCGACGTCCACCCAGCCGGTGAACAGGTTCAGAGCGTTCCATTCGCTCTCGCCGTGCCGCAGGAGCACCAGAGTGGCCATGGCGACGATGCTATCCCGCCGAGCTACGTGGCGTGCCGCTCGTCGTCATCGTCCTGATCGTCGATCAGGTGCTCGAACGCCCGGAGGTTCTTCAGTGACTCTCCGCGCTTGACGCGCCACTCCCACTCCTTCTGGATCGACGAGTGAAAACCCAGCTCGAGCAGCATGTTGAAGTCCGAGTCGACGGCCTGTACCACCTGCCCGAGCACGCCGTCGATCACCTCGGGAGAGATTGCCGCCAAGGCGATCTTGCCGACCAGGTAGATGTCGCCGAGGTTGTCGAGGGTATAGGCGACGCCGAACAGCCGGCGATTGCGGCGCAGCAGGTAGCGGTAGACCTTCTCGAAGTCCTCGTCGGGATTGCGGCAGATGAACGCCTCGATCCGCACCGAGTGGTCCCCGACCGCGAACACGGTGTTCGTGATGAGCCGCCGCTCGCCGGGCACTGCCACCACGATGCCCGACGGAGAGCCGTCGGGACCCTCCAGCACGGAATAGTCGATGCCGGTGTCCTTGCAGGTGGCTTCGATGATCTCGAGCGGCGTCATGCCCGGATCCCCCGCCGGATCGAAAACCGGCGCCCGTTGCGCCGGGATGGCACCTCGCTGCGCAGATGACGGGACCGATAGTCGGTGATCGCCCGCCCGTAGCTGCCCAGTAGGTCGTCGACCGTGTGTGCCCAGGAGAACGTCGCCGCGTGCGCCAGCGCGCCCGCGCGCAAGGAGTCCGGTCCGCGGTCGAACAGCCCGCCCATGGCGGCCGCCCAGTCGTCGACGTCGTGCCCGGGGACCAGCACCCCGCTGACACCGTCGCGCACCGCGACCGGAAGCCCGCCGACGGCGGCCGCCACCACCGGCGTCCCGCAGGCCTGGGCCTCGACGGCGACCAGCCCGAAGGACTCGGCGTAGCTGGGCACCGCCACCATGTCGGCGGCGCGGTAGACCCCGACGAGCTGTTCGCGGGACTGCGGAGGGAGGAAGGTCACGCGGGGGGTGATACCCAGCTCGTCGGCCAGCCGAACCAAACCGTCGGGGGTGGCCAGACTTCCCCCGCCGGTGCGCGACGCCAGACCCGAGCCGGACGGTCCACCGGCGATCAGGACGCGCACCCCCGGCAGCTTGGCCGCGGCGCGCAGCAGGACGTCGGGCGCCTTGAGGGGCTGGATGCGGCCGACGAACGCGATCACCCTCTCGTCGGCGGCGAGCCCGAGCTCGCGTCGCGCCTGCAGCCGGTCCCCCGGCGTGAAGGTCGAGAGTTCGACGCCGGGGTGCACGACGTCGATACGGTCGGGGTCGGCGTGGTGGAGCGAAACCAGTTGCTGGGCTTCGGATTCGGTGTTGACGATCAAGCGGTCGGCCTCGTCGACCACCTGCTGCTCGCCCACCGCGCGCAGCGGCGGCTCGGGCTGGTCGCCGATGGCCAGGGAGGCGTTCTTCACCGCCGCCAGCGTGTGGGCGGTGTGCACCAGCGGCACGGCCCACCTGTCCCGGGCCAGCCAGCCGACCTGGCCCGACAGCCAGTAGTGGGAGTGCACGATGTCGTAGTACCCGGGCTCGTGGGTGGCCTCCGCGCGCAAGACGCCTGCGGTGAAGGCACAGAGCTGGGTCGGCAGGTCGTGCTTGTCGAGTCCTTCGAACGGTCCCGCCACCACGTTGCGGACCAGCACCCCGGGCGCCACCCGGACCACCGGGGCGTCCGCCGACGTCGTCGCCCTGGTGAAGATCTCGACCTCGACGCCGCGGCGCGCCAGCTCCAGCGCGCTCTGCAGTACGTAGACGTTCATGCCGCCCGCGTCGCCGATTCCCGGTTGAGCCAAGGGAGAGGTATGGACCGACAACACGGCTACGCGCACACCCAATACTTACACCGGGTCCACCCGGTGCTCGCTGCGCCCTGGCCGGACGGGGTCAGGCGGTCTTGTCGCGCACCGCGCGCCGCATCGCGGCGATCGGATCGGCGTACAGCCCGCCCAGCGACACCACGCCGGCGCCCGCCTCCTGAACGCGGTTGCCGAAGGAGGTGATCCGGATGTCGCGGGGCGCCAACACCGACCGCTTGCCGTACGCCGCCTCGACGTCGGCCATCCCCTCCGGGTACTCGGTGAAGGCCTGCCCGCCGACGACCAGATCGTCGGGATTGAGCATGTCGCGCAGCAGCGCCACGGCCTCGCCGAGCACGTGGGCGCGTTCGGCGAGCAGCGCGATGGCCGCCTGGTTGCCCTGCCGGGCGGAGCGCAGCACGCCCCCGATGGTCGACGCCGGGCCGTCGCTGGGCACGATGCGCAGCTTGCGGGCCGCGGTCAGGACCGCCTCGTCACTGACCGTGGACTCCAATTGTCCAGTGCCGCCGAGCATTTCGGACTGTACGGGCAGCGCGGCGATGGTGCCGGGGCCGCTGGTCGGGGAATGCACCCGGCCGCCGATGGACAGGGCGTAGCCGACGGTCTCGCGGGCGTAGACGTAGAGGCTGGTGGACGGCGCGGAGTGCCGACTGGCCCCGGCCGCGGTGGTCCTGGTTCCCCTGGTCGCCGTCCCGGCGCCGTTGACGTCCGCCGGACCACCGAGCCGGCGGGCACCAAGCAGTAGTTCGGCTCCCGCCATCGCATCGACGTGCGAGGCGAGCGACACCGGCAAACCGAGCGTCTCGGCCAGGACCGGCCCCACCGGGGCATCCGTCCAGCCGAGCCGGGCGTGGTCGACGTGACCGGTGGCACTGTCGACGACACCGCCGGCCGTCACGCCCACCCACAGCGGCCTGCGCCGGTGCCACCGGCTCAGGTACCGGCTGGCACTGCCCGCGAGGACGGCGAGCGCAGCGTTCTGCGCACCGCGCGGCGTCGGGGTCTCGACCACGTCGAGGGTGCGGCCGAACAGGTCGGTGGCCACGATGCTGGTGATGCGGGCGCCGATGTGGATGCCGAGGGTCAGGAACGGCTCGTGGTTGACCTCGACCGGCACCCGGGGGCGGCCAATGGCGCCGGAGACGGCCAGATCGGCGCGTTCCCGCAGGACACCGGCGTCGAGCAGGGCGGTGACCTGGCGGTTCACCGTGGCGATGCTCAGGCCGGTGCTTTGTGCGATCACGTCGCGGGCGATCGGACCGCGCAGCCTGGCCGCGCCGAACACCGAGGCAGCGGCCGCCTCCGCGACGCGCAGCGACGGGGCGACGATGTGGTGCCGGGCCAGCAGCGCGCGTTTGGCGTGCGCGGTGGAGATGGCGGCGGGCCCGGACGGGTCGGGAGTAGCGGTGCGAATGACGGTGGGAGTGCTCATCGGGGTGTCCTTCGTCGAAGTCGGCTGGTGGGGTTTGGCCACACCTGCGACTCAGCGGGACGGGAAGGTCCGGGTTCAGTCAGGCGTGGCGACGAGCGCGACAACGACAACACGCACGCGACGTGGCGGTGCGGTAGCCCTGACTTGCGAACACGTGAAGAACCTAGCACGCTGACTAAAGTTGGTGGAATGACGTCAATCCCGTCCTCCCAATCCGTCGCGGTCGTCACCGGCGCCAGCTCGGGCATCGGCGAAGAAACCGCGAAAACCCTTGCCGGCCTTGGCTTTCACGTAGTATGCGTGGCCCGGCGCGAGGACCGGATCACCGCCTTGGCGGCGGCCATCGGCGGCACCGCCGTTGTGGCGGACGTCACTAACGGTGCGGCGGTCGAGGCGTTGGCGGCCGGCCTGGACCGCGTCGACGTGCTGGTCAACAACGCCGGCGGCGCCAAGGGCGTGCAGTCGGTCGCCGACGCCGACCTCGACGACTGGCGGTGGATGTGGGAGACCAACGTGCTCGGCACCCTGCGGGTGACCAGGGCACTACTGCCGAAACTCGTCGCCTCCGGCGACGGGCTGATCGTCACCGTGACGTCGATCGCGGCCTTCGAGATCTACGACGGCGGCGCCGGCTACACCTCGGCGAAGCATGCGCAGGCGGCGCTGCACCAGACGCTTCGCGGCGAACTGCTGGGAAAGCCGGTGCGACTCACCGAGATTGCGCCGGGAATGGTCGAGACGGAGTTCTCCGTCGTGCGCTTCGGCGGCGATCAGGCCCGCGCCGACGCGGTCTACCGCGGGATGACTCCGCTCACTCCGGCTGATGTCGCCGAGGTGATCGGCTTCGCGGCGTCGCGGCCGCCCCACGTCAACCTGGACCAGATCATCATCCGGCCCCGCGATCAAGCCACCGCAACCCGCAAGTTCACCCGCCCGGACTGACGGTCGCGGCCCTCGGGGGGGCCGTCGTCGGCGTACCGGAGAGGGTGGGTGCGTCGGTGGGGGTGGCCGGCGCGCTGCTGGGGATGTTCGACGGCGGACTTTGGTTCGACAGCGCCGACATCGCCGTCCACTCGTCCCACCCGACGGCCCAGTCCCAGATGTCGCCGTCGGCGTAGGACAGCTGGATCGACGTCCCCGTCACCTCGACCGGGTCGCCGTAGACCGCGGTGTTGAAGTACTGCTGCGCGTTCTCCGTCGAGAGGTTGATGCAGCCGTTGGTGACGTTGCTGCTGCCCTGCACGCCGGTGGTGCTGGGGTTGGCGTGGATGAATTCGCCGTTGTTGGAGATCCGCACCGCATAGCGTTCGTGCGCGTTGCTGTAGCCGGCCGCCGGGTTGGACATGTAGAAGTCCTGGTACTTCTCCGTGACCACGTGGATGCCGCTGCGAGTGACGTTGCGCGGCAGGTCCGCCTCGCCGTAGCTGCACGGCAGCGTCATGATCACGCCCTCGTCGGTGATCACCTCGATCTGGTGCGACGAGGCCTCGGCCTTGACCACCTGGCGTCGGCCGATCTCGAAGTCCAGCGTCGCATCCTGGGCGCCGTATGCGCCGTGGCCGAAGGAGACGCCGTAGAGGTTGGCCGCGACGTGCACCTTGGTGCCCGGCGGGTAGTACTCACGGGTCCGCCAGTGCAGTCGGGAGCCGCCCGCTTCGTCGGGCAGCCACGCCCAGCTGCCCTCGACCGGCGGGGTGGTCGTCACGACGAGCGCCCGCTCGACGTCGGGCTTCGCCTCGTCGCCGATCGCCGCGTCGAACTGCATGATGATGGGCGCCGCGACGCCGACCACCTGGCCGTCCGCCAACTGGAACTGCCCGTTCACCTGGATCTGCGGCGCAACGGTGCTGAAGCTGCCGGTCAGCGGCACCGCCTTGCCGTCCCGGCCGACCGCCGAACCGCCCCAGGTGTACTGCAGGCCGTAGCCGAGCGGCTCGGTCACCGTGAAGGAGGTGCGGTCCGGGTTCATGGTGCCCGCGACGACGGTGCCCGACGGATTGGTCAGCGCGACGCGCTGCAACCAACCGTTGGCGACCTCGACCCCCACCCGGTCGGTCGGGGCGACGTTGGCGGCGCCCTTCGCCGGGGTGAAGGCGACCTCGGCCTTGGCGGGGGCCTGGGTGGCCTCGGGTGCAGACGTGGTGGACCTACCACTACACGCCGCGAGCACGCCGGAGGCGCCCACGGCAAAAGCGGTCAGCGCCTGGCGCCGATTGATGGTCACGTCTAGCTACGGTACCTAGAGTTGGCAGCCAACCAGAATCGGTTCGGGTGTGAGATCTATCCCGAAGGCCTGCCGGACGCCATCCCGAATGGCTCTGGCCAGCGCCAACAGCTCCGACGAGGTGGCTTGGCCGCGGTTGGTCAGAGCCAGTGCGTGCTTGGTGGACAGCCGGGCCGCCGCGCCCTCGCCGGGGTAGCCCTTGCCGAATCCGGCCCGTTCGACCAGCCACCCGGCCGCCAACTTCACCCCGTCCGACGCGGGATAGTTCGGCACCGGACCGTCGACCTGGGCGCTCAGCCGCTCGAAGTCGGCCGTCGTGACCACCGGATTGGTGAAGAAGGAGCCGACGCTCCAGGTGTCGTGGTCGGGCGCTGCCGAGTCGGCCGCGAGCACCATGCCCTTGCCGGCCCGCAGCGCCAGCACCCGGTCCCGCACGCGGGTGGGTTCGGCGCGGGCACCCGGCGCCACGCCGAGGGCGCCGGCCAGCTCGCCGTATCGGATCGGAGCGCTGCGCCCCTCGGCGTCCAGGGCGAACTCGACCTCGAGCACGACGGCGTCGGGCGAGTTCTTCAGGACGCTGGTGCGGTAGCCGAAGCGCAGCGACTCCGGTGCCGCCCACCGCACCTCGCCGCTGCGCCGGTCCAGCAACCGGACTCGGCTGATGACGTCGGCCACCTCCACGCCGTACGCGCCGACGTTCTGCACCGGGGTCGCCCCGACCGAGCCGGGGATTCCGGACAGGCATTCGAGGCCGCCGAGGCCGTGCGCCACCGAGGTGACGACGACGTCGTCCCACGACGCGCCGGCCTCGGCCCGCACCAGGTTGTCGCGCACCGTGATCTCGGTGTTCGCGACGCGGACGACGGTCAGGTCGGCGAGGTCGTCGGCGATGACGACGTTGGAGCCGCCGGCCAGGATCAGGGTGCGGTCGGCGGGGTCGTCGGCGGGCAGGGCGCGCAGGACGTCGACGAGCTTGGCCGTGGTGTCGCAGGTGAGGACCCTGGCGGCCACCGGTCCGATCCGAAGCGTGGTCATCGGCGCGATGGGCACGGACACCTCGACCGCTACCCCGGCGATATCCGAACTGACCACGGGCCGTAACGGTAGCGTGGACGCCTATGCCGCGTTCCTTCGACATGGCAGCCGACTACGACGGCACCGTCGACCAGATCCATCGCGCCTTCAGTGACGAGAACTACTGGCTGCAACGACTGGAGCAGTCCGGCGCCGACAAGACGACCCTGGACTCGATGACCACCGACGCCGACGGCGGCATCGACGTCATCACCACCCAGACGTTGCGGGCCGACCGGCTGCCCGGCGTCGTCGCGCAGTTCCACCACGGCGACCTCAGCTTCGTGCGCGAGGAGGTGTGGAGCCCGGTGCGGGACGGCCGGGCCACCGCCACGGTGAAGGGGTCCATCCCCGGCGCGCCGGCGACGTTGTCGGGGACCGCGATGCTCTCCTCCACCGAGACCGGGGCCCGGCTGGCGTTCACGGCGACGGTGGAGGTGCGCATCCCGCTGATCGGCGGCAAGGTCGAGAACTTCATCGGCAGCCAGCTGGTGGGGCTGCTGGGCGCCGAACAGGACTTCACCACGGCGTGGATCAGGGACCACGGCTGAGCACGCACTAAAATCGGCCGCCATGGCGCCAGCCGGCAGGAGCGAAGCGACCCGGGTCGTGCCACCGCTGGGGCAGCTCACCCGCGGGACCACCGGATACAACCGGTTGCGGCGCAGTGATCGCTGGCTGGTGCACGCCCCGCGGGTGCGGGCGGCGCTGCTGTCGGCGGCCGACCCGCTGATCGTTGACCTCGGCTACGGCGCACTGCCCGTCACGACGCTGGAGCTGGCGGCGCGGCTGCGAGCCGTCCGACCCGACGTGCGCGTGGTGGGCCTGGAGATCCATCCCGAGCGGGTCCGTGCGGCGCGGGCGGCCACGAAGACGGGCACCGTCGAATTCGGGCTGGGCGGCTTCGAACTCGCTGGGCTGCAACCGATTCTGGTGCGGGCGTTCAACGTGCTGCGGCAGTATCACGTCGACGACGTGGCCGACGCCTGGCGCCAGATGAGGACGCGGCTGGCGCCCGGCGGCGTGATCGTCGACGGCACCTGCGACGAACTCGGCAGGCGCTGCTGCTGGGTGCTGATCGACGACACCGGTCCGGTGAGCCTGACGCTGGCTTGCGATCCGTTCGCCATCGACCAGCCGTCAGATCTGGCCGAACGACTGCCCAAGGTGCTGATCCACCACAACGTGCCCGGCCAGCCGATCCACCGCCTGCTGACGGCGGCCGACCAGGCGTGGGCCGTCGCCGCCGGGCACGGGGTGTTCGGCCCGCGGGTGCGCTGGCGGGCGATGCTGGAGGCGCTGGCTGCGGACGGCTATCCGGTCGAACCGCCGCGGCGGCGGCTGCGCGACGGCGTTCTCTCCGTGCCGTGGGCGGCGGTCGCGCCGCTCTAAGCTGTACCCATGCGGATTGCCCTTGCGCAGATCCAGAGCGGCACCGAGCCGTCGGCCAACCTCGACCTGGTAGCCGACTACACCCGCCGCGCCGCCGAGGCGGGCGCGGCGATGGTGCTGTTCCCCGAGGCGACGATGTGCCGCTTCGGGGTGTCACTCAAGGCCATCGCCGAACCGCTCGACGGCCCGTGGGCATCGGGCGTGCGCGCCATCGCCGAGCAGTCGGGCATCGTCGTGGTGGCGGGCATGTTCTGCCCCAGCGACGACGGCCGGGTCACCAACACACTGGTGGCGACGGGCCGCGGAATCGACGCGCACTATCACAAGATCCACCTCTACGACGCCTTCGGTTTCACCGAATCACGCACTGTCGCAGCGGGTTTGGATCCCGTCGTGGTCGAAGTCGACGGCATCGGGGTCGGCCTGACGACGTGCTACGACATCCGCTTCCCCGAGCTCTTCGTCGAGCTGGCTCAACGCGGCGCGCAGATCCTCACCGTGCACGCGTCCTGGGGGTCGGGCCCCGGCAAGCTGGAGCAGTGGACGCTGCTGGCGCGGGCCAGGGCGTTGGACACCACCAGCATCGTGGCCGCCGTCGGCCAGGCCTACCCGGGCGACGAGGTCGCGGCCGTCGGTCCGACCGGCGTCGGCGGCAGCCTGGTCTGCTCCCCCACCGGCGATGTCATGGCCGCGGCGGGCGCCGACCCGCAGCTCTTGCTCGTCGACGTCGACACCGGTCCGGTCGAGAAGGCCCGCGACGCCATCGCCGTGCTGAGCAACCGCGCCGGGTTCGTTCAGTCCGGTAGGGCACAATCGCTGGGGTGACCGACCCCTCCGATCCCTGGGCCCGCCAGCCGTATCAGCCGCCCGCGCCCCATCAACCCCAGCCGGGGCCGGCCGGATCGCAGTACTCGGGTCCGCCACCGCAGGGACCGCCGCCGGGTTACCCACCCCAGGGACCACCGACCCAGGGCTACGCACCGCACGGACCAGCACCGCAGGGACCAGCACCGCAGGGACCACCCCCGCAGGGCTACGCACCGGCGGGGGAACCGACCGAGGCCGCCGACGCGTCGGAGCCATCGGGGGGCAGGTTGGGGCGCCTCGTCCGCGACCCACTGTCGATCGTGCTGATCTTCGTCATCGTGCTCGCGCTCGCCGCGGCCGGCCTGGTCGGCGGCGAGCTCTACGCCCGGCACCGGGCTGAT
The DNA here is from genome assembly GCA_963846985.1 of uncultured Actinomycetota bacterium. Lineage (GTDB taxonomy): Bacteria > Actinomycetota > Actinomycetes > Mycobacteriales > Mycobacteriaceae > Mycobacterium. The sequence goes on from CAWJYC010000008.1 coordinate 71,013, forward strand.
CAGGTGGTGGGAGCCGCCGTCAGCTGCGTCGTGAAGGACGACGCGACGGTGTCGTTCGGCGCGCTGCCGCCCTTCCTGTGGCAGCACCTGAACAAGCACTACGGCAACATCTCGGTGACCACCGCGGGCAATCAGATCCGCGACATCAAGGGCATGAAGGCCCAGATCGACATCAACGACGTCCGGCTGCAGAACACCGGCACGTCGACCGGCACCATCGGCGCGCTCAACGCCACGATCACGTGGAGCACCGATGGCATCAGACAGACCATTGCCGACTCGATCCCGATCATCGGGAGCTTCGTCTCCGGCGTGAAGTCCAACCCGTCCGACGGCACCATCGAACTGCAGGGCGCGCTCGGCAGCATCATCGTCAAGCCGCAGATCGTCGACAACGGCGTCGCGCTGGAGGTGCAGCAGCTCACCGGACTCGGCTTCACCCTGCCGCGCGAGACCGTGCAACCCGCGCTCGACGCGTTCAGCGGACAGCTCACCAAGAACTATCCGTTGGGCATCCACGCCGACAGCATCGAGGTCACCGACACCGGCGTGATCACCAAGTTCTCGACGCAGAACGCGTCGATGCCGGCCGGCGGCCAGGACCCCTGCTTCGCGGGCCTCTAGGAGCCCAGTCCGTCGAGCACCGCGCGCGTGCCCGACAACCCCAGCCGGGTGGCGCCGGCGTCGAGCATGGCGACGGCGTCGGCCGCGGTGCGGATGCCGCCGCTCGCCTTGACCTCCACTGTCGGGCCGACGGTGGCGACCATCAGCTCGACCGCGCGAACCGACGCCCCGCCGGCCGGGTGAAAGCCCGTCGAGGTCTTGACGAACTCGGCGTCGGCGTCCGCGGCCGCGCGGCAGACGTCCACCAGCGTCTGCTCACCGGCGAAGTCCAGTAGCGCCGCCGACTCGACGATCACCTTCAGCACCGACTCGGGGACGGCGGCCCGCACCGCGGCGATGTCGGCGCGGACGGCGGCAAGGTCACCGCGAATGGCCGCACCGACGTCGATGACCATGTCCACCTCGTCGGCGCCCGCCGCAACGGCCAGTGCGGCTTCGCGGGCCTTGATCTCGGAAAGGTGCTTGCCAGAAGGGAATCCGACGACCGTGGCCACCAGCGTGCCGACCTCTCGGGTTCGGATCGCCGTGTCGACCATCGACGGCGAGACGCACACCGCGTAGACGCCGAGGTCCGCCGCGTCGGCCACCAGCAGCGTCACGTCGTCCTCGGTAGCCTCCGGCTTGAGCAGGGTGTGGTCGACCATGGCCGCCACGGCATCGCGGGTCCAGATCGGGCGCTCCATCAGAACGGCTCCTCGGTGCCACCGGGGTTGCAGCGGGTATCGATCATCGTCTGGTCGTCGACCACGGGCCGCCACGGCTCGAGGTTCCAGCTGGTCTTCCCCGGCTGAACGATCTCGGCGAAGCTCCAGTGACACATGAACTGCGCGTACATTCCGGGCAGGTCGGCGTCGGGCGCCTTGGCCAGCACCTCGGTCCACGCCTCGTCACCACCGGCGGCGTCGTTCAGCTGACTGGCGGCCTGCCGCCCCGCCGGCGTCGGATACACCCGAAGGCTGGACAGGTCACCCCAGTGCGCCCACTCGGTGTGGTCGATGAAGGGCGGGCCGTCGGCTGGGTCGGCGGTGGCGATTGGGGCCACTGTCGCGCCCATCAGGAAGACGGCCGCCGTCGTGGCGGCGAGAAGGGGGCGCATCGCTACCGCGACTTTCCCTGGACCTCGAGGATCTTGGGCCGGACGTCGACCAGGTAGATGCCGACGGCGCACGCGGCGATGGCCGAACCGACCGGGGGCGGGAGGAACACGCCCACCAGGCCGGTGCCGCCGAGGATGGCCAGCCAGATCGGCTTGCTGAGCTTCTCGGCGGCGGGGTAGGCATCGGTGCGCTGCAGCGCGGCGTGGACGAACGCGTACAACCCGACGAGCACGACCGCCCCCTGAATCGCCAAGAGGACGTAACTCGCCAGGTCCTGAAGCATCACGCTTCAAGCCTATGCGGGTTACGTCCCCTCAGTCGACTCGCCCACAGGGGCTGGTCGGGATCGTTACTTCTGGGTCACCTTCTTGGCGGGCGCCTTCTTGGCGGGGGCCTTCTTGGCCGGCGCCTTCTTGACGGGAGCCTTGGCAGCGGCCTTCTTCACGGGGGCGGCAGCCTGCTCGGTCTTCTTCGGCAGTTCCACGCCGACCAGCTTGGCGGCGCGCTCGCCGACGGCGCGGGTCTGCGTGGCCACGGTGCCCAGCGCATCCTGCGTCAGCTCGACGGCCTGGTCGGTGACGCTCTCGACCCGGTTGGCGGCATCCTCGATCGCCGGCTGGCTACGGAGGCGCGTCAGCGCTTCCTCGCCACGCTCGACGAGCTTGTTGTACTGAGCGGTGGCAGCCTCGGCGTAGCCCTCGGCGGCCTTGCGCAGCTCGTCGGAGCTCAGCTTCTCGCGCAGCTCGCTGACCTGCGACGGCAGCTCTTCCTGCAGCTTGTTGAAGCGGGCGCGACGCTCTTCGACGCGAGCGGTTGCGTCGGTGCGGGCCTCGTCGGCACGCTCGCGCAGGCTGGCCACGATCTCGTTGACGGTGGCGAGCGCGAGGTCCGCGGCGCCGACGGCGGCGAGCAGCGGGGCCTTGAGGTCTTCGACGGTGGGCTGGTTCTTCTCGGCCATGTTCTTGTTCCCTTCGAGTGTTTTCGGTTGGCTATTAGCAGATGTTCGGAGATCAGTCAGGTGGCTGGCTCCTCATCCATGTGGTCCACCCCGTCCAAGGCGTCGTTCTGCTCTCGGAACGAGGTGTAGATGTCGAGCAGCACCTGCTTCTGCCGCTCGGTGATCGCGGTGTCCATGACGATGGCGTCGCGAACCTCGCTCGGCTCACTGGGTTCGAGAAGTCCTGCCCTGACGTAGAGCACGTCCGCGGAAACCCGGAGCGCCTTGGCGATCTGGTTGAGCACTTCCGCGGAGGGCTTGCGCAATCCCCGTTCGATCTGGCTGAGGTAGGGATTGCTGACGCCGGCCTTCTCGGCCAACTGCCGCACCGAAACCTGCGCTGCTTCGCGCTGGCTACGGATGAAGCTTCCGATGTCCTGGGCAGCGGTCGAGACCACGGCGGCAAGGTTCTCGTCTTGCGGCATGTCGTCCCTCCTACTGTGGGTCCCGAAACTGCTTCGCAACCAACGGTAGGACGGAGTGCTAGCTATTGCAAGCGCTTGTTAGCGCTCAATCGGATTCTCAGAAGAGGAGCTGGGCGACCGAGTAGATGACAAGGCCGGCCAGCGAACCCACCACGGTGCCGTTGATCCGGATGAACTGCAGGTCACGGCCGACGTGCAGCTCGATTCGTTGGCTCGCTTCGTCGGCATCCCAGCGTTCGATGGTCTCGGTGATGATTGCTGTGATCTCCGTCCCATACTGCGAAACCAGGTGCTGAGCAGCCCGGACGATCCAGTTGTCGACCTTGCTGCGCAGGTTGGAGTCGTCCCGCAGCGACTCGCCGATGTGCATCACCGAGTCGGCGATCCGGGTGCGCAGCGTCGAGGTGGGGTCGTCGACGGACTCGAGGAAGATGCGCTTGGCAGTGGCCCACGCCGTCTCCGCGGCCTTGGTGACCTCGTCGCGCGCCATGATCTGATCCTTGACCTTCTCCGCGCGGGCGATCGTCGCCTCGTCGTTCTGCAGGTCGTCGGCGAACTCGAAGAGGAACTTCGTCGCCGACTTGCGCAGTTCGTGGTCCGGATTGCGACGCACCTTGTCGGTGAAGTCCATCAGTTCGCGGTGGATGCGGTCGCCGACCAGGCTGTCGACCCACCGCGGCGTCCACGTCGGCGAATCTCGCTCGATGACGCGCTCGATGATCTCGTCGGCGCCCAGTGACCACTCGAAGGCCCGGTCCGCCAGCAGCTGCAGCAGGGCCTCCTGGCGATGCTCCTCCAGAAGGCTGGACAGCACCCGGCCCACCGGCGGGCCCCACTGCGGCTGCGCCACCCGCTTGACGATCATCTTGTCCAGGACCTGCTGGATGTCCTCGTCGCGCAGCATCTCGACGACCACCCGCAGCACGGTCGACGCCTCCGCGGCCACCCGTTCGGCGTTCTTCGGGTGGGCCAGCCACTTGCCCGTCCGGTCGGCGACCGACGCCTCTCGCAGCTTGGTGGCGATCACCTCGGGTGACATGAAGTTCTCGCGGACGAAGTCACCGAGGCCTTCGCCCAGCTGGTCCTTCTTGCGCTTGATGATGGCGGTGTGCGGGATCGGAAGCCCCAGCGGATGCTTGAACAGCGCGGTGACGGCGAACCAGTCGGCGAGCGCGCCGACCATGCCCGCCTCGGCAGCGGCCCGGACGTACCCGACCCAGCCCGCGGCGCCCCGAGACTGCGCCCACGCCGAGAGCAGGAACACGATCGTCGCGCCGAGCAAGAAGCTCAGTGCGACGGCCTTCATCCGACGAAGTCCGCGACGGCGTTCGGCATCCGCCGCGGAGTCGACGCCGGCGAGCGATTCCGCGAAGCTGGCGCGCTGACCGGAGGTGGGGGTGTCCAACACGTCTCCATCATCCCGCATGCCGCCGGCGACCAGCCCGTCCCACCGAGGCAGGCGGCGCCTTCGGCCGTATCATCGTCGGGGACGAGGGAACGGACAACGGCGGAAGTGGCACAGCAGACCCCAGCCGAGCCGGTCAAGACCGACGGGCGTAAACGGCGCTGGCACCAGCACAAAGTCGATCGGCGCAATGAACTGGTCGACGGCACGCTGGACGCCATTCGGCTTCGCGGAAGCAATGTCAGCATGGACGAGATCGCCGCGGAGATCGGCGTCTCGAAGACGGTGCTGTACCGCTACTTCGTCGACAAGAACGACCTGACGACCGCGGTGATGATGCGGTTCGCCCAGACCACCCTGATTCCCAACATGGCCGCTGCGCTGTCATCGAACCTCGACGGCTACGACCTGACCCGCGAGATCATCCGCGTCTACGTCGACACCGTCGCCGCCGAGCCGGAGATCTACCCGTTCGTGATGGCCAACAGCTCGGCGAGCAAGAGCAAGGCGGTCGCCGACTCCGAACAGATCATCGCCCGGATGCTGGGGGTGATGCTGCGGCGGCGGATGGCGTCGGTGGGGATGGACACCAGCGGCGCGCAGCCGTGGGCGTTCATGATCGTCGGCGGCGTGCAGTTGGCCACCCACTCCTGGATGTCGCACCCGCGGATGACGGCCGACGAGCTGATCGACTACCTGACGATGCTGTCCTGGAACGCGTTGCGCGGCATCGTCGAGGCCAACGGGTCGCTGGCCAATTTCAACTCCTCACCCCATCCGTCCCCGACTCTGCCCCCGCGACTGCTTGACTGACCCGATGACCGACTTGGACACTCCGTCGCAGTGGACCCACGAACCGCACACCGAACTCCAATTCACCGCGGGAGACTTGGTCGCCGACATCAAGGCCAACGCGACGCCCGGGTTCAAGGGATCGAAGAAGTGTGCGCCCGATCTGCAGGACGAGCGCAACGTCGTGTTCGCCGAGCTGCAGGAGATGCTCTACGCGCGCAGCCGGTCGGGTGACGACCGCAAGGTCTTGCTGGTGCTGCAGGGCATGGACACCGCCGGCAAGGGTGGCATCGTCAAACACGTTGTGGGAGCAGGCAATCCGCAAGGTATTCGCTATGCGAGCTTCGGCAAGCCGACCGACGAGGAGATGTCGCACCACTACCTCTGGCGGATCCGCAATGCGCTCCCGCCGGCGGGCCACATCGGCGTCTTCGACCGGTCGCACTACGAGGACGTGCTCATCGTGCGGGTGCACGAGCTGGTGCCCGCCGACGTCTGGGGCGCGCGGTACGACGAGATCAACGCCTTCGAGAAGGAATTGGTCGACGACGGGACGACGATCATCAAGGTCGCCATGTTCGTCTCGCTCGACGAGCAGAAGAAGCGCCTCGCCAAGCGCCTACGCCGGCCCGACAAGTACTGGAAGTACAACCCCGCCGACATCGACGAGCGCGAACTGTGGCCCAAGTACCAGGAGGCCTATCAGGTCATGCTGGACCGGACGTCGACGGATTACGCGCCGTGGCACGTCATCCCCTGCGACCGCAAGTGGTACTCGCGGCTGGCCATCACCGAGCTGTTGATCGAGTCGCTCACCGGTCTCGACTTGTCTTGGCCCCCAGCCGATTTCGACGTCGAAGCGGAGAAGCGGCGGCTCGAGTCCGTCTAGCCCTCCCCTCTGCTCCCGCCCCTGCCCGCGCCCCTTGCCCGCGCGCCCACCCCCCGCGCCGAAACTACTGTTGTTGCGCGGTTTGGCCGCTAAATCGCGCAACAACCGCAGCCTCGCGGCATGCCGGCGGCGACCAACGCCCTCTCGACACGGGCCACGATCGCGGGGCGTTCCCAGCGCAGTTGCCGCGCACTTACCCGGATGATCGTCCAGCCGCGGTTCGCGAGGAATTCGAGGCGTTCGATGTCCGCGGCGTAGTCGTCGGCTCCGGTGAAGTGCTGCTCCCCGTCGTACTCCACGCCCACCATCCATCGTGGCCAACCCATGTCGATGCGGCGCACCACGCGCCCGTCGGCTTCGGTCACCGGGATCTGCGTATGCGGTCGTGGCAGGCCGGATCGAACCAAGAGCAGCCGCACGCGGGTCTCCTGGGGTGACTCGGCACCCGCGTCCGCCAAGTCGACCGCCGTACGGAAGGCACGGATGCCTCGCGCGCCGGGATAGCGTTGGCCGATCGCCGCGACGGCCGACGCCGGCGTTCTGGTCGCGTTGAGCAGGGCGTCCATCCGGGTGACCGCGCGTTCAGGGGATAGCCGACGACCGAGGTCGTAGGCAGTCCGGGCGGCGGTTGTGCACTCCATTCCGGCGACGGGGGTGACCTCGTCGTTGGCGAGAAGTCCACTGCGGACGACGATCTCGGGCGGCGCGGAATACCGGATGCGGGCCAGTTCGGCCGGATCCTCGGCGGACGTCCACTTGGCACCGAGGACGGCGGCCGCGGAGTTGCCGACGAGCACCCCCTCCCGCCCCGACCACAACCATGCGGCGACGGCGCGATCGACCGCCGTGAGATCGCTGCCGCGCCGGACGTACACGTTGCGATGAACCTTGACGTGTCGGCGGCGGAGATCGTTGCGGGTGAGATGCCCAGCGGCGATGGCCTCGGACGCCATGACGATTTCGGTCACGCCAGTTAGGCGCGCGGCGAGGCGGTTCGGTTCCCTTCACCCCCGCCGAGACGACGGTTGTTGGGCGGTTCGAGGTGGAAAACGCGCTGCAACAGTAGTTTCGGCGCGGAGGGGGTGGGCGCGGGGGTGGGCGTCAGTACGTGTAGAAGCCCTTGCCCGACTTCTTCCCCAGCTGCCCGGCCTCGACCATCCGCTGCAGCAGCGGCGGCGGCCCGTACAGCGGCTCCTTGAACTCCCCGAACATCGAGTCGGCGATCAGCTTCAGCGTGTCCAGGCCCGACGAGGTCGGACAGCCGCAGCGGGCCCATCGGGTGCGACAGCCCGGCGACGACGGCGGTGTCGATGTCCTCGACCGTCGCCACGCCCGCCTCGGCCATCCGGATCGCCGACAGCAGGTAGGGCACCAGCAGCGCGTTGACGACGAAGCCCGAGCGGTCGGTGCAGCGCACCACCTTCTTGCCGAGCGTCTCGCCCGCGAACTGTTCGACCCGGGCCAGCGCCTCGTCGGTGGTGACCAGCGTCGGAACCAACTCGACGAGCGGCAGCACCGGCACCGGGTTGAAGAAGTGCAGCCCGAGCACGCGGCTCGGGGTTCTTGGTCGCGGCGGCGATCTTCATGATCGGGATGCTGGAGGTGTTGGACGCGAGCACCGCGTCGGGATCGGTGATGGCCTCGTCGAGCTGCGCGAACACCGTCGCCTTGACCGTCGCATCCTCGACGATCGCCTCGACGACCAACTGGCGGTCGGCCAGGTCGGCGATGTCGGTGGCCACGCTCAAGCGCGCGAGCGCCTCGTTACGCTCGGCCTCGGTGAGCTTGCCCCGGCTGACCCCGCGATCCAGCGAGGCCACGATGCGCCCGCGGCCCGCCTCGGCGAGCGCCTCGGTGGGCTCGTAGATCCGCACGTCCACGCCGGCCCGCAGCGACACCTCCGCGATGCCCGCGCCCATCTGTCCGGCGCCGACGACGCCTACCCGTTCGATAGTCATTGCTCTCCTCAGATACGGCATCAGGCCCCGCCCAATATAGGGACGGGGCCTGATGTCAGAACGTATGGGCTAGTGGAACTGGCCCTCTTCGGTCGAGCCCGCGAGCGCGGTGGTCGACGAGGTGGGGTCCACCGTGGTGGCGATCCGGTCGAAGTAGCCGGCGCCGACCTCGCGCTGGTGCTTCGTCGCGGTGTAGCCCCGCTCCTCGGCGGCGAACTCGCGCTCCTGCAGCTCGACGTAGGCGCTCATCTGGTTTCGGGCGTAGCCGTGGGCCAGATCGAACATCGAGTAGTTCAGGGCGTGGAAGCCGGCCAGGGTGATGAACTGGAACTTGAATCCCATTGCGCCGAGCTCGTTCTGGAACTTGGCGATGGTCGCGTCGTCCAGGTGCTGCTTCCAGTTGAACGACGGGCTGCAGTTGTAGGCCAGCATCTGATCGGGGAACTCGCTCTTGACGCCCTCGGCGAACTTCTTTGCGAGCTCGAGGTCCGGGGTGCCGGTCTCCATCCAGATGAGGTCGGAGTAGGGCGCGTAGGACTTGGCGCGGGCGATGCAGGGCTCCAAGCCGTTCTTGACCCGGTAGAAACCTTCCTTGGTGCGCTCGCCGGTGATGAACGGCTGGTCGCGCTCGTCGACGTCGGAAGTGATCAGCGTGGCTGCCTCGGCGTCGGTGCGGGCGATGACGACCGTCGGGACGTCGGCGACGTCGGCCGCCAGGCGAGCCGAGGTCAGGGTGCGGATGTGCTGCTGGGTGGGGATCAGCACCTTGCCACCGAGGTGGCCGCACTTCTTCTCAGAGGCCAGCTGGTCCTCCCAGTGCGAGCCGGCGACACCGGCGGCGATCATGGCCTTCTGCAGCTCGTAGACGTTCAGGGCGCCACCGAAGCCGGCCTCACCGTCGGCGACGATCGGGGCCAGCCAGTTCTCGACCGAGCGGTCGCCCTCGACCTTGGCGATCTGGTCGGCGCGCAACAGCGCGTTGTTGATGCGGCGGATGACCTGCGGCACGGAGTTGGCCGGGTACAGGCTCTGGTCGGGGTAGGTGTGGCCGGACAGGTTCGCGTCACCGGCGACCTGCCAACCCGACAGGTAGATGGCCTTGAGGCCGGCGCGGACCTGCTGCACGGCCTGGTTGCCGGTCAGGGCGCCCAGCGAGTTGACGTAGTCCATGTCGTGGAGCTGCTCCCACAGGACCTCGGCGCCGCGGCGGGCGAGCGTGCTCTCCTCCACGACGTGACCCTGCAGGGCGACGACGTCCTCAGCGGAGTACGTGCGCTCGATGCCCTTCCAGCGGGGGTTGGTGTTCCAGTCGTGCTGGATCTGCTCGGGGCTCTTCGGCGTGCCAACGGTGGACATCAATGCTCCTTTGATTCATGATCTCCGGTGACCGTCAGCATCGATCTTGTTAACGCCACCGCGAGTTAACTTTTCTGCTGACTCAAAGATGTCACAGCACATATACGCAGGTCCACCCGTTTCGCTTGCCAAGTTTCGCCAAGACCGGCTGGCCAACTGCAAATGTTGCGAAGCCCGCGATAGCTGAACCGGTTCAGAAGTTACCGTCGAGTAGTCCGTCTGCGCAGGTCAGTACGCCCGTACTGTTAGCGCGACGGAGTCAGAGCGGGAAGAGGCAGGCGACGGCCTTGACCTCGTCGCCGGCCACATATGTGAGCGTCGTAACAGTGCGATCGGATAGGTTCTCGCCGAACTGATCAGTGGAACCGGCTGGGTGGACGTGCCGGACGATCTGCAACCGGTCGCCCAGCGCCACCGGCAGATCGTGCTCGATGGTCACCCGCAGGGGCTTGGCGACGAGTTCGGGCTTGTCGTACAGGTACTCCTCGATCACGCTCCAGTACACCGAGTTGTTCATGTGGTCGAAGATGTCGATGTCCGAGACGCGGACCGGGTAGTCGCGCACGTCGTCGGCAGTCTCTCGATCGCCGGGCTTGAGATATGCCTTCCATCGCAGCCGATCGACCGACGTGGTCCGCTGCAGGCCCGCGATGAAGTCGTCGGAGATCCGCGCCGGCCCCTGCGTCTCCCGGTTGATGTTGATCCAGAAGGCCTCCGACTCGATCAACCCTCCGCGGCGGCCGTCGATGCGCACCCTCATGTCGCACCACCGGTTCGAGGTGCCCGAGCACCAGCGCCGCAACCGCAGCATGTCCTTGAACACGATGGGCTCGATCATGTCGATCATCGTCCGGCGCACGATCCACAGCGGGTGGGTCTCCTCGAAGCCCATCTCCCGCAGCTGGTCGGACCCGATGTCCTGGATGTGCCTCGTCGCGGCATCGAACTTGAGCCGGCCCGCCCGGTCGACGTCGGCGACGCGCAAGGGCCACTCGACGTCGAAGACGTCGGGGTGTGGATCGGGCACCGGCATCAACGGCTTCAACAAGCCCGAAGGCAGGCCCGTAGATGGGCCCGTGCCGGCTCCTGCCTTTGTACTCACGGAAGCAGATCCTGCCACAGAGCCGCCATCTGCCAAGTCTGCGAAGCCGGGCTTCACAATCTCGTTATGCTGGTCGACGTGGCCAAGACGTTCGTCGGATCGCGAGTCCGTCAGCTTCGCGGGGAGCGCGGATTCAGCCAGGCCGCGCTGGCTCAGATGCTCGACATCTCCCCCAGCTACCTCAACCAGATCGAACACGACGTGCGGCCCCTGACCGTCGCGGTGCTGTCGCGCATCACCGAACTGTTCGGCGTCGACGCGACCTTCTTCGCCTCCCAGGACGACACCCGGCTGGTGGCCGAACTGCGCGAGGTGACGATGGACAGCGACGTCGGCATCGACGTGGACCTGGCCGAGATCGCCGACGTCGTCGGTGCGCACCCGACGCTGGCGCGGGCGATGGTCAACCTGCACCGACGCTATCGCCTGACCACCACCCAGCTGGCCGCCGCCACGGAGGACCGCTTCTCGGTCGGCAGCGGCATCAGTTCGGGGTCGGGCTCCATCACCATGCCGCACGAAGAGGTACGCGACTACTTCTACCAACGGCAGAACTACCTGCACGAACTCGACACCGCCGCCGAGGACCTCACCGTCCGGATGCGGATGCACCGCGCCGACCTGGCCGCCGAACTGTCCGATCGGCTGGTCCGGGTGCACGGCGTGCACATCGTCAAGCGGACCGACCTCGGCGACACGGTGCTGCACCGCTTCGATCCCGCGACCAAGACGCTCGAGATCGGCGGGCACCTGCCGTCGGGCCAGACGGTCTTCAAGCTCGCGGCCGAACTGGCTTACCTGGAGTTCGGCGACCTCATCGACAACCTGGCCGACGAGGGCAACTTCACCAGCGACGAGTCGCGCACCCTGGCCCGCCTCGGCCTGGCCAACTACTTCGCGGCGGCCACGATCCTGCCCTATCGCCAATTCCACGACACCGCCGAGAGATTCCGCTACGACGTCGAACGGCTCTCGGCGTACTACTCGGTCAGCTACGAGACCGTCGCGCATCGCCTCTCCACGCTGCAGCGGCCGTCGATGCGGGGCGTGCCACTGTCGTTCGTCCGCGTCGACCGGGCGGGCAACATGTCGAAACGTCAGTCCGCCACCGGTTTTCACTTCTCCTCCAGCGGTGGCACCTGCCCGCTGTGGAACGTCTACGAGACGTTCGCCAACCCGGGCAAGATCCTGGTCCAAATCGCCCAGATGCCCGACGGCCGGCACTACATGTGGGTGGCGCGCACCGTCGAACGTCGTGCGTCGCGGTACGGCCAGCCCGGCAAGACGTTCGCCATCGGGCTCGGTTGCGAACTGCGGCACGCCAAACGGCTGGTGTACTCCGAGGGCCTCGACCTGTCGGGAGCGGTCGCCACGCCCATCGGCGCGGGCTGCCGGGTGTGCGAGCGCGACAACTGCCCGCAACGCGCCTTCCCCGCCCTCGGTCGCGCCCTGGACCTCGACGAACACCGCAGCACCGTGTCGCCGTACCTGGTCCAACGCCCCTGACGGCCCACCTCCGCCGCCTGTGACAGACTCCAAGAGGTGAGCGCACCTGAGTCGGCCCGCATTCCGGCCACCCGCAGCTTCCGCGAACTGGGACCCATCGGATGGGTCGCCGCCAGGGCGGGCGCCAAGGCCATCCGGGCACCGCGATTCCACCTGTTCGACACTCTCGGGCAGCACCGACTGCTCTTCATCGCGTGGCTACCGTTCTCCGGAGTGCTGCTGAAGTGGGGCAAGCTGCCCGCGCGGGACACCGAACTGGTGATCCTGCGCGTCGGCCATCTGCGTGACTGCGAGTATGAGCTTCAGCAGCACCGCAGGCTGGCCCGCTCGCGCGGCGTCGACGACGAGACCCAGGCGCGCATCTTCGAAGGCCCCGACGCCGAGGGACTGACGCCCAAGCAGCGGGTGCTGATCACCGCGACCGACGAATTCGTGATGACCCGGTCGATGTCTCCGGAGACCTGGTCGGCGCTGGCCACCCATTTCGACCGCCGACAGCTGATCGAATTCTGCATGCTGGCAAGCCAGTACGACGGGCTGGCCGCGACCATGGCGACGCTGAAGATCCCGCTGGACTTCGCCGACTGACTTCGGCCGTCAGAGCGCCGGCGGCCGTGGGTTGTAGCCGTCGTCGGTGCTCAACGTCTGCTTCCCTGCCCGGACAGAAGTCTGCGGGGCTTGGGTCGCTATAGGTAGGTCACCGCGAGCACGCTGATCGAGAACAGCACCGGGGAGACGGGCAGGCACCACAGGAACGCCGCCTTCGCAAACTGCTCTGCGGCGGTGCAACATTCGGCCCAGCAGACCGCCCACAATCGCGAGTGCGAACGAGGCGGCCGCGAGCACCAGCACCCAGGCGTTGACGGTGGTGGTCTTCGTGGCGATCGAGATGGCGACCAGCCACAGCATGTGGCCGACGATCAACCCGCCCAGGCCAGCGACGATCGTCGCTCTCACGCGGTGGACCTCAGAAGTTGATCATGTGGCCGGCCAGGCCGTGGAAGCACTCCTGCAGCGCTTCCGACAGCGTGGGGTGGGTGTGCACGTTGCGGGACAGCTCGTTGACGGTCAGGTCCCACTTCTGCGCGAGCGTGAGTTCGGGCAGCAGCTCTGAGACGTCGTGCCCGATGAGGTGCCCGCCGAGCAGTTCGCCGTACTTCGCGTCGGCGATCACCTTGACGAAACCGCCCGGTTCGCCAAGTCCGTGCGCCTTGCCGTTGGCGGTGAGTGGGAACTTCGCCACCTTGACGTCGTAGCCCTCGTCGCGCGCCTGCTGCTCGGTCAGCCCGAAGCTGGCGACCTGCGGCTGGCAGAAGGTGGCGCGCGGCATCATCCGGTAGTCGCCCAGCGCCAGGGTCTCCGCACCGGCGATGGTCTCGGCGGCCACCACGCCCATCGCCTCGGCGACGTGCGCGAGCTGCAGCTTGCCGGTGACGTCGCCGATCGCATAGATGTGCGGCACGTTGGTGTGCATGTAGTCGTCGATGGCGATGCCGCCGCGATCGTTCAGCTCGACGCCCGCCTTCTTCAGGTCATAGCCGTCGACGTTGGGTACGAAGCCGATGGCCTGCATCACCTTGTCGGGCTTGAGTTCCTCGGTCTTGCCGTCCTTGCTGATAACGACTGTCACCGTCGCCCCATCATCGGAGATCGACTCGACCTTGGTGCCCGTCAGGATCTTCACGCCGAGCTTCTTGAACGCCTTCTCGATCTCCTTGGAGACCTCGGCGTCCTCGTTGGGCAGCGCGCGCGGCAGGAACTCGACGATGGTGACGTCGACGCCGTAGTTCTTCATGACGTAGCCGAACTCCATGCCGATGGCGCCTGCGCCGGCGATCACGATCGACCCGGGCAGGTCGCGCTCCATGATCTGCTCTTCGTAGGTGATGACGTTCTTGCTCATCTTCGTGCCGGGCACCAGCTTGGTGTGCGCACCGGTGGAGATGATGGCGTTGTCGAAGGTGAGCGTCTCGGTGCCACCGTCGTTGAGATCGACCTCGATCGTCTTGTCGTCGGTGAACCTGCCGTAGCCGTGCACTTCGGTGATCTTGTTCTTCTTCATCAGGAAGTGCACGCCCGCGACGCGGCCCTCGGCCACCTTGCGGCTACGGTCGAACGCCGAGCCGTAGTCGAACGACACGTCGCCGTTGATGCCGAACTGCTTGGCTTCCTTGGTGAAGATGTGCGCCAGTTCGGCGTTGCGCAGCAGCGCCTTGGACGGGATGCAGCCGACGTTGAGGCAGACGCCGCCCCAGTACTTCGGCTCGACGATGGCGGTGTTCAATCCGAGCTGGGCCGCGCGAATGGCGGCCACGTAGCCGCCGGGACCGGCACCGAGTACGACGACGTCATAGTGAGTCACGACCACCAGCGTAGTGGTCGCGCCCCGCCGCCCCCAGCCCTATGCCCGAGCAGTGCGGGCGGCCGGGATGGGACAGGCATCCGCCGCCTCGGCCACGACGTGCGTCCCCGAGGTGCGCGGCCGTTCGCCCCGCTCGTACCCCGCCCCCGTCACGGGGGGAGCGGCGGCGAGCAGCCGGTTCTCCTCGTCGGTGTACGCCCGGCCGCGGCTGAGGAACCGCATGCCCTCGGGCGTCTCGAGACTGAATCCACCACCGCGGCCCGGCACCACGTCGATGACGAGCTGGGTGTGCTTCCACGCCTCGAACTGACTACCCGAGATCCAGACCGGCACGCCGAACGTCCCATTGCTCCTCGCGTCCGCACCGCCGACGTCGAGGACGTCGAGCAGGACGTCGCGGTCGCCGACCAGGAACTCGCCGTCGGGATAGCACATCGGTGACGACCCGTCGCAGCACCCGCCCGACTGGTGAAACATCAACGCGCCGTGTCGTTCCTGCAGCGTGCGCAGCAGCCGGGCCGCTGCCTCGGTGATCAGCGCGCGCGGTGGCGTCGGTACGGCGGTCATCGGAATCCCCTCGCCTCGACCAGGTGTCGCACAGGTCACAGTACGCCGGAGTCCACAATGAGTCCCGTGGCCAACGAGCGCGTGCACGATCAACCGACCGCCGAGCAGGACCCGTACCTGTGGCTCGAGGAGGTCACCGGCGATGACGCCCTGGACTGGGTGCGACGGCACAACGAACCGACGCTCGCCGAGCTGAGCGGTGAGCGCTTCGACCGCATGCGCGCCGAGGCGCTGGAGATCCTCGACACCGACGCCCGCATTCCCTATGTTCGGCGCCGCGGCGAGTACCTCTACAACTACTGGCGGGACGCCGAGCACCCACGGGGGTTGTGGCGGCGCACCACCCTCGACGGGTATCGCGGCGACGATCCGGACTGGGACGTCGTCATCGACCTCGACGCGGTGGCCGACGCCGACGGCGAGAAGTGGGTGTGGGCCGGCGCCGAGGTCATCGAACCCGACTTCAGCCTGGCGCTGGTCGAACTGTCCCGCGGCGGTTCCGATGCCACCGTCGTCCGCGAATTCGACATGGCGACACGCCAATTCGTGGTCGGCGGCTTCGAGGTGCCCGAGGCCAAGACCAGCATCTCCTGGGAGGACCACGACACCGTGCTGGTGGGCACGGACTTCGGACCGGACTCGCTGACGGAGTCCGGGTATCCCCGCATCGTGAAGCGGTGGCGCCGGGGCGAGCCACTCGCCGAGGCCCGTACGGTCTTCGAGGGCATCGCGTCGGACGTCAGCGTCGGCGCCGGCTTCGACCCGACGCCGGGGTTCGAGCGGTTGATCGCCTCACGGTCGATCGACTTCTTCAACCGCGAGCGCTTCGAGATCCGTGGCGATGACCTCGTCGCGATCGACGTGCCGACCGACGCGGGCATCTCCATCCACCGGGAATGGTTGCTGATCCGCCCGCGCACCGACTGGACCGTGGCCGGGACGACGTATCCCGCAGGGTCCCTGCTGGCCGCCAGGTACGACGACTTCCTCGACGGCACAGTCGAACTGGACGTCGTCTTCATTCCCGACGCGCACACCAGCCTGGATACCTTCGCGTGGACCCGCGACCGACTGATCCTCAGCACCCTCGTCGACGTCGCGACCCGGGTCGAACTCGTCACCCCGGGATCGTGGCGGCGCGAGCCCATCGTGGGCATTCCCGCGAATGCCACGACCGTCATCGTCGACGTCGACGAGTACGGCGACGAGATGTTCCTCGACTCGAGCGGCTTCGAGAGTCCATCGCGCCTGCTGTGGGGGCACGCCGGCAGGGAGGTCACCGAGATCAAGAGCGCACCGGCATTCTTCGATGCCTCCGACATCGTGGTCGAGCAGCACTTCGTCGCCTCGGCCGACGGCACGATGATCCCGTACTTCGTTGTAGGACATCGTGATTCGACGGGTCCGGGTAAGACGCTACTGGGCGGTTACGGCGGCTTCGAGTCGTCGAACACCCCCGGCTACGGCGGGGTGCTCGGCCGGCTGTGGCTGTCGCGGGGCGGCACCTACGTGCTGGCCAACATCCGCGGCGGCGGCGAGTACGGGCCGACGTGGCACACCCAGGCGATGCGGGAGGGCCGACACCTGGTCCACGAGGACTTCGCCGCCGTCGCAGCCGATCTGGTGAAGCGGGGCATCACCACCGTCGACCAACTGGGCGCCCAGGGCGGCAGCAACGGTGGGCTGCTGATGGGGATCATGCTGACCAAGTACCCCGACCTGTTCGGCGCCCTGGTGTGCAGCGTCCCCCTGCTCGACATGAAGCGCTACCACCTGCTACTCGCCGGGGCCTCCTGGGTGGCCGAGTACGGCGACCCCGACGACCCGAACGACTGGGCGTTCATCTCTGAGTATTCGCCGTACCAGAACATCTCCGCCGACGTCGAGTACCCCGAACTGCTCGTGACGACGTCCACCCGCGACGACCGCGTCCACCCCGGCCACGCCAGGAAGATGACCGCAGCCCTCGAGTCGGCCGGGCACCGGGTGCGGTACTACGAGAACGTCGAGGGCGGGCACGCCGGCGCCGCGGACAACGCGCAGACGGCGTTCCGGTCGGCCCTGATCTACGAGTTCCTGCACCGCATGCTGGGCGACTGAACCGGTGAGCACCTCGTCCCTGACCCTGTTCTTCGGCGGCGTGGCGATCCTGCTCGTCGGAATGCTCCTGCCCGGGTGGGAAACCGCCACGCGGTCCAAGCGGGCGGTCAAGCGCCGCGTCTATTGGGCCGCCACCCTCGTCGCGATCCCCGTGCTGTTCGCGGCGGGGCTGCCCGACCTGCAGAGTTCGCTCGCGTTCGTCGCGAGCGCCAGTGTCCTGATGGGCGGTTGGGCCTACTTCCGCACGCCGAACATCAAGCTGGGCGGCCGCATCCTGACCGCCGACCCGGCGCACCGCGAACCCGACCCCCCGCCGTCCGGGCGTCGTTAGACCCAACGTCCAATCGGCCGGCCGCCCGAAAAGTCGCCGACGTCGCCTCGCCGGCAGTAGCGTTCGGGCATGGCGGGCGGAATCGAGTACCTCACTACGCGTGCCCGCGTTTCTTCGGTTCACCACGCTGATCCCATGCCCGCCCGCCACACCCCGTCACCGCGGTGCCCGCGATGACCCCGAGCCGGGCACCGCGCCGCACGTCACTGGTGAGCCCCGTCCTCCTGGCCGAGGCCGACGACATCTCCCCGGCCGCCAAGAGCGCCGTCCTCACCAACCGGGCCGGCGGCCGGGTGATGCTCGTCGAACTCCGGGTCAATCCCGGCACGACGGTGGAGTCGGCCCGCGACCAATTCCGCGAGCTGTTCGATTCAACCTTCGGCACCGTCACCGACGATCTGGAACCGGTACCCGTCGGGCGGCACTACATGCGGTGCGTGCTGACACCGGACCAGGTTTCGCGTCTCATGCTCGGCGGAGGCGAGGAGGGCAGTCCCGCGCAGGCGCACGCCCTCGAACTAATCTTCCGGATCTGGCCCGACCTCGTGGTCAAGGCGCACCTGGACCGCTCGCTGACCACCATCCAGGCCGACGCCGCCGCCAGGACCTACGGGTGCGGCGGCAACGGCGTGGTGTGGGCGGTGGTCGACTCCGGCATCGAGGCCGCCCATCCCCACTTCGCGGCCAGTGGCACGCTGACGGCCGCCACCGTCAAGAACCTGCACCGCGACTTCACCATCACCCCGGGTCCGGCAGCCGGCGACCCGCTGGTCGACGAATTCGGCCACGGCACGCACATCGCCGGCATCATCGCCGGGCGGGCACCGTCGGATCCGGCGGTGGTCCGGGTGGCCGCCACCGAACGGGGGGTCGGGCTGCCGAAGTGGGTCGGGCGTTCACTCGACGCCGGCACAACTCTCAATGGTGTTGCGCCGCAAGCGCATCTGGTCAGTATCAAAGTACTCGACTCTAACGGCAACACCCTGGAGAGCGCGCTCCTCGACGCCATCGAGTACATCCGCATCGTCAACGACGGCGGACGCGAACTGCAGATCCACGGGCTCAACATGTCGCTGGGGTGCGCCTGGCAGCCGGGCGACTACGCCGCGGGACAGAGCCCACTGTGCCGCGAACTCGACCTGCTGGTGGGCACCGGTGTGGTGGCGGTCGTCAGTGCGGGCAACATCGGCGCCGGAACGGCCGCGGGCGGGGTCGGCGCCGACGTGCTCGGACCCACCAGCGACGTCTTCGGTCAGCTGTCCACCATCACCGACCCCGGTAACGCCGCCACGGTGATCACGGTCGGCTCGACGCACCGCTACCGGCCGCACACGTTCGGCGTCACCTTCAATTCGTCGAAGGGCCCGACGCTGGACGGTCGGCTGAAACCCGACCTGGTGGCGCCCGGGGAGCGGATAACCTCGGCGGCAGCCAGCCATCAGGCCGTCGGCGTCGATGCGCTGGATGCCGGCGTCGACGGGCTGGCGCGGTACATCGAGATGGACGGCACCTCGATGGCCGCCGCGCACGTATCCGGAGCGGCGGCGGCATTCCTGTCCGCGCGCCCCGAGTTCGTCGGCCAACCGGAGCTGGTGAAGAAGAAGTTCACCGACACCGCCACCGATCTCGGCCGTCACCAGTTCTATCAGGGCGCCGGTCTGATCAACCTGATGCGCGCTCTCACCAGCACCTAGGGGGAGACATGGCTTCGCTCGACGAATTGCCCTACTACGAACTCGTCTTCAACGCGGACGGGTCGCCGAACACCACCGATCATCAGGACCACCCGGGCCTTGGGGCCGCCGTGGCGGCGGGCGGGATCACCGACGTCTTCGTGTTCTCCCACGGCTGGAACAACGGGGTCGACTCCGCCCGGCAGCTGTATGCCGGGATGTTCTCACTCCTCAAGGAGCAGTTGGGCGCTCACCTGAACGGCACCGCCTTCGTCGGCGTGCTGTGGCCGTCACTGCTGTTCCCGGACGACGACCCCGCCACGGCGCCACCGACGCCGTCGACCGGACAGCAGCTCGCCGCCGCCCTCGTTCCGGCGATGCCGGCGCAGTCCAGCCAGCTGCGCACCATCGGGCAGCTGCTCGACGACAGGCCTCAGGATCCCGACAGCCTGACCCAATTTCATTCGCTGGCAACCGGACTCGTCACCACCACGCCGCAGTCCGACGAGGATGCCGGCGAGTCGACGCTGCTGAGCGCCGATCCGATGACCGCCCTGAGCCATGCGGCGACCATGGCCCCGAGGGCCGCAGGCAACGCCCAGGGCACGGGCAACCCGTTCGCGCGGCTGTGGGCGGGCGGTCGGGAACTGCTCCGGACGATGAGCTACTACGAGATGAAGAACCGCGCCGGGGTCGTCGGGAGCAAGGGCCTCGGTCCACTGCTCGCCGGGCTGACCGGACCCGGTGGGACACCGCGGGTCCACCTCATCGGGCACAGCTTCGGGGCCCGGTTGGTCTCCTACTCGCTGTCGGGACTGCCCGCGGGCGCCGTCGGGTCGGCCAGCCCGGTGAAGTCGCTCACGCTGATCCAGGGCGCCTTCTCGCACTTCGCGTTCGCCTCCACCCTGCCGTTCGACCGCGGCCGCACCGGCGCGCTCGCGGGCTTCGCCGACCGGGTGGACGGCCCACTGGTGTCCACCTTCACCGCCGCGGACCGAGCCGTCGGCTGGTGGTATCCGGCCGCCAGCCTGCTGGCGCGCCAGGACGCCGAGTCCGACGAATCGGTGACATTCCGCTGGGGCGCAATGGGACACGACGGCTACCAGAACTCGCCGGACGCCCAGGTGATCACCCTGGCCGGGGACACGACCTCCTACGGTTTCGCGGCCGGCCAGTTCTACGCGATGGACGCCAACGCGGTCATCGCGAACGAGAAGCAGTCGGCGTTCAGCGGCGCACACAGCGACATCCAGCACCCCGAGGTGTCGTGGCTCATCCGCCAAGCGGCGTTCCGCGATACCGTCTAGACCGCAGCCGAGCGAAGCACCCAGGGGAGCGCGAAGATGGTGGACGCCAAGCCGACCCTGCGACGACGGTCGGCTCGGGTGCTCGGGCGCGTCGCCGAACGCGTGGACGCGGCCGTCGGGTGGTCGCGGCTGCCCACCCCGCTCGGCATACCGGTACTGGTCGGGCTGAGGTACCGACTGCGCGCCGAGAACCTGTTCGACACCGGCCGTACTCCCGGCGCGGTGCCGACGCCGGTGCACGACACGCGCTACCGCACGGCACGCCTGGTCGACGGCACCTACAACGACCTCACCGATCCGTTGATGGGCGCCCAGGGCTGCCGGTTCGGGCGCAACGTGCCGCTGGCCGACGTGCACCGGGAGACCGATGACCAGGTGCTCAGCCCCAGCCCCGGCCTGATCAGTCGAAGGCTGCTGCGGCGCGACGTCTTTCAGCCGGCCACTACGCTGAACTTGCTCGCCGCGGCCTGGATCCAGTTCGAGGTGCACGACTGGCTCAGCCACCCGACCGTCGACGACACGCCCTGGCAGGTGCCGACGGTGAACGACGAGGGTGGCGTCACCACGATGGCGGTCAAGCGGACCGCACCCGCCCCCGGCGCCGACCCGACGGGACCGCCGACCTTCGCCACCGACGACACGCACTGGTGGGACGGCTCCCAGATCTACGGCGGCAAGGCCGAATTCACCGATGCGCTGCGCACCTTCACCAACGGCAAGCTCCAGATCGACGAGCTCGGCCTGCCGCCCGCCAGCCTCCAGACGACGCTCGACCCCACCGGGGTGGCCGGCAACTTCTGGGTCGGGCTGGCGCTTCTGCACTCGCTGTTCATGCGCGAGCACAACGCGATCTGCGACGTGCTGGCCGGGCACTACCCCCACCTCACCGACCAGGAGCTGTACGACACCGCGCGGCTGATCAACGCGGCCCTGATGGCCAAGATCCACACCATCGACTGGACGCCCGCGATCATCGCCCACCCGACCACTACGTTCGCGATGCGCGCCAACTGGTTCGGCGTGTTCGGCGAACGGCTCAACCCGTTCATCCGCCGATTCACCAGCAACGAGGTGTTCGCCGGCATTCCCGGCTCGCCCACCAACCACCATGGCGTGCCCTACTCCCTGACCGAGGAATTCGTCGCGGTGTACCGCATGCATCCGCTCCTGCCCGACACCTACGAGTTCAGGTCGTCGACCGACGACCACCTGCTGAGCACGCACACGCTGCGCGACCTGGAGTTCACGACGGTGCGCCAGCGCCTCGCCGAGACGCCAATGGCCGACCTGCTCTACTCGTTCGGGCGGGCCCACCCCGGCGTCATCGCCTTGCACAACTACCCCACCGAGCTGATCGACATGGTGCGCGGTGACCAGACGATCGACCTCGCCGCGGTGGACGTCCTGCGCGTTCGCGAGCGGGGAGTGCCGCGCTACAACGACTTTCGCCGCCTGTTCCGGCTCAAGCCCGCGGCGACCTTCGCGGACCTGACCGACGACCCGTTGTGGGCGCGGGAATTGGAGGAGGTGTACGGCGACGTCGAGGCCGTCGACCTCATCGTCGGCATGTACGCCGAACCCAAGCCACCCGGATTCGGGTTCAGCGACACCGCCTTTCGGGTCTTCATCCTGATGGCGTCGCGCCGCCTCGAGAGCGACCGCTTCTTCACCAGGGACTTCCGCCCCGAGGTATACACGCCGGCCGGGATGGACTGGGTCAGGCGCAACTCGATGCGCACCGTGCTGCTGCGCCACTTCCCGGAACTGGCGCCGGCATTGGCGGGTGTGAAGAACCCCTTCGCGCCCTGGACACCCGCGACACCCGCCGGCCGACCGACTGGAGCACCCGTGGCCGAGCCCGCCTACGTCCGGTTCTCCGACGACGTCGAGCACGCCGCCATCGACGAGGACGGTCTGGTCTTCAAGATCGCCGCGTCGCTGAATTCGAACAACGTGTGGGCTCTGAAGAAGTACCGGCACGGGATCCGCGACGCCCACGCCAAGAGCCACGGCCTGCTGCGCGGTGAACTCACCGTCTATCCCGACCTCCCCGACGAACTCCGGCAGGGGTTGTTCGCCGAACCGGCCAGCTACCCCGTCGTGGCGCGCCTGTCGAGTACGGCGGGCGCCCTGCGCAGCGACCAAACCAAGGGCATCAGGGGACTGGGTATCAAGGTCCTCGGGGTCTCCGGCCCCAAGATCCTGCCCGACGACGACACCACCAATCACGACTTCATCCTGGTCACCCACCGCGAATTTCCGTTCGCCGACGCCGCGGCGTACCTCAAGCGCGGAATGCCGCTGGCGAAGATCCTGGCCCGCACCCCGGACTCCGTCCTGCAGTTCGCCAGCCGGGTGTTCGCCCTTCTCGGAAACCGCATCCTGCCGCGGATCGGGCTGCGCCTGCCCAAGGCCCTGGAGTTGTTCGCCAGGCCCAACACGCCGGTCCTGGGCGAGTCCTATTACTCGTCGTCGGCGCTGCGTTACGGCGACTACATCGCGCGGTTCGCCGTAGTGCCGTTGTCGCCCTCGGTGAGGTCGCTGCAGCACCAGGTCGTTCCGCCGACCGCCGGCGACGACGCGCACCGCGACATGGTGGTCGACCTGTTGCGCACCGACGCCGCCGAATACGAGTTCCAGGTGCAGCTCTGCACCGACCTCGACGCCATGCCGATCGAGGACGCGTCCGTCGACTGGCCGGAGGCCGAGTCTGCCCACCGCGGCGTCGCCAAGCTGACCTTCCCGGTGCAGGACCCCGGCACCAGCGAGCGGTTGGCCTACGGCGACGACGTGCTCTCCTTCAACTCGTGGCGCGGGTTGGCCGCACACCGTCCGCTCGGCTCCATCAACCGGCTCAAGAAGCTCGTCTACGACGCGTCCAGCGACTTCCGGCACGAGCACAACGGCGTTCCGCGACGGGAGCCGTCCGACGTCTCCGAACTGCCGGAGTAGCCACCCGACAGCAAATGTTGCGCGCGGCAGGCAAACTCGGCGGATGCCCGGTCCCGGGGTAGACCTGCTGATTGGGCAGCGAACCGCAGATCTGGCACCTAGACTCCGAAGACATGGCGCGGCAATGGCAGATGCTGGACCGCGTGGCCGAATTCGACGCGATCAGCCATGCCCTCACCGACCCGGGCAGCGGCGGCGTGGTGCTCATCGGTCCTGCTGGCGTCGGGAAGACCACCCTCGCGCGCAGCGTCGTCGCGACGCTGCCGTCGGAGGTGCACTGGATCGCGTGCACCGAGTCGGCCCGCAGCATCCCGCTCGGGGTGTTCGCCCACCAGGTGCCGCCGTCGGGTTCGCGCGACCCGCTGGCCCTCATCGCCTCGGCGCGGGAATCGCTTCTGGCGCAACCCGATACCACCATCGGCGTCGACGACGCGTACCTCCTCGACGAGCTGTCGGCCACGCTGGTCCACCAACTCGCCGTCGAAGGGGCGGCCCGGTTCGTCGCGACCGTCCGCAGTGGCGAACCCGTCCCCGACGCGGTCACGTCGCTGTGGAAGGACGGGTACCTCAGGCGCTTCGAGCTCACCCCGCTGTCCAAGAAGCAAAGCGTCGCGCTGGTCGAAACCGTTCTGGGCGGACCCCTCGAAGGCCTGAGCGCCGACGTCATGTGGGAGTCCTCGGGCGGCAACCCGCTCTACCTACGGCACCTCGTCGAGGGCGCGGTCGACGCGGGCACGCTGACCGAGGTCTCCGGGGTATGGCAGCTCAGGGGTTCGACCGTCATCTCGGCCGGCCTGGCCTCGCTGCTGTCGCACCGGCTCGACCGCGCCACCCCCGAGGTGATGACGACGCTGAAGCTGCTCGCGCTGTGCGAGCCGTGCGACGTCGACATCCTCTGCGCCCTGGCCGGTGAGGACGCGGTCGACACCGCCGAGGTTCAGGGTCTGATCCGGGTCACCCGCGACGGAGTGCAGCTCAACGCCCGCTTCAGCCACCCCCTCTACGGCGAGGTGGTGCGGCAGCGTACCGGGACGGCCTCCGCGCGACGGCTGCGCGGCAGCATCGTCACCGCCCTGCGCGATCGCCCGACGGACACGACCGCTGCGCGAATCCGATTGGCCCAGCTGTACGTCGGCAGCGATCAGACGCCCGACACCAACCTGTTGATCACGGCCGCCAAGGACGCGATCTCGCTGTCGAACATCCCACTCGGCGAGCAGCTCGCCCGTTCGGCACTGGAGTTCGACGGTGGACTACGCGCCGCCGAAGTCCTGTCGCGGGCCCTGCTATGGCAGGGCCGGCCCGCCGAGGCGGATGGCATCCTGGCCCGCTTCGCTCCCGACGACCTCGACGAACTGGAACTCGTCCAGTGGGGCATCCCCCGGGTGTCGATCCTCTTCTGGTCGATGGGCGCTGTCGCAGAAGCACATTCGGTGATGCAGATTCTGCTCGACCGCGTTCAGCAGCCGGCCCTCAGACTGGTGGTCCAGGCGACGTCGGCCGCACTGGCCGTGCACGAGAACAAGATCGAGGAGGGGTTGGCCGCCGCCGAGGCGGTGCTGTCCAATCCCGACGCACCCAAGCAGGCCCTCGAATTCGCCGCTTTCAGTGCGGGTTTGGCCATGCCGGTGGCCGGCCGCGGCGACGACTTCGAACCGATCGCCGCCGCCAGCCGGGCCCAGCAGAAGTCGACCGACGGCATGATCAAGGTGATGGTGCGGTACGGCGACGTGCTGGCCCTGACCACCGTGGGCCGGCTCGACCTGGCCGACGAACGGGCCGCGGGATACGAGACGTTCTCCTCATCGGGCCAGCGGCTGGGGTGGGCCATCGCCAAGATCACCACGGGCGTAGTCGCCACCTACCGCGGTCGCTTCCCCGATGCCATCTCCGCAATCGAGCAGGCGCTCGCGGCGCTCACGGCCCAGGCGTCGCTGCCGTGGCGGCTGCCCGCCCGCCTGCTGCTGGCCAAGGGTTACGCCGCGCTCGGCGACGTCAAGCAGGCCGAGCGCGTGCTCACCGACGCCGCCGAACACACCGGTCCGTCCGTCGCAATTCACGAACCGCAGGTCCTGATCGCCAAGTCGTGGCTGGCGGCAGCTAGGGGGGCCGAGCGGTCGGCTCTCGACTTGGCAAGGGCAGCAGCCGATTTGGCGCACCGGTCGGGTCAGTACGCCGTGGAGGGTGAGGCGCTGCACCACCTGGCTCGGCTCGGCGACCGGACGGTGGCCGGTCGGCTGCGCTCGTTGCAGAATCGCGTCGCCGGCCCGGTCGCCGATCTGTATGCGCGCCACGCCGCCGCCGTCTCCACCTCCGACGGAGCGGCCCTTGACGCCGCGAGCGTCGCCTTCGAAGACGCCGGGTTCATGCTGTCCGCCGCCGATTCGGCCGCTCAGGCCGCGGGCGTCTACACCAAGACCGGCGACCGGCGCCGCAACTCCGAGGCCGCGGCACGCGCACTGCGCCTCGCGGCCGTCTGCGGTGGCGTCCTGACCCCCGCCGTCCGCAGCGCGGCCGCACCCCTTCCGGTGACCTCCCGCGAGCGCGAGATCGCCGCCATGGTCGCCGCGGGGTTGACCAACCGCGAGATCGCCGACCGGTTGGTGGTGTCGGTGCGCACCGTCGAGGGCCACATCTACCGGGCCTGCATCAAACTCGACGTCTCCGACCGGGAGGAGCTGGGCCGGATCGTGCGACCCGACGACGTGCAGGACGGCGACTAGCTAGCTTCGCCGCAGTCCGCCCAGCATCGAGGCGAGCACACCCAGCACGATCAGCGCGAGACCACCGCCGAGGGTCACGTCCAGCCACAGGCGCAGGTTGCCGATCGCGTGGTCGACCATCGAGGCCGCGACGTCGTGGACGTCACCGGACGTGGTATCGAGCGCACGCTCGACGTAGCGCCGCCCGACCTCGATGCCGGCCCAGCCCGCCGCACCCACGATCAGCCCCGAAACGCCAAGGGCGACAATGGCCTTGCCGCGTCGTCTGGCTGCGGCCAGGGTCAGCAGCGCGCACCCCCCGGCCAGGACGGCGGCGGCGACGCTGACCCACGGGCCCCACTTCGCGACGTCGCGCAGCCGGCCGGGACGGAGGTTCTGCGAAACGTTCTGGGTGAGCGGAATCTGCAGGTTCTTGGGTGCCGTGATGTTGAAGTCGGCGAGCGTCTGCTGGAACGAGCTGTCCGCCAGCATTGGCGACAGGTCGATCTCCCACCGCCCGGTCGCATCGGACTGACCGACGGTGTCGGTGAACAGCCAGCGGTGTGCCACCTGATTGGCGAGGGCGAACTGACCGGGGAACGCGGCACCGCCGGTGTACGCCCGCGCCGCGCCGCCGACCAGGGTGTCGTTGGCACTGGGCGCCAACCGCATCACCTGGGACGTGAGCGCGGCTGCCATCGCCTGCTGCAGCGCGGGGTCCCTGGCCGCCGACGTCGCCAGCGCCGAGTACCCGTTGCGGTCGACGACGTTGTGCTGCGCCCATGTCGCCGGCACGGCCACCGCGAGCGCGACCGTGGTCAGGAGCCAGAACAGGACGGCGGCAAGCAACCGCATGGTGCGTCCTCCAGTCCGATGGGCGGACCGGTCAGTCGGCCAGCGCGCGCCCCACGATCAGCGGATCGGCGCGGCCGACCACGTCGTGGTCCTTGTTGTCGTAGTCGAACTTACCGAGCACGTAGCGCATCGCGTTGATGCGGGCACGCTTCTTGTCGTTGCTCTTGACCACGGTCCACGGTGCCACCTCGGTGTCGGTCCACGCGAACATGTCCTCCTTGGCCGCGGTGTAGTCCTCCCACTTGTCCAGTGAGGCGAGGTCGGTGGCCGAGAGCTTCCACTGCCGGACCGGATCGACCTGCCGGATGGTGAACCGGGTGCGCTGTTCGGCCTGGGTCACCGAGAACCACAGCTTGGTGAGGCTGACGCCGTCGTTGACCAGCATCTGCTCGAAAAGTGGTGCCTGCCTGATGAATTCGGCGTGTTGCTTCTGCGAGCAGTACCCCATGACGCGTTCGACGCCGGCGCGGTTGTACCAGGACCGGTCGAACAGCACGATCTCCCCGGCGGCGGGCAGGTGCTTGACGTAGCGCTGGAAGTACCACTGGGTGGTCTCGCGCTCGGTCGGCTTCTCCAGCGCGACGACGCGGGCGCCGCGCGGGTTGAGGTGTTCCATGAACCGCTTGATGGTGCCGCCCTTGCCCGCGGCGTCGCGGCCCTCGAACACGATGACGTGCCGGTGCCCGTTGCCCTGGCTCCACTTCTGCAGCTTCAACAATTCGATCTGCAGCAACCGTTTCTGCTCCTCGTAGTCCTCGCGCCGCATCCGCTCGTCGTACGGGTAGTTCTCGCGCCAGGTGTCCACGACCTCGCCGGTGGGCTGGATGATCAACTCGGGGTCGTCGTCATCGTCGTCGCGCACGGTGTAGCCGTCGAGAGCGGAGGCGTCCAGGGTCACCGGCAGAACGTATCCACCTCGGCGTACATGGCGGTGACGCCGGAGTGAACGGAGGGTGGACTACTTGGCGGTGCGCTTCGGGCGGATCAGGGCGAACTTCGTCATCATCGTGTTCATCCGCTTCATGGCCTTGAGCGAGTTGTTGTAGTAGTTGCCCCCGGCGCCGACGGCGGTCCTCGGCGCGACGATGGCTTCCTGACGACAGAACTTGCGCAGTCCGTCGGCGCCGCCGAAGCGGGCCCCGATGCCAGAGGTCTTCCAGCCTCCCATCGGCGCGGTGGTGCACATCAGGTTGGAGATCACGTCGTTGATGTTCACTGCGCCGCAATCGAGTTCCAGCGCAACGTCATTCGCACGCTCGACGTCGCGCGAGAACACCGACGCGCTGAGGCCGTAGGGGCTGTCGTTGGCCAGGCGCACCGCCTCGGCGACGGACTTCACCTTCATGATCGGCAGCGTCGGGCCGAACGTCTCCTCGGTCATGCACGCCATCGAGTGGTCGACGTCGACCAGGACCGTCGGCGGGTAGAAGCTGCCCGGGCCCGGCTGGCGCGCCCCGCCGGTCAGCGCGCGGGCGCCCCTGGCGACGGCGTCGTCGACGTGCCGGGCGGTGACGTCGACCTGGCTCTGGTCGATCTGCGCGCCGAAGTCGAACCCCTCGCCGGCACCCATCTTCAAGTTCTTCACGTCGCGCACGACGGCCTCGACGAACTGGTCGTAGACCGACTCGAGGACGTAGACGCGCTCGACCGACACGCACGTCTGGCCGGCGTTGAACATCGCGCCCCACACCGCGGCGTGCGCAGCGAGTTCGACGTCGGCGTCGTCGAGCACGATCATCGGGTCCTTGCCGCCGAGTTCCAGGCTCACCGGGGTGAGCCGCCGGGCGGCCCGCTCCATCACCTTCGCGCCGGTGGCGCTGGACCCGGTGAACTGGACGTAATCGGAATTGTCGACAACGGCCTCGACCGCTTCCCGCGCACCCTGGACGATCGCCATCACCTCGGGCGCACCCGAGTCGAGCCAGCCGCGCAGCAGCAATTCGGCGGTCAGCGGGGTGCGCTCGGACGGCTTGAGCAGCACCGCACATCCGGCCGCGAGTGCGGCGAGGCCATCCATCAACAGGTTCGCGACGGGGTAGTTCCACGGCGCGATGATCCCGACGACCGGCCGTGGCCGGTAGTGCACCGAGACCTTCTTGATCGACAGGAAGGGCAGCGACGCCGGGCGGCGCTCGGGTGCGAGCGCCTTCTCCATCGTCTTGATGTAGTACGACGCGATCATGATCAGCAGCGGCACCTCCTGCGCGGCGTCGGTTGCCGACTTGCCGGTTTCGGAGATCAGCAACGACTCGATCTCTTCGCGGTGCTCGCCGAGCCAGACTGCGTAGCGGGCGATCACCTTGGCGCGTCCGGCGGCGCCGCGCGCCTCCCATTCGCGTTGGGACTGGCGCAGACCGGCGGCGACGCGGGCGACGTCGGCGGGGTCGGACCACCGCACGGTGCCCGCGACCGCGCCGGTGGCCGGATTGAGGATCTTCGCGGTGGCGTCGACTTCTGGCGTTGCTGTCATATGCCCATGCTAACCGCTGCTGTGATCCAGATCGCAGCGGGGTTGACACCTGTCAAGTCCGGCCGCTCGGTAGCCGACGGCCACCAGCGCGGTCCCGAGGAGCACCGCCCCGATCGTGTCGGTGAAGTAGTGGTAGCTCAGCGCCTGCCCGGCGGTCCCTAGCAGCCCGAAGACCGCGACCGCCAGCAGCCACCACCGCCGCACGCCCCACACCAGCACGACCATTCCCAAGACCGTCATCAGCACCGTCACGTGCCCGCTCGGATAGGCCAGCGCGCCCTCGAGTTCGCGGCCGAACAGTCGCTTCAACAGCCGCACGGCGACGACGCCAGCGGCGGGCGTCAGCAGCACCACCGCGGCCAACCGCCAGCGCCGCCAGTAGAGGGTCACCCCGACCGTGCCGACGAGAAGAAGCCCCTGCAGCAGTGGTTCGGTGAAGAACAGCAACTCGCCGAGAGCGCGGTGCGCGGCGAATCCGTTTCGGATGAACCAGTCGTCGACGGGCGTGGAGGCGTCGCCGACCGTCAACCCCAGCGCCAGCATCGCGGCCACGCCGACCGGCGGCCACCACCGCAGCACTCGTCGGTGGGCCCTCAGGAGAGGAGGCCGCGAATATAGGCCGCCTGGCCGAGGTGCTGCGCGCAGTCGTCGATGATGCTGACGATGCGGGCGCTCGCCGTCACCGGCGGCGTCCAGCGGCGGTCGATGATGGCCTCCAGGTCCTCGGCGGTAACCGAGGCGACGTAGGCCAGCGTCATGGCGTGCACGGCGCGGTAGTAGCCGGCGAGCAGGTCGGCGGGTGCGCGCACCTTGGCGACCTGCTCGGGGGTGTGACCGTAGCCGCTGGAATCGTTGGGCAGGTCGAGGGCGAAGCGGCCGACCCAATCCTCGCGAAACCACACCTGTTCGGCGCCGGCGATCTCGCTGAGTTGGGCGTCCAGCACCCGGGCGCTGTGCCACAGCAGCCACGTGATCGTGTTGGCGCCCGCGGCGGGTTGGTAGTACGCGACGTCGTCGGTCAGGCCGTCGGCGAGGTCCTCGACGTGTTCGACGAGCCGGGCGAACGAATCACGCAGGAGCTCACGGGCAACGTCGATGTCGGTGTCGGACATGGCCTCGACGCTACCCGGTGCCCCTGGGTGTCACGCTCCGTCGCCATTCCTTCGGCGCCGGCGCGCCTCCCCACTATTCGGTCGGCGCCGGCGCGCCTCCCCACTATTCGGTCGGCGCCGGCGCGCCTCCGTGGAACACGGCCTCGACGTTGTTCCCATCCGGGTCCCTCACGAACGCCCCGAAGTAGCCGGGGTGGTATTCGGGCCACAGCCGCGGGGCGTGCAGCGACTCCACTCCCAGGCCGAGCGCGGCGTCGTAGAACGTCCGGACCTCGTCGGCCCCCGAGGCCTGGAACGCGAAGTGGATCGGCGAACCCACCTCCCGGTCACCGCCGTCCTCGAGCCAGAAGTCCGGCTTGCCGCCACGGCCGTAGCCGAGCGCCGGCCCGACGTCCATCTGCCGCGAGTACCCCAGCGCGGCCAGCACCGTGTCGTAGAACTCCTTGGACTTCTCGTAGTCGGCACAGAGGATTCCGAAGTGATCGATCACGACATCATCCTGGCATCCAGCACCGGCACGGTCGTACATTCAGCAGATGACCTTCGATCTCGTCATCCGCAACGGCACCATCGTCGACGGGCTCGGCGGTGAACCGTACGTCGGCGACGTCGCGGTGTCGGACGGGGTGATCGTCGCGATCGGCGACGTGGACGGCGAGGCGACGCGCGAGATCGACGCCACCGGACTGCTCGTCACCCCCGGCTTCGTCGACCTGCATACGCACTACGACGGCCAGGCGATCTGGTCGGATCGCATGACGCCCTCCTCGGCCCACGGCGTCACGACCGCCGTGATGGGCAACTGCGGCGTCGGCTTCGCACCGTGCCGAGCCGACGACCACGAGACGCTCGTCGACCTGATGGCCGGCGTCGAGGACATCCCCGGTGTCGTCATGGTCGACGGTCTGCCGTGGACGTGGGAGACGTTCCCGGAGTTCCTCGACTCGCTCGACGAGCGGCAGCGGGACATCGACGTCGCCGCCTTTCTGCCGCACTCGCCGCTGCGGGTGTACGTGATGGGGCGTCGCGGCGTCGACCGCGAACCAGCCACCGCCGAGGACCTGTCCCAGATGCGCAAGCTTGCCGCCGAGGCCGTCGAGGTCGGCGCGCTGGGCTTCGCGTCGTCCCGGTTGACGCTGCACAAGAGCGAAAGCGGCCAGCCCATACCGAGTTTCGACGCCGGGCGCGACGAGATCGAGGCGATCGCCCGCGGCGTCAAGGACGCGGGCGGCGGCCTGATCCAGTTCGTGCCCGACCTCGTCGCCGGCGACTACGGCCCGGCTCTTGCGACGGTGTTCGAGGTCGCCGAGGACGTCGGGCTGCCGGTGACGTTCACGCTGGCGATCGGCAACGCGGGTGACCCGTTCTTCGTCGACGGTCTCAACCTCGTCGAGAAGTCGAACGCCGCCGGCGGTGACGTCACGGCGCAGATCTTCCCGCGGCCGATCGGGCTGGTGATCGGTCTCGAGCTCAGCGGGAACCCCTTCATCCTCTACCCCAGCTACCGCGAACTGGCCCACCTGCCGCTTGCCGAGCGCGTCGCCGAGATGCGCAAACCCGAAGTGCGAGAACGCATTCTGGCCGACAAGCCGGCCGCCGACGGCCATCCGCTGATGTTCGCCGCCCAGGCGTGGGAGTGGATGTTCCCGCTCGGCGAGCCGCCCAACTACGAACCCGACCGCTCGCAAAGCATCGCGTCGCGCGCCAAGGCCAGGGGCGTCAGCCCGCTCGAAGAGGCGTACGACCGGGTGCTCGACGACGACGGTCGCGCCATGCTGCTCATCACCCTGGCCAACTTCCGCGGCGGCTCGCTGGACACCGTGGCCGAGCTGATGAGGCGCGACGACGTGGTGCTCGGCCTCGGCGATGGCGGAGCCCACTACGGAATGATCTGCGACGCAAGCTTTCCCACCTACATGCTGGCGCACTGGGCACGCGACCGCGCCACCGGCCGGCTGTCGGTGGCCGAGGCGGTCCGCGAGCTGACGTCCGCACCGGCCCGGGTCGCGGGACTGTCCGACCGCGGCCGAATCGCCGTCGGCTACAAGGCCGATCTCAACGTCATCGACCACGGCGCACTGACGCTGCACAAGCCAGTCATCGCCCGCGACCTGCCCGCGGGCGGGCGTCGGCTGGATCAGACCGCTGACGGCTACGTCGCGACGGTGGTCTCGGGCAAAGTGATCGCCGAGCACGGCGTTCCGACGTCGGCGCGCCCCGGCAGGCTGGTCCGCGGCAGGCAACCGGCGCCCATGGCCTGACCCGATCCGACCCGACCGGTGCCGCCGACGCGGACGGGTACCCGCGTCGGACGTCCGTCGCCGCGATCACCGACGACAATGGGCCCCGCGTACGCCAATGGCAGCCAAGCCGTGCACGAGACCCACACAGAGGATGCATACGAAGGAGCCCGGCGTCGCGAGCGACGCCGGGCTCTTCTCGTACTGGGACTTAGAAGTCCATACCGCCCATGCCACCGGTCGGGTCGCCCGCGGGTGCGGACGCCTTCTCCGGCTTGTCGGCGACGACGGCCTCGGTGGTGAGGAACAGCGCCGCGATCGAGGCTGCGTTCTGCAGCGCCGAGCGCGTCACCTTCACCGGGTCGGCGACGCCGGCCTTGAGCAGGTCCTCGTACACGTTGGTCGCGGCGTTGAGGCCGTGACCCGAAGGCAGGTTGGTCACCTTCTCGGCGACGACACCCGGCTCCAGACCACCGTTGAAGGCGATCTGCTTCAGCGGAGCCGACAGCGCCACGCGGACGATGTTGGCACCGGTGGCCTCGTCACCTTCGAGCTTGAGCTCGTCGAGCGACGGCGCTGCCTGCAGCAGAGCCACGCCGCCACCGGCGACGATGCCCTCTTCGACAGCGGCCTTGGCGTTGCGGACCGCGTCTTCGATGCGGTGCTTGCGCTCCTTGAGCTCCACCTCGGTGGCCGCTCCGGCCTTGATCACCGCGACACCGCCGGCCAGCTTGGCCAGGCGCTCCTGCAGCTTCTCGCGGTCGTAGTCGGAGTCGCTGTTCTCGATCTCGGCGCGGATCTGAGCGACCCGTCCGGCGATCGCGTCGGCATCGCCCGAGCCACCAACGAGGGTGGTCTCGTCCTTGGTGATGACGACCTTGTCGGCCTTGCCCAGCAGCGCGACGTCGGCGGTCTCGAGGGACAGCCCGACCTCTTCGCTGATGACCTGGCCACCGGTCAGGATAGCGATGTCCTGCAGCATGGCCTTGCGGCGGTCACCGAAACCCGGAGCCTTGACGGCGACGGACTTGAAGGTGCCACGAATCTTGTTGACCACCAGGGTGGACAGGGCTTCACCCTCGACGTCCTCGGCGATGATCAGCAACGGCTTGCCGGACTGAATGACCTTCTCCAGCAGGGGCAGCAGGTCCTTGACGGTCGACACCTTGGAGCTGACGAGCAAGATGTAGGGCTCCTCGAGCACCGCTTCCTGACGCTCGGCGTCGGTCACGAAGTACCCGGAGATGTAGCCCTTGTCGAAGCGCATGCCCTCGGTGAGCTCGAGCTGCAGGCCGAAGGTGTTGGACTCCTCGACGGTGATGACACCCTCGTTGCCGACCTTGTCCATGGCCTCGGCGATGAGATCACCGATGGACTGGTCGCCGGCGGAGATGCCAGCGGTCGCAGCGATCTGCTCCTTGGTCTCGATGGCCTTGGCGGACGCCAGCAGCGTCTCGGTGACCTTCTCGACGGCCTTCTCGATGCCGCGCTTCAGGCCGAGCGGGTTGGCGCCGGCTGCGACGTTGCGCAGGCCTTCGCGAACCAGCGCCTGAGCCAGCACGGTGGCGGTAGTGGTGCCGTCACCCGCGACGTCGTCCGTCTTCTTGGCGACTTCCTTGACCAGCTCTGCGCCGATCTTCTCGTACGGGTCCTCCAGCTCGATCTCCTTGGCGATGGACACGCCATCGTTGGTGATCGTGGGGGCGCCCCACTTCTTCTCCAGGACGACGTTGCGACCCTTGGGTCCCAGCGTCACCTTTACCGCGTCGGCGAGGGCGTTGAGGCCCCGCTCGAGGCCGCGGCGAGCCTCTTCGTCATACGCAATTGTCTTGGCCATTGCGAAGTGTTCCTCCGGATTGGGGATGGCACGTGTCTGTAGTCGGGATCAGTGCCCGCGACGGACGACTTGGGTGTGCTCCGCAGGTGCGGCCCGCTGTCTCACCGTCCCGACCTAGCACTCGCCGTTCGCGAGTGCCAACTAAGTTTTAGCACTCGGCCATGGCGAGTGCAAGGTCAGGCACCCTGGGGCCGCAGTCCGTCGGCGATCACCTGGGTGACCCGGTCGGCCACCCCTGCGCCGTAGTCCCGACTCGACTTGCACACGACCAGAAGCGCCTTGACTTCGGGCACGCCGACGTCGGCGCGCACGGTTCCCGCGCGCTGGGCGGCAGTCAGGAGTTCGCCCAACACGGCCAGGAACGCCGCCTCGGCGTCGGACGTGGCTGCCGCAACGTCCATGCCATAGCCGGCGAGCGCGTCGAACAATCCCTGGTCGGTGGCGCTCGAGCGAACCAACTCGCGAAGAAAGGCATAGAGCGCCTCGCCCGGCCCCTTGGAGCCGACCAACGCCTGGCCGTCCTCCACGATGCGGCGTACGCGGTCGGAGAAGACGGCTTCGAAGAGGGCTTCCTTGGTCGGGAAGTGCCGATAGACCGTGCCGGCGCCGACGCCCGCGCGCCGGGCGATCTCGTCGATGGGCACGGCCAGGCCCTCGGCGGCGAACGTCTCGTACGCGACCTCGAGCACTCGCGCTCGGTTGCGAGCCGCGTCGGCACGCAGTGGCCGAGCCGGTTCGGACACCGTCACACTTCCCTTCGGTTGACAAAGCGGGGCGCGCGTTCCGTATAGTTGGGACAAAGCGGAGCGGGCGTTCCGCTTCCAATCCTACCCAGGAGGATCGCATGAACTGGACCACTGCCAACATTCCCGATCAAACCGGACGCACCGCCGTCGTCACCGGCGCCAACACCGGCCTGGGCTACGAGACCGCAGCCGCGCTCGCGGCCAAGGGCGCCCACGTCGTGCTGGCCGTCCGCAACCTCGACAAGGGCAAGGCCGCTGCCGACCTGATCCTGCGGCGCATCCCTGCCGCCGAGGTCAGCCTGCAGCAACTGGACCTCACCTCTCTCGAGTCGGTGCGGGACGCCGCCGACGAAGTGCGCGACGCCCACGATCGGATCGACCTGCTGATCAACAACGCGGGCGTGATGATGACCCCGAAGCTGACCACCAAGGACGGTTTCGAGTTGCAATTCGGCACCAACCACCTCGGGCACTTCGCGTTGACCGGCCGGCTCCTGGACCGGCTACTAGCTGCGCCGGGTTCACGGGTTGTCACCGTCAGCAGCATGGGCCACCGCTTCGCCACCGGAATCCGTTTCGACGACCTGCAATCCGAACGGCGCTACAACCGCGTCCTCGCCTACGGCCAGTCCAAGCTGGCGAATCTCCTCTTCACCTACGAACTCCAGCGCCGGCTGACCGGCACCGGCACGATCGCCGTTGCCGCCCACCCCGGCGGCTCGGCCTCCGAACTGGACCGCCACCTGCCCGCGTCCATCAAGGTGGCCTTCAAGCGCTTGGAACAGGACACCGAGATGGGCGCCCGGCCGACGCTGAGGGCCGCCACCGGCCACGACGTCGTGGGCGGCCAGTACTTCGGACCAGGAGGGTTCATGGAGATGCACGGCCACCCGACGCTCGTCAGCTCCAACCGCCGCTCCCACGACGAGGCGCTCCAGCATCGGCTGTGGGCGGTGTCCGAAGAGCTGACCGGCGTCGCATATCCCCTCGCCGCAGCGTCTACACACTCCTAATCAACACGCTTACCAGGAGGCCTCCATGACCCGATGGACCACCACCGGGGTGGTGTTCCCAGTCAAGCGGGTAGCAGACTGGGCGGCGTGTCGCTGATCGTGCCGCCGTATCCGCCCGCCCGCTATACCGCCGATCAGCCTGAGGTCTCCGCGTCCATACGGCGCGGAGACCAGCCGCCGGACTACGACTCCTTCGGACTGGTCCAATACCACTACCTTGCCGATCAGAAGAAGACCGACGGGGACTACGGCCTGTATCGCGTCGACCTCGCGCCCCACGCGGGCGGACCGGGGCCGCACTTCCACCGCGCCATGTCCGAGGCCTTCTTCGTCCTGTCCGGGCGGATGAGGCTCTACGATGGCACCGACTGGATCGACGGCACCCAGAACGACTTCCTCTACGTTCCGCCCGGTGGCATCCACGGCTTCCGCAACGAGGCCGACGAGCCCTCATCCATCCTCATGCTGTTTGCTCCGGGCGCACCTCGGGAGCACTACTTCGAGGGACTTGCGCAGCTCGGTGAGCTGACCGACGACGAGCGGCGCGACTGGTTCATCGCCAACGACAACCACTTCGTGGAGTGACACGCCGACTCCCCGGGTGACACGCCCGGCGGAAGTGCGGACCCGTAACCCCTTGCCCTAGACTGCCCTTCGATCAGATAGGAGTCTTCGGGTGCAGGGTTTCGCAGCGCCCAGCACCCAGGCGTTGCGGGGCTGGCAACGTCGGGCCATGGTGAAGTACCTGACCGCGGCTCCTCGCGATTTCCTGGCGGTCGCGACCCCCGGCTCGGGCAAGACCACCTTTGCGCTGCGCATCGCCGGTGAACTGCTGGCCGACGGCACCGTAGAGCGCGTCACGATCGTCGTGCCGACCGAACACCTCAAGATCCAGTGGGCGAAGGCCGCTGCTCGCCTTGGCATCTCGCTGGACCCGAAGTTCAGCAACTCCAACGCCCAGAACTCCGACGAGTACCACGGCGTCGTCATCACCTACGCCCAGGTGGCCAGCCACCCCGGCCGCCACCGGGTGCGCACCGAGAACCGCAAGACCCTGGTGGTCTTCGACGAAATCCATCACGGCGGCGACGCGAAGAGTTGGGGCGACGCCGTCCGGGACGCGTTCGGCGACGCGACCCGCCGACTGGCCCTGACCGGTACCCCGTTTCGCAGCGACGACAGCGCCATCCCGTTCATCACCTATGAGCGCGGGCCCGACGGACTTCAGCGATCCAGCGCCGACTACACCTACGGCTACGCCGAGGCCCTCGCCGACGGAGTGGTCCGGCCCGTGGTGTTCCTGGCGTACTCGGGTGAGTCCCGGTGGCGAGACAGCGCCGGTGAGGAACATGCCGCCCGGCTCGGTGAGCCGCTCAACGCGGAGCAGACCGCCCGGGCCTGGCGCACCGCGCTGAACCCGGCCGGCGAATGGATGCCCGCGGTAATCGCGGCGGCGGACAAGCGACTGCAGCAGAAGCGTCAGCACGTGCCCGATGCCGGCGGCATGATCATCGCCTCCGACCAGACGGCGGCCAGGGCCTACGCCGGGCTGCTGATTGCGATCACCGGCGAGGCGCCAACGGTCGTGCTGTCCGACGATCCGGGTTCGTCGGACCACATCACGGCGTTCTCGCAGGGCACCAGCCGCTGGCTGGTGGCCGTGCGCATGGTGTCCGAGGGGGTCGACGTGCCACGCCTGGCGGTCGGTGTCTACGCCACCAGTGCGTCGACGCCACTGTTCTTCGCGCAGGCGATCGGCCGGTACGTGCGCTCCCGCCAGGCCGGCGAGACCGCGAGCATCTTCCTGCCGTCGGTGCCGAACCTGCTGCAGCTGGCCAGCGAGATGGAGGCCCAGCGCAATCACGTGCTGGGCAAGCCGCACCGCGAAGCCAAGGACGACTGGGAAGAGCAGTTCGAGGAGAAGCAGAAGTCCGAACCCGACGAGATGGACAACGGCTTCGAAATGCTCGGCGCCGACGCCGAATTGGATCAGGTGATCTTCGACGGGTCGTCGTTCGGCACGGCCACGCCCGCCGGCAGTGACGAGGAGGCCGACTACCTCGGCATTCCCGGTCTGCTCGACTCTGCACAGATGCGAGACCTGTTGCGGCGCAGGCAGGAAGAGCAGCTCGATAGGCGCACGGCCGCGGGCGGTACGGTTCCGGTGCGGTCGACCACCCATGGCAAACTCCGCGATCTACGCAAGGAACTCAACGCCCTGGTGACCCTGGCGCATCACCGCACCGGAAAGCCGCACGGCTGGATCCACAACGAGCTGCGCCGAATCTGCGGGGGACCCGTCGTGGCGGCGGCGAATTCGGATCAGATCGCCGCCCGTATCGAGGCGGTGCGCGCACTGCGCGCCTGACCACCATTGCCGAGGCGCATCAAGATCAATATACTCCTCGGCGTGGCCGCCAGGGGGCGGCGGCCGCATCAGCCATGGGGGTGGCGATGGTTACGCTCGGCGAGTATTCGCAGATGGTCTCGGCGATCCACGCCGCCGCCGTCACGCCCGACCACTGGATCGCTGCGATGGAGACCATGCGGACGGTGTTCGATTCGACCAGCGCGGGGATGATCACCGCCGAGGGCGCGAGCCGGCAGATCACCAGCGCGTACCTGCCCGACGACGCGAAGCGCGCCTATAGCGACTACTACCGCCAAGTCGACTACGTCCTCGACGCCGTGGAACACGGACCCGTCGCATTGGTGCGCGCCGGCGAGCCGTTGATCGCGCTGAACCGCCGGTCGGAGTTCAACGCGGACTGGATGAAGCCGTACCGGATGGACGACGGGCTGTTCGTCCGGCTCACTCCGGATCGGCAGCCGACGTGCTTCCTGGTCGCGGCCTCCAACGGCCCCAGCTCGTTCGCCACCCCGGACCGCATCGCCGCCGTCACAGCTCTGGTGCCGCATCTGCAGCTGGCGCTGCGGACCGAACGC
The DNA here is from genome assembly GCA_963846985.1 of uncultured Actinomycetota bacterium. Taxonomy (GTDB): domain Bacteria; phylum Actinomycetota; class Actinomycetes; order Mycobacteriales; family Mycobacteriaceae; genus Mycobacterium. The sequence continues at coordinate 110,377 of CAWJYC010000008.1, forward strand.
CGCCTCGTCGATCTGCGGCGCGAAGCGCAGGACGTCGCGGAGGCCGTCGACGGGATGCGGCACGGAGTCGTGGTCGTAGGTCCCGGCTCGAAGGTGTTGCACGCCAATGCTTCCGGGAACACGATGCTCAACCGTCGCGCTGGAGTCCGGATTCGGTCGGGGCGACTGATCGCGACGTCGACCTCCGATGACGCGGAACTCCAGCGCTGCGTCGCCGAGGCGCTCGGCATGGGACCAACCGATGCCAGGGTCGGCAACGCCGTTCTCTGCCATGACGTCTCGCTTCCGCGGCCGTACGTCGCCCACGTAACGCCGTTCGCCTCCCGCGAAGATGCTCCGAAAGCCCTCGTCGTGATCGTCGACCCCGCCGACCACCATGAGCCGTCGATTAGTCTGTTGCGCAGAGTGTTTGGACTAACCAGCGCCGAAGGTGAAGTCGCGCTGCGCGTGGCTAGGGGCACCGGCCTCGGGCCCATCGCCGACGAGCTGTGCCTGTCGATGGCGACGGTGAAGACGCACGTGCAGCATATCTTCGACAAGACCGACACCCGCAGGCAGGCGGAGCTGGTCCGACTCCTGCTCTCCATCGTGCCCTGACTTGAATGGGGTCGGATCAATGCGGCGCCAGCACCTTTGCCGGCGTCGAATCCGGCCGCCGCCGGCCGGCTCTGGCCACCCGGAAAAGGAATGACGGCCGCATCAGCGCGCGCGGCTCCTCGAGCATCCCGACGAGCCGCAAGAACAACTGCGCCACGGCGGCATCGGTCTCGGCGGCGGTCAGGACGCGATCGACGAAGGCATTGGTGAGCCTCGTCGACAGCGGGCGCCGGCCCACCACCTCCGGGAGCGCCAGATCGGAACCTACGGCCGTCCGCCACGCCACCCGGATCTTCCTCGCCGCGGCCCGATGGAACCGCTGGGCCAAGTGCTCGTCACCGTGCTCGAGGCAGTCGCGAAGGGTGAGTGCCTCGATCGCCGCCACCGTCATGCCCTGACCGTAGATGGGGTTGAAGCTGCAGACGGCGTCCCCCATGACGACCAGGCCCGCCGGAAACCGCGACATCTTGTCGTAGCGCCGCCACCGGTTGGCCGGGAATCGGTGGACGCTGACGTCGCCCAGTGGTTCGGCCGCCCGTGCCGCGGCGAGGGCGTGCGGCGGCAGCAGCCCCACGGCGGCGTCGAGCAGGTCGGCCCTGGTCACCGGCGGCTCGAACGCACCTAGCGTGCCGGCGCCGATCATCCACACGTCCTTCTCGCAGCGGAACAGCATGAACCCGCGCGGCCGGCCGGGCTCGAACAGCCGCATGATCGCGTACTCGTGAAGCGTGCCCTCGGGGATGCGGACGGGCATGCTCGCGTACGCGACGCGCACGGTCAGTTCGTCCTCCGCGGGCCGCCCGTAGCCCAATCGGTCGAGCATCGCCGGCGTCCGCGACCCGCGGCCGGTGGCGTCGACGACCAGGTCGGCAGCCAGATCGACGACGGCGCCGTCGGAGTGCCGGTGCAGGACGGCGCCGGTGACGCGGTCGCCGTCCGCCTCGACGTCGACCAGGTCGTGGCGGTCGAGCACGGCGACGTTGGCGATGGCACGCACCCGGCGGCGGGTGTGGCACTCGATGAGCGGCCGGCTGGCGTAGTAGGTGATCAACGAGCTCGGGTTTGGGATGTGACCCGTCGGCTTGATGCGATGACCGCCGAAGAAGGCGTGAAAGCGGGTCAGGTCGCCGTCGTCCCAGCGGTGTGCGCCATCGGCGACGAGGTCGGCGAGGATGCCCGGAAACAGCTCCTCGGCGACGTCGCCGCACCGCGCCAACAGGGCGTGCGGCTGCCGGCTCTGCGGCACCCCGCGGCGCGCATCCGCAACGTCGCTCAGCACGTCGCGCTCAACGATCGTGACGCGGTCATACGAGTCGCTGACCACCCTGGCGGCGAGCAGTCCCGCCATGCTCCCCCCGAGCACGACCGCGTGTTCACCGATCCGAACCATTGCACCACCCCCCGGTCACGACCGAACCCCCGGTCGGTCTGACTCCAACCAACCAGCCGCGCTGGGCTGGGACGTCATCCGAACGGTTGATCTTGACCGGCGGGACGCCTGACGAAATAGCCGGCTACAGTCCGAGCAACTCCGGCAGGTCGGCGACCGAGTCGATCACGTGGTTGGGCTGCATCGCGAATTCGTCTGCGGCCCAACGGTTTAGCGTGTCCTGCCGGAACTTGCCCGTGCGCACCAGCACGCCGGTCATGCCGACCACCTGGCCGGCAAGCACGTCGTTGTTGAGATCGTCGCCCACGACGTACATCTCCTCGGGCTCCGCGCCCAACCTGCCGGCCGCGGCGAGGAACCCCTCCGGCGCGGGCTTGCCGACGGCCGTCGCCGTGCGGCCCGAGGTCTGCTCCATGCCGATCAGGTACATCCCGGTGTCGACGCGCAAGCCCTCGGCGGTGTTCCATGCGGTGCTGCGGTGCATCGCCACCACCGGAACACCCTGGGCCATCCAGTCGTACACCCGGCTCAGCGTGACGTGGTCGTACTCGGAGCCCGCGCCGCCGAGCAGCACGACGTCGGGCGTGTCCGGATTGGAGCCGGTCACGTCGTGGGCGTAGACGATGTCGATGCCCGGCATGTCCTCGGCGATCTCGCCGCTGTTGACCAGGAAGCACTTGGCGTCCGGATACCGGTGGCGGACGTAGTCCGCCGTCAGGACGGCGGCGGTGACCACTTCGTCGGAGGTGACCGCCATTCCGGCGTCGGTCAACAATTCGGCGATCTGAACGCGCGTCTTGGTGGTGGTATTGGTGAGGTACGTCCTGGCAATCTGGTTGTCCGCCAGCACCCGCAACGTCTGCGCCGCGCCGGCGATCGGTTGCCAAGACGTCACCAGGACGCCATCGATGTCGAACAGCACTCCACCGATAGCCATGGTGCCGAGGTTAAACGGCAAACTTCGTCGCGCAACTTGGGCCTGCGCCGCGGGCTCGACGAGGGTCGGCGTCCCCCACGAGTAGGGTCGTCCCCATGAGTGCCAACACCCGGTGGACCGCCGCCGACGTGCCCGATCAGACCGGCCGCGTCGCCATCGTCACCGGCTCCAACACGGGGCTGGGCTACGAGACCGCCCTGGTGCTGGCCGCCCGCGGCGCCCACGTCGTGCTCGCGGTCCGCGACGTCGACAAGGGCAAGGCCGCCGCCGCCCGGATCCTCGGCCGGTGGCCGCGGGCCGACGTGGTGGTGCGGTCGCTTGACGTGGGCTCCCTGCAGTCCGTCCGCTCGGCGGCCGACGAGCTCAAGAGCGCCTATCCCCGCATCGACCTGCTGATCAACAACGCCGGGGTGATGTACCCGCCCAAGCAGGTGACCAAGGACGGGTTCGAGCTGCAGTTCGGCACCAACCACCTCGGTGCGTTCGCCCTGACCGGACTGCTGCTCGAGAACCTGCTGCCCGTCGACGGCTCCCGCGTCGTCGCGGTCGCGAGCATCGCGCACGACATCCAGGCCGGCATCCAGTTCGACGACCTGCAATGGGAGCGCAGCTACAACCGCGTCGCCGCGTACGGCCAGTCCAAGCTGGCCAACCTGATGTTCACGTACGAGCTGAACCGCCGGCTCGGCGGGCGTGACGAGGCCACCATCGCCGTCGCCGCGCATCCCGGGATCTCCAACACCGAACTGATGCGGCACGTGCCCGGGTCGGGATTGCCCGGCTTCCGCACGCTCGCCGGCCTGGTCACCAACAGCGCGGAGGTGGGCGCGCTGGCCACGTTGCGCGCCGCTACCGACCCCAACGTGCGGGGCGGGGAGTACTACGGGCCGGACGGCTTCCGCGAACTGCGTGGCCACCCAATACTGGTGCAATCCAATGGCAAATCCCACGATCAGGACGTCCAGGGCCGGCTGTGGGCCGTGTCCGAGGAACTCACCGGCGTCACCTTCCCCGTATGAGGACGGTCGCCGAGCACCAGCAGGTCGTCGCCGGTCTCATCTCCGCCCGCGAGCCGGTCGACGTCGCCATCGGGGACGCACTGGGCCTGGTCCTGGCGGCCGACGTGGTGGCGCCGCTGTCACTGCCCGGCTTCGACAACTCGGCCATGGACGGCTACGCCATCGTGGCTGAGGACATCGCCAACGCGTCGACCGAAAGCCCGGTGACATTGCCTGTCACACAAGACATTCCGGCCGGACGCACCGATCCCCTGGTGCTCGAGCCCGGTACCGCCCACCGGATCATGACCGGAGCGCCACTGCCCGCCGGAGCGACGGCGGTCATTCCCGTCGAGTCGACGGACGGCGACTTCAGCAGACCGGGAGACTCGGTGTCGATCCGCGCCAGCGTGGTTCCGGGCCAGCACGTCCGACGAGCGGGCGAAGACGTCACCGCGGGGACGACGGTGCTGCACGCCGGCCAGCCGCTCACTCCCGCGGCGCTGGGGCTGGCCGCGGCGTTGGGCCTCGGAACCCTGAAAGTCATTCCGCGGCAACGGGTTCTGGTGATGTCGACGGGGTCGGAGCTGGTGGCGCCCGGCACGCCGCTGCAACCCGGGCAGATCTACGAGTCCAACGCCGTGATGCTGGCCGCCGCGGTCCGCGACGCCGGCGCCGAGGTCGCGACGTCGTCGATGACGGCGGACGACGTCGCCGCCTTCCGCACGGAGTTGCAGGCCCACGCCCGCACTGCCGACCTCATCATCACCACCGGCGGCGTCAGCGCGGGCGCGTACGAGGTCGTCAAGGACTCGCTCGCCGAGGAGGTCGACTTCGTCAAGGTCGCCATGCAGCCGGGCATGCCCCAAGGCGCGGGGACCGTCTGGGGAACGCCGATCATCACGCTGCCTGGCAACCCGGTCAGCGCACTGGTGTCGTTCGAGGTGTTCATCCGGTCGCCGCTGCGCGCGGCGATGGGACTCGCGCATCCCGACCGGCCCCGGCTGTCGGTCACCCTGCTCGAGGATCTGACGTCACCGCGCGGACGGCGCCAGTTCCGCCGCGGTGTGCTGGGGCGGCGTGCAGGAGCGCAGCGACCGGGGGATGACACCGACCGGTCGACGGTCACCAGCTACGGCCCACCCGCCTCGCATCACCTTCGCTGGCTGGCGTCGGCGAACTGCCTGCTGGAGATCGACGAGGACACCGTCGAGCTGACGGCCGGTTCACCCGTGCGGGTATGGGATCTGGGCTAGCACCGTAGAATCGAGATCCCATGGCCAGACCCGCGCGACCCGCCGATGCCGCCAACCAGTCCGAGATCTCCCGGTTCGTTGAGTTGGTCCGTTCCACCGTTCCCCCCGTTCATCCCGCCGGGCTTCCCTTCATCGCCGGTGGGCTCGGAGTGGCCGCCGCCGGTCGCAGACACCGGTGGGTGCGCAACGCCGGCCTGTCCGCCGCGAGCGCCTGCGCACTGTTCTTCCGCCACCCGCCCCGCGTTCCACCGACCCGGGCCGGCGTCGTGGTGGCGCCCGCCGACGGTCTCGTCACGCTGATCGAGCAGGTCCGCCCGCCCGCCGAACTCAACATGCCCGACGTGCCGATGACGAGGGTCAGCATCTTCCTGTCGATCTTCGACGCCCACGTCCAGCGGGCCCCCGTCGGAGGCGAGGTGGTCACCGTCAAGTACCGCCCCGGCCAGTTCCGGTCGGCCGACAAGGACACCGCCAGCGAGGTCAACGAGTGCAATAGCGTGTGGTTCCGCACCGGCGACGGCGTCGACGTGGCGGCGGTCCAGATCGCCGGGCTGATCGCCCGCAGGATCGTGTGCTCCGTCCACGCCGGCGACAAGATCGGACTCGGTGAGACCTACGGCTTGATCCGCTTCGGGTCGCGGCTGGACACGTACCTGCCCGTCGACTCCCGGTTACTGGTCGAGATCGGGCAACGCGCCATCGGGGGCGAAACAGTCCTCGCGGAGCTCGCGTGACTCACACTCCCCGGGCGCGTCCTCGCGGCCTGCGGATCCTGCCGAGCGCGACCACGGTCCTGGCGATCTGCGCCGGGCTGACGTCGATCAAGTTTGCGCTCGACGAAAAGCCGTGGATTTCGCTGGCACTCATCGGTGCCGCGGCGATCCTCGACGGCATCGACGGCGGCATCGCCCGCGCACTCAACGCCCAGTCCCGGATGGGCGCCGAGATCGACTCCCTGGCCGACGCGGTGAACTTCGGCGTGGCACCCGCCCTGGTCATCTACGTGACGCTGCTGTCCAACTCGCAGATCGGCTGGATCTTCGTCCTGCTCTACGCGGTCTGCGTCGTCCTGCGGCTGGCCCGCTTCAACGCGCTGCTCGACGACGACACCCGCCCCGCCTACACCCGCGAGTTCTTCACGGGCATGCCCGCGCCGTGCGGCGCCATCGGGGCGATCGGCCCGCTGGTCGCCTTCATGCAGTTCGGGCATGGCTGGTGGACCTCGCACTGGTTCATCTGCGCCTGGCTGGCGGCGAACGCGGCGCTCCTGGTGAGCCGGGTGCCCACCCTCGCACTGAAGGCGATCTCGGTGCCTGAGAATGCCGCTCCGGTCTTGCTGATCCTGGTCGCCGCCGCCGCGGCGGGCCTGCTGCTGTTCCCGTACATCCTGGTGCTGCTGATCATCGCCGGCTACGTGGGCATCATGCCGTTCACCATCCGAAGCCAGCGGTGGGTGGCGGCGCGCCCCGAGGCCTGGGACACCAAGCCGCAGCAGCGCCGGGCCGTCCGCCGCGCTGCCCGACGGGCTGCCCCGAACCGCCGGTCTGTGGCTCGGCTCGGGTTGCGCCGACCCGGCTCCAAGAGCTGACGTGACCGACTCCGCCACCGCGGCGTTCGACGAGCCGCCGCTCGGTCGATTGCCCCTGACGGCTCGACTGAACACCTCGGCCATGGACTCCCGACGCGGTGTCGTCCGGCTGCACCCCGAGGCGTTGGCGGCGCTCGGCATCCGGGAGTGGGACGCCGTGTCACTCACCGGCTCCCGGACGACGTCGGCGGTCGTGGGCGTTGCTGGCGCCGACGTTCCCGCCGGGACCGCCCTGCTCGACGACGTCACGCTGTCCAACGCCGGCCTGCGCGAGAACACGACCGTGCTGGTGGCGCCGGTGACCGTCTACGGCGCCCGCTCGGTCACGCTGACCGGCTCCAAGCTGGCCACCCGGTCCATCTCGTCGGCCACCCTTCGGCTGGCGCTGCTGGGCAAGGTGATGACGGTCGGCGACACGGTGTCACTGCTGCCGCGCGACCTCGGACCCGGCACGTCGACGTCGGAGGCGTCGACGGCCCTGGCGTCGTCGGTGGGCATCACCTGGACCTCCGAACTGTTGACGGTGACGGGCGTCGATCCCGCCGGACCGGTCAGCGTTCAGCCCAATTCACTGGTCGCCTGGGGTGATGGCACGGCGCTGCGCCCCGAGTCGACCACCGCCGAGCACACCGTCACCGAGCCGCGGCGAACCGCCGGCGTCGAACCGGCCAAGCCACCTCCTTCGCTCGACGACCTGAGGGGCACCCAGGCTCAGGCCGGGCGCCTCGCGGAGTGGTTGAAGCTCGCGCTCGATCAACCCGAACTCCTCCAAACCCTTGGTGCCACAGCCAATCTCGGGGTGCTGGTCTCCGGCCCCGCCGGTGTCGGCAAGGCCACGCTGGTGAGGGCCGTCTGCGCCCAGCGTCGGCTCGTCGAACTCGACGGCCCCGAAGTCGGTGCGCTGCGGGCCGAGGATCGACTGGCGAGCGTGTCCGCGGCCGTCACCACGCTGCGTGACGGCGGCGGCGTGCTGCTGATCACCGACGTCGACGCGCTGCTGCCCGGCTCCGCGGATCGGCCGGCGGAACCCGTTGCGACGCTGATCCTGACCGAGCTGCGCGCCGCGGTCGCGACGCCCGGCGTGGCGTTCGTCGCGACGTCGGCGGTGCCCGACGCCGTGGACCCGCGATTGCGAGCCCCCGACCTGTGCGATCGCGAATTGGGCCTGAGCCTTCCCGACGGCGCGACGCGCAAGGCCCTTCTCGAAGTGCTGCTTCGCGGCGTCCCCGCCGAGAACGTGGCGCTCGATGAGATTGCCGAGCGCACACCAGGCTTCGTCGTCGCCGATCTCGCTGCCGTGGTCCGCGAGGCCGCCCTGCGGGCCGCCGCCCGCGCCAGCGCAGACGGTCGGTCGCCCGCCTTGACCCAGGAGGATCTGGCCGGTGCCCTGTCGGTGATCCGGCCGCTGTCCCGCTCGGCCACCGAGGAGGTCACGGTGGGATCGGTCACCCTCGACGACGTCGGCGACATGGTCGAGACCAAGCAGGCGCTTACCGAGGCGGTGCTCTGGCCACTGCAGCACCCCGACACCTTCGAGCGGCTCGGCGTCGAACCGCCGCGGGGCGTGCTGCTCTACGGTCCACCCGGCTGCGGTAAGACGTTCGTCGTGCGCGCGTTGGCCAGCAGCGGCAGGCTCTCGGTGCACGCGGTCAAGGGTGCCGAGCTGATGGACAAGTGGGTCGGAGCCTCGGAGAAGGCGGTCCGCGAATTGTTCCGGCGGGCAAGGGATTCCGCGCCGTCACTGGTCTTCCTCGACGAGCTCGACGCCCTGGCTCCGCGCCGCGGCCAGAGCTTCGACTCCGGGGTGACCGACCGCGTCGTGGCAGCTCTGCTCACCGAACTCGACGGCATCGACCCGCTCCGCGACGTCGTCGTCCTCGGCGCCACCAACCGGCCCGACCTGATCGACCCGGCTTTGCTGCGGCCGGCCCGCTTGGAGAAGCTGGTCTTCGTGCCCCCTCCAGACGCCTATGCGCGCCGGGACATCCTGCGCACGGCGGGGAAGAACATTCCGCTGAGCCCGGACGTCGACCTCGACCAACTCGCCGATCAGCTCGACGGCTATAGCGCCGCGGATTGCGTTGCGCTCCTTCGTGAATCGGCACTGACCGCGATGCGGCGCTCCATCGACGCGGCCGACGTCACCGCCGCCGACGTCGCGAACGCCAGGGCAAACGTGCGGCCGTCGCTCGATCCGGCGCAGGTCGACGCTCTGCGCGCGTTCTCCGAGAACCGCTGACGTCAGGGCCGCTCGGCGATCGCGGCCAGCCGGACGAGAGAGCCCAGCAGCGCGTCGACGCCGGTGGCGCGGGCGCGGACCAAGCGCTTCTCGTCGGTCAACCGCGACCAGTCGTAGGTGTGCGTGACCCGGGTGTGAGCGTCGTCCACCGGCGACAGCTCCCAGCGCCAAAGGTGACCCGGCGGAGGTGAACCGGGCTCGGCCGGCCGCCACGCGATGAGCCGGCCCTCGTCGAACTCCACGACGTGGTTCTCGCGAACTGCGCCATTGAGGATGGTCATCAGGAATGCGTCGCCCACGCCCTGCACCCGCTGTCCGCTCGGTGCCGCGGCGAGGTTCTCGTTACCGTCCCAGCGCGGCTGTTCGGCGGGATCGGCGATCAGCTCGAAGATCCGTACAGCCGGAGCGGCAATCACGAGGCTGGCGCTGACCACCTTCCCATCCTTCTCAATGTCGGTCACGAACCCCATTTAACAACCCAGGCGTCAGGGCCGAGCCTCGAGGACAAGGTTGAACGGCGTCTCGGTGGCCCGCCGAAATCGGGTGAAACCGCCGCCGTCGACGACGATGTCGCGCAGGCGGGCCTCCCCTGCCTGGGCGCCCAGGGCAGGGCCATTGCGGGCCAGCGACACCGGCACGCAGATCTGCGCAGAGGCGCCATACATCACCCGGCCCACGGCATTGAGGTTGTCCTGCACCTGGTCGTTGGCGAACGGTTCCACGATCATCGCCGTGCCGTCGTCGCTGAGGGCGTCACGCGCGTGCCGGGACGCGCTGACCGGGTCGCCCATGTCGTGCAGACAGTCGAAGAACGCGATGAGGTCGAAGCCACGGCCCTCGTAGCTGGTAGCGTCCGCGACCTCGAAGCTGGCATTGCACGCACCCGCCGCCGCGGCCCTGTCGCGGGCGACCGTGACGGAGTCGGCGTGATAGTCGTAGCCGATGAACTGCGACTCGGGGTACGTCTTCGCCATGAGGATGGTGCTGGCGCCGTGGCCACAACCCACGTCGGCGACCTTCGCCCCGTGTTGCAACTTCTCGACCACGCCGTCGAGCGCGGGGAGCCAGGATCCGATCAGGTGGACGTTGTAGCCGGCGCGGAAGAACCGCTCGGTCCCCTCGAACAGGCACGGATGGTGCTCACCCCATTCCAGGCCGGCTCCGGACCTGAAGTTCTCGAGCGTGTGATCCAGCGCGTGGAACGTGGCCTCGACGATGTTGTATGCACCCGGCATGTCGACCGGCCCGTCCGGATCGACCAGGCACAGCGCCTGCTCGGGACTCAGCGACCACTGCCCCGAGGAGGAATCGAACTCGACGTACCCGCCGGCGCCCTGGTTGCCGAGCCACTCCCGGACGTAGCGTTCGTTCGTGCCGGTGCGGGCGGCCAACTCGTCCGACGTCAGCGGCCCAGTGGCCAGCTCGCGGTACAGACCGAGACGATCACCGACGAGGATCAGGGTTGCGCTGATCGCCGCACCGAGATCACCCACTGCCTTGCCGAGGAAGTCGTTGAGCTTCGCTTCGTCGATGGTGCTGGTCATGGCGCTGCCCCGTCCGGCGGGAGCGGTGTCCCGCTGTTCCCAGCATGATCACCGCGGCGGATCGGCGTCGGACATTCGTCGAATCCGGCAAGGCGGCGCCGCGTCGCCGCTGAACCGACCGCTTGGCACCGTCCACGTAAGGTGGTGCCAGACCTAGCCCTCCACGGCTGACACCCCGATCAAGGACCGGAGTGCCATGCTCGCCATTCTCTGCGCCCACGCGGCGGCCGCCCTGGTGGCACCCGTCCTGGTGCACCGTTGGGGACGACGAGCCTTCCACGTGCTGGCCCTGGTGCCGCTCGGCTCGCTGCCGTGGGTGGCGCTGAACTGGCCTCAGCAGGGTGTCGCCGCCGGAGCGGCTCCGGGTAGCGGCGGACAGACCGTTCACCTCGACTGGGTGCCCTCGCTGTCGATGGACATCACCCTGCGCTTCGACGCGCTGGCGGCGATCATGAGCGTGCTCGTGCTGGCCGTCGGTGCGCTGGTCCTCTTCTACTGCGCCGAGTACTTCCACCATCATGACGGCCACACCGAGCGCAGGCTGCCCAGCTTCGCCGCCGAACTGGTCGCGTTCTCCGGGGCCATGTTCGGGCTGGTCGTCTGCGACAACATGTTGCTGCTCTACCTGTTCTGGGAATTGACGACCGTCCTGTCGTTCCTGCTCGTCGGGCACTACGCCGAGCGCGCCACCAGCAGGCGCGCGGCCACTCAGGCGCTGCTCGTCACCACCGCGGGCGGCCTGGCGATGCTCGTCGGAATCGTGATCCTCGGGCAGCTCTCGGGGACCTACCGGCTGTCCGAACTCGTCGCGGCGCCGCCGTCGGGCACGGCGGCCGCGGTCGGCGTGGTGCTGATCCTGGTCGGCGCCCTATCCAAGTCCGCGATCGTGCCCATGCACTTCTGGCTGCCCGGCGCGATGGCCGCACCGACGCCGGTGAGCGCCTACCTGCACGCGGCGGCGATGGTGAAGGCTGGGGTCTACCTGGTCGCGCGCATGACGCCGGGGTTCGCCGACTCACCCGGGTGGCGGCCCATCATCGTCACGCTCGGCCTGCTCACCATGCTGCTCGCGGGCTGGCGTGCGGTGCGCGAGTACGACCTCAAGCTGATCCTCGCGTTCGGCACCGTGAGCCAGCTGGGGCTGATCACGCTGATGGTCGGTGCCGGCGGAGGCGACCTGATGCTGGCCGGGTTGGCGATGCTGTGCGCACACGCGATGTTCAAGGCCGCGCTGTTCATGGTGGTCGGGGTGATCGACCACGCGACCGGCACCAGGGACATCCGCCGGCTCGCGTGGCTGGGGGACCGGCAACGCCCGCTGCTGATCATCGCGGTCGCCGCGACCGCCAGCATGGCCGCGCTACCGCCATTCCTCGGCTTCGTCGCCAAGGAGGCCGACCTGACCACGCTGGCGCAGAGTCCGTCCCTCGGCGGCGCGGCCCCGTACGTGTTGGCCGGGGTGGCATTCGGCTCGTTGTTCACCACGATCTACAGCTTGCGGTTCCTCCACGGCGCCTTCGCCCGCAAGGGCAGAGCCGAACCCAGCCGGCGGGTGGTCGAAATGCACCGGCCGGCAACCAATTTCCTCATCGCCCCCGCGATCCTGGCGGCGGCGGGCCTGGTGTTCGGCGTCTGGCCGGCCGGGCTGGACGACGTCCTCGACGACTACGCGGACACCCTGCCGGGCGACGCCGACTACCACCTCGCGCTCTGGCACGGCGTGAATCTGCCGCTGCTGCTGTCGATCCTGGTGCTGGTCGCGGGTACCGCCGCGTTCGCCGGCCGCCACCGCTTGCGGCGGGCGCGGGTGGGATATCTGCCCTTGGGCAACGCGGACCGCGTCTACGACGCCGTCATCCGGGGCACCGACGTGTTCGCGGTCCGGCTCACCGCCCTCACCCAGCGCGGGTCGATCCCCGCGACGCAGGCGGTCATCCTCTCCACGCTGGTGCTGCTGCCGACGACCATGCTGGTGCTCGGCGTCCGCGACCGCCCGGCACTGGCGCTGTGGGACTCCCCTCTTCAGGCGGTGGCCGCCCTGATCGTGCTGGCCGCCGCGGTGAGCGCGACGGTGTTGCGCAACCGGCTCGCGGCCGTTCTGCTCGTCGGCGTCACCGGGTACGGCTGCGGAGTGATCTTCGCCTTCCACGGCGCACCCGATCTGGCGTTGACCCAATTCCTGGTGGAGACCCTGACGCTCGTCATCTTCGTCCTCGTCCTGCGGACGCTGCCCGCCGAGGCGGATCGCGCCAACATCACCCGAAACCGCCTGCCGCGCATCGTCGTATCGCTGGCCGTCGGCGCGAGCGTGACCGCGCTGGCGGTGTTCGCGATGGCGGCCAGGACCACCCGCCCCATCGCAGACCTGCTGCCCGACGCCGCGTACTACCGCGGGCAGGGCGCCAATACGGTCAACGTGCTGCTGGTCGACATCCGGGCATGGGACACGCTGGGTGAGATCTCGGTGCTTCTGGTGGCGGCGACGGGAGTGGCCTCGATGGTGTTCCGCAACAGGCGGTTTGGCAGCGCGCCCAGGGTGCCGAGAGACGTTCGAGCTGCGGGGCAGCCGGACATCGGTCTCGTACTGCCGACCAGTCCGGCCATCGGCGACATTACGTGGTTGCGCGGCAGCGAGTTGCGCGATCCCCGCTACCGGTCGCTGGTCCTCGAGGTCGCGACGCGGATCATCTTCCCGCTGCTCGTCGTGCTGTCGTTCTACTTCTTCTTCGCCGGCCACAACACGCCGGGAGGCGGCTTCGCGGGCGGCCTGACCGCGGGGCTCGCGCTGGTGCTGCGCTACCTGGCCGGTGGCCGCTACGAACTCGGCGAGGCACTGCCCATCGACGCCGGAAAGGTGCTCGGGGCCGGACTGACCCTCTCCGCGGGGACGGCCGTGACGTCGCTGCTGCTAGGCGCTCCGGTGCTGTCGTCGGCGGTGTTCGACGTCGACGTTCCCGTGCTGGGACACGTCAAGGTGGTCACCGCGCTGTTCTTCGATCTCGGGGTGTACCTGATCGTCGTTGGGCTGGTGCTCGACGTGCTGCGCAGCCTCGGGGCCCGCGTCGACGTCGAGATGGCGGAGTCGACCCAGGGGGCCCGACGATGACCGCGGTCGTCCCCCTCGTTCTCATCGGCGGACTCGTCAGCGCCGGGGTGTACCTGCTACTCGAACGCAACCTCACGCGAATGTTGTTGGGGCTGTTGCTCGTCGGCAACGGCGTCAACATCCTGATCCTGACCGTCGGCGGGCCACGGGGCAATCCGCCGATCCGCGGCCGCACGTCCGGCGGGGAGACCACCACGGCGGATCCCTTGGCACAGGGCATGATTCTGACCGCCATCGTCATCTCGATGGGCATCGCGGCGTTCGTGCTGGCCATGACCTACCGGTCCTACCGGCTGTCGCGGGCCGAGGACGTCGCCAACGACGCCGAGGACACCCGCGTGTCGAAGCTGTCGAACACCGCGGCGCGGGCCATCGACGAGACTACGACTACGACTACGACTACGACTACGACTACGACTACGACCAGGATCCGCTCGATCGCCGGCCCGACACCGACGCACCCGACGAGCTGGATGCGCTTCCCGGCCATCAGGGTTCCCGATGAGTGCGTCGGCGGTGCTGGCCCCGCTCCCCGTCCTGATTCCGCTGCTCGCCGCAGCGGCCACCCTGCTGGCCGGCCGCCGGCCGCGGGTGCAGCGCATCGTCGCGGTGCTGGCGCTGCTCGCCGTCGTCGCGGTGTGCGCGGTCCTGGTGCACCTGGCCGACCGCGACGGGACCATCGCCGTGCAGGTGGGCGGGTGGGGTCAGTCAATTCCCGGGGCGAGCGGAGCGACGGGGGAAGGTCCGGGGGCGAGCGGAGCGACGGGGGAAGGTCCGGGGGCGAGCGGAGCGACGGGGGAAGGTCCGGGGGAGAGCGGAGCGACGGGGAAAGGTCTGGGGATGGGGCCGCTCGGCATCACCCTGGTGGTCGACCGGCTGTCGTCGCTGATGCTGCTGGTGTCGTCGATCGTGCTGTTGGCGGTGGTGTTCTACGCCATCGGCCAGGGCATCCGCGACGGCGACGAGCGGCAGCCGGTGTCGATCTTCCTGCCGACCTACCTGGTGCTGTCGGCGGGTGTCTGCATGGCCTTCCTGGCCGGTGATCTGTTCAACCTGTTCGTCGGCTTCGAGGTGCTGCTGTCGGCGAGCTTCGTCCTGCTGACCATCGGCGCCAGCGCCGACCGGGTCCGCGCTGGCATCGCCTACGTCATGGTGTCGATGGTGTCGTCGCTGATCTTCCTGATCGGCCTCGCGATGATCTACGCGGCGACCGGCACACTCAACATGGCCGAGGTGTCGGTGCGCCTCGGCGACGTCGCGTCGGGCACGCGCGGCGCCATGTTCGCGGTGCTGATGGTGGCCTTCGGCATCAAGGCCGCGGTGTTCCCGCTGTCGACCTGGCTACCCGATTCGTATCCCACCGCACCGGCGCCCGTGACCGCGGTGTTCGCCGGCCTGCTGACGAAAGTCGGCGTGTACGCGATCATTCGAGCGCACTCGCTGCTGTTTCCCGGCGGCGCCCTCGACGGCGTGCTGATGGTGGCGGCGCTGGTGACGATGCTCGTCGGCATCTTCGGCGCGATCGCCCAGAGTGACGTCAAGCGCCTGCTGTCGTTCACGCTCGTCAGCCACATCGGCTACATGGTGTTCGGGATCGCGCTGGGTAGCCGGCTCGGCATGTCGGGCGCCATTTTCTACGTCGCGCACCACATCGTCGTGCAGACCACCCTGTTCCTCGTCGTCGGCCTGATCGAGCGGCAGGCCGGGGCGTCGACGCTGCAGCGCCTCGGCGGGCTGGCCGCGGCCAGTCCACTGCTCGCGCTGGTGTTCATCATCCCGGCCCTCAATCTCGGTGGTATTCCGCCCTTCTCGGGGTTCATCGGCAAGGTGGCGCTGCTTCAAGCAGGTGTGGCCGGGGGATCGACATTGGCATGGATGCTGGTGGCGGGCAGCGTCGTGACGAGCCTGCTGACGCTGTACGTGATGGCCCGGGTGTGGACCAAGGCGTTCTGGCGCGCTCGGGCCGACGCCCCAGAAGGCGCCCTGGCCGACGTGGCGCCGTCGGCGTTGGTCGACGACTCCGAGGAGGACATCGCCCACACCGATCGCGGCGACGTCGGCCGGATGCCGGTCGGCATGTTGCTGCCGACGGCGGCACTCATCGCAGTGGGCTTGTCCCTCACCGTGTTCGCCGGACCGATCTTCGACTTCAGCGAGCGTGCGGCGAATGAGGTGCTCGATCGCGGGCAATACGTTTCGGCGGTGCTGAAACCGTGACGAGGAAGGTGCTGCTGCGGGCGTGGGTGCTGTGCTGGCTGACGTTGGTGTGGATGTTGCTGTGGGGCAGCGTATCCGCCGCGAACGTCCTGAGCGGGCTGGCCGTCGCACTGGTGATCACGGTGCTGCTGCCGCTGCCTGCGGTCCCCGTCGAGGGCCGACTTCACCCGCTGTCGCTGCTGCGGCTCATCGTGCTCGTCGCCTACTACCTGGTGCTGTCCTCGGCGCAGGTGGCATGGCTGGCGATCAAGCCGGGCCCGCCCCCGCACAGCGCGGTGCTGCGGGCGCATCTGGCGATTCGATCGGACCTGGTGCTCGCCCTGACGGTCAACGCCCTCAACCTCATTCCGGGAGGCATCGTGCTGGAGATCGATCAAGCGCGGCGGATGATCTACGTGCACGTCATCGACACCGGCTCGGAGAAGTCGGTGCAACGGTTCTACCGCCAGGTCGCCGACATCGAGCGCCTGATGATCGCGACGTTCGATCGAACTGCCGACTGGCGGCCGGCGCCGGAAGGCGAGCGCGCATGAACACCGTGTGGGTCGTCTCGGCGGTGATGTTGACCGCGGCGGCGGCCATCACGATGTTCCGGCTGCTGGCCGGCCCCGGCACCTTGGATCGACTGGTCGCACTCGACACCTTCGTCGCGGTGACGATGTGCGCGATCGGGACCTGGGCCGCCTTCAGTCTGGACACCACCGTCACGTACGGGCTGACCGCGCTGGCGCTGATCGGCTTCGTCGGCTCGGTGAGCGTGGCACGCTTCCGGGTCCGCGACGACGAAATCCACGGCGGTCCAAGGTGAACGGGGTGCTCGACGTGCTGGCCGGGGTGCTGGTCCTCGGCGGTTCAGCGCTGGCGCTGACCGCGGCGATCGGCGTGGTCCGATTTCCCGACACGCTCTCGCGGATGCACGCCGCGTCCAAACCTCAGGTGCTGGGACTGCTCCTGGTGCTCGCGGGGGCGGCGGTGCGGCTGCGTGGCCATCCGGACGTGGGGATGCTGATCCTGGCGGGTCTGTTCACCGTCATCACCGCACCGGTGGTGGCCAACCGCGTCGGCCAACTCGCCTACCGTGAACAAAGCTTTCGCGACGACCTGCTGACCACCGACGAGATGGCGGACCATGACGAGAACTGACGACGACGACTGGGACATCACCGAGAGCGTCGGTGCCACCGCGCTCGGCGTGGCGATGGCGCGAGCGGCCGAAACCGCCTCTGAATGCCCGCTATTCGTCGACCGCTGCGCCCAGTGGTTCATCGACGCCGCCACCGCGAGCGGCTGGCGGTCGCCGTTCGGGGCTGCGGCACCGGCGGGTCTGGACCCGGCCACGGCCGAGCGGGTGGAGCGGCGCAGGCGGTACGTTTGGGCCTACGCCGCGTCACGGACCAAGCACTTCGACGACTTCTTCATCGCTGCCGGCGCGGCGGGCATCACCCAGGTGGTCATCCTGGCGGCGGGGCTGGATGCGCGAGGGTGGCGGCTGCCGTGGGTGTCGGGCACCGTGGTCTTCGAGATCGATCAGCCGAAGGTGCTCGAGTTCAAGGCCGACACGCTGCGGACTCGTCGAGCGCAGCCGGCGGCGCGGGTCATCGCCGTGCCGGTCGACCTTCGACGAGATTGGCCAACGGCTCTGCAGGAGGCCGGGTTCGACGCCGGCGTGCCGACGGCGTGGCTGGCCGAGGGGCTGCTGCCGTATCTGCCGGCCGAGGCGCAGGATCTGCTGTTCGACCGGATCCAGGCGCTCAGTGCCGTCGACAGCAGAATCGCCGTGGAGGCGTTCGGCCCGGGTTACTTCGACGAGGACTATCAGCGGCGGCGCCGCGAAGACGTCGAGGCGTTGCGCGCGGCCAGCGCGGACACCGGCCACCAGGTCGCCGACGTCGCGGAGCTGTTCTTCGCCGGGCCGCGTGCCGACGTCGGCGAGTGGCTGACCGCACACGGCTGGGAGGTGCGGTCCGAGAGCTCGGCGCACGTGATGGCACGGCACAAACCCGAGGAGGCCGCGGATCCGCAGATACCGGGCAGCCTCTTCGTGGAGGGCCGGCGGCTCAGCGGGCCCTAGTCACCGGAATCGCCGTCGGCGAGCTGAAACTCGATCATCGCGGCCACGGTCTCGACGGCATCGCGCAGCGCATCCAGGCGCGCCGCCGCCGATGGCGCCTCCAGTACCGAATACCGGTCGGCCTGCCCCATCGGCACCCGCGATGACAGGGCGTACAACCGCTTTCCGGCATCGTCGCCTGGTTCTGGTTCACCGATCAGTTCCTGCCGGGGCGGGAGGGTGGCGTTGCGCACCGACGCGATCCGCTCGAACATCTCCATCAGCCGGTCCTCGATCACCTCGATGTCGCCGCCGGTGACCACCGGGCCGGGTTCGTCGGGCCACGGCTGTACTTCGGCCCGCGGGTAGGGATCGTCCTCGAGCCACGACGTCACCCGGAAGCGCTCGCGCATCTCGCATTCCAACAGGTACCGACCCTCGCCAAGGTCTTGACAGTCCACGATGTGGGCCATCGTGCCGACGTCGCAGCGGGCGTCTTCCCCGCCCACCTCACGACCGGCAGCGATCAGGACCACACCGAATTCCCTTGCACCGTCGAGGCATTCGCGCACCAGGGCGCTGTAGCGGGGTTCGAAGATGCGCAGCGGAAGGTCCTCGCCCGGCAGCCGGACGGACTCCAGCGGGAACATCGGCCTCATCGTCATGCTCATGACCTCCTACAGCACCAGCTCCGCGATCAACGCATCGACGACGGCCCGCAGATCGCCGTCGTTGTCCTCGGCGACCCGGCGCTGGCGCTGATAGGACGCGCCCGCCTGGTAGATGCTGGACACCTGCGCCAGCTCGTCGGCGCAGCCCAGCGATTTCGCGACCGGGGCCAGCCTGGTCAGCAGGTCGTCGAGGTCCTCGGTGACCAATCGCTCATTGCTGTCGCCGTCGAGGATGATCACCGCGTCGAGGCCGTATCTGGCTGCGCGCCACTTGTTCTCCTGCACGTGCCATGGCGGCATCGTCGGCAGGTGCTCACCGGCGTCGAGGCGCCGGTCCAGGTCGACGATCAGGCAGTGGGTCAGCGCTACTAACGCGCCGAGCTCGGCGATGTTGGAGATGCCGTCGAAGATGCGCACCTCGATGGTGCCGAGATGCGGGGACGGGCGGATGTCCCAACGGATCTCGTTCATGTGATCGATGATGCCGGTCTTCTTCTGATCGTGAACGAACTGCTCGAACTGCGACCACTCCTGAAAGTGAAACGGCAGCCCCGCCGTCGGCAGCTGCTGGAACATCATCGCGCGATTACTGGCGTAGCCGGTGTCGCCGCCGTCCCAGTAGGGCGAGGATGCCGACAGCGCCAGTAGGTGCGGATAGTGGTTGAGCAGCGAGGTGATGATCGGCATGACCTTGTGCGCTGAGGACACCCCGACGTGCACGTGCACGCCCCAGATCAGCATCTGTCGGCCCCACCACTGGGTGCGCTTGATCAACTCTGCGTAGCGGGGCGCGTCGGTCAACTGCTCGGCCGACCACTTGGCGAACGGATGCGTTCCGGCGCAGAACAATTCCATTCCGCGGTCGCGGACGATCTGACGCGCCGGCGCGAGGGTGGACCGCAGATCGTCCATCGCCTCGGCCGAGTTGTCGCAGATGCCGGTGACGATCTCGACGGTGTTGCGCAGCAACTCCTTGTGCACGTGCGGACTTTCGCCGATCTCGGCGATGACCGCGGCGGCCTCGTTGCTCAGTTCCCGCGTGTCGGGGTCGACGAGGGCGAACTCCCACTCGACGCCGATGGTCGGCCGGGCGGACCCGTTGAAGTCGATGCGCTGCGGCCGCGAGTGCGACGTGCTCTCACCGAACGTGGTCTCATTGAGCGGATATGACACCGCACGCCACCCGCTTGCCGGCATCGCCGGTGGCCATCGTCATCTCGTCGGGTCCGGGCGCGCCGTTGATCTGCTGGTAGCGCTCCGGTGGAATGTTGGCGAAGTTGTCGGCCTTCTCGTGGATGATGATGGCCGTCTTGGTGCCGGCCTGCAGGTCAGCTGCGGTGAAGGCGTCGGTAGTGGTCACCGACATCGCCGATCCGTCGCCCCGCACCTGCAGCGACGAAAGGTCGCCGCTGGCCGGGTGCCCGGTGTGACCGCCGGCCTGGAAGTGGCCGCCCGCGGAGTTGAAGTCACCGGGCGCGCCGCCGGTCGGTGCGACCGAGTTGGGTTCGCACTTGCCGACGGCGTGGATGTGCATTCCGTGGAAGCCGGGTGCCAGCTGGCCCGACGCGTTGGTCTTGACGGTGATGGTGGCGAAGCTGCCGGTGAAGACGATCTGCGCGGTGGCCACCGACGTGCCGTCGGCGGTCTTCAGATCGGCGGTCAGCGTCTCGCCGGCCGCGGTCGTGGTGGTGGGCTCGGCGCCCGTGCCCCGCTGACCGGCGGCCGACGGCGGCGGCGATCCGGTCCACACCGACGGGGTGGTGCCGGGCTGGGTGGAGACCGGCTCGCTCGGGGAGCAGGCGGCCGCGATCGGGACGACGAGTGCCGCAGCGGCGAGAAGGCGAAGCGGGACGGAGATCGGCATGCCGGAAAGCCTAACCGGTGACCGCCACGATCACGCCGGGCGGTTGCTGTGCGACCGCGGGTGTCCTGGGTTCGACCGCCGCGTTGAGCAGGGCGCCGATCTCGCCGGCGGCTTCCTTCTCTCCGGGCGCCTCGCCGAAGTACACCGTGGTGGTGGCCACGCCCTCGAGGCTGAGGTTGCCGGTCTCGGTCACGTTCCACTGGGCGTCGCGCAGCCGGGTCGCGGTTTGGTCGGCCAGGCCGGCGACTTCTGACAGGTTGAAGACCCGCACGTCGGGCTTGGCGGTCGCCGCCGCGGAGGTTGGCGACGTCGCCGGCGCGGCGGTGGTGACCGTGGTGGTGGCTCCCGCCGAGGCGCTGTCGTCGTTCCCTGACCCGAGGGCGTTCAAGCCGACCAGCAGGAAGACCACGCCGAGGAACAGCAGCACCATGACCATGGCGCGCAGTGGCAACCCGGAGGAGTCTCGTTGATTCATCGCACTCACTGTATCGAGCCGGGCTCTTCGTGCGAAAAGCCTCAGGTACCGATCACGTCACGTCGAAGCCGAGGCGGCGGGCAGCGCGCGCCTTCTGCCGACTGGCCCGCAGCCGGCGCAGTCGCTTGACCAGCATGGGGTCGGCCGCGAGCGCCTCGGGACGGTCGACCAGGGCGTTGAGGACCTGGTAGTATCGCGTCGCCGACATGGAGAACAGTTCCTTGATCGCATCTTCCTTGGAACCCGCGTACTTCCACCACTGCCGTTCGAACGCAAGGATGTCGTGTTCGCGGCGGGTCAGACCGTCGGCGAGAGCTGTGCCGTCTTCGGAGTCTCCGGACTTTCCGGTCCGCGCAATGGCGCCGTCCATGTGCTTACTGGACCCTTCCCTGCACTCGAGACATTCCGGTGCTGTCGGGCAACATTGAACCACGGCGGCAGGGGTTGGGCCGTGAGCGTTGCCCGCGAGTCGGCCGACTGGGACCCGCACACTAATCTTTCCGGCATGGCCGTCGTACCCATCCGCATCGTGGGAGATCCCGTCCTGCACACCGCTACTAGCCCGGTCCCCGTCGGTGACGACGGCTCGCTGCCCGCCGAGGTGGCCGCCCTCATCGACGATTTGTACGACACGATGGACGCCGCGAACGGGGTCGGCTTGGCCGCCAACCAGATCGGGGTTTCCCAGCGGGTGTTCGTCTACGACTGCGCCGACGAGCGCGGCCGCACGACCCGTCGTCGGGGAGTTGTCGTCAACCCGGTGCTCGAGACCTCCGAGGTGCCCGAGACGATGCCCGACCCCGACAACGACGACGAGGGCTGCCTGTCGGTTCCCGGCGAGTCGTTCCCGACCGGCCGGGCCAGCTGGGCGCGGGTCACCGGCCTCGACGCCGACGGCACCCAGATCACCCTGGAGGGCACGGGGCTGTTCGCCAGGATGCTGCAACACGAGACCGGCCACCTCGACGGCTTCCTGTACATCGACAAGCTGATCGGCAGGCATGCCCGCGCGGCCAAGCGCACGGTGAAGGCCAACAAGTGGGGCGTGCCGGGGCTGAGCTGGACGCCCGGCGAGGACCCCGACCCGTTCGGCCACTGATGTCCAGCCTCGCCGACTGCACGGTCGCTCGCGAGTCACGCGCGACGACCGTGCACTCGGCGCGCCATGGCTGACCTGCCCGCGGTCGGCACCCGAGTCAGCCTGCGCTACCGGCTGCCCGAGGGTTCGGTGCCTCCGCTCAGCGACGTCGTCGGGCACCTGGTCGACGACGGGCCGACGCTGCGGGTAACGACCAAGGCCGGTGACGTCGTCGACATCGCGAGAAGCGACGTCGTGTCAGTCCGACCGCTGTCGGCCGCGCCGGTGCGCAACCGCGACATCCGCAATCTCGAGCATGCGGCCGCCCTGGGTTGGCCGGGCGTCGAGCAGCAGTGGCTCGGCGGCTGGCTGCTGCGGTTCGGCCACGGCAGCACCCGGCGCGCGAACTCGGCCGTTCCGCTCCTTCCGACGCCCGGTGACCACGTCGCCCAGATCACCGACTGGTACGCCGCCCGCGGCGTCCCCGCCCTGCTGGCGGTGCCGGACCGGCTGCTGCACCTGCCGCCCGGTCAGCCGTCCGACGGCGAGAATCTGGTCATGACACGGCAATTGACCACCCAGGCGGGCACGGCTCCGATTGCGTTGACCTCGCGCCCGGACGCCGAGTGGCTGGCCATTCAGCCCCGGGACGTGCCGGTCGACGTGCTCACCGCGGTGGTCGACGGCGAGGTGGTCTTCGGGCGGCTCGCGGGCGCGGCGGTCGGCCGAGGCGCGCTCACCGTGGCTCCGGACGGCACCCGGTGGGCTGGGCTGTCGGGCGTGCACGTCGCCGAGGACGCCCGCCGTCGCGGCCTGGCCCGCTCGCTGTGCGACGGACTGCTCACCTGGGCGGCCGACCGCGGTGCCACGCGGGCCTACGTGCAGGTCCTATCGGGAAATGCAGCGGCGACGAGCCTCTACCTCTCCATGGGGTTCGGCGAGCACCACCGCTCGCGGTACGTGTCGCTAGGGTAGCCGCGTGCGACTGGCCACCTGGAACGTCAACTCGATCCGCTCCCGCATCGACCGGGTGACCGGCTGGCTGGAGCGCGCCGACGTCGACGTGCTGGCCATGCAGGAGACCAAGTGCACCGACGCGCAGTTCCCCACCATGCCGTTCGCCGCGCTCGGCTACGACGTCGTGCACCTGGGGCACAACCAGTGGAACGGCGTGGCGATCGCCTCCCGCGTCGGCATCGACGACGTGCGATTGGGCTTCGACGGGCAGCCGGCGTGGAACGACGTCGCCGAGGCCAGGGCGATCGGTGCGACCTGCGGCGGGGTGCGGGTGTGGAGTCTGTACGTGCCCAACGGCCGCACGGTCGACGATCCGCACTACGCCTACAAGTTGAGTTGGCTTGCGGCGCTTCAGGATACGTCATCGGAATGGTTGGCCGACGATCCAGCGGCTCCGATCGCCCTGGTCGGTGACTGGAACATCGCCCCGACCGACGACGACGTCTGGGACGCCGAGGCGTTCCGCGGAAGCACCCACGTCACCGAGGCGGAGCGGACCGCATTCCATGCGATCGAGGAGCGGTACGCCGACGTGGTCCGGCCGTTCACGCCACCGCCGGGCAACTTCACCTACTGGGACTACACCCAGCTGCGCTTCCCGAAGCGCCAGGGCATGCGCATCGACTTCATTCTCGGCTCACCGGCGTTGGCGGCCCGGGTCACCCACGCCGAGATCGTCCGCGACGAACGCAAGCCGGGCAAGAAGGGCACCCCCGCACCCAGTGATCACGCGCCGGTCCTGGTGGAGCTTGACGGTTAGGGCTTCACGCCGAAGGTCACCAGGTCGGAGATGGCCCGGGTCCACACCGACCGTCGGACGCGGTGCTGATCCTGAACCGCGAAGCCCGCTTCGGCGAACAACTTCCGCATCTCCACCGCCGGCGGGTTATGCGCCGGCGCCCACGCGCCCGCTGCGAACAGCTGCACCGGCAGCACCTGGCGCGGGCTGATCGTCGCGACGGCGACCAGACCGCCGGGGGCCAGCACGCGGTGGAACTCCCGCAGGGCGGCGGGCTGGTCGAAGAAGTGGAACGCCGACGTGGTGACGACGGCGTCGAGGAATCCGTCGGCGAACGGCAGTTGCTCGGCGGGTCCCCGCTTCCAGGACACCGTGGACGACCGGCGGCGGGCCTGGGCGAGCATGCCGTCGGACATGTCCACCCCGTACACCTCCTCGGGGCGCAACTCGTCGGCTATCCGTGACGCGAGAATGCCGGTACCACAGGCGATGTCGGCGATGTGCTCGGACCCGGCGGCACGCAGGGCGGCAATCACCTCGTCCTGGGCGGGCCGGTAGACGAGTCGTTGCAGGCAGGGCTGGTCGTATGCCGGTGCGGCGATGCTCCAGAACCGGGTGATCGATTCGTTGAGCCGGCGCCGCGGGATGGTGGTCATCACTCCAGAGTAGAGATCAGCCGAAGAGCGGCAACGCACGCTTGCGGGCCAGGGCGTCCATTCCGCGTTGGATGCTGCGCTGCACCTCGTCGTACTTCTGGTCGACGTACTGATCGTCATCGGCGCGGGCGGGGTCGGCGTCCACCTCGACGGCGGGCATGAAGCGGGTCCTGATCTTGGCGGGCAGCGGGAGCTGCGGCAGCGCCGCGGGCGCGATGCCCCAGGGTAGGGAGATCGCCAGCGGAAATACCTTGAGCCGCAGGAGCTTGTCGAGGCGGAGCACCCGCGACAGCCGGTCGCCCCGCATCAGGACCGGCATTGCGTCAGCGCCGCCCACCGTCGCGATCGGGACGATCGGCACGCCCGCCCGAATCGCCATCTTCACGAAGCCCTTGCGTCCCGCGAGGTTGGCCACGTCGCGTTCGCGCCACGGCCGCAGCGAGTCGACCTCGCCGCCGGGCCACAGCGCGACGTCCCTGCCCTCGGCGAGCGCGGTCGCGATGGCGTCGGGCGCCGCGGGCAGCACGCCCATCGCCCGGAAGTACCGGCCGATCACCGGGATGGCCATCAGTGCGTCGTGCGCCGTGCCGTGCAGGGGACGCTCCTGACCGAACCGGCGCCACCACTGCACGCCGATGGTCCAAGCGTCCCAGACGAACGGCGCGCCCGAGTGGATGCCGACCAGCAGCACGGGCGATTCCGGGAGGTTCTCCCAGCCGTCGATCTCCATTCGGAACCAATGGTCGACCAGAGTGTTCCAGAAGAACTTCTGGCGCTGCATGGTCTCCTCGTCCTGGCCGGAGAGGTCCCATTCCGCCGCCCGTTCGGCGACCCAGCCGCTGAGGCCGTCACCCGCGTCGCGCCGCTTGGCGTCCATGGCGCGGCGGGCCTGGTCAGCGTGCTCGCGCGCCTGGTCTCGGATCTCGCGTGGTCGGTGGTCGGTGCTCGTCATACCGGGGACATACCCCGAATGTGCTTGCCGTCACACCTGGGCGGGGTATCAGGGGACGTCGCACTTTAGTCATCGCTGTACTTAGGCGACGTTGTCGGCGCCGACCTCGGAGCCGTAGCGGCCGGGGTTGAACAGCGACGCCAGCGCACCCAGCAGCATCATCACCGCGGCGGCGATGAACACCACGGTCAGGCCGGAGTGGAACGGCTCGGTGATCAACTGCGGGAAGAAGGTCTTGCCCGTCAGCACGTCGGCGTTCACCCCGGGGGCCGTGAGCGCGCCCGACGGTCCGAGCAGCTCGCTCATCGGGTTGTAGCCGAGGAACGCCGCGAACAGGCTGCCGACCGGGGGCAGGTTGGCCACGTCACTGGCGACGGAGGCCGAAACACCTTGGGCCTGAAGGCCGGTGCTCATCGCGGACGGCAGGGTGTGGGCCAGCCCGACGATCATCAGCGAGAAGAAGACGCCGATGGACAGGGAGGAGCCAGCGTTGAAGAAGGTCGCGCGTACGCCGGAGGCGGCACCGCGCTGGGCGGCGGGCACGCTCGACATGATCGCGGCGGTGTTGGGTGCAGTGAAGATGCCGCCACCCAGGCCGTTGAGGAAGACCAGAATCGCGAAGACCCAGTAGTTGAAGTTGACCGGGATCATCACCAGCGCGACGAAGGTGGCTGCCATCAGCAGCATGCCGCCGACGGTGAACGGTCGGGCACCGAAGCGGTCCGACAGCGAGCCGGCGATGGGGCCCGCGACCAGGAAGCCGACGGTGATCGGAAGGAGATAGATGCCTGCCCACAGCGGAGTGGACTCGAAGCTGTACCCGTGCAAGGGAAGCCAGATGCCCTGCAGCCAGATGATGAGCATGAACTGCAGGCCGCCGCGGCCCATGGACGACATCAGGCCGGCCAGGTTGCCCATGCCGAACGAGGCGGACTTGAACAGCCGGACGTCCACCATCGGGGACTCGACGTGCAGTTCGACGAAGCAGAACGCCACCAGCGACAGCAGCCCGAAGGCGATCGCGCCGACCACCATCGGGTTGGTCCACCCGGTGGTGGAGTCACCGTAGGGCTGGATGCCGTAGGTGATCCCGGCGAGCAGCACGGTCAGGCCCACGCCGAAGCTCAGCGTGCCCGGCCAGTCGAGCTTGCCCGCGGTACGGGTGCCGAGTTCCCGCAGCGACCGCACGCTCCAGATGGTGCCGGCGATGCCGATCGGCACGCCGACCCAGAAGATCGCCTTCCAGTGCCATTCGGACAGGAAGCCGCCGATCAACAGCCCGAGGAAGGAGCCGGCGACCGCGGCGACCATGTTGACGCCGAGCGCCATGCCGCGCTGGTTGGCGGGGAACGCGTCGGTGAGGATGGCCGACGACGACGCCATCAGCATCGCGCCGCCGATGCCCTGGATCACCCGCCAGCCGATCAGCCAGAGCGCACCGCCTCCGAGGTGGAAGGGGTCGAACGACAGCGCGATCGCGGCGACGGTGAAGACGACGAAACCCCAGTTGTAGATCCGGACCCGGCCCAGCATGTCGCCGAGCCGACCGAACGGGACCACCAGCACGGCGGTGACCACCAGGTAGCCCATCAGCATCCACAGCAGATAGCTCACGTTGCCGGGCGCCAGCGGGTTGAGGCCGATGCCGCGGAAGATGGCCGGCAGCGAGATCAGCACGATGGACGCGTTGATCGTGGCCAGCAGCGTGCCGAGCGTCGTGTTCGACAGGACCACCCACTTGTAGTGCGGGTGGTCGTGATCCATGGCTCGACGCCGCGTGGCGGTATCGCGCAGATCGGTGTCGGTCTTCGTCATCTCGATTTCAGTCGTCATCAGTTTCGCTTCGCGTATCGAATCGGCACACAGCGGGCCACGCTGCCCAAAATGCATATGTTAGCTATACAAAACATCTCCCGGCAATTCCTATTCCCCCTCGACTGGCTCACAATCCCCACCGAGCACCCTCGCCGAGCGTGCCAAGGGACTGCGGTACGTTGGGACGCGTCCGCGCGGGAGCACACGCCAAGTGCGCTGAGAGGACGGCTACACGGGCCTTCACCGGGCCCGACGGTGCCGTCGACCGTATGAACCTGACCGGGTAATGCCGGTGTAGGGAGATGTGCCGTGAACTACCTACCGCTCACCCCGCCACGGCAGACGCCACTGCGCGTGATGACCATTGCGGGCACCGACTCCGGCGGCGGCGCGGGCATCCAGGCCGACCTGCGTACCTTCGCGCTGCTGGGCGTGCACGGATGCGTCGCGGTCGCCGCGGTCACCGTGCAGAACTCGGTCGGCGTGCGGGCGTTCCACGAGATCCCGCCCGAGATCGTGGCGGGACAGATTCAGGCGGTCGCCGAGGACATCGGCATCCAGGCGGCGAAGACGGGCATGCTGGCGTCGTCGGAGATCATCGGCGCCATCGCCGAGACGTGGCGCGCCATCGCGACCGACGTCCCACTGGTCGTCGACCCGGTGTGCG
Organism: uncultured Actinomycetota bacterium; assembly: GCA_963846985.1. Taxonomy (GTDB): domain Bacteria; phylum Actinomycetota; class Actinomycetes; order Mycobacteriales; family Mycobacteriaceae; genus Mycobacterium. The sequence continues at coordinate 138,233 of CAWJYC010000008.1, forward strand.
CCTCCATGCACGGCGATCCGCTGCTACACCCCTCGGCGCTGAAATCGCTTCTGACACGACTGTTTCCGCTCGCTACGCTGGTCACCCCAAACCTCGACGAGGTGCGGCTCATCACCGGCATCGACGTGGTGGATCCGAGGACGCAGCGCGACGCGGCACGGGCGCTGCACGAGCTGGGGCCGCGGTGGGCGTTGGTCAAGGGCGGTCACCTCAGGTCCTCGTCGCACAGCCCGGACGTGCTCTTCGACGGCACCGACTTCCTGGAGTTCGACGCCGAGCGCATCGACACCCCCCACGACCACGGCGCCGGCGACACCCTGGCAGCGGCAACGGCGTCCGCGTTGGCGCACGGTTACTCGGTGCCCGATGCGGTGGCCTTCGCCAAGGGTTGGGTCACCGAGTGCTTGCGGGCGGCCTATCCGCTGGGCCAGGGGCACGGTCCGGTGTCTGCCCTTTTCCGGCTGGCCGACGGTGGGGTCTGACGCCATGAGCCCGGCGACCGACTTCGACGCGATCGCCGGCGTCGTCCATTCACCAACCGGCGAGCCGACCGGCATCGTCCTCTTGACGCACGGCGCGGGCGGCAGCCGGGAGTCACCGATGCTGATCAGGCTGTGCGATCAGTGGGCCGCGCGCGGCTGGCTGGCCGTGCGGTACGACCTGCCCTACCGCCGGCGGCGGCCGAAGGGGCCCCCGTCGGGCTCTGCGACCGCCGACCAGCAGGGCATCGTCGAGGCCGTGGCCCTGGCGCGCACCGTGACCAAGGGCCCGGTGATCGCCGGCGGGCACTCCTACGGCGGCCGGATGACCTCGATGGCGGTCGCCGATGGCCTGGCCGACGGAGTGGGCGTCGACGTGCTCACCCTGTTCTCCTATCCGCTGCACCCGCCGGGGAAGCCCGAGCGCGCCCGCACCGAGCACCTAAACCGCATCACGGTGCCGACGGTGTTCACCCACGGCACCTCCGACCCGTTCGGCACCATCGACGAGATCCGGGCCGCGGCCGAGCTGATCCCGGCACCCGTCGAGGTCGTCGAGGTGACCGGCGCCCGCCACGATCTCGGCTCCAAGACCATGGACGTCCCGGCGCTGGCGGTGGACGCCGCACTCCGGTCGCATCAGCGCTGATCCTGCTAAGTTTCGGGGATGACCTGGCCGTCGGGAGACCCGAACCAGCCGCCCGCCTACCAGCAGCCCGGTGCGCAGTACCCGCCACCGCCACCCCTGCCCTACCAGCAGGGTCCGTACCAGCAACCCGGGCCGTACGGCCAGCCGCCTGCGGGCTACCCCGGGCCGCTGAAGAAGAAGTCCCGCAAGGGTCTGATCATCGGCCTGTCGATCGCTGCGGTGGTGCTGCTCGGTGCGCTCGTCGCCGCGGTCGCGTTCTTCGTGGTGGCGACCAAGGACAAGGTGGTCGCCACCGATCTAGCCGTCGGCGACTGCCTGACCGACATTCCCAACGGCTCACTCGTGCAGATGGTCCCGAAGACCGACTGCGCCCAGCCCCATGCCGGGGAGGCGTATGCGGTGCTGACCATGCCCGACGGAAACTACCCGGGCGAGGCGACGATCAACGAGTGGCAGAACAAGTGCCCGGCCGAGTTGGAGTCGTACTCCCCCGACGCCATGGCCGACGACACCATCGGCGTGTTCGTGCTCTATCCGACGGCCGAGACGTGGAAGCAGGGCGACCGGGCGATCGTGTGCATCGCGACGACTGAGGACAAGCGCAGCGGATCGATCCGGGGCTGAGAGCGGGCTTCCCGGCGCAGGTGATACCTGAGGTACCGTCTCAATCATGACTTCGGAGCACGACCGGGGCGAGCGAAGCGACGGGGAATACTACGACGCGGTCATCGTCGGAGCCGGATTCGCGGGGATCGGCGCAGCCATCCAGCTCAAGCGGCTTGGCATCGGTGACTTCGTCATCCTCGACCGCGAGGACGACCTCGGCGGCACCTGGTACGTCAACCACTATCCCGGCTTGGCCGTCGACGTGCCGACGACCACGTATTCGTACTTCTTCGAGCCCAATCCGAACTGGTCGCGGCTGTTCACCCCCGGTCCGGAGATCAAGCAGTACGCCGACGACGTCGCCGACAAGTACGACGTCCGAAGGCACATGCGCTTCAATACGACCGTCGAGGGCGCCCGCTGGGACGAGGAGGCCAACCTCTGGCGGATCGCCCTGGCCGGCGGCGACACCCTCGGCGCGCGTTTCCTCATCACCGCGACCGGCTTCCTGTCGCAGCCTGCGGTGCCCGACATCCCGGGCATCGACGGCTTCGAGGGCCGGATCATCCACACCACCGAGTGGGAGGACGACTTCGACGCCACCGGCCGCCGCATCGCGGTGATCGGCACCGGCGCCACGGCCGTGCAGCTGATCCCCGAGCTCGCCAAGGGCGCCGCCGACCTCACCGTCTACCAGCGCACCCCGATCTGGGTGGTGCCGAAGATCGATCTGCGTTTCGGCGAGCGGACCAAGCGGATGTTCGCGCGAATCCCGTTGACGCAGCGGGTCCTTCGCTGGCTGACCGATTCGATCTACGAGGTGATGGTGTCCGTCGGCGTGCGGCACTACCGCACGTTCCGCGGGCGGTTCAACATCTCGGCGGCCGACCTGTCGCGACTGCACCGTTTCGCGGTGATCCGCGATGCCGATCTGCGTCGCCGACTGACGCCCGACTACGACTTCGGCTGCAAGCGGCCGACCTTCTCCAACGGGTACTACCGGGCGTTCACCAGGCCGCACGTGCACCTTCAGGACGCCGGCATCGAGCGCATCGAGGCCGACGGCATCGTCGGCAAGGACGGCGTCAAGAACCCCATCGACACCTTGGTGCTGGCCACCGGCTTCGATCTCTGGGAGGCCAACTTCCCTGCGGTCGAGGTCATCGGGCGTGAGGGCCGCGATCTCGGCAAGTGGTGGCGCGACACCAGATTCCAGGCCTATCAAGGCGTTTCGATGCCGTACTTCCCGAACTACCTCAGCCTGGCCAGCCCGTACGCGTTCCTCGGACTGAACTTCTTCAACACCATGGAGTACCAGATGCGGCTGATGGACCGGCTGCTCTCAGAGGTGAAACGCCGTGGCGCAACGACATTCGAGGTGACCGAGGACGCCAACGCAGCGTTCCTGGACCGGATGACCGAACTGCTCGGCGACTCACTGTTCACCACGGGCAACTGCGCGACCGCCCGCTCGTACTACTTCAACCCGGCCGGCGAGCCGACGCTGCTGCGGCCGTCGTCGACGGAGGCAGCCATCAAGGAAGCTTCGGAGTTTCCCCTGACCGATTATCAGATTGCCTGATCGCGCGGACGCGCGAGCAGGACGACAGGAGAGGATCGGTACGTGCCGCAGGAGAAGAATTCCCATTTGCCGACGGTCATCGGATTGGCCCTGGCCGGAACGGGTGCCGCACACTTCGTCCGTCCGGAGTTGTTCGTGGGCATCACGACGCAGGCGTTCCCGACCGACACCGCGCGCTATCTGAAGATCAACGGCGGGCTCGAGACCGCACTCGGGCTTGGGTTGGCCGTGCCGCAGACGCGGAAGCTGGCTCTGGTTGGTCTGCTCGGCTACGGCGGCTACCTCGCCGTCAACGTCGTCCGCAACCGCTGACTCAGCTTCCCCGCTTATCGGGGGTACTGCAGCTACCCTTCTGACTGTGCCTAATGTGACCAAAGTGACGGATGGGACCATGCTGTCCCGGCGCAACGTGCTCATGGGCGTGGTCGCCTCCGCCGCTGGCCTGGCGCTCGTCCGGTGTGGCGCGGGCTCCTCGAGCCAGGCCGCCGAGGTCTCCGCTCCTGCGACGCCGACCGGACCACCGCCACCGCCGCCGTGGCCGGAACTGCTGCCGCCGCCGCCCGCCCAGGCGCGGATGCTACTGCCCGGCGGGGGCCTTCTGAGCGCGTTGCCCGGGCGGGGCGACCTGCTGTCGCTGACCCTCGACGACGGGGTCGACTCGGCGGTCGTGCGGGGCTACTGCCAGTTGGCCAAGGACACCGGAATCCGGCTCACCATGTTCGTCACCGGGGTCTTCGCATCGTGGACCGAGAACCGCGATCTGCTGCTGCCGCTGGTCGAGTCGGGGCAAGTTCAGCTGGGCAACCACACCTGGATCCACCCAGACCTCACCAAGCTGACCGGGAGCCGGATCGCCGACGAGCTACGGCACACCGACCAGTTCATCCGCGACACCTTCGGCGTCGACGCCGCCCCCTACTACCGGCCGCCCTACGGCGCCGTCAACGACCTGGTCCAATCGGTGGCCGCCGACCTCGGCTACACCGAGACCACGCTGTGGAACGGCAACATGGGCGACGATCAGATCCTCGCGCCGCGCGACATCGTCGCCAACGCCGACAAGTACTACGTCCCGCAGTCGATCGTCATCGGTCACCTCAACCATCCGCCCGTGACGAGCGTGTACCGCGAACTGGTCGACATCATCCACGATCGTCGGCTGCGGACGGTCACGCTCAACGACGTCTTCGACAAGCCGGAGGTGAGCCGCCTGACGTCGGCTTACCCCGACTAGCCCCGTTACCCTCGAGCGCGTGGCTTCGCCCGGACTGAAGCGGACCCTCGGCACGACGGACGCCGTCACCATCGGACTGGGCTCGATGCTGGGCGCCGGGATCTTCGTCGCGCTGGCGCCGGCCGCCGCGGCCGCCGGTTCGGGGCTCCTGGTTGGACTGGCGGTCGCGGCCGTCGTCGCCTATTGCAACGCCACGTCGTCGGCCCGGCTCGCCGTGCGCTACCCCCAGTCCGGCGGCACGTACGTCTACGGCCGCGAGCGACTCGGCCCGTTCTGGGGTTACCTGGCCGGGTGGAGCTTCGTGGTCGGCAAGACCGCCTCGTGTGCGGCGATGGCGCTGACCGTCGGCGTCTACGCCTGGCCCGCACACCCGCACGTGGTCGCGGTCGCGGCGGTGGTCGTCCTGACCGCGGTCAACACCGTGGGCGTGCAGAAGTCGGCGTGGCTGACGCGGGTGATCGTCGTCGTCGTGCTGACGGTGCTGGGGGCCGTCGTCGTCATGATCGGGGGGTCCGAAGGCGCCGACGTCTCCCGCCTGGCGCTGCATCACGTCGGCGTGCTGGGTGTGCTGCAGGCGGCCGGACTCTGCTTCTTCGCGTTCGCCGGATACGCGCGGATCGCCACCCTGGCCGAGGAGGTGCGCGATCCGACGGCCACCATTCCGCGTGCCATCCGCATCGCGCTGGGCCTGGTGTTCGCGATCTACGCGGTCGTCGCCGTTGCCGTCCTCAGCGTATTGGGCAGCGGTGCAATGGCTTCCGCGACCGCTCCGCTGGCCGACGCGGTGATCGCGGCCGGTCATCCCGGGCTGGCGCCGGCGGTTCGGGTCGGTGCGACGGTGGCGGCGGTGGGGTCACTGCTTGCGCTGATTCTCGGGGTGTCGCGCACGGTGTTGGCGATGGCCCGCGATCGCCATCTGCCCGCCGGGCTGGCCGCCGTGCACCCGCGGTTCGACAGCCCGTACCGCGCCGAACTCGTCGTCGGCGCGGTCGTCGCGGTCCTCGCCGGCGTGCTGGACCTCCGAGGCGCAATCGGCTTCTCGTCCTTCGCGGTGCTGGTGTACTACGCGATCGCCAACGCCTCGGCTCTAACCCTGGGCGCCAGACTCATTCCGGTCGCGGGCCTCGTCGGCTGCCTCGTGCTGGCGCTGACGCTGCCGGTGGCGTCGGTGGTCGTCGGCCTCACCGTCATCGTGCTCGGCGCGGCGTTCTACGCGGTCGGCAGCGCCAGCCGGCCGACTCGATAACATCACGTCGTGGCCGTCAAACTCGAAAACGTCGGCATCGCGCCGCCAGACACGGCTGCCATCCGCTTCGCGGCGTGGCGACCTACGAGGACACCTACCGGCTCACCTACGTTCGTGGCCCCGGTGGGATCATCGTGATGCTCGCGGAGGAGCTGACGAGGGGCTGACCGGCACCACTGTGGACGCCAACGGCGGCAGCCACATTCACTGAGTTCCCGACGGCGGCTGGGCGGAAGACTCGCGCGAGGGCTGGCGATGGTGTGTAGTCGACAACCGTGATCCCCCTCAGCTGGAAGCCCGTCCCGTCCGACGCCAGCGTCGTCGCACCAGACGAGCGATTGAGCTGGCCACGCACCATCGGCATCGGCGCCCAGCACGTCGTGGCGATGTTCGGCGCGACGTTCCTGGTGCCGGTGCTGACGGGCTTCCCGCCCGCCACCACCCTGCTGTTCTCCGGGATCGGCACCGTGCTCTTCCTGGTCATCACCGGCAACCGGCTGCCCAGCTACCTCGGCTCGAGCTTCTCGGTCATCGCCCCGGTCACCGCGGCGGTGGCATCCAACGGCGCCGGTAGCGCGCTGGGCGGCCTGGTCGCCGTCGGCCTGCTGCTGATCGTCATCGGCGGCGTCGTGCACGTCGTGGGCACCGGCTGGCTCGACGCGACTCTGCCGCCAGTGGTGACGGGAGCGATCGTGGCGCTGATCGGCTTCAACCTCGCCCCCGCCGCGAAGGCCAACTTCGAGAAGGAGCCGATCGACGGGCTCGTCACCCTGGTGCTGCTCGTCGGGATCCTGGCTTTCTTCCGCGGCATCATCGGCCGGCTCGCCATCTTCCTGGCGGTCGTCATCGGATATCTGGTGGCATTGGCTCGCGGCGACGTCGACACCTCGGCGATCGCGGCGGCGCCGTGGGTCGGCCTGCCGCACTTCCAGGCACCCAGCTTCACTCTGTCGGTTTTGCCGCTGTTCCTGCCGGCGGTCATCGCGCTGGTCGCCGAGAACATCGGGCACGTAAAGTCCGTCGGCCAGATGACCGACACCGACACCAATCCGGTGATGGGCCGCGCCATCGCCGCGGACGGCGTCGCCACGACGCTGGCCGGTCTCGGCGGCGGATCGGCCACCACCACCTACGCGGAGAACATCGGCGTGATGGCCGCGACCCGGGTGTACTCCACGGCGGCCTACTGGATCGCCGCCGCAGTCGCCATCGTGCTGGCCATGTGTCCCAAGGTCGGAGCCACCATCTCCGCCATCCCGCCCGGCGTCCTGGGCGGCGCGACCGTCGTCCTCTACGGATTGGTGGGCATCCTGGGCGTCCGCATCTGGCTGACCAACCACGTCGACTTCAGCTTGCCCGTCAACCAGATGACGGCCGCCATCCCCCTGACCATCGGGATCGCCGACTTCACCTGGCACGAGGGGTCGTTGATCTTCACCGGCATCTCCCTGGGGTCGATCGCCGCCCTGGTCGTCTACCACGGCATGCGATTGCTGGGCCTGCGCGCGACGAAGGTCGACCGCGACCCCGAGGAGTCAGTTGGCGAATCCGCGACCGTTGACGAGAGTCCCCGCCATACTGGGGCCGAGTCGGGCTAGCGAAAAGGAACGTGTGATGAAGAAACTTGCAGCAACGCTGCTCACGGCCGCTGCGATGGCAGCCCTGCCGTTCGCCATGGCACCGGCCGCTCAGGCCGACGTCTGCGGAGGCGTCGGTGGACGGCACGTCGCGGTGGGCGGGTGCACCAACGTCGCCGGAGACGTGGCCCGCGGGGTCGCGATCGCCTCGGCCGACACGCCCTACGTCTACGGCGAAATCCCTTGCTACACCGTCGAAGGCGTGCCGTACTACACCCCTCCGGGCGACCCCTGCTGACGCCTCGGCGCACCAGCTAGGGCTCAGCCGCGGGCGGGTACTCCGTTGGGTCCCTCGGTCGACTCGGCGTAGGTGCCGACTGCGAAGGCCACCGCCGGCCCGGTGACGGCCAGCGTCGCCCGGTCGATGTTCGCGATCGTGTCGCGCGGTGAGGAGGCGTTCGGATCGAACGGCGCCCCCGCCCGACCGCCCCAGAGCCGGGCCTGCGTGGCGGTCTTGCGTTGCGCGGCTCCGGTAGTGATGCCGCCGACCGGTATCCCCGCGCGCAGGAAGGCGCTGTAGTCACTGGCCAGGCTCAGCGGCAGGTCGGCCGGGCGCACGCCGGCCAGGTTCAGATAGCCGGCGAGCGTCCGCTCCAGACCGGCCGATCCGGCCGGCACCCTGGCCGCCGGGATGTCGGGGTTGGGTTGACCGGACTGGTCGCCGTCGTTGGTGAAGTAGCCGGCGTTGGTCGAACCCAGCATGTCGAAGTCGAGGTACAGGGCGATGTCGCGGCGGCCGGCCTCGTCGAGGCCCGCCACGTAGGAGCTGCTGCCCTGCAGGCCGGCGTGCTGGCCGCCCCAGAAGGCGAATCGCACGGCGTTGGTGACCGTCGGCGAACTTCCCAGCTGCACAGCGGTTTCCAGCACTGCCGCGACGCCGGACCCGTCGTCGTTGAGGCCGGGACTGTCGGCCGCCGAGTCGAGGTGCGCGCCGACGACCACCACGTCGTGCGGGTTGCCGGTCTTGGTCTGCGCCAGCACGCTGCGCGACTTCACCACAGCACCCTTGGCATCCAGGGTCAGCCGTACCGGCGCCGACGTGCGACGTAGTTGCGCATCGGCCGCCGCGTCGATCACGGCGACCGGCGAGGTGAGCTCCCGGTAGTACCCAGGGGTGAACAGGCCGGCCGGGCTGCCGTTCGCGTCGGGGTCGCTGACGACGAGCACTCCGACCGCACCCTTCCCGATCGCCGCGTTCTGCTTGCCGACGATCGAGCAGCCCGTGTCGTCGACGATCGCGATCGCGCCCTTCACGTCGACCGAGCCGTAGTCAGCGGCGCTACAGCCCGCCGGTTTCGGCGGCCGCCGGGTGACCGCGGTGAGGCCACCGGGCGCGGTGGTCACCAGGACCGAGGCCTGATCGACGGCGATGCTGCGGCCGGAGACCACCAACGTGGGCCTACCGGGCGAGGACATGGCGAGCCGGTCGAACTCCGGAGTCCGAACGTCGAAGCCCTTGTCCTGCAACAGCTTCGCGACGTAGTCGACGCTGGCGTCGAAGCCGGACGTGCCGTCGGCGCGGCTGTCGCCGTTGGCGGTGGCGATGTCCGCCAGCTTCTGCAGGTGGGCATACATGCCGTCGACGGTCACCTTGCGGGCCAGTTCGCCGGCCGAGGGCGCGGCGGGTGGTGGCGGCGGCGGCGGAGCCGACGAACACGCGGCCAGCAGCAGAACTCCGGACGCGATGAGAACGGCGCGCCTCACGACTCCGTCACCACGTGCCGGGTGTGGTCCTCGCGGGCGGGGACCCCGTTGCGGCCGCCTTCGTCCTGGGCGTACGGGCCGATCGCATAGGCGACTCCCCTGCCATGGACGTCGAGCGACGTGCGGTCGAGATGGTCGAGGGTGACGGACTTCTGGTGATAGTTGGGATCGAACGGTTCGTCGGCCGCAGGAGCCGGCGGGGCCATTGGCGACGCCGAGGGCGCCTGCCGGACGGAATCCTTCGCGCACCCCCCGACGCCAGTCGCCACCGCGAACGCCGTCAGGGCCGCCAGAACCGTCCGTGATCTACGCCGCATTGGCACAACGTTAGTCACGCCGCGCGGAATACCTCCGGGGCGATCCCGGTTGGTTGACATGTCACGCAAACCCGAGCACGCTGAAGCACGGGTGCCGGATCACGCAAAGGGAGTAGTCATGGGATCACTGGACGGCAAGAACGCTCTGGTCACCGGCGGCACCGCAGGCATCGGCTTGGCGTCCGCACGTGCACTGGCCGACGCCGGCGCGCACGTCTTCCTCACCGGGCGCACACAGTCGACGATCGACGCGGCGGTGGCCTCCATCGGAGCCTCCGCCACCGGCGTCCGCAGCGACGTCAGCGACCCGGCCCAACTCGACGCCATCGTCGAGGCGGTGCACGCGCACGGCGGCGGCCTGGACGCGGTGTTCACCAACGCGGGCGGCGGCGAGTTCGCCACCCTGGAGGACACCACGATCGAGCATTACCTCGACACCTTCAACCGCAACGTCGCGGGCACCCTCTTCACCGTGCAGAAGGTCCTCCCCCTGCTCAATCCCGGTGCCTCGGTGATCCTCTCGGGCTCGACGTCGGCGTCCAAGGGCATTGCCTCGTTCGGTGCCTACGCCGCCTCCAAGGCCGCCGTCCGGTCGTTCGGCCGCACCTGGGCTGCGGAGCTCGCGGGTCGCGATATCCGGGTGAACACCCTGGTGCCCGGTCCGGTCGAGACGCCGGGTCTCGTCGGCCTCGCCCCGAGCGGTGGCGAGAAGGAGCTGCTGGAGAGCCTCACGGCCGACGTCACGCTCGGTCGGATCGGCCAGCCCGCGGAGATCGCCGCCGCGGTGGTGTTCCTCGCCTCGTCGGCGAGCAGCTTCATGACCGGTAGCGAGATGTTCGTCGACGGTGGCGAAGTCCAGACCTAACGCCTCGGGCTGCGGTCAGTCCGGCGTCGGCAGGGTGCCTTCCCGAAGGATCGTCCGATAGACGCCTTCGAGAAGGTCGCCCAGCTCGACGACCCGGTCGTCGTCGAGGTCGGAGAAGACCAACCGGCGAACCCACGCCACGTGCTTGGGAGCGGCAGTCCGCAGCGCCTTCATGCCGGCGTCGGTCAGCAGGGCGTCGGTGGCCCGGCCGTCGGTGTCGGACAGCACCCGTTCCACCAGGCCGCGCCCGGCCATCCGCTGCAGGTGGTGCGACAAGCGGCTGCGCTCCCAGCCGATGGTGGTCGCCAGGAGCGAGAGCCTCAGCCGCCGGCCGGGCGCGCCGGACAGCGCGTTCATCACCGTGTAGTCCGCGAGCGAGAGACCGCACTCGGCCTGCAGCTGCCGGTTCATCTCGAACTCGAGCCGGTGGTAGACGCTCATGTAGTTCAACCACGTTCGGCCCTGCGACGGGGTCAACCACACGGTCATCCGGCAATCTTCGCCATTGGATGACACTTCACGCAAACGGCGAGGCTACGTCAGCTGGTCGACGACGAGGTCGGCGACGGCCCGCATGCCGGCCGCATTCGGGTGCAGCGGCGCGACCCGACCGGGCCGCGGCAACCCGAAACCGGACATCCACGGATCGTCCGACCACGGGTGGTGATCGCGACTGGCAGCGCCGGCCCGGACCAGCTCGCAGCCGGTGTCGGCGGCCGCCTCCGCCGTCAGGCGTTCCAGCGTGGCGGCGACGACACGACCGGCCTCGACGTAGTCGTCGGGCAGCGGGCGAGCGGGCGTGCCCGGCGGCGGCAGCAGCGTCAGGTAGTCGACGAACACGACCCGCGCCCCCGGCGCCCGCCGCTTGACCTCCGCGCCGACGGACCGCAGCGCGTCACCGACCCGAGTGAGCGCGGCGGTGCGGGCGTCGACGTCGAGTTGCTGCCGCAGAATGCCGCCGAGGATGGGCACCGACCTGGTCCACCGCGGCAGGCCCGCGGCGTAGAGCATGGCGAAGTACCCGGCGTCGTTGCCGCCGATGGTCACGGTGGCCAGGCTCTCGGATCCGTCGAGCGCATCGATTTGCGGTGGCGCGCCGAGTTGCCGATCGGACAGGATGTTGGCGGTGGTGGCGCCGGAGAAGGTCACGTCGACCAGCTCGTAGGACAGTCGGCTGGCGACCAGGTGCGGGTAGTTGACCGCCGACCGGCCGGCTCCCCGCGGGGCGTCCGCTGCCGTGGGCTTGATGCCCGGACCGGCCGCCATCGACGAACCCAGCGCGACGTACCGGCCACCCGTCATTTGCCGGGGCTCGACGCCTGGGCCCAGAACCTCTTGGGGATCCGGCCGGCTTGGCGGGCCAGCCTGCCGGCGGTCACCGCGGCAGCCATGGCGGCGGCCATCACCGGTGGGTCCGCCGCGCGGGTGACGGCGGTCGCCAGTAGGACCGCATCGCACCCGAGCTCCATCGCCTGCACGGCGTCGCTCGCGGTGCCGATGCCGGCGTCGAGGATGACGGGCACGCCGGCGCGTTCGACGATCATCTCGATGTTGTGCGGATTGGCGATGCCGAGACCGGTACCGATCGGCGATCCCAGCGGCATCACTGCCGCCACGCCGATGTCCTCGAGCCGCCGCGCCAGCACCGGGTCGTCGTTGGTATACGCCATCACGACGAACCCGTCATCGACCAATTGCTCTGCGGCGGAAACCAATTCGATTCCGTCGGGCAGCAGGGTGCGTTCGTCGGCGATCACCTCGAGCTTGACCCAGTCGGTCTTCAGGGCCTCCCGGGCCAGCTGCGCCGTCAACACCGCCTCGGCCGCGCCGCGGCAGCCCGCCGTGTTCGGCAGCGGCGTGATGCCGAGCCGGTTCAACAGGTCGAGCACCCCCGTGCCGCCGTCCGCGTCGACCCGGCGCATCGCGACGGTGGTCAGCTCCGTCCCCGAGGCGACGAGCGCCTCCTCGAGCACGGCGAGGTTGGCCGCACCGCCGGTGCCCAGGATCAGCCGTGAACCGAAGCTGCGGCCCGCGATGGTCAGCTTTGGGTCAACCACCCTGCACCGCCGTCACGACCTCCACCCGTGCACCGTCCGACAGCGCCTGGTGCCATTCCGACCGCGGGATCACCGCCCAGTCGACCGCGACGGCGATACCCTTGTCGGGGATGCCCAACGTGGCCAGCAGGTCGGCGACCGTGGTCCGATCGTCGACGTCGACGGCCTCGTCGTTGACCAACACCTTCATCCGACCACCCTTCCTACCGGGAATCCGACCTCCAGCTCGGCCGCGATCGTGGCCGCCGTCCACGGCGCGAGCAGGAAGCCCGACCTGCCGTGCCCCGCCGCAACGAGCGTGCGGTCGTCGAGCCGCTCGACCAGCGGCAGATTGTCGGGCGTCATCGGCCGCAGTCCCGCCGCGCACTCTGCCAGTTCGTACTCCCCCAGCGCGGGCATCACCTCGCAGGCGTCGTCGAGCAGCTCGCGGACCCCCGCCACGGCGGGCGCAGTGTCGCGGCCGTGCTCGTACTGCGTCGCTCCCACCACCACACCGTCGATGCGCGGCACCAGGTACACCTGGCGACCGTGCACCCTGGCACGAATCACCCTCTGCGGCAGCGGCATACAGCCGCGTCGCCACCGCAGGCGAAGCACCTCGCCCTTGACCGGGCGAATCGGCAGCCCGGGCCACAGCGCGGGTGCGTCGATGCCGTTGGCGATCACCACGACGTCGGCGTCGCGCGCCTCGTCAAGCGACACCACCGGGGGCGCCCAGCCGACCCCGAGGCGCTCGCACTGCATCGCGAGGGCGGTGACGAGCGCCCTATTGTCGACGGCCAACTCCGTCTCGGCGACGAAACCGTGTCGAATGCCTTGCGCCAGAAGCGGTTCCAGGTCACGTGCGGCGCGCGTCATCATCACCGGATGCCCCTGGGCGGCCAGCCACTGCCCTGTGGTCGCCAGGTCTGCCGCGTCGGCCCGGTCGACGGCCACCACGAGCGATTCGCGGGCGGTGACGACGTCCGGCGGCAGCCCGTCGAGGAAGTCGTCGTGCCACATCTGCAGCGAAGCCAACCCGATCTGCAGCAGCCGATCCTCCCCCGGCCAGCCCTCGCTGTGGGGAGCCAACATGCCGCCGGCCACCCAGGAGGCGCCGCGGACGTCGGTGCGGTGCACGCGGACGGTCCACCCGTCGAGGGCAGCGCGGCGGGCCACCGACAGTCCGATGACGCCACCGCCGATCACGGCGAGCGAGCGGCCGGCCCGATGCGTACCCAAGTCCCTTTCCTTCCTACGCCGGCATGACCCGGATCAGGTGTGACGGTAAGGGTGGCATCGCACCCACTCTCAGCCCCCGGTCTCGGGACTCCCGTGTCGCGTGTTCGAGGGTACTCGTCGGTCGCTAACGTTCGCGGGGTGCTTGATCCACTGGACCGCCTCGCCACCGCGCGCCTCTACCTGTGCACCGACGCCCGGCGGGAGCGCGGCGATCTGGCCGAATTCGCCGACGCCGCGCTGGCCGGCGGGGTCGACGTCATCCAGCTCCGGGACAAGGGCTCGCCGGGCGAGAGGCAGTTTGGTGCGCTGGAGGCCCGCGGCGAACTCGAGGCGCTGGAGGTGCTGGCCGACGCCGCGCGCAGGCACGGCGCACTGCTGGCAGTGAACGACCGGGCCGACGTCGCCCGCGCCGCCGGCGCCGACGTGCTGCACCTCGGTCAGGACGATCTGCCGTTGGCGATGGCGCGGGACATCGTTGGACCACGGCCACTGATCGGACGTTCGACGCACGACGCCGAACAGGTCCGGGAGGCGGCCACCGGCGCCGTCGACTACTTCTGCGTCGGGCCGTGCTGGCCGACGCCCACCAAACCGGGGCGGCCGGCTCCCGGACTCGACTTGATCCGCACCGCGGCGGCGCTCGAGACCCGGACGCCGTGGTTCGCCATCGGCGGCATCGACGTGGATCGGCTTCCCGAGGTGCTGGCGGCGGGCGCCAGTCGCGTCGTGGTGGTCCGGGCCATCACCGCCGCCGAGGACCCGGCGGCGGCCGCGCGAGAGCTCGTCGCCGGGCTCACGTCTCGCGAATGACCTCGAACGGCAGCGACGCCGACTCGGTACGCAGCCGCTCCCAACTCGCGGCGAACCCGGGGTGCAGCGGCATGTCGGCGACCTCGTCCTCGGGCACCCAGCGCAACTCGGAGCTTTCGCGGTTGGGCACGGTCTGCAGCGGCTCGGGTGCGTCGGCGATCACGGTCGTGTAGGTCCAGGAGACGCCCTTGGGCTCGAAGGTCACCACCTCGCGCCGCACGACCAGCTGATCGGACGTCAGTCCGGCCTCCTCGTGCGCTTCGCGGACCGCTGCCTGCTCGACGGTCTCGTGGCTGTCGCGGGCGCCGCCCGGAAGTCCCCACGTACCGCCCTGATGGCTCCACGGGGCGCGGTGCTGCAGCAGCACCGCGGCGCTGCCGTCCGGTCGCGGTGCCCGCAGCAGCAGACCCGCGGCGCCGTGCAGACCCCAGAAATGCGCGCCATCAACCGAACTAACCCAGCCGTCACCGTCACCACGCACGACTTCAGGATAGGGCTCCGGCTCGATTTCGGACCGGCACCTGGACCGGCGGGGTCTAGCGATTGTTCCGCGCGTCCCGCCCCCTGCTCTTAGAATTCCTTTACAGTTGATGAGTCGGGACAAGCATCGAGAGCAGAGGTCCGCGCACAGGTGACTGTGGAGTTGGCGCACCCTTCCACCGAGCCGCTTGCGTCGCGCTCACAGACCAGGCCAGCGCACCCGCGCTGGTGGTTCCTCTGGACGACTCCCGGTCGCATTCTGGTGATCGGCTTCGTCCTCGCGGCCATGGTGATCGCCTGCGCCTTCGCCACGTCGACCACCATCAACAATCGCCAGCAGGCCCTGTCCACCGTGCTGAGCCACACCGAACCCCTGGCCTTTGCGGCGGGCCAGCTCTACACCACCCTGTCCGTTGCCGACGCCGCCGCGGCGACGGCCTTCATCTCCGGCACCGAACCCCGGGCGGTCCGGCAGCGCTATGAACAGGCCATCACCGACGCGTCGGTCGCGGTGACGCGCGCATCGAGCGGTCTCACCGACGACGACATGATCCAGCTGCTCGGGCGGGTGAACGCCCAGCTGTCCGTCTACACCGGTCTGGTCGAGACGGCGCGGACGAACAGTCGCGCGGGCAATCCAGTCGGCTCGTCGTACCTGTCGGAGGCGTCGTCACTGATGCAGACGCAGATCCTGCCCGACGCCCAGCGGCTGTACGAGCGGACCAGCAAGCAGGTCGACGCCGAGACGACCGCGTCGACCCGGATTCCCGCGCCCGTGATTCTGGTGGTGCTCGCCACGCTGATGTTCGGGGCGTTCGCCAACCGATGGCTGGCCCGGCGCACCCGGCGGCGCGTGAACATCGGGTTCGTCGCCGGTGGCCTGGCGGTGCTCATCATGATCGTGTGGGTCGGCACGGCGCTGACCATCTCGACGGCTGACAGCCGCAGCGCCAAGAGCACGGCGGCCGAGTCGCTCAAGACCGTCACCACCATGGCGATCACCGCGCAGCAGGCGCGGGCCGACGAGACGCTGTCGCTGATCCGGCGCGGCGACGAGGGCGTCCGGAAGCAGTCGTATTACCAGCGCATCGACACCATGCAGGAGGAGCTCGCAGGCTATCTCGGTCGCGACGACGCCATCGACACGGCCGATCTCGCCGATGCCGAGCAGCTGCTGCGGCGCTGGCGGGCGGCCGACGACCGGATCAACGCCTACATCGCCGTCGGCAACTACCAGGCCGCCACCCAGGTTGCCCTCGGCACCGGCGAGGACGACTCGACGCCCGCGTTCGACAAGCTCGACGCCGCGCTCACCAAGGGCATCGGGGAGAGCCGTCAACAACTCCGCAACGACATCGTCAACGCGCGGCGCGTGCTGTCGGGCGCCACGGTGGGCGCGGCTGTGCTCAGCATCATCGCGGCGATCGCGGTGGCGCTGGGACTGTGGCCGAGGTTGAGTGAGTACCGATGAGCGCTTGCGCGAAGAGCATGTCACCGATGAGCGCTTGCGCGAAGAGCATGTCGCCGATGAGCGCTTGCGCGAAGAGCATGTTGCCGATGAGCGCTAGGCGGTTGGTGGCGGTACTCGTAGCGGGGCTGATGGTGGCCGGTTGCAGCCAAACCGCGCCCGTTGTCGACGTGCCCGGCGTAACGCTGGCGCCGCCGACGCCCGCCGGCATGCAGGAGGTCGCACCCGAGCCGCCGAAGCCGCCCGACACCGCCAACGACGATTGCACGTCGAGCTTGCGGCCGTTTCCCACCAAGGCGCAGGCCGACGACGCCGTCACCAACATCCGCAACCGCGGCCGACTCATCGTGGGCCTGGACATCGGCAGCAACCTGTTCAGCTTTCGCGACCCGATCACCGGTGAGATCACCGGCTTCGATGTCGACATCGCGGGCGAGGTGGCGCGGGACATCTTCGGCACCCCGTCCCAGGTGGAGTACCGCATCCTGTCGTCGGCCGATCGCATCGCCGCCCTACAGAACAATCAGGTCGACATCGTCGTCAAGACCATGAGCATCACCTGCGAGCGCAAGGCGCTGGTCAACTTCTCCACCGAGTACCTGGCGGCCAACCAGCGCATCCTGGCGCCGCGGGACTCGGCGATCCGACGGGCGTCGGATCTCGCGGGCAAGCGGGTGTGCGCGGTGAGCGGGACGACGTCGCTCGATCGCATCCAGCAGATCAGTCCGCCACCCGTGATCGTCGAGGTCGTGACGTGGGCCGACTGTCTGGTCGCCCTGCAGCAGCGTCAGGTCGACGCCGTCAGCACCGACGACTCGATCCTCGCCGGGCTGGTGAGCCAGGACCCGTACCTGCACATCGTCGGGCCGTCGATGGCCAGGGAGCCGTACGGCATAGGGATCAACAAGGACAACACCGGCCTGGTGCGCTTCGTCAACGGGACGCTCGACCGGGTGCGACGCGATGGCACGTGGAACACGTTGTACCGCAAGTGGTTGACGGTGCTGGGGCCCGCACCGTCACCGCCCCTACCGAGGTACGCGGACTGATGACCGCCAACGAGCAGCCCCAACACGAGTCGGACGTCGCCGGCGGCGGTCCGGAGCGCGACGACGAGGCCTACCCCGGCACCCAGCCGGCCGACGCCATGACCTACGACTCGCTCGCGACCATGCGGCCGATGGCCACGCAGGCGGTGTTCCGGCCGAACTTCGATGACTCGGACGGGTTCTCGGTCAGCACCGTCGAGACCGAGCCGCACGACCAGACGACCATGCTGACGCGCCAGTGGTCGCCGATTCGGCGGCTCGGCGGCGGCTTGGTCGAGGTGCCCCGGGTGCCGGAGCGGGATCCGTTGGAAGCGTTGATGACCGACCCGGTCGTCGCTGAGGCCAAGCGGTTCTGCTGGAACTGCGGCAAGCCGGTCGGGCGTTCGAGCAGCGACGGGGAGGCACTGTCGGAGGGCTGGTGCCCGCACTGCGGTAGCGCGTATTCGTTTCTGCCACAACTGAGTCCGGGCGACATGGTGGTCGACCAGTACGAGATCAAGGGGTGCATCGCCCACGGCGGCCTGGGTTGGATCTACCTGGCGTTCGACAAGAACGTCAACGATCGGCCCGTGGTGCTCAAGGGTTTGGTGCACTCCGGCGACGCCGAGGCGCAGTCGATCGCGATGGCCGAACGCCAGTTCCTGGCCGAGGTCACCCACCCCGGAATCGTGAAGATCTTCAACTTCGTCGAGCACGACGACAAGAACGGTGACCCGGTCGGCTACATCGTCATGGAGTACGTCGGTGGGACGTCGCTCAAGCAGGCCAAGGGGCACCAGCTACCGGTCGCTCAGGCAATCGCGTACATGCTCGAAATCCTGCCTGCGCTGGGCTATCTGCACTCCGTCGGGCTGGTCTACAACGACCTCAAGCCCGAGAACATCATGGTGACCGAGGAGCAGCTCAAGCTAATCGACCTCGGTGCGGTGTCGCGGATGAACTCCTACGGATTCCTGTACGGCACACCGGGTTACCAGGCGCCGGAGATCGTCAAGACCGGGCCGACGATCGCCACTGACATCTATACCGTCGGCCGGACCCTGGCCGCGCTGACGCTCGAACTGCGGACCCGCAACGGCCGCTACGACGACGGCTTGCCGGAAGACGATCCCGTACTGAAGAAATACGATTCGTTCGGCCGGCTGCTGCGGCGAGCCATCGATCCCGATCCGCGTCGGCGTTTCGCGAGCGCCGAGGAGATGTCCGGACAGCTGATCGGCGTGCTGCGCGAGGTCGTCGCGCAGGACTCGGGAATGCCGCGCCCGGGTCTGTCGACTGTGTTCAGCCCGTCGCGGTCGACGTTCGGCGTCGACCTGCTGGTGGCACACACCGACGTCTACCTCGATGGCCAGGTGCACTCGGAGAAGCTGACCGCCCAGGAAATCGTTCGGGCACTGCAGGTTCCGCTCGTCGATCCCGCCGATGTCGGTGCGGCGGTGCTGTCGGCGACGGTGCTCAGTCAGCCGGTTCAGACACTCGATTCGCTGCGGGCGGCGAGGTACGGATCGCTGGACTCCGACAGCGGCGTCGACCTCTCGGAGTCGGTGGAGCTTCCGCTGATGGAGGTGCGGGCACTCCTCGATCTCGGTGACGTGGCGAAGGCCAACCGCAAGCTCGACGATCTGTGTGAGCGGGTGGGCTGGCGCTGGCGCCTGGTGTGGTTCCGCGCGGTGGCCGAATTGCTCTCTGCAGATTACGAATCGGCGACCAAGCACTTCACCGAGGTGCTGGACACCCTGCCCGGAGAATTGGCGCCGAAGCTGGCCCTGGCGGCGACCGCGGAGCTCTGCGGCTCCGCCGACGAGCGCACGTTCTACAAGACCGTGTGGAACACAGACAACGGCATCATCTCAGCGGGTTTCGGCCTGGCCCGCGCGCAATCTGCCGACGGTCAGCGCGACGAGGCCGTCACGACGCTCGACCAGGTTCCGCCCACCTCGAGGCACTTCACCACGGCACGCCTCACCAGTGCGGTCACGCTGCTGTCCGGGCGGTCCGGCAGCGAGATCACCGAGCAGCAGATCCGCGATGCCGCCCGACGGGTGGAGGTGTTGCCGGACACCGAGCCTCGGGTGTTGCAGATCAGGGCGCTGGTGCTAGGCACCGCGATGGACTGGTTGGCCGACAACACCGCCAGCACCAACCACATCCTGGGCTTCCCGTTCACCGAACACGGCCTGCGACTGGGAGTGGAGTCGTCGCTGCGGGGGCTGTCGCGAGTGGCACCCACGCAGGAGCATCGTTACGCCCTGGTCGATCTGGCCAACAGCGTGCGACCGATGAGTACCTTCTAGCGCTTGAAGCGCTCGCCGAATTGCGGATCGGCTTCCCACCACAGCGTCGGGGTGCCGACGTCCGGTTGGGCGTCTTCGATCTCGTCGACCTCGGCCGCCCGCACCTTCTCGTGCCGGGACAGCCCTCTCAAGAGGACGGCCAAGAATGGCACGCCGAGAACGTCGCCGACGATCCACAGAATGCCGGCTCCGATCGACTGGTCGGTCCGCATGCTAGGACCCCAATTGCGCTGCAATGCAGCGTAGTAGTCGTACGCGATCACCGGTCCCAGCCACAGCACCAGGCCCAGCAGCCCGTCCGCGAGCGACTCGACGACGCTGATGCCGATGGACAGCAGCGGCGGATAGCGGCGAGGCACCGGATCGCTCTGGATCCTGGCGTAGAAGTAACCAAAGCCGACCGCTACGAGCAGTATTCGGGTCGCCGCTCCGATGATCCCCGTCATGGAGGCCACGTACCAGGGTGTCAGGTACAGCAACCAGGGCAGGCCTAGCATCGCCGCCGACGTGCACAGCGGAGAGGCAGCGACGCGGCACGTCCGCGAGTTGAGCAGCCGGTCGATGCTGCGTCCGCCAGCCTCCGAGGCGGCCGCCCGCAGGGTCGCGACCGGCCTCCCAAGCGCCAAGAGGAACGGCACGACGAAGAGCAACGTCAGCACCTGCAGCGCGCGCATCCAGAACAGCACCGGCGCATACGCGGCGATCACACTCGACGTGGCGAGGACCCAGGCACCGAGGCCGGCGGCGAAGCAGTAGGCGGAGGCGGTGTTGGCGTGTCCAGCTTCGGTGTGTGCGGCACGGCGACACCAGAGGTAGCCAAGGCCAACTGTCGTGACGAGCAAGAGCGCGGCCGGGTCCAACACCCACGACCCGATGGCAACCTGGATGGTCAGCGGTGTCTGAGCAGGCGAAGGCATCAAGAGACTCTATGTTCGCAACCTGTGAAATTGCCGGAGCCGCTGAGTTATTCACAGTCTGTGATTCATCCACAGGGCGGGGTTGCACGTCTGTCTCGCGTCGGGTGTCCGGCGTAGATTCGAATGCATGTTCGATTCGTTGGTGGCTGCCACGGCCGGCGTCTCCGGTGCCGGTGCGGTGGACGCGTGGGCGCGGGTGGAGTCCGCGGCGTGCGCCCGCCGGCTGGCGGCGATGGCCGCCATGCTCGACAGCCTGTATGCCGCTGAGGGGTCGGCCAGCCGCGACCAGTGGTGCCTCGACAACGTCGACGCCGTCGCCGCCCACGTCGGCGCCGCCCAACGCCTCACCCCCGGCACCGCCGCCAACCAACTCCTCGTCGCGGTCGCCCTGCACGAACGGTTCCCGCGCGTCGCTGCCGTGTTCGCCGACGGACTGATCGGTTATGCGGTGGTGCGGACCATCGTGACGCGCGGCGCCCTGGTCATCGACCCCGCCGCGCTGCGCGCCCTGGACACCGCCCTGGCCGACGGCACTGCTCGGGTGGGGACCGATGTCGGTCGCGTCGACCGAACGCCGCATCGACGCGCTCGTCGCCCAGATCGACCCGCACGCGGTGTACCGGACCGAGACCAAAGCCCGCGGCCGCTCAGTCGACGTCACCATCGAGGACGGCAGCGGCATGGCCACGGTGTTCGCCACCCTCTACGCCCACGACGCCACCGCCTTCGACGCCCGAGTCTCCGCGCTGGCCGACACCGTCTGCCCCGCCGACCCGCGCACCACGGATCAGCGCCGCGCCGACGCGATCGGCGCCCTGGCCCACGGCGCCGACCGGCTGGCGTGCCTCTGCGACCAAGAGGACTGCCCCGCCGCCCTGGCCCCACCCTCGACCGGGGTGGTGGTCTACGTCATCGCCCACCAGGACACCCTCGACCGGACCGGCGGACCGGCCGGGCTGCCTCGCCACAGTCTGGCGGGCCGGCACACGGTGGGCCGGTCGACGAACCGCAGGAGCCCGAGTCCGACGACCCCGCAGACAGTGCCCCGGCACCCGCGGAGCCTGCCGCCGACAACGCCGACAAGCGACCCCGACCGACGACACCGCCTCTACGCCCACCGACGAGTGCGCCAACCTCGACGGCGACCCGCCCCACGGTTCGCCAAGCCACTGCACGAGCTGACCCTGACCGAAGCGCTCACCCCACCACCGGGCCGGCTCGCCATGCATCCGGCCCGCCGCGATCATGGGCGGCCAACTGCTCCCCGGGGCGATCGCCGCGTCCAACCTCATCGCGCTCTGCCGCCGACAACTGCTCGGAATGCGTTGCACGGGCTTTCTGGGTAGGTCCGGTCAACATGGCGACCTTTCTCGCCGAGCATCGCTCAGCGTGTCAGGCCGGAAACACCGTTAAATTCCACAGTCCCTAGCCCTCAGTTACAAGTGGGTTTAGGCTCCTGCAATGGCTGACTCGGTCGGGGACGAGGCGGCTCGCAGGCCTCTGTTGCCGCTACCAAGGCGACGTCGCGATTGGTTCTTCATCGCCGTCTTCGCAATGTTCGCAACCACGTCGTTTCTCATGGACACCGTGAACCTCTTCGGGCGGCCAGACCCGAACTCTAAATGGATCATGGCTCGCTACATCTACAACAACTATGCGGCGGGGACCGACCCGATGCTGATCGCAAATCCGAGGTTCGTCCAGATCGGGACAGGATTCGTGTCGGCGGTGTTGTTCGGCGTGTTTTACCTCGTCCTGATCTACGCACTCGTACGTGGCCGAAACTGGATCCGACTGCCTGCGGTCTTCTACGCGGGCATGATCACGGCCAACACCGTCCTCTATCTGGGGGTCGGGTTGTTTGGCGACGCACCGCTGTTTCATCATGCGTGCAGCACAGGATGTGTCGACTTTGACTACGGATTCCAAAACGCAACCAAAGCGCTGGCCTACAACAGTCCCTATGTCTTGGTGGCGCTGTTGCTCGTCGCCAGGATGTGGCGATCAGAGCCCTTTACGGACCGGCGGGCGACAGCAACGTGACACACAACCGATCGGCGTGTGCAGGTCAGAGTCCGTTTCCCTAGACAGTCCTTCGGCCAGTCGCACTCACCACCTGCTGAAGACATTCTGGGCCGGTGACAGTGGTTGGCGCGAGCAACAACTGGTCGACGGGACCGTCATCTGGACTGCCCCCGACGGCCGACGACACGTCACCACCCCGGGCAGCCGGCTGCTGTTCCCCGAACTCAGCGCACCCACCGCCACCATCCACAGCGCCCCGGTCCCGAACCGACCACACCGCCGGACTCAAGATGCCCCGCCGCAGAACCACCCGCGCGCAGAACCGCGCCCACCGCATCGCCCGGCAACGCCAACTCAACGAGCTCGACCACTCACCGCCGACTTAGGCGTCGAGTACGCCCACACACGCCCTGGCGATCGCGAGCTCCTCGTTGGTCGGGATGACGAGGACCGTCGTCGGCGACGTCTCGAAGGAGATGCGTCGGGGTGAGCGGGCGGGACTGTCGTTGAGATGCTCGTCGAGCTCCACGCCCAAGGGCGCAAGTCCGCTCAGCGCATCCCTGCGGACGGCGGCGTCGTTCTCGCCGACGCCTGCGGTGAACGTGATGACGTCGGTGTTGCCCAGCAGGGCGAGGTAGGCGCCAATGTACTTGCGCAGCCGGTGAATGTAGACGTCGTACGCCAGTTTCGCGTCCGGGTCGCCGGCGTCGATCCGACGGTGCAACAGACGAAAGTCGATGTCGCCACCGAGACCAAGCACTCCCGACCGCCGGTTGAGCATGGTCTCGATCTCGGCCATGCCCATCCCTGCCGTCCGATTCAGGTAGGTGATGACGCCGGGGTCGACGTCACCGGACCGAGTACCCATCACCAGACCCTCCATCGGCGTCATGCCCATCGAGGTGTCCTGCGGCCGGCCGCCGACGATCGCCGACGCCGACGCACCGTTGCCCAGGTGCAGCACGATCTGGTTGAGCGACTCGACCGGAGCCCCAAGGAACGCGGCGGCCTGCTCGCTGACGTACTGGTGCGAGGTGCCGTGAAAGCCGTAGCGTCGAATATGCCACTGCGCAGCCACATCTCGCGGAATGGCGTACGTTGCGGCGGCCGCGGGGAGGTCATGGAAGTACGCCGTGTCGAATACCGTGACATGCGGCAAACCGGGCAGCACCTTGCGCGCCACCTCGATGCCGAGGATCGCGGGCGGATTGTGCAATGGCGCCAGCGGGGCCAGCGACTCGAGTGTGGCGATCAGTGCGTCGTCGACCACCGTCGGCTGATAGAGGTCCGGCCCGCCGTGCACGACGCGGTGCCCCACCGCCACCAATCCCAGCGAGTCGAGAGCGAGCCCCTCACCGGACAGCTCGTCGAACGCCGCCCGCAGCGCGGCCTCGTGGTCGGCGATCGGTCCGGCGCCAATGCGTTCGATGATGCCGTCGGCCAGCTGACGACCCGAGTTCGGCTCCACAACGGCGTATTTCAGCGACGACGAGCCACAGTTCAGCACCAGTACGGTGCGAGTGTCCATCACAGGCTCTGCGCCTGGATCGCCGTAATGGCCACGGTGTTGACGATGTCCTCCACCAGCGCGCCGCGCGACAGGTCGTTCACCGGTTTGTTGAGTCCCTGCAGCACCGGCCCGATGGCGATCGCGCCGGCACTGCGCTGCACCGCCTTGTACGTGTTGTTGCCCGTGTTGAGGTCGGGGAAGATCAGCACGGTCGCGCGGCCCGCGACCGCGGAGTCCGGCATCTTGGTCGCCGCGACCGACGGCTCCACCGCGGCGTCGTACTGGATGGGGCCCTCGACCAACAGGTCTGGCTCGCGCTCTCGCACCAATTCCGTTGCAGTCCTTACCTTGTCGACGTCGGCACCAGTTCCTGAAGTGCCGGTGGAGTAGGACAGCATCGCCACCCTCGGTTCGATGTCGAACTGCGCGGCGGTCCGCGCCGACGAGATGGCGATGTCGGCGAGTTGTTCGGCCGTCGGGTCGGGCACGATGGCGCAGTCGCCGTAGGCGAGCACCTGGTCGGCCAGGCACATCAGGAAGATGCTCGATACCGTCGACACGTCTGGCAGCGTCTTGATGATCTCGAACGACGGCCGAACAGTATGGGCTGTAGTGTGTTTCGCGCCGGACACCATGCCGTCGACCATGTCGTTGTGCACCAGCATGGTGCCGAAGTACGAGACGTCGTGGATGACCTCACGGGCCTGCTCCACCGTGACGCCCTTGCGCTTGCGCAACTCGGCGTACTGCTCGGCGAACCGGTCGCACAGCTCACTGGTCAGCGGATCGAGCACCGTCGCCGCCGAGAGGTCGACGCCGAGTTCGGCCGCCCGGGCACGGATGACGGATTCGTCCCCGAGGATCGTCAGGTCGGCCACCGACCGCTGCAGCAGTCGGCCCGCCGCCCGCAGGATGCGGTCGTCGTCGCCTTCGGGTAGCACGATGCGCTTGCGATCCGAGCGCGCTCGGTCCTGCAGGTGGTAGGTGAACATCTGCGGCGTCACCACCGAGGGAACCGAGATTGACAGCTGCGCAATGAGATCGGCAGTGTCGACGTAGGTATCCATCAGCGTCAGCGCGGTGTCGATCTTGCGGTGCGACTGGGCCGTCACCCGGCCCCGGGCCGAGGCCACCGCGCGCGCAGTGTCGTAGGTGCCCAGGTCGGTGGTGACCACCGGCAGCCGCAGTCCCAGCCCTGCAACCAAGTCGGCGATCGCTGGGTGCAGCGGCAGTCCACCGTTGAGGATCATGCACGACAGCGACGGAAACCCCTCTGCCGCATGCGCGCTCGCGACGGCCAGCACGACGTCGGACCTGTCTCCGGGGGTGATCACCGCCATGCCCTCGCGCAGCCGCTCGAGCACGTGCTCGGCAGTCATGCCGGCCACCAGCACGCCCAGCGCCTCGCGGTGGAGCAGGTCCTCGTCACCGCTCAGCACGGCGCCGTGGATGGCGTCCCGCAATTCGGCCACCGAGGGTGCAACCAGCAGCGGCTCCTCGGGCAGCACGTAGCTCTTGGGCTCGACGGCCTTCAGCGCGGCCGCCACGGCGTCGAGGTCGGCAGGATCGCAGCGGTTGGCCACCACCGCGGCGGTGTGCGCGTGCTGGCCTGCGATCTCGGCCAGGCACAGCTCTACGACGTGGACCACGTCCTCCGGAGTACGGTCGGCGGCGCGGACGGCCAGCACGATCGGGGCGCCGAGGTTCACGGCGATGCGCGCGTTGACCGACAACTCACTGGGTGACGCGACATCGGTGTAGTCGCTACCGACGATCAGCACGGCGTCACAGCGTTCGGCGACCTGGTGATAGCGGTCGACGATCTCCGACAGCGCCGCGTCCGGATCGTCGTGCAGCTGTTGATAGCCGACGCCGACGCACTCGTCGTAGCCCAGTCCGGCGGTCGTGTGCGCGATCAGCAACTCGAGGATGTAGTCCCGGTCCTCGCCTGCACTACCCCCCGGGTCGCTGCGCTCCTGTCCCGCCGGAACCCGCGTGATCGGCCGGAACACCCCGACCCTGGCCACGGTGGCCGCGAGCCGGTGCAGGATGCCCAACGCGATCGTCGACTTCCCGGTGTCACCTTCCGGCGAGGCGATGTAGATGGCCGAGGCAGTCGGTGTGGACACGGATGCCAGCCTGCCAAATCACCCCAACTTGCGCAGCCGCGGCTCCAGATCACGCTGGAACAGCTCGAGGAAGCGGCGCTGATCGTGGCCCGGCGCATGGAACACCAGGTGGTTCAGGCCCCACCCCACGTAGTCCTTGACCTTGTCGACGGCCTCGTCGGGATCCGACGCGACGATCCACCGCTTGGCGACCTGCTCGATGGGCAGCTCGTCGGCGGCCTTCTCCATCTCGAGCGGATCGTGAATGTTGGTCTTCTGCTCGGCGGTCAGCGACAGCGGCGCCCAGAACCGGGTGTTCTCCAGCGCGGCATCGGGATCGGTGTCGTACGAGATCTTGATCTCGATCATCCGGTCCACGTCGTCCGGGTTCTTGCCCGCGGCCTCCGCACCCTCGGTCATCGCGGGAATCAGCTTGTCGCGGTACAACTCCTCGCCCTTGCCGGAGGTGCAGATGAAGCCGTCACCCGCGCGGCCCGCATACTTGGCCACCTGCGGTCCGCCCGCAGCGATGTAGATCGGTATACCGCCCTCGGGCACGTCGTAGATCGAGGCGCCCTTGGTCTTGTAGTACTCACCGTCGAAGTCGACGCGGTCGCCGAGCCACAGTTCGCGCATCAGCCGGACCGATTCGCGCAGGCGCGCATACCGCTCCTTGAACTCCGGCCACTCGCCCTCGTAGCCCGTGGCGATCTCGTTGAGCGACTCGCCGGTGCCGACGCCCAGGAAGATCCGGTCCGGGTACAGGCAGCCCATCGTCGCGAACGCCTGCGCGATCACCGCCGGGTTGTAGCGGAACGTCGGCGTCAGCACCGAGGTGCCGAGCACCAGACGCTTGGTGCGCTCACCGACGGCGGTCATCCACGCCAACGAGAACGGCGCATGGCCACCTTCGTGGCGCCACGGCTGGAAGTGGTCGCTGACCGTCGCACTGTCCATGCCGTGTTCTTCGGCCGCCACGGCCAACTCGACGAGTTCCCGCGGGGCGAACTGTTCCGCCGACGCCTTGTATCCCAACTTGAGTTCAGCCACGTGTCTTTTCTACTCCCCGAGCCGGGCCACGTATTCCCCGGCATCACTCCTAGACTGACGGCGTGGCGACACCAGTGCAGTTGACGGCCATCACCGACACGGTCCACTTCGCCCACACCACCCTGGTCAACTGGACGCTCGTCACCGATGGCACCGGTGTCGTGCTCATCGACGCCGGCTTCCCCGGTCAGCGCGACGACGTCCTGGCGTCGATCCACCAACTCGGCTTCGACGTCGACGACGTCCACGCGATCCTGCTCACCCACGCCCACGTCGACCACTTCGGTTCGGCGATCTGGTTCGCGAAAACCCATGGGACGCCGGTCTTCTGCCATTCCGCCGAAGTGGGCCACGCGCACCGCGAGTATCTGGAGCAGGTGTCACTGCTCGACCTGGCGCGCAAGGCCTGGCGGCCCCGATACCTGAAGTGGTCGCTGAACATCGCCCGGGTCGGAGCCCTGACCCGCAAGGCGATCCCGACCGCGCGGGCCCTGACCGAGGAGGTGGCCGCGGCCCTGCCCGGCACGCCCACCGCGATACCCACGCCCGGCCACACCGGCGGGCACTGCTCCTACGTCGTCGACGGCGTCGTCGTCAGCGGCGACGCCCTGGTCACCGGCCACCCGGTGTCGACCCATCGCGGACCGCAGCTGCTGCCCGGGCTGTTCAACCACGACCAGGCCGCCTGTCACCGCAGCCTCTCGGCGCTAGAGGGTCTCGACGCCGGCGTCCTGCTGCCCGGCCACGGTCCGGTCTGGCGTGGGTCGGTTCGCGAGGCTGCCCGGCAGGCCGTCGCTACGTGAAGACCCGGCTACGTGAGGATCCCGTAGCCAATCAGGAAGATCGCGGTCAGCGTGAAGCCGCAACCCAGCACGATCGTCGGCATCAGAATGGTCTGGTCGAGCTCCTCTGGATCGCGGGCATCGGAGGCGACGGGGCCGTACAGCACCCTGCCGACCGCGGACTCCCGGAACCTGCGGACCATCCGGCCGACGCGCTCGTTCGGGTTGCTCCCGACATGCGAACGCAGGGCCACCCCTCCCGCGAAGGTGGCCAGCCCGGCGGCCAGAATCATCCAGCCGACCGTCAGCTCCGACAGCATGGCTCTCACCCTAGCGAGTGATCACAGCCCCCAGCGCTCGGCGATCAGCTCGTGGGAGCGCAGCCGGTCGGAGTGGGCGTGGGTCACCGAGGTGACGACCAACTCGTCGGCACCGCTCAAGCGTTGCAGTGCCTCCAGCCGGTGCAACACCTGATCGGGATCGCCGACGAATTGTGTTGCGGTGCGGTCCTTGATGACGTCCTGCTGCTCGGCGGTCAGCGGTGGCGTCGACGCCGGATCGGGATAGGGCTCGGCACCGTCGCCGGCGCGGATGGCGTGCACCCAGTTTCCGTAGGACGATGCCAGGTACTCGGCCGTGGCGGTGTCCTCGGCCACCACGACGTCGGCGGACACCACGACATAGGGCTCGTGCAGTTCGGCCGACGGCTGGAAGTGCTCGCGATAGACGTCGACCGCCTCCAGTGCCGTGGCGGGCGTGATGTGGTAGCTCGCGACGAACGGCAGCCCGAACTTCGCCGCCACCCGGGCACTCTGACCCTTGCTGCTGCCGAAGACCCACGGCCGCAAGGCAGCTCGCACACCAGGGGTGACGCGGACCTCCACGCCGTCGACGGCGAAGCTGCCGTCGATCATCGCCAGGATGTCGGCGATCTGGTCGGCGAAGTCGGGTGCCTTGGCCTCGGGTTGCTGCAAAACCGACGCCCTGGCCTGCAGCCGCGGATTGCCAAGCAGCTTCGTGAGGTCGAAGGGCGCCGGGATGACGACGTCGTCGACCTCGCGCCAGGTCCGCGGCGGCGACTTGGGCCGATCCGGCCGGACGGCGGGGGCCTCGCGTCGGCGCTGGCCCGACCGGCCAACCCCGAGATCGATGCGGCCCGGGTACAGCGCGTCGAGGATGCCGAAGCTCTCCATCACGGCGACGGCGGTCGTGTACCCGAGCTGCACGGCGGCCGCGCCGACGTGGATGCCCTTGGTGGCGGCGGCCACCTGACCGATCAGCACCGCCGGCGAGGAACCGGCCACGGCGACGAAGTGGTGCTCGGCGACCCAATAGCGGCGGTAGCCCCAGCGTTCGGCGTGCTGGGCCAGGTCGATCGAGTTGCGCAACGCCGTCGCGGCATCGCTTCCGGCGCTGATCGGCGAGAGGTCGAGGACGGACAGCGGCACGTTCACGGCTGCAACTCCTTCAGGAAGGCAATCGGGTAGACCTCGCCCTCGGCCGGCAGCGGTTCGGTGAGCCTGGTGTAGCCGGTGGCCAGATACAGCGCCTCGGCTTCCGGCTGGCGGTCCCCGGTGGTCAGGTAGATGCGCCGGTATCCCCGCGCCGCGATCTCCGACTCCAGCGCCGCGAGCAGCTTGCGCGCGAGCCCGCGACGGCGGTGCCCGCCATCGGTCCAGATCCGCTTCAGTTCGGCCGTCCGGTCGTCGAAGCGACGGAACGCCCCACCGGTGACGGGTCGGCGGTCGAGCAGTCCGATGAGCATGCCGCCGCTGGGCGCCTCGAACTCGTCGGCCGGGTAGCCCCGTAGCCACGAACCCACTCGCTCGGGCGTACTCCCGTACCGCGTGGCGTACTCGACGGCGAGCTCGGCCATGAGGGGTTCGGCCAGCGCGTCGTGCTGGCCGACGGCCACGAAGCGCAGTCCCTCGACGGTGGGCAGAGTCATCACTCCACTGTCTACCGCGAACCGGCCGCGCGCATTCCGCACGGCGCCCTTCGACTCGTGATGATCGCAACCCGCAGCCTCTTCTGCCGAAAACTTGACACGTGTAAAGTTTGGGCCCATGGACAACATCAGAGGCAGGACCATCGCGATCACCGGAGCTGCCCGCGGCATCGGCCACGCCACCGCCAAGGCACTCCTGAACCGCGGCGCCCGAGTGGTCATCGGTGACCGCGACGTCGCGGTTCTCGAGTCGGCGGTCACCGGCCTGGCTCGGTTCGGCCAGGTCACCGGCTATCCACTGGACGTCACCGACCGGGAGTCGTTCGAGGTGTTCCTCGACAAGGCGCGCACCGACGGTGATGGCCACCTCGACGTGCTGATCAACAATGCCGGCGTCATGCCGGTTGGCCCCTTCCTGGAGCAGTCCGAGCAGTCGATCCGCTCCTCGATCGAGGTCAACTTCTACGGCGTGCTCACCGGGTGCCAGCTGGTGCTGCCGGAGATGGTGCGGCGCCGAAGCGGGCACATCGTCAACATCGCCTCGATGGCCGGCATGGTCGCGGTGCCGGGGCAGGTCGTCTACGCCGGCACCAAGTTCGCCGTGGTCGGGCTGTCCACCGCGATGGCCGACGAGTTCGCGCCCCAGGGCGTCGAGGTGACGTGCGTGTTGCCCACGTTCACCAACACCGAGCTGATCTCGGGCACCAAGAACACCGGCGCGCAGAAGCCGGTCGAGCCCGAGGACATCGCCGCCGCCATCGTCAAGGCCCTCGACAAGCCGAAGACCCACGTGTCGGTACCCGGCCCGCTGCGGTTCGTCGGCGCCGTCACCTCGATGCTCGGGCCCCGTGGCCGGCGCTGGCTGTCCAAGCAGATGGGCAATGACCACGTCTTCCTCGACTTCGACACCGCGGCGCGCAAGACCTACGAGGACCGCGCTCAGGCTGCGCTGGGCGTGTTGGAGAAGCCGGACCAGAACTAGGGCGCCGATCAGAACAGCGGCTCGGTCACGTACACGTTCAGCGGGCGTACCAGCAGTTCGGACGACACCGGCGTGAACCGGAAGTACGACATGTCGATGACGAACGTCGGCCGGCACGTGTCGATGCTGAACTGGCCCAGCATGTCCCGCCGCCACGGCAGTCGGGCGCGATGGGCGCGGGCGCGTTCCAGCTCGCACACGAACGGCTCCCAGTCGAAGGCGTCGAGCAGATCGACCCACCCGCCGGCGAGCGGATACACGGTGTCGCCAAGCAGGTAACCATGGAACACCTGCTCCTCGTCGAGCGCGGCTCGGCTGCCCACGTCGGCGGTCTGCAGGTACCAGCTGGTCGAGTCGGCGATCGCGTCACCGTGCACCATGCGGCTCAGCGTCATCACGACGCTCAGCTCGGCGCGCGCCTCGGACTCCGTCTCGTACACCCGGGGAATCTCGACCGCGTCGGGCGCACCGTCGAACCTCTCGGGCGCGCCCCGCAGGTAGTACACGAGGCGATCCTGGCCCGGCATGGGACGAGGGTACGGTCGGCCCCCGACACGAACCTCCGACACGAAGGGGCCGCGATCAGCCCGCCCGGTGCCCCTCGAACTCGTCGAGCCGCGCGAACAGCTCGTCGACCGTCAGCACGATGTCGGCGGCATCTTCGGTGGCACCGACGAGGATGACGTGCGGCTGCTGCGGATCGGTGAGCCAGATCCGCGTCACCGGCTCGGTCGACTCGTCATCGGGCTCCACCCCCGACGGTGGGTAGTACCACGTGACGAAGTCCTCGGTCGAGAAGTCGCGGTCGAATTCCCAACCACGGGGGATGATTTCGTTCGCGATGATCGCGACGCCCTTGACCTCGGCGTGCAACTCGTCGGACAACCAGCCCTCATTGCGGGCGCCCATTCGCCTCTTGCGACGGGCCTTCTTGGCCGCGCTCGACCGCGACACCTAACTCAGCGCCCGGTCCAGATCCGCGATCAGGTCCTCGGTGCCCTCGAGCCCGATGGACACCCGCACCACCGCGTCACCGAGGCCGATGGCCGCCCGGCCCTCGGGGCCCATCGCGCGGTGGGTCGTGGTGGCCGGATGCGTGATCAGCGACTTCGCGTCGCCGAGGTTGTTCGAGATGTCGATGACGCGCAGCTTGTCGAGCACCTCGAAGGCGCGCGCCTTGCCCGCGTCTGAATTGCCGGCACCGCCGGCGCTGGCCAACTCGAAGGTCACCACCGTCCCGCCGCCCCGCATCTGGCGCTTCGCCAGGTCGTATTGCGGATGGCTCTCGAGGAACGGGTACTTCACCCACGCCACCGACGGGTGCTCCTGCAGGAACTCCGCGACCCGCTGCGCCGAGGCGTTCGAGTAGTTCACCCGAACGGCCAACGTCTCGAGGCCCTTCAGCAGTGTCCATGCGTTGAATGCGCTTATCGCCGGTCCGGTGTGGCGCATCAGCTTCTGTACCGGTCCGTCGATGTATTCCTTGTCGCCGAGGATGGCGCCACCCAGCACGCGGCCCTGCCCGTCGATGTGCTTGGTGCCGGAGTAGACCACCACGTCGGCGCCCAACGGAAGGCCCTGTTGCAGCAGTGGGGTGGCAAAGACGTTGTCCAGCACTACCTTTGCGCCCGCGGCGTGGGCCAGGTCGCAGACCGCGGCGATGTCGACCAGCGACTGCATCGGGTTCGACGGCGTCTCGAAGAACACCGCCTGCGTCGGGACGGCCAGCGCCTGCTCCCACTGCGAGAGGTCCTCGCCGTCGACGAACACCACCTCGACGCCCCACCGCGGCAAGATCTCGCTGCACACCACGAAGCAGGAGCCGAATAGGCTGCGCGCTGCGACGAGTCGGTCACCGGCACCGAGAAGCGCACCGAGAGAGGTGAATACGGCCGCCATGCCCGTCGCCGTCGCGAAGGCGGCGGGGGCGTCCTCGATCAGTCGCAGCCGCTCCTCGAACATCGAGATGGTCGGGTTGCCGTAGCGGCTGTAGACGTAGCGGTCGATCTCACCGGTGAAGGCCTTCTCCGCATCCCCCGCCGAGCCGTAGACGTAGCCCGACGTCAGGAACAGGGCTTCGGCCGTCTCCTCGAACTCCGACCGCAGCAGGCCGCCGCGCACGCCGATGGTCGCCTGGCTGACGCCGTCGGGCAGCGGCTTGGGAATGCGGACCGAGGGCACCGGCTGCACCGGCTCCTCGCGGGGTCCCGTCATGACTGCCGCCACGGCAGGCCGATGGCCTTCCAGCCGGTGCCGCCGCGGTGCCCGTCGCCGTCGAGGTTGCCCTCGAACCCGTCGAGCACGTTGTAGGACGGCCCGATCCCCGCCTCGGTCGCAGCCTCGGCAGCGCCGATGGAGCGGTTGCCCGAGCGGCACAGGAACACCGTCGGACGCTCACCGGGCGTCACCCCCGCGGAGATCAACTCGTCGACGAAGCCGTCGTTATGGGTGCCGTCGGTGCGGTTCCACTCGACGTACACGACGTCGCGTTGCAGCGAGGAGACGTCGGGCACGCCGACGAAGCGCCATTCGGCCTCGGTCCGACAGTCGACCAGCACGGCATCGGGGTCGTCGGCCAACAGCTTCCACGCCTCTTCAGGGGTGATGTCTCCGGCATAACTCACGACCGCGAGTGTCCCATATCCCGCTGGGGCAAACCTATCTGCAGACCTTCCAGGCCCCGTCCTCCCGGACGAAGGTCACCGGGACCGGAGTCTTGGTGCCCGAGGTCTTGGCGAAGTGGTAGGTCACCGTCGCCGACGCGTGGTCGCCGTCGACCGAGATGCCCGTGACGTCGTCGAGGTAGCGCTCCCCGTTCTTGGCCACCGAGTCCCGTTGCGCGGCTAGGAAGTCGGCCTCCGCACCCTGGGCGGCGCGGCAGGTGAAGGTGGTGAACTTGCCGTAGTTCTGGCGCTGCATGGCGTCGTTCTGGCCGACCGCCGCCTGAGCGACCTGATCACCCGGCGTCGTGGTGTCCGAGCCGAAGACGTTGAACGCCACGATTCCCATCACGACGATCGCGATCACCGCGAACGCGCCGAGGAAGGGAGCCATCGTGGGCCGGTCGGGCTCGGGCTCCGGCAGTTGAATGGGCCCCTCGGGATCGGGCGTGCTCACGACCCAAGTCCGTGGACGACGGTGGACACCCGGTGCGCCCGGTCGCGTGCCCTCACCACGTCGGGTGCGGTGGCGATCGCCGCGGACTTGCCGGGCAGCAGTCGCACGTCACTCTCCGGAACGTCGAGCGCCTCGACCAGCGCACTGGCGGGCAGCTCCCGGGTGGTGCCGACCTCGGCTGCGCCCGGCGAGATCATGATCGTGTCGCACGTCAATCCGAGGATCGCCCTGGCATGCAGCTCGAACTGCGAAAGTCGTTGTGAGCGAAGGGTTATCAAGCCGACGTCGAACGGGTGGGCATCGATCGAGGCGAAGTACACCTCGTCGCCGTGCACTAGCAGCTCGACGGCGAACACGCCGCGGCCGCCCAGGGAGTGCACGATGCGGGCCGCGATGGACCGGGCCGCGTCCAGGGCCGACGGCGACAGCTGATGTGGCTGCCACGTCTCCAGCGGGCCACCGTCACCCCGGCTGTCACCCTCCCCGGGTCGCTTCGCTCCTGCCCGGCTGTCACCCTCCCCGGGTCGCTTCGCTCCTGCCCGCCGATACCCGATCGGTTCGCAGAACTTCACCGCAGGCCCCGACGGTTCGGTCGTGCGCACCGTCAGCAGGGTGATCTCGTCGTCCACCTCCACGACCGTCTCGGCCATCACCCGGTTGGGCGGAGTGGGCAACGCCGCGGCCCGGAGCCAGGCCGCGTCGACGTCCTCGGGTCGCGTCAGCACCGACTGACCATCGGTGATGGTGCCGAACAGCGGGGTGACGAGCAGCGGGAAGCCCGCATGCTCAGCGACGGCGGCCAGCTCCTCGGCCGACGAGGCGAACCAGAACGGCACAGTCGGCAGGCCGAGCTCGTCCCCGGCGAGCTTGCGTAGCCCCTCGCGGTCCGCGCCGAGCCGGGTGGCGCGCGGCGTCGGGAACACCTCGACCGAATCGCGTTCGGCGGCCGCGATGAGCACCGCGGGCGAGACGTCCGCCGACACCGCCACGACGTAGTCGGGCTGGTGCTCGTCGAGCAGAGCGGTCATCGCATCGGCGTCGGCGCACTCGTCGACGCGCGCCACGGCGACTCCGAGCCGTTCGAAGGCCAGGGCCAGTTCGGGACCCGAGTCACCGGTGCCCAGCAGCAGGACGGTCGGGGCGGTTCGGTCGGAACTGGACGGTCGCTCGGTGAGTTCGCTCATCGCCTAACCACCCTGCCAGACCGTCAGCCGAGGCGGATGTCGACGTAGCACCAGCGCCAGTTCTCGCCGGGTTCCACCGACCGCATCACGGCGTGCTCGGTCTCGTGGAAGTGCCGGTTGGCGTGCTTGTGCGGGCTGGAGTCACAGCAGCCAACGTGCCCGCACGTGAGGCACATCCGCAGGTGCGCCCAGGTACTCTCACCGAGTTCGTCGCATTCCTGGCAGCTGCCCGGCGTGCGGGGTTCCGGCTCGTCGGCGTCGGCGGCTTCGGCCAGATGCTCGCACGTCCGCGGCGACGGCGGGGAATTCACGTCGCGCTGTCGCGTTCTCCTCCGCATGCCGTCAACAATAGGGCGGTTCCGGTCTGGCTCGAGACAGGAGGGTTTGGCAGCGTGGGTGGAGCCTCATTGCTAGCGGTCCTCGTGGGATCGGTGATCCTGTCCGGCATCGCGCGCCGATACGACGTGTCCGGGCCGTTGGCGCTGGTGGTGGCCGGGCTGCTCGCCGGGCTCATTCCCGGCTTGCACGGCATCGAGCTCGAACCCGACCTGGTGCTGTTCGTCATCCTGCCGCCACTGCTGTGGTCGGCGGGGCTGGAGAGCAGCTACGTCGCGATGCGCAGGAACACCCGTCGGATCGGTCTGCTGGCGGTCGGGCTCCCCCTGGCGACGACCTTCGCGGTCGGCATCGTCGCCTACCACACGGTGCCGGAGCTGACCCTCGCCGCGGCCCTCACCCTCGGGGCGATCGTCGCGCCGCCGGATGCGGTGTCCGCGACGGCAATCGGCCGCAGACTGGGACTCCCGCGCCAGATCATGACCCTGCTCGGCGGTGAGAGCCTGCTCAACGACGCGACGGCACTGACGGCCTACAAGGTTGCCCTCGCCGCGGCGATCGGCACCGCCGCCTCGTGGGGCACGCCGGTGTTCACGTTCGGACTCGCCGCCGTCGGCGGCACCGTCATCGGATGGGCCATGGGCTCGGCGATCGTCTACGTGCGAACCTGGCTCGCCGATTCGCTGGTGGAGAGTGCGATTGGGCTGGTGGCGCCGTTCTTCATCTACCTACTGGCCGAGGAGGCGCACGGCTCCGGCGTGATCGCGGTCGTGGTGGCCGCGCTGATCCTCGGCCAGCGCTCGACCGCGGCCAGCTACGCCACCCGCCTGCAGGACACCGCGGTGTGGCGCACGCTGCAGTTCGTCCTCGAGTCGTTCGCGTTCCTCCTCATCGGACTGCAGTTGCCGACGGTGGTCGCCGAGCTACGCGGCATCTCCGCGGCGGTGCTCGCGGTGGCGTCCGCAGCGGTGCTGGCGACGGTGATCGGCGTCCGGATCATCTGGGTGTTCCTGATGGCGTACCTGCCGCGCAAGCTCTCGCGTCGCATCCGGGAGAACGAGGAGGCGCCCACGAAGGCGCAGGTCTTCATCGTGGCGTGGGCGGGGATGCGCGGCGTGGTGTCGTTGGCCGCCGCGTTCGCCGTGCCCGTCACCACGCTGTCGGGTGACCCCTTCCCCGGCCGGCCACAGCTGGTCTTCCTCACCTTCGTGGTGGTCGTCGGCACGCTGCTGCTGCACGGCCTCACCCTGCCCTGGATCATCCGGGTTCTCGACGTACAGGGCGACGATGCCCACCAGGACGCGCTCGACGAGGCCGCCGCCCAGACGAAGGCCGCGCAGGCCGCCGCCGACCGGCTGGACGAACTGATGGCCGAGCAGCGCGTGGAGTCAGACGTTCCCGAACGCGCCGCCGCGGTGCTCAGGCATTGGAACGACCGCCGCAGCAACTCCGCCTGGGAGCAACTGGGACGCAGCGACGACGAGATCGGCGAGGGCCCCGCCGCGGCGTTTCGGCGGCTCCGGCTCGAGATGCTCAGGGCCGAGCGCAAGACGTTCATCGACGAACGCGATGCGGGCCGGATCAACGACGAGGTGCTCAGGTCGGTGCTGCGCAGCCTGGACCTGGAGGAGGCGACGCTCGACCGGGACTAGATGAGCGAGGGCGACGCCCCGGCCACGACGAGATCGGCGCGAAAGCTCTTCATCGCCAACACCATTGCGCCGAACGTGCGGTGGGCGGCCTCCAGATCGGCGTCCGGTAGCTGGGCCATGGCGCCGGCGTTGTGCTCGGCGAGCCCGGCAAAGAACGTGCGGGCTACCTCCATGCCACTGGAGCCGTAGCGCAGAATCACCTTTCGCCGATCGGCCGGATCGGTCTCCCGGCGCAGGTGGCCCTTCTCGGTCATCCGCTCGACGAGGTAGGTGATCGCCGCGCCGGACAGACCCATCTGCGCACGCAGCGCGCCGGCGGTCAGCCGGACACCACTGGTCTCGGCGATCATCACGAACAGCAGCGCGCGAAACTCGTTGGCGGAGAAGTGGTTCTGCTCGGCGAAGGCGCGGGAGATCCAATCGCTCTGCGATGTCAGCTCCCGAAGGTCCGCCCCGATGAGTTGCTCCAATTGGTGACGATCGGTCGCGCGTTCGGTTCCGCCGTGCATGATGCCCCCGCCTCATAGTTCGAAAACTGAACACGAGTCTAGATCCGATCGACCCGACACTCGATCTTGATCGACCAGATTCGCCGGGTTGGATTTGCTGGCCGCCGCCATCGGCGGAACCGTCGGTACCGTCGAGTACATGACCGCATCAGCTCCGTCGTTACCACCGGTGCACATGCGCCGCGACGCCTTCGACCCCACTCCCGAACTCGGCGAGATCCGGCAGGGTCCCGGCGTGCAGACGGTGGTCAACTCGTTCGGGATGACGGTGTACCTGGTGGCCAGGCACGACGACGTCAAGAGGGTGCTGTCCGACCACGAACACTTCTCCAACTCGCGGCCGCCGGGGTTCGTGATTCCCGGCGCCCCGACCATGCCCGACGAGGAACTGGCCAGCGCGCGGGCGGGCAACCTGCTAGGTCTCGATCCGCCCGAGCATCAGCGGCTGCGACGGATGCTGACACCCGAGTTCACCATCCGGCGGATCAAGCGGTTGGAGCCGCGGATCACCGAGATCGTCACCGAGCACCTCGACGCCATGCAGGCCGGCGGGTCGCCCGCCGACCTGGTCGAGCACTTCGCGCTGCCGATCCCGTCACTGGTGATCTGCGAGTTGCTCGGCGTGCCCTACGAGGACCGGGCCGACTTCCAGGCCCGGTCGGCCCGCCAGCTCGACCTGTCGCTTCCGATGCCGGAACGCATGGAGATGCAGCGCCGCGGCCGCGAGTACATGCACACCCTGGTGGCCCGCGCCCGCAGCCATCCCGGCGAGGACATCTTGGGCATGCTGATCCGGGAGCACGGCGCCGAGCTGACCGACGACGAACTGGTCGGCATCGCAGGTCTGCTCCTGCTCGCCGGCCACGAGACGACGTCGAACATGCTGGGCCTTGGCACGCTGGCGCTGCTGCGGCACCCCGACCAGCTCGCCGCCGTCCGTGACGACCCCGACGCCATCGGCCCCGCGGTCGAGGAATTGCTGCGGTGGCTGTCGATCGTGCACACCTCGATCCCGCGCGTGACCACGACCGACGTCGAGGTGGCGGGCGTGCCAATTCCGGCGGGCCAGCTGGTGTTCGCCTCACTGCCCGCGGGCAACCGCGATCCCGACTTCATCGATGCCCCGGAGGTCTTCGACATCCGCCGCGGCGCTCCCGGGCACCTGGCGTTCGGTCATGGCGTGCACCACTGCCTCGGCGCTCCGCTGGCGCGGATGGAGATGCGGATCGCGTGGCCCGCTCTGCTGCGGCGCTTTCCGAACCTCGCACTCGCCGAAGACTTCGACGACGTCGCGTTTCGGTCGTTTCACTTCATCTACGGACTACGGTCATTGGCAGTGAGGTGGTGAGCATGAAACTCGAGGCCGACCGCGACGACTGCATCGCATCGGGCAACTGCGTGATGATCTCGGCCGCCCTGTTCGACCAGGACGACGACGGGATCGTCGTGCTGCTCACCGACGAGGTGCCCGCCGCGGAGGAGGAACACGCCCGCGAGGCGGTCAAGATCTGCCCGGCCTCGGTACTACGTCTGACGTGACGGCTTGGAGTTCGCGTCGCGCGGGTCGATGTCGATGACGCCGGACCGATTCAGCACGAAGACGCTGACGACCAGCACCCAGGCGGGGAAGGCCAGCGTGATCCACATGCTCACGTCGGCGGCGATCACCAGTGCCACCACCACCGCGTAGGTGGTCAGCACCAACCATCGGGGCATGAGGCCCGTCTTGAGCCAGATGGTGGCCAGCGACATCATGAACACCGCCGCCATCCGCAGCGCGTAGGTCTTGGTGAGAGTGGTCATCAGCGCCTGGCCGAGCGCCACCACCGGAGCGTGGGCGGCCTCATCGGTGATGAAGGCGTCGCTCGCGGACAACGCCACCCCGACGGCGCTGGAGACGAACATCATCGCCAGGAACAGCAGGCCACTGCCGATGAACACCGACGAGAAGAACTTGTCCTCCAGGCGGCCGAAGCCGTCGCGGACAACGCCGATGAACCACAGGAACGAGATGCCGGCGAAGGGCATGATGACGGCGGCGATGTGGAAGCGCTCGCGGCCCCGCTCCAGCCACTGCGCGCCCACCACCGGGTGCTCCGGCAGCGAGATGCGGATCAGCACCAAGGCCGTCCCGAACAGCAGCGCGAAGAGCACCCCGGCCACCGCCGCGGCGCGCGGTGTGGTCAGCACGCGGAGGCTGTCCTCGCTGGGGTCGACGGTCACCGCGTCATGGTCTCACCGACCCCTGCGCCTAGGTCGCGGAATCGCCCGGAGGGCAGCGGCAGACGTCGCGGGTGTCAGGGCTGGCCGGGCAGCAACCGGATCATCAAACCGTTGGCCTCGGCGCACAACGTCTCGTCGGGACGACGCAGTTCGGCGTTGACGAACGCCTTGCGCCCCTCGACCGAGCGGATCCATCCCGTGGCGTGCAGCGGCGTGTCGATCGGCGTGATGTTGCGGTAGTCCACGTGCAGGAAACCGGTGCGGCTGATCGGCCGGCCCGCGGCGTGGATCACCATGCCGAAGATCGAGTCGAACAGCAGCGGCAGCACCCCGCCGTGCACGGCGGAGTTGCCGCCGACGTGGAAGCGACTGAACTCCACGCTCAACTCGACGGCACCGTCGGGGTCCATCCGGCTGACCTTGAACGGCGGCATCAGCAGATTGCCCGCCCCCGGCAGCTTCGGCATCCGGCCCGCCGGACCGACACCCTCGGCCGCCGCGAACGGTTCCAGCAGCTCCACCAGTTCGGCCACCCGCGACGCCGCCTGCACCCACGTGTCGTCGTCGGGATCGGCCGAAACGGCGAGGTCCTGCAGACGCCGCATCGACTTCACGAAGGGTGCGAAACCCGGCCCCGGCTCCGCGGACTCGAAGACCGGAAAGCCGCCGTGCCGCTCGTAGTCCGGGTCGGTCACCTCGGCACTCCGCTCTTCGCGCAAGCGCTCATCGCTGCACAGCCAGGACGTCGCGGCGCACGATGGTCTGCTCGCGCCCCGGCCCCACGCCGATGCACGAAACATGGGCGCCAGCAAGCTCTTCCAGGCGCAGCACGTAGTCGCGCGCCTTGGCGGGCAGGTCGTCGAAGGTGCGGCAGGCGCTGATGTCCTCCCACCACCCGGGCAGTTCCTCGTAGACCGGCACCGCGCGCGCGATGTCGCTCTGGGTCATCGGCATCTCGTTGGTGCGCTTGCCGTCGATCGTGTAGCCGACGCAGACCGGCACGGTCTCCAGGCTCGACAGCACGTCGAGCTTGGTGAGGAAGTAGTCGGTGATCCCGTTGACCCGGGTGGCGTAGCGCGCGATGACGGCGTCGAACCACCCGCAGCGGCGGGCCCGGCCGGTCGTGACGCCGACCTCGCCGCCCGTCTTGGACAGGTACGCGCCGAACTCGTCGAACAGTTCGGTCGGGAAGGGCCCCGAACCAACGCGGGTGGTGTACGCCTTGAGGATTCCGAGCACCGTCGTAATGCGGGTGGGCCCGATGCCGGAGCCGACCGCGGCCCCGCCCGCCGTCGGGTTGGACGACGTCACGAAGGGATAGGTCCCGTGATCGACGTCGAGCAGCGTGCCCTGCGATCCTTCGAGCAGCACCGTCTCGCCGTCGTCGAGGGCGGAGTTGAGCAGCAGCCGCGCGTCGGCGATGCGGTGGGTGAACCCCTCGGCCTGCGCGAGCAGCGCGTCGCACACCTCGTGCGGGTCCAGCGCCTTGCGGTTGTAGATCTTCACCAACACCTGATTCTTGAATTCCAGTGCGGCGTCGATCTTTTGGCTCAGCGAGGTCGGGTCCAGCACGTCGGCGACGCGGATGCCGATGCGCGCGATCTTGTCCTGGTAGCACGGTCCGATGCCGCGGCCGGTGGTCCCGATCTTCTTGCTGCCCATGTACCGCTCGGTGACCTTGTCGATGGCCACGTGGTAGGGCATCAGCAGGTGGGCGTCCGCGGAGATCAGTAGGCGCGAGGTGTCGACGCCGCGGTCCTCGAGGCCCTGCAGTTCGGTGAGCAGCACGGCCGGATCGACCACCACGCCGTTGCCGATGACGTTGGTGACACCGGGGGTCAGGATCCCCGACGGGATGAGGTGCAGTGCGAAGTTCTCACCACCCGGGAGGACCACGGTGTGCCCCGCGTTGTTGCCACCCTGGTAGCGAA
The DNA here is from genome assembly GCA_963846985.1 of uncultured Actinomycetota bacterium. Taxonomy (GTDB): domain Bacteria; phylum Actinomycetota; class Actinomycetes; order Mycobacteriales; family Mycobacteriaceae; genus Mycobacterium. The sequence goes on from CAWJYC010000008.1 coordinate 180,205, forward strand.
CGACCCATTGGACGCGGCCACCGAGTAGGTCGGTGGCCTTTCCCTTGCCCTCGTCGCCCCACTGGGCGCCGATGAGGACGATTGCCGGCATGGCGCTTCTCCCGCTCATCTGCCTCGAATACTGTGACAGCCGGTGACACACCCTATCCGACCTGATCCCCAGCAGGTGAATCCTGGCGTCTCGCCCCGCGTCGTGGTGCTGCGGTTCGGTGGCCGCCGGGTCCCGCGTTCCCTGGCGAGGTTGCCGGTCGTGGACGTCACCGAACCGAGCGACGTGGACGCCGCCGCCGCCGCCGGGGCCCTCCGCCTCGTCGTGCCGGGGACGCACGCCAACCTCGCCGTCGTACTGGCCAGGTTGCTGCGCATCGACCGGCTCGACGTGGAGGTCGCGCACGTCCGGCGATGGTGGACCACGCGGCGGGCGCTCGGCGGTTCGGCGCGGCGGATCCCGCTCATTCGCGACGAGACCGGCGCCGTCATCGCCGGCGCGGCGCACTGGCTGCCGCCCGACGACACCGCCGAGACCGTCACCGGCGAGGCCGTCGTCGACGACGCGGTGCTCTTCGACGGGACGGTGCGAGGCGTGCGGATCGAGCCAATGGCCGAGCTGCCCGGACTGCGGGCCCGCGTACTTACCGGCCGGCTCCGGCGGCGACGCTGGGCGACCGGCCGCGCCGCACAGCTCGGCACGACCGGCGTGCTCGTGGTGCGCGACGGCGTGCCCGCGACGCGTCCGGTCAGGAGGTCGACGTTCTATCGACACACCCAGGGCTGGCTTCGCGTCCAGTAGTTTCGTGGGGTGAGCAACGTCCGTCCACTGCGCCAGTCGGTCCGCCCGAGCCCGGTCTTCCTGGCCATCGTGGCCGTCACCGTCGTCGGAGGGGTGGTCGCCTGGTTCGCGGGCGAGCCGCGTTCGCCACTGTCCTACGTCGGGGTGTTCGTCTTCGTCGTGTTCGGCTGGCTGGTGTCGCTATGCCTGCACGAGTTCGGCCACGCCTACACCGCATGGCGCTACGGTGACCACGACGTCGAGGTGCGCGGCTACCTGACGCTCAACCCGCTGAAGTACTCCAATCCTCTTCTGTCGCTTGGCATCCCGGTGTTGTTCATCGCACTCGGCGGCATCGGGCTTCCCGGCGGGGCGGTCTACGTCCGCACTTGGTCGATGACCAAGCGGCAGCGAACGACGGTCAGCCTGGCCGGACCCTTCGCCAACGTGGTGCTCGCCATCGTGCTGCTGGTCGGCGCCGCCTCCTTCTGGGACCCCGAGCACCTGGTGTTCTGGTCCGCGGTCGCGTTCCTGGGCTTCCTGCAGGTGACGGCGGTGCTGCTCAACCTGCTGCCCATCCCCGGCCTCGACGGCTACGGCGCGCTGGAGCCACACCTGAAGCCGGAGACGCAGCGGCAGCTCGCGCCGGTCAAGCAGTGGGGCTTCCTCATCCTTTTCGTGCTGCTGATGGCGCCGATGCTCAACGCCTGGTTCTTCGGGCTGGTGCTGTGGTTCGTCGACCTCCCCGGCGTGCCCGGTGGACTGGTGTCGATCGGCAGTCAGCTGACGCGGTTCTGGTCCGCCTGGTTCTGAGCGCGCCGTGAACCCGCGCTGGCCGATTGCCGTGCGGGCGGCGACGAGTACCGCGATCCCCGTACTGGTGGGCTCGGCGACGGGCCAGGTCGGGGCCGGCCTGATCGCTACCCTCGGCGCATTCACGTCCCGCTTCGGCGGTGACCGGCCGTACCGCAACCGCAGCGTGCAACTGGCGGCCGTCTCGCTCGCGCTGGCCGGCGCGGTCGCGGCGGGCTCCTGGGCGGCCCGGGTGCCGTGGCTGGGCGTCGCGGTGGTCTCGGTGGTGGCGGTGGCCGCGGTGTGGCTGTGCAACGCGCTCGTCGTCGGACCTCCGGGGGCCTACGTCTTCGCCCTGGCGTGCGCGGCGGGTGTCGGCGTCTCGGCAAGCGGGCTGGCGCCGTGGCAGCTGGGCGTGCTGGTACTGGCCGGCGGTGCAGTGGCGTGGTCGGTGCAGATGGCGGGCATCCTCCGCGAGCGCCGGCGGCCCGAACGGATGGCCGTGGCCGCGGCGGGCAGTGCCGTCGCCGAGTACGTCGAGGCGGTCGGGTCGCCGTCCGAAGCCGTGGCCAGACACCGGGCCGCGACGGCTCTGCACGCCGCGTGGAACGCGCTGGTCAGCTTTCAATCGACGTCGCGTTCGGATGACACGCTGTTGGGATTGCGAGCGGCCAACCACTCGCTGCACGTGCTGTTCGCCGACTCGATGACCGCGACCGCCGTCGGCGACGGTCCCGCGCCCGATGCCGCCGACGCCGCCCGCCGGATCGCCGCGATGTCGCTGGCGCCGGAGACAGTCGCCACCCGCGCCACCGACCGCGTCCCGCTCGGGCGTCCCGGGGCGGCGACCCTGCTGCGGCGGGCGCTGCGACCCGGTTCGCAGGTCCGGCACGTCATGGTCCGCGTTGCGATCGCCGCACCGCTGGCCGGCGCCGCCGCCACCCTACTGGACATCGGGCACGCCTACTGGGCGATCGCGGCGGCCGTGCTGGTGCTGCACCAGGGCACCGACCGCAGTCGCACGCTGCGGCGGGGCGCCGATCGGCTCGGCGGTACCTGGGTCGGCCTGGTCCTCGCCGCCGCCATCCTCTGGGTGCACCCGCAGGGGTGGTGGCTGGCGGTGATCCTCGCGGTGCTGCAACTGCTCATCGAGATGCTGGTGGTTCGCCACTACGGTCTGGCGTCGGTCTTCATCACCGCCGCGGCGCTGACCATCGCGACGGGCAGCTACCGGGTCGACGTCGGCGAGTTGCTGCTCGCCCGCGGTACCGACACCCTGATCGGCTGTGCGGTCGGCGTTGCGGTGTTCCTCGTGCTGAGCCACCTTCAGGAGTCCGGCAGGCTGCTCGAGGCGATCGCCGACGCCGTGGACGCCATCGCGACGACGGTGCCGCACCTGGCCGACGACACCGCCAGCCTGGCCGCCCGCAGCGCCCGCCGCGATTTGCAACTGGCCACCATCGACCTGCGCGACGCCCTGGACGCCGCGGCAGCCGGGTCGCCGCGGCTGCGCGCCACCGGTGAGCGGCTGGGTCCAGCGGCCGCCGCGGCCGAACACCTCGCCTACGGCACCATCGCCGCCTGCTGGGAGATGGACAACCGCACGGCGGGCCCGCTGCTAAGCCGGGTGGCCGCGCTGGCGTTCGCGAGGCAGCTCGGCGAGCTCTCCGCCGCCATGCGGGCCGGGACCGCCGCGCCGGAGGTCACCGCCGCACCCGACGCGCTGGCAGGAGACGTCGCCGCCCTGGGCGACGCGATCCGGCACACCCGCGCGGGTTAGGCCAGTCCCAGTTTTGCCCGGGCCGCCGGGTCGCAGTCGTCGAGCAGGTCGAGGCAGCGCTGGTACTCGTCGGTCTCGCCGATGGAGTCCGCGGCGTGGGCGAGCGCGGCGACGCAGCGCAGGAACCCGCGGTTGGGTTCGTGCGCGTAGGGCACGGGACCGAATCCCTTCCAGCCGTTGCGACGCAGCTGGTCGAGACCGCGGTGGTAGCCGGTGCGGGCATAGGCGTAGGCGGTGACCGCCTTGTCGTCGGCGAGGGCGTCCTCGGCCAGCGTCGCCCAGGCCACCGAGGCCGAGGGATGAGCGGCGGCGACGATGGCCGGATTCTCGCCGGCGGCCAATTCCGCCTCGGCTTCGCTGTCGCCGGGAAGCCGGACCGGATCGGGTCCCAACAGATCGCCCATGTGAGTCATGGGCCCATTGTGCCGTGCGAATCACCCACCGCCGTCGGCAGGCTTCGGGGGCGCGGGTGGATAAGCTCTGCAGTAGTCACGAGGGAGGACTGAAGAGCGAATGTCGAACCCACGGGGGACGGACGACGACAACGGACCGGTCGTCGACGACGCGTCCGCACCCGAAACCGAGGTGATCGACCCGGCCGCCGTGGCGCACGCCGCAGACGTCGAGCCCGAGCGCAGATTCACCGCGCCGTCGGGGATGGACGCCGGCAAGACGCAGATCATCCACACCGCGCCCGAGCCGGCCACCGAGATCTTCGCCGTCCCACCCGGCCACGGTGCGTCGCAGGGACCCGTTGCCCCACAAGTCATTCCGGGACGAGGTGAGCAGCCCAAGCCGCCACGCCGGCGACGCAGCTGGGGGTGGGTGATCGCCCTGGTACTGGTCATCGCAGCACTGGCCGCCGTCGCCATCCTGGGCACCGTGCTGCTGTCGCGAAACGACGCGTCGGCGGTGTCGCAGGACGACCTGGTGCGGACCACGATCCAGAGCTTCGACAGCGCGATCCAGAAGGGCGACCTCGCGACACTGCGCACCATCACCTGCGGTCAGACCGCCGACGGTTACGTCCGCTACGACGAACGGCAGTGGAACGACATCCACGCCCGCGTTTCCGCGGCCCGGCAGTACCCGGTGGTGGCGAGCATCGACCAGGTCGTGGTCAACGACCAACACGCCGAGGCCAACGTGACGTCGTTCATGGCGTTCGACCCGTCGACCCGCTCGACGCGGAGCTTCGACCTGGAGTTCCGCGACGAGCAGTGGAAGATCTGCCAAGCCCCGCAGTAACCCCCTTCGCGATTCGTGCACTCGCGACCGCGCTGACCGCGGGTACGCGGGCACGAACCACAGGACGGGTCAGCTGGCCGAGACGCTCCGGCCGCTGCTGTGCAGGTCGTTGCACGCCTCGATGACGCGTTCGGTCATGGACGCCTCGGCCTTCTTCAGGTAGCTGCGCGGGTCGTAGACCTTCTTGTTGCCGACTTCACCGTCGATCTTGAGCACGCCGTCGTAATTGGCGAACATGTGCCCGGCCAGCGGACGGGTGAACGCGTACTGGGTGTCGGTGTCGACGTTCATCTTCACCACGCCGTACTTCAGCGAATCCTCGATCTCGGACTTCAGCGAGCCCGAGCCGCCGTGGAAGACGAAGTCGAACGGCTTGCTGCCCGGCGGCAGACCGAGCTTGGCGGTGGCCACCTCCTGGCCCTCCTTGAGCACCTCGGGCTTGAGCTTGACGTTGCCCGGCTTGTACACGCCGTGCACGTTGCCGAAGGTCGCCGCGAGCAGGTACTTGCCGTGCTCCCCGGCGCCAAGCGCCTCGATGGTCTTCTCGAAGTCCTCGGCGGTGGTGTAGAGCTTGTCGTTGATCTCGGCCTCGACGCCGTCCTCCTCGCCGCCGACCACGCCGATCTCCACCTCGAGGATGATCTTCGCCTCGGCGGCCAGCTTCAGCAGTTCCTTGCCGATCTCGAGGTTCTCGTCGATCGGCACGGCCGAGCCGTCCCACATGTGCGACTGGAACAGCGGGTTGCCGCCCTTGGCGACGCGCTCGGCCGAGATGGCGAGCAGCGGCCGGACGTAGGCGTCCAGCTTGTCCTTCGGGCAGTGGTCGGTATGCAGGGCGACGGTGACGTCGTACTTGGCCGCGACCACGTGAGCGAACTCGGCGAGTGCGACGGCTCCGGTGACCATGTCCTTGACGCCGAGACCGGACGCGAATTCAGCTCCGCCAGTAGAGAATTGGATGATGCCGTCACTACCCGCGTCTGCGAAGCCCTTGATCGCGGCGTTGACCGATTCCGAGCCGACGCAGTTGATGGCCGGGAACGCGAAGGAGTGCTCCTTGGCACGGCCGAGCATCTCGGCGTAGACCTCGGGCGTGGCGATGGGCATGTGGGTTCCTCTCGGCTCTCGGATCGCTTGGCGGCGCGGTTCGACGGTCAGTATCGCAGCTAGACCGTCAGCACCATCCGGTAGCGGGCCTTGCCCGTATCCATCGCCTGGTACGCCTCGGCCGCCTCCGCCAGCGGCCGCTCCTGAACCACGGCCCTAACCCCGGTCTGTAGCGCGAAGGCCATGGTCTCCTCGACGTCGCGGGCCGTGCCCGACGGATGCCCGGACACCGACAGGCCCGCGTTGATCAGCTGGATCGGGCTGATCGGCAGGTTGTCAGCGGTGACGCCGATGATGACGAGCTCACCCTGCGGGCCCAGGCCACCGACCGTCGCGGCCATCGCCTCGGAATTGGCCGCGGTGGCCAACACGACCGCCGCGCCACCCAGGTCCTGCAGGGCGGCGGCGACGTCGGTGGCGGTGGAGTCGACGTAGTGGTGGGCACCGAGCTTCTTCGCGTCCTCGCCCTTGTCCGCGCCGCGGGCGATCGCGACCGTCTCGAAGCCCATCGCCCTGGCGAACTGGACGCCGAGATGGCCCAGCCCGCCGACGCCCAGCACCGCGACCAGATCGCCCGCCTTGGCCTTCGTGCTGCGCAGCCCGTTGAACGTCGTCACGCCCGCGCACCCCAGTGGCGCCGCCTCGACGAACGACAGACCGTCGGGGATGCGGGCCAGCGCGGTCCACGGCACGGTGACCGACTCGGCGTAGCCACCGGGGTAGTGCCAGCTGGGCACCTGCAAGCGCACGCACTGCATGAACTGGCCCTTGCGACACGGCACGCAGCGGTTGCAGTTGCCGCCGAACCACCCGACCTCCACCCGGTCGCCGATCGCAAAGTCCTCGACGCCGTCGCCGATCTCAGCGATGGTGCCCGCGATCTCGTGACCCGGAGTCACCGGCCAGGACAGCCCCGGGAAGCCGCCGTTGACGACGGCGTGGTCCGTGCCGCAGACCCCGGCCGCGGCGACGGCGATGCGGACGTGGTCGCGCGGCGGTGAGGTGGTTTCGACATCGGCCAGGACGAGTGCTTCACCGGCTGAGGCGACCTGGACGGCTTTGTGAGTGGCCATGCGATCGACCCTAATCCGCGGGCGCGACCCGCGGGGTGCCGAACCAAGATCGGCATGGCTCTCGGGGAGCACCGGTATCTTGGTGAGCCATGACCACGACCACCCTGGCCCTGATGCCGGCCTTCCTCGATCCGGTGACGCTGATCGGCTACTTCGGCGCCTGGGCGCTGATCGGCCTGCTGGTTGTCGTCTTCATCGAATCGGGCGTGCTGTTTCCGGTACTACCCGGCGACACGCTGCTGTTCGTCGCGGGCATGCTGGCCGCGGGCACCGAGACCGCGCAGAACGTCAACCAGAGCGACTTCGCCCTGTGGAAGCTGCTGGTCTTCGTCCCGATCGCCGCCATCCTCGGCGGCCAGGTCGGCTACTTCGTCGGCCGCACCATCGGCACCTCGATGTTCAAGCCGAACGCCCGCGTTCTCAAGCAGCGCTACCTCGAGGAGGCGCACGCCTTCTTCGAGGCTCGCGGGCCCTTCGCCATCGTGCTGGCCCGGTTCGTACCGATCGTGCGGACGCTCGCCCCCATCACCGCGGGCGCCGCGAAGATGAACTACGGGATCTTCACGCTGTTCAACGTGATCGGCGCGGTGGTGTGGGGCGTCGGCCTGATCCTGCTCGGCTACGGCCTCGGCCAGTTCGCGATCATCCAGAAGCTGCTGGAGCCGATCTTCATCCTGATCGCCCTGATCTCGGTCGCCCCGATCGCCTACGAGTGGCTCAAGCGCCGCCGAGCCGCCAAGCGCGAGACCGAATCGTCCTAGCGCAGACCCAGCGCGTCGGCCAGCGTGCGCAGCGCCGGGCGCGGATCGGCCATGGGATTGTCCCCGAGCACCTGCACGACGACGTGGTCGGCGCCCGCATCCAGATGCGCCCGCACCGTGGCCGCCGCGTCGTCGACCGAGCCCATCCCGACCAGCCCGCGGGCCAGCCGGTCCGAGCCACCACGAACCAGGTCGGACTCGTCGAAACCCTGGCGCAGCCACGAGTTTCGGTAGTTGGGCAGTCCGCTGTAGACGTTGAGGTGACCGTGCGCGTTGCTCAGCTGCTCGTCGGGGTCGCCGCCCACGACGACGGCCTGCTCGGAGACGATCCACTTGTCCGGCCCGAGCAGCTCGCGCGTCTTGCGGGACTGCTCCGGCAGCACCAGGTACGGGTGCGCGCCGTCGGCATGGCTGCCGGACAGCTCGATCATCTTCGGGCCGAGCGCCGCCAGAAGCCGGACCGGCCGGCCCGCACCCGGTTCGATCGCCTCTGGCACCGACGCCATCTTGTCGAGGTAAGCGCGCATCGTGGCCAGCGGTTTTTCGTACACGCCACCGAACCCGTACTCGACCAGCGGAGCGTGGCTGACGCCCAACCCGAGGACGAACCGGCCCGGGTGCAGGGCGCTGAGCGTGCGGCCGCCGGACTCCGCGGCCGACGCCGCCCGTGCGTGAATGTTGGCGATGCCCGTCCCGACGACGAGCCGCTCGGTGGCCGACAGCAGCGCCGCCGACTGCGTCAGGCACTCCTTGCCGGTCACCTCGGGGATGAACAGCGAGCCGTAGCCCAGCGCCTCGATCTCCCGTGCGACGTCCTGCGCGTCGGCGATGGCCCAGGTGTCGCTGGCCCACCAGACCCCGATCGTGGCTGGGAAGTCGATGCGGGCGCGTTCGGTGTCGGTCACACGGGGATTCAAGCAGACCGGCGACGACGGGTCAGTCGCCCGCCTCCAGCGCCCGGATCAGACTGGCTGCGTCCCACGGGCCCCGGTGCCGCCGGCCGTTGACGAAGAAGGTCGGCGTCGACCCGAGATCCATCAGCTCGGCGTCCTGCGCGTCGTCCTGCACCCGGTGCAGAACCTTCGACGAATGCAGGTCCTCGTCGAACTTCGCGATGTCCATGCCGATTCCGTCCGCATAGCGGTAGATGTGCTCCCACTCGAGGTGGTCCTGGAACTCGAACATCCGGACCGCCATCTCGAAGAACCGGCCCTGCAGCGCGGCCGCTTCGCTGGCCCGGGCGGCGTCCATCGCGTGCGGGTGAACGCGCTCCTGCGGCAGGTGCCGCCACACGTAGCGCAGCCGGCCGTCGCCGAAGTACTCCCGCACCTCGTCGATGGCGCCGGTCGCCCGGCTACAGAACGGACATTCGAAGTCGCCGTACTCCACCAGGGTCAGTGGCGCGTCGGGGTCTCCCCGGAGGTGGTCGCGGCCGGGATCGACGGCGCGGATCAGCGTCATTCCCACCGACTGCGGCGGACTCAGCCAGTCGGTGACCCGGAAGGTGGCCCAGCCGAGCACCATGGCCAGCACCGACGCGGCGAGCACGCCGACACGGGCCTGGTCCTGCTTGGCTGGGTCCTCGATCGCCAGGTCGATGATGAACAGCGAGATGGTGAACCCGATGCCCGAGAGTGCCGCGCCGCCCGCCACCCGGGGCAGCGTCAGACCCGGCGCCAGCACCCCCAGGCCGGAGGCGCGCACCAGGACCGTCGCACCCGTGATCCCGATGAACTTGCCGACCACCAGGCCGGTGACGACGCCCCACGTCAGGGGCGACCGCAGGGCCGCGGCCATCGTGTCCCGGTCGAGGTGAACGCCGGCATTGGCCAGCGCGAACAGCGGCAGCACGAAGAAGGAGACGTAGGATCCGAAGCCGGTCTGCAGGCGCTCGTTGATCGAAATGGATTGTCTCAGGCTGCGACTCGCGGCACGGGCGTACTCCGAGTTCGGCGACTGCCGGAACGCGCGGATGACGTCGACGGCCTCTTCGACGCGCTGCCGCTCTGGGGTGAACACCGGGATGAGCAGGGCGACCACGACGCCGGCCAGGGTCGGGTGCACGCCACCCGCCGACAGCGCCAGCCACAGCCCGACCGCCAGCGCCGCATAGGCGGGGCCCTGTCCCGTCGGCAGCAGTCGCACGGCCGCAATGGCTGCGACCAGCGCGACCGCCACCAGCAGCGGTACCAGGCTGACGTGCTCGGAGTAGAAGACGGCGATCGCCAGCAGTGCTCCGACGTCGTCGACGACGGCCAGGGTCAGCAGGAAGGTCCGCAGCCGGGCCGGGCACTGCGGACCGATGATCGCCAGCGCGCCCACCAGGAACGCGGTGTCGGTGGAGATCACCACTCCCCAGGCCCGGGCATCGGCACCCGAGGGGTTGAACAGCAGGAAGACGATGGCCGGCAGGATCAGGCCGGCGACCGCAGCGATGACCGGGACCGCAGCGCGAGCGCGCTCGGTGAGCTCGCCAATGGTGAACTGGCTCTTCACCTCCAGCCCGACGATGAAGAAGAAGAACGTCATCAGGCCGTCGTTGACCAGGTGCTTGACGCTCAGTTCGGCGTGGATGTCGCCGAACCGCAGCCCGACCTCGGTGCTCCAGAAGTCGGAATACCCCTGCGTCCATGGCGAATTGGCCCACACGATGGCGATGACGGTGAACGCCAGCAGAAGAGCCGCGGCGAGGTTCTCACCGCTGCGGGCCGCGGTGGGGTCGCGACCGAACCGGCTGTGCGCCCGCCAGCCCTGGCGCGAGGCATCAGCCGTCTCGGTCATGTCCTCGCGTGGCTCTCGAACTCGCCGAGCAGCTCGGGACGGTCCACGGCACTCGGGGTGAGGACGTCGGACGCGTTGGCGCCCAAAAGGATTCGCTTGATCGGAATCTCGAGGCGCTTGCCCGTCATGGTGCGCGGGATGCCGGGCACCCCGATGACGTCGTCGGGCACGTGCCGCGGCGAGGCCCCGGTGCGGACGGCGTCGACGATTCGCGCCTTCAGGTCGTCGTCGAATCGAACGCCCTCGGCGCACGCGACGAACAGCGGCATCCAATACCCACCGTCGTCGAGTTCCACCCCGACCACCAGGCAGTCCTCGACCTCCGGCATGCCCTCGACCGCGTTGTAGATCTCGGCGCTTCCCATCCGGACGCCGCCACGGTTTAGGGTTGCATCCGAACGGCCATGCACCACAACCGAATTGCGCTCGGTGATGGTGATCCAGTCACCGTGGCACCACACGCCCGGATACTTGTCGAAGTACGCCGCACGGTACTTCTCCCCGTCGTCGTCGTTCCAGAAGAACACCGGCATCGACGGCATGGGTTTGGTCACCACCAGCTCGCCGGCCTGCTCCGTCACCGACCGGCCGCCCTCGCCCCAGGCCTGCGCCGCCACGCCCAGGCAGATCGCGTTGAGCTCACCGGCGCGGATGGGGACCAGCGGCGTGCCGCCAATGAACGCGGTGACGACGTCGGTACCGCCGCTCATCGAGATCACCGGGACGGCGCGGCCGAGGCCTTGCTGCAGCCAACGAAAGCCGCTGGCGGGCAACGGCGATCCCGTCGAGCCGACCGCCCGAAGCGACTCGAGCGGATGATCCTCAACCGGGCTCAACTCCTCCTTGGCGCACGCCAGCCAGTAGCCGGCGCCCGCACCGATCACGGTGACCTCGTGGTCGGCGGCCACCTGCCAGAGGTAGTCGGTGCGGCCGTATGTGGGACTGCCGTCGTACAGCACGATGGTTGACCCGACCAGTAGTCCGGATACCAGCAGGTTCCACATCATCCAGCTGGTGCTGGACTGCCAGAAGAAGCGGTCGGCGGGCTTCAGGTCCAGTTGCAGGTGAAGGTATTTCAGGTGTTCGAGCAGAACGCCGCCATGCCCGTGGACGATGCCCTTCGGCGTGCCCGTGGTGCCGGAGGAGAAGAGCACCCAAAGCGGATGGTCGAACGGGACGGGCGTGATCTCGAGGTCGGCGTCGGCGCCGTGGGCCAGCACCTCGTCCCACCGCTTCATCGATTCCCGGGTCGCTTCGCGCCTGCCCACGGCAGCGTCCTCGATCGGCTCACCGAGCCGCGGTACCACCACCGTTGCCACCAGGGTGGGCAACTGGCTGCGGATCTCGGCCAGTTCGGCATGCCGGTCGCGCCGCTTGCCGGCGTACACCGAGCCGTCGCTGGCCACCAGCACCTTCGGCTCCAGTTGCCCGAGCCGCGCGACGACACCGCCGACGGCCAGATCCTGGTTGCAAACCGCCCAGGTGGCGCCGACGCTCGCGGCGCCGAGGAAGGCGACCACGGCCTCGCCGACGTTCGGTAGATAGCCGACCACTCGATCGCCGGGCACCACCCCGACGCTGCGCAGATATGACGCGAAAGCCGCTGTCTCGCTGTACAACCGCGCCCACGACCATTCCGTCGAACCGTCCTCGCCGGCCACCACCAGCGCTGGGCGGTCCTCGTCGGCGTTCCGGAAGATCTGGGTGGCGTAGTTCAGTGTCGCGCCGGGGAACCACTGCGCACCGGGCATGTCGCCGCTTGCGAGCGTCGCCGTCGGGGGCGTGGCCGCAGAGATGTCGAAGTAGTGCCAGACCGCTCCCCAGAACCACTCGACGTCGTCGACGGACGCCGACCACAGCGCGTGGTAGTCGGCGAACTCCCCTCGCCCGGTGTCGGCCAGCCACCCGATGAACTGCGTCAGGTTGGCGTCATCGATGGTCTGCTGATCGGGCGTCCAGCCCCCCGACAGCTGATCGGCGGGACTCACTGCGGACCGTCCTCCCCCTCGGGTGGATCGACGACGTCCATGACAAGCTGCCCGGCGGGGGTCTCGTCGGCCACCGCGTGGGCCGCTTCCATCAGCATCCAGCCCGACAGTTGCACCGATAGATCCCGCTCGGGAACTTCGGAGGCGTTGACCGCGCCCTCGACGAACTGTGCGTCCTTGCCGCCGGCCTTGGGCAGGTCAGCGTTGCGGTCCCAGAACGCCCCGAACAGGGGCAGCCCGTCGACGGTCTGCCGGAAGTCCCACGCGGACTGGGCCGACTTGAGCACCAACTCCTTCGCGGTGGCGCGCGCCTGGGTGTCCTCGGCGGAGTCCTCGGGCAGGTGCGTGGCCGCCAGCGCGAGGTAGCGCGCGAGGATGCCGTCGAACAGCCCGCCGTCTCCCCCGCCGGCGCCGGCGATCACGCCGCCGGGCGCCATGTTGTCGGCGATCGCGTCGATCAGTCGGCGCGCGCGCAGCGGGTGTCGGGTGTCCTGGGTGCGGGTGGCGAGTTCGACCTCGAGGCCGAGGACGACGCCCTGGCAGTACGTGTACTGCGCCCGCACCATCGAGCCGCCCTTGATGCCGTCGAACACCAGGTGGGTCTCGGGGTCGATCAGCGTCTCGTCGATCCAGTCGGCCATCTGCTGGGCGCGCCGCAGCCGGTCATAGCGCGCCAGGAAGATGCCGGCTGGACCGTTGGCGGGGGCGTTGAAGAACTGGTCCTCCTTGCGCCAGGGGATGCCGCCGCCGTCCTCGGGCACCCAGGCGTTGAGGAACTGATCGGCCAGCGTGTCCAGCGCCTTGGGCCGCTCGACGCCGGCCTGGCTGCCGGCACGCTCCAAAGCCAATGCGAGCCAAGCCATGTCATCGTAGTAGTCGTTCGTCCAGCGGAAGGTGTTGCGCCAGTGATGACCTCGGATCTGGCGCTCGATGGTCGCCCGCCGCTCCGGCGTGGGGTCGCGCAGCTGCGCGTCGACCAGGCAGTCGAGCAGATGTGCCTGCCACCAGTAGTGCCACGTGCCGAACGACGCGTTCTTCTTGGCGGGCGGCCAGGCCACGACGCCGAGCTGGGTGCCCGGCAGCTGCCAGAGCTTTCGGAAGTGCCGTTTGGCGATCGCGGCCTCGGCGCTGGCCGCACGATTGGCCCACAGCTGATCCATGGTCTTCATCCTGCCCTACCACGCTTGCGACGTGTCGGCATGCGCCGCGATCCACGCGTGCATCGCGATGCCCGCGGCCACCGCGGCGTTCACGCTGCGCGTCGAGCCGAACTGGGCGATCGATACCGTGACGGCGGCGCCCCGCTGAGCCTCGACCGTGATGCCGGGACCCTCCTGTCCGAAGATCAGCAGGCAATTGCGCGGCAGCCGGGTGTGTTCCAGCCGGACCGCCCCGGGCACGTTGTCCACCGCGATCACCTCGAGGCTCTCCTGGGCCGCGAACGCCAAGAGTTCGGCGGTGGTGTCGTGGTGGCGCAGCCGCTGGTAGCGGTCGGTGACCATGGCGCCCCGCCGGTTCCACCGGCGCTTGCCGACGATGTGGACGGTGTCGACCGCAAACGCGTTGGCCGTGCGGACCACCGCGCCGATGTTGGCGTCGTTGCCGAAGTTCTCGATGGCGACGTGCAGCGGGTGCCGCCGCTGGTCGATGTCGGCGATGATCGCCTCGCGCGTCCAGTACCGGTAGGCATCGACGACGTTGCGGCTGTCGCCGTCGCGCAGCAGGTCGGGGTCGTAGCGGGAGTCGGCCGGGAGCGGGCCCTCCCGTTCCTCGAGCCACGGCCCGACGCCGGGCGCGGCGCCCCACTCGGTCGGACCGGCGGGTTCGGTCACTTCGTCGTCCACAGTGCGGCGTGGGTGCCGACCACCGCGACCGTGGCGTACAGCAGAGCCTGGTTGATCTCGCCCTGCGTGCACAGCGAACCCCGCACGGACACGGCGTCCAGCGACGAGTCGGGCAGGACCAGCAGCGAGGCGCCATACACCGAGCACGCGTAGGACAGGCCCTTGCCCGGCAGCGTCGGGGTCACCTGCACCATCAGTGGGCCGCCGCGCCGCATCGAGTCGTCGCGGTACCGCGAGGCCAGCCCGCTGATGTCCAGACCCAGCAGCATGTAGCCATTCCCAGTGAAGGCGTTGGGTTCTCCCAGCACTGTCGGCATCAGCTGCGAGCCCGACGCGTCGAAGGCGTCGGCGCTGGTGGACTTGAGCACCAGCCCGGTCTCGGTGTCGCTGGTGGGGTTCAGACCGACCGGGAATGAGGCGCCATAGGCGGCGATGGTGCCGGGGATCCGGTCCTGCGGTGAGTACATGTAGACCCCGCGCACCTGCGTCTGATCGCGCAGCGGCCCCAAACAGATCGTGCCCGAGAGCTTTTCGGGGTTCGGGGAGACGGCGGGCTGCAGATTGAGGTTGGTGACTCCGGAGCAGCTACCCAGCGCGGTGCTCTCGATCGGGTGGGCCAACGCACCGTAGAGGCCGAATCGGAGGCTGTCGACCTTCGCGTGCGGACCACCCGCTCGCGATGGTGACGCGTCGACGTCGACGAGCACGTAGTCGCCGTCGAAGCGCAGGTTCGCCGCCGAGACGTTCCACCCCAGCACGGCGAGCGATTCGCCGATCTTGGCGCCCGTCGTGGCGTATGGGCTGGGCACGGGATCGTCGGAGCAGCCGCCAGCGATCCCGACGACGACGGCAAGCAGGAGCGCGATCAGTGCGCGCACTCAGGTCTCCGCCCCGCATCGAGTGTGCTGCCAGATCGCGATCGCGGTGGGTTCGCCACTCTCACAGCACACCAGATGAGCACCTAGCACCCATGTCCGTCCACGGCTTCAGGCCTATGTCCGTCCACGGCTTCAGGCCTATGTCCGTCCACGGCCGCGTCCCACGACCTTCGTCGCCGCCCGCACCAGGCTTCTCGGCACTACGCGCCCCGCGGTGGTGAGCGCTTTGTATTGCAGACCGGGAACGATCACCACCTCGCCCTTGGCCACGCCGGCCAAGCAGTCGCGCACCACGTCGGCGACCTCGAGCCACAGAATCGACGGTGTGCCGGCCATGTCGATGCCGGCGCGCTCGTGGAACTCGGTGCGGACGAAGCCGGGGCACAGTGCGTGCACGCCGACGCCCGTACCGTCCAAGCCATTGGCCAGGCCCTCGGAGAACGAGATCACCCACGCCTTGGACGCCGAGTAGGTCGAGCCCCGACCCGGGAGCAGTCCTGCGACACTTGCGACGTTGACGACGCTGCCCGCACCCGCGGCCAGCATGGGTGGCAGCGCGGCGTGGGTCAGCTGCATCACCGCGGTGACGTTGACGTCCAGCTGCGATTGCAGGGCGCCGAAGTTCGCGCTCCAGAACTCTCCCGAGGTGCCAAAACCCGCGTTGTTCACCAGGATTCGCACGCCTTGCGAGAGCCGGTCGGCGACCTTCCCGCGGTCGGCCGCCACCGCCAGGTCGGCCGGCAGCACCTCCACCTCGACCCCGGCGTCGGCCCGAAGTTCCTCGGCGAGCTGCTCCAGCCGCTCGACGTCGCGTGCGACCAGCACCAGGTCGTAACCGTCGACGGCGTATCGGCGCGCGAAGCCCAATCCCAACCCGGACGTCGGCCCGGTGATCAATGCGACGGGACGTGACATGCGGACAGGTTACTTGCCCGGGGATGGGGCGTTACAGGCGCCGAAGGGTGTCAGCGCTGATAGTGCGGAGACTGCCGCCCGTTGCGCACGGGCGGACGCTGCTGGGTGTAGCGGCCGACGTCGCCACGGCTCGGCGGCGCGTCAGAGCGACCGGCGGGGAGTTCGGCGGGCCGCGGGGCCAGGGGCCGACTCGGCGAGCCGCCGCGTCGCGCGATGGCCTGCCCCGCCACACCGTTCTGGCCCGGCTGCGGGATCGGCGGCAGCACGCGCAGCAGATCGTTGAACTGCCGCACGGTCAGCAGTCCCTCGTCCCACTGCGCGCGGGTGCTGGTGATGGGCATGCTGACCAGCGTCCAGTGCTGCTCGTTCCACATGATCTCGGCGGAGTCGGGCGCGGCGTGCGCGAACGTCACCATGCGGCGGTCACACGCCCGGCGGGCCGCGTCGAGGTTGGTGGAGTAGACCATCCGTGGGCCGATGGCGCCGAGGAGCCAGATGTCGCTCTCACGCGGCTCCTTGATGTCCTTGAGCCGCACGTCGACGACGACGTTGGTGCCGACCTTGCGATGCAACGCGATGACCGTCGCCACATCCTCCAGGTCGAAGATGAACACGGCCTCGCCGCGGATCTGTCCGAGCACCACGTTCTTGGCCGACACGTCGCCGACGGTGGACATGACCCCACGCTTCCAGCGCTGCACGATCTCGCTCGACTCGTGCTCGTAGTCGAACCCGTGGGACTTGGCCCAGGACTTGCGGCGCCTGCCCAGGCCACGCCGTTTGTCGAGATCGACATACAGCAAGACCGCCGCACCCACGAAACAGAGTGCGGACAGCGTGAACCAAAGGGGGACCATTGAGCCCCAGCCTACTGGTTGGTACGGGTTTCGCCAGAACTCGAACTGATCACAAACCGGTCACGCCTCGTCGGGCCGGTTCGCCCACGCCCGGCGCGCACACTGGTCGGGTGAGCGACCTCTCCGGCAAGGCCTTCCTCGTCGTCGGCGCCACCGGCGCGCTCGGGTCCCGCATCGCCCGCCTGCTGGCCGATCGTGGGGCCGACGTGACCATCAGCGCACGCTCGGGCGAGGCGCTGACCGGCCTCGGCGTCGATGGCGCGCACATCGCCCCGGCTGATCTCCGCGAACCGGACGCCCCGCGCTCAGTGGTGGCGGCCGCCGCCGAACGGCACGGCCGGCTCGACGGCCTGGTCATCGCGGCCGGGGTGGTCGCATTCGGTCCGGTCACCGAGGTCGACGACGACACCGTCGACGACTTGGTGCTGGTGGACTTCCTGGGGCCGTTGCGACTGGTCCGGGCGGCGCTCCCAGTGCTCGAGTCGGGCGGGGTGATCCTCGGCATCAGCGCCGTGGTGGCGGAGAAGCCGATGGCGAACATGGCGGCCTACTCGGCGGTGAAGGCCGCGACGGCCGCACTGTTCACCGCGGTCCGCGGCGAGGCGCGGCGACGCAAGATCCGCGTGGTCGACGTGCGGCCGCCGCACACCGAGACCGGCCTGGCCGGGCGGGCGATCGCCGGGGATCCGCCGAAGCTGCCGACCGGGCTGGATCCGGACGCGGTGGCGGCGCGGATCGTCGAGGCGCTGGTGGGCACTGAGACCGACGTCCCCAGCACCGCGTTCTAACCCCCAACCAGCGCCGAGCGTGCTGCCAGATCGCGTTTCGTCCACGATTCGCGATCGGTCAGCACACTCGATGGCTGGGTTAGCCCGAGTTGAAGGTCGTCGCGCGAGCGCTCATCCCAGGATCAGCGCGTCGCCGTCCGGGCTCACGTTGACCGGAACCACGTCGCCGTCGTGCACCTCACCGGCCAGCAACTGCTTGGCAAGCTGGTCGCCGATGGCCTGCTGCAGCAGCCGACGCAACGGACGGGCGCCGTACAGCGGGTCGAAGCCCCGCTCGGCCAGCCACTTCTTGGCGGGCAGCGACACCTCGAGGAGCAGCCGTCGCTGAGCCAGCCGCTTCTGCAGCTGAGCCAGCTGGATGTCGACGATCGACACCAGCTCCTCGGGGTTCAGGCCGTCGAAGACGATGACGTCGTCGAGCCGGTTGATGAACTCGGGCTTGAACGCCGAGCGCACCGCGGCCATCACCTGCTCCTCGGAGCCCCCGGCGCCCAGGTTCGACGTCAGGATGAGGATGGTGTTGCGGAAGTCGACCGTGCGGCCCTGACCGTCGGTCAGCCGGCCCTCGTCGAGCACCTGCAGCAGCACGTCGAACACGTCCGGGTGGGCCTTCTCGATCTCGTCGAACAGCACCACCGCGTACGGGCGCCTGCGCACCGCCTCGGTCAGCTGGCCGCCCTGGTCGTAGCCGATGTAGCCCGGAGGCGCACCGACCAGGCGAGCGACGGAGTGCTTCTCGCCGTACTCGCTCATGTCGATGCGGATCATCGCCCGCTCGTCGTCGAACAGGAACTCCGCGAGCGCCTTGGCCAGCTCGGTCTTGCCGACACCGGTCGGGCCCAGGAACATGAACGATCCCGTCGGCCGGTTGGGGTCGGCGACGCCGGCCCGCGTCCGGCGCACGGCGTCGGAGACGGCCTGAACGGCCTTGCGCTGTCCCACGACTCGCTTGCCGAGTTCGCTCTCCATGCGCAGCAGCTTGGCGCTCTCGCCCTCGAGCATCCGCCCGGCGGGGATGCCGGTCCAGGCTTCGACCACCTCGGCGATGTCGTCGGGTCCGACCTCCTCCTTTAGCATCACGTTCTCGCGCGCCTCGGCGACGGGCAGCGCTGCGTCGAGCTTCTTCTCGACCTCGGGGATGCGGCCGTACCGCAGCTCGGCGGCCTTGGCCAGGTCGCCGTCGCGCTCGGCCCGCTCCGACTCGCCGCGCAGCGTGTCCAACTCCTCCTTGAGTTCGCGGACGATGTCGATGGCGCTCTTCTCGTTCTGCCACCTAGTCGTCAGCTCCGCCAGCTTTTCCTTGTGGTCGGCCAGCTCGGAGCGCAGCTTCTCCAGACGGTCCTTGGACGCGTCGTCGGATTCCTTGGCCAGTGCCATCTCCTCGATCTCGAGACGCCGGACCAGCCGTTCGACCTCGTCGATCTCGACGGGCCGGGAATCGATCTCCATGCGCAGCCGTGACGCGGACTCGTCGACCAAGTCGATGGCCTTGTCGGGCAGGAACCGCGAGGTGATGTAGCGGTCGCTCAGCGTGGCCGCCGCCACCAGGGCGGAGTCTGTGATGCGCACGCCGTGGTGCACCTCGTACCGGTCCTTGAGGCCGCGCAGGATGCCGACGGTGTCCTCGACCGACGGTTCGCCGACCAGCACCTGCTGGAAGCGGCGTTCCAGGGCGGCGTCCTTCTCGATGTACTTGCGGTACTCGTCGAGGGTGGTCGCGCCGACCAGCCGAAGCTCGCCGCGGGCCAGCATCGGCTTGATCATGTTGCCGGCGTCCATCGCGGATTCACCGGTCGCGCCGGCGCCCACGATGGTGTGCAGCTCGTCGATGAACGTGATGACCTGTCCGGCGGAGTTCTTGATGTCGTCGAGCACGGCCTTGAGGCGTTCCTCGAACTCACCGCGGTACTTCGCGCCGGCCACCATGGAGCCGAGGTCCAGCGAGATGACGCTCTTGTCGCGCAGGCTCTCCGGCACGTCGCCGGCGATGATGCGCTGGGCGAGGCCCTCGACGATCGCGGTCTTGCCGACGCCGGGCTCGCCGATGAGCACCGGGTTGTTCTTGGTGCGGCGGCTCAGCACCTGCACCACGCGACGAATCTCGTTGTCGCGTCCGATGACTGGGTCCAACTTGCCCTCGCGGGCGGCGGCGGTCAGGTCGGTGGAGTACTTCTCCAGCGCCTGGTAGCTGCCCTCCGGATCGGGACTGGTGACCCGCGCGCTGCCGCGCACCTTGGTGAATGCCTCCCGGAGCGCCTGCGGTGACGCGCCGTGGTTGACCAAGAGCTTGGCGACGTCGGAGTCGCCGGTCGCCAGACCAACGAGCAGGTGCTCGGTGGAGACGTATTCGTCGTCCATCTCGCCGGCGAGCTGCTGGGCCGCGGTGACCGCGGACAGCGACTCGCGCGAGAGGTTGGGCGTCGAGTTGGCGCCGCTGGCCTTGGGCAGACGGTCGACGAGACCGGCCGCCTCGGTCCGGATGATCGCGGGATCAACGCCGACGGCCTCGAGCAGAGGCGCGGCGATCCCGTCGGTCTGGGTCAGCAACGCCATCAACAAGTGAGCGGGCCGGATCTCCGGGTTGCCTGCGGCGCTGGCCGCCTGCAACGCCGAACTCAGCGCCGCCTGGGTCTTCGTGGTCGGGTTGAACGAGTCCACGACACCTCCATATCGTTTGAGGGGGAAATGCTTCTCGCGTTGTTCAACGCAGTCAAGGTTGAGTCTGTTCCGCTCAACCCTGACCGATTTCCGGCCGTGGCGTCTACTGCGGTGCGGTCAACGGATCGAGCATCGCCAGTGGTGTCGAGCAGCATGGGCGCTGCGACGGGCGGACTGAAGTAGTACCCCTGTGCCAGATCGCACCCGTATTCCTCGAGCAGGTCGGCGACCGCCGAGCCCTCGACGCCCTCGGCCACGCACGTGACCTGCAGGTCATGGGTCAGGTCGATGACGGCGCGCACGATCGACGCGGCGCGCCGGTCCTCGAGGATCGGCGTGACGAACTGCTGATCGAGCTTCAGCTCGTCGACGGGCAGTTCCCGCAGGTACTGCAGCCCTCCTCGCCGTCACGGCCCCAGGAGTGCGCTCGCTGAGACATTCCGA
Source organism: uncultured Actinomycetota bacterium (assembly GCA_963846985.1). Classification (GTDB taxonomy): domain Bacteria; phylum Actinomycetota; class Actinomycetes; order Mycobacteriales; family Mycobacteriaceae; genus Mycobacterium. Next base: position 200,888 of record CAWJYC010000008.1, read on the forward strand.
CGAACTATACGTCCTGGTCAATAACCCGTCGGGCAAACTCGACTTCAGTAGTCCCAGGCTGCAGCACTGCGCCGACGGGCCACGCTGGCGCTGCTGGGATGCCAGCCGCGAGACGAGCTGTTCCTCGGTCCGAAAGAGGCTGAGAGCCAACCACCCTGACGTGCGCTTCCTCGATGCCGATTCGACGGACCGGTTCAGGGCAGGTGCCAGAACTTCACCGTGAGCAGGTAGAAGATCACCGCCCAGACGGCGTTGATGGCCAGCACCAGTAAGAATCCCTTGACGTTGGTCCATGGTTGCCGCGCGTCCTTGGCCGGCGACATCCAGAATCGCAGAATGGGATTTCCGTAGAAGGGCATCGTGACGAAGCTCATCACGAAGCTCGACAGCAGGTTGCCCACCAGCAAGCCCAGCCAGAGCGGCATGCCGAGCGGGGCGGTCAGCAGGGTGAGGAAGACCACCGTCGGATACAGGCCCATCCACACCGCGATCGAGGTCTTGAAGTCCGACGGCGGCGGCGATCCAGCGTCGCCGTAGTCGAACCAGTTGCCGAACGAGTGGTCGATGGTGCGCAGCTTGAAGTCGCCGAACCGCTTGTCCAGCAACAACTCCTGACGCACGCCGGAGGTCAGCCAGGCGTCGAGGTGGTCGGCGTCGTCGAACCGGTAGGAGACGGTCCACTCGTCCTGGACACCCTCGACCGGACGGAAGATCTCCGATCCGCAGAACCCGGCGAACGCGCTCTCGGCCTCGCGGACCCGCTCCTGCCACGCCAGGAAATCCTCGACCTGGTCGTCGGCCACGCGGTGCGTCACCACGACCGTGACCAGGGTGTCGTCGACCTTGCTGTCCTGCGCGACCACCTGCTGCGTTCCCGGTCCGTCGAAGATGTCTGCCGCGCGGTTCAAGAAGTCCTGACGGGCAGCGCTGTTCATCCAGTTCTGGACGTGCGGCAGCGAGTCGAACTGATACACGATGATCCAGTCGGGTTGCACGGCGGTCGGACGGCGGAGTTCGGACCTGCGGAAGCCTGGGTAGCGCGCCGCGGCGGCGTCGACCTTCTTCTGCCAGGCGAGGTAGTCGTCCTCGCGGCCAGGGCGGACCTGCTGACCGATGAGCAGGGTCGCTGCGCCGCCTGATCGCTCCGACGGGTGATGGGCCTCGGTGTCGTCGGTCATCGCCGTCCTCGCGCCGCCCTTCGTCACCCACACCCACCGCGGTTGACGGCAGTAACAATATAGGCGGCACCCGCCGCTGGTGTTGGCTCTACCGGCGAAGTTCAGCAAACGCCGAGACATCGCTGAGGTGGACGGTCAAGCGCCCGTAACGCATTGCTTCGCAAGGTGTTTGACTGATCTTGATCGGTGGTGGTCCCCGCGGTGACCCGTGACGACGTCATTCCACATCGGTGAGCGAACGAACTGTCCTACAGTCAGCACGCCGAACGACGAAGGGGAACTGCGTGGACATCGACACGGTGACCGAGGTCGTCCGCCATCCACCGGAGGTCCCCGGACCGGCGTGGCGACCCGGTGACGCCTGGCTCGCCGGCGGCACCTGGCTGTACTCCGACCGGCAACCTCACCTGCGACGGCTCATCGACCTCGGGGCACTGGGGTGGGATTCGCTCGAGACCGGTGCCGATGGGCTCGACATCGGCGCCATGTGCACCATCGCCGACCTCTACGCGCTCGCCACTCCGCCGGACTGGACCGCCGCGCCTCTGCTGCGGTTCAGCTGCGAGTCCTTCCTCGCGTCGTTCAAGGTCTGGAATGCGGCGACCGTCGGCGGCAACATCTGCATGGCCCTGCCCGCAGGACCGATGATCACCATGGCCGTCGCACTGGAAGCGACCTACGAGCTGTGGTCGGCCACGGGTGCCGTCCGCACCGTCGACGCCGGCGACTTCGTGACCGGCGACCACGCCACGATCCTGGGACCCGGAGAGTTGTTGCGCCGCATCCACATTCCGGCGAGTGCATTGCGCAAGCGGCAGGCCCACCGTCGCTTCACCCTGACCAAGCTCGGCCGTTCGACGATCTTCATGGTCGGGACCAGGAGCCCGCACACCGACGACCTGACCCTGGTCATCACCGCGGCGACCACCCACCCCGTCCGACTGGTATTCGACGCAGTGCCGTCCGCCGAAGAGGTCACCCAGCGCGTCGACGGCCTCGATGCCGACGTCTGGTTCGCCGACCCGAACGGCAGCCCGGGCCACCGCCGCCACCTGGCCAGGCACTACGCCGCTCAGATCTGCGCCGAACTCGGCATGGGAGCGACCGCGTGACGTACACGGTGAACGGCGAGGCGTTCGACGCCGAACCGCAGCCCGGCCAGTGCCTGCGGACTCATCTCCGGTCCCTGGGGGTGTTCGGCGTCAAGAAGGGTTGCGACGCAGGCGATTGCGGTGCCTGCACGGTGTGGCTGGACGGCACGCCGGTGCACAGCTGCATCACCCCGGCGTTCCGGGCCGACGGTCGCGAGGTCACCACCATCGAAGGCCTCGGCACGCCGGACGACCTGCACCCGTTGCAGGAGCAGTTCCGGGCCGCGCCCGGCTTCCAATGCGGGTTCTGCACCGCCGGGATGATCATGACCGCGGCGACCTTCACCGACGAGCAGAAGCGGGATCTGCCCCGCGCCCTGAAGGGAAACCTGTGCCGCTGCACCGGCTACCGCGCGATCGAGGATGCCGTCAACGGCGTCAGCGCCATCGAGGAGGCCAAGCCGGGGCAGGCTGTCGGCACCAGCGTCGGCGCGCCGGCGGCGACCGGGGTCGTGACGGGAACCGCGGAGTTCACGATGGACACCGCCATGGCGGGCATGCTGCACCTCAAGGTGCTGCACTCACCGCACGCCCACGCCCGGATCGTGGCGATCGACACCTCGGCCGCCATGGAAGTCCCTGGGGTCCAAAGGATTTACACCTGGAAGGACGTCCCGCGCAAGCGCTACAGCACCGCGATCCACACCGACCACCTCGTCGACCCCGACGACACCTACATGCTCGACGACGTCGTGCGGTTCGCCGGGCAGCGGGTGGTGGCGGTGCTCGCCGACTCCGTCCGGGCCGCCGAGGAGGGCTGCCGCAAGGTGGTCGTGCAGTACGAGGTGCTGCCCGCGGTGTTCGACCCCGAGGAGGCGATGTCCGACGGTGCTCCCCAGCTGCACAGCTACGACGACCCGTTCGCCAAGGACAAGGACCACAACGTCCTGCTCGAACTCCACGGCGAAATCGGTGACCTGGAAGCCGGTCTGGCCGCGGCCGACGTGGTGCACGAGGCCACGTACCTCTCACCACGGGTCCAGCACGCGCACCTCGAGACGCACGGTTCGATCGCGTGGATGGTGGACGGCCGGCTCAACGTCCGCACCGCCTCACAGTCGCCGTCGGTCGCCAAACTGAAGCTGGCGCATCTGTTCAGCCTGCGTCCCGACCAGCTGCGGGTGTTCTGCACCCGGGTCGGCGGCGGGTTCGGCGGCAAGCAGGAGCTGATCTCCGAGGACCTGCCCGCGCTGGCGACGCTCGACACCGGTCGGCCGGTGTCGTGGGAATTCACCAGGGAGGAGGAGTTCACCACCGCCTCCCCGCGGCACCCGATGAAGATCACGGTCACCCTCGGGGCCAAGGCCGACGGGACGCTCACCGCCTTCGGCTACCGCAACGTCTCCAACACCGGGGCGTACGGCAACCACGGCGGCGAGACGCTGTTCGCCGCGGGCGCGGCGATCGGGCTCTACCGCTGCCCCAACAAGAAGTTCGACGCGTGGTCGGTCTACACCAACACGGTTCCCAGTGGAGCCCTTCGCGGTTATGGCATGACGCAGCCGGCGTTCGCGGTCGAGTGCGCGATCGACGAGCTGGCGGTCAAGCTCGGCATCGATCCGGCGGAACTGCGGCGGCGCAACGTCGTTCGTCCGGGTGATGCGCTGGTCGCGCTTGCCGACCACGCCGACGACGTCGAGTTCACCGAGGACGGCATCACCGAGTGCATCGACCTGGTCGACGAGGCGCTGCGACGCGACGACAGCGGCCACGACCTCGGCGAAGAGTGGCTCGTCGGCTCCGGCTCGGCGACCTCACTGCACGAGACGGCACCGCCGACCGACCACATCTCCGATGCGTGGGCCACCCTGCGCGACGACGGCAGCTACGAGATCGCCGTCGGGACGGTCGAATTCGGCGAGGGAACGTCCACCGTGCACGTGCAGATCGCGGCGACGAACCTGAACACCACACCAGACCGGATCCACCTGGTGCAGTCCGACACCGATAGAACCGGCTTCGACACCGGCGCATTCGCTAGCGCGGGCATGTTCGTCGCGGGCAACGCGGTGAACTACGCCTCGATCGCCCTGCGGAACCGCATCCTCGGCTTCGTCGCCCGCCTCACCGGCCATCCCGTCGCCGACTGCGCGATGGACGACGACGGCGTCGTCTGCGGTGACACCAGGCTCACGCTCGCCGAGATCCTCGACGCGGCGACCGCGCGCGGCATCCGGTTCGCCGAGTCGCGCAAGGCCTACGGGTCACCCCGCAGCGTCACGTCGAATTCGCACGGCTTCCGCATCGCCGTGCACCGGGTCACCGGTGAGATTCAGATCCTGTACAGCGTGCACGCCACCGACGCCGGGGTGATCATCAACCCGGCGCAGGTGCGCGGGCAGATCGACGGCGGCGTCGCGATGGGCATCGGCTTCGCGCTGACCGAGAACTTCCACGTGGACGACGGCGTGATGACCAACCCCAGCCTGCGCAACTACCGCATCCCGACCTACGCCGACGTGCCTCGGACCGAGCTACTGCTGGTGCAGTCCACGGATTCCGTGGGACCGATGAAGTCCAAGGGCATTGCGGAGTGCTGCATCAACCCCGTCGCACCAGCCTTGGCCAACGCGGTGGAGAACGCCACCGGCGTGCGGTTCCGCGAGCTGCCGCTGACCCCGGAACGCATCTACGACCGGCTGCCGGCCTACCTGCCGCCGAGCGGTGGTGCCGCGGTCTGACCGGGTAGCACGGGAAGGGTGCCCACCAGCTTCGGGTCGACGGTCGTCGCGTCCGGGGCCCCGCGTTGCAGAACGTATCTGCGCACTTCCACCCCCGCCGGTGTCACGCCGCCCACCAGGACGTCGGCGCCGACGGTGGTGCTCGTCGTCGCGACGGCGACGCCGTGGCCGCCCGCGAACGGTGCGAACGAGGCGATCTGGGCGTACTTGGTGTCATCCTCGTGGTGGTTGGGGTTGTCCAGATAGATCCCCGGCTGCCCGTCGAGCAGCGACCCGCTGGACCACGCGCGCACCGTTCCGTCCCCGGCGAGCTGACTGGTCACGATGCTCTTGGCGCCGCCTTCGGCACCCGCCACCCAGCCCGTCGACACGCCGACGCCGCCCCGATAGTCCTCCCCGTAGGCCATGAACTGCGACGTCATTCGCGGATCGTTCGGACCGCCACCCGAATGTGACTGCGGCGCGGTCCCGTTGGCGCGGGCCCTGACGGTCGGTTGATACAGGTCGTAACGGAACGTCTTGATCAGCGGCGCCTCACCGGGGCCAGGCGCCGTCACGATGCTCTCCCGGCCCGAGCCCATGTCGACCATGCCGGTCGCCAGCGTCACGCCCGATTGAGAACCCGGGTACGGCGTGAAGGTGGAGAACACGTCGGGCGCCTTGCCCGCTTCCCTCGGTACGACCGACGAGAACACCTTGATCTGCGATTCCATCCCCGGCCCCGAGCCGACGATCACGTTGTCCGCCATCGAGTTTCCGTCGATGTCGGCGCCGGCGACCGTCACTCCGCCCGTGAAGCCCGCGTCGAACGGGGCGAAGCGGGTGAGTTCGGTCTTGAACACGCCTTCCTTGGTGTTGTTGCCGTCGTAGACGACGACCTGAGGCGATACTCCCTTGCCGGTGCCGACGACCAAATCGAGGATGCCGTCGCCGTTGACGTCGGCCATCGCCACCGACGGCACGCCTTCGAAGTCGGGGAACGGGAACACGGTCTGCAGCACGCCGTCGCCGTCGGCGTTGCGCACCTGCACCGACGCGGGCTTGCCGTTCGATCCGGGAATCGCGACGGCGTAGGTGGACACCTCGGGAATGACGTTGATGGTGGCCATCAGGCCGTTGTCCTCGTGGTTGAGCCGGTGACAGTGGATCACGTACGTCCCGGGATACTCGAGGAACTCCTGCCGCAACGTCAGGCTGGCCGGCGTGGTCACCACGTGCATGTCGTTGAAGACGGGGGCCGGGACGTTGACGTTGTCCACTCCCCACGGCTCGACGCCCGTCTTCCCCCGATGCGGGTCGTCGATGGCCGTGACCTGAAAGTCGTTGACGTGGATGTGCATTGGATGCGCATCGTTGTTGCGGTTGGTGATCTTCCACTCCTCCACCGAGTTGAGGCGGGGCTGGATCAACGGAACGTTCGGGAAGCCCGCGCGTTCGAAGAAGTAGATGACGGCCTTGGGGTCGTTGTTGCTGGCCTTGTCACCCCCGATCGTGTCGGTGATGGTCAAGTCCCGCGTGACCGCGGGCGTCATCACCGACGTATCGACGAACGAGGTGTAGGCGCCGAGGTTCTGACCCGGCTCGAACGCCGTGGTCTGGCCCTGGCCGCCGCTGGTGTCGGGGGTGGCGTGGATGAGGGTCTGCGTCGGGAACACGAAGAAGCCGTCGGCATAGCTGATGTACTTCGGGTCCACGCTCAGCTTGCCAAGCACCGCCGGCGTGTTCTTCGTGCCGTTGTTGGTATACAGCACAGCGGGATCGGTGATCTCGGTGGCCTTCGGGTCCGGTGGGAACTCGAGCACCAGGTCCCCCTGCTTGGGCATGGTCACCGCGATCGCATACCGCGACGCCGGCGGGATGTCGAGTGTCGTGCCGTCACCGAAGACGGGCCTGCCGACCTGGGTGTAGGGGTTGCCGTCCTGCCCGACGATCGCGAACTTCGGGTGGTTCCCGGTGGCGGTCTCGGTCAATCGCAGCGTCATGTAGGAGATGTCGCTGATGTTGGCGATCGCCCAGATCTCCGTCTGGCCGGGCTTGATCTTCAACTCGGGCTGAAACTGGCCGTTGACCGTGTACTGCAGATCGCGCTCGTTCTCCGGCAACGCCGGGTTCTCGGCGACCTTCTCCGTCGGACTGTCGAAGGCGATCAGATTGGACGGCATGAAGTTGGTCTGACCGCGATTGTTCTTCGGCGACAGCGGTCCCGACCACCAAGGCGCGACGTACTTGGCCCCCATCGCGGTATCGGGGATGTTCACCGGTGCCAGGCTGGGCTGGTACGTGCCGTCGGCCAGTTGGCTTCCCTCCGGCGGCTTGAGCGTGCTCGCCCATTGACCCCAGCTGTAGTTGTTCAGCTGATGACCCTTGCCGTTCCGGTCGAAGACGTAGTTGTACTGAATTGCCATGTCGCGCACGGGAATCTTGTTCTGCGTGACCACCGGCAAGTTGCCGTCGGGCCGGCCGATCTCCAGCAGCCCCGCCAGGCCGAAGTAGGTCTGCTGGGTGGTCATCGTGTGCCGGTGACTGTGATACCAGTACAGCCCGTTGGGCATGTTGGCCGGTACGTCGTAGGTGTAGGTGTTGCCCATGCCCGCCGGGATGGACAGCAGCACGTTGTCGGCATTGCCCGACGGGCTGACGTGCAGCCCGTGAGTGTGCAGGTTCAGCGGCGCCTCGGTGAGCGTCGGAGGATAGATCGGCACCTCACCGCCCTTGGGGGTCATCGCCGGATCGTAGAAGTCCTTGATCGTCAGGTCTTGCAGGTCGTTGTCGAAGTGGACGATCAGCCGCTGGCCCGGGTCGACGTGCAGAGTCGGTGCGGGATAGAGGTTGTCGCCCTTCGTCGACCCGTCGGAGCTGGTGCCCTTGATCAGGTCGAAGCCGAACACGAGGAAGTTGGTCACCGGTTGCTTGACCGTGTCGAGGTTGACGGTGCCCTGGTGCGCCGACAACCGGACCTCGAGGACGCCGTCGGTGCTCGCAAGCCGCACCGGCTCGCGGAACGGCGCCGGTTTGCCGTCCGGACCGGCGTTGACGCCGGGCGGCGGATTGGTCGACGTCTCCGGCACACTCTTGGAGCAGCTCGTCAGCATGGCGATCATCGACATGACGACCAGCAGCGCCAGACCGGATTTACTGCGACGGACCACCATGGACGTTCCCCTCCGCCGGCGTCCCGCGCTGCTGCCGGACTCAGCGGAGACTACAGGCGGGCGGGGCCCGCGAATCGAATATCGGCGATAGCGCAAAATCCTCGGTCGAACGCCCAGGCTTGCTAGGTTCGACGCGATGCTGGCCGAACTGATCCCGTTGGCCCTCGTGGTCGCACTCTCACCGCTGTCGATCATCCCAGCGGTGCTCGTGCTGCACTCGCCGCGGCCGACGGCGGCCGGGTTGGCCTACCTGTTCGGCTGGATAGTGGGCCTGGCGGTGTTGACGGCGATCTTCGTCGAGGTGTCCAGCCTCCTCGGCGGTGGTCTTGACAAGCCGCCGGGGTGGGCCTCCTGGGTGCGCATCGCCGCCGGCGTCGCTCTGATCGCGTTCGGCCTGTACAAATGGCTGACGCGAGGACGTTCGGAGCATTCCCCGAAGTGGATGAACAGCTTCGCCACGATCACCCCCGCCAGGGCCGCTATCACCGCGTCGGTCCTGGTGGTGCTGAACCCGAAGGTGCTCTTCATGTGTGTCGCAGCGGGTCTGGCGATCGGAACCGAGGGCGTGGGCCGGGCGGGCGCGGCCCTAGGCGTCGTCTACTACGTCGCAATCGCCGCCTCGACGGTCGCGCTGCCGATCCTGGCGTACGCGGCGTCCGGTGACCGGTTGCACCAACCGCTGACCCGGCTGAAGGACTGGATGGAGGCACAGCACGCCACTCTGGTCGCCGGCATCCTGGTCGTGCTGGGCGCCCTGGTGCTGTACAAGGGCATCCACGGGCTCTGATCCTTTCCCCGCGACGATCCTTTCCCCGCGACGATCCTTTCCCCGCGACGATCCTTTCCCCGCCCCTACACTCGAACGACGTGGGACTCGACGACCGTGATGCGCTGGCGACGCTTCGTGCCGCCATCGATCCGGAGACGGGTTCCGACGCGCTGATCCACCGCTTCTACACCCGCTGGTTCGCCACCGACACCGCGGTCCGCGACCTCTTCCCGCCCGACATGAGCCGTCAGCGCACCGTCTTCGCCAGTGCCATGACGTGGCTGCTCGGCGAGCTGATCGAACAGCGCGCCGAGGAGCCGGTGGCCTTCCTTGCCCAGCTGGGCCGTGACCACCGCAAATACGGTGTGGCGCAACGTCATTACGACAGCATGCAGGATGCGCTGCTCACCGCCCTGCGGAGTCACCTGATCGATCAGTGGGACGACCGGCTGGCCGACACCGCCGAGCAGGCCGTCACGCTGATCTGCGGCATCATGCGCGGGGCCGCTGATGCCGAGAAGGGGCCACCCTTCGTCGACGGCACCGTCGTCGAGCACCTCAGGACCACCCGGGACGTGTCGGTCATCCGACTGCAACTCGACCGGCCGCTGTACTTCCATGCGGGCCAGTACGTCACCGTGCAGGTGCCGCAGTGGCCGCGGCGCTGGCGCTACCTGAGCCCGTCGATCCCGGCCGATCGCGGGGGCGCCGTCGAGTTCCACGTCCGGTCGGTCGCGGGCGGCATGGTGAGCACCGCCATCGTCGCCGAGACGGCGCTCGGAGACCGGTGGCGGCTGTCCAACCCGCATGGCGCGCTGCACGTCGACCGCAGCGGCGGCGACGTGCTGATGGTGGCGGGCGGCACCGGCCTTGCGCCCCTGCGATCGATCATCATGGACATGGCTCGCCGTGGCGTGAATCCGCGCGTGCACCTGTTCTTTGGGGCCAGGTATCCCTGCGACCTTTACGACCTCGAGACGCTGTGGCAGCTGGCCTCGACCAACCCGTGGCTGTCGGTGACCCCGGTCTCGGAGTACTCCACCGATCCGCCGTGGGCCGCCGACTATCCCGACGTCACCCCGCCCCGTGGGCTGCACGTGCGCCAGACCGGAACGCTGCCCGAGGTGGTGACCAGGTACGGCGGCTGGGGCGACCGGCAGATCCTGATCAGCGGCAGTCCGCAGATGATCGAGACGACCAAGGCCGCGCTGATCGCCAAGGGCGCCGATCCGGGCAGCATCCAGCACGATCCCCTCGCCGGTTGACCGTGACAGAATCGTCGGATGTCTGAGTTCGAAGCCGTCACGCTGACCGACCCGTCGTCGTCGTTGACGGCGACCGTCGTGCCGCGAGCGGGCATGGTCGTCTCGTCGCTCGCCGACGGTGACGACGAGTTCCTCGGCCAGCGGCGCGGGCTCGACGCCTACGTCACGGCCGGCAAGACCATGGGCATCCCCATCCTGTATCCGTGGGCAAATCGCCTGAGCGACAGCAGCTATGAAGTCGACGGTACCCATGTCGCGCTCGTCGCCGGCGCCAACGGGGTGCGGGTCGACGGGCAGGCGCCAATCCACGGCGTGCTGGCCGCCCACCCCGGCTGGCTGGTCACCGAGCGATCGGAGGACTCCCTGACGGCGGTCCTCGACTACGGCGGAACGCCGCGGCTGCTGGCCTCGTTTCCGTTCCCGCACTTGCTGATTCAGCGGGTGAGCCTGGCCGATCGCACGCTCACCGTCGCGACGACGGTCCGGCCGACGACCGCAGCCGCCGTGCCACTGTGCTTCGGGTATCACCCGTACTTCAGGCTGCCGGGAGTGCCCCGCGGCGACTGGCTGCTCGAGACACCGACGATGCGACATCTGGAGGTCGACGAGCAAGGCATCCCGACCGGGTCGTCGTCGGAGTGGACGGCCACGGCCGAGCCGCTGGGTGAGATCACCTACGACGATGGATTCGACTCCGTGCCCGACGGCGCGCGGTTCGCGGTCTCCGGCGGCGGTCGACGCGTCGAGATCACGTTCGTCGAGGGCTACGGCGCTGCGCAGATCTTCGCGCCCGGCAGCGACGACGTCGTCGCGATCGAGCCGATGTCCGCGCCGACCGACGCATTGCGTCAGGGCACCTACCGCTATGCCGCGGGCAGTCCGGCGGCGGCCAGGTTCACCATCGAGGTCACTTAGCGCCGAGTGTGAACGTGACGACGTTCCGAGCGCGACCCGTCGCCAGGTTCACACTCGAGGCGTGGCTAGCGCTTGCCGCGCGGCTGCCACACGACCAGCGCGGTGCTCTTCGGCACCACGGCGAGGTCACGTCTTTGGTTGGCGCGCAGTCGCTCCACCTCGTCGGCCATCTCACCGAGCCGGGCCCGCAAGGCCTCGACCTGGTTGGTCAGCTCGATGATCCGCTTGATCCCCGCGAGGTTGACACCCTCGTCCTGGGACAGCCGCTGCACCTCGCGAAGCAGGTCGACGTCGCGCTCGGAGTAGCGCCGGCCGCCGCCCGAGCTGCGCTGCGGACTGACCAGCCCGAGCCGGTCATAGGTCCGCAGCGTCTGGGCGTGCATGCCGGCGAGCTCGGCCGCCACGGAGATCAGGAACGTGCGGGCATCCTCGGCCTTGCGGCTGGCGGCCATCACGCACCGTTCCATCCGGCCCGCGGATCGAATCCACTGGCCCGCTCGGCCTTTGCATACGCCTCGAGCGCCTCGGCGGCCTCGCCGTCGAGGTTCGGCGGAACCGCGACCTTGACGGTGACCAACAGGTCGCCGTGGCCGCCCGCGCGCTTCGGGACGCCGCGCCCGCGCACCCGCAGGATTCTTCCGTCGGACGTGCCCTTGGGCACCCGGACCCCGACCTTGCCCTCGAGCGTCGGCACCGAAAGCGTTGTGCCGAGCGCCAATTCGTGGAAACTCACGGGCACCGTCACGGTGAGGTCGTCACCGCTGCGGCCGAACACCTTGTCGGGCCGCACGTGCACGGTCACGAACAGGTCGCCCGACGGAGCGCCGCGCAGACCCGCTTCGCCCTGGCCGGCCAACCGGATGCGTTGGCCGTCCTCGACTCCCGGCGGGATCCGCACGTTGATGGTGCGGGTGCGGGTGGTCACGCCGGTGCCGTGGCACTCGTCGCACGGCTCCTCGATGATCGAGCCGCTGCCCCGGCATTCGGTGCACGGCTCGGAGAAGCCGAACGCGCCCTGGTTGCGGTTGATGACGCCCGCGCCGTTGCAGTTCGGGCACACCTTGGGGCTGGTGCCGGGGCGCGCGCCGCTGCCGTGACAGTTCGTGCAGGGCGCCGGGCTGGTGAGCCGCAGCGGCATCGCAACGCCCTTGGTGGCCTCGAGGAACGAGAGTTCGGTTTCGGTCTCGAGGTCGTTTCCGCGGCGCGGCCGGCTCGGTCGCGGCTGCTGTGCGCCGCGGCCGAACAGTCCACCGAAGAGGTCGCCGATGTTGGCGCCACCGGTCTGAGGCGCCGCGTCGAACAGGTCGCCGAGGTTGAATTCGGCTCCGTCGCCACCGAACCCGCCGAAGTTGCCGCCGGCACCGCCACCGTTGAACCGGCGCCCGCCACCGTTGGCGAAGAGCCTGCGGGTCTCGTCGTACTCCTTGCGCTTGGCCTTGTCCAACAGGACGTCCTTGGCCTCGCCGACCGCCTTGTACCGCTCCTCGGCCTTCGGGTCGTTGGGGTTTCGGTCCGGATGGTTCTCGGCCATCAGCTTGCGGGCGACGCTCTTGATCTCGCTGTCGCTGGCATCGGAGGCGACGCCGAGCTCTTTGTAGAAGTCCTTCTCAACCCACTCACGCTGGACCATGATGCGTCACCTCCTTGCCTTCTCGTCGTACTGGATTACTGATCTGATTGTGGGTTCTCGTCACCGATCGGTGCGCTTTGACCGTTCGAACCCTCGGTCGTGTCGGGTACCTCGACGGCGTCGACGACGCCGACCATCGCGTGCCGGAGCACGGGACCCTCGCCAAGGCGGTAGCCCTGGCGCATCACGGTGCCGATCACCGGGTTGCTGCCGTCGCCCTCGTGCTGCACGGCCTCGTGCAGTGACGGGTCGAACGGATCGCCCTCCACGCCATAGGCCACCAGGCCGATGGTCTGCAGTGCGGCGGTCAGCTTGTCGGCGACCGACTTGAGCGGACCGGTCTCCAGGTCACCGTGCTGGCGGGCGCGCTCGAGGTCGTCGAGCACGGGCAGCAACTGCGTGGCCGCGAAGGCCTTGCCCCGTTCGGACGCCGCCTGCTCCTGCCGTACCGACCGCTTGCGGTAGTTGTCGTATTCCGCCTTGACGCGCTGCAGCGTCGCCTTGAGCTCGGCGGCCTCGTCCGTTCCGGATGCCGGCGCCGGATCCGGCGCCGGCCCCTCGTGGGCCGACGCCGGGTCACGAACCTCACCCGTCTCGGGATCGACACGCCGTTTGTCGGTGATGGTCACCGGCTCGTGCGGATCGTTCTCCTGGGTCACTTGCGCTCCTGCTCGTCGTCTTCGACGACCTCCGCGTCCACGACGTTGTCGTCGGCCTGCGATGACGAACCCTCAGCTCCACCACTACCAGCCTGCTCGGCCTGGGTGGCCTCGTAGATCGCCTGGCCGAGGGCCTGGGACTCGACGCCCAGCCGCTCCATCGCCGACTTGATGGCCGTGATGTCGGTACCCTCCAGCGCCGACTTCGCGTCGGCGATGGCGGACTCGACCTTGGTCAACGTCTCCTCGGGAACCTTGGAGCCGCCGTCGGCTTCCCGTTGTTCCTTGATGAACTTCTCGGTCTGGTACACCAGCGCCTCGGCGTCGTTGCGGGCCGTGGCCTCTTCGCGACGCTTGCGGTCCTCCTCGGCGTGCGCCTCGGCGTCCTTGATCATCCGATCGATGTCCTCCTGGGAGAGGCCGGAGCCCTCCTGGATCTTGATCGTGTTCTCCTTGCCGGTGCCCTTGTCCTTGGCTGTCACGTGGACGATGCCGTTGACGTCGATGTCGAAGGTGACCTCGATCTGCGGCGTGCCACGCGGGGCGGGCGGGATGCCGGTCAGCTCGAAGCTGCCGAGCAGCTTGTTTGCCGAGGCGATTTCGCGCTCGCCCTGGAAGACCTGGATCTGCACCGACGGCTGATTGTCGTCGGCGGTGGTGAAGGTCTCCGACCGCTTGGTGGGGATGGTGGTGTTGCGCTCGATGAGCTTGGTCATCACGCCACCCTTGGTCTCGATGCCGAGGCTCAGCGGGGTCACGTCGAGCAGCAGCACGTCCTTGACCTCGCCGGCCAGCACGCCCGCCTGCAGCGCGGCGCCGACGGCCACGACCTCGTCTGGATTGACGCCCTTGTTGGGCTCCTTGCCGCCCGTGAGCTCCTTGACCAGATCGGTCACCGCGGGCATGCGGGTGGAACCGCCGACCATCACGACGTGGTCGATCTCGGAGACCGAGACGCCGGCGTCCTTGATGACCGATTGGAACGGCTTGCGGGTGCGGTCCAGCAGGTCCTGGGTGATCTTCTGGAATTCCGCGCGGCTGAGCTGCTCGTCGAGGAACAGCGGGTTCTTGTCCGCGTCGACCGTGATGTACGGCAGGTTGATCGAGGTGGACTGACCGGAGCTGAGCTCGATCTTTGCCTTCTCGGCCGCCTCGCGCAGACGCTGCATGGCCATCTTGTCCTTGGTCAGGTCGATGCCCGCCGAGGCCTTGAACTTGTCGACGAGCCAGGTGACGATGCGGTCGTCCCAGTCGTCGCCACCGAGGTGGTTGTCGCCCGAGGTCGCGCGGACCTCGACGACACCGTCGCCGATGTCGAGCAGCGAGACGTCGAACGTGCCGCCACCGAGGTCGAACACCAGGATGGTCTGGTCCTTGTCGGCCTTGTCCAGGCCGTACGCCAATGCGGCCGCGGTGGGCTCGTTGACGATGCGCTGCACCTCGAGGCCGGCGATCTGGCCGGCTTCCTTGGTGGCCTGGCGCTGGGCGTCGTTGAAGTACGCCGGCACGGTGATGACCGCGTCGGTGATGTCCTCGCCCAGGTAGCTCTCGGCGTCGCGCTTGAGCTTCATCAGAATGCGCGCGCTGATCTCCTGCGGCGTGTAGTCCTTACCGTCGATCTCCACGGACCAGTCGGTGCCGATATGGCGCTTCACCGACCGGATGGTCCGGTCGACGTTGGTCACAGCTTGGTTCTTTGCGGGCTGACCGACCAGTACCTCGCCGTTGCGCGCAAATGCGACAACCGACGGGGTGGTACGTGAGCCCTCCGAGTTCGCGACGACGACGGGTTCGCCGCCTTCGAGCACCGAGACGACGGAGTTGGTGGTCCCGAGGTCGATACCGACCGCACGAGCCATAGTTACTGCCTCCTGTATAGAAAAACGTATCTGGGTCTGAGTGGACCACGCTCAAGCTTGCTCCCGCCGGGGCGGGGTGTCAAACCAGAGTTGAGCCTGCTTCACTCAAGTCACGATTGGGTCAACCGGGTCGGTCGCCGTTTCATTCCCGGTTCGACCCGTCCTGCATCGGTACCGGTCCACAATGAGTTCGTGAACGAGTTCGTGAACGAGTTCGTGAACGAGGTCGCGGACGATCCGGTGCGCGAGAGCCTTCGCGCCATGTGGACCTCGGTGACGCCGTCGTGGAACGACCACGCCGCTGCCGTCGACGCAAGGGGTTCCGCGGTGACGCAGGCGATGCTCGACGCCGCCGGCCTGGGCCAAGGCCACCAGGTTCTCGAACTCGCTTGTGGCCCAGGCGGAGTCGGACTTTCCGCCGCGGAGATCGTCGGGCCGGGCGGAGCGGTGGTACTGACCGACTTCGCAGCGGAGATGACGGCCGTCGCCGACCGACGTGCACAGGATCTTGGCCTGACGAACGTCACGACCCGCGTCGCGGACCTCGAGGACATCGGCTATCCGGACGAGTCCTTCGATGCGGTCCTGTGCCGCGACGGCCTCATGCTCGTGCTCGACCCGGCACGGGCGACGCGGGGAGTCCGACGGGTGCTGCGGCCGGGCGGACGAGCCGTCTTCGCCGTCTGGGGACCTCGCGATCGCAACCCGTGGCTGGGCGTTCTGTTCGACGCGGTCACCGCTCACCTGGGGATGCCGGTCCCGCCGCCGGGCGTCCCCGGTCCGTTCTCGCTCGAGGCTGCCGGTGCGCTGGAGGCGCTGATGACGGGGGGCGGCTTCGACGACGTCACCGTCGCCGAGGTCCCCGCGCCCATGCACGCCGCGTCGTTCGACGAATGGTGGTCGCTCGTCCCGTCACTCGCCGGCCCACTCGAACAGTTACTGGCGTCGCTTCCCGCCGAAAGCGCCTCGGCGATCCGGAGCAACGCCGAGTCCGCCCTGGCCGCGTTCGCAACCGCCTCCGGCTACGACCTGCCGGGTGTCAGCCTCGTCGGCGTCGGCCGCCGCTGAGGGTACGGCGAGCCTCCGCGGCGAAACCGTCATCGAAACGTGCTCAGGTACCTCGACTTTCGGCTGATTCCGACGCTTTCGCCAGCGGAATCGCATCAGCCATTCGAAGCACTCCGTCAGGATCGCTCCACGCGTTGGGACGGGCGAGCGGACCGACGCTGGCGCCCTTCCCCCGATCGGTGGACACGCGGTTCCACCACCTCATCCACCGGCCGCCCGACAGACGCAGGCGCCGAAAGGCGACATAGTAATGACATCGCCGGAACACACCGGCAAGCCGGGGCCAAAAGCCAACCACGACAGAAGGATTCGACCATGAACGCCATCGCCCGCAGCCTCGTCACCGCCACCATGATCGGCGGCGCCGCCCTCGGACTGGCCGGCGTGGCCAGCGCCACCACCAACACCACGAACACGGCGCCCCAGGGCCCGGGCTACTCCTACAGCCCCGGCACCTACGCCACCCCGGCCCCCACCGCCAAGCCCGGCTGGCACGACAACCACGGCCCCGCCTACATCGCCCACCTCACCGGCAAGTAAGGCCCGCACGGCCCACGAACCCACCAGGCCCTCCCCAACCAATCCCCGGGGGAGGGCCTGGTGTACGTCGTCAGCCCCGGTCAGGTCCCGGTCAGTTTCCGCAGTCCGTCGACGCACAGCCCCCACGCCGGGGTGCCGACGGTGATCGGGGCGAAGTGGTCCCCGTCGAACGTCTGCAAATCCGTGGCGTCACCCGCGGCCCGGGCGGCAGCGACGAAGTCCTCGGACTGGCTCAGCGGCACCAGGGTGTCGGCGGTGCCATGCACGCAGAGTGTCGGCACACCCAGCGGCACCAGCGCCAGCGGTGACGCCGTCGCGTAGGCCCGCGGAAGGCCCGTCGGCGAGCCACCCAGATACGCGTCGATCGCTCCCCCGCCGAGGCTCTCTGCCGAGCCACGGACCAGGTCCAGTACGCCTGCCTGCAGGACCGCGCCGGTCAACCGGACAGCACCCTCGCGCTGCGCCGCCAGCCAGCCCGCCAGCTGGCCACCAGCCGAGTGCCCCAGCGCGACAACGTGATCGAGGTCCAGTCCCCCCGATCTGTCACGCAACGCATCGACGGCAGCGGCGACGTCGCGGCCCGTCTGCGGCCACCCGCCGCCATCTCCCACCCTGCGGTACTCGACGTTCAACGCGGCGAATCCGCGGCCCACCAGGTCGGCGGCCAGCGGGCGGCCGAGTTCGGCGCCGTAACTGGCCGACCAGTAGCCCCCGTGGACCACGACGACCACGGGTGCGGATGACCGGCCCGCCGGCAGCGAGAGCTCGGCGTACTGGCTGGGATGCTCACCGTAGGAGAAGCGCACCGGACCATCGTCGTCGCCGCGCGCGGGCGGCGCACCGGATGAGCAGCCCGCCACCATCGCAGCCACGCCACCGGCGATGCCGAGGGCCGATCGTCGGGACAGCTGCGTCATCGGCCAAGCAAATCAGCTACCCGGCGCGCGACGCCAACCGGTCGTGCCGATCGGGCACCCGATGAAGGCCGAGATGCCCGCGCAGCGTTGAGTGGGTGCAGTACCCGGCCACCGACCCGAGCGTGAAGAACATCCTGTTGCCGCTCAAGTAGCAGCCGTACCATCGAGCGATGGTGGACACCGGAATCGACGAGGCCAAGAAGCTGGCGGGCGGAGACGTCGCCGCGTTGCTTCCCCGCACCGACCGCACGGTCGAGGAGGAGCGACTGCACCGCAAGCAGAACCTCGCCGCGGCCTTCCGGTTGTTCAGCCGGTTCGGATTCGACGAGGGGGTCGCCGGGCACATCACCGCCCGCGATCCCGAGTTCACCGATCACTTCTGGGTGAATCCGTTCGGCATGCACTTCGGTCACATCCGCGTCAGCGATCTGCTGCTGGTCCGGCACGACGGCGAAATCGTGCACGGGGACCGGCCGGTCAACCAGGCGGCGTTCGCCATCCACTCGCAGGTGCACGCCGCCCGGCCGGACGTCATCGGCGCCGCGCACTCGCATTCGGTGTACGGCAAGACGTGGGCGACGCTGGGCAGGCTGCTCGACCCGATCACGCAGGACGCCTGCGCGTTCTACGACGACCACGCGCTGTTCGACCAATACTCGGGCGTCGTCCTCGACCTGGAGGAGGGCAAGCGCATCGCGCACGCGCTCGGTGACCGCAAGGCCGCCATCCTGCGCAACCACGGTCTGCTCACCGTCGGCCACTCCGTCGAGGAGGCCGCCTGGTGGTTCATCACCATGGAGCGGTCCTGCCAGGCACAGCTGATGGCCGAGGCGGCCGGCACGCCGGTCCTGATCGACGAGGAGATGGCGGCGCTGACCCGCGGTCAGGTCGGCAGCCACTTCGCCGGGTGGTTCAGCTTCCAGCCACTGTTCGCCAAGATCGCCAGAGAACAACCCGACCTGTTCGACTAGGGAGAGCGCCTCGGAGGCCAACACCGACACGGACGTCGACCCTGCTGGCAGGTGACCGCTTCACCCACGTCGGCCGATGCCCGGCGATCACCGAGGCCGACGTCGTCTCGCCGGCGCTCGAATCGGAGGGCTTCTTCCACGCCACCGGTCTGACGACGACGCTGGGGTCGACGCTGGAGTCGCTCGCCTCGCCGGCGTCGACGACGCTGGCGATCATGCACGGCTCGTCGTACTCGGTGACGGCGCGACCCAACTTCGGGCCCTGGCCGACGGGTACGCGGACCTCAGAGCGAGTCGCAGGCGTCACTTCCGTCACAACCTGCGTAGCCTTGGAGGCGATGAAGGCGCGTCTAGTGGCAGTGGGTGTGTTCGCGATGGGCGCGCTCCTCGCGGGCTGCCAGTCCACGGTCGAGGGCAACCCCCAGGGCAATGGGCCGAACCTCACCGAGCCGACGTTCCCGACCTCGCGGCCGTCGCGCAGCTCGCCGACGCCGACGCCGACGACACCCAATCCGAGGCCACCGAGTTCGACGGCTTCGCTCGCACCCCCGTCGGCCGAGGCCCTTCCCCCGCAGAACGGCTACGTGTTCATCGAGACCAAGTCGGGGCAGACCCGCTGCCAGATCAGCGCCAGCGAGGTGGACTGCGAGGCGCAGTTCGCCAACGCCCCGGTCGTCGACGGCCTGCCCGCCAACGGCGTCCGGGTCACCGCGCCCGGACAGCTGTCGTGGGTCAGCGGCAACCTCGGCGACATCCCCGTCGTCACGATCGACTACCGCACGTACTCCGCGCAGGGCTGGACCATCGTCGCCACCGAGGCGGGCACCCGGTTCACCAACGACGCGACCGGCCACGGGGGGTTCGTCGCCATTCAAAAGGTGGAAGTGTTCTGACCGTAAGGTCCTGACGGTTTAGCGAACTACTTCTTGAGGGAAGGTCCGCAGGGTGACTTCGACGAAAGTCGACCCGCAGGTCGACGAGCAGCTCCCGCCCCACGTCTTCGTGCTGTTCGGCGCCACCGGCGACCTGGCGAAGCGCAAGCTCTTCCCGGGTCTGTACCGGCTGGCCGCCGCCTCGCGACTACCCGAGGACTACGCGATCATCGGATCGGGCCGCCACTCACCGGGCTCGGACGACGAGTTCCGCACCCATGTCGCGGACGGCCTGCGGAAATCCGTCGCGGACCTCGACGAGGGCGTGCTCACCGACCTCATCGACCGGCTGTCGTTCCAGACCTCCGACGCCGACGACGGCTCCGACCTGGCCGCCGCGGTCAAGTCCGCCCGCGAACGCCTCGGCGACCAGTCGCGGTCGCTGATCTACCTGTCCGTGCCACCCACGGCGATGCAACCGATGATCGGCATGCTCGGTCGGGAGCACCTCACCGACGGCGCCCGCGTCGTCGTCGAGAAGCCGTTCGGTACCGACCTTGAGTCGTCGCGCGAGCTGGACGCCGCATTGAAGGACGTGATCAGTGAGGAGCAGGTGTACCGCATCGATCACTTCCTCGGCAAGGAAGCGGTTCAGAACATCCTCGCCTTGCGGTTCGCCAACGGCCTGATCGAGCCGGCCTGGAACCGCGACAACGTGACATCGGTGCAGATCGACGTGCCCGAAGACCTGACGGCGGAGGGCCGCGGCGCGTTCTACGAGTCGACCGGCTGCTTCCGCGACATGATCACCACCCACCTCTGCCAGGTGCTCGGCTTCGTGGCGATGGAGCCGCCGGTGCATCTCGACGAGCGCTCCCTGCGCAACGAGAAGGCCAAGGTGTTCGCCGCGATGCAACCGCTCGACCCGCAGCGCGTGGTGTTCGGTCAGTACGACGGCTACCGCGACGAGGACGGCGTCGCCGACGACTCGACCGTCGAGACCTTCGTGGCGCTGGAGGCCTTCGTCGACACCGAGCGCTGGCAGGGCGTGCCGTTCTACCTGCGCACCGGCAAGGCGCTGGGAGCCAGCCGGCGCACGGTGACGGTGACCTTCCGGACCCCGCCGATGGGCCGCTTCGGCGACAGCGACTACGGCCCCAACCAGCTGATGATCGAGCTGAGCGATTCGCCGAAGTTCGGCGTCAGCCTGATGGCCAAGCGACCGGGACCGCGAATGGACCTGGTGCCATTGACCTTTCACTTGAACGTAGCGGACGAGGATCCCGACGACGTCCCACTGGAGGCCTACGAGCGACTGCTGCTGGACGTGCTGCGCGGTGATCAGACGCTGTTCACCCGGGCCGACGAGGTGGACCGGCTGTGGCAGATCTGCCAACCGGTGCTGGACCACCGGCCGCCGACGCAGCCGTATCCGCGCGGCTCGTGGGGACCCGAGGACGCCCTCACCCTGCCCGGACCGGGCGGCTGGCGATTACCGGATGACGCGACTGCCGGATGAGTGAGTGCCTGGGCATCGCCGAGCACGGCCTCATCGGCGATCTCCGCACGTGCGCTCTGGTGGGCACCGACGGCACCATCGACTGGTTCTGCGCGCCGCGATTCGACTCACCGAGCGTGTTCGGCGCGATCCTCGACGCCGACCGTGGCGGTAGCTGGCGGCTGGAACCCACCGACCAGGTGCCGCGGACCCAGCAGTTCTACTTTCCCGACACCGCCGTTCTCATCACCCGCTTCCTCACCGCCGACGGCGTCGCCGAGGTGCACGACTTCATGCCGATGCCCGCCGTCGGAGAGCCCGAGCACCGGCAGCGCATCGTCCGCCGGGTGAGTGGCGTGCGGGGAAAGATCAAGCTACGCACCAGGTTCGATGCCCGACCGGACTACGCCCGCCAGAACTGCGAGGCATCCTATGCCGGCGACGGCGTCCTCGTCACCGGCGACGGGGTGCGCCTCGGGTTGATCGCCACCACCGACCTGGCCATCGATACCGAGCCCGAGAACACCTGCATCACAGGCGAAGTCGAACTCACCAAGGGCGACGTGGCGCTCTTCGTCCTGGAGGTGCTCGACGGGGACGACGACCTGCCGTCGGCCAACGCCTTCGACGTCACCGACGCTCTGCTGGAGGCCACGACCGCGTACTGGCGGCGGTGGTTGTCCCAATCGCGCTATACCGGCAGGTGGCGCGAGACCGTGCACCGGTCGGCGATCACGCTCAAGCTGCTGACCCACGAGCAGACCGGTGCGATCATTGCCGCGCCGACCACCAGCATCCCCGAATTCATTGGTGGCAGCCGTAATTGGGATTACCGCTACGTCTGGGTGCGTGATGCGGGGTTCAGCCTGTACGCCCTGCTGCGACTCGGCTTCACCGGTGAGGCGCGCGCGTTCACCGCGTGGTTGTCCGAACGGCTGGGCCGCGAGCGCCGCACCAACCATGGGTTGGGACCGTTGCGCGTCCTCTACGACATCGACGGCAACCTGCCCACCGAGGAGGTCGAGCTCGACCACCTCAGTGGTCACCGCAACTCCCGCCCGGTCCGCATCGGCAACGCCGCGGTCGACCAGCTTCAGCTGGACATCTACGGCGACATCATCGACTCGGTCTACCTGTTCAACAAGTACGGCCCCGGCATCAGCAGCGACGCCTGGGACGACGTGATCGCCGTCGTCGACTGGGTGATGGCCAACTGGGACCGCGAGGACGCGGGCATGTGGGAGGTCCGCGGTGAGGACCGCAAGTACACCACCTCTCGGCTGATGTGCTGGGTGGCCGTGGAACGCGCCATCCGGATCGCCCGCCAGCGCGGGCTTCCCGGCGACATCGGCGCGTGGTCCAAGGTGCGCGACGAGATCTACGAGCGCATCATGACGCGCTGCTGGAACGCCGACCTGAAGGCGTTCGTGCAGACCGAGGGCGGCAGCGCGCTGGACGCCGGTGTCCTGCTCATGCCGATGGTGAAGTTCCTGTCCCCTGCCGACCCGAAGTTCCTGTCGACGCTCGAGGCGATCGAACGCGAACTCGTCACCGACAGCCTGGTGTTTCGCTACAGCCCCGAAACCGACG
The DNA here is from genome assembly GCA_963846985.1 of uncultured Actinomycetota bacterium. Taxonomy (GTDB): domain Bacteria; phylum Actinomycetota; class Actinomycetes; order Mycobacteriales; family Mycobacteriaceae; genus Mycobacterium. The sequence goes on from CAWJYC010000008.1 coordinate 223,603, forward strand.
GTCTCGACGGCGAAGAGGGCACCTTCTCGCTATGTTCGTTCTGGTACGTCGAGGCGCTCACCCGGGCGGGACGTCTCGACGACGCACAGTTGGCGCTGGAGAAGATGTTCACCTATGGCAATCACGTCGGTCTCTACGCCGAACAGGTCAGTGCCACCGGCGATCAGGTGGGCAACTTTCCGCAGGCGTTCACGCACTTCGCACTCATCAGCGCGGCCATCAACCTCGACCGCGCGCTGGACAAGGGAGAGTCATGAGTATCGCTCAGCAGGAGCGCGCCGCGCTCGTCACGACCATGCGCGGCGTCGGCCCCGATCAGCCCACCCTGTGCGGCGATTGGACCACGCGTGACCTCGCCGCCCACCTCGTCGTACGGGAGCGGCGCCTCGACGCGGCGCCGGGCATCATGGTGCCCGCACTCGCCGGCTACACCGCCAGGGTGCAGGACCAGGTCGCGGCACAGAACGACTGGAACGTGCTGCTCGACCAGGTGGCGTCGGGTCCGCCGCTGTTCTCACCCTTCAAGCTCCTCGACCCGGTCGTGAACGTCGCCGAGATGTTCATCCACCACGAAGACGTCCGGCGTGCCGTAAGTGGTTGGGTGCCAAGGACACTCGAAGCGGCGACGACGGCGGCACTGGCGCGGCAGGTCAGCCTGATGTCGCGCATGACGATGTCGAGGACCCCGGCGCGGGTGTCGCTGCAGACCCCCGATGGGAAGACCTTGGCCACCGTCGGCAAGGGGCCCGCGGTGACCGTCACCGGCGAGCCAGGCGAGCTGATGATGTTCATCTCCGGCCGCGACCAGGCCAATGTCGAGTTCGCCGGAGACGACAGCGCGGTGAGCGCGGTGCACCGGAGCGATCGGGGACTCTAGGCTTTCCGGCGGGCAGGAGCGCAGCGACCCGGGGTTTAAGGTTTCCGCATGGACTTCCGCGTATTCGTCGAACCGCAGCAGGGCGCCACCTACGGTGATCAGTTGGCCGTGGCCAGAACCGCGGAGGCGGCCGGCTACTCGGCCTTCTTCCGCTCCGATCACTACCTGGCGATGGCGGGCGACGGCCTGCCCGGACCGACCGACTCGTGGGTGACGCTCGGCGCCATCGCCCGCGAGACGTCCACGATCAGGCTCGGCACCATGGTCACCTCCGCCACGTTCCGCCACCCCGGCGTGCTCGCCATCTCGGTGGCTCAGGTCGACGAGATGAGCGGTGGCCGGGTGGACCTCGGCATCGGCGCCGGCTGGTTCGAGGCCGAGCACGAGGCCTACGCGATCCCGTTCCCGCCGCTGGGCGAGCGGTTCGACCGGCTGGGCGAGCAGCTCGACATCATCACCGGCATGTGGAGCACCCCGGTTGGTGAGACGTTCGACTACACCGGCACGCACTACGAGATCAGGAATTCGCCGGCCCTGCCCAAGCCCGTCCAGACGCCGCCGCCCATCGTCATCGGCGGCGGCGGACCGAAGCGGACCCCGGCCCTGACGGCGAAGTACGCCTCAGAGTTCAACATTCCGTTCGTGGACGTCGAGACCCTCAAGACCCAGTACGGGCGCGTCGCGGCGGCGGTCGCCGACGCGGGCCGCACCCCGGACTCGCTGACGTACTCGGCGGCGTTCGTCGTTTGTGCGGGGCGCGATGACGCCGAGATCGCCCGCCGCGCCGCCGCCATCGGCCGCGAGGTCGACGAACTGCGCAGCAATTCGCCCCTGGTGGGCACGCCCGGCGAGATCGCCGACAAGCTGGACGCGTTTGCCGAGGCGGGCGTGCAGCGGGTCTACATCCAGATTCTCGACCAGTCCGACCTCGACCACGTCGAGTACTTCGCGGCCGAGGTCATCCCTCAATTGGGCTGACCCGGCGCGCCTGAACCCGGCTACTATCGGAGGCCGTGACCGGCGGTAGCGGTTCAAGGGAACCCGAGGACGACGAGCCGGCGTGGCACGAGCGCACCTCGACCGTCGTCGGCGCCAGTGCGGCGGCCATCGCGGCGATCGGTGTGCTGTGGTTGCTCATCTCGTGGCTGACCGGTGGCTCCGACGAACCGGCGCCGGAGTCGCAGTACTACCTGGAGCCGAGCACCTCTGACCACAGCACGGCGGCGACGTCGACGTCGGCCTCGGCGACCGAGACCATCACCAGCACGAGCCCCCCGGTCACCACCGACATCGATCCCGGGAACACGACGACGACGTCGAGTACCGACACCACCAGCAGCACCCCCACGACGACCACGACGCCGTACAACCCGTCGAACCTGCCGCGCACGCACACGTCGACCACCTACGACGACGGCCGGACCCGGCCGCGGCTCAACGAGACCCGCACGCTGTACCCCCGGCCGTAGCACCCCGATCAGCGGAAGTCGGCGACCATCGCCTCGGCGCTCCGGACCGCCGCGCGGCACGCCCTGGTGGTGAACGGGTCGTTGAGCGGGTGATCGGCCCGCCGCCGCCACCGCTGCGCTGCGGCGAAGGCCGCCCGCGGCCCGTCATACGTCGCGTCGGGCTGCAACCCCAGCCGACTGGCGGCGTCGGTGCCCGCGCCGCCGATGATGCGCCGCAGGGACGCCATTTCCTCGTCGTTCAAAGTTGTTGGCCGCGAACGCAATTGACTCAGGAGCCGGAGTTCCTCGAAGGCGTGCGTATCGGCCAGCAGCGGTTCGATGTCGGCGACGATGAACGGCGTCGCGTAGATCGGGTTGGCCTCGACGAGTCTGCGCAGTGACAGCAGCGCGGTGTGCGCCTTGAGCAGATCCGACCGCTGCGCGAACTGCTGGTCGATCACGTCGCGCAGGGCGATCAGCCCGCTGCGCTCGAGCAGTTCGTCGGCCAAGGCCACCGAGTCACTGATGCCCGCGCGCAGCACCGCAATGGAGATCCGGATGCCGAACATGCCGAACCGTTCGAGCAGGGCCGCCCGGGTCGCGGCGTCGACGGGAAGGTCGAGGTCCGCCCGGACGAACCGGTCCACCGACAGCATCGCCTTCGACAGTTCGGCGGCGTCGACCCCGGCCAGCTTCTCGAGTGCGACGAACTCGCTCTGCCGCAGCGTCCGCGCGGTCAGCGCGAGCAGCCCGGCCACCGGCACCACGGCCTGACAGATGCCGGTCTTGTCCATCTCCGCAGTGAAGCGGGTGGCGACGTCCTTGGCCGACAGCATCGCGTCGATCCGACCGGCTCCGATCTCGTCCGCCCGCGACGCCACGCCGATGACGCCGAGCGCCCCCGACGAACCGCCGACCAGCGTGCCGATCTGTTTGAGCAGTGCGATGTCCGGAGCGTTGAGCGTGCGCAGCAGGAAGACGACGGCATCGACGCGGGGCACGTCGTCGTCGGGAACGAGCAGGCGCAGGGTGCGCTCGGAGACGTCCCGCGACAGCGACGACGTGCCAGGGGTGTCGACGATGGTCATGTCGATCAGTTCGGCGGCGGGCCACTCGACGTCCAGGTCGACGACGTCGTGGGGATCCAGACGGGCCAGGTCGAACGTCAGCCCCCGGTCCCCCGGGTCACGGGCGATCGGCACGTTGGACCGCCGTCCGCCGCGGTGGTTGGCGGTGACCCTGGGCGTGGCGCCATGGCGGAACCAGGTCACGATGCGCGTCGCCTCGGTGGCGTCGGTGGGTGCGATGTCCTCGCCGACCAGGGCGTTGACCAGCGTGGACTTGCCCGCCTTCAGCGTCCCGGCCAGCGCGATGCGGATCGGCTGGTTCAGCCGCCTGCCGATCCAGTCGAGTTCGTTGTGGACGTCCGGGCGCTCACGGTAGGCGGGATCGCTGCGGTAGGCCGCGATGGTGCCGCCGAGAATCGCGCGCACTCGATCGCTGGTACTCATGTCGGCTCACCACTTTAGGCAACGCAGCTGCGAAGCTACCTGGCGATGGCCTCCGGCCGGGGCGAGAGGTTGACGGCGTGTTCGGTCACCTGACGCAGGATGTCGAGGCGCCGCTCCAGTTCCCGAACCCGCGCATCGCGCTCGTCCATCTCCATCTTGGCCGCGGTGAGTGAGGCCTGCAGCGACTCGTTGAGGGAGCGGGTGGTCTGGTTCGCGATGTCGCGGTAGTGGTCACGGAGTTGGCGCTGGATGCCCTTCAGCCGGTCGCGGGATTCCTTGCTGACGACGAAGGACACGTCGTCGACGAAGCGCCGCATGTTCGTCTTGGCTTCGTTGCGCACCCGCAGCATGCGGTTCTCCATGTCCTCCTTGTAGGCCTTGCGGCCGAGAACCAGCCCCGCACCCAGCGACAGCGGGTTGAACATGCCGAGGCCCGCAAACGAGGTCAGCATGCCGAACATCAGCACACCGCCGTACGACCCGCGCATGCCGGTGACGACCTTGTGCCCCTTGCCAATCGGCTTGGCCTCCAGCCTGCCGAGCGACTTCATCTCGCCGAGGCCGGCCCCCATGTCGCGGGCGTTGATCTGCGGCATCTTGACGGCGTCGAGCCCCGCCTCCATGAACGTCCGGCCCACCTCCTCGGCGAGCGCCTCGGCCCGCTGGTAGGCCCAGACGAAGTTGTCGCCGACGGCAGTGGCGACGGCGCTCTCGAGTTCGGCCCCGATCTCGGCCCAGTGCTGCGTCGGGTCGCAGTCGTCGATGAGGTGCTCGGTGTGCTGGGTGATGGCCCGGAAGCGGGCGCGCATGTCGTGATCGACGTCGGCCATCAGATCGGTGATGCCGTCGTTGAGGACCTGCTGCCACAGCGCGGTCTGCTGCAGCGCGTCCTGCGCCTCCTGCTTGCGCCGTTCCAGGTCGGCATTCATGGCGTCCCTGGCGCCGGGGTCATTGATCGACGACAGCTCGGTCTCCACGGTCATCGTCAAATGCTCTGCAGCGGAGCGTATCTCGGCCAGCACCTGGTCGCGGATCAGGTCGTTTTCCCGACTGAGCACCTTCTCGCTGAGGAACTTGACGATCGCGGGGAAGTTGGACTCCTCGTTGAGTTCCTTGTCGTTCAGCTGGATGGCGTGGCTGCGCAGGACCGAGGAGACCGGCGTCACCGGCACCGTCAGCGCAGCCCGCCGCAGGTGGGCCTCGTTGGCCGCGACGATCTCCCGCCAGTGCGGGTACAGATCGGTCTTCGTACCGAGAATCATTGCCACCGGGCAGATCTCGAGCGCCTGCCGGATGAAGGTCAGCTCCGGCTCGGTGAATTCCTGGCTGGTGTCACTGACCATCAGCATGGCGTCGGCGTCGGGCAGCAGACCCAGCGTCGCCGACAGGTGCGGCTGACCGTGCCCGCCGACGCCGGGGGTGTCGACGAACGCGAGACCGTTGCGCAGCAGCGGACTCGGAGCGGTGACCTCGATGCGAAGCACCTCCCGGCCGCCGGCCTGCGGGGCTCGCCGCAGGTCGTTCTTCACGTCCGCTACCGGAATCTCGATCGCCTCGGGCTCGGCGCCCTCGCCCCGCGCGACGATCAACCGGGCCGACGCCTGCTCGCCGTAGGAGACCACGGTCGCCAGCGTGGTCGTCTCGTCGTCCCCGACCCGGGCGACGGGGACGTTGAGCAGCGAGTTGAGCAATTGGCTCTTGCCCTGCTTGAGCTGACCCGCGATGACGACGCGGATCTGCGGGTCGGTGATCCGTGCCTTCGCCTTGGCGAGACGCTCGACCAGATCGCCGCGTTCGTACTCGGCGGCGATCCGCGAACTGTGGTCGATCAGTTCGACGATGACCTTGACCGGTCGGCCGGGCGCCACCTTGCTGGGGTCGTTCGGTTGCGTCACGTGATCTCCCTGTTCCGAGCCAACGGTAGACGTGCCGATCGGCGGGACTCCTCAACAGGAGCCCCGCCGGTCGTCGTCGCTCAGAACCCGATGTGCGTATCCGGCTGGATGTGCGCGTCGTTGTGCGACGCGATGTCCGTGTCGTTGTGCGAAGCCACGTTGCTGGTGTAGCTGTGGTCGTCCACCGAGTTGTCCGTATGGGTTTGCGTCTCGGTCTGCACGTGGGTGTTCACCGAGTTGTCAGTGGTGTTGCCACTGCCCAGGTCGTGTCCGACAGTGGTCTGGTTGCCACCGACGGCCGTGGTCGAGGTCGAGGTATTCGAGTGGTTGCCGTTGTCGGTCACGATGATCGAGCCGCCGCCACCGCCGCCACCGGCGTTGCTGTGGTTGCCGCCGGTGCCGATGCCGAGCAGGCTGCCGCCACCACTGGAGCCGGCGCTTCCGCCGTGCCCGCCGGACATGTCGTTGTCCTTGATCACGGTGCCCTGGTTGCCGTCGATGATGTCGCCGCCGGAGTGCTGCGACGTGTCCTTGACCGTGGTCTGGTTGCCCTCGCCGAAGATGATCGGCGAGTGGCTGCCGCCGTCGATGTGGCCGGTGTTGGCGCTGTTGCCCTGACCGACGACGTTGCCGTCACCGTTGACACTGGTGGTGTCGATGTGGCCGGCGGAACCGGTGTTGACCACGCCGCCGTTGGTGGCGGAGTTGCTGGTCTTGTCGCCGAGCGTGATGTCGCCGAAGCCGAGGTTGAACGCACCCTGCTGGGCGTTGGACCCTGCGTGCTGATCGGGGCTGAACAGCGACGTGTCGTTGTTGCTGGCGAGCTCGGTGGCGTTGTGGCTGGCGAAGTCGGTCTGCGGGGCGAAGGCCGTCTGCGGAGAGAACGCCGCGGGGATGCTGTGGTAGTTGGCCACCGCGTACTGCAGACCCTGGACCGGGTCGCCCCCGCCGAGGAAGACTCCGGCGGGTGCGGCGCTGGCAGCGACCGCCTGCAGCTGTGCGGCGCTGACGTTCGGCAGGCCGGCTTCGCGCAGCGCGCCGTCGGGGTCCCGGACGAACGTCGCGGCGACGTCGGGGCTGCGGAACAGGTCCAGGATGTAGTCGAGGAGGTTCGTCATGGGAGTGCCTTTCGTCGTGGTTCTTCAGGTCGTGGTGGTCGCCGGGCTTTCGGCGATCTGGTGACTACGTTATGAGCCCGGCGAGTCTGCGGAAACGGGGCAGCTGCCCCTCACTCATCGGGGCGGTTACGGGGTGTCCTAGGGGTACTCGTTAGGGGATTAGGGGGTGCCTTCGAGGGGTGGGGGTGAGGCCTGTGGGCTGGGCCGTTTCCGGCCACGAACGACGACAGCGCGGCCATTGCTGGCCGCGCTGTCGCACGAAGTCGTCGATCGGCTGGTCGCCGGCTCAGGTGAAGATGTCGAATCCCGGATCCTGCGGGTGGTCGAGGTGGTCATCGGTGAGGCCGTGATGATCGGCGTCGACCGAGTGGTCGACGCTGATCGCGTCGGGGCCGTGCCCGTCGTCGATCACCGGCGCGTCGAACGCCATGGCGGGCTCGGTGCCCGATGCGACCGTCGGCACGTCCGCCACGTCGGAGCCGTGATCGACGATGGTCGGCGCGGAGTCCTCCGGAAGCTGGATGACGTTCGCGACCGTGGGTACCTGATCTGCGATGACGTCGCCGCCCTGCAGCGGAAGGTGATCATCGAAGGCGTCGAAGGCCGCCGTCGCCGCACCGCTGGCCCACACGTTGTGCGCCGAGTCCAGCAGGGTGCCCGCGCCGCTGGTGAGTCCCGAGCCGTCCCCGAACGAACCCGCCGACGGCACGGCCGTCGACATCGACTCGGCGACGACGGGGATCAGGTGATTCACGTCCACACTGGTCACGTCGGTCAGGTTGGCGTCGGCGATGGCCTGCGCGGGATTGGCCGCATAGTGGGCGGCCGCGTCCGGATCACGTACCAGCGACATGACGAAGTCCAGCAGGGAGTTCGCCATGGGGTACTCCAATCTCGAGTTCGAAGACGATGGGGAAGTGACCACGGCTGCGTGGCCACGATGGTTCGGTGTTCAGTTCTGCTCAAATGTTATCGGCGCGAGACCCTCCCGGGATCGGTGCTCAACCCACCCCTCGCGGCAAGGCCTTAGGGGGTGGCCCGTTAGGGGTTGCGGCGCGTTAGGGGGATGAACCCAGCTTCCGGTTGAGCAGCCGCTATGGTGAGGGCTGATTCTTCGATCCGGCAGGAATGTGCTGATTCATGAGCGAACCACGGGACACGACCGCACCACTCGGGTTGTCCGTCGGAACCACCAATCTAGTCGCGGCCCGGGTGGGCGCCGCACCGGTGACGCGACGGTCGGTGCTGACGGTGTTCAACGACCGCGCCGCGGAGGTGGGCGTCCTCCCAGAACCCAATCAACCCGGCTTGGCGTTGACCGGTTTCGTCGAACGCGTCGGTGACCCGGTGCCACTGGTGGCCTCGGACGGTTCCACCCATCGCGGCGAGATCGTGCTGGCCGAAGCCCTCGACGCGATGGCCCGCGCTGCAGGCGGCGGCGAACCCGTCACCATCGCGGTGCCCTCGCACTGGGGTCCTGGAGTCGTTGGCGCCCTGCGCAATGCGCTGCGGGCCAAGCCCGCGCTATCACCCAACGGCGTGCCCGCCACGCTGATCCCCGACGCCACCGCCGCCCTCGCGGGCCTGCGCGCCGCGCCTGGACTGCCCGCGGACGGCGTCGTGGTGTTGTGTGACCTCGGCGGCGGGGGCACCAGCATCACGCTGGCCGACGCGCGCGCCGGGCTGTCCCCCATCGGTGGCACGGTCAGGTACGCCGACTTCTCCGGTGACCTCGTCGACCAGGCGCTGCTCAACCACGTGGTCGCCGGCATCGCCGAGGCCAACTCCGCCGATCCCGCGAGTACCGCCGCGGTTGGATCGCTCAGCCGGCTGCGCGACGAGTGCCGCGGCGCGAAGGAACGACTGTCCGCAGACACCGCGACGGTGATCCAGGCGGAGTTGCCCGGATACTCCTCGGATGTCCGCGTGACCCGAGCCGAACTCGAACGACTCATCGACGCGCCCCTGGGCGGAATGTTGTCGGCGGTCTCGGAAACGTTGCAGCGGTACCGCATTCCGCTCGCCAGCATCTCCGCGGTCGCCACCGTCGGAGGCGGGGCGGCCATCCCGCTGGTCACCCAGCGGTTGTCCGAACAGCTGCGGGCGCCGGTCGTGACGAGCCCGCTTCCGGTCCTCGGCATCGCCGCCGGCGCGGCCGTGGTCGCCGCCACCGGGTTCGACGATGCGCAGACGGGCATGGCACCGACGGGCCTGGCTCCCACGGCCGACGCGCCGACCGGCCTGGCGCCCACGATGGGGTGGGCAGCGGGCGCGCCGCTCGCCGGTGGGTTGGCGGCCGCCGGGGCCGCTGGGGCCGCCGGGGATTCGGGCGCGCTGGCGTGGTCGCAGGACGACGGCCCCACCGGCGAACCGGTTCCCTATGCCGGCGGCGACTACCAGTCGGAGTACTCGTCGACCGGCGCCAGACCCGAACTCGCCTTCGCCCACGAGGAAGAGGGCGACTACCCCGAGTCCGCGCCGCTGCCCTGGTACAAGAGGCCGCCGATTCTCTTCGGAGCCGCCGCAGCGGCCGTTCTCCTCGCGGTCGGCGGGTACGCGGCAGTAACACTAACCGGCAATTCGAGCGACAGCGGGACGGTCACCCAGGTCGTCACGATCTCCTCGACGGGCGCGAACGGACTGGTCACCACGAGCCTGTCCACGCTGACGTCGTCTCCCCAGGAGAACAGCCAGCCGAACGTGACCTCGACGGCCTCGAACGCGCCGACGTCCGCGTCGACCACCGAGCCGACCACGACGACGACGACCGAGCCCACCACCACGACGACCACCACGACGACGACCACCACGACCACCACGACGACGCCGCCAACCACCACGACGCCGCCAACCACCACCCCGCCCACGACCACGACTCAGCCGCCGGTCACGACCACCACGCGGGCGCCAATCACACCGACCACCACGGTCGCCCCGCCGCCCGTCACGCCGACGACCCCGGTGATCGCACCGGCTGGGTGATGATCGCCAGCGACGCAGTCGCGTCGGTGACGTCGTCGCCGACCGAGCCGACGAAGATGCTGGTCTCTGGCGGCATCGGTACCGGAAAGACGTTGCTGCTCAACGATATTCGATCGACGCTGCGGGCAGCCGGGCTCACCGTGATCGCCCGGGCGCCACGACCCGGTGACACGAACGGTTCCGCGGTGGTGATCGACGACGCCCACCTGCTGGGAGCCGCCGAGCTCGAGCAGCTGGTCGACCTGGTCGGGGACCCGGCGTCGACGGTCGTGATCGCCGCCGAACCCCGCTCCAGCCCACCGGCCCTCGCCGCGCTGTGCACCGCCCTCGCCCGCGAGGCACCCGTCGTGACGCTCGCCCCCCTGAAGCCGGCGGACGTCCATCGCATCGCCGTCGACGTCCTCGGCGTCGCCCCGCCCGTCGAGCTGGTCAAGGCCGCGATGGCCGCGAGCGCGGGCTTGCCCTTCCTGGTGCACCCGGCGTTGGCGGCCGTGGCGTCCGCCGATGGCCTCCCGGTATCGACCGCGATCACCTCGGCCGCCCGGGTCGCACTCATCGAGCGGCTCCGCCGGGTCGAGGAACCGGTCCTCGACACGCTGCTCCTCTCGTCGCTCACCGGTGACCTCGGGCCCGACGACGTCGCCGCGGCCCTCGGCAGCAGTCACGGGGAAGCGCAGCGACTGGTCGACGTCGCCAGGGCGACCGGGCTGATCGCACCATCGCACCGCGCCGCGTTCACCGACGGGCTGCATCGCAGCGTCGCCCAGATCATCGGCGCCGCGCGGCATCACGACGTCGAAACCGCGCTGCTACGAACACAACTGGAGAAGTCCACCCTGTCGACGGACCTCGCCCTGCGACTCGCCGAGCACGGGCTGCGTGACCCCGGACTGGCGCAGGCGCTGACCGATCGCGCCGCCCACCACCAGGGGCACCCGGCGAAGGTTGCGCGGCTGTACCGGGCCGCCACCGCGGTGGGAGCGAGCGAGCTCAACGCCAACCTCGCCGACGCCCTGGCACTCACCGGAGACTGCGCCACGGCGGGCCGCCTCGCCGACGAACTGCTCCAGTCCGACGTGCCCGCGCAGCGGGCGGCAGCCGTCCGAATCGCGGCGAGCGTCGCCATGCACGACGGCAGCGCCGCACAGGCGGCCGAGCTGTTCCGATGGCTGGGCCCCTGTCCCGACGCGGTGGTGGGCGCGGCTGCGGTGGTCTCGACCCTGGCGGTCGGCGACGTCACGGCCGCCCGGGCCGCCCTCGAGGTCGACGCGTCCGGCCCGCCGACGTCCATGGCCCGCGCCGCCCGCGGCCTCGCCGAGGGACTGTTGCTGACACTCGACGGCAGCTACCCGACCGCCGTCGCCCGGTTGGCGCAGTCGACGACCGAGCAGGCGCCCGCCGTCGTCACGCCCGACACACCGGCGGCGCTGATCACCCTTGTCGCACTCCACGGCGGCGACGCGGTTCGCGCCCGCAGCGCCATCGGCCGTGCCGTTCGCGGTCCCGGCGACGACGCGGGTTTCGTCGCCCATCGACACACCCTGCTGCTCGGCTGGGCGCGGATGCTGGACGGTCAGTTGGCGGCCGCTGCCAGCCGACGCCGACCTCGGTCGCCGGCTCGCGCCTGCACCGGCGGGATGCGCTGTGGGCCGCCGCACTGCAGACCGCAGTGGCCCGCCGCGGCGGCGACACCGGTGCGGTGCAGAAGCATTGGTACGCCGCGATGGAGGTGCTCACCGAGTACGTCATGGACCTCTTCGGGCTACTTCCTCTCGGCGAACTGTGGGTGGCCGCCGCCCGCCTGCGCCAGGTCGACCTGATCCAGCCCGCGATCGACGAGGCGTTCGCCCTGCTCGAGCGGCTCGGGAATCCGACGCTGTGGTCGGTGCCGCTGCACTGGTCGGGCGTGCACGCCGGCATTCTGGCGAACTCGCCGGCGTCGGTGGCGCCACACGGTCAGGCGTTGACGGCGGCGGCCGCGCACAGCTCCGTCGCCCGGGCGCTGGCCATGGCGGGCCGGACGTGGCTGCGGGTGCTCGCCAACCACGTCGACACCGACGAGGTGACCGCGGCCGCCCGGTCGCTGACGCGATTCGGCCTCACCTGGGACGCGACGCGGCTGGCCAGCCAGGCGGCGCTGCACACTCCCGACGGCCGCGTCTCTGGGGCGATGCTGCAATTGGCGCGCGACCTCAAGTCCTCCGCGATCGAGGGCGAGGACGGTGCCGACGTCACCGAGGCGCCCGCCGTGGCCGCACCCGCCCCGAGCGGCTCGATGGCGCCGTCGTCGCGCCTGTCGGACCGTGAGCGGGAGGTCGCCGAGCTCCTGGTGCAGGGCATGGCCTACCGGGACATCGGAAGCCAGCTGTTCATCTCCGCCAAGACCGTCGAGCACCACGTGGCGCGAATCCGCCGCCGGCTCGGAGCCGAGTCCCGTTCGGAGCTGATCTCGATGCTGCGGGCCATCCTCGGCACACCGGGCTGACCTTCTGACGTGACAACCGCCACAGCGTCACTCGACGCACCCGTTCGCGACGAGCACACGAGCGTCGTAACAACGATGACCACCCGATGACTTAGGTCAGCCTTCGTAGCGATGTAAAAGCGCCGGATGCCACTATGAGCTGGCATGTAGCCAAAGTTACCGAGTAGTAACCGAGACCTTGCTCGCGGTGACTTCGAACCCGAGAGGCGCGCGTGGACACGCAGACTCTAATCAGGCTGATCCTCGGCCTTCTGTTGACGGCGATCGTACTGGCGTTCGCCGCCAAACGCGTGCTGTTCCTGGTCAACCTGATCAGCTCGGGCCAACCCACGCTCGACGAGGACGCTCGCAAGAACAACCTCAAGGCACGCGTCACCACGCAGTTCACCGAGGTCCTCGGGCAGAAGAAGCTGCTGGCGTGGTCGGTCCCCGGCATCGCTCACTTCTTCACGATGTGGGGCTTCTTCGTCCTGGCCACCGTCTACCTCGAGGCCTACGGCGTTCTCTTCAACCCCAAGTTCGCCATCCCGTTCGTCGGGCACTGGGATGCCCTGGGCTTCCTGCAGGACTTCTTCGCGCTCGCGGTGCTGCTCGGCATCGTCATCTTCTCCATCATCCGGCTCCGCTCGGAACCCAAGGAGCACGGCCGCGACTCGCGCTTCTACGGCTCGCACACCGGCGGCGCCTGGCTGATCCTCTTCATGATCTTCAACGTGATCTGGACCTATGCGCTGTTCCGCGGCGCGGCGGTCGCCACCGGCAACCTGCCCTACGGCTGGGGGGCCTTCTTCTCGCACAGCATCGGCGCGGCGCTCGAACCGCTGGGCCATGGGGTCAACGAGATCATCGAGACCGTGGCGCTGCTGCTGCACATCGGCGTCATGCTGGTCTTCCTGTTGATCGTGTTGCACTCCAAGCACCTTCACATCGGCCTGGCCCCGGTCAACGTCACGTTCAAGCGCCTGCCCAACGGTCTCGGCCCCCTGCTGCCGATGGAGCACGACCGCCAGTACATCGACTTCGAGGATCCTGCGGAGGATGCGGTACTCGGTCGCGGCAAGATCGAGGACTTCACGTGGAAGGGCTACCTCGACTTCACGACGTGTACCGAGTGCGGCCGCTGCCAGTCGCAGTGCCCGGCGTGGAACACCGGAAAGCCGTTGTCTCCCAAGCTCGTCATCATGAATCTGCGCGATCACCTGTTCGCCAAGGCGCCGTACATCCTCGGTGACGAGGAGTCTCCGCTCGAGAACACCGCCGAAGGCGGGCTCGGCGAGGAGCTCCGCGGCGAGAAGCACTCGGAGGAGAACTCGCAGCACCACGTGCCCGAGTCCGGGTTCGAACGAATCCTTGGCTCCGGTCCCGCACAGGCCACCCGCCCGCTCGTCGGCACCCTGGAGCAGGGTGGCGTCATCGATCCCGACGTGCTGTGGTCGTGCACCAACTGCGGCGCGTGCGTCGAGCAGTGCCCCGTGGACATCGAGCACATCGACCACATCGTCGACATGCGCCGCTACCAGGTCATGGTCGAGTCGGAGTTCCCCGGCGAACTCAACGGACTGTTCAAGAACCTCGAGCGCAACGGCAACCCGTGGGGTCAGAGCGCCAAGGAACGCACCAAGTGGATCGACGAGGTCGACTTCGACGTGCCCGTGTACGGCGAGGACGTCGACTCCTTCGACGGGTTCGAGTACCTGTTCTGGGTCGGCTGCGCCGGCGCCCTCGAGGATCGCGCCAAGAAGACCACCAAGGCCGTCGCCGAGCTGCTCGCGACCGCCGGCGTGAAGTTCCTGGTCCTCGGCAGCGGCGAGACCTGCACCGGCGACTCCGCCCGGCGCGCGGGCAACGAGTTCCTGTTCCAACAGTTGGCCGCGCAGAACGTCGAGACCATCAACGGCGTGTTCGAGGGGGTGGAGACCGTCGACCGGAAGATCATCGCCACCTGCCCGCACTGCTTCAACACCATCGGCCGCGAGTACCCGCAGCTCGGCAGCAACTACACCGTCGTGCACCACACGCAGCTACTGAACCGCCTGATCCGCGAGAAGCGGCTCGTTCCGGTCAGCCCCGTCAGCCAGGACGTGACCTATCACGACCCGTGCTTCCTGGGCCGTCACAACAAGGAGTACTCGGCGCCGCGTGAGCTGATCGGTGCCTCGGGTGCCACGCTGACCGAAATGCCACGGCACGCCGACCGCGGCCTGTGCTGCGGCGCGGGCGGTGCGCGGATGTGGATGGAAGAGCACATCGGCAAGCGCGTCAACCACGAGCGCGCCGAAGAGGCACTGAACACCAACGCCTCGAAGATCGCGACCGGCTGCCCGTTCTGCCGCGTAATGATGACCGACGGTGTCGGTGACCGCGCCGAGGAGATGGGCAAGGAGGCCGAGGTCCTCGACGTGGCTCAGCTCCTCCTGGCGGCGATCGACAAGGACTCGGTCACGCTGCCGCAGAAAGGCGCTGCCGCAGAGGCTTCCGCCGCCCGCACGGCTGAGCGCGAGCACGAGGTGGCCGCGAAGACGGCAACCGCTCCCGCCGAGGCCAAGCCCGTCGACGACGAGCCGCAGGAGACTCCGGCGGCCACGTCTGCCACGCAGACGCCGGATGCACCTGCCGCGCCGGCCAAGGGCGGCCTCACCATCGCCAAGAAGCCGGGGAAGAAGTCGAGCGCCCCCGCGGCGGAGACCGCGACGACCACGGAGGCCACCACTACAGAGGCACCGGCGGCCGCTGAGCCACCGGTCAAGGGACTCGGCATCGCCGCGGGCAAGGGCAAGCCGGGCAAGAAGGCCGCCACCGCGTCGGCGGCCCCCGCGTCGGCAGCCTCCACGGACACCGCGCCGGCAGCACCAGCCGAACCCGCTGCCGCACCGGCTGCTCCCGAAACCCCCGTCAAGGGACTGGGCATCGCGGTCGGCAAGGGCAAGCCGGGCAAGAAGGCGGCGGCGACGCCGCACGAGGGCGACTCCTCGGTGGTGCAGCCGGCCAACGTCCAACCGGACGAGGCGGCGGCCGGTACCGACCCGGCTACCTCCGCCGACTCGGACCTCGGGCTCGACACCCCGCCGCAGACGGCGTCGGAGGACAAGCCGTCGGAGGATAAGCCGGAGCCACCCGTGAAGGGGTTGGCGATCGCCCGGCGACCGGGCAAGAAGTCGGCCACCGCTGCGCCTGCGAAAACGGCTGAGGCACAACCGGAGTCGACTGCGTCGCCCACCAACGGTGCATCGCCCGACGAGCCGGTGCAGGAGAGCGCTGCCGCCGAAGAGCCGGCCAAGCCCGAGCCGCCGGTGAAGGGTCTGTCCATCGCGCCGGGGGTACGTCGTCCCGGCAAGCGGTGACGACGACGCCAAAATCACTGGACGGTGGTGAGACGATGGACGGTGTGAGCATCCACCAGCTGCCCTGGCACACCGGTCATCAGCCCCGGCAACGTACGTTCGCGCAGTCGACCAAACTGCAGGACGTCCTCTACGAGATCCGTGGCCCGGTACACGAGCACGCCTCCCGGCTGGAGTCCGACGGCCACCGCATCCTCAAGCTGAACATCGGCAACCCCGCACCGTTCGGCTTCGAGGCGCCCGACGTGATCATGCGCGACATGATCCAGGCCCTGCCGTATGCCCAGGGCTACTCCGACTCGAAGGGCATCGTGTCCGCCCGTCGGGCCGTCGTGACGAAATACGAACTGGTGGAGGGTTTTCCGCGCCTCGACGTCGACGACGTCTACCTGGGCAACGGGGCGTCCGAACTCATCACCATGACCCTGCAGGCGCTGCTCGACAATGGCGACCAGGTGCTCATCCCGGCGCCGGACTATCCGCTATGGACCGCGTCGACGGCGTTGGCGGGTGGTACACCCGTGCACTACCTGTGCGACGAGACGCAGGGCTGGATGCCGGACCTCGCCGACATGGAATCGAAGATCACCGAACGCACCAAGGCGCTCGTCGTGATCAACCCGAACAACCCGACGGGCGCGGTCTACAGCCGCGAAAACCTGGAGCAGATCGCCGAATTGGCGCGCAAGTACCAGCTGCTGCTGCTCGCCGACGAGATCTACGACAAGATCCTCTACGACGAGGCCAAGCACATCGCGATGGCGTCGGTGGCGCCCGATCAGCTATGCCTGACGTTCAACGGGTTGTCGAAGGCCTACCGCGTCGCGGGATACCGCTCGGGCTGGCTGGCGATCACCGGGCCCAAGGAGCACGCCGCGAGCTTCCTCGAGGGCATCAACCTGCTGTCGAACATGCGCTTGTGTCCGAATGTGCCTGCACAGCATGCCATTCAGGTGGCGCTCGGCGGACATCAGAGCATCGATGACCTAGTCCTGCCGGGTGGCCGGCTACTAGAGCAGCGCGACATCGCGTGGACCAAGCTCAACGAGATCCCCGGTGTGTCGTGCGTGAAGCCCGAGGGTGCGCTCTACGCATTCCCGCGCCTCGACCCCGAGGTGCACGACATCCACGACGACGAACAGCTGGTGCTCGACCTCCTGCTGCAGGAGAAGATCTTGGTGGTGCAGGGCACCGGATTCAACTGGCCCGCACCCGATCACCTGCGCATCGTCACGTTGCCGTGGGCGCGCGACCTCAGCAACGCGATCGACCGCCTGGGCAACTTCCTGGCCAGCTACCGGCAGTAGTCTGCAAGCCGGCCCCTCTACCCTGTTCGGGTGGCGCATTCGCACTCGCACTCCCCCGCCTCCGGCCCGGCACCGCTCGGGCCAATGGCGGCCAAGATCGTCGTTGGGCTGCTCGTCGCGATCGGCGTCGCCGTCATCGCCGGACTGACGCTGCTGTGGCCCAGCCACCAGAGCGTCGACATCCCGCTGCCCTTCCAGAACGCGGCGGGCGGCGCCGTCACCACCGAAGCCGGTCACGTGCTGTCGAGCGCGGAGGAGCCGTGCGGCAGTCCCTCGGCCGGGACCGTACTGACCTCGGCCCCCGTGGCCGCGCAGCCGGGCGGTGGCCAGTGCGTGCAGTCGCTGGTGCGGATCGACTCCGGCCCCAACAAGGGCGCCGACACGCTGCTGGAATTCAGTGGCGGCCCGGGCCAACCCAGCCTCACCGTCGGAGACGACGTCCGCATCAGCAGGCAGGTCGACCAGAACGGGTCGACGACGTATGCGTTCTTCGACTTCGAGCGGACGTGGCCGCTGGCCATCCTGGCTGCCACGTTCGCCGTCGTGGTGGTCGCGGTGGCGCGGTGGCGGGGGCTGCGCGCAATCGTCGGCATCGTGGTGGCGTTCGGTGTGCTGATGATCTTCCTGCTGCCCGCTCTGCGCGACGGGGCTCCCGCAGTGCCGGTGTCGCTGGTGGCGTCGGGGCTGATCCTCTACGTCGTCATCTACCTGGCGCACGGGGTGAGTCTGCGGACCAGCGCCGCCCTGCTCGGGACGCTGTCGGCCCTTCTGCTCGCGGCCGGATTGTCCTGGGCGGCAATTGAACTCGTACACCTCACCGGTCTGTCCGAGGACCAGAACAACGAGGTCGCTGCCTACCTGGGCAACGTGTCCATCACGGGTCTGCTGCTGGCCGGGTTCATCATCGGATCACTGGGCGTCCTGAACGACGTCACCATCACGCAGGCGTCGACCGCGTTCGAGATCGCCGAACACGGAGCGACCCGCAAGGCCATCTTCGTCGGCGCGATGCGGGTGGGCCGGGACCACATCGCCAGCACCGTCTACACGTTGGTGCTGGCCTACGCCGGCAGCGCACTACCGCTACTGCTGCTGTTCAGCGTCGCCAACCGGTCGCTGGGCGACGTTCTGACCAGCGAGAGCGTGGCCATCGAGATCGCCCGCTCGGCGGTCGGCGGTATCGCGCTGGCTCTATCGGTACCGCTCACCACGGCGATCGCCGCCGTCCTGGCCACGCCGCAGGCGCCGCAACCCTAGAACGGGGTTCCGCTCAGCCACGACTCCCAGACCGCCTCGTCGCCGAAGAGCTCGAGGCCCACCTCGGCGGCGGTGCGACGCCGGGTCAAAGCCAGCAAGAGGTCGACGGCACTGCCCCGCACCGCGACGTCACCCTTGGTGTGGTCGTGTGACCACTGGAGACCGTCCTCGTCGTTGGTGATGGTCCACTCGCCCGTCGGGCCAAGTCCGTCGTCGGTGGCGTGCAGGTGCAGGGTTCGCCCTCGGGCCAGCGGCGGGTCGTGCCGGTTGGCGCCGGCGGTAGCCAGGTCGATCCACTCGGTGATGCCGTCGGCGGCGAGTTCGGTGGGCAGCTGGAAGTCGCCGCCCAGCGCCAGGACCGCGTCGGCTCGGTGCACGGTCGCCTCGTGCACGCGACGACGGATCCACCAGCCGGCCGGCTTGGGCCCGTTGAAGGTCCACACCCTCGTCTCGGCGCCGACTCGATCGACGGCGTCGATGACCAACTGTGCTCCGGCATCCAACCAGTCGCTGGCCGCATTCGAGTCCTCCGGCGGCTTCCCGTCGCGCACCTCGCGGGGATCGAGCGGATCCCGCCGACGTCCGGCGATGATCTGCGCAGACCACCGATGGCCTCGCCCAACGTGTTTGAGGAGTTGGTTCAACGTCCAGCCGGGACACGACGGCACCGGAGTGCCCGGATCGGCGGAACGGATGACGTCACCGAGGGCTCGAGTCTCCCCGAGCAGCGTTGCGCGGAAGTCCACGCCTACGAACGTACCGCCGCGCGCGCCTCGCCGAGCCTGATCGGCAACGTCGACCACCCGCGCAGGACTCGGGTATCGCGCCGGTTCCCGCTTCCCGCGAGCCGCGCGTCGGGGTAGCGCTCGAAGAAGGTCCGCAAGCCCACTTCGCCCTCTGCCCGGGCCAGTGCCGCGCCGAGGCAGAAGTGCCTGCCGCCGGAGAATGACAGATGCTTGCCCGCGTTCTCGCGAGTGACGTCGAAGCGGTGCGGGTCGGGGAAGACCGCGGGGTCGCGGTTCGCGCCGGCCAGGTAGAGGATGACCAGCTCGCCGGGCGCGATGGGCCGTCCCGCCGCCTCGGTGTCGACCAGGGCGATTCGCGCGCTCAACTGCACCGGCGACTCCAGCCGCAGGATCTCCTCGACGGCGCCCGGCCACAGTTCCGGGTTGGCCAGCACCAGCGCCAGCTGATCGGGGTGCTCGAGCAGGATCCGAATGCCGTTGCCCAGTAGGTTCACCGTCGTCTCGAAGCCGGCGGCGAGCACCAGCCCCGCGATGGCCCGCAGCTCCTCGTCGTCGAGTCGGGCGCCCTCGTCACCGGCCGCGATGATCTGGCTCATCAGATCATCGCCGGGATGCCGCTTGAGGTGACCGAGGTGCTCGGCCAGCCAGGTGTTGAAGCCGTCCAAGCCGCTCTCCACGCGCAGGTACTGGTCCCACGACAGCCCGATGTCGAGGCTGGGCGCCGCGAGCTCGCCGAACTCCAGGATGCGGGGGCGGTCGTGGTCGGGCACGCCGAGGATGTCGCCAATGACGGTGACCGGCAACTGGGAACAGTAGCCGTCCACCACGTCGACGACGTCGGTCGGCTCGGCGTCGATGTCGTCGAGCAGTGTGGTCGCCGCCTGCTGCACCCGAACCCTGCAGCGCTGCAACGGCTCTGGTGGTGAATACCGACGACACGGTCTTGCGGTAGCGGGTGTGCTCGGGCGGTTCGACCGACAGCATCGAGGGTGGAAGGAGCGGGTGCAGCCGGCCCTTGACGGTGGTCGTGCGCTCCAGCCACCCCAGCGGGCCCGGTAGCGTCTTGCCGATTGCGGTCACGGAGTAGTCGTCGGACCGCAGGAGTTGATGGGCGAGCGCGTGATCGGCCGTCAGCCACGCGGCACGACCGCGGACGATCGTGCCATGGGCACGAAGTTCATCGGCGAACCCGCCGGGATCGGCCCGGACGGCCGGGTCGGCGATCAACCTGCCCTGCATCTCACCGCGCTTGGCGCCGAACGATGCCACCCCCCGGATGATCCCGTGCAGCGCCAGCCAGTGCAGCCGCTGCCTGAGTCTCTGCCTGCGAGTCGACCTCATGTTTCGAGCTTAAGCACCGGTCGCAGATCGTCCAACCGATCGAAGAGTTGCCAGACGTAGGCCGACGTGCCGTTCTCGCGATGGGCGTGCAGGTCCTCGAGCGTCGGGTCGTTGCAGTAGCCGTCGAAGGCGTCCTTGTCCGGCCACTCCACCAGGATCAGCACCTGTCGGCCGGCGACCTCACCGAGCACGTTCTCGCGGAACTTCCCGAGCGCCACCACCCGACCGCCGTACCTGGCGACCTCGGCGACCGACCGCTTCGAGTAGGCCAGGTATTCGTCGCGGTTGGCGACGTCGAACAGGTTCAGCGCGTAGACCGTCATGGCCCCACGTTACGACGAGGCGGGCTCCGGAATCCGGCGGCCCAGCGCGAAGACCCGCCAGCCGGCCCCGTGCCACCTGACCACGTCGAGGCAGTTACGCCCGTCGACAACGACTTTCGCGCGGACGGTCGCGGCGAGCTCGGTCGGGTCGAGGTCGACGAATTCCTGCCACTCGGTGAGCACCAGGACGGCATCGGCGCGGTCACAGGCCTCGAGCACCGACGTCGAGTAGTTCAGCGTCGGGAACATCCGCTGCGAATTCTCCATCGCCTTCGGGTCATACACGTTGACGGTCGCCCCGTTGAGTTGCAGCAGGCCGGCGACGTTCAAGGCGGGCGAGTCGCGGACGTCGTCGGATTCCGGCTTGAACGCGGCGCCGAGAACCGCGACGTTGGCGCCGAGGAGCGAGCCGCCGCAGGCCTTGGTGGCCAGTTCCACCATGCGGGTGCGACGACGCATGTTGATGCTGTCGACCTCGCGCAGGAAGGTCAGGGCGTGGTTGGCACCGAGTTCGCCGGCGCGGGCCATGAACGCGCGAATGTCCTTCGGTAGGCAGCCGCCACCAAACCCCAAGCCGGCGTTGAGGAACCGCCGACCGATGCGCGGATCGTAACCGAGTGCATCGGCGAGCATGGTCACGTCGGCGCCGGTGGCCTCGCACACCTCGGAGATGGCGTTGATGAACGAGATCTTGGTCGCCAGGAAGGCGTTTGCCGACACCTTGACCAACTCGGCGGTCTCCAGATCGGTGACCAGCAGCGGCACCCCGTCGTCGAGCATCGGTGCGTACAACTGGCGCATCGCCGCCTCGGCCCACAGCGAACCAGGTTGCACGCCAAGGACGATGCGATCGGGATGCAGAGTGTCCTGCACGGCGAAGCCCTCGCGGAGGAACTCGGGGTTCCAGGCGACCTCGACGGTCACTCCGGCCGGGGCGAGGTTTCGGGCCCGCTCGGAGAGTTCGGCCGCGGTGCCCACCGGCACGGTCGACTTTCCGACGATTACCGCGGACCGCCGCAGCCGCGGCACCAGCGTGTCGATCACCGCGTGCACGTGGCGCAGGTCGGCGCCGTACTCGCCCTTCTTCTGCGGGGTTCCGACGCCGAGGAAGTGCACGTCGGCGAACTCGGCGGCTGCGTCGTAATCGGTGGTGAACTGCAGCCGACCCGCATCGAGATTGTCGCGCAACACCTTTCGCAGGCCAGGCTCGTAAAAGGGGATGTCACCGGACGCTAGCTTGGCCACCTTGCCCGGGTCGACGTCGACGCCGATGACCTCGTGACCGAGTTCGGCCATGCCGGCGGCATGGGTGGCGCCGAGGTATCCCGTTCCGAACACGGTGCATCGCATACTGCCTGAATAGGCGGCGGCCGTGAGCTAACGGCGAAGTGACACCGAGCGGCAGACCAACGTCAGGTGACGAGTGGGCTTCGAGCGGCTACCGGCCGCCCGCCGGGGCGCAGAAGATCAGGAAGCAGTTGGAGCCACCGCCGCCACCGCCGTGGCCACCGCGGCCGTAGCCGCCGTCGCCGCCACCCGAGCCGGGCCACCCGCCGTCGTCGCGACCTGAGCTCCGCGGCGGCTGCCACGGATTCGCGGGCTGCTGCTGCCACGGGGACTGCTGCGGGTACTGCTGTTGCGGCGGGTACTGCGGATACTGCTGCTGCGGGTACTGCGGATACTGCCCGTACTGCTGCGGATACTGGCCGTACTGCGGGTACTGCCGCGCCGGCGGGGTGAAGATCTGCGGGAGCAGAGGCGGGGCGACCGCGGGGACGGGCGGCGCGACCGCCGGGGCCGGATCGGGCAGTGGCGGCGCGGCGGGCGGCTCCGGAGCCGGCGCGGGCGGGGCCTCCGGCGCGGGTGCCACGTACACCTGCCGCCGCGGCGCCTGCTCCTGCTGAACGACGGGGATCGGCGCCTTGATCGTCTCTGCGGGCGGCGGCGGGGCAGGCGCAGGCGCGGCCGGTGGAGGAGCCGCAGCGGGTGCCGGGGCGATCTCGGGCAGTGGCGCGGCGGGCGCTGCGACGCTGGGCGCAATCGCGCTCTGCCCGGGGTCCGGACGCTGGTCAGCGGTCGGGCGGATGCTGACGGCAAGTGAGATGACGAGGGCGATCACCCCGATGACGAAGACCGACGTCAGGGCGCTTCCCACCAGGAGGAAGGGCTTGCGGCCCTCATCGGCGGGCGCGTCGAGGAAGTCGTCGTCGAGACTCGGGGCGAAGCCGACCCCCTCCGCGAGCGGGGCCACCGCACCAACGGCACCGGCAACTCCGAGTTCAGTCTCGGCGGCGGCCAAGCCGGGGTAGTCATTGCCCGCCGTCGCTCCGTCGGGGTCTTGCGAGTACGCGAGGCCGACCGTCGACGCGTCGAAGATCGGCGCGTTGGCCGCTGCGATCGCGGCGCCGCGGGCCAACGCCAGCCCCGACTCCTCGGGAGCGTTGACCGGAATCGAGACGAGGTCCTGGAGGTGGGACTTCACCGCGGCAACGTCGACGCCCGAGCCGACGACGAACATGCCCTGCGGCGGGGAGTGCTGCGCGGCGACGGCGGACGCCATGTCGGTGAGGACGGCCATCGCGTCGCTGCTGTGCAGCGTCTTGCTGAGCACCTTGACGATCGATCCGTCGTCGGTGCGCACGACCGACAACGTCGCGGTGTCGCGGTCGAGGAACAGCAGGCCGGTGCTCTCGTAGCCGACCGCACGACCGGCGGTCTGGGCGAGTGCACCCGCAGCATGCAGTTCCGATATCAGGATCGCGTCGTCGATGCCCGCGGCCGCCATGGCGTCGCGCAGTTCAGCCGCCGCCGCGTGGTCACTCCAGGTGATGCCGATCGCCTTGAGCTGATGGCCGCCCTCGCGCGCGCTCTCGAGAGTTCCCTGCACGGCGGCGACCACCTGGGCGGACGCGGTCGACGACGCCGATCCATCGGACGGCGCTACGTCGAAGGTGTCGTGGTCGACGATCGCGCCGTCGGCCTGAACGCCTTCGACCAGTACCAATCGCACCGTCTTTGGCGTCAGTGACACACCAAGCACGATGTCCACGAATCCTCCAAAGTGTTGATTACCTTGCGTATTTTCTTATGGCACACGCCTCAACGCGAGGGCGCGCCCTGATGTTTCATCGCGCGCACCGAGGTGGTCGTTACGTCGGACGCAGTGGCCACTCGCCGGCTTCAGTCGCAGAATCGACCCTACCCGCGTCGGCGAGATCAGTGCTTGAGAAAGTTTTGGTAGGACTTCGACGGGGTCGGTCCGCGCTGGCCCTGATACTTCGAGCCCACCGTCGCGCTGCCGTACGGGTGTTCGGCCGGGCTGGTCAGACGAAGCAGACACAGCTGGCCGATCTTCATTCCCGGCCACAGTGTGATCGGGAGGTTGGCCACATTGGACAGCTCCAACGTGATGTGTCCGCTGAAGCCAGGATCGATGAAGCCGGCCGTCGAGTGGGTCAGCAGGCCCAGGCGGCCGAGCGACGACTTGCCCTCGAGCCGGCCGGCGAGATCGTCGGGAAGCGTGCACCGCTCAAGCGTCGACCCCAGCACGAACTCACCGGGATGAAGGACGAAGGGCTCGTCCTGCTTTGGCTCGACCAGTGTGGTCAGGTCGTCCTGCCGGAGCGCGGGGTCGATGTGGGTGTAACGAGTGTTGTTGAAGACCCGGAAGAGATTGTCGAGCCGGACGTCCACGCTGGACGGTTGGATCAGGCTGTCGTCGAAGGGGTCGATCCCCAGCCGCCCGGCGGAGATCTCGGCGCGAATGTCGCGATCGGAGAGCAGCACCCGACGAGCGTAGCGGGTGGCCGCCGCGGGCCCGCTCAGCAGCGGGATTAAGAAAACTCTCTCTAATCTCTGTGCCTTTGCGTGCTCGGTGGGCGCCCGACGAGGTGGCGTGTCAACATTTGCCAATGGGGCAATTGAGGCGGATGGGTGTAGTTGTGACGGCTGCGGCGTCTGCTGCCGCCATGCAGTACCTGGTGATCCCCGCGGCGGCCGCCGCGCCGTGCCCCGACACGGAGGTCGTCTTCGCCCGCGGCACCACCGAGGACCCCGGCGTCGGCCCGACCGGTCAGGCGTTCGTCGACTCACTGCGCACCAAGGTGAGCCCGAAGTCCGTCGGAATGTACGGGGTGGACTATCCCGCCACCATGGCCTTCTCGACCGCGGTCGACGGCATCGCCGACGCGCGCTCCCACATCCTGGCGACCGCCGCAAGCTGCCCGGACACCCAACTGGTGCTCGGTGGCTTCTCGCAAGGCGCGGCGGTCATCGGATTCGTGACCGCGAGCGTCGTGCCCGACGGGGTTTCGCCGGCCGACGTGCCTGCACCGATGCCGCCAGAGGTGGCCAACCGCGTGGCCGCGGTCGCATTGTTCGGCAAGCCGTCGACCCGCTTCATGAAGGCGATCAACCACCCGGACGTCGTGGTCGGCCCCGAGTACACCACCAAGGCGATCGACCTGTGCGTCGACAACGACCTGGTGTGTGATCCCCACGGCCGGAGTTTCTCCGCGCACAACGAGTACGCCGAGACGGGGCTCGTCGACCAGGGCGCGACGTTCGCCGCTCAGCGTCTGCAAGCGCGCTGGGCCGCTGCAGCGGCCGCGGCGGCTGGGCAATCCGATCTGCAGCCGCCCGCCCCTTCGCCGGCGGTCGGCCCGCTCCCCGGGCCTGCGCCACTGTCCTCCGGTTCGACGGCGCTGGCCTACCCCACCTGATTCCTCCCCACCGCGCCTTGACGCGCGGCGACGGGTGCTAGCCTTCGACATCACCAGCACGGCTGGTCGCGCCGATGTAGTTCAATGGCAGAACATCAGCTTCCCAAGCTGAATACGCGGGTTCGATTCCCGTCATCGGCTCCACTCTGACCAGCGCGAATGGTGTTCGAACTGTTCGATCACCGGTCGGGTGTCACGAGTTGTCACAACTCGACCAAACTCGCTCCGGCTCGCCTTCAAGTGCGTCATTTTGCGAGTGCGCGTAGATCCTCATCGTGGTCGCGCATCTTTGTGGCCAATCCACGCCGCGATCACCGCGACTGGCACTCCATACAGGTGCATCAGCGTGGCGCAGTGTGCCTCGCGGCGTGCAGCTTGATGTGGCGTATCCCGGCGCCTTGACCGCGTCGCGCCAGTACCTCGAAAGGACCGCCGGGGTGTACGGTTCGCCGATCTCGTTGCACACCACGTACTCGCCCCGCGTAGTCGATACCCAGCGCCAGCCGTTCGGTCGTCTGGCGTGCCTTCGCGGTCTCAGCACCGAGACCAGCCGATCGGGTAGCGGCAGTTCGCGCGCGATGTCTGCGACTTCGGTTCGTTCTCGGTGGTTGCCGCCGGCCCTAACCCGGTTGTTCGCGATCGCCAGGGTCTTGGCCTTCAGGTCGACGTCAGCCCATCGAGACCGGCGATCTCCCCCCGCCGAAGCCCATAGAGCGCCAGCTCCCATGCGTGGCCATGCGGTCCTCCGCGACCTTGCCGAAAAACTGGGCGACCTCGGCTTCGGTGTAGGTGTCGAGCAGCTTGAAGTCGGGCTCTAGACGATCGACGAGAGCAGCGACATTCCGCGCAATCAAACCCTGTTTGACCGCATCACCCAAGACTTGCTCGACCGTGGAGATCATCTTGTTGATCGACCCTGCCGACCATGGGCGCCGAACCCGCTTCTTGCCGGTGAACGTCCCGCCGCCTTCAAATCCACAACGAGCGCATCGAGTTGGACTTCGAAAGCCGTTGAACTGGCAAATTTCCGTGGCGCTGGCGAAGCGGCTCTAGGTCGTACTCGAGCTTGGACAACGAGGTGGCGCGCAGGCTGTGCCGGCCAACGACGTAATCCGCACACACCTGCTCGACTGTCAGCGACGCCTTCGGGACGAACTGTCCGCGAGCAGTCGTGTCGACCAACTCGGCCAGACTAGCGCGCTGCTCGCTCCTTGCGTACCGGCGCCGTGCCTGTTGCCGATTACCCGTGGTCGGGCGGGCGCCCGTATCAACCGTGACCTGGTACCGCACAACAGTTTTCCTGTCGTTCGGTCGGTGATCTCGATCTTCTTGATCTGAGGCGGCAGCTGCTGTCTAGCCATTAGATGGCCCCCCGGCTAGGCCCCAGAGCGCCGTCCTGGCTTGCCTGATCTCGCGGTCGTTGGCTTTGATTTCACCGTCAGCCTTGCGGTCCTCCTGTGATACGCGCGCGATACTCGGGGTCCGCGTCCTTCCCCGCATCGTGTAGCCGCAGTGCAGCCGTGAAGACGGCATGGTCGTGTTGGAGTGCGGCTCGCCGTGCATAGGCGGCGACCAGGGCAGCTCCGTCGTTTAGCTGTGGATCGTCGCTCACGAGCGTGCCGTCCTCATTCACCGAGATGGGCAGAACGGAACGCCCTACTAGCCAGTCCACCGCGGCGGGAACCCATTCCAAACGTCCGGAAGTACTTCCGCTCTGTCGTCGCTCGGGTAGTCGGGAAAGAGGAGCAGTGCCGGTGGGATCTCCAGCGCAGCCGCAAGAGTAAGCAACTCGGCTAGGTCTAACTTGCCCGCCCGCTTGTTGCCTTCAATCTTCGAGATCGCGACCCGCGTAATGGGATAGCCAAGCGCCTTCGTGCGCTCGGCCAGCTGCAGAGCCGTCAGCTTCAACGCCTTCCGCCGCCACAACACGGCCACGCCGAGGACACCAGACAAGCGAAGTTCCACGACTTCGCATCAGGATCGATGTTCGGCATTGCGAAATTCTTACACGGACTCGTACGCATTCGCAAGCATCCGTGCTACGCTCTGAAACGAATCATCCACTCGTCTATATGGTGCATTTCGGAACACGAAGGGAATTTAGAGATGGCGGAGCTTGCAGAGCGCGAAGGCGCCCGGTTCCACAACATCGAATCGGTCATGGAGCGGCTGAACTTGGGACGCTCCAAGACCTTCGGAGTCATCGCCACGGGCGAGCTGCGCAGCGTAAAGGTTGGTCGTCGCCGCCTGATCTCGGAAGCGGCACTGGTGGAGTTCATAGAAAGGCTCGACGCCGCCGGTGGTGATGCCTAACCATGACCGCGAATGAAAATGGCCGGACCTCCCACAGCCCGGCCACCTTCGAAAAGTCAGCTACCACCACCGACATCACACAGTTTACCGGGCGTTGCCCCGTAAAGGGTTGCCCCTGGCGCGGCGAATGCCCCACTCACGGCAGCCAGTCCGCCGACGTGTCGCACAGCTCGGATCGCCTTGTCCGACAACGACCCCACTCCATCAGTCGCGGTGGCGGGTGGACCGTGCGCTGCACTTGCGGCGAATGGGTAACGCCCCGGACGACGCGCAGTCACTACCTCTGCTCGGCGGTGGCATAAAATGACTGCCTACAACGTGGAGCCGCTCGACGCCGAGGACGTGCCGACCTCGCGGTCCTCGAGGCCGCAGCCGAGCGGGGCTACCAGTTGATGACGTGGTGCAGGTCCTGCGGAAGAGCGTTGTCGGCTCGCAAGAGCCTGCTCGCCCACCAAGGCCCCACCTGCCGATCCAAGGCGGTGATCAGGTGACTGCCGCCGTTTATGGGACTAGTGCGATAAAGCGCAACCGGCGGTCCAAGGTCGAGTTGGAGGTGCTCGAGGCGGCGATCTACGAGGTCGCCGCCGCCGAACGCCCGTGCACGATCAGGGGCGTCTTCTACCGCGTGATGAGCAAGGGACTGGTGCCCAAGTCGGAGCAGGGGTATCGGGTGGTGCAGAACCGGATCTTGCTGATGCGCCGCAGTGGTGCTCTGCCCTACAACTGGATCTCCGACGGGACCCGGTGGCGGATCAAGCCGGAGACCTTCTCGAGTCTGGACAAGGCGTTGCGGGACACCGCGACGTTCTACCGGCGGGCACTGTGGGACGACCAGGACGTGCACATCGAGATCTGGTCGGAGAAGGACGCCATCACCTCGGTCGTCCAGTCGGTCACCTCCGAGTTCGACGTGCCGTTGATGGTGGCCCGTGGGTTCGCCTCGGAGTCATTCCTGTGGCAGACCGCGCAGGCGATCATCGACGACGGCAAGCCGGCGGTGATCTATCAACTCGGTGACCACGACCCTTCGGGGGTCGCCGCGTGGGGCACACTCGGCGTCGGTTGGCCGAGTTCGCGCCCGACGCGGCGTTCGAATTCGAGCGGCTGGCGATCACGCCGGAGCAGATCGAGGAACACCAGCTTCCGACGAGGCCGACCAAGCAGTCCGATTCGCGCGCTGCGAGTTTCGTGGGTGAGTCCGTCGAGGTCGACGCCTTGCCGTCGCCGGTGCTCCGGGCGCTCGTCCGGGAGGCGATCGAGCAGTGGATCGACCCGGAGGCGCTGCGCCTCACTAGGTCCGTGGAGACATCCGAGCGAAGTGATACACCGCATCGCCAACGGGTGGGGGAACGACGAATGACTCAGTACTCAGCCTATGAGGTGATCGTCGATGCGCTGCGAGATCTCGGCAAGGAGGTCAAGGATTCCGGGCAGCACAAGGCCATGGCTCAGTGCCCCGCCCATGACGACAACAGCCCCTCCCTGTCGGTCGGACTTCGCATGGACGGAGCGGGCGCGATCCTGAAGTGCCATGCCGGCTGCACCCACACCGACGTCTTGGACGCTTTGAAGCTCACCCAACGCGATCTGTTCGACGACGCGGGGATGCGAGACGCGTTCAATCCCACCAAGACCTACGTCTACAACGGTGGCCGCAAGAATCACCGCAACCCCCGCCCCGACGGCGGTAAGACGTTCTGGCAGGAAGGGTCTGAGGACCACTCGCTCTACGCCGTCGAGCACATCGGGTCGGCCACCACGGTCTACGTGTGCGAGGGCGAGAAGGGCGCCGACGTCGTCCGTCAGATCGGTGCGACCGCAGTCGCCACCGGTGGTTCCGAGCGCACCTGCGACCTCAATCCGCTCGTCGGGCGCGAGGTCGTGTTGATCGCTGATCGCGACAAGTCTGGTGCCAAGTGGGCGAGGCGACTCACCAATGAGTTGACCACCGTCGAGACGACCTCGGTGCGTGTGGTTCAGGCCGCGGTCGACATTGCGAAGGCCGATGTCGTCGAACACATCACCGCCGGCTACACCCTCGACGAACTGGAGCCGTTCCCGGGTCTTCCGGCAGACGACGCTGGCCTACCCGGTGGCGGATCTACTGACGGTGCCGATGAGAAGCCACCAAAGCGGTCCCAGGCCAGCCAGCTCGTCGACATGGCCCGGGACGTCTCGAACTCGGGATCAGCGACACCGACGACCCGTTCGGTGTGCACCGCGACCTGCCCCACGTTGCGATGCTCTTGCGCGGCGGCGAACTGGTCTGCGGGTCGGGTTGGCGCGGGACTACTTCGCCAAGCATGACGCGGTCGCCTCGCAACAGGCGCTGGCCGACGCGTGCGCCGTCCTCGAGGGCTA
>CAWJYC010000009.1:0-121549 GCA_963846985.1 uncultured Actinomycetota bacterium
CGATCGGGTGATGGTCTTCGGCTACAACAGCCCCGAGTGGGTGGTGGCGCTGTGGGGGCTGTGGCTCTCGGGGGCAGTGCCCGTGCTGGCGAACCGGTGGTGGAGCGCCGCCGAGATCGACCACGCCGTCGGTCTGCTCGACCCCCGGCACGTATTCACCGACGCCACGCTGTCGATCGCGACGCCGTGCACGCCGCTCGCCGATCTGCGGGCCGCATTCGACGCACCGGCCGGCGGCGTCGAGCTGGTGCCCGACCGCGACGCCGACGACCCGGCCCTCATCCTGTTCACCTCGGGAAGCTCGGGCATGCCCAAGGCCGTCGAGCTGTCGCGGCGCTCGGTGATCAGCAACCAGCACGACATCATGCAGCGGACGGGCCGGCTCCCCCACCTGCTCGACGACGGCTCGCCGCAGGTCGTCAGCCTCGCCACGACGCCGATGTTCCACGTCGGCGGGTTGTCGAGCCTGCTCACCCACTTCCTCACCGGCGGGAAGATCGTGATGACCGAGGGCCGGTTCGACGCCGGTCAGATCCTCGCGCTGATCGAGCGGGAGGGCATCCAGGTGTGGGGCGCGGTGCCCACCATGGCGATTCGCATCCTCGAACACCCCGACTTCGACTCGTTCGACCTTTCGAGCCTGAAGTCCTGGCCACTGGGCGGGGCGCCGGTGACCACCGCGCTGCTGGACCGCATCCGCGTCAAGCTCCCGAAGCTCCGCGAACGCGGGCTGAGCAACACCTGGGGCATGACCGAGGCCGGCGGCTTCCTCACCGTCGCCGATGCCCGCGACCTGGCCCGCCATCCCGGGACGGTCGGCCGGCCCTACCCCGTCGTCGAGATCCGGATCGCCGACCCGGACGCCAACGGCGTCGGCGAGGTGCTGGCGCGGTCACCGACGGTGATGAACGGCTACGTCGGCGTGGACCCGGCGGTCAACGCCGCGACGGTCGACGCCGAGGGCTGGCTGCACTCCGGCGATCTGGGTCACCTCACCGAGGACGGCTACCTGTTCATCGACGGCCGCAGCAAGGACGTCGTCATCCGGGGCGGCGAGAACATCGCCTGCCCGCACGTCGAGGCGGCGATCGCCTCGCACCCGGCGGTGGTCGAGGTCGCCGCGCTCGGCATCCCGCATCCCGAGCTGGGCGAGGAGCTGGTGGCCGTGGTGGTGCATCGGGCCGACGCCGCGGCGCCGAGTGCCGACGAACTGACGCATCACGTCACCGGAGTGCTGTCCTACTTCGCCATCCCCACCCGCTGGGAGATCCGACGGACGCCCCTCCCCACATTGGCCGGGGAAAAGGTCGACAAGAAGTCGCTGACGAGGTCGTTTCAGGCGCATTCGGGTGACTGACGGCTCGATTACCCATACCCCCTACGGGTATATACTCGGCTCATGAGCGTTGTGTTGGAAGTGCATGGCATGAGTTGCGCCCACTGCGTCGCGTCGATCACCTCGGCGGTCTCACCGCTCCCGGGGGTCACGGGCGTCGACGTGGCACTGACCGCGGGCACGGTGCACGTGGAGGGCAGCCCCGACGCCGGCGCCGTCGCGGCGGCCATCGAGGATGCCGGCTACGACGTGGGCCCGCAGGCGCCGTCCGCGTGAGCACCGTCACCCTTGCCGTCGACGGGATGACGTGCGCGTCGTGCGCAGCGCGAATCGAGAAGCGGCTCAACAAGATCGACGGCGTGCAGGCGAGTGTCAACTTCGCAACCGAACAGGCGTCGGTCGACTTCGGTGACGGCGTCACGGCCGACGACCTGGTCGCGGCGGTTCGAGCCAGCGGCTACACCGCGAGCGTGCATCGCTCCGAGCGCACCCACGACGACGAGTATCGGTCCCGGCTGATCGGGTCCGCAGCGCTGACCGTGCCCGTTCTCGCCATGTCGATGATCCCGGCGTGGCAGTTCACCGGCTGGCAGTGGCTGGCGCTCGCGCTGGCAACTCCCGTCATCGCCTGGGGCGCATGGCCGTTCCATTGGGCGGCGATGGCCAACCTGCGCCACGGTGCGGCGACGATGGACACCCTGGTGTCGGTCGGCGTGCTCGCCTCCTATCTGTGGTCGGCCTACCGGGTGTTCGGCGGCGCCGCGCACCAGGGGCTCTACCTCGAGGTCGCCTCGATCGTCACCACCTTCATCCTCGCGGGTCGCCACTTCGAGGCGCGCGCCAAGACGCGGTCGGGCGCCGCCCTGCGCGCGCTGCTGGACATGGGCGCCAAGGACGTCGCGGTGCTCCGCGATGGTCGCGAGGTACGCATCCCGGTCGATCAGCTCGCCGTGGGCGAGGCGTTCGTGGTGCGACCGGGCGAGAAGGTGGCCACCGACGGCGTCGTGATCGCCGGCACGTCGGCGGTCGACGCCGCGATGCTGACCGGTGAATCGGTACCCGTCGAGGTCGGCCCGGGCGACGAGGTCACCGGCGCGACGGTGAACGTCGCCGGGCTCCTACACGTTCGCGCGACGCGGGTCGGCGCCGACACGCAGCTGGCCCAGATGGCGCGGCTCGTCGCCGACGCCCAAAGCGGTAAGGCCGAGGTGCAAAGACTGGCCGACCGCGTGTCCGCGATCTTCGTTCCCATCGTGATCGCCCTGGCCGCCGCCACGTTCGCGGGCTGGCTGCTGGCGGGTGGGTCCGCCTCCGCCGCCATCACCGCGGCCGTGGCCGTGCTGATCATTGCATGCCCGTGCGCACTGGGCCTCGCGACGCCGACGGCCCTTCTGGTGGGCACCGGTCGCGGCGCTCAGCTCGGAATCCTGATCAAGGGTCCGCAGGTGCTCGAGTCGACCAGGCGTGTCGACACCATCGTGCTCGACAAGACGGGGACCGTGACGACGGGCCGGATGAGCGTCGCCGAGGTGGTGGGCGACGACGGGGATGCCGGGGACGGCGAATTCTTCGCTCTCGCAGAGGCGTTGGAAGGCGCCTCCGAGCATCCGATCGCCACGGCCATCGCCGGCGCGGCCGCCGCGCGCGGCGTGCTCCCCTCGGTCACCGACTTCGTCAACCATGACGGCAGGGGCGTCACCGGTACCGTGACCGGACGCCGGGTCGCCGTCGGCCGCCTGACGTGGCTGCGTGACGAGGGCGCCGCCGCGCCGACGGCCGGCCTCGTCGCCGCGGCCGCCGACGCCGAGGCGCTGGGCCAGACCCCCGTCTGGGTCGCCGTCGACGATCGGGTCCGCGGTGTGATCGTCGTCGCCGACACGGTGAAGGACACTGCAGCACAGGCAGTTTCAGACCTGCGCGGCCTCGGGCTGAGGCCGATCCTGCTGACCGGAGACAACCGGCGCGCCGCACATGCGGTCGCGGCGCAGATCGGTATCCACGCCAACGACGTGATCGCCGAGGTGCTGCCTGCCGACAAGGTCGCCCACGTCACGCGGCTGCAGTCCGAGGGCGGGGTGGTGGCCATGGTCGGCGACGGTGTCAACGATGCCGCCGCCCTGGCGCGGGCCGATCTCGGGCTGGCGATGGGCACCGGCACCGACGTCGCAATCCAGGCCTCCGACCTCACCCTGGTCACCGGTGATCTGCGGGCGGCCGCCGACGCGATCCGGCTCTCGCGGGCCACGCTGCGCACCATCCGCGGCAACCTGTTCTGGGCGTTCGCCTACAACGTGGCGGCCATTCCGCTGGCCGCGCTCGGGTTGCTCAACCCCATGATTGCTGGCGCCGCAATGGCTTTCAGCTCGGTCTTCGTCGTCAGTAACAGCCTGCGGCTGCGGCGGTTCAGGCCGTCGCGCTAGTCAGCCGGTGGGATCCGCCCGCCGCGCGCGGAACAGCTTCACCTCGTCCTTGATGTTCTTGAGGCGCCGGGCACCCGCGAACGACCACGACACCCGCTCGACGTCTCCGATGGCGTCATGGGTGGATTCGGACACCAGAATGGCTCCAGGCCGCGACGCCCCGGTCACGCGACTGGCCAAGTTCACCGCGTTGCCGAACCAGTCGCCGGCCCGGCTGACGGCCATGCCGGTCGCCAACCCCACCCGCAGCCGGGGAAAGTCCTCGTCGGCCTCAGTGGCGTCGAGCAGGTCCAGCACGGCGTCGAGCATCGCGGCCGGATCGCTGCTGACCAACATCACCTCGTCGCCAATGCTCTTGACGTACCGGACCGGCGGCACGGCCACTTCACGGGCCAGGTCGGCGAGTCGGTGCGCCAACTTCTCCAGGTCCTCCGGAGGGACGGCCTCCCCCAACCGGGTGAACCCAACTAGATCCGCGAAGGCGACCGTGACCAGACGCGCGCCGGGCAGCGGGATGCCCTCGGCGCGCTCGGTCGCGGTCACCGCCTCGGTCTCCATGACGTGCAGCAGCTGGACGCGCAGCGTGTCGGCGATCACCGGGGCCAGCATCGGGGCCACCTGCTCGACCAGCGCCTCCGAGGCCTTCGCCGTCTCGAGTTCGGTGGACCCTGGGGTGAGGACCGTCGCCAGTGCGGCGTAACGCATCACGTCCGCCGCCCGGGTCAGGCCCTCGGCGAGCACCTGCAGGACCAGCACCACGTGGTCGGGCGTGATGCCCAACTCGATGAACTTCTGCGCATTGGCGAAGGCCTCCGCGTCAGACGTCGGAAGCACCGCCGCATCGGGATCGTCGACCCTCGGCAAACCAACGGCGCGGATCATCCGCTCGAGCAACTGCAGTTCAAGGCCCGTGCGCTCACTGATCTCGCGCGGCGACACCAGCGTGCCGTCGTCGCCGATCGCCCGGCGGGTGGCCAGCAGCATCGGTGCGAACGACTCCGCGATCTGTTCGCGCGTGAAGCCCTTCGACAGCAGCCACTCGACGAGTTCGGCCCGCTCGACCCGGGCCCGACCCTCCAGCCCGTCGAGCAGACCCGAGGCCTCGATGTCGTCGCGAGCCCCGGGGGCGTCGACCGCTTCTGCCACCGGGTCAACGTATCCGACCGCGTCGACGGCGCACCCGAAGGACGTCTCTGGGAGGATTCGCGTCGATGACCGAGCCGATGCGAACAGGGCTGCCGACCGTGGTTGGTGACGGTGCCCGGGTGTTGCTGCTGGGCTCGTTCCCCAGCGAGCGGTCGCTGGAGGTGGGCGAGTACTACGCCAACCGGCGCAATCAGTTCTGGTCGCTGATGGCCGAGGTGTTCGGGTTCGACGCGCAGCTGCCGTACGAGCAGCGGATCGACGCGCTCCTGGGCCACGGCGTTGCCCTCTGGGACGTCGTGCACAGCTGCCACCGAGTCGGCAGCATGGACGCGAAGATCGACCGGTCGACCCTGATCGTCAACGACTTCGGGCCGCTGCTGAGCCAGGGCGGCGGCATCCGGCGCATCTTCGTCAACGGG
Organism: uncultured Actinomycetota bacterium; assembly: GCA_963846985.1. Lineage (GTDB taxonomy): Bacteria > Actinomycetota > Actinomycetes > Mycobacteriales > Mycobacteriaceae > Mycobacterium. The sequence continues at coordinate 5,322 of CAWJYC010000009.1, forward strand.
TTGACGGCGCTGGACCTGTTCACCAGCAGCGTCCAGACCGACCTGCCGGCCGTCCGGTTGCCCTCGAGCAGCGGCGCGCTGCCGATGTCGTTCGCCGACAAGCTGGCTCGATGGCGAGAGGTCGGCTAGCCCCGGCGGTACATGTAGCGACTATGCGGAAGTTTGCCGTTGGTAACTCGCAGCTAACGTCGCGCCACCCGTGAGGAAGATGTCAAGGCGGCACCATCGACATCACGTCGCCGTCGCCGTCGACGGTGGCGTTCGCCATGTTTGCCAGCGAGTTGATCGGCGAAGCCTTCGGTGGCCCGGACCCGGAATTGGCGCAGTTCGACCTACCCGTCGCCGACTACGCCGCGATTCTCAACGCGCTCAAGCCACGGTTCATCCAGCACCCCGAATCCAAGCGGTTCATCCAGCAGCACCTGGTGGAGCGCGGCTGCGATCTGGGGACCACCTACTTCGACGTCCGCGGCTGCGCACCTCCACTAGCGACGACTACCTGGTGACGGGGATCGCCTACGCCTGGCATCCGCACCGCGACACCTGGTACTCCGCTCCGCTGGCTCAGCTCAACCACTGGATGCCGGTGTACGAGGTGAGCGAGAACAACGCCATGGCCTTTCACACCGAGTACTTCAGCCAGGCGATCGCCAACGATTCGGCCGTCTACAACTACTACGAGTGGAACGCCAAGCACCGCGCAGCGGCGGCCGCCAACCTGAGCGCGGAGTCACGCCCGCTGCCCGGCCCGACGGAGCCGGTGAACCCGTTCTCGGGGACCGTGCTGGTCCCGCCCGTCGGCGGCATGCTGCAGTTCTCCGGCCACCACCTGCACTCCAGCGTCCCGAACGAACGACAGTGGCCGGACGCGGTTCTCCATCGACCTCAGGACCGTCGACGTCAGCGACATCAAGGCGGGGCTCGGCGCGCGCAACGTCGACGGCAGCTGCACCGGTTCGTCGATCCGCGACTTCGTCTCGGCCGAGGACCTCTCCCCCATGCCCGACGACGTGGTGGCGATGTTCAACGACGGCACCGAGACCAGCGGCGACCTGGTCTACGTCCCGCCCAGCCAACCCATGGTGACGAAGCGCTAGCTCGTCGGCGGACGTCGACTGGCCCACGGGCGAGCCGACTCCAGCTGAGCGCCCAGCGCCAACAGCGTCGCCTCGCCGAAGGGTCTGCCGACCAACTGGACCGACGTCGGAATGCCATGCCCGTCGAGGCCCCACGGAACCACCGCGGCCGGTTGACCCGTCACGTTGAACATCGCCTGGAACGGCACGCGCGCCGCGACCAGCGCCAGCGTGGACACCGCCCCGCGCCGCTGATAGGCCCCGACCCGGGGCGGCCCGGTCGCCGTGCCCGGGGTGAGCACCACGTCGACGTCGTCGAAGATCGAGGTGACGCGGGCGGTCACGGCGGACTCCGCGGCGCGGATCGCGGCCAGCCGCCGATCCGACACCAATCCGCCGAGCCTGGCGAAGCTTCGGGTGCGGCGATCGAGCCGGTCCCGCCGCGGTAGCGCGGCCGCATCGTCGCGGACACCGCGGAAGTAGCGCGGAAGTGCTTGCACCACCACGGCATTCGCCGGATAGTCGGGGTCGCGCTCGATCACGACATGCCCAAGTTCGCGCAGCAGGGCGCCGGCGTCGGCCACCGCGGCCCGCTGGGCTCGTCCCACCCGCGCGGTCAGCGGCGGTGGCACCCGGGTGCTCAGGGCGATCCGCAACCGGCCCGGGGCCCGCGTCGCCGCCGCAACGAAACCGCCGTCCGGCCCGGGCAGAGTCGAGGTGACGTCCAGGAACAGCGCGGCGTCCTCGACGGTCCTCGCGATCGGACCGTTGACGCTCAACCCGCACCAGGCACCGTCGTGGGGCGCCAGGGACACCCGGTCCCGCTGCGGCTTGATGCCAAACAGGCCGCCCCACGTCGATGGGATCCGAATCGAGCCCATGCCGTCGGACCCCGAGGCCAGCGGCGCCAGACCGGCGGCCACGGCCGCGGCACTGCCGCCGCTGCTGCCGCCCGGGGCGAAGTCGGTGTGCCATGGGTTGCGGGTGGCACCGAACGTGAGGGACTCGGTGAACGGCCAGATCATCAGTTCCGGCACGCAGGTCTTGCCGAGGATGACCGCTCCGGCCGCGCGCAGGCGGCCCACCATGTCGGAGTCGTTGCTGCGGGCCGGTCCGTGTGCGCCGCTGCCGTACGTGGTCACCTCCCCTGCGACGTCGGTGTCGTCCTTGATCGCGATGGGGACGCCGAGCAGGGGTAGCCGCTCACCGGCGTCGATGCGGAGCTGCGCGGCGGTGGCCTCCCGGCGTGCGGAGTCGACGAGAACCGTTCGATACGAGCGCAATTCGCCGTCGAACCGGGCGATCCGGTCGAGGTAGATCTCCAGCAGGGCGGGCGCGGTGATGGTGCCGGCGGCGAGGAGCCGGGCCTGCTCGGCCGCACCGGTGAAGGCGAGTTCGCGTGGGTCCATGTGCGCAACGGTAGTGAGTCGGCCACTACCGTGACCCCATGTCATGCGTGTTCTGTGCCATCGTCGCCGGTGACGCCCCGGCCATCCGCATCCACGAGGACGACGACTACCTCGCCATCCTCGACGTCCGGCCGATCGTTCGTGGCCACGTGCTGGTGATCCCGAAGGTGCACACCGTCGACCTGACCGACACCCCGCCCGAGACCGTCGCGGACATGGTCCGCATCGGCCAGCGCGTCGCGCGGGCCGCGCGCGCGTCGGAGTTGCGCGCCGACGGCAACAACATCGCGATCAACGACGGGCGGGCCGCGTTCCAGAGCGTCTTCCACATCCACCTGCACGTGGCGCCGCGCAAGTCCGGCGACAAACTGTCGTTCGCCAAGGGCCTGATCGTGCGCCGCGATCCCGACCGCGAGACGACGGGACGCATCCTGCGCGAGGCGCTGGCCGAACTCGACGCCTGACGGGCGAGAGTCGCCGCGTGACAGACTGGCGCCATGAGCAACATGCCGGTCTGGGAGCGGTACCTCGGCCTCCCACTGCTGAAGGTCCACGATGCGGTCTATCGCAAGACCAACGGGTGGGTCGGGCACCGGATGCCGGGGCAGGCGCCGATTCTGCTGTTACACACCGTCGGCGCGAAGACCGGGGCTGCGCGGACCAACTCGCTCAGCTACGCGCTGGACGGCGGCTCCTACCACGTCGTCGCGTCCAAGGGCGGGGACCCGAAGGCGCCCGGCTGGTACTTCAACCTCAAAGCCAACCCGAACGTCGAGATCAACGTCGGGCCCAAGCGGATGCCCGCCACGGCCCGGGTCATCGGGCCCGACGACCCGGACTACGCGCGACTGTGGAAGCTGGTCAACGACAACAACTCTCACCGTTACGACGGGTATCAGAAGCGGACGACGCGATCGATTCCCATCATCGCGCTGACACCGGACTAGAACAGCTCCTTGGCGAGCAACTCGAGGGTCTGATCGCGGGCGGGCGCGACACGGGGGTCGACACCGCGGAAGGCCGACCCGACCGGGTTGACCATCACCTCGTCGACGCCGAAGTTCCCGGCGAGCGCCCTTACCTGCTCGGCTGCCTCGCTGGGCGACCCGACGATGGCCCGCTCAAGTCCAGAGGCGACGACCGCCTGCTGCTGGTGGGTGAGTGACACCTGCCTCGCGTCCTCGACCAGGTCGAGGGCCCGCAGCGGCTGACCGGTGCGCAGGAACGCCATCATGTGCAGGTTCGGCAACATCAGATCCATGGCCTCGTCCCGGGTGGGCGCGACGGAGGCATTGACCGTCATGAAGGTGGTGGGCTCGGCGGCGAGGTCACTGGGCCGGAACTCCGAGCGGTACGTCGCCAGCGCCTCCTCGGTGCCCTGACCGGAGAAGTGGTGGGCGAACACGTAGGGCAGACCCTTCGCGGCGGCCAGGTGCGCGGAGTACAGCGACGAACCGAGCAGCCACAGCCGGGGCTCGCTGGCGGCCGCGGGCGTCGCCTTGAGCACGTAGCGCTCCCGGTAACCGCGCAGCGCCACCTCCACCCCCGTGGTGCTCATCAGGGCGGCCACGTCGTCCAGGTACTGCGGGAAGTTCTCGATGTCCGAATCGTCACGCCCGGCGGCGCCGCGCAGCGCCATCGACGTCACGGGGTCCGAGCCCGGCGCCCGACCGATGCCGAGATCGACGCGGCCCGGAGCGGCGGCCTCGAGCAGCGCGAACTGCTCGGCGACGGCCAGCGGCGCGTGATTGGGCAGCATCACCCCGCCCGAGCCCAGCCGGAGCTGCGTGGTCTGCGCGGCCAGGTAGGCGATCACGACCGGCGGGCTGGTCGCCGCCACCGCGGGCATGTTGTGGTGCTCGGCCACCCAGTAGCGGGTGTAGCCGAGTTCGTCGGCAGTCTGCGCCAGATGGACCGTCGCGGCAAGGGCGTCCGAGGTGGTCTGATCGCTGCGGACGGGGACGAGGTCGAGTACCGAAAGTCGCACGTCTCATTCAACCGCCGGCGCGCCGCGATCGTTCCCCACCCCGGCGATCGACCTGGCGGCGGCGAAGACGTCATCGAGCATGGCCGGGGTCAATCGGCCGGTGAAGGTGTTCTGCTGGCTGGGGTGATAGCAGCCGATCAGCGTCAACGGGCCGTGCGGGGACCCGAGCGAGGCGACCGCGAGGTGGCCGAACTTGGGCAGCGGCCTGCCCACCGTGCCGCCGCCGGCCCGCACCATGTCGATGGCCACCTTCCAGGCGAATCCGCCGAGCGCGATGATCGCGCGCACGCCCGGTGCGACCAGCCGCCACTCGGCGTCCAGCCAGGGCACACACGTCGCCCGCTCTTCGGTGGTCGGAGCGTTGTCCGGCGGCGCGCAGCGAACGGCGGCCGCCACCCGAACCTCGTTCAGCGTCAAGCCGTCCGCGGCGTCGACGCTCAGCGGCGAACTCGCCAACCCCGCTCGGTGCAGCGCGGCGAACAGGAAGTCACCGCTGCGGTCGCCGGTGAACACCCGGCCGGTGCGGTTGGCGCCATTGGCCGCGGGCGCCAGACCCACGATGAGGATCGACGGCGTCGTCGAGCCGAAGCCCGGCACCGGGCGCCCCCAGTACGGTTCCCCGGCGTAGGACCGCCGCTTGTCGACCGCCACCCTCTCGCGCCAGGTCACCAACCGGGGGCAGGCCCGGCAGACGCTGACCTCGGCGTCGAGCTGCTCGAGGGTCTTGGCGCGGGAGGCCAACGCACGCACCCGCGCGGGCGTCCTGGCCACCGGGGTGTCCGGCTGCGCGGGGTCCCCCGGCCAGCCGGTCCCGGCGGGCACCGGCGAATCGAAGGGCTCGCCCGTTCGCGGATGCGCCAGTGTCATTGCATCAATGTAGATTCAGCCCGACGACTCATGACCAACTCGACGCGTGGCCCGCTGTTCCTAATCCTCTTCGCTGCGCTGGCCGCAGGCGCGGGCAACGGAATCTCGCTCGTCGCATTTCCGTGGTTAGTGTTGCAGCGCAATGGATCTGCCGTCGAGGCGTCGATCGTGGCGATGGCAGGCACGCTGCCGCTGCTGGTGGCGACGCTGATCGCCGGTGCGGCCGTGGACTACCTGGGCCGCCGGCGGGTCTCGATGATCTCCGATGCCCTTTCGGCGCTGTCGGTGGTCGCGGTTCCGGTGATCGCCCTGATCTTCGGCGCGGAGGCGATCAACGTGGCGGTGCTGGCGGGCCTGGCCGCCCTCGGCGCCTTCTTCGACCCGGCCGGAATGACCGCCCGCGAGACGATGCTGCCCGAGGCGGCGCAGCGGGCGGGGTGGACCCTCGACCGCTCCAACGGTGTGTTCGAGGCGGTGTTCAACCTGGCCTACATCGTCGGGCCGGGCATCGGCGGCCTGCTCATCACCACCCTCGGCGGCATCGACACCATGTGGGTGACGTCCGGCGCCTTCGCGCTGTCCATCACGGCGATCGCCGTGCTGCGACTCGACGGTGCGGGCACCCCGAGCCGGGACCACCTCCCCCGCGTGTGGGCGGGCATCGTCGAAGGCCTCGCCTTCGTATGGAGGACCCCGGTGCTGCGCACCCTGGCGATCATCGACCTCGCCGCCACCGGGCTGTACATGCCGATGGAGAGCGTGCTCTTCCCCAAGTACTTCACCGACCGTCACGAGCCCGCGCAACTCGGGTGGGTGCTCGTGGCGCTGAGCGTCGGCGGGCTGGTCGGCGCGCTGGGATACGCCGTGCTGTCGAAGTATACGAACCGCCGGACCATCATGCTCACCGCGGTGATCGTGCTCGGCGGCGCGATGACCGTCATCGCCTTCCTGCCGCCGCTGCCGGTGATCCTGGTGCTGTGCGCCGTGGTGGGCTTCGTCTACGGCCCGATCGCCCCGATCTACAACCACGTCATGCAGACCCGCGCCCCCGCTCACCTGCGCGGCCGGGTGGTGGGGGTGATGGGGTCACTGGCCTATGCGGCCGGACCGCTGGGGCTGGTGGTCGCGGGGCCGCTCGCCGACCGGGCGGGCCTGCACGTGACGTTCCTGGCGCTGTCGCTGCCGATGCTGCTGCTGGGTGCGGTCGCGATCTTCCTGCCCGCGTTGCGTCACCTGGATCCCGAACGCACCGCAGCCGGGTAGCGCGCGGGCGTTTACCGACGACTCGGATCGGGGTAGACGGTCGTCGAGTGTGATGAACGCCACATCGAGGTGAACCGTGTATCAGCAAGTTCTGGATCCCGTCGCCAGTTCCCTGGCGTGGAGTGCACTGGTCGCTGCGGTGCCGCTCCTGCTGCTGTTCGTCCTGCTCGGCGCGTTGAAGATGACGGCGTGGGTAGCCTCGCTGATCTCGCTGGCGGTGTCGCTGGTCATCGCCGTCGCGGTGTACGGCATGCCCGCCGGACAGGCGCTGCTCGCCGGCAGCGAGGGTGCGGCATTCGGGTTCTTCCCCATTCTGTGGATCGTCATCAACGCCATCTGGGTCTACCAAATGACCGTCGAGACAGGGCATTTCGACGTCCTGCGGCGGTCGTTCACCAGCGTGAGCGACGACCAGCGGGTGCAGGCCATCATCGTCGCCTTCTCCTTCGGTGCGCTGATGGAGGCGCTGGCCGGATTCGGCACGCCCGTCGCCGTCACGTCGGTGATGCTGATGGCCTTGGGGTTCAAGCCGATGAAGGCCGCCGTGCTGGCGCTGGTCGCCAACACCGCACCCGTCGCGTTCGGCGCGATGGCCACGCCGATCATCACCCTCGGCAAGGTCACCGAACTGCCCGCCGACACCCTCGGCGCGATGATCGGGCGGCAGACTCCGCTGCTGGCGCTGTTCGTTCCGCTGGCCCTGGTGGCGATCGTCGACGGCCGCCGCGGCATCCGTGAGACGTGGCCCGTCGCCGTGGTGTGCGGCGTCGTCTTCTCCCTCGCTCAGTACGCCACGTCGAACTTCGTCTCCGTTCCGCTGGCCGACGTGGTGGCGTCCCTGCTGTCGGCGGCCGCCGTCGTCGCGATGGTGCGGGTCTGGCAGCCGCGCGGAGCGCCCGCCGCGCCGGCCGTCGTCGCGGGCGGCGCGGCCGACGAGCCGAGCCCGGACTTCGCCAACCGCGTGGCACAGGCGGGCAACGATTCCGATACCCGGGCGGACACTCGGGCGGACACTCGGGCGGACGTGGTCCGCGCCTACGCCCCCTACGGGATCATCATCGCCGTCTTCGTCATCTGCCAGATCGGCCCGGTGAAGCGGCTTCTCGACAAGGCGACCATGGTGTTCGCCTGGCCCGGCCTTCACGTCGTCGGGGCCGACGGCAAGGCACTGAGCCTGACCAAGTTCACGCTGAACCTGTTGACGACGCCGGGGACGCAGATGCTGGTCGCCGGCGTCGTGACGATGTTCGTGCTGAAACTCTCCGCGTCGCGGGCCGTGCGGGCCTACGGCGCGACACTGCACCAGTTGCGCTGGGCCATCGTCACGGTAATGGCGGTGCTGGCGCTGGCGTTCGTGATGAACCTGTCCGGGCAGACGATCACGCTGGGCACGTGGATGGCTGGCGCTGGTGCGGCGTTCGCGTTGCTGTCGCCAATCCTGGGCTGGCTCGGTGTCGCCGTCACCGGATCGGACACCTCGGCCAATTCACTGTTCGGCGCGTTGCAGGTGACGGCCGCCAACCAGGCCGGGTTGTCGCAGGTCCTGATGGCCGCCTCGAACAGTTCGGGAGGCGTACTCGGCAAGATGGTCTCGCCGCAGAACCTCGCGATCGCCGCGGCCGCCGTGGGCCTGGGCGGCAAGGAGGGCGACATCTTCCGTCGGGTGGTGCTGTGGAGTCTTGGGTTCCTCGTCGTGCTCTGCGCCCTGTCGGCACTGCAGTCCTCTCCCGTGCTCTCCTGGATGGTGCCGTGAGACTCGTAGCATCGGGGGGTGAGCGCTGACATGCTGGCCGACCTGATCGCCGAACTGCCCGAGGGCACGGTCGTGACCGACCCCGACATCGTGGCGTCCTACCGGCAGGACCGCGCCGCCGACCCCAGCGCAGGCACCGCGATGGCCGTCGTCCGGCCGCGCCGCACCGAGGAGGTGCAGGCCGTCATGCGGTGGGCCACCGCGCATCACGTGCCGGTGGTGCCCCGTGGCGCCGGCACCGGTCTGTCCGGTGGCGCGACTGCGCTCGACGGCGGCATCGTGCTCTCCACCGAGCGCATGCGCGACATCACCGTCGACCCCGTGACCCGCACCGCCGTGACGCAACCCGGTCTGTTCAACGCGGAGGTGAAGAAGGCGGTCGCCGAGTACGGCCTCTGGTATCCCCCGGACCCGTCGTCGTACGAGATTTGCAGCATCGGCGGCAACATCGCGACCAATGCCGGCGGGCTGTGTTGCGTGAAGTACGGCGTCACAACGGATTACGTGCTCGGCCTGCAAGTGGTGCTGGCCGACGGAACCGCGGTGCGGCTGGGCGGCCCACGGCTGAAGGACGTGGCGGGGCTCAGCCTGACGAAGCTGTTCGTCGGCAGCGAGGGCACCCTCGGCATCGTGACCGAGGTGACGCTCAAGCTGCTGCCCACCCAGCATCGCGGCTGCACGGTCGTGGCGTCGTTCGCCGACGTCCAAGCCGCCGCCGACGCCGTCGTCACCATCACGGGCAAGATCCGCCCGTCGATGCTGGAGTTCATGGACGCCGTCGCCATCAACGCGGTCGAGGACAAGCTGAAGATGGGCCTGGACCGCACGGCCGCGGCGATGATGGTCGCGGCCTCCGACGACCGCGGCCCGGCGGGCTCCGAGGACGCCGAGTTCATGGCACGGGTGTTCACCGAGGCCGGCGCCACCGAGGTGTACTCCACTTCCGACCCCGACGAGGGCGACGCGTTCGTGGCCGCCCGCCGCTTCGCCATCCCTGCCGTGGAGGCCAGGGGCTCCCTGCTGCTCGAGGACGTCGGGGTGCCGCTACCCGCGCTGGCCGATCTGGTGTCCGGCGTCGAGAAGATCGCCGAGCAGCATGGCTTGATGATCTCGGTGATCGCGCACGCCGGCGACGGCAACACCCATCCGCTGATCGTCTTCGACCCGTCCGACGAGGCCGAGGCCGAGCGCGCTCAGACCGCCTTCGGCGAGATCATGGACCTGGCCGTCGGCCTCGGCGGCACCATCACCGGCGAGCATGGCGTCGGGCGGCTCAAGCGCCCGTGGCTCGAGGGGTATCTGGGGCCGGAGGCGATGGAGCTCAACCGTCGCATCAAGAAGGCCCTCGACCCGGACGACATCCTCAATCCGGGCGCTGCGATCTAGCACCGCCGCCCCACCATCCACCACGCTTCTGCCCGCGGGCAGAAGTCGGTGCGCCATTGGTTTGACATATGTGTCTCCGTGTCGTATTCATGAGACATGTCAGCCTCAGTGTCTCAGGACGTCCCGGCGCGATTCCGGCTGGCCACCGCGGCCACCTGGCCCGACCCGTGGCCGATGTACCGGGCGTTGCGCGACGACGATCCGGTGCACCACGTGATTCCGCCCGACGACCCGGCGCACGACTACTACGTGCTGTCCCGGCACGCCGACGTCTTCGCCGCGGCCCGCGATCACGAGACGTTCTCCTCGGCGCAGGGGCTGACCGTCAACTACGGCGAACTGGAGCTGATCGGCCTGGCGGACAATCCGCCGATGGTGATGCAGGATCCACCCGTGCACACCGAGTTCCGCCGGCTGGTGTCGCGGGGCTTCACCCCTCGGCAGGTGACCGCCGTGGAACCGAAGGTGCGCGAGTACGTCAGGGAGCGGGTGGAGCGCCTCCGCGCCAACGGCGGCGGCGACATCGTGGCCGAACTGTTCAAGCCACTGCCGTCGATGGTGGTTGCGCACTACCTCGGCGTGCCCGACGAGGACCGCGCCCAATTCGACGGCTGGACCGAGGCCATCGTCGCCGCGAACACCTCCGAGGGCGGAATCGGCGGGGCGCTGGGCACGCTGGGCGACGCGCTCGGTGACATGATGGCCTACTTCACCGCCCTCATCGAGCGGCGGCGCGTCGAGCCGGGGGACGACACCGTCTCGCATCTGGTGGCGGCGGGCGTAGGTGCCGACGGCGACGTCGCCGGGGTGCTGTCGATCCTGGCCTTCACCTTCACGATGGTCACCGGCGGCAACGACACCACCACCGGAATGCTCGGCGGCTCAACGCAACTCCTGCATCAGCGGCCCGACCAACGCCAGCTGCTGATCGACGATCCGACCCTGATCGGTGACGCCATCGACGAGTTCCTGCGCCTCACCTCGCCCGTGCAGATGCTCGGCCGCACCGCGACCCGCGACGTGACGATCGGCGACACCACCGTGCCCGCGGGTCGCCGGGTGATGCTGCTCTACGGTTCGGCCAACCGCGACGAGCGCCAATACGGCTGGGAGGCAGCAGAATTGGACGTCACCCGTAAGCCGCGCAACATCCTGACGTTCAGCCACGGCGCGCATCACTGCCTCGGCGCCGCGGCGGCCCGCGTGCAATCGCGCGTGGCGCTCGAGGAACTCATCGCCCGCATCCCCCACTTCGAGGTCGACGAGGGGTCGATCGTCTGGGCGGGCGGAAGTTACGTACGGCGGCCGCTGTCGATGCCGTTCACGGTGACGTCGTGACCGGCGACTGGCTGGCCGAGCGGCGCACCGAGGCCGCCGCCGACCGCATCCTCGACGCCGCCGACGCACTGTTCACCCGCCACGACGCCGCCACCATCGGGATGAACGAGATCGCGCACGCCGCAGGCTGCTCGCGGGCGACGCTGTACCGCTACTTCGAGAACCGGGATGCGCTGTACACCGCGTACGTGCATCGGGAGACCCACCGGGTATTTCGGGAGATGGGCGAGCGCATCGCCGGCATCGCCGATCCGCGGGACCGCCTGACCGAGGGCATCATCGCCTCCCTGAGCAGTGTGCGCGACACCCCGGCCCTGGCCTCGTGGTTCGCCTCGACGCAGCGGCCGATCGGCGGTGAGGTCGCCGAGCGCTCCGAGGTGATCCGGGCGCTGACCGAGGCCTTCCTGCGGTCGCTCGGCGCCGACGACGTCGAGCGGCGGGCGCGATGGCTGGTCCGCGTGATGGTGTCGTTGCTGCTATTCCCGGATACCGACGAGCGAAAGACGTTGAGCGACTTCGTCATTCCGATGGTGCTGCCCGTCGTCGACGCTAGGTCCGCACCCGGGTGAGGCGGTGCAGGAGCCACGCCGGTGGCACGGTCACCACCAGCGTGACCACGAAGAGCCAGAACATCGAACCGGTGTAGACCGGCGAGCGAAGGATCTCCACCATCACCAACTCCATCGTGACGAGGTGGATCAGGAAGATCTCATACGAGATCTCGCCGAGGAACACCATCGGCCTGCTCGCCATCCAGCGGTCGTACCAGCCACGGGTCCCTGCCGCCGCCCCGCAACGCAAGCGGCGCCACCAGCAGCGTGGAGATGATGGCGTAGAACAGCGTCTTGGCCAGTCCCTCGCGCAGTTCGGAGGGCGACGTCGTCGGTGCCCCCGCGATCGGCGTCGAGACGATGAAGTAGCAGGCCAGCGCCAGCGGAACGCAGATCATGGCGTACGCCCGCACCCCGAGCGGCAGCAGCGCCGCGAGCAGCATGCCGCCGATGAACCACATCAGATACGTCGGCAACCACAGCGGCGCACCGTCGGGCAGCACGTGCGTGGTGTGCACCAGTACCAGCCAGGCCGGGGAGATCAGCGCCAGCGCCACCAGGCCGCTGATCAGCCGCACCGGGTGCCACTGCCGCCGGCACAGCAGCACCAGCAGCAGATACGCCAACAATGGCAGCGCCACGTAGAACGCCACCTCGACGGCCAGGCTCCACATCTGCGTCAGGCCCTGGTGCAGATAGGAGAACAGGTAGTCGTCGGTGTAGATCTGCGTCAGCGTCAGGTTGCGGAACAGCCCCATCCAGGTGTGGCCGGGATTCGGTCCGGCCGTGCGGAAGTGGTACAGCAGGTAGGCGGCCAGCACGGTGATGACGTAGGCCGGCATGATGCGCCGCACCCGGTGCCGGGCGTACCGGCTCAGCGACGGTGGTGCGGTCCCCTCCCGGGCGACCCGCACCCACGGGGTGAACAACAGGAAGCCGGACAGCACGAAGAAGATCGGCACCCCGATCTCCATGCGGGAGTACACCAATCCGGCGTAGCCGTGGGTGTACTTGCCCGTGGTGTAGGCGGCGTGGGTCAGCAGGACGAGCAGCGCGGCGACCGCGCGGATGCCGGTGAGCGAGGCGACGCGGCTGGACGTGACCGATTCCAGGCCGCCGGCGTCGCCGACGTCAGGGTCGTGCGGCAGCGTCACTTCGACTTGTGATGCTGCTGCGGCCCCCGATCGGGCTGAAGATTGATCAGTACACCGGAGATGCGGGTGTGCTCGAGCTTCTTCAGCGTCTCCCGGGACAGCTTCGCAGGCAGCTCCACCAGGGAGTGGTCCATCTTGATGGTGATGTGGCCGAAGTCGCTGCGGTGCAGACCGCCCTCGTTGGCGATCGCCCCGACGATCGAACCGGGACCCACCTTGTGGCGCTTGCCCACCGCGATGCGGTAGGTCGCCAGATCGCTGCGGACGTTGTCGCGACGCTTGCGCGGCGGGCCGTCATCCCGCTCCGGACGCTCGCGGCGCTTCTCCGGCGGCGGTTCGGTCATCAGGAACTCGCCACCGCCGCGGCTCTGCACGGCCAGCGCCGCGGCGATCTCGGCCGTCGGCACGTCGTGGTCGCGCTCGTAGTCCTCGATCAGCTTGCGGAACAACTCGATTCCCGGAGCGTTGAGCGCCTCGGTGATCGACTCGCGGAACCTCTCCACCCGCCGGTCGTTGACGTCGTCCACCGAGGGCAGCTTGGCCTCCACCAGCTTCTGCCGGGAAACCCGCTCGATCGAATTCAGCAGATGCTTCTCGCGGGGCGTGACGAACAGCACCGCGGACCCCGACCGGCCGGCCCGCCCGGTGCGCCCGATGCGGTGCACGTAGGACTCCGGGTCGTGCGGGATGTCGTAGTTCAGCACGTGCGAGATGCGTTCGACGTCCAGTCCGCGTGCCGCCACGTCGGTGGCGATCAGGATGTCGATGGTGCCGTCCTTGAGCTGGCTGATGGTGCGCTCGCGGACCGCCTGGGCGATGTCGCCGTTGATCGCCGCGGCCGAAAAGCCCCGGGCGCGAAGCTTTTCGGCGACTTCCTCGGTGGCCTGCTTGGTGCGGACGAACACGATCATCGCCTCGAACGGCTCGACCTCGAGCAGCCGGGTCAGCGCGTCCATCTTGCGGGGTCCGGCCACCTGGATGTAGCGCTGCGAGATGTTCTCCGCCGTAGCGGTCTTCGACTTGACCGTGACCTGGACGGGGTCATGCAGGTACTTGGAGGTGATCTTGCGGATCGCGGGTGGCATGGTGGCCGAGAACAGCGCGACCTGCTTGTACTCCGGCGTCTCGGAGAGGATCCGCTCGACGTCTTCGGCGAAGCCCATCTGCAGCATCTCGTCGGCCTCGTCGAGCACCATGTAGTCCAGGTGCGAGACGTCGAGGCTGCCCTTCTCCAGGTGGTCGATCACCCGGCCGGGCGTACCGACTACGACCTGCGCGCCGCGCTTGAGCCCGGCCAGCTGGGGGCCGTAGGACGAGCCGCCGTAGACCGGCAGCACGTTGACCGGCAGATGCGCGCCATACCGGCTGAAGGCCTCTGCGACCTGCAGTGCCAACTCACGCGTCGGCGCCAGCACCAGGGCCTGCGTCGTGCGACTGGACGTGTCGATCCGCGACAGGATGGGAATCGCGAACGCCGCGGTCTTGCCCGTACCCGTCTGCGCCAGCCCGACGACGTCCGAGCCTGCCATCATCGGCGGAATGGTCGCGGCCTGGATGGCCGACGGTGACTCGTATCCGACGTCGGCGAGGGCCTGCAGCACCGCCGGGTGAATCTGCAGGTCAGCGAACGTCACTTCGGCGCTCGTCGCGTCGGTGTCTTCTGAGCTCATCGAGTGAGCAGTCTACGGGTAGTCGCAGCTCCCTCCCCCATCTTGCCGCTGCACCGGCTCGCGGAACCGTTACTGTGGCGCAGCGTGAGGATGTCGGCGGGAGTCCACGGGTCGGTCGCGGTTCTGGTGGCGGTTGCGGTGCTGGCCGGCTGCGGGTCGAGCGATTCGACGGTGTCCAAGACGCCCGTCGCCACGGTGCCCCCCGCCAAGACGGTGCCTCCGGCGCCCGTCCCGACGGTTGCCTCCGGCCCGGCACCGACCCCGGCGCCCGCCGACCCGTGTGCGATCGACCTCGCGGCGCCCGAGATCGCGAAGGCTGTGTCGGACCTGCCGCGCGATCCGCGCAGTGGCCAGCCATGGAGCCCGGAACCGCTGGCTGGCAATTACAGCGAGTGCGCGCAACTGTCGGGGATCGTCATCAAGGCCAACACCAACACCGACCACCCGAACACCCGGGCGGTGCTGTTCCACCTGGGCAAGGTCATCCCGACCGGCGTTCCGGACACCTACGGCTTCAACGGCATCGACGAATCGGCCACCACCGGCGACACACTCGCCCTGATGTACCTCAACGAGACCAGCCGGCTCAAGAGCGTGGTCCGCTTCCGGTGGAACGGAAACGGGGTCGAGCTGATCGGCAACGCGGGCTGACGCGTCGGTCCCCTGACCTACAGTCGGATGCGTGTTCGTCCTCACCGCTGACGGCGACGGCCGCGTCCCGGCGACGACGGTCTACAGCGCCTCCGACCTCGCCGCCGCCGCGCGGTGCGAGTACGCGTTACTGCGCGCCTTCGACGCGAAGCTGGGGCGCAGCCCGAGGATCCTCGTCGAGGACGACCTGCTCGCCCGCACCTCGACTCTCGGCGACGACCACGAGCGCCGTCAGCTCGACGACCTGCGCGCCGAGTTCGGCGACGTCACCGTCATCGGCCGCCCGTCATACACCGCCTCGGGGCTACGTGCCGCGGCCGACCAGACGATGCGAGCGGTGCAGGACCGGGCGCCGGTCGTCTACCAGGCGGCGATGTTCGACGGCCGGTTCGTGGGCTTCGCCGACTTCCTGGTGCTGGACGGTGACCGGTACGTGCTGCGCGACACCAAGCTCGCCCGCTCGGTGAAGGTCGAGGCCCTGCTGCAGCTGGCGGCCTATGCCGACACGCTGGCCCGCAGCGGCGTCCCGGTGGCCGACGAGGTCGAGCTGATCCTCGGCGACGGCGCCGTGTCCTCCTACCGGGTCGAGGAGCTGCTGCCCGTCTACCTGCCCCGGCGCGCCGCCCTGCAGCGGCTGCTCGACGAGCACCTCGCGCGCGAGCGGCCGGTCAGCTGGGACGACGACGACGTCCGCGCCTGCTTCCGCTGTCCGGAGTGCAGCGTCGAGGTGCGTGCGCGGGACGACCTGCTGCTGGTCGCCGGCATGCGGGTCAGCCAACGCGCCCGCCTGATCGACGCCGGCATCACCACCGTCCACCACCTCGCCGAGCTCGACGGTGCGGTGCCCGAGCTGTCCGCGCGCACCACCAAGGCGCTGGCCGCCCAGGCCCGGCTGCAGGTCGCCGATCGCGTGGCTGGCAAGCCGCCCTACGAGGTGCTCGACGCCCAGCCCCTGATGGTGCTGCCCGACGCCAACAAGGGCGACATCTTCTTCGACTTCGAGGGCGACCCGCTCTGGACGCTCGACGGCCGGGAGTGGGGGCTGGAGTACCTGTGGGGCGTGCTCACCGCGCAGGAGGAGTTCACGCCGTACTGGGCGCACGACCGGCCCAGCGAACGCCAGGCGCTCGAGGACTTCCTCACCATGGTCCGCAAGCGCCTCAAGAAGTACCCAGGCATGCACGTCTATCACTACGCGGCGTACGAGAAGAGCACCCTGCTGCGGCTGGCCGGGCGGTACGGCACCGGCGAGAACGACGTCGACGAGCTGCTCCGCAACGGCGTGCTGGTCGACCTCTATCCGTTGGTGCGCAAGAGCATTCGCGTCGGCACCGAGAGCTACGGCATCAAGTACCTCGAGCCGCTGTACATGGGCAACGAGCTGCGCGACGGCGAGGTGACCACCGCGACCGACTCCATCACGCAGTACGCCCGCTACTGCGCGCTGCGCGACGAGGGCAAGGGCGACGACGCCCAGATCGTGCTCAAGCAGATCGAGGACTACAACCGCTACGACTGCCGGTCCACGCGGCGCCTGCGCGACTGGTTGGTGGCCCGCGCCATCGAATCCGAGGTGCCCCCACGCGGGCCGCAACCCGTCGGCGGCACGGCGGCCACCGAGGCCGCCGAGGGGTCGGAGATCGCCGACGCGCTCGAGCGCCGACTGATGCGGTTCGCCGGCGACGGGACCGAGCCACGCACCCCCGAGCAGACCGCCGTCGCGATGGTCGCGGCCGCCCGGGGCTATCACAAACGGGAGGACAAGCCGTTCTGGTGGGCGCACTTCGACCGGGTCAACAACCCCGTCGACGAATGGGCCGACAACGGCGACGTCTTCGTCGCCGACCGCGCCGAGATCGTCGCCGACTGGCACCAGC
Organism: uncultured Actinomycetota bacterium; assembly: GCA_963846985.1. Classification (GTDB taxonomy): domain Bacteria; phylum Actinomycetota; class Actinomycetes; order Mycobacteriales; family Mycobacteriaceae; genus Mycobacterium. Next base: position 22,304 of record CAWJYC010000009.1, read on the forward strand.
CGCCCCGGGCCCGCAAGCCGCAACGCCACGTCCGGCTGTTCGGCGAGCTCGCCACCGGTGAACTCGGCAGGAGCATGTACGCCCTGTACGAGCCGCCGGCCCCGGCCGGGTTCGCCGACGATCCGGACCGCCGCGGGTACGCCAACGTCGACGTGATCGGCTGCGACAATCCCGACGCCCCCACCGAGGCGCTGATCGTCGAGAAGCAGCCCAAGGACGGCGGGGTCTTCGGTCAGGTGCCGTTCGCGCTGACGCCGGGACCGCCGGTCAACACTGCGCCGCTGAGGGATTCGCTGCAGTCCACGGCCGGCCTGGTCGCCGCCGGCCTGCCCAACCTGCCTGCCGACGCGATCACCGACCTCCTGCTCCGCCGCCCGCCGCGCACCGTCGACGGTGGCCCACTGCCCCGCACCGGCGACCCCGCGGCCGACATCGCCGCCGCCCTGCTGACGCTCGACTCGTCCTACCTGGCGGTGCACGGGCCGCCCGGCACGGGCAAGACGTACACGTCGGCCCAGGTAATCAGCCGACTGGTCACCGACCACCACTGGCGCGTCGGCGTCGTGGCGCAGTCGCACGCCGTGGTCGAGAACCTGCTCGGCTGTGTCGTCGAGGCCGGCGTGGATCGGCAGCGGGTCGGCAAGAAGAAGAGCCCGAACGCCGTGTGGCGCGACGTCGCCGAGAAGGACTATCCAGCCTTCATCGCCGACCCCGCCGGTGGCGTCATCGGCGGCACGGCCTGGGACTTCGCCAATGCCGGCCGCGTCCCCCGCGGCGCGCTCGACCTGCTGGTCGTCGAGGAGGCGGGCCAGTACAGCCTGGCCAACACCATCGCGGTGGCCGCCGCCGCGAGGAACCTGCTGCTGCTCGGCGATCCGCAGCAACTGCCGCAGGTGAGCCAGGGCATCCATCCCGAGCCGGTCGATCGGTCGGCGCTGGGCTGGCTGGTGGACGGCCACCACACGCTGCCCCCCGAACGCGGCTACTTCCTCGAGTTCTCCTACCGCATGCATCCTGCGGTGTGCGGACCGGTGTCGCGGCTGTCCTACGACGGCCGGCTCCGGGCCAAGGCCGACGTCAGCGGGGCGCGGAGACTCGACGGCGTCTCCCGCCGGCGTGCGGGTCCTCGACGTCGATCCACGACGGCAACTCCACCGACAGCCCCGAGGAGGCCGACGCGATCGTCGCCGAGATCAGGGCGCCTACTCGGCACGCCATGGACCGAGGATCAGCAGACCGTGCCGCTGACCCAGGAGCACGTCCTGGTCGTCACCCCCTATAACGCGCAAGTGGTCACCGTGCGACGGCGGCTCGACGACGCGGGCCTGACCGGCGTCCAGGTCGGCACGGTCGACAAGTTCCAGGGCAGGCAGGCGCCGGTGGTGTTCGTGTCGATGACGGCGTCCTCCGCTGACGAGGTGCCGCGCGGAATCTCGTTCCTGCTCAACCGGAATCGGCTCAACGTCGCGGTCAGCCGAGCCAAGTACGCAGCGATCGTCGTGCGGTCCACGCTGCTGACCGACTACTTGCCTGCCACGCCCGACGGTCTGATCGAGCTGGGTGCGTTCCTGTCGCTGATGGGCAGTGATGGACCCGCGGAGTGACTGACGCGCTGACCGACCGGCTGGCCGCGATCGTCGGCGTCTCCCACCTCAGCACCGATCCCGACGTGCTCGCCGGTCGCTGCGTCGACTACACCGGCCGCTACCGGGGAGCCGCCACCGCGCTGGTGCGACCAGGGTCCGACGACGAGGTCGCCGCGGTGCTGCGAACGTGTCGCGGCGCGGGTGCCTACGTGACGGTGCAGGGCGGCCGGACGTCGCTGGTCGCTGGCACGGTGCCCGAACACCGCGACGTGCTGCTCTCGACCGAACGGCTCACCGCCATCGGCGAGGTCGACGCCGTCGAACGCCGCGTCCGCGCCGGCGCCGGTGCGACGCTCGCGGCAGTCCAGCGCGCCGCCGCCGACGCCGGGCTGGAGTTCGGCGTCGACCTCGCGGCGCGCGACTCGGCGACCGTGGGCGGCATGGCGTCGACCAACGCCGGCGGCTTGCGCACCGTGCGCTACGGCAACATGGGCGAGCAGATCCTGGGGTTGGAGGTGGCGCTGCCCGACGGGTCGGTGGTGCGCCGCCACAGCGAGGTCCGCAACGACAACACCGGTTACGACCTGGCGTCCCTCTTCGTTGGCGCCGAGGGCACCCTCGGGGTGATCACCAGCGTCGACCTGCGGCTGCATCCCGTTCCGGCGCACCGGGTGACGGCAATCGCCGGCTTCGACGACCTAGACGCGCTGCTCGCGGTCGGGCGCGAGTTCCGCGACGCCGACGGCATCGCCGCGCTGGAGCTGATCGATGCCAGGGCCAGCGCCTTGACCGCCGAGCACGCGGGCGTCGGTCCGGCCGTCGACGGGGCGTGGCAGCTGCTCGTCGAGCTGGCGGGCGACCTCGACCACACCGAGCGGCTGGCCGACCTCCTCGACGGTGCCCAGCTGGCCGGGGAGCCCGCGGTCGGGGTCGACACCGCCACCCGGCACCGGCTCTGGCAGGTGAGGGAGGCCATCGCCGACGTACTCGGCGTCTACGGACCGCCGCTGAAGTTCGACGTCTCACTGCCGCTGTCGACGATCGCGGAGTTTGCAAGCGCGGCAACGACATTGGTGGCCGAGCATGCGCCGGACGCCATCCCGGTGCTGTTCGGCCACGTCGGCGAGGGCAACCTGCACCTCAACCTGGTGCGCTGCGTCCTCGATGCGGAGACCGAGCGGGCGCTCTACTCGGCGATGATGGCACTGATCGCCACCTGCCGCGGCAACGTCAGCAGCGAGCATGGCGTCGGGACCCGCAAGCGGGACTACCTGGCGATGTCGCGCACCGCCGCCGACATCGCCGCGATGCGCGCATTGAAGGCGGCCTTCGACCCGGACGGCCTACTCAATCCCGCGGTGCTGTTCGACTGACTCAGTCGCGGAAGCGCATCGAATGCCTGCCGTACGTGCCGGCGTCGCCGTCGCCGTCGACCTGCCGCTCCTCACGGGAATGCCGGGCCCGCCGCGGGGGCACCGGCGGCACGGCCCTGGGAATGTCGCCGTCCACGTGAAAACCATTGCGCGCAAAGCCATTCGATGCAGGTGGCGTGGCCGGGCCGTCGAGCATCTCGTCGAGGAGGCTATGCCACGGGGCGCGGCCGTTGCGCGCGGGAATGGGTTCGGGTGGGCCCTTCGGCTCGGCAATCGCGATCAGCTCGGGCACCGTGTCCGGGTCGTCATCCTCGAGATCGGCGTCATGGTCGGCGTCATGGTGGAAGCCGGCGCCGGAGGGGATCGGCGGCTTCTCGGTCATCAGGCTCTGCCACGTTTCGACCGCACCGCCGTGCCAGGTCTCCGCCGGGGCGGGCAGCGGATGCTCGACGTGGGCGGCGATGGGCGCGGTGGCACTCTCCTCGTTCGCCAACAGATCCCGCGCGTGCACCTCGTCGTGCGGCCGACCGCCACGGTCCGGTCCGGCGCGTTGGGGCGCCCAGTCGGCGTCATCCTCGCCGGCCGACCATTCGACGGCGTACTCGACGTAGTCGTCGTCGTCGGGGAAGTAGTCCGGTTCGCGCTGCCGCGCGGAATCGGCCGGCTCCTTCGCCGCCGCGGGCTGGGCCGCGTCGCGGCCGAAGCCACGGAGGAACAGCGCCGCGATCACGCCGAACAGCGCAACGAACGCGGGTAGCAGCAGCGACTGGGACAGTGCGTTGGAGAACGGTTCGTGCAGGAAGCCGGGCAACTTGGTCACCGCGCCCTCCCCCGCCCCGGGGCCGCGGCCGGCCGGCATCGACGCGCTGATCCGCGACGTCATGAACGCCGCCATCCCCGCGCTGCCCAGCACGCTGCCGACCTGACGCGTCGTGTTGTAGACCCCGGAACCGGCGCCCGCGAGCTGTGGCGGCAGGTTCCGGGTGGCGGTGGCCGCGAGCGGAGACCAGATGAACGCCATGCCGACCCCCATCAGGACGAACGGCAGGAGCAACCGCCAGATCGGCGTGGTCGGCGTCATCTCGACCGACAGCCACGTCAGTGCGATCGCCAGCGCGGAGAACCCGAAACCGATGATGGGGCGCGGATGGGTCCGGTCGACGAGCTTGCCGACGAACGGTGCCAGCACCCCCGTCGCGATCGCCATGGGCGCGGTGAGCAGCGCCGAGCGCGTCGGCGACAGCCCGCACACCGCCTGCGCGTAGAACATCACCGGCAGGATCATCGCCGTGACGGCGAAGCCGATCACCGCAATCCCGAGGTTGGACAGGCTGAAGTCGTTGTCCCGGAAGATCTTCAGCGGAATCAGCGGCTCGTGGGGATTGATCGCCTGCCAGTAGACGAAGCCGCCCATCGCGACGACACCCGCCAGCAGGGTGCCCCAGATCCACGGCGCCCAGTGGTGGGACTGACCCTCCTGCAGCGCGAAGACGATGAGGAACATGGCGACGCCGGAGAGCGCGACCCCGATGACGTCGAAACCGTGCTTCTCGGTCGGCAGGGTCGGAACGAAGATCAGCGCCAGGGCAAGCCCCAGCACACCGATGGGCACGTTGACGATGAAGATCCACTGCCACCCCAGACCGTCGACCAGGACGCCACCGGCCAGCGGTCCGACCAGGGTGGCCACGCCCGCGGTCGCCCCCCACACGCTGAGCGCGACACCACGCCGCTCCGGTGGGAAGATCCGGGTGATCGTCGACAGGGTTTGCGGGGTGAGCAGCGCCGCGCCGACGCCCTGGACCACGCGCGCGGCGACCAGCACCCCGATGCTGCCCGCCAACCCGCACCACAGCGACGCGGCCGTGAACACCGCGAGGCCGGCCAGGTACAGATTGCGCGGCCCGAACCGGTCCCCCAGCCGGCCCGCGAGCAGCAGCGGGACGGCGTAGGCCAGCAGGTAGGCGCTCGTGACCCAGATGACCGCGTCGTAGTCGGCGTGCAGCGCGTCCATGATCGACGGGTTCGCCACCGCCACGATGGTGGCGTCGAGCAGGATCATGAAGAACCCGACGAGCAGTGCCCACAGCGCGTTCCACGGGTTGTCGGTGCGGGGCCGGAGCAGCCGCAGCGCGGCCGTCATCGCGACGCCTCGCCTTCTGTGCGCGACATCGCTTCCCTGCCCGCGGCGGTCTGGGGTGCCCATGAGTGTGTCGGGTGATTCAGTGTCTGCAGCATGTGGTCGACCAGGTATTGCTTGGGAAAGTGCCGACGCTACGGATCAGCCCGTTTCACGACAAGTCGGCGGTCCCCAGAACCCATCGGATCACGTCGTCGCTCACGCCGGATCCAGCTGCCCGCCGGCGGGTGCGACCTCGTCGGAAGCGGAGGTGTCGTCGGAGGACGAGACCCCCACCGCGAGCAGCGCCAGGAAGGCGATCACCGAACTGCCGGTCATCACCGCGGCGAGCGCCAGTTCGTCGTTGCCGAGGACGCCGACCAGTGGCGCCACCGCAGCGCCGAGGCCGAACTGCCCGGCGCCCAACAGCGCGGCGGCCGTCCCGGCGGCCTCGGAGTGCCGGGACAGCGCCACCGCGGGCGCGTTCGGGAGGACGAAGCCCATCGCGGCCAGAATCGCCCACACTGGCAGCACGAATGCATAGAGGCCGACGATGCCCGAGGCGGCGAGCCCGACGAAGACCACGCCCGCCGACGCCGACGCCGCCAACGCCCACACGGTGATGGTCTGGGGGGTGAAACGGCGCAGCAGCACGACGTTGAACTGCGTCGCCGCGATAAGCGCGACCGCACCCGCACCGAACACCAGGGCGAACGCCTGCTGCCCAAGGCCGTGGCGGACCTGCAGCACGAACGACGCGCCGGCGATGTAGGCGAACAGACCCGACATGCCCAGCGCGGCGACGAGCGCGAGGGTGACGAAGCGCCGGTCGCTGAGCAGTTCACCGTAGGTCGACAGGATGCCGCGGACGCGCAGCGGCCGACGATGCGCGGCAGGCAGCGTCTCGGGCAGCGCCAGCGCCGCGAGCAGCAGCAACAGACCGGCCAGCACGACCAGCACCGCGAACACCCAGTGCCAGGAGAACCGCAGTAGTACCGCTGCACCCAGCGACGGGGCGATGACGGGCGCGACGCCCAGGACCAGCATCAGCCGGGACATGACCGTCGCCGCGGTGGAGTTCGAGAACAGGTCGCCGACGATGGCGATCGCGACGACCATCGTCGCGGCGGCGCCGACCCCCTGCAGGCCGCGGGCGATGCCGAGCACCAGGATGTTCGGCGCGACCAGGCAAACCAGCGACGACAGCATGTGCAGCACGATGCCCGCCATCAGGGGGCGGCGGCGGCCGAGCGAGTCGGAGAGCGGACCGATGACAAGCTGACCGAGCGCGAGGCCCGCCAGCGTCCCGGTCAGGGTCAACTGCACCACCGACGAGGACACGGAGTAGTCCTTCGCGATTTGTGGGAGGGCGGGCAGATACATGTCGATGGTCAGCGGCCCCAGCGCCACCAGCAAACCGAGGACCACGATCATCCTGACCTGGCTGGGCGCCGTCGCGACGCCGGCCGCCTCCGCGCCGTTCGGTGCAGCGCTCGGAAGGTCCACGTGTCGTGATGCTGCCATGACCGTGGTCAGCACGGGTGACGAGCGATTTCTTCCCAGGGCGAACGGTGACCGCCGTCACCGCCGGGCACGCGACCGCATTGCCGCTCGTTGTGCGGGTATCACGACGGGATAGCCTGAACTTGCCCGTCCGCACCAGGAGGCCATACTCATGAGCGCTCGTTCCAGCGCGAAGCGCCAACTGTCCACTACCGGCAAGGACGGCGCCGACGACCCGAGCGTCGCGGCGCGCGCGCTCTCCCAGATCATCGAACGCGGAGCACGCGTTCAGGCCCCCGCGGTGAAGGCGTACGTAGAGCGGCTGCGCGCGCAAGATCCCAATGCGACTCCCGCCGACATCGTCGACAAGCTGCAGAAGCACTATCTCGCCGCGGTGATGGCGAGCGGTGCCGCCGTCGGCTCGGCGGCGGCGTTCCCCGGCATCGGCACGCTGGTGGCCATGTCCGCGGTAGCCGGCGAGACCGTCGTGTTCCTGGAGGCAACGGCGGTCTTCGTGCTGGCCGTCGCCGAGGTGCACGGCATTCCCGCCGAGCACCGCGAGCGCCGCCGGGCGCTGGTGTTGGCGGTCTTGGTCGGCGACGACGGCAGGCGCGCGGTGGCCGACCTCATCGGGACCGGTCGGACGAGCGGCGCCTGGCTGGCCGACGGCGCGGCGTCGCTGCCGTTGCCCGCGGTGTCCCAGCTCAACGGGCGGCTGCTGAAGTTCTTCGTGAAGAAGTACGCCCTCAAGCGCGGCGCGATCGCGTTCGGGAAGATGCTGCCCGTCGGCATCGGCGCGGTGATCGGCGGCGTGGGAAACCGCGCGATGGGCAAGAAGATCGTGTCCAACGCCCAGAACGCCTTCGGCAATCCGCCACCGCGGTGGCCGGCGACACTGCACGTCCTGCCCGCGCCGACGAAGTAGCGCGGACCAGCCGCCCCTCGCCATCGCCATCGGCTCGAGGTGACAAGTGGCGTTGGCCGTCACGGGCTACGTCGGAAGCGATAGCCTGGATGGGGCGCAAGAGCGAGCGGCAGACGGCGCGCTCGCGGAGTTAGAAGGAATCGAGGCGAGTAGCTGCCGTGAGCAGTTCACCTTCACCATTCGGACAGAACGAGTGGCTTGTCGAGGAGATGTACCGCAAGTTCCGCGAGGACCCCTCGTCGGTCGATACCAGTTGGCACGAGTTCCTCGTCGACTACTCCCCGGAACCGACCAGCGAGACGAGCGCGTCGACGGCCAGTAGCAACGGCCGCGCCGCGGCGCCCGCCAAGGCCGAGCCCGCGGCGCCCAAGGCCGAGCCCGCCAAGGCTGCGGCTCCCAAGGCCGAGCCTGCGAAGGCCGAGCCCGCCACACCCGAGCCCGCAAAGACCGTCCCGGTGAAGGCCGCCGACGACAAGCCGAAGGCCGCCGTGCCCGCCGCAGACGGCGACGAGGTCTCGGTACTCCGCGGCGCGTCGGCTGCCGTGGTGAAGAACATGAATGCCTCGCTGAGCGTGCCAACGGCCACCAGCGTGCGGGCCATTCCGGCCAAGCTGATGATCGACAACCGCGTGGTCATCAACAACCACCTCAAGCGCACCCGTGGCGGCAAGATCAGCTTCACCCACCTGCTGGGCTACGCGATCGTGCAGGCCATCAAGAGCTTCCCGAACATGAACCGGCACTTCGCCGAGGTGGACGGCAAGCCGAACGTGGTCACCCCGGCGCACACCAACCTGGGCCTGGCCATCGATCTGCAGGGCAAGGACGGCAAGCGGCAGCTCGTCGTGGCCGCCATCAAGCGTTGCGAGACAATGCGTTTCGGGCAATTCATCGCCGCCTACGAGGACATCGTGCGCCGCGCCCGCGACGGCAAGCTCACCGCGGAGGACTTCGCGGGCGTCACCATCTCGCTGACCAACCCGGGCACCATCGGCACCGTGCACTCGGTGCCGCGCCTGATGTCCGGCCAGGGCGCGATCATCGGTGCCGGGGCGATGGAGTATCCCGCCGAGTTCCAGGGCGCCAGCGAGGAGCGGATCGCCGAGATGGGTCTCGGCAAGCTGATCACGCTGACCTCGACCTACGACCACCGCATCATCCAGGGCGCCGAGTCCGGCGACTTCCTGCGCACCATCCACAACCTCCTGCTGTCCGACGACTTCTTCGACGAGATCTTCCGGGAACTCGGCATCCCGTACGAGCCGGTCCGGTGGCGCACCGACAACCCAGATTCGATCTTCGACAAGAACGCCCGGATCATCGAACTGATTGCGGCGTACCGCAATCGGGGCCATCTGATGGCCGACATCGATCCGTTGCGACTGGACAAGACGCGGTTCCGCAGCCACCCCGACCTCGACGTCCTCACCCACGGCTTGACACTGTGGGACCTCGACCGCGAGTTCAAGGTCGACGGGTTCGCCGGTGCGCAGTACAAGAAGCTCCGCGACGTCCTGTCGGTGCTGCGCGACGCGTACTGCCGCCACGTCGGCGTCGAGTACACCCACATCCTCGAACCCGAGCAGCAGCGCTGGATTCAGGAACGCGTCGAGGTCAAGCACGACAAGCCGACGGTGGCCGAGCAGAAGTACATCCTCAGCAAGCTCAACGCCGCCGAGGCCTTCGAGACGTTCCTGCAGACGAAATACGTTGGGCAGAAGCGCTTTTCGCTGGAGGGCGCCGAGACCGTCATCCCGATGATGGACGCCGTGCTCGACCAGGCGGCCGAACACTCCCTCGACGAGGTCGTCATCGGCATGCCGCACCGCGGCCGGCTCAACGTGCTGGCCAACATCGTCGGCAAGCCCGCCTCGCAGATCTTCTCCGAGTTCGAGGGCAACCTGAACCCGAGCCAGGCGCACGGGTCGGGCGACGTGAAGTACCACCTCGGTGCGACCGGCAACTACCTGCAGATGTTCGGCGACAACGACATCGACGTGTCGCTGGTGGCCAACCCGAGCCACCTCGAGGCCGTCGACCCGGTGCTCGAGGGCCTGGTGCGCGCCAAGCAGGACCTGCTCGACTTCGCCGACGGCGCCGACGGCACGCAGAAGTTCTCGGTCGTGCCGCTGATGCTCCACGGTGACGCGGCGTTCGCCGGCCAGGGCGTCGTCGCCGAAACGCTGAACCTGGCGCTGCTGCGCGGCTACCGCACCGGCGGCACCATCCACATCATCGTCAACAACCAAATCGGCTTCACCACCTCGCCGCTGGATTCCCGCTCCTCCGAGTACTGCACTGACGTCGCGAAGATGGTGGGAGCACCCATCTTCCACGTCAATGGCGACGATCCGGAGGCGGCGTCGTGGGTGGCGCGGCTGGCCGTGGACTTCCGGCAGCAGTTCAAGAAGGACGTCATCATCGACATGCTGTGCTACCGCCGCCGCGGGCACAACGAGGGTGACGACCCGTCGATGACGCAGCCGGGGATGTACGACGTCATCGACACCAAGCGTGGCGTCCGCAAGACCTACACCGAAGCCCTGATCGGCCGTGGTGACATCTCCATCAAGGAGGCCGAGGACGCGCTGCGTGACTATCAGGGTCAGTTGGAGCGCGTGTTCAACGAGGTCCGCGACCTCGAGAAGCACGACATCGAACCCAGCGAGTCGGTCGAGTCCGACCAGCAGCTACCCGCCAAACTCAGTACGGCGGTGGACAAGTCGCTGCTGGCCCGAATCGGCGACGCCCACCTGGCAGTGCCCGAGGGCTTCACCGTGCACCCCCGCGTCAAGCCGGTGCTGGAGAAGCGCCGCGAGATGGCGTACGAGGGCAAGGTGGACTGGGCGTTCGGCGAGCTGCTGGCGCTGGGCACCTTGCTGTCGGAAGGCAAGCTGATCCGGCTCACCGGTCAGGACACCCGTCGCGGCACCTTCACGCAGCGTCACTCGGTGATCATCGACCGCAAGACCGGCGCCGAGTTCACACCGCTGGAACTGCTGACGCTGTCAGAGGACGGCACTCCGACCGGCGGCCGGCTGATGGTGTACGACTCGGCGCTGTCCGAGTACGCGGCCGTGGGCTTCGAGTACGGCTACTCCGTCGGCAACCCGGACGCAATGGTGTTGTGGGAGGCCCAGTTCGGTGACTTCGTCAACGGTGCCCAGTCGATCATCGACGAGTTCATCAGCTCCGGTGAGGCCAAGTGGGGTCAGCTGTCCGACGTCGTGCTGCTGCTTCCCCACGGCCACGAGGGCCAGGGCCCGGACCACACGTCGGGCCGCATCGAGCGGTTCCTGCAGGTGTGCGCCGAGGGGTCGATGACCGTCGCGATGCCCTCGACGCCCGCGAACTACTTCCACCTGTTGCGCAGGCACGCACTGGACGGCATCCACCGCCCGCTGATCGTCTTCACCCCGAAGTCGATGCTTCGCAACAAGGCCGCGGTCAGCGACATTCGTGACTTCACCGAGCAGAAGTTCCGCTCGATCTTGGAGGAGCCGACCTACACCGATGGCGACGGTGACCGGTCGCAGGTCAAGCGGGTGCTGTTGACCAGCGGCAAGATCTACTACGACCTCGCGGCGCGCAAGGCCAAGGAGAACCGCGAGGACGTTGCGATCGTCCGGGTCGAGCAGTTGTACCCGCTACCCAAGAAGCGCCTGGCCAGGACGCTCGACGAGTACGGTTCCGCCGAGCAGTTCTTCTGGGTTCAGGAGGAGCCGGCCAACCAGGGAGCCTGGCCGACGCTGGGTCTCGCGATGCCGGAGATGTTGCCCGACAAGCTGTCTGGCATCAAGCGGATCTCGCGCCGCGCGATGTCGGCGCCCTCGTCGGGTTCGTCGAAGGTGCACGCGGTGGAGCAGCAGGAGATCATCGACGAGGCGTTCGGCTAACTCGCTCTTCTGTTCTGACGGTGCCAGCAACCCCGGGAACCCGGGACCGCCGGTGTCCGCTACCCTGTCGGTCAACTCAACACGCGTCGAACAACAGGAGTGAATGCTCATGGAGGGCTTTGCCGGGAAAGTCGCCGTCGTCACCGGCGCCGGTTCGGGAATCGGGCGGGCATTGGCCATCGAACTGGCGCGCTCAGGTGCGAAGGTCGCCATCAGCGACGTCGACACCGAGGGCCTCGCCGAAACCGAGGCCCGCCTGAAGGCCATCGGCGCGCCGGTCAAGGCCGACCGCCTCGACGTCACCGAGCGCGAGGCCTTCGAACTCTATGCCGATGCCGTCAAGGCGCACTTCGGCAAGGTCAACCAGATCTACAACAACGCGGGCATCGCCTACCAGGGCGACATCGAGATCAGTCCCTACAAGGACATCGAGCGCGTGATGGACGTCGACTTCTGGGGCGTCGTCAATGGCACCAAGGCCTTCTTGCCGCACCTCATCGAGTCGGGCGACGGCCACGTCATCAACGTCTCCAGCCTCTTCGGCATCTTCGCGGTACCCGGGCAAGCCGCATACAACGCGGCCAAGTTCGCGGTGCGCGGCTTCACCGAGGCGCTTCGCCAGGAGATGGTCGTTGGCCAATCACCCCGTCAAGGTGACGACGGTGCACCCCGGCGGCATCAAGACCGCCATCGCGCGCAACATGACGTCCCCCGAGGGAGTCGATACCGCCGAACTGGCCAAGACCTTCGACAAGAAGCTGGCCAGCACGTCACCGGAGCAAGCTGCCGAGGTGATCCTCGACGCCGTGCGCAAGAACAAGGCACGGGTGCTCATCGGGCTTGACGCCAAGGTGCTCGACCTCGTCGTCCGAGTGACCGGCTCCGGCTATCAGCGCCTCTTCACCGCGTTTACGGCGAGAGCGATTCCCCAGTCGAAGTGATCTTCTGCTGCCTAGTGGCCGAGCGGATGGGCAGCCAGCCACTCGTCGGCGACCGCTGCTGGATCGGCTCCCGAGGCGACCTTGCCGAGCATGTCGGCCAGTGACCCGGTGTCCAACTCCCCCGCGATCTCGTTGAGGGCCAGCACCTGGGTCTCGTTCAACTCGTTGCGGCGGTAGAGGGGTACGACGTTCTCCGCGCGGATCGCCGAGGTCCGGTCACCGAGTACGACGACGTCGTGGGGGGTCTGGGGGACGGCCGTCGACGTCCAGGCGGCACCGACGCGACCCGATCGCAACCCGTCCACCAGCGCGACGGCGTTCGGAAACTCCGTGGCGGCAGGCAGCCGGCACGTCGCCACCGCGGCGGGTGAACGGTCGCCGACCACCTTGCCGACGGTCGACTCGGGGCAGTGCGCCACCAACGCCGCAACGTCACTCCGGCCCCATCGCCGTGCGGTCGCGTCGGTGACGGCCAGGGCGGGCTTGTCCTCGGCGGACTGGACGTAGTCGCCCGCGCCGATGCCCTCCGGCAGGGCCGAGATCATCGAACGGTAGACCTGTTCGGGCGCGCGGGCGGTCGCGTCGGGATCGAAGCGGACCAGCAGTCGGCCGGTGAACCCGGGGACCACCTCGACGGCGCCGGTGTCCAGGTCGGCGAGGGGATCCGCGCGCTGCTCGACGCGGGCCGGACTGCCGTAGGACCGCAGGGCCGCGGCGTACACGTTGGCCAGCAGTGTCGACTCGGCATCCCGGCCGGCACCGACGGCGATGGACGGCGCGGGCGGCGGTCCACCGCACGCGGCGACGAGCAGGGCGGCGAGCAGCACCGCCGGCCGCCTCAGGGGCATCGCGCGGTTCAGAGCTTCGACGCTGCCGCCACTGCCTCGGCGACCGCGGGGGCCACCCGCGGGTCGAGCGCGCTGGGCACGATGTGGTCGATGGCCAGGTCGTCGCCGACGACGGAGAAGATCGCCTCGGCGGCGGCCACCTTCATCGCCTCGGTGATCCGCCGGGCACCGGCGTCGAGCGCGCCGCGGAACACGCCGGGAAACGCCAGCACGTTGTTGATCTGGTTGGGGAAGTCGCTGCGGCCGGTGGCCACGACGGCAGCGTGCCTGCGCGCCGCGTCGGGATGGATCTCGGGGTCGGGGTTGGACAGCGCGAAGACGATGCCGCCGGGCGCCATCGTCGCGATGATCTCCTCGGGCACGACGCCGGCCGACAAGCCCAGGAACATGTCGGCGCCGTCGATCGCCTCGGCGATGCCGCCCGTGCGGCCGCCGGGGTTGGTCGTCGCGGCGAGCTCGGCCTTGAACGGGTTGAGGTCCTCGCGCCCCGTGTGCACGATGCCCTTGCTGTCCAGCAGCGTGATGTCCCGGATGCCGGACGCAAGCAGGATGTTGGCGCACGCCACACCCGCGGCACCGGCGCCGGAGATGACCACCCGCAGGGTGTGCATGTCGCGGTCGAGGACCTTGGTGGCTCCCAGCAGCGCGCCGAGCACGACGATCGCGGTGCCGTGCTGGTCGTCGTGCATGACCGGACAGTCGAGCGCCTCGATGACGCGGCGCTCGATCTCGAAGCAGCGCGGCGCCGAGATGTCCTCGAGGTTCACCGCGCCGAACGTCGGCCGGAGCCGGATGATGGTCTCGACGATCTCGTCGGGGTCGTTGGTGGCCAGGACGATCGGGATCGAGTCCAGGCCGCCGAAGGTCTTGAACAGCGCGCTCTTGCCCTCCATGACGGGCAGGGACGCGGCGGGGCCGATGTCGCCCAGGCCGAGGACCGCACTGCCGTCACTGATCACCGCGACCAGCCGGTTGGCCCAGGTGTACTTCGCCGCCAGCGTGTGATCGGCCGCGATGGCCCGGCTGACCTGCGCGACGCCCGGCGTGTAGGCGATGGACAGCGCCCGCTGCGTGTCGAGCGGCGCCTTGAGTGCGACCGATAGCTTGCCCCCTTCGTGTGCGTCGAAGATGGCGGCGTCATCGATGACGACCTGGGGTGTGCGCACCGCTTCAGTCATCGCGTCAGATTACTTCACCGGGCGGTTCGACCGGCCCGGGTTGACCCGTTGTCGGGAGCGCACTGCCAGGCTTTGGGCGTAGCATCCGGGACGACGTCTCGGCCCCGACGGGGCTGTTCCACGTGCTGAGGGGAGGTCGTTCGTGCCGTCGTTCCGCGCTTTACAGCCGGCCATGCTGCGCCCGACGAGCCGCCGTCCGGCCGACCCCGACGCCCAGTCCATTCACGTGCCCGTCGCCAGGGCGATGGTCGACTGCGGCGTCTACGCCGACGGCCGCCGACTGCCTGGCAAGTACACCCACGCCGCCGCGCTGAGCAAGGTACGCGAGCTCGAGATGGACGGTGTGCGGGCGTTCGTCTGGGTCGGTCTGCACGAGCCCGATGCCCACCAGATGCAGTCGGTTGCCGACGTGTTCGGACTGCACGAACTCGCCGTCGAGGACGCCGTCCACGCGCACCAGCGACCCAAACTGGAGCGCTACGACAACACTCTGTTCCTCGTATTGAAGACGATCATGTACGTCGAGCACGAGTCGGTGGCCAAGGCCCGCGAGATCGTCGAGACCGGCGAGATCATGATCTTCGTCGGACCGGACTTCGTGGTCACGGTTCGCCATGGCGATCACGGCGGGCTGGCCGGGGTGCGCAAGGCGATGGACAACTCCCCGGCCAACTGTGCGCTGGGTCCGTACGCGGTGCTGCACGCGATCGCCGACCACGTGGTCGACCACTACCTCGAGGTGACCGACCTCGTCGAGAACGACATCGACGCCATGGAGGAGAACGTCTTCTCGCCGAACAGCGTCACCAACGTCGAGCACATCTACCTGCTGAAGCGGGAGGTCGTCGAGATGCGCCGGGCGGTGAGCCCGTTGAACCTCGCCCTGCAGCGACTGGGATCCGACCACAACGATCTGATCTCGAAGGAGGTCAGGCGCTACATCCGCGACGTCGTCGACCACAACACGCTGGCCTCCGATCGGGTCGCCAGCTACGACGAGGTGCTGAGCTCGCTGGTGCAGGCCGCGGTCGCCAAGGTGTCGATGGAACAGAACGTCGACATGCGCAAGATCTCCGCCTGGGTGGCCATCGCGGCGATCCCCACCGCGTTGGCGGGCATCTACGGTATGAACTTCGACCACATGCCCGAGCTGCATTTCGTCTGGGGGTACCCGGCGGTGTTGGCCGTGATGGCGACGGTGTGCACCGTGCTGTACGTGACGTTCCGGCGCAACCACTGGCTCTGACGCCGGGCCTGCTTACGTCCTGGCGGCGGTGCTCGCGTCGACCCGAAGACCGGTCTCCTTCTCGGCGACCTGCCACAGCGCCGCGATGGCGGCGCCGCTGCCGGGCCGGATCAGCGGCTTGCGGACCGGCGGCCCGTTGGTGACGTACAGCGGACCGTAGAACCCGCCGCCGGGAGCCTTCGGATCGGCGGCTGCCCGCAGTTGACTGAGTGCGCCGCGGTCGGTCGACATGCCCATCGTCTTGACCAGCTTCACCGAGATCGTGCCGAGCGCGCCGGCACTGCCGTGGGCCTCGGTCGTGGTCTGAAGGTCGGAATTGGTCAGCCCCGGTTGAGCGGACAGCGCCTTGGCGTCGATGCCTGCCCGGTCGAACTGCGCCTGTAGGCCCACCGCGAGGTGGCGCATCGCCAGCTTGGTCTGGCCGTACATCCGCCATGGTTCGAAGTTGCGGCGCATGTGCGGGTCCGCGGGATCGATGGCGCGGCCGGCGTGCTGGGCGGTGCTCGACAGCGTGACCACCCGCGCTCCGGGGGTGGCGACGACGATGGGCAACACATGCGAGAGCAATGCCCAGTGGCCCAGCACGTTGGTGCCCATCTGGGTGTCGAATCCGTCGACCGTCGTCCCCTGCGGCAGCGCCATCACACCGGCGTTGCACATGAGGATGTCGATGCGGTCGTGCGCGGCGGCGATCTTCTCGGCGGCGGCGGCGACCGAGGCGAGCGACCCGAGGTCGAGCTCTACGATCTCCAGGCTCGCGGCCGGGTGAGCGGCGAGGATCTCGGCGTGCGCATCGGCTGCCTTGACCTGGTTGCGCGCCGCCATCACCACGTGCGCGCCGGCGCCGGCGAGCGCCTTGGCCGAGGCGAGCCCGAGCCCGCCGTTGGCTCCGGTGATGACGGCAACCTTGCCGGACAGATCGGGGATGTTCTTCGTCGACCAGCTCATGGGTGCTTCCTCGGGTCGGTGCTCACGCGGATGCGGATGCTCCAAGGCAAAGCTACGACATCCGGCCTGCGATGCACTCGCTGGTCGCGGCTTGCCCTCACTGTGACCGGCGACTTCTGACCGTCCTCAGCTGGGGCTGGCGGCCCGCCGCCGGGGATCACGTACGTCGACACCGTCGGTGCGCCACGCCTCGCGCATCGCCTCGGCACCCTTCAACCGCACCCAGGCCGCCTCGGTCGGGGTGATCGGCGTCGCGACCAGCACGGTGACCGGTTCGTAGGGGGCGGGCAACTCGACGTCGGCGATGTCACCGGAGCTCAACAGCGTTGCGGTGAACGGCGCGCCCTCCCACAGCGGCGTCTCCAGGTCGACGAGCGCATCGGGTGCCAGCACCAGGCCCTCGACGGCCGGTGACGCCGCGACCACGGCGATCGAGCGCGCCAATCCGGTCGGCGTCGGACCACGCAGGGAGACCACCACCTCGGCTCGCGGCCCACCCGTCCCGTCGGCCACCATCGCCGTCGGGTCGATCATCGGATGACGGGAACACCCCAGCGACACATAGTGATTCGTGCCATCGGGTTCGGGCCCGAAGCGCAGCACGTCGATCGACTCCGCCCCGAGAAACGTCACGCTGGCGACGGCGGGTTCACCGCCGGCTCCGATCCGGTCGAAGTGCTCGCTCAATCGCGAGCGGACCTCCGCCAGAACGTCGGTCACTCGGCCGGCGGTATCGACAGATTGGCACCAGTGTCCGCGTCGAACAGGGTCAGCTTCGAGGTGTCGAAGGCCAACTCGGCCGACTGGCCCGCCACGACCTTCGACTCGGCGGGAACCCGTGCCACGTAATGGTTCTCGGCCGCCTCGCTCTCCGCGGTCAACTCTGCCAGCTGAGCGGCCCGGGCGCCCTCACCCTCGGTGCGGAAGTGCAGGTACTTGTCGGCGCCGAGCGACTCGACGAGGTCGACGGTCACCTCGAAGGTCAGCGCCCTGATGCGCGCGTAGGTGTCGATCAGCGCCGCATCCTCGAGGTTCTCGGGCCGAACGCCCACGATCACGTTGGCGGGCTTGGGATGCCGCGCCAGCATCTCGTGCACCTCGTCGATCAGCGTGATGTCACCGAACGGAAGTCGTACGCCAACGTCAGTCAGCGTCGCGGGGAAGAAGTTCATCGCCGGCGAACCGATGAAGCCGGCGACGAACAGGTTCGCCGGACTGTGGTAGAGCTCGTCGGGTGTGCCGATCTGCTGCGCCACGCCGGCCAGCATCACCACGACGCGGTCACCGAGCGTCATCGCCTCGGTCTGATCGTGGGTGACGTACACGGTGGTGGTGCCGAGGCGGTGCTGCAGACGCGCGATCTCCGCCCTCATCTGCACGCGCAGCTTCGCATCGAGATTCGACAGCGGCTCGTCCATCAGGAAGGCCTTGGGGTTGCGAATGATCGCCCGTCCCATGGCAACTCGTTGGCGCTGTCCACCGGACAGCTGACCGGGCTTGCGGTCGAGCAGTTCGGTCAGATCCAGGATCTTGGCCGTCTCCTCCACCTTGGTCGCGATGTCGGCCTTGCTCATCTTCGCCAGGGTCAGCGGAAAGGCGATGTTCTGCCGCACGGTCATGTGGGGGTACAGCGCGTAGGACTGGAACACCATCGCGATGTCACGGTCCTTCGCCGCCTTCTCATTGACCCGCTCACCGCCGATGCGCAATTCACCCGAGGTGATGTCCTCCAACCCGGCGATCATGTTCAGCGTCGTGGACTTACCGCAGCCCGACGGGCCGACCAGGATGACGAACTCGCCGTCGGCGATGGTGATGGACAGATCCTTCACCGCCTCGGTACCCGCTGCGTAACTCTTCGCTACGTGCTCCAACACGATTTCGGCCATGAGAAATACTCGCCTACCCCTTCACCGCGCCGGACGTCAGGCCGGCGACGATCCGTCGTTGGAAGATCAGTACGAAGATGACGATCGGTATCGTGATGACCATCGCGCCAGCGGCGATCGAACCGGTCGGCTCCTCGAATTGCGAACTGCCCGTGAAGTTCGCGATCGCCACCGGCGCCGTGATGGCCCGCTGGGTGGCTGTCAGGGACAGTGCCAGCAGCAGGTCGTTCCACGCGAAGATGAACACCAGGATGGCCGCGGTCACGATGCCGGGCGCGGCGAGCGGTGCGATCACCTTCCGGAACGCCTGGCCGGGTGTCGCGCCGTCCATCCTCGCCGCCTTCTCCAGATCCCACGGGATCTCCTTGAAGAACGCCGACATGGTGTAGATCGCCAGCGGGAGGGCGAACGTGATGTACGGAATGATGAGTCCGGGCCAGGTGTCGAACAGGCCAATTCGCCGTTCGATGTTGAAGATCGGTGTCACCAGGGAGATTTGGGGGAACATGGCGATCAGGAGCGCGACGCCCACCAGGACGCGTTTGCCGGGGAAGGTCAGCCTGGCGATCGCATACGCGGCCATGCCGCCGACCACGACGGCGATCACCGTGGTGATCAATCCGATGCCGATCGAGTTGACCAGCGCCGAGGTGAAGGTGTTGCCGTCGAAGATGGCCTTGTAGTTGTCGAACGTCACCTGCGACGGAATCAGGTTGCCGTCCTTGACCTTTGACGTCGGCTTCAGCGACAGCGACAGAATCCACAGCACCGGGAACAGCGCATAGAGCACTACCAAGACGTTGACGATCGTCCAGCCGGTGGCGCGGCCGGCGCTCACCCGCTCACTCATCGCGAGCTCCCGGCGCCGACGCCCCGAACAGCTTGACGTAGATGAAGGCGATCACCGCGACGGTCAGGAAGATCAGCACGCTGATCGCCGACCCCAGCCCGAGGTTGAATGCCTTGAACAGGTTGTCGTAGCCCAGGATCGACACCGATCCGGTGTCGTTCGCGCCTCCGGTCAACACGTAGATGTTGTCGAAGATGCGGAAGGCGTCCAGCGTGCGGAACAGCAGGGCCACCAGGATGGCCGGCTTGATCAGCGGCAGGATGATCTTCGTCAGCCGCTTCCACGCACCCGCACCGTCGATCTGCGCGGCATTGAGCAGATCCTGCGGCACCAACGCAAGACCGGCCAGCAGCAGCAGCGCCATGAAGGGCGTCGTCTTCCAGACCTCGGCCAGTACCACCACGGCGAGCGACGGCAGCTGCTGGGTCAGCGGTGCAGTCCCCGCGGGCAACAGGTTCGCCAGGTATCCGGTGCCTGGCGTCCAGGCGTAGTACCAGCTGTACGACGCGGCCACCGTGACGATGCCGTACGGAATCAGGATGGCCGTGCGCACGACGCCCTTGCCGAAGATCGTCCGGTGCATGACCAGCGCGAGTGCCATGCCGAGGACGAATTCGATGGCGACCGAGACGACGGTGATGGCGAGCGTGACGACGAACGCCGTCCACCAGTAGCGGTCGCTCAAGATGGTGGCGTAGTTGTCGAACCAGACGAACCTGGTGTCGTCCGGGGCGGCCAGGTTGTACCGCTGCAGGCTGAGCCAGACCGCGTAGACGATGGGATATGCCGTGACGGCGAGCATCAGCAGCACGGCAGGGCTGATCAGCCAGAAGGCCAGCCGGCGCTCGGACGTGCGATCGGCACCCGTCGCCGCGGTCACGGGATCAGTCCCTTGCCGTCGATGGCCTTCTGCACCTGATCCGCCAGCGTGTCCGCCGTGCGCTCCGGGTCGATGGCCGAGATGGGGGCCAGGGTGGCCGAGATCCTGGTCGACACGGACTGGTAGACCGGCGTCGCAGGCCGGACCGCGGCATTGGTCAGTTGGTCCCGGATGATCGCGTACTGCGGGTACTTCTTCTGGAACGTCGGGTCGTCGTACAGCGATGCGCGCACCGCGGGCAGGCCGCCCTCCACGGAGGTGTAGCGCTGGTTCTCCACGTTTCGCAGGCAGCGGATGGCCTCGAAGGCCTCGGCCCGGTGCCGGGTGTTCTTGCCCACCGCCAGATTCAGTCCGCCGAGCGTCACCCGGGCCGGCTGACCCGGAACCACGCCGGGATAGTTCGCGAAGCCGAAGACTTCCCTACTGGCGTCGTAGGCCGAATCGAACTGCTCGTCGGAGGGTTTGAACGTTCCGAGGTCGTCGATGCTGCCCTGCAGATCCGCCCGGTCGTTGAGCGGCAGGAACGGAACACCGCCCTTGACGGCGTTCTCCAACATGGACGGCAAGACGAAGGGCCAGTTGACCTCCAACGCGGCGTTGCCCTGTTCGAGCGCCAATCGCGCGGTGCCCTCGTCGGTCTGGGTGATCGACGGGTCGGCGCCGGGTGCCGTTGCGACCGCCTTGATGATCTGCAGCGCCTTCACCGTGGCGGCTCGATGGTCCGGTGTGTCGGTCAGAGTCACCGTCTTGCCGTCGTCGGAGAGCACCTGGCCGCCCGCGCTGGCCAGGAGCGTGTTGAACCACACGACGAGTCCCTCGTACTGCTTGGCCTGAAGGGCGATCCAACTGGGCTTGCCCTCGTCGTGTAGACGCGTTGCCTCGCTGACCATCGCATCCCACGTCGCCGGCGGTGTCTCCATGAGATCGGCTCGGTACCAGAGCAATTGGGTGTTGGTGGTGATCGGCGCGGCGTACAGCTGGTCCTTCCACTGCGCCGTCTTCAGCGGACCGGGCAGGGTGTTCTCCCGCGCGTCGGCCTCGGCCTGTCCCGCCGGGTCGTCGGACAGCGGCAGCGCCCAGCCGGCTTCGGCGAACTCGGCGGTCCACACCACGTCGAGCGCCATCACGTCGAGGGACGTGTCGTTGCCGGTGAGCCTGCGGGCCAGTTGCAGGCGCTGGTCGTCGGCACCCTTGGGCAGGCTGATCTGCTTGATGGTGAAGCGGCCGCCGAGTTGCTCGTTGCACCGCTTGGCCACCGCGGTGAAGGTCGCCATCTCGTTGGCCGGCGTGTAGTAGTCGATGACGACGCCGCCGCTCTGGCCGCCGCACGCCGAGACCATGACCGACACGGTCAGCGCAGCCAACGCCGCAGCGCATAGCCGCCTACCGCGCACCACCGTCTCCCGTCCGGGTTCGATGTCGCCGCCAAGCGGCTCCGTGCGAGACCGTCCCCGCGGGCAAACCGTAGAGCGATTCGACCATGAAGTGCAACAATTGCGCGCCCGCGCGTCGCAATCGTGACTATGCAGCAATCTTGGCGGGTCGGTGACCGGCCAGGGTCAGATCGTCAAGCGGGCCAGAAGATCTCGGCCCTGCTCGGCGCTCTGCGGGTCGCACAGGACGTCGTAGCGTCCGGCAACCAACTGCATCGTCGAGCTGAAATCCCTTGTGCCCCTTGCCATCGCGTACTGCAGCCCGGAGGTGATGAGACCGAAGAAGACACCGGCCAGCAGACCGGCGATGAGCGAACTCCACGGGTTTGGACCGAAGAAGCCGAGCACCAGTCCGATGAACAGACCGAGCCAGGCGCCCGACAGCGCGCCACCCCCGAGCACCCGCGGCCACGTGAGCCGGCCGGTGACGCGCTCGACCTGCATGAGGTCCACGCCGACGATCGTCACCTGCTGCACCGGGAACTCCTGATCGGACAGATGGTCGACGGCGCGTTGCGCCTCGGCGTACGTGGGGTACGAGCCGATCGGCCAGCCCTTCGGCGGGGTCGGCAGCGCCGCGAAGCCGTTGCGTCCCGTGGTCTGGCCCGCCCGCCCCGGATTCTGAAGTGGGTTCGTCATCGTCGGTGTTCCTGTCGTGTCGCGCTGCACTGAGTCATGTCAATGAGCTGTGCCAATGAGCTTCTCCATTGTCAACGCTCGAGGGACGCGATGAGTGCCGTCCGGCTGACGAGGGCCCGTCGATCCGGGCTCCGGTAGGTTGACCCCCATGGGCGATGTGCGGACCGATCCTGCCGTTGCCGGACGGCGGCACGAGTCGGTGGCCGGCCCCGCCACCGCCACCGCCACACGTCCGGCGTCGACGGTCCGCCGAAACAAGACGGCCGTCGCGTCGGTGGTCTCCTCGGTGGTGACCCTGTTCGGAGTCGGCTCCATCGTCGGCATCGCGCTCGGCGTGTACGCCCTCCACCAGATCGCGGTCAGCGGTGAGCGCGGCCGCGGCCTGGCGTATGCGGGCATCCTGGTTGGTGCCCTGACCCTGCTGTTGAGCATGATCGGAATCGTGATGGGACTGAGTGGTTCATGAGTACCGGATCCGACGAGCCGTCGCACGGCCAGGAAAGCCCGCCGCTCGACGACTCCTCGCCGACTACCGATCCCCATGCGGCAGTGGACTATCCGACGGATTCGGTGGCGCCGCCGCCCCCGTACGCAGCCCCGTACGAGTACCAGCAGCCGGCGTATCCGCAGACCGACTATCAGCAGCCGGACTATCAGCAGACCGGGTACCCGCCACCGGGCTATCAGCAGCCCCCGTACCCGCCGCCCGGCTACCCGCAGACGGGATACCCGCCGGCGGGCTATCCGCCGCCGTACTCGGGCGGCTACGGCTACGACCCGTACTCCCAGCAACGGCCGGCGGGCACCAACGGAAAGGCGATTGCGGCGTTGGTGACGTCGTTGGCCGGGCTCTTCTTCTGCGGGGTGCCGTCGATCGTCGGGTTCATCCTCGGCATCATCGCGATGCGCGAGACGAAGGCGACCGGGCAAGAAGGCCACGGAATGGCCTTGGCAGGCGTCATCGTCGGTGCGCTGGCCGTCGTGGGGTGGGTGCTGTACGCAATCATCATCTTCTTTGCCATCGCGGTGACGTCCACCTCGCCGTACGGCTACTGACCCGGCGGCTCGAACGGTGGTGAGGTGCGCACCATTCCCGCGGCCCGGCCCTTGCCCGCGAGCACCAGCGCCATCTTGCGGCTCGCCTCGTCGATCATCTCGTCGCCGAGCATGACCGCACCTCTGGCCCCGCCTGCCCGGGACGTATGCCATTCGTAGGCCTCGAGGATCAACTCGGCGTGATCGTAATCGGCTTGCCGGGGACTGAAGATCTCGTTGCCCGCCGCGATCTGGTCCGGGTGTAGCACCCACTTGCCATCGAAGCCGAGCGCCGCCGCGCGGCCCGCCACCCGCCGGAACGCCTCGACGTCGCGGACCTTGAGGAAGGGTCCGTCGATCGCGTTGAGGCCACGTGCGCGGGCCGCGACGAGGATTCGCACGAATACGTGGTGGTAGGCGTCGCCGACGTCGTAACCCTCGGGTTGCTCGCCGACCACCAGCGTGCGCATGTTCAGGCTGGCCATCATGTCGGCGGGCCCCAGCACCAGGGCCTGCACCCGGGGTCCCGCGGCGATCGCGTCGACGTTGGTGAGTCCCTCGGCGTTCTCGATCTGCGCCTCGATGCCGATGCGGCCCACCGTCAGACCGTGGGTGATCTCCAGTTGGGTGAGCAGCAGATCGAGGGCCGTGACGTGCGAGACGTCGGTCACCTTCGGCAGGACCACCACGTCGAGGTGAGCGCCCGCCGCGGCGACCACCTCGATGACGTCGGCGTGCGTCCAGGGCGTCGTCCAGTCGTTGACGCGCACCCCACGCAACTGCCCGGCCCAGCCGTCGTCGCCGAGGCTCGCGGCCACCTGAGTACGGGCGCGCGCCTTGGCATCTGGTGCCACCGAGTCCTCGAGGTCCAGGAACACCTGATCGGCGGGCAGCCCCTTGGCCTTCTCGATCATCTTCGCGCTGCTACCGGGAACCGAAAGGCAGGTTCTACGGGGGCGATAGCGGTTCTCCACGAGATCACTCTCTACTCTTTGTGTCATGGTGGCTGTGAACAGGGTCTATGCGGCCCGACTATCGGGGATGTTGGTGCTCGGCCCCGATGGTGAATCGATCGGCCGCGTCCGTGACGTGGTGATCAGCATCGGCATTGGCCGACAACAGCCGCGCGTCCTGGGTCTGGTCGTCGAATTGCTCACGCGGAGAAGGATTTTCGTTGGCCTGCTCCGGGTTACCGCGATCGAGCCCAATGCGGTTACGCTGACCACCGCCAACGTCTCCCTGCGGCGGTTCTCGCAGCGGCCCGGCGAGGTTCTGGTCTTCGGTCAGGTGCTCGACACCCGGGTACGGGTGCAGGATCCCGAGCTCGAACAGCTCGCCGGAGTGGACCTCGTCGTCGTCGACCTCGCCATCGAACAGATCCGCACCAGGGACTGGGTGGTGACCAGGGTCGCGGTCCGCAGCCATCGCCGGCTGGGCCGCCGTACCGCGGTGCACATCGTCGACTGGCAGAACGTCACCGGCCTCACCCACTCGGCGATGTCGCTGCCGGGCCAGGGCGTCGCCTACCTGCTGGCGCAGTTCGAGGGGCAGCGGCCGATCGTGGTCGCCGACGCCATCCGCGACCTTCCCGCCAAGCGCCGCCACGAGGTGGTCAACGCCCTCGACGACGAACGGCTCGCCGACGTCCTGCAGGAGCTGCCCGAGAGCGAGCAGGCCGACCTGCTGGAGCGACTGGAGCCCGAACGCGCGGCCGACGTCCTCGAGGCCATGGACCCCGACGACGCGGCCGACCTCCTCGGTGAACTGGGCGCGTCGGCAGCCGAGGCGTTGCTGGCCCGGATGGATCCCGAGGACTCCGAGGGGGTTCGACGGCTGCTCAAGCACTCGCCCGACACCGCAGGCGGCCTGATGACGCCCGAACCCGTGGTGCTCGGGCCCGGCACCACCGTTGCCGAGGCACTGGCTCGGGTGCGCGATCCCGACCTCACCCCGGCGCTGGCCTCGCTGGTGTTCGTCGTGCGACCGCCGACCGCCACCCCCACCGGGCGCTACCTGGGCTGCGTACACCTGCAGCGGTTGCTGCGGGAACCGCCGGCCGCCCTGGTCAGCGGGATCATGGACTCCGGGCTGCCCAGCCTCGAACCGGCGACGACGCTGGCGGCGGTGACGCGCTACTTCGCCGCCTACAACCTGGTGTGCGGTCCCGTGGTCGACGAGGAGAGGCATCTGCTGGGCGCGGTCACCGTCGACGACGTGCTCGACCACCTGCTGCCCCACGACTGGCGCGTGCGACAGGAAGACCCCGAGTTGCCAGAACCGGCTGAACTGACCGGCGCTGTGATCACGCCGCCGGGCGCGCCGACGTGAGCGACCTGTCGTCGCGGCAGCGGCTCGACACCCCACGCACCAGGCGCAGGCGTTACACGCCGCGGGTGGACATCGAGGCCGTCGGCCGGGTCAGCGAATCCATCGCGCGCTTCCTGGGCACCGGCCGCTACCTCGCCATGCAGAGCGTTCTGGTCATCGTGTGGATCGGCCTGAACGTGTTCGCAGTCAAGCTGCAGTGGGACCCGTACCCGTTCATCCTGCTGAACCTCGCCTTCTCCACGCAGGCGGCGTATGCCGCGCCACTGATCCTGCTGGCGCAGAATCGCCAGGAGAACCGCGACCGGGTGTCGCTGGAGGAGGACCGTCGCCGGGCCGAGCAGACCAAGGCCGATACCGAGTACCTCGCGCGGGAACTCGCGGCGCTGCGCATCGCTGTCGGCGAGGTCGTCACGCGCGACTACCTGCGCCGCGAACTCGAGGAAGTCCGCGAGTTGCTCGACGAACTGAAGTCCAAGAAACCGAAGAAGAACTCGGCGGGCAGAGCCGTTCGCGATTGGGACGAGTCCGTCTAGCCCATTGCTGCAACAGGCGCACCATCAATCGGTATGGTGACGTTCGTTCACAACGTTTGCCGACGTCGTCCGGCGCAACGTTTGGTCATCGTGGATCTAGGACGGGTTGTAGTGCACATAGGGGGCAGGTCCGACCTCGCAACAGTGCGACGCCGTGCGCGGCGCGTGATGCATACGCCCGCCTTCGGCATCGCCGTGATCGCCCCGCTGATCCTCCTGCTCGCCGTCGGCGCGTCCGCTCCGTCTCCGCGGCACGCCGTCGCCGACGATGGCATCACTCCGCTGGCTGCGGTGGCCCGCACGGGTGACGACGCGGGCGTCGTCGTCGTGACCGCGGCCAGACCGCCGACCCCGGTCCGCTTCGCCATGGCCACGCTGTCGGCTCCCCCACCGCCGATCGTCGTCAGCTCACCGGGCAGCCTGCGCATCCCGGCCATCGCGCTGAGTGCCTACCGCAACGCCGAGCGCATGATGGCGTCGGCGTATCCGGGCTGCGGCGTCAGTTGGAACCTGCTGGCCGGGATCGGACGCATCGAGTCGCTGCACGCCAACGGTGGCGCCACCGATGCGCAGGGCACGTCCATCGGCGGCATCTTCGGTCCCGCGCTCGACGGCACGCTGGCGGGCAACGAGGTCATCGTCCAGAGTGTGCAGGCCGGCCGCGTCACCTACGCCAGGGCGATGGGGCCGATGCAGTTCCTGCCCGGCACCTGGGCCAGGTACGCATCCGACGGCAACGGCGACGGCAAGGCCGACATCCAGAACCTGTACGACGCGTCGCTGGGCACCGCCAGGTACCTGTGCAGCGGAAACCTGAATCTTCGCGATCGCTCCCAGGTGCTGTCGGCGATCCTGCGCTACAACAACTCGATGGCCTACGCCCAGAACGTGCTCGGCTGGGCGGCCGCCTACGCCACCGGTGTGGCGCCGGTCGACCTGCCGCCCATCGGCGTGACCCCGCCGATCGGCGACGCCCACTTGGCGTCCAACCCCGAGGGCCTCGGCCCTGGAATCGGCCTGCCCGCCAACGATCCACTCGCGTCGATGGCGATGGTCGACGCGGGCGGCCAGAACCAACTTGGCATTCCTCCCGGCCCGGGAGCGGGAGTGCCTGCTGCGCCCCCCCAGAACTGCCAGGTCTTCTGCCTCGTACCACAGGCACCGCCTGCGCAGAACTGCGCGGTGTTCTGTCTGACCCCGCAGGCCGTGACGGCCCCGCTGCCCGAGGCGCCCCCGGCTCTGCAACTGCCTCCGCCGTTCTTCCCGGCCGCGGCCCTGCCTCCGCCGGCACCGCTGCCTTCGGGTCCGCCCCCGGTCGACGCGCCGCTGCCCGTGGGTCCGGTGCCCGGTCCGGTCAACTGATCCCTGCGCCTACACTCGCGGGTGATGTCACCGCAATCAACCCCTGACCACGAAGGCCTCGCCTCGGCCGTTCGATCGGCCCTGTCCAAGGTCATCGACCCCGAGTTGCGCAAGCCGATCACCGAGGTCGGCATGGTCAAGGACGTGACGGTCGACCCCGCCGACGGGGCCGTTCACGTCGAGATCTACCTGACCACGTCCGCGTGCCCCAAGAAGACCGAGATCACCGACCGCGTCAAGCAGGCCGTCGTCGACGTGCCCGGCACCGGAGCCGTCACCGTCACCCTCGACGTGATGAACGACGAGCAGCGCGCGGAGCTGCGCAAGCAGTTGCGCGGCGACTCCCGCGAGCCGGTCATCCCCTTCGCTCAGCCCGGCTCCCTGACCCGCGTGTACGCGGTCGCCTCGGGCAAGGGTGGCGTCGGCAAGTCCAGCGTGACGGTCAACCTCGCGGCGGCCCTCGCGGCGCGCGGGTTGTCGGTCGGCGTACTGGACGCCGACATCTACGGACACTCGGTGCCCCGCATGATGGGCACCGCCGAGCGGCCCACGCAGGTCGACTCGATGATCCTGCCGCCGATCGCGCACGACGTGAAGGTCATTTCGATCGCGATGTTCACCCAGGGCAACACCCCGGTGGTGTGGCGCGGACCGATGCTGCACCGGGCGCTTCAGCAGTTCCTCGCCGACGTCTACTGGGGCGACCTCGACGTCCTGCTACTCGACCTGCCGCCCGGCACCGGTGACATCGCCATCTCGGTGTCGCAGTTGATCCCCGGCGCGGAGATCCTGGTGGTGACCACTCCGCAGGTGGCGGCGGCCGAGGTCGCGGAGCGGGCCGGTGCCATCGCCCTGCAGACCCGCCAGCGCATCGTCGGCGTCGTGGAGAACATGTCCGGTCTGACGCTGCCCGACGGCACCGTGCTCAACCTGTTCGGCGAGGGCGGCGGCAAGCAGGTCGCCGAGAGCCTGACCCGGTCGGTCGGCGCCGACGTGCCGCTGCTCGGTCAGGTCCCGCTGGACCCGGCGCTGGTGGCAGCGGGCGACTCGGGTGTGCCGCTGGTGATCAGCGCACCGGACTCGGCGGCGGGCAAGGAACTGCGTTCCATCGCCGACGCGCTCACCACGCGCAAGCGCAGTTTGGCCGGAATGTCGTTGGGGCTGAACCCGATCGGCCGTTAGGTCGCGTCGCTGTCGAACGGTGTGACGCCCGTCGCCCGCGATTGAGTTGCCGGCTTCACCTCGTTGGCCGGCGGCGTCGGCTCGCTGGTCGACTGGGGTTGCGGCTGACCGGGTGAGACGGGCTTCTCGGCCTGGTCGAAGTTGCCCGTCAGGAACGAGTCGTCCCCGTCGAACAGATGCTTGGTCAGGGCGGCGCGCGGTGTCATCCCGCGCAGCTTCTGCAGCTCGCTCAGCGGCTGACGGAGGTCCTCGAACTCAGGGCCGAGATCCTCGCGCAGCTGACTCGTCGCGCCGCTGAGGTACTCGCGGACCTGCCGCAGGGTGCCGGTGGTCCAGCGGATGGCACCGGGGAGCCGCTCCGGCCCCAGGATGACCAGACCGGCCACGACGAGCACCAGCATCTCGCCCCAGCCGACGTTGCCGAACATCGTCAGGCCGCAGGGTTGTCGGAGCCGGGGTTCACCGTCAGCGTCACCGGACGCCCGTCGCGGAGCACCTCGATCGGAGCATCCTGGCCGATCTTGAGCTGACGCACTGCGACGACCATCTCGTCGGCATCGGCCACCGAC
This sequence comes from uncultured Actinomycetota bacterium, assembly GCA_963846985.1. Taxonomy (GTDB): domain Bacteria; phylum Actinomycetota; class Actinomycetes; order Mycobacteriales; family Mycobacteriaceae; genus Mycobacterium. Next base: position 51,567 of record CAWJYC010000009.1, read on the forward strand.
CGGTTGCCGACCTTGACGACGACGTCGTTCTCCTTGATACCCGCGCGATCCGCCGGACCGCCGGCCACGACGTTCTTGATCAGGGCGCCGGAGGCGACGTCGTTGCTCACCGACACGGCGTTGAGGCCGAGCGTCGGGTGCGACATCTTGCCGTCCTTGATCAGACCCTCGACGACTTCCTTGACCTCGTTCACCGGAATCGCGAAACCGAGCCCACTTGCGCTGTCCGACAACGACTTTCCGGCAGTGTTGATGCCGATGATCTCGGAGTTCATGTTGATCAGCGGGCCGCCAGAGTTGCCGTGGTTGATCGACGCGTCGGTTTGCACGCCGTCGATCACCGTGTCGGTGTCCGAGCCGTCGCCGGATAGCGGGACGGGACGGTGCAGAGCGCTGATGATGCCGTGGGTGACGGTGCTGCGCAGGCCCAATGGAGCTCCCGCCGCGATCACCTCGTCACCGACCCGGAGCTTTTCGGAGTCGCCGAACCGTGCGACGACGAGCTTGTCGACGTTGTCGACCTTCAGTACCGCGAGGTCGGTCTTCTGATCACGCCCGACCAGATTGGCCGGAACGTCGTGGCCGTCGTTGAACACCACCGAGATCTGATAGTCGGCGGGATTCTTGGCGGCGTCGGAGATGACGTGGTTGTTGGTGACGATGTAGCCGCGCCCATCGACGACGACTCCCGAGCCCTGGGATCCCTGGCCCTTGCTGGTGGCCTCGATCGTGACGACCGAATCGGCGACGTTGCTGGCGACCTGGGCGAACCGGCTGGTCGGCTGCTGCTCGTCGGTGGCCCCGGTCTGCAGTGTCACCTTGGACGTGGTGAACGCCGGAATGATCTCCGCGGTCTTGTTGCCGATGACGCCGCCGATGCCGCCGATCACCAAGGCGACGATCACGATGACGCCCAGCGCGACCCACGACACGCGGCCGCCGAACAGCACGTCGCGGAGGCCCAGCTTGCCCATCGGGACGCCGGCGCCGGCCGAGGGTGGTGGTGGGGGTTGCGCGGGGACGCCGAGGGTCGGCGCGGCCGCCGGGTCACGCCAGGGGTCGGCGAACTCCTCGGGCAGGTCGCGGTCGTGCTCGGCCTGCAGGGCGCCCGCGTCGGCCGGGTGGCGCTGCAGGGTGTCGGACACTCCGTCGGGACGGCCGAACGCGTCGGCGAGAACGGGATCGGGCGCCTGGTCCCTCGGGGTGTACTCGCCCTGATCGCGGTGCTTGTCGGCACCGAGGAAGGATCCGCTCACGCCGTCGGGACGGCCGAACGCGCGGGTCTGCGCCGGATCCACCGGCGGGCGCGACACGGGCTTCGGTTCCAGTCGGGGACGCTCCGAACGAGGACTTTGCGCGGTCTGGTCCTGGTTGGTCACCCGTGATCACTCTCCGTAAGAGCACGCGCCATCACCGACGCACGCCATTGCCTGTGGCCCTGCGTCCACCCTACCGGCGCTTGCGGCGCGAACGCGGCAGCTCAGCGGCGAGTGGAGGAACGACGTCCTCGACCGGCGGGGTCGGGGGCGCATGGTGCGGAATCTGGGATAGCGCACCCAGCAGCGACGTTGGCACGACGATGGGGCACGAGTCGCGCAACGCCGCCCGGGCCTGACCCTGAGCGTCGACCTCGGCCGAGCACTGCGGGCACATCGACATGTGGTGCGCCGCGCGAAGATGCGCGCTCATACGGAGTTCTCCGTCGACGAACGCGGCAATGGCCTCGGTGGAGAGATGTTCGGTGGAGCCGAACCGTCGAGGTCCGACCGGCTGGCCGCTCTGCGAGGCGAACTGCGTGGGCAGCCAAGAGAATGCGCGGCGGAACACATGCCCCGGGTCGACCATCGACCTGCTCCTCTCTAGACCTGTTCTATCCAGTTCATCACACGGCGCGAAGTCGCACCCCCGAATCTAGCGCGGCTGGCCGCCTGCGAACACGCGCCGGAGGGCGCCCCTTCGGTCAGGCCGAGCGGGCCGCGCCGTCGGCGAAGGCATCGGGATGCTTCGCCAAGTACTCGCGCAGGGCCTGGCGGCCGCGGTGGATGCGGCTGCGCACGGTGCCGAGCTTCACGCCCAGCGTCGCGCCGATCTCCTCGTAGGACAAACCCTCGATGTCGCAGAGCACGACTGCGGCGCGGAACTCGGGCGGCAGCGAATCCAGGGCCGCCTGCAGATCGGGGCCCAGACGGGAGTCGTGGTAGATCTGCTCGGGGTTCGGCTCGTCGGCCGGAACTCGGTCGTAGTCCTCGGGCAGCGCCTCCATCCGGATGCGGCTGCGGCGGCGGACCATGTCGAGGAAGAGGTTGGTGGTGATGCGGTGCAGCCATCCCTCGAAGGTTCCCGGCTGATAGTTCTGCACCGACCGGAAGACGCGGATGAACGTCTCCTGCGTCAGGTCCTCGGCGTCGTGCTGGCTGCCCGACAAACGGTATGCCAGGCGGTACACCCGGTCGGCGTGCTGACGCACCAACTCGTCCCAGGACGGCATCGTGGTCTTGTCGCCCGTCGCATCGAACACGGCGGTGCCGGACATCTCCTCGGCCGGCTCCACCCACTCGCCGTCGCCGGCTTGCTCGAAGTGCGCCATGAATACGGGTGACGTGCTCGCGGTGGTCGTTGGATCCTCCAGATCGTTCGTGCGGATGCCGGAGATCGTTCCCGGATCTGCACCCGCGGAAACGGCCTGCCCACCTTTCCCGCGGATATTCCCGTGGATGTTCCCCGACCCCCAGCTTTCGCCGTTTTCCATGCGCCAACCGTCGCCGACCCTGGTGAGGTCCGCATATGAGCAATCTGAACTTTTCCTGAGAATGTCGAGATCCCCCGTGCGAACTGCGGAAATCCGAGGAATTTTGGGGCAAGCCCGCGCTGCGGTGCGGGCGTGTCGAGGCGCGCGCCGCTTCGGCTTCGCTCTACGCTGCGGGCATGGCCAGCGATGACGATCCCACGGGTCAGGCGGCCCCCCGCCCGAGTCGCGCCGACGCGATCGTCGCGCATGCCGAGAACTCGATCTCCGAGGACGCCCTGACCGCGGCGGCCCGCGAACGCGCCGAAGACAGCGGGGCGGGCGCCGTCACTCCTGCCGTCGGCGCGCTGCTGAGTGTGTTGGCCAAGGTGGCCCGCGCCAAGGCCGTCGTCGAGGTCGGTACCGGTGTCGGGGTGAGCGGGCTGTGGCTGCTCTCGGGCATGCGCGACGACGGCGTGCTCACCACCATCGACGTCGAACCCGAACACCAGCGGCTGGCCAAGCAGGCGTTCACCGAGGCGGGCATCGGCCCGTCGAGGACCAGGCTGATCAGCGGGCGGGCCCAGGAGGTGCTGACCAGGCTGGCCGACGAGTCCTACGACCTGGTGTTCATCGACGCCGACCCGGCGGATCAACCGCAGTTCGTCGCCGAGGGAGTGCGGTTGCTGCGCTCGGGCGGCGCGATCGTGGTTCACCGTGCCGCTCTCGGAGGCCGCGCGGGTGACGCGGGCGCCAGTGACCGGGAGGTCACGGCCGTGCGCGAAGCCGCGCGGATCATCGCCGAAGACGAGCGGCTGACACCGGTCTTGGTTCCCCTCGGCGACGGCTTGCTGGCCGCCGCCCGCGACTGAGTCGCCGCCCGCTACCCCGGGCTCTTCTGCACCACGTACATTGCCTGCCCAGGGATTCGGAGGATCGGGATGCGACGGGGTTGGCCGAACCCGGCGTCGCGCAGCCAGCCGTCCAAGCGGTCCGGAGTGTGCACCTGCGACCCCGAGCTGAGGTACATGAACAGCCCCAGGACGTTCGCGGCGGCCGATGCGCGGCGGCTGGGGTCGGCGAAGGCATCCATCACCACCAGCGTCCCGCCGGGCACGAGCGCGTCGTGGATTCGGGCGAACAGCGGCTCGATCTGCTCGACGGTCAGGTGGTGCAGCAGGTTGAAGCAGAGCACGGCATCGTAGCCAGAGTCGAAGTGTTCGCCCAGGTGGTCGACCGTCGCGTCGCCGTCCCGGTGCACGACGCGGTCGGCCAGCCCCGCCTCGGCGATGATCTCCCGGCCGATCTCCGCACTGCCCGGCAGGTCGAGCACGGTCGCGGTCAGCCCGGGATACCGTCGGCACAGCTGCGCCGAGTACCAGCCGTGGCCACCGCCGAGGTCCAGCAATGTTCGCGCAGTGCCGGGCAGCGGTAGCTTCTTCGCCACCTCGTTGGCGCTGAGCCGGGCCAGCTCCAGCTGCCCGTAGACGTAGCGCCGCCAGTACGGGTCGCCGGGCGGCGCGTCGTGATGCCCGTCGGGCCGTCCGCTGCGGGTGACGTCCTCGAGGTTCGACCACCACTCCCAGTAGTCGGACGTGCCGGCGACGTACTGGGCGACCGACAGCTTCGACTCGGGATCCAGCCAGCGCCGCGCCGAACGGCTGAGGCGGTACCGCCCGCGGCGCACGACGACATGCCCCGCGGAGCGCAGACAGTCCAGCACGAGCCGGGTCGGCACCGGGTCCAGATTCAGGTCGGCGGCGAGTTCGGCAGCGGTCGACGGCTGCCGCGCCAGGCGTTCGGTGATGCCGGTGCGCACCCCGGCGATGAGAATCGCGGACAGGGCCATCCCACCCCACGCCTCGCCGGCCGCGGTGGGAACGATGCCGGCTCGCAGCGCCAGCCACTCGATGGGATTGGCGCCGCGCAGGGCAAGTCGCATCGTCGAAGATCCTTTCGTCGCTGTCACCAGCATGCCGACTCGGGTGACACGTGCATGCCCGCGGGCCCGACGGGGAACCGGGTAGTGGTGACGATTCCGGCAGCACCGCCGTTCCTGGCCCGAGTGCGAGCGATGGTCGTCGCCGGTCACCCCGGACCGACGCTCGCCATCACGGCGCTGGTCACCGTGCTGGCGGCACAGGTGGCACCGTACGGCCTCGGGCCAGTGGCGACGGGGCCCGCCATGCTGGCCGGCCAGTTGTCGATCGGCTGGTGCAACGACGCCTGCGATGCGCGCCGGGACGCGGCGGCGGGCCGCTCGGACAAGCCGGTGGCGACCGGGGACATCAGCGTGCGTGCCGTGTGGATCGCGGCCTGGCTGTCGCTGTTCGCCGCGCTGGCGATGGCGCTGACCGTCAGTGCGACGACTGCCGTCATCCTCGCGGTGATCGTGGGCGCGGCGTGGGCCTACAACCTGGGGCTGAAGGCCACGGCGGCGTCCGGGCTGGCGTACCTGGTCGGGTTCGGTCCGTTGCCCGCTTACGTGGCCAGCACTCTGCCCGGTCAGCCGGTACCGACGTGGTCGGTGACCGCTGCGGCGGCGCTGGTCGGTCTCGGCGGTCACTTCGCCGACGTCCTGCCCGATCTCGCGGCCGACCGGGCGACGGGTGTCGACGGTCTCCCGCAGCGGGTGGCGGCCCGCTGGGGCGCCGCGGCGGTGCGGGCGCTCGCGCTGGCCCTGCTGCTGGCGGCGTCGGTGCTGTTGCTCGTCGCCACCAGCCGACCGGGAGTGGCGCTGGCCGGGTTGGGCGTCGCGGCGCTGCTCGCCGTGGTCGCGGTCCGCGGCGCCGGCCGGGTGCCGTTCGCGGCCGCCTTCGGCATCGCGGCCGTCGACGTGGTGGTGCTGGCGGTGGGCGGGTTCACGGTGCTGTGACGGTCACCCCTTGACGACTCACTGAACGCGCGTTTAGCATTCTGAACGTGCGTTCAGTCGACGATCTGACGGCCACCGCCCGCATCCGCGACGCGGCAATCGCACAGTTCGGCGAGCATGGGTTCGACGTCGGACTGCGGGTCATCGCCAAGGCCGCCGACGTCAGCGCTGCGCTGGTGATCCACCACTTCGGCTCCAAGGACGGGCTGCGAAAGGCGTGCGACGACTACGTCGCCGAGATGATCCGCGCCGCCAAGAGCGAATCCATCCAGTCCTCCGACCCCGCCTCGTGGTTCGCCCAGCTGGCGGACATCGAATCGTTCGCCCCGTCGATGGCCTACCTGGTGCGCAGCATGCAATCCGGTGGCGAACTCGCGAACTCGTTGTGGCGCAACATGATCGACAATGCCGAGCAGTACATCGAGGACGGTGTGCGGGCCGGCACCATCAAGGCCAGCGCGGACCCCAAGAGCAGAGCGAAATTCCTGGCCATCACCGGCGGCGGCGGCTTCCTGCTGTACCTCCAGATGCACGACACACCGAGAGACCTACGGGCCGTCCTGCACGACTACGCCCAGGAGATGCTGCTGCCCGCCCTCGAGCTGTACACCCACGGGCTGATGACCGACTCGATCATGTACGACGCGTTCACGGCGCAGCAGGCCGCAGGCATACCCATCACCACCACCAAGGAGTGACCGATGAGCGCTGCGATCGACATCCGGGGCCTGACGAAGGATTACGGCGCGGCGCGGGCGCTCGACGGACTCGACCTGACGGTCGCCGAGGGCGAGGTGCACGGCTTCCTCGGTCCCAACGGCGCGGGCAAGTCGACCACCATTCGCGTTCTCCTGGGCCTGGTTCGGGCCGACTCGGGCACCGTGCGGCTGCTCGGTGGCGATCCATGGCAGGATGCCGTCGCACTGCACCGCCACCTCGCGTACGTGCCTGGCGACGTGACCCTGTGGCCGTCGCTGACCGGTGGCGAGACCATCGATCTGCTGGCCCGGATGCGGGGCGGCATCGACGAGCGCAAGCGGGCCGAGTTGATCGAGCGGTTCGACCTGGACCCGTCGAAGAAGGCCAGAACCTATTCGAAGGGCAACCGGCAGAAGGTCTCGCTGATCTCCGCCTTCTCCTCCGACGCCCGGCTCCTGCTGCTCGACGAGCCGAGCAGCGGTCTGGACCCCCTGATGGAGAACGTGTTTCAGCAGTGCGTCGCCGAGGCCTGCGACCGTGGGGCCACCGTGCTGCTGTCCAGTCACATCCTCGCCGAGACCGAGGCACTGTGCCAGCGCGTGACCATCATCCGCGCCGGCCGAACCGTCGAGACCGGCACCCTCGAGTCGATGCGACACCTGTCCCGCACGTCGATCACGGCCGAGATGATTGGCGAACCCCTTGACCTGACTCGTATCAAGGGCGTGACGGACGCCTTCGTCGAGGGGCACACCGTGCGTGCCCAGGTTGACGGCGAAAGCCTCGGCGAGGTCATCAAGGCCCTCGGCGATGCCGGCGTCCGAACTCTGATCAGCCAGCCACCCACCCTGGAGGATTTGTTCCTGCGCCACTACGGCGTCGGCGAACCCACCGAACCGGTGACGGCATGACCGTTCTCGATCGTCCGCGCCGCCATGCTCACCAGGCGGCGGCCGCGCCATCGAAGTTCTCGGGAACCCCTGCGCTGCTGCGACTCTGCCTCCGGCGCGACCGGGTGGTGCTACCGCTGTGGGTGGTGTTGTTGTCCGTGCCCGTCGGCGCGGTGTACGTCGGGAGCATCGCCGCGGTGTACCCCACCGCGGCGGACCGGGCAGTGTTCGCCGCCACCATCATGGCGAGCCCCGCCCAGCGCGCACTGTACGGAGACGTCTACGGGGACAGCCTCGGCGCCACCGGCATCTGGAAGGCCGGCATGTTCCACGTGCTGATCGCCGTGGCGGTGATCCTCACCATGGTCCGCCACACGCGGGCCGACGAAGAGTCCGGCCGCACCGAGCTGATCGGCTCCACCGCAGTCGGCCGGTACGCCGGCTTGACCGCCGCGCTCCTGCTCACCGGCGGCGCGTCGATGCTCACCGGACTCATCGGCACCGCTGGCCTGCTACCGGTCGGCGTGCCCGCGGCCGGTTCCGTCGCCTTCGGCCTGGCGCTCGCCTGTACGGGTCTGGTGTTCACCGCCGTCGCGGCGGTGGCGGTGCAGCTGTCGTCGAGTGCGCGGGTCGCGCGCGGTATCGCATTCGCCGTGCTGGCAACGGCATTCACGCTGCGCGCCGTCGGCGACGCCAGCTCCCGTGCGCAGTTCCTCTCCTGGCTGTCACCGCTGGGGTGGTCGCTGCAGGTGCGGCCATACGCCGGTGACAGGTTCTGGGTGCTGCTGCTCCCGGTCGCGTTCACCACTGCACTGATCGCCGTCGCCTACCCACTGCTGGCCAGGCGCGACGTCGGAGCGGGACTGCTTCCCGAGCGTCCGGGTGCGCCCAGGGCCGCAGCGAGCCTGCGCGGGGTGATGACGCTGGCGTGGCGGCTCCATCGCGGCACGATTGCGCTGTGGACGGTCGGCCTGATGCTGTACGGCCTGCTCGTCGGCAGCGTCGTCGACGGCGTCGGCGGCGAGATGGGTGGCAGCCAATCGGCCCGTGACGTCGTGGTGCGGCTTGGCGGCACCGATCATTTGCAGCAGGCCTTCATCACCATCGCCTTCGGCATGCTCGCCATGGTCGCCTCCGCTCTTGCCGTGTCGGTGACCCAGAGGTTGCACCAGGAGGAGTCGAGCCAGCGCGCCGAGACGCTGCTGGCGAGCGCGGTCAGCCGAACCCGTTGGCTCGCAAGCCACCTGGTGGTCGCGATCGTAGTTACCGCAGCGGCGATGACGGTCGCCGGTTTGGCCGCGGGACTGACCTACGGTGCGGCCGCGGGCGACGTCGCTGGCAAGCTCGGGATCGTGCTCGCCACGGCGGCCGTGGAGATGCCCGCGGTCTGGCTGCTGGCAGCGGTCACCGTCGCCCTGTTCGGACTGCTCCCCCGCTTCACCCCGGCTGCGTGGGGAGTGCTGGTCGCCTTCATCGCGGTGTACCTCCTCGGTTCGCTGGCGAATGCACCGCAGTGGCTGCTCGACCTCGAACCGTTCGCGCACGTGCCGCACGTCGGCATCGGCGCCGTGGAACTGCCGACTGCCGCTGTGGTGGCTGCTCGGAATCGACGCCGCGTTGATCGCTTTGGGGGCCATGGCCTTTCACCGCCGCGACCTGACGTCATGAAGCTCGTCGTGCAGTACGTCGTCCTGTTCGCCGTCAGCGTGGCGTTCTTCGGCGCTGGCCCTGTTCCTGCCCGCGGGAACGTTCCACTATCGGCAGGCGTGGGTGTACCTCGCGGTGTTCGTCACGACCACGTTGTTCCCGAGCCTCTATCTCGCGGTGAGGTATCCGGCCGCGCTGCAGCGCCGGATGAAGGGTGGTCCGACCGCGGAGACCCGCCCGGTGCAACGCGTCGTCATGGTCGACACCATCGCCGCGGTGGTGCTGCAGTTGGTGGTCAGCGCGCTCGATCACCGCTTCGGGTGGTCGTCGGTGCCCGGGCCCGTGGTGATCGGCGGTGCCGCGCTCGTCGGCGTGGGGCTGCTCGTCGCTCAGTTCGTCATCGTTCAGAACGGTTATGCCGCAGCCACGATCACGGTCGAAGCCGACCAGCCGCTGGTGTCCACCGGTCTCTACGGCGTGGTCCGCCACCCGATGTACCTCGGCTGCCGCGGTCGCGCTGAGCGCCCGGATCGCCGACGAGGAGGAGATGCTGACCGCGGAACTGGCCGGGTATGGCGAGTACACGCGACGGGTTCGGTACCGAATGGTGCCCCGCATCTGGTGACGCGGGATGTCGGAGGCCCGTAGTAGTGTCGAACACGTGTTCGATGCTAATGAGACGGCGCTGATCGACCGCATCGCCATGCTCGAACGCTCGAAGTCCGCCGCGGCCGCCGAGCAGGCGGTCCTCACTGCCGAACTCGATGCCGCGCGCCGCGCCAGGGAGGCCGCCGAGGGTCTGCCTGCCGCGCGGCGCGGAAAGGGCCTGGCCACCGAGATCGCCCTGGCGCGCCGCGACTCCCCGAACCGCGGCGGCCGCCACCTCGGATTCGCCCGGGCCCTGGTGCACGAGATGCCGCACACCCTCGCCGCATTGAGCGCCGGGCGGCTATCCGAATGGCGGGCCACACTGATCGTCCGGGAGTCGGCGTGCCTCGACGTCGACGATCGGCGCACCCTGGACGCCAGGATGTGCGCCGACCCCGCGATGCTGGAAGGCAAGGGCGACAAGCGAATCGAAGCCGACGCCAAGGCCATCGCCTACGAACTCGATCCTCATGCCGTCGTGGATCGGGCTGTGCGCGCCACGACCGAACGCTCGGTGTGGGTGAGACCCGCACCCGACGACATGGCGTATCTGACCGCCCTGCTGCCCATGCCCCAGGGCGTCTCGGTGTACGCCGCGCTGCGGCGGGCCGCCGACACCTGCGGCGACGGTCGGGGTCGCGGCCAAGCGATGGCCGACACCCTCGTCGAGCGGGTCACCGGCCGAGCCGCCGAGGTCCCGGTGCCCGTGGCGGTGCACCTCGTCATCACCGACGAGACCCTCCTGGGCGGCGACCAGACCCCGGCACGGGTGCCCGGCTACGGGCCCATCCCGGCGGCAATCGCGTGCCGACTGGCTGCCGACGCCGCCGGCGACGAGCGGTCCAAGGCCACCCTTCGCCGGCTGTACCGGCACCCCGAATCAGGCGCCCTGGTCGCGATGGAGTCGCGGGCGCGCTTCTTCCCCAAGGGGTTGGCGCGCTACATCGCCGTGCGCGACGACACGTGCCGCACCCCGTACTGCGACGCACCGATCCGACACACCGACCACGCCGTCGATCACGCCGCGCGCGGGCCCACCAGCGAGCTCAACGGGCAGGGCACGTGCGAAGCCTGCAATCACGCCAAACAGGCCGCCGGCTGGCGAACGACCACCCGACGGGAACGCGACGGCACCCACGCGTCCGAGGTCGTCACTCCCACTGGCGCGCGTCATCGGTCGAAGGCGCCACCGCTGCCCGGCCGCCCGCGCCACAGCCCCATCGAAATGGCCTTCGCCGATCACTTGGCCTGGCGCACCGCCGCCTGAGTCCGGCCTCATACTGGTCGGATGACGGACAGGCATTCGGCAGGCCCGGGCGACAAGACCTGCGTCGGTAGCGGCAAGCCGTGGACGGTGGACATCGCAGGCAAGCCGATTTGTCCGCGCTGTCGGCGTGCGATGTCCACCGTCGCAGGCAAGGGGAAGTCGGTCTCGAACACGCCGAAGGTGCCGAGGCACGAGCGACCGGCGCGACGGCGGCCCTAAATCCGGCCCTAGATCCAGATGCCCTTGCCGACGGCGACGACGCCACCGGCGCTGATCGCAAAGCGCTCGCGGTCGCGTTCCAGATCGACCCCGACGTGCTCACCCGGACCGACGACGACGTTCTTGTCGAGGATCGCGTGGCGCACGACGGCGCCCCGTCCGATGCGGACGCCGGGCATGATCACGCTGCCCTCGACGATCGCGCCGTCGTCGATGACGACATTGGACGACAGCACCGAGTTTCGCACCGAGGCAGCGGAGACGATGCTGCCCGCGCCGACGACCGACTCCTGAGCCGAGCCGCCGTTGACGAACTTCGCGGGGGCGAGGTTCTCCGGTTCGCCCCGGATCGGCCAGCGGCGGTTGTACAGGTTGAACACCGGGTGCACCGACACCAGATCCATGTGCGCGTCGTAGAAGGCGTCGAGTGTCCCGACGTCGCGCCAGTAGCCATGGTCGCGCTCGGTCGACCCGGGCACCTCGTTGTCGTTGAAGTCGTAGACCGCCGCCATCCCGTCGGCCACCAGACGCGGGATGATGTCGCCACCCATGTCGTGGTCGGAGTGGTCGTCGTCGGCATCGGCGCGGATCGCGTCGACGAGCACCTTGGTGGTGAAGATGTAGTTGCCCATCGACGCGTAGGTCTGCTCGGGATCGTCGGGGGTGCCCGGCGGGTCGGCCGGCTTCTCGATGAACTCCCGGATGAGTCCGGATTCGTCGGCGTCGATGCAACCGAACGCCGTCGCCTCGGCCCGCGGCACCCGAATGCCGGCCACCGTCGCGCCCGCTCCACTCTCGATGTGGAACTGCAGCATCTGCTCGGGATCCATGCGATAGATGTGGTCGGCGCCGAACACGACGACGTAATCGGGGTCCTCGTCGTAGATCAGGTTCAGCGACTGAAGGATCGCATCGCCAGAGCCGGTGTACCACCGCGGCCCAAGGCGCTGCTGCGCCGGAACCGGGGTGATGTACTCCCCCGCAAGCCCGGATAGCCGCCAGTTCTGCGAGATGTGCCGATCCAGCGAATGCGACTTGTATTGCGTCAGAACACAGATCTTGAGGTAGCGGGCGTTCACCAGGTTCGACAGCACGAAGTCGATCAAGCGATAGGCACCGCCGAAGGGAACCGCCGGCTTGGCACGGTCTGCAGTCAGCGGATACAGCCGCTTGCCCTCGCCGCCTGCCAGGACGATGCCCAACACTGTTGGCATTTCCCTCATGGGTCAAACCTATCGGCCGCCACCGGCCGGGGCTAGGCATTGGCGCTATTGAGACGTTATTGAGCGAGACTTCCTGTCAGACTGTCGGTCAAGACAATTGGCTGCGAGTCACCCACTGGCATCGCGGCGGTGAACTACCGTCGTCTCCATGCGAGTGGCGATGATGACACGGGAGTATCCACCGGAGGTCTACGGCGGCGCGGGGGTCCACGTCACCGAACTCGTCGCGCAGCTGAAGACCATGTGCGACGTCGACGTGCACTGCATGGGTGCGCTGCGGCCCGACGAGCCGGACGTGTTCGTCGCGCAACCGGACCCGGCGCTCACCGGCGCCAACCCCGCGCTGACGACGCTGTCCGCGGACCTGGTGATGGTCAACGCCGCCGCCGGGGCGACCGTCGCACACTCCCACACCTGGTATGCGGGCCTCGCGGGCCACCTCGCGGCGATGCTGTACGGCATCCCGCACGTCCTGACCGCGCATTCGCTGGAGCCGATGCGTCCGTGGAAGGCCGAGCAACTCGGCGGCGGCTACCGGGTGTCGTCGTGGGTGGAGCGCACCGCGGTCGAGGCGGCCGACGCGGTGATCGCCGTCAGCTCCGGAATGCGGGACGACGTGCTGGCGAATTACCCAGCCCTGGACCCGGACCGCGTGCACGTGGTGCGTAACGGCATCGATACCGAGAAGTGGTACCCCGACGAGGTCGGAACGGCCGGCACACTCGAGCGCATCGGCGTCGACGCCGACGCGGCCCATCGTGGCGTTCGTCGGCCGCATCACGCGGCAGAAGGGCGTCGCCCACCTGGTGGCCGCCGCTCACGGGTTCGCGCCCGAGGTGCAGCTGGTGCTCTGCGCCGGCGCGCCCGACACACCCGAGATCGCCGCCGAGGTCGGTGGCGCAGTCGAGGAGTTGGCTAGCTCACGCAGCGGTGTCTTCTGGGTGCAGGAGATGCTTCCGGGCGACCAGATCCGCGAGATACTCTCGGCCGCAACGGTTTTCGTGTGTCCGTCGGTGTACGAGCCGCTGGGCATCGTGAACCTCGAGGCCATGGCGTGTTCCACGGCGGTGGTGGCCTCCGACGTTGGCGGCATCCCCGAGGTGGTCGCCGACGGCGAGACCGGCCTGCTGGTGCACTACGACCCCGCCGACGCCGCGGGATTCGAGACCCGGCTAGCCGACGCCGTCAACGCGATGGTGGCCGATCCCGAGCGGGCGGCCCGTTACGGCCGCACCGGCCGCCAGCGGTGTATCGACGAGTTCTCCTGGGCCCGCATCGCGGAGCAAACCCTGGAGATCTACCGGCAGGTCTCCAGCATCAAGCGGTGACGTTCTTGAGTTCGTCGCCGAGCGCGGCGGCCTCATCGGGGGTGAGCTCGACGACGAGACGTCCACCGCCCTCCAGTGGTACTCGCATCACGATGCCCCGCCCCTCCTTGGTTGCTTCCAGAGGACCGTCGCCAGTCCGGGGCTTCATCGCCGCCATCGAGTGCTCCCTTCCGCATGCGCCGGTCCGCCTGAGCGGAACGGGTCGGGGCCGAGCCCGCCCACTCGGCGACAGCACTCGGCACTGAACTGATCTACCGGCCATTGTTCCCTATCCGTGCCCGTCGGTGTGCAAAGACCCGACTTAGTCGCCGCTCGCGTTGGTGGGAACCCAGCACGAAGCGACGTGGTCGTCGACCATTCCGGTGGCTTGCATCAGCGCATATGCCGTCGTCGGGCCGACGAACTTGAATCCGCGACGCTTGAGTTCGCGGGCCATCGCCGTCGACTCGGGCGTCAGCGACGGGACCAGCGACCCGTCGGCATGCCGTGGCCGCGGCTCCGGAGCGAATGACCACAGCAACTCAGCCAGGTCGACGTCGAGGTCGGCGGCCGCCCGGGCGTTGGCGATGGTCGCCTCGATCTTGGCGCGGTTGCGCACGATCCCCGCATCGGCCATCAGACGCTCGACATCCTGCTCGCCGAACCGGGCGACCGCCTCGGCGTCGAAGCCGGCGAACGCACGCCGGAAGTTGTCCCGCTTGCGCAGGATGATCAACCAGGACAGGCCGCTTTGAAACGCCTCCAGCGTCATCCGCTCGAACAGGTCGCGACTGCCCCGCAACGGCCGGCCCCACTCGGCGTCGTGATACTCGCGATACAGCACCGAGTCGTCCTCGGCCCAGCGCGGCCCGCTGAAATCCGCCCAGCTGCAACGACTTCGGCCGTCGTCGCTCGGAGCACCGCTCACGGCTCGGCGAGCCCATCCCCGGGGGCCTCGTGCACCTCGGTGCCGTGCTCGGCGTCATGATCCGCGTCGGAGTCCGGGACGAAGTCGTCGACCCCGTAGGCCGCCCGAAGCGCGGCCACCTGCCCCCGCAGCTGGTCGAGTTCCTGGCCCAGCCGGTCGAGGGCCCAGTCCACCTCGGCTGCCTTGTAGCCACGCAGCGTCTGGCTGAACTTGAGTGCTTCGACGTCGGCGCCGGTCACCTCGGAGGCCGGCAGCATGGTGGCGGTGGTGGCGCGCGGCAGCGGCGGCAGCCGTTCGCCGCGGCCGAACAGCACACTGCCGACGCCGAACAGCACGATCGCGACCAAAATCAGCACGACCAGGTACAGGAGGATCAACGTCACGACGTCGATACTGCCTGACCACTACGACACGCGCGTTGGCGGACGGCGGGCAGGAGCAGCGACCCGGGATCTACCGCGGCCGCAGCGTCACCATGGGCGGCCGGTCGGCCAGCGACACCGTCGACGTGCGGGCGGTGTAATCCTCACCGTCGGCGAAGAACTGCGTCAGCCCGACGCCGGAATCCGGCACGCCGCAGCGCGACAGCAGGGTCGCAATCACCTGACGGCTCATCGCGGCGAGTTCGGTGAGCGGCCGGTTGCGGTGGGTTCGGACGCCGAGGTTCACTTGCGCGATGGCGTCAAGCCCGAGGCGGTCGTAGGTGTCGACCAGCAGGCCGATCTCGACTCCGTAGGCAGGCGCGAAGGGCAGCGACGTGAGCAGTTCACGGGTGCCGGCATACTCGCCGCCCAGCGGCTGAAGCAGGCACGTCAACTCGGGGCGCAGCGCTGCCAGCAGCGGCCGGGCGACGAGTTCGGTGACCCGGCCCCCGCCGTTCGCGTCCTCGCTGCCGCTCACCTTCAGCGGCCGGCGGTAGAACCCCTTGACCAGGTGCACGCCGTCGGTGGTGAGCAGGGGGCCCAGCAGCTTGGGCACGAACATCGGATCGGGATCGATCAGGTCGGAGTCGACGAAGACCACCAGGTCGCCGGTGGTCGCGGCGAGTGAACGCCACAGCACCTCGCCCTTGCCCGGCTGTGGCTCCACCTCGGGGAGCGCGGCCTCGCGGCTGACCACCCGGGCGCCCGCGGCGACGGCGCGGATCTCGGTGTCGTCGGTCGACCCGGAGTCCAGCACCACGATCTCGTCGACCAGCCCGCCGAGCAGCGGGGTGATGGTGTCGACCACCGACGCGACCGTCTCTTCCTCGTTGAGCGCGGGGAGGACCACCGAAACCGTCCGGCCCCCCTTCGCGGCCTCGAGTTCGGCGACGGTCCACTGCGGCCGGCGCCAGGTGTGATCGCTCAGCCAGCGGTGACCAGCCACGGCGTCAGCAGCTTCGAGTTCGGGTGTGAGGCTCATGTCAGTCCCCTTACGGTCCGCGTCGGTGGACGCACGCCCTGGATCGACGCGACCATTTCGAGTACGCGTCGCGTGGGCCCCACCTCGTGTACCCGGAACATGGCCGCGCCCGCCTGCGCGGCGAGCGCTGTGGCGGCCAGGGTTCCCTCGAGGCGTTCGGTCAAGCCCACACCCAGAGTCTCCCCGACGAAATCCTTGTTGCTCAGGGCCATCAGGACGGGCCATCCAGTGTTTACAAGGTCTTTTACGTGGCGCAACAAACTAAGACCATGATGAGTGTTCTTACCGAAATCGTGAGTTGGGTCGATGAGTACGGCGTCCCGTGCGACGCCTGCCGCGACCGCCCGTTCGGCTGCCGACGTCACCTCGGCGATGACGTCATCCACCACGCCGCGCTCGGAGATTCCATAGTTGACGCGGAACGGTCGCGTGCGCGGAATGGCACCGCCGGTATGTGAACAGACCAGCCCGGCGCCGAACTCCGCGGCCACCTCGGGCAGCCCCGGATCCGAGCCGCCCCAGGTGTCGTTGATGATGTCCGCGCCCGCGGCACAAGCCTGCTTGGCGACCGTGGCGCGCCAGGTGTCGACGCTGATCAGCTGGTCGGGGTAGGCGCCGCGGAGCCACTCGATGAAGGGCACGACGCGTGCGACCTCGGCGTCGGCGTCGACCACTTCGCCGGGCCCGGCCTTCACCCCGCCGACGTCGACCACGTCGGCACCCTCTTCGACGACCCGGTGCGCGGCGATCTTCGCCGCCTCGTCGGTGAAGTTGGCGCCGCGGTCGTAGAACGAATCGGGCGTCCTGTTGACGATCGCCATGATCATGGCGCGATCGCCCGCGACCGGCCGGCCCAGAAACGTCGACTGCACGCTCACCAGGCTACGGGCGCCGCGATTCGTGAGCGCTTTCGTTCGCTCACCGACGGAAAGCGCACCCAAATCGCTAGGACTTGGGGCGTTTGCCGTCCACCACCTCGGCCGGGTACTCGTCGTAGAAGGGCACGTAGCCCTCGTCGCGGCCGGCAAGCACGTAGATCGGGTCGTCGAGCTGGCCCGCCTCGGTGTCCGAGTCCTCCTCCTCACCCGAGCCGCCGCCATACCCCTGCTTGCGCAGGTCGACCTTCTGACTCTTGAAGGTCGACGTGTGCGCGAGCGTCTCGGTGATGCGAACGAACAGCGGGACGGCATATCCGGGGAGGTGCTCGTAGACGGCCTTGGCCAGCGCCTTGCCGTCGAACTCCTGGCCCTCCTTGAGCTGAATGGCTGCCATGCCCGCCTTTCCGCCCGCGCCCTCGACCTCGACGCCGAAGACCGTGGCCTCCTCCACCTGCGGGTCGGTCGACACGGCTGCCTCGACCTCCGTGGTGGCGACGTTCTCACCCTTCCAGCGGAAGGTGTCGCCGAGTCGGTCGGTGAACG
This sequence comes from uncultured Actinomycetota bacterium, assembly GCA_963846985.1. Taxonomy (GTDB): domain Bacteria; phylum Actinomycetota; class Actinomycetes; order Mycobacteriales; family Mycobacteriaceae; genus Mycobacterium. The sequence continues at coordinate 68,820 of CAWJYC010000009.1, forward strand.
CGGCATGGCCGAAGCCCTGCGACCGCATCAGATCGCCGGTGTTGAACCATACGTCGCCCTCCTTGAAGGCGTTGCGCACCAGCTTCTTCTCCGTGGCATCGCGGTCGGTGTACCCGTCGAACGGCTGAAAGTTACTCACCTTGGACAGCAGCAGACCCGGCTCGCCGGTCTTCACCTTGCGGACGCGGCCGTCCTCGCCGCGGGCCGGTCCGCCGCTCTCCTCGTCGTACTCGACGAAGGCGATCGGCGACGGGCAGATGCCGGTGGTCTTGTCGACGTTGAAGACGTTGAGGAAGGCGGTGTTGCCCTCGCTGGCGGCATAGAACTCGCAGACCCGCGAGATGCCGAACCGCTTGGTGAAGTCGTCCCAGATGGTGGGTCGCAGGCCGTTGCCCGCGATGACCCGGACGCGGTGCTTGCGGTCGGTCGGCTTGGGCGGCTGGTTGAGCAGGTAGGCGCAGATCTCGCCGATGTAGACGAACGCCGTTGCGTCGTAGCGAATGACGTCGTCCCAGAACTTCGACGCGGAGAACGACTTGCCAAGCGCCAGAGCCGAACCCGAGTTCAGCACCGACGACAACGCCACCGTCAGCGCGTTGTTGTGATAGAGCGGCAGGCAGCAGTACAGGGTGTCGGCGCTGTTGAGCCGCATGCCGAGCCCGCCGAATCCGGCGAGCGCGCGAAGCCACCGGTAGTGCGTCATGACGCTGGCCTTCGGCATCCCCGTCGTGCCCGAGGTGAAGATGTAGAACGCCTTGTCCTTGGCCAGCACAGACGCGGTGGTGGCGGGGTTCGTGGCTGGCGCGGATACCGCCGACTGGATCAGATCGTCGAGCGTCATCAGCCCGTCGACGTCGGCGCCGCTCTCGCTGATCGGCTCGACGAAGTCGTTCTCCGCCACGACGGCCGTCGCGTCCAGGAGGCCGATGCTGTGGGCGAGCACCTTGCCCCGCTGGTGGTAGTTCAGCATTCCAGCGACGGCACCGCACTTGACCACTGCGAGCATCAGCAGCACCGAGTGCGGCGAGTTGCGCAGCATCACCCCGACGACGTCGCCGGGCCCGACGCCGCGCGAGGCCAGCACCGCCGCATAGCGGTTGACGGTCTCGTTGGCGTCGCGATAGGTCAGCCGCTCGTCGCCGAACTTGATGAACGGCCGGTCGCCGTAGCGGGCGGCACGTTCCTGGAACACCTTGCCGATGGAGGTCTTGGCGGTGGGGCGGGCCAGGAAGCCGGTCACCACTCCCCGGGCGATCACCGGCGCATCGAACAGGAGCCCTGGCAACCGCGGGGCGATGTCCAGGATGCCGACGCTTCTGCGGGTTCCAGATTTCTCATTCTCACCGTGCGAGCTCACGGGGCAACCCTAACTGCGAGGGTGGCCCGCATCACGCGTGCGGTGCGCAAGCCTCGAGGGCGGCGGCCACGTCGGAGGTGACGATCAACCGGTCGAGGGCGCCCGCGCCGACGTATCCGGTGTCGACGAGCCCGCGCAACCACGCCAGCAATCCGTCGTAGTGGCCCAGCGGGTCGAGCATGACGAGGGGCTTCGCGTGCATGCCGAGATAACCGGCGGTCCACGCCTCGAAGAACTCCTCGAGGGTGCCGATGCCCCCGGGCAGCACGATGAAGGCGTCCGACCGGTCCTCCATGACCTGCTTACGCTCGCGCATGGTGTCGGTGACGATCAGTTCGTCGGCGTCGACGTCGGCGAGTTCGCGGTGGACCAGAGCCTTCGGGATGACGCCGACGGTCCGGCCGCTGTGCGCCCGCGCGGCCCCGGCCACCGCCCCCATGGCGGAGACGTTGCCGCCACCGGACACGAGCGTCCACCCGCGGTCGGCGATCGCGGCGCCCAGGTCGGACGCCACCTGCAGCAACTCCCGATGGGTGGGGCTCGACGCGCAGTACACGCACACCGCCCAGGAGTCGCGCGATGGGGAGGAATGCGTAGTTTCGGCGGGCACGGGTGCAACGTACCCGGCGCGACGGGGACCACTAGAACGCCACTCGAACCGACGGTTTCGCCAGTGCGGGCGGGTTGGGCGGCCATACACTTCGGCGGTGCCCGATCAAATCGCCGCTGCCGAAGAGGCATTGGGACGCGGCGATCTGGCCGCCGCCGAGGAGTTGGGCCGCGCAGCACTGCGCGACGGTGACTCTCTGGCCGCCCGGCTGACCCTGGCTCAGGCGTTGGCGTGGCAGGGCCGCGGGCGCGACGCGGACGCGGTGCTGTCCGACGTCGACGAGTCGGCGTTGAGCGAAGCCGAGTTGATGGCGTGGGCTCTGCCGCGCGCGGCCAATCAGTTCTGGATGCTCGACCAGCCGGAGCGGGCCACCGCCTTCCTGCACACGGTGCGGGGCCGGGTGACCTCCGAGGGCGCCGGTGCGACGCTCGAGGCGCTGCTGGGCACGTTCACGATGAACGCGGGCAGTCCGCAGCGGGCGATTCAGCTGGCACGCGAGGTGTTGCGCTCACCGCACGCCGATCAGCAGGCGATCGGCTGGGCGGCGGCCGCCGCCGCGCTGTGCAACGCCCGCATGGGTGCCTTCACCGACGTCGACGATCTCGCGGCGCGGGCGATCGCCGCGGGGCATCCCGGGTTGCTGCGCTTCACCAGCGCATTCGGCCAGACGACGGCTCTGGTGCTGTCCGGGAAACTCGACCGCGCGCAACAACTGGCTCAGGGGCTCGTCGACGCCTCGCAGCCGCCACAACCGAGCCACGCGATCGGTCAGCTGCTGGTCGCCGACGTACTGATTGCCCGGGGTGAGGCGGGCGAGGCGGTGGAGCTGCTGCAGTCGGCGGCCGCGGCGCTGGCCCCGACGGGGTACTCGTGGAGCCCGTTGGCGTGGATGCTGCTGGCGCAGGCACTCGGCCAGCTTGGACGGATCGCCGACGCCGGCCGCATGCTGGCGAAGGCCGAGGCCCGGCACGGCCTCAAGTCGATGCTGTTCGCGCCGGAGCTGTCCCTGGCGCGGGCGTGGACGGCGGCGGCTCGGCACGACGGACCCGACGCCGTCAACGCAGCGCGCGAAGCGGCGCGCGCCGCCGAGCGCGGCGGTCAGTCGGCCGTGGCCCTGCGGGCCCTGATCGACGCGGTTCGCCTCGGTGACCTGCGTGCAGCCGACGCCATCGAACGACTGAACGTTCGCTGCGCTGTCGCGCCCATGGCGCTGTCCTATGCGCGGGCCCTGACCGCGAGCGACGCGTACGCGCTGCAAGAATCCGCGGCCGCCTTCGAGTCGATCGGCATGCACGGCGTTGCTGCCGATGCTGCGAGGCAGGCGCGGAGTTGACGCTCGGGACCGCCGCGGAGCGGCTTTAGACTGAGGCGTCCGAGCAACGGAGGGGGCTTCTGGTGGGTGTTCTGGACGCGTTCATCTCGACGTGGTCCAGGGCGCACGAGACGTTCGGCCAGGGCGCACCCGCAACCGGTGATCGGTTCGACCAGAGCGCGCCGTTGCGCCAGATGCAGACCACCGTGGAGTCGGCCGCACCGGGATCGCGCTGGACCGGCACCGCCGCGGCGGCCTATCAGAGCGCCAATGCCGACCACGGCAAGGTCTTCGCCGAGCTGGCGTCGCTGGATAAGCGACTGAGCGGCCACGTCACCGCGTCGTCCCAAGTGGTGTCGTCCGGGCGGGAGAACCTGGACTCGGTGCGCCAGTGGGTGCTCGATGCCGCGGCGTCGGTGCCACCCGGCAAGAATCGCGAGCAGATGCTGATGCCGATCGTGCAGAAGGGCCTCGGCCAACTCAGCGCGATCATCACCAAGTCCAACGGTGACCTGTCGACGATCGGCGGCCAGATCCGCTCTCTGGGAGGCGAATACGAGGCGCTGGGGAATCAGAAGTTCGGGCCCGAGGAGGGAGTCGGCGACGGAGTCCTCGGCGGCGATGGCGATGCGGACGACGAGAGGAAGTCCCCAGCCGAGCAGGGGGTGGCGGACTCCTAGGCCCTGCAGAACGGCACCTCGACTCCCGAACAGCGAGCACGCCTGACCGACAACACCCATCTGACGTCCGAGCAGCAGACCGCCTTGGACAACGGGAATCTCACCCTGCGCCGTCGACGACGACTTCGCCATGCAGTCCGCCGGCCGACTCCAAGCGGCGCTCAACCTCGGCGGCTACGACGAGGCGGAGTGGACCATGAGGAGGTTTCTCGCGACCGTCGTCGCGGTGACCCGATCCCCGGCTGGCCGGTGCGCGCCGAGTGATGTCGACGCACTAGCGAATTGCCGCCAATCGGACCACCGACACGGCCATAGAATCAGCTGAAGTCGGCCCGGCATCAGCTGAAGTCGGCCCGGCGCGAGGAGGATCACCATGGGAGGCGAGTTCACTCTCGACGAGTCCGGGCTGGCGCCGCTGGCGGAGCTTCACTCGCAGGTGGCCAGCGGGCTGGCGCAGTTGACCGGCGGGGGCGGACCGCAGACGGCCGACGTCGCCCGGTCGTTCGGCAACATCGCGTTCGCCGTCAACACCGCCTTGGACGGCGTGATGCAGAGCCGTAGCAGCACGCTGCAGACCACCAAGGGCGCCAGCGACACCATCGCGGAATTACTCGGGACGGCCGAGAAGCTCTATGCGCAGGGCGATCAGGAGGGCGCGGCGAAGCTACGGGCTGCGGCCGAGACGCTCGAGGGATCAGGGGCGACGGGCAGTGCGGCGGCTAGCCCTTCGAGTGCCGGCTCAGCCGGTGGCGCGGCCGGCGCTGGTACGCCCGGTGGAGGCGGCCCCGAGATGGCGGGCCAGATGGCCAGTCAGATCGGTCAGCAGGTCGGGCAGATCGCGCAGGGCGTGGCGCAGTCCGTGCAGGGGCTGGCTCAAGGCCTGACCCAACTACCGCAGCAGATCGTGCAGGGCCTCCAAGGCATCTCGGGATCCGACGCCAAGCACTCCGAAGCCGAAAGCGTGTCCAAGGCCGACGACGAGAAGGCCGGCGACCGCGAAGACCGCAAGCGCAAGGAGGCCGAGGCAGCCGACAAGCGGGCCGAGGAGGACGGACGCGGGCAGCAGCCACCGCCGGATCGTTCCGAGGGCGCGCAGCCCGGCCGTTCCGCCGACGCCGGCCCCGCTCCGGTTGTGCCGCCGCCGGCGCCTCCGAGGCCGGCGCAGACGCGACCGCAATAGCGTCTAGGTCAGCACCCCGTCGGCCAGGTGCAGCCTGCGCTGAACGTTGATGGTCGCGAGGAAGCTCTCGTCGTGGCTGACCACCACGAAGGCGCCCCGGTAGCGGTTCAGCGCGGACTCCAGCTGGGCCACGCTGACCAGATCGAGGTTGTTGGTCGGCTCGTCGAGCAGCAGCAGCTGCGGGGCCGGCTCGGCATGGAGGACGCATGCCAGTGTCGCCCTCAGCCGCTCCCCGCCCGACAGCGCGGCGATCGGCAGATTCACGCGGTCGTCGCCAAACAGGAAGTGCGCCAACACATGCCTGCGTCGCGTTCGGTCCAGGCTCGGGGCGAACGCGGCCAGGCTGTCGGCAACGGTGTGGCGAGGATCCAGCAGGTCCAGCCGCTGCGAGAGGTAGGCGATCCGGCCATCGGCGCGGTGAACGTCACCGCGCTGCGCTGGCAGGTCGCCGTTGATCACCCTCAGCAGCGTCGACTTGCCCGCCCCGTTGGGTCCCGTCAACGCGATCCGTTCGGGTCCGCGAATGTCCAGCTCGATACCGCGATGATCGTTGTCGCCGAACAGGTTACGACCACCCACCCGGACCTGCAGTCCACGTACGGCGAGCACCGTGCGGCCCGCCGGCACGTCGGTGCCGGGCAGGTCGAGCACGATGACGTCGTCGTCGCGCAGCGCCCGTTCAGCGTGATCGAGCCGGGTCCGCGCGTCGTCCACGCGCTTGGCGTGCACTTCGTCTGCCTTGGCCGCGGACTGTTGGGCGTCGCGTCGAAGCTTGCCCGCGACGATCTTCGGCAGACCGGCGTCCTTGACGTTGCGTGCGGCCGTGCTGGACCGCTTCGCGGCGCGTTCCCTGGCCTGCTGCATCTGATGGCGCTCCCGTTTCAACGACTGCTCGGCGGTGCGGACGTCGGACTCGGCGGACCGTCGGGCTGCCTCGAGGGCACGTTGGTAGTCGGTGAAACCACCTCCATGGAAGGCCATCTCGCCGCGATGCAGTTCGGCGATGCGGTCCATCCGGTCGAGCAGGACGCGATCGTGGCTGACGACCAGCAGCGTGCCGCCGAAGTCGTCGAGCGCGCCGTACAGCCGATCACGCGCGTCCGCGTCCAGGTTGTTGGTCGGCTCGTCGAGGAGCAGGACGTCCGGCCGCCGCAGCAGCTGAGCTGCCAAGCCCACCGACACCACCTCACCACCGCTGAGCGAGCCGAGCGGCCGGTCCAGATTCAGCTGCGCCAGGCTCAATCGGGCGAGTTGGGCGCGCAATCGCTCCTCGACGTCCCAGTCCTCACCAATCGTGGCGAAGACTGCCGCGGACGCATCGCCCGCGGCCAGGGCATCGAGCGCCGCGATGAGCGGCGCGGCGCCCAGGACGTCGGCAACGGTGCGGTCGGCCTCGAACGGCAACGTCTGCGGCAGATACCCGACGGTGCCGTCGACGACGATGCCGCCTGCACTCGGGGATAGCTGACCGGCGATGAGCCTGAGCAGCGTGCTCTTCCCTGCTCCGTTGGGTGCGACCAGACCGGTGCGTCCACCCGGGACGGTGAAGGTCAGGTCGGCGAACAGTGGAGTGTCGTCGGGCCAGCCGAAGGACAGGTGTGAGGCAACGATGGACATGCGAGGGATCTCTCGACGGGTGCGCGGCACCGGGCCGCCGGCACGCTAGAAGTGGGGACGACGTGCTCCGGTCACCCGGAGATGTCTTCTCCCACCAAGTCTTCGGCCCACCTCGTGTCGATCGAACGCTTGCCGACCATGTTAGCGGCGTCAGTCAACCCAAATAATTGCGCAGCAGCTCGGTCGCTGCGGTGATCTGCGTGACGTCCACGCGCTCGTCGACGCGGTGGGCCATGTTCGGGTCGCCCGGACCGTAGTTGACCGCGGGGATGCCCAGCGCGGCGAAGCGGGCGACGTCGGTCCACCCGTACTTCGCGCGCACCCGGCCCCCGGCCGCGGTCACCAGGGCTGCGGCCGCCGGCTTCGTCAGGCCCGGCAGTGCCCCGGCGGCGGCATCCGTCCGCTCGATCTCGACCTCGAGGCCGTCGAGCACCTCGCGGACGTGGGCGGTGGCCTGCTCGACACTGCGGTCGGGCGCGAAGCGGAAGTTCACCGTGACCGATGCCGCGTCGGGGATGACGTTGCCCGCGATGCCGCCGTCGATGCGGACCGCGGACAACCCCTCGCGGTACGTGCAGCCGTCGATGTCGACGTTGCGCGGCTGATACGACGACAGCCTGTCGAGCACCGCCCCGAGTTTGTGAATCGCATTGTCTCCCAACCAGGCTCGCGCCGAGTGCGCCCTGGTGCCGGCGGCGCGGACGACGACGCGGATGGTCCCCTGACAGCCCGCCTCGATGTAGCCGCCCGACGGTTCACCGAGTATCGCGACGTCGGCTTGCAGCCAATCGGGTAATTCGCGCTCGATGCGGCCGAGGCCGTTGGCACTGGACTCGATCTCCTCGCAGTCGTACATCACCAGCGTGATGTCGTGCGACGGCTCGGCGATGGTGGCCGCCAGGTGCAGGAAGACCGCGTCACCGGACTTCATGTCCGACGTTCCGCACCCGACGAGGTCGTCACCGACGCGACGGCTGGGAACGTTGTCGGCGGCGGGGACGGTGTCCAGGTGCCCGGCGAGCAGCACGCGCGACGGCCGGCCGAAGCTGGTCCGCGCCAACACGGCGTCGCCGTTGCGGACGACCTCGTAGCCCATGGCTTGCGCCCGTAGCGCGGCCTCGACCTCGTCGGCGATGCGCCGCTCGTGCCGCGACTCGCTCGGGATGTCGACCAAGGCAGCCGTCAGTGCGATCGGATCGGCGCGCAAGTCCAGGCCCACAGCTGACAACCGTAGTTCCGGCGGGCAGGAGCGAAGCGACCGGGGACCGGGTTCCAGTAACGTTTGAGAGCGTGACTTCAGCATCCGGCATAGGCGTGGCCACCATCGCGGCCGACGGCACCGTTCTCGACACCTGGTTTCCAGAGCCCGAGTTGGGCACCGAGTCCGACTCCGACGTCGTGGCCGGCACCAACCGGCTCTCGGTGGCCGAGGTGGTCGACGAGCTCGCCGCGCTGACCGGGCGCGACGACGACCGCGACGTCGATACGGTCATCGTCCGCACCACCATCGCCGCACTGGACGACAAGCCGGCCGACGCCTTCGATGCCTACCTGCGGCTCCATCTGCTCTCCCACCGGTTGATCGCACCGCACGGCGCCAACCTCGACGGCATCTTCGGCCTGCTGGCCAACGTGGTGTGGACCAATTACGGCCCCTGCGCGGTCGACGGGTTCGAACTGACTCGCGCGCGATTGCGGCGGCGCGGTCCGGTCGCGGTGTACGGCATCGACAAGTTCCCCCGGATGGTCGACTACGTGGTGCCGACCGGCGTCCGGATCGCCGACGCGGACCGCGTGCGACTGGGCGCCCACCTCGCGGCGGGGACGACGGTGATGCACGAGGGGTTCGTCAACTACAACGCCGGAACGCTGGGCACGTCAATGGTCGAGGGCCGCATCTCCGCGGGCGTAGTGGTGGACCACGGGTCCGACATCGGCGGCGGCGCCTCCATCATGGGGACCCTGTCCGGCGGCGGCAAGGAGGTCGTCTCGGTGGGCAAGCGGTGCCTGCTGGGCGCCAACTCCGGGCTCGGCATCTCGCTGGGCGACGACTGCGTCGTCGAGGCGGGCCTCTACGTCACCGGCGGTACCAAGGTGAGTACGTCCGACGGGCAGACCGTCAAGGCTCGCGACCTCTCGGGCTCGAACAACCTTCTGTTCCGCCGCAATTCGTTGTCCGGAGCGGTCGAGGTGGTGTCACGCGACGGCACGGGGATCACACTGAACGACGCGCTGCACGCCAACTGACCTCAGGGACAACGCGATACGCGCAGCATAACGACGCCGTGGGCCGGGACCGTCTGCTGAAGGCCTCCGGTCGTCGTGGTATCGACGTGCTGCCAGAGGTCGCGCACGGTGAAGCACGTGCTGCCGGACAGGCCGACGGCGTGGGCATCGGTGCCGATCACCACCGGCGCACCCTCGGTATTGAACAGCGCGACCGCCACCGACCCATCGGACAGCGGCTTCACGATCACCCGGGAGTCGTCCAGCAGCGGAAGACCTTGCAATACCAGCCTGTCCTGATCCACCGCGATCACCTCGCGGTTCGTCAGGATGGCGCGGGTCTGGTCGTCCATCGACCGCACGTCGTTGCCCGCCAGCAGCGGTGCGGCCAGCATCGCCCACAGTGAGAAGTGCGCGCGCTGTTCGGTATCCGTCAGGTCGGGGCGCTGCGGCCCCAGCGACATGGTGGGATGGGCCTGCGCGAACTGCGACCACCCGAGGCCGACGACGAGCATGTCGGGATCGTTGACGTGCTTGGGGCCGTCGTGCGGGGCGGCCGGGCCCGCCGCGTCGAAGGCCTGGCTGACGCCCGCGAGGCCGGCCGCCCACAACGCCTCGTCGCCCCACGCCGGCACCAGATCCATGGCGTCGCGACTGACGTCGGAGAGGCGCGACCAGTCGTACTCCGAACCTGCGTCGGGATCACCCGAACTGTTCGGATTGATGCTGTAGACGATGCGACGCCCCGTGGCGCGCAGCGCGTCTCGCATCGCGGCGAAGTACTTGACCTGTTCGCTGTGGCCGGCTTCCAGGCGGCACCAGTCGTACTTCAGGTAGTCGATCCCCCACTCGGCGAACGTCCGCGCGTCGACGCGCTCGTGACCCGCGCCGCCGATCCGCGGATCCTGACCGCACCCCTGGTTGAACGGGCTGTGGTAGATGCCGAGGTACATGCCGCGGTCGTGCGCGTAGCCCGCCAGCGCCGCGATGCCGTGCGGGAAGCGGTCGGGGTCGGCACGCAGACTGCCGTCGGCGTCGCGCGTCCGCGATGCCCAACCCGCGTCGAGGTTGACGTAGCGGTAGCCGGCGTCGCGCAGCCCGGAGGCCACCATCGCGTCGATGGTGGCCTCGACGTTCTGCTCGGTCAGCGCGATGCCCGAATTCCAGGAATTCCACCCCATCGGCGGCGTCTGCGACGGCCGTGACTCGGGGGTGGGCGAAGTGCATGCTGCCAGCACGCCGACGCAGACCACCACTCCCCACAGTCGTCGCACGCGCACATCGTGACACCGCGATCTGTGCGTCGGTTTCGAACTTGCTGTGGGACCCCGGACGTCAGGTATCCGGCTGCGCCAACTCCTTCTTCAACACCTTGCCCATCGCGTTGCGCGGCAGGGCGTCCACCAGTCGCACTTCGCGCGGGCGCTTGTGCGCCGAGAGTTGCTCGGCGACGAAGCCGATCAGGCTCTCCGGATCGGCCGAACCGACGACGAACGCGACGATCCGCTGACCGAGATCGTCGTCGGGGATCCCGACCACCGCCACTTCGCTGACGCCGGCGTGCCCGAGGAGCACGGTCTCGATCTCGCCGGCACCGACGCGGTAACCGCCCGACTTGATCAGGTCGACCGACTCCCGACCGACGATGCGATGCATGCCAACGGCGTCGACCACGGCGACGTCGCCGGTGCGATACCAGCCGTCGGCGCCGAGGACCTCGGCGGTGGCGTCGGGGCGGTTCAGGTAGCCGTCGAACAGCGTCGGACTCCGAACCTCCAGTCGCCCAATGCTTTCCCCGTCGTAGGGAACCGGAGCTCCCTCGTCGTCGACCAGCCTGGTCTGCACGCCGGCGACGGGCAGCCCGACCCAGCCGGGGCGTCGTTCCCCGTCGACCAGGGTGCTCAGCGTGATCAGCGACTCGGTGCTGCCGTAGCGCTCGACGGGGGCCTGACCGGTGAGCTGGACTAGCCCCTCGAACACCGGAACCGGCAGCGGCGCACTGCCCGACACCAGCAGACGCGCCGAGGACAGGGCCGACGCCGCGGCGGGGTCGGCCGCGATGCGCGACCACACCGTCGGAACTCCGAAGTACAGCGACCCGGCGGCCTCCGCGTAAGCGGCGGGCGACGGTTTGCCGGTGTGGACGAAGCGGTTCCCGATGCGCAGCGACCCGAGGAGCCCGAGAATCAAACCGTGTACGTGGAACAGCGGCAGGCCGTGCACCAGGGTGTCCTCCGGCGTCCAGGCCCAGGCCGCGGCGAGTGCGTCGAGGTCCGCCGCGATCGCGCCGCGACTGATCAGCACGCCCTTCGGCGGTCCGGTGGTGCCGGAGGTGTACATCACCATCGCGGTGGACCGCGGTGACGGCTCGGCGTAGCGGTGCCACGACCGCGCATGCAGGCGCACCGGGACGTGTGGCAATCCCTCCGCGTCGTCGGGCAGCTCACCCAGCCAGGCCTGCGCACCGGAGTCGCCCAGGATGTGCCGGCGTTCGGCCACGCCCACGTCCGGCGGCACCGGGACGACGGGCACCCCGGCGATCAGGCAGCCGGTGATGGCCAGCACGGTGGTGGGCGTCGGCGTGGCCAGGACCGCTACTCGGTGCGCTCCCCCGACGCGTTCGGCCACCGAGGTCGCCGCGCCGACGAGGTCGCTGCGACTCAGCCCCACCCCGCCGATGCGCACGGCGTCGGTGAGATCGCGGCCGGCGGCCACGGCCGACGGGTTGAGAGAGGCCAACAGCACACGTGCGACGCTACCGCGGGCCGCGATACTGGTACGCGTGGATCCCATCGAACGCGTCAGCTCCCGCGAGGTGTACCGGAACGCCTGGATGATCGTCCGGGAGGACGACATCCGCAGGCCGGACGGCAGCCTCGGCATCTACGGCGTCATCGACAAGCCGACGTACGCCCTGGTGGTCGCCAGGGACGAGGGACGCTTTCGCCTCGTCGAGCAGTTCCGCTACCCCATCGGGTTGCGGCGGTGGGAGTTCCCGCAGGGCACCGCTCCCAGGCTCGGTGGAGGGCGACGAGCCGCCGCCCGCCGACCTCGCGGCCGACGAGCTGCGGGAGGAGACCGGGCTGCGGGCCGAGTCGATGGTGGTGCTGGGCCAACTCGACGTCGCGCCGGGGATGAGCAGTCAGCGCGGCTGGGTGTTCCTGGCGACCGGAATCACCGAGGGCGAGCACGAACGCGAGCTCGAAGAGCAGGACATGCACAGCGACTGGTTCACCGGTGCGCAGATCGATCGGATGATCGTCGGGGGCACCATCACCGACGCCCAGACGATCGCGGCGTGGATGCTGCTGCGGCTCACCGAAAGCTAGTGCGGCCGTTCGGCGAGCGCCCTCAGGAAGAACGTCAGGTTCGCGGGCCGCTCGGCCAGGCGACGCACGAAGTAGCCGTACCACTGGGTGCCGAACGGCACGTACACGCGCACGTTGTTGCCGTCGGCCGCGAGCCTGGACTGCTCGGCGTCGCGGATTCCGTAGAGCATCTGATACTCGAATTCGTCGACGGAGCGGCCGAACTCACGCGCCATCGCGGGTACGGCATCGATGATCGCGGGGTCGTGCGACGCGACCATCGGATAGCCCTCGCCGGCCATCAGGACGCGCAGGCAGCGCAGATACGAATCGGTCACCTCGTCGGCGGCGCGGTAGGCCACCGACGCCGGCTCGTCGTACGCGCCCTTGCACAGCCGAATCCTGGCACCGGCCGCGGCGAACTCCGCGCAGTCGCCTTCGGTGCGCTTCAGGTAGGCCTGCAAAACCGTTGCCAGCCAGGGGAAGTCGCCGCGTAGCTCGCGCACGATCGACAAGCGTGGAGTCCGTGGTCGTGTGATCCTCGGCGTCGACCGTCACCCAGATCCCAAGGGCGCGCGCCCGGGTGCAGATGGCGTGCGCGTTCTCCAGCGCGATCTTCTCGCCGTCGCGGGGCAGCGCCTGCCCGAGCGCCGAGAGCTTGAGTGACACCTCAAGCGGCCGGGGCCCGTCGAGCGACTCGGCACGCTGGCCAAGTGCGTCGAGCAGTCCCGCGTAGGCCCGCACGGTGGCGTCAGCGGCCTCGGCGTCGGCGACGTCCTCGCCGAGGTAGTCGATCGAGACGAAGCGGCGCGAATCACGCAACTCCGCAACGGAAGTCAACGCGTGCTCGACCGTCTCACCGGGGACGAAGCGATGCACCACCCGTCGGGTGACGGGCATCCGCTCCGCGGTCCGACGAAGCCCGTCGGACCGGGCCGCCGCCAGAATCGCCGGTCGTGCCACCTGCTGAAAGACGCCCATCGTCATCGCTCCATGTGTGGGTAGTCGTGGTTCACCGGCGGGACGAACGTCTCCTTGATCGAGCGCGCGGACGTCCAGCGCAGCAGGTTCATCGGCGAGCCGGCCTTGTCGTTGGTCCCCGACGCCCGGGATCCGCCGAACGGCTGCTGCCCGACGACCGCGCCGGTGGGCTTGTCGTTGACGTAGAAGTTGCCCGCCGCCTGGCGAAGTCGCTCCTGCGCGCCCAGCACCGCTCCGCGGTCGTCGGCGATCACCGCGCCAGTCAGCGCGTAGCGGGAGCCGGCGTCGACGATGCCCAGGACGTCGTCCCAGCGGTCGTCGTCGAAGACGTGCACCGCGAGGATGGGTCCGAAGTATTCCTGCGAGAACGCCTCGTCCGTCGGATCGTCGGACAGCAGCACCGTCGGGCGCACGAAATATCCCTCCGCGTCGTCGTATTCGCCGCCGACCGCGATGGTCACCCCCGAGGCGCCCTTGGCGCGCTCGATCGCGTTGACGTTCTTGGTGAAGGCTCGCTCGTCGATCAGGGCGCCGCCGTAGTTGGACAGATCGGACACGTCGCCGTAGGCGAGTTTCCCGGTGGCGTCGAGGAATTCGTCGCCCATCTGCTGCCACACCGACCGGGCGACGAAGGCCCGCGACGCCGCCGAGCACTTCTGCCCCTGGTAGTCGAAGGCGCCACGAACGAGGGCGGTGCGCAACACGTCCGGACGCGCCGAGGAGTGCGCGACGACGAAGTCCTTGCCGCCGGTCTCACCGACCAGCCGCGGGTAGGCCTGGTAGCGGTCGATGTTGGTGCCCACCTCCCGCCACAGGTGCTGGAAGGTCGCGGTCGACCCGGTGAAGTGGATGCCCGCCAGCCGCGGATCGGTCAGCACCACGTCCGACACGGCGAATCCGTCCCCGGTGACGAGGTTGATGACTCCGGGCGGCAGCCCCGCCTCTTCGAGCAGCTGCATCGTCAGGTACGCCGAGAACGTCTGCGTGACAGACGGTTTCCACACCACGGTGTTGCCGAGCAGCGCGGGTGCGGTGGGTAGGTTGCCGGCGATGGCGGTGAAGTTGAAGGGGGTGATCGCGTAGACGAAGCCCTCCAGCGGACGGTAATCCATGCGGTTCCAGACTCCACGGACGCTGATCGGCTGCTCGGCCATCAGCTGCCGGGCGAACGCCACGTTGAACCGCCAGAAGTCGACCAGCTCGCACGACGCGTCGATCTCCGCCTGGTAGGCGGTCTTCGATTGGCCCAGCATGGTGGCAGCAGCCAGCCGTCCGCGCCACGGGCCCGCGAGAAGGTCTGCCGCGCGCAGGAATACCGCGGCTCGCTCGTCGAACGGCGTCGAGGCCCACGACTGCTTCGCGGCGATGGCCGCGTCGACCGCAGCCCTCGCCTCGGTGTGGCCGGCATTCGTCAGCGTGCCGAGTACGGCGTGGTGGCGGTGCGGCTGGACGACGTCGATGCGGTCGCCGTCGCCCATCACGTGCCGCCCCGCGATGACGTGCGGCAGATCGATCGGTTCGGCCGCGTTCAGCGCGTCGAGTTCGGCGATCAGCGTGGCGCGCTCGGGGCTGCCAGGGGCATAGTCGAGAACTGGCTCGTTGACGGGCAGGGGCACGTCGGTGACGGCACTGAAGGAGCTCATGTGATCAGGGTCTCCCATTCGGCCGCGGCGCCCATTGGCCGATCGGACAAAGATCGCTGCCGAGTGCCGGTAGGATCGGCCAACATGGCAGCGACCGGTGTGTCACTCGGCCAGCTGCTCCTCGCCCTGGACGCGACCATGGTGACCTTGGTCCGAGCGCCCCGCGGGCTGGATCTGCCCGTCGCGTCGGCCGCCCTGATCGATGCCGACGACGTTCGCCTCGGGCTCGCGGCGGGTGCGGGCTCCGCCGACGTGTTCTTCATCCTCGGCGTCGGCGACGACGACGTGCTGGCCTGGCTGGTCGAGCAGTCGACGCGGCGGGTGCCCACGGCGATCTTCGTCAAGGAGCCGTCCCACGCGGTGGTGGCGCGGGCCGTGGCGGCGGGCACGGCCGTCGTCGCCGTGGAGCCAAGGGCCCGCTGGGAGCGGCTGTACCGACTCGTCGACCACGTCTTCGACCACCACGGCGACCGGGCCGACCCGCTGTACGACTCGAGCACCGACCTGTTCGGGCTGGCGCAGTCGATCGCCGATCGTACGCACGGCATGGTCAGCATCGAGGACGTCCAGTCGCACGTCCTGGCGTACTCGGCGTCCAACGACGAGGCCGACGACCTGCGGCGGCTGTCCATCCTCGGCCGCGCCGGACCGCCCGAGCATCTGGCGTGGATCGGCCGAGCGGGCATCTTCGACGCGCTGCGCGCCACTGGTGACGTCGTCCGCGTCGATGCCAGACCGGAGCTCGGCCTGCGGCCGCGGCGCGCGGTCGGCATTCACCACGCTGCGCCGGACCGCAGGGGTGGGCCGGTATTCGCGGGCACCATCTGGCTGCAGGAGGGCGCCCGGCCGCTGGCCGAGGACGTCGACGACGTGCTGCGCGGGGCGGCAGTCCTTGCGGCGCGGATCATTTCGCGACTGGCCGCCACGCCGTCGACGCATGCTCGGTGGGTGCAGGGTCTGCTCGGATTGCACGACGTGCCCTTCGACGACGCGGAGTTGGCCGACGCCGCGCGCGAACTCGGCATCGTGACCGACGGGCGAGTGGCGGTGATCGGCTTCGACGGCGCCGCCGGCGCACCGACGCGACTCGCCGACGTACTTGCGCTGAGCGCCAGCGCCTTTCGGCGAGATGCCCAGGTCGCGGCGGGTCGATCCCGGGTGTACGTGCTATTCCCGCACACCGGCAAGGCGTCGGCGGTGTCGTCGTGGATTCGCGGCACCATCGGCGCGCTGCGCACCGAACTGGGCCTGGAATTGCGGGCCGTGATCGCGATGCCGTCGACGGGGCTGGCCGGCGTCGCGTCGGCACGTGCGGAGGTGGACCGCGTTCTCGACAGCGCCGAACGGCATCCGGGTGCCATCGGGCAGGTGACCTCGCTGGCCGAATCCCGCACCACGGTCCTGCTCGACGAGATCGTCACGATGATCGGCGCGGACGACCGGCTCGTCGACCCGCGCGTTCGCGAGTTGCGGGAGCGCGATCCGGTTCTAGTGGAGACGCTGCGGGCCTACCTCGACGGCTTCGGCGACGTGGCCGCAACGGCGGCCTGGCTGCACGTGCACCCGAATACGGTTCGCTACCGGGTGCGGCGGATCGAGGAGGCGCTGGGCACTCCGCTGTCGGATCCGGATGTGCGACTGCTGCTTTCGCTGAGCCTGCGGGTGCCCTAGCTTCCCGCTTCCCGCGAATAACCAGTAGACATGCGAATCCGCCCGGACCGTGAGGCAGCTGGCCACTCGGCGCTAAGAACTCAAGCGTTCGGCCGCGGCGGCGATCCGCTCGTCGGTCGCCGTCAACGCCAGCCGTACGTGCTTGGCACCGCGCGGACCGTAGAACTCACCCGGCGCGACCAGGATGCCCAGGTCGGCGAACGCCGCGACGGTGTCCCGGCACGGCTCGCCGCGGGTGGCCCACAGATACAGGCCCGCCTGAGAGTGGTCGACGGTGAACCCGGCCGCGCGGACCGCTGGCAGCAGCACGTCTCGGCGACGGGCGTAGCGCTCCCGCTGAACCGCCTCGTGGGCGTCGTCGTCCAGCGCGGCGACCATCGCTGCCTGTATCGGCGTCGGCACCATCATCCCGGCGTGCTTGCGTACGGCGAGCAGTTCGGCCACCACGGTGGCATCGCCCGCCACGAGACCCGCCCGGTACCCCGCCAGCGACGACGTCTTCGACAGCGAGTGGATGGCGAGCAGACCGGCATGGTCACCGCCGCACACCGACGGGTGCAGCACCGAGACCGGCGCGGCGTCCGGGATCCCAGCCGAGGCCCAGGTAGCACTCGTCGGACGCCACCAGCGCGCCCCTGCTCCTGGCCCAGTCGACGACCTTGCGCAGATGGTCGACACCGAGCACCGCACCCGTCGGGTTGCTCGGCGAGTTCACGTAGACCAGAGCGGGGACCCGAGGCCCCAACTGCGTCAGCGAATCGGCGGCAACCACCTGTGCGCCGGCCAGTCTCGCTCCCACCTCATAGGTCGGGTAGGCCAATTCGGGCACTACCACGACGTCGGCGCGGGAGAGGTTGAGCAGCGTCGGCAGCCAGGCGATGAGCTCCTTGGTGCCAATGACGGGCAACACGGCGTCGGCCGCGAGGTCGGAGATGCCGTAGCGACGATGCAAGGCAGCCACCGCGGAGGCGCGAAGAGCAGGCGTGCCGGCAGTCGTCGGGTAACCGGGAGCGGAACTGGCCGCCGCCAGCGCGTCGCGGATGACCTCGGCCACGGGGTCCACGGGGGTGCCGACCGACAGGTCGACGATGCCGCCGGGATGCGCCCTGGCCGTGGCGGTGACGTCGGCCAGCGTGTCCCAGGGGAAGACCGGCAACGACGCCGACAGCGGCCGGGCCGTCAGCTCTCCTCCTTTGCTGGTCGGCTTCGCTTCGCTCAGCTCTCCTCGCCTTGCGGAGGCATGTCCTTGATCACCTGCGGGTCATTGTCGGTCTGCCCCACCTTGGACGCTCCGCCCGGCGAACCGAGTTCGGTGAAGAAGTCCGCGTTGTACTGGGTGTAGCCACTCCACTGATCCGGAACGTCGTCCTCGTAGTAGATGGCCTCGACCGGGCACACCGGCTCGCACGCACCACAGTCGACGCACTCGTCGGGGTGGATGTACAACATGCGGGCGCCCTCGTAAATGCAGTCGACGGGGCACTCCTCGATGCATGCCTTGTCTTTGATGTCGACACAGGGTTCGGCAATGGTGTACGTCACTGATGTCTCTCCTGTTCCGGGGGCTGCTGATCGGGGCACCTCGCTAGGAAGCCCGAGAAGCCGAAGCAAGTATGCGATGCCGATACCTGCACGCCTGTCTCAGTGTGTCCTAACTTGTCGCGCCGCCCCGTAGGGTGACGCGTGGTTACTGATACTAGACGTCGCAGATACAGGTGGACTAGTCACCCGACGCCGCGTCTTTCGAGCCCAGGGTGCAACTAGTTGCATAGGACCGTCGGTACCGCCTACGCTGCCGAACGTGGCCCTCGCGCACGCAATTCTGGTGTCGTTGAGCGAACGCAGCGGCTCCGGATACGAGCTCGCCCAACGCTTCGACCGGTCCATCGGCTACTTCTGGTCGGCCACCCATCAGCAGATCTACCGCACCCTGCGCACGATGGAGGGGGACGGCTGGGTGCGCGCCGACGTCGTCACTCAGCGAGGGTCGGCCGGACAAGAAGGTCTACCACGTCGCCGACGGGGGCCGCGACGAGTTGGCCCGCTGGATCGCCGAGCCGCTCAACGGGCGGGGTAGCTCCCTGACCGACTCACGGACCCGCGACCTCGCCGTGAAGATCCGCGGTGCCACCTACGGCGATCCCGTGGCCCTCCGCACCCAAATCACGGCGCTGCGCCACGAACGCGCTCATCTGCTCGACACCTACCGAGACTTCGAGAAGCGCCAGTTCCCCGACCCGTCCGCTCTGGCGGGCTCGATGCTGCACCAGTACCTGGTGTTGCGCGGCGGGATGCTCGCCGAAGTGGGATCCCTGCAGTGGCTCGACGAAGTGCTCGCCGCCCTAGGAGGCACGCCATGACCGGTCCCTACCCACATCTATTGGCGCCCTTGAACCTTGGGTTCACGACCCTACGCAATCGCGTGGTCATGGGTTCCATGCACACGGGCTTGGAGGACCGCGCGCGAGATGTCGACCGCTTGGCCGCATACTTCGCCGAACGGGCGCGCGGCGGAGTCGGACTCATCATCACCGGCGGTTACGCACCCAACCGCACCGGCTGGCTGCTGCCGCTCGCCGCCCAGCTGGTGTCCTCCTCGGACGCCCGGCGCCACCGCCGCATCACCTCGGCCGTGCACGACGAGGGCGGCAAGATCCTGCTTCAGGTGTTGCACGCGGGACGCTATGCCTATCATCCACTTTCGGTCAGCGCATCGTCGATCAAGGCACCGATCAACCCCTTTCGGCCACGACGGCTCCGCGATGTCGACGGGACCATCGACGACTTCGTGCGCTGCGCGCTGCTGGCCCGCGAGGCGGGGTACGACGGCGTCGAGATCATGGGCAGCGAAGGCTATCTGCTCAATCAGTTCCTCGCGCCCCGCACCAACAAGCGGACCGACGCGTGGGGCGGCACCCCCGAGAAGCGACGCCGAATGCCCGTCGAGATCGTGCGCCGCACGCGCGACGCGGTGGGTCGAGACTTCATCGTCTGCTACCGCATGTCCATGGCCGACTACGTGGAGGGTGGCCAGGACTGGGACGACATCGTCGCTCTGGCAACCGAAGTCGAGGCGGCAGGGGCCACGATCATCAACACGGGGATCGGCTGGCACGAGGCGCGGGTGCCCACCATCGTCACGTCGGTGCCCAACAGCGCCTTCGTCGACATCAGCAACGCGTTGGCAGAACTCGTGGACATCCCCGTCGTGGCGTCCAACCGCATCAACATGCCGCAGTCGGCGGAGCAGATCCTCGCCGACGGGCACGTGCAATTGGTGTCGATGGCACGCCCCCTGCTGAGTGACCCCGACTGGGTGCGCAAGGCCGCCGCCGACGCGGCCGACGAGATCAACACGTGCATCGCCTGCAATCAGGCGTGCCTCGATCACGCCTTCGCGCACCGGACGGTGTCGTGCCTACTCAACCCGCGGGCCGGACACGAGACGACACTGGTGCTCGGTCCGACGCGCCGCGCCAGGCGGGTCGCGGTCGTCGGAGCCGGTCCGGCGGGATTGGCCACGGCGGTGACGGCGGCCGAACGCGGCCACACCGTCACCCTCTTCGAGGCAGCCGGATCCATCGGGGGTCAATTCGACCTCGCCAGAAGGATTCCCGGCAAGGAGGAGTTCAGCGAGACAATCCGTTACTACGGCACCATGCTGGCCAAGCACGGCGTGGACGTGCGACTGAACACCCGCGCCGACGCCGCCGAACTCGCCGGGTTCGACGACGTCGTGCTGGCTACCGGAGTGGTGCCGCGCCTGCCGGCCATCCCCGGCATCGACCACCCGATGGTGCTGTCCTATGCCGACGCGATCCTGGGTCGGCCGATCGGTGCGCGCGTCGCGGTGGTGGGCGCGGGCGGCATCGGCTTCGACGTCAGCGAATTCCTGGTCACCGACCAGTCGCCCACCCTGAACCTCAAGGAGTGGAAGGCCGAATGGGGAGTCGCCGATCCGTGGGAGACGCGCGGCGCGCTGACCACGCCGATCCCCTTGCCGCCGGCGAGGGAGGTGTATCTCTTGCAACGGACGACGGGCGCGCAAGGGCGGCGACTGGGCAAGACGACGGGCTGGGTGCACCGTGCGTCGCTCAAGTCCAAAGGAGTGCAACAGCTTTCGGGTGTGAACTACGAACGCATCGACGATGACGGGCTACACATCAGCTTCGGCTCGAACCATTCGCAGCCGCGGGTGCTCGCCGTCGACAACGTCGTCGTCTGCGCCGGCCAGGAGTCGGTACGCGACCTGGAGGACGGGCTGCGCGGCCGAGGGATCGAGCCGCACGTCATCGGCGGCGCGGACGTTGCCGCAGAGATCGACGCGAAGCGCGCGATCCGGCAGGGCACCGAACTCGCGGCCCGCCTGTAGGCCGTGACACGCGAACGTGACGCCACCGCGAGAGTCATGGTCGAATCTCGCAGTGGCGTCACGTTGGATCGCGTCAGGCCTGCTTGAGAGCCTCGATCTCGAGGGTGACGGTGACCTTGTCGCCGACCACCGCGCCGCCGGTCTCCAGCGGCATGTCGAGGTCGATGCCGAAGTCCTTGCGATTGAGCACGATTGACGCCTCGAAGCCCGCCACCTCGCCGTGCCCCATCCCGGGGTTGACTCCGTTGAAGGCCAGCTTCAGCTCGACCGGCTTGGTCACGCCCTTGAGGGTGAAGTCGCCAGCGAGGACGTAGTCGTCACCGTCGGCGCGCACACCGGTCGACACGAAGGTCGCGGTCGGGAACTTCTCCACGTCGAAGAAGTCGGCGGCCCGAACGTGCGCGTCACGCTGCTCGTTGCCCGTGTCGACGGAGTCGACGGCGATCTCGGCGGTGACCGACGGCGCCCCGTCCTCGGCGATCACGATCGCACCATTGAACGTCTTGAAGGTGCCGCGCACCTTGCTCACCACCAGGTGGCGGACGGAGAAACCGATCGACGAGTGGACGTTGTCGATCGCCCAGGTCCCGGTGCTCAATGCGCTCGCTACGGATGCAGTCATGTCTAGATCTCCTCGGCTTGGGGCCGGCCTTCCCGGCACCTCGCCCGGTTAAACGGACTGCAGTCCGATTTTGTTCCTGCTACCCGATCGACGGCGTGACGGCGGCCAGCGGCAGCCGTGGCGATCGGTGTCCGTCCCGGCCGACCATGTCGTCGTTCACCACGAGCGCGTTGAGCACCGCCTCCTCCACCGACTGGACCACCGCGGCGTAGAACGCATCCATCCGCCCCCACGGGAGGAACGTCAGGGTGCCGAACTCGTCGTCGCTGGGCGGGCCGATTGGGAAGCTGCTGGCCAGGCCGTCGGCCTCGGCGGTCGAGAAGGCCAAGAAGATGTCGCCGCTGAAGTGGCTACCGGTGGTGCCGGTGCGGGCCAGCCCCAGCGGCACCCGACGGGCCAGTGCCTTGCACTGTCCCGGCAGCAGCGGTGCGTCGGTCGCGATCACGACGATGACCGAGCCGGCGCCGGGTGGTGCTCGCAGTCCGAGATCGGCGGCGAACCAGTCCGAGTCCATCGGGTTGTCCTCGGCCAGCAGCGGGCCGACGTGCCGGCCCGCCACGGTCAGTTCGTGGCGCGAGCCGAAGTTGGCCTGCACGAACGCCCCAACGGTGAACTCGCGAGCGCCGTACTGCACGATCCGCGACGCGGTGCCGTTGCCGCCCTTGAACTCATAGCAGTTCATGCCCGTGCCGCCGCCCACCGAGCCCTCGGCAACGGGTCCCGGCGTGGCCGCGTCGAGCGCCGCCTCGACATGCTCGGGCCGCACGTGGGCTCCGTTGATGTCGTTGAGGTAGCCGTCCCACGTTTCCGCGCACACGGGCAACAGCCACTGTTGAGCGAGCCGCGGCTTGACCCGATTCACCCAGCTGACGACACCGGTGTGGCAGGCGCCGACGGCGTGGGTGTTGGAGAGCACGACCGGCAGGTTGAAGGCCCCCGCCTCCTCGATCCACGTGGTACCCGTCATCTCGCCGTTGCCGTTGAGCGAGTGCCAGCCCGCGGCACACGCGCGGCCGAGATCCTCGCGTCCGCGGGGCAGGATCGCAGTGGCGCCCGTACGCACCGGGCCGGCCCCGACTCGCAGCGGGCCGCCGCCCTCGATCAGCGTCACCTCCCCGACTTCGACGCCCGCCACGTCGGTGATCGCATTGAGCGGGCCGGGCCGACCGGGCAGAAGGATGGCGAGCCCGCGGGCGCGTGGACGGCCGTCAGTGGTGTGCGTCTGTGGTGAGGTCACGCCCTACGAGTAGCACGTCTGCGCCGAGATGGCGCGCGGTCAGGCGCCCCAGACCGACTGCGAACCGGAGTGCCCGATTCGGACGACGGTCACGATCGACGACACCCCGACCACCAGGGTGACGACGGCAACCGCGATGGCGAGGGCCTTGCGCGGCTGGTCCGACCGGCCCTCGAGCCAGTGCAACGCCACCAACGCCAGGGCGACGACCAGCATCGCGGCCGAGAAGTAGATCATCCAGTCGCCGCGCTCGGCGTGCTCCTGAAGGATCGGGCTGACTCTGGGTCGCTGATCCTTGAGCCACTCGCCGGCGTCGGTGGCGATGGGCGTCAGCACCGTCGTGATGCCCGCAAGGGCAAGCACCAGCCACACCAGGTTCCGCCGCGCCGCCGGCCACAGTGCGCAGAGGATCTCCAGCACGGCGGTCAGCGGAGCCAGTACCACGATGGCGTGGACCAGCAAGATGTGCGCCGGCAATCCTGCGATCGTGGTCACGAATACTCCTCGGGTCGGCGGATACGACGGTGGCCGTCCCCTGTATACGTGCCAAACCTGACATCGGGTTCACGACAGGCGCCAAACCGGCGAGAAGTCACGCGGTGGACTGATGTGGCGACGAGACCGTGAAGCCCAACGCCAGAAAGAACACGATGAAGAGCGGACCGCCGACGAACAGGTTCATCGTTCCGCCCGGTGAGACGAAGGAGCCGGGGCCGCCGACGATGGTCACCGTCTCGACCAACTGCTCGACGGCGAAGACCGCCGCGAGCACCCCGAGCCACCGGGGAAGGCGACCATCCTTGGCCGCCAGCGCGATGGGCATGGCGACCAATACGTCGGCAACCGTGAGGATCGGTCCCCACATCGACGTGATGTCGGCGAGGACGCGCGCGGTGCCGGCGTCGAGGGTGGCAGCGTGCAGGGCCAGTCCGCTCGTGAACCACATCTCGACGCCCACCTCGGCGACGAGCACGGCCCCGCCGATGGTGAATACCTGTCCGCCCGGCCCGTCGAGCCGGGTTCGGGCATACCCGAGGACGACGACGAGCATCAGCGTTCCGAGCGTGACCAACAGTGCCTGCACTCGAATCGACGACGCATGCTCGGCGAGGTGGATCCGGACGGCCTCACCGGACTCGTCGACGCCCGGGAACGGCGGAACCATCACCAGGGCGACGACGTACAACACCGCGAAGATCACCCCGGCGATGGCCGGAATAGCGCGAGCCGCCTCGTGGGTGTGCACTGGCACCCGTCGAACGTAGACACCCTGCCGTCTCGCTGAAAACGTCTTGGCGAAGTTCCGACGCCGAGATCGGTCAGGCGGCCAACGGGGCGTACGTCGTGGAGCGCTGACGCGCCGGGCGGCCGATGCCCTCGGCGATCGCCACCAGCTCCGCCACGGACTTGGCCGAGCCGTTCTCCGAGCCCGCCATCCGGGAGATGGTCTCCTCCATCAGCGTGCCGCCCAAGTCGTTGGCGCCGCCGCGCAGCATCACCTGCGTGCGTTCGACGCCGAGCTTGACCCAGCTGGTCTGGATGTGATCGATCCTGCCGTGCAACATGATTCGAGCCAGTGCGTGAACCGCACGATTGTCCCGGTGCGTCGGCCCCGGGCGCGCCCCACCGGCTAGGTACAGCGGCGAGGACTGGTGCACGAATGGCAGCGGCACGAACTCGGTGAAACCACCGGTGCGGTCCTGGATGTCGCGCAGCACGTTGAGGTGGCCAACCCAGTGCCGCGGTGTGTCGACGTGCCCGTACATCATCGTCGAGCTCGAGCGCAGGCCGACCTCGTGCGCGGTGGTGATGACCTCGATCCACGCCGACGTCGGCAGCTTGCCCTTGGTCAGCACCCAGCGGACCTCGTCGTCGAGGATCTCGGCGGCAGTACCGGGAATGGAGCCCAATCCCGCCTCGCGCAGGCTGATCAGCCACTCCCGGATCGACGTCCCGCTCTTGGTGACGCCGTTGGAGATCTCCATCGGCGAGAACGCGTGCACGTGCATCGAGGGCACCCGCGCCTTGACCGCGCGGACCAGATCGGCGTAGCCGGTGACCGGCAGCTCGGGATCGATGCCACCCTGCATGCAAACCTCGGTGGCGCCGGCGACGTGCGCCTCCCAGGCGCGGTCCGCGACGTCGTCGGTCGACAACGAGAAGGCATCCGCATCGCCCTTGCGTTGCGCGAACGCGCAGAACCGGCAGCCGGTGTAGCAGATGTTGGTGAAGTTGATGTTGCGGTTCACCACATAGGTGACGTCGTCACCAACCACGTCCCGACGCAACGAATCAGCAAGCGCCGCAACGGCATCCAACGCCGGACCGTCCGCGGTGGCCAGCGCGTGATACTCGTCGTCACTGAGCCCGGCCGGGTTGGCCTCCGCCGAGCGCAGCGCCGCCAGCACGTCGGTGTCGATGCGCTCCGGCGCCCGCGCGGCGAGCTCGTGCACCTTGGCGCGGATCGACTCCCAGTCGCCGAACGCGCTACCGAGATCGCTTCGCGTCTCGGTCAGCCGGCCCTCGGAGTCGATCGCGGTGTTGAGGTCCGTGCGGCCCAGCGACTCGGTCGCCTCGTCGGGCTCCTGCCACGGCCGTCCCAGCGGATTCACGTCCCTGGCGAACCCGGTCTCCGGATCGGCCAGGGCCGCGACGTGGCCCTGCACCCGCGGATCGATCCAGGCCGCGCCGGCCTGCACGTACTGCGGCTGGGCGGTCAGTCGCTGAACCAGGTCGTATCCCGCCTCGGCGGTGACGGCGGCCAGTTCGTCGAGCGCCGGCCACGGCCGCTCGGGGTTGACGTGGTCGGGGGTCAACGGCGACACGCCACCCCAGTCGTCGACGCCCGCGCCGATCAGCGCCAGGCACTCCTGGCGCGACACCAGATTCGGCGGCGCCTGGATGCGCATCTTCGGACCAAGCACCAGCCGGGTGACGGCCACGGTTGCGAGGAAGTCGTCGAAGCCGGCGTCGGGGGTGCTGGCCATCGCGGTGTGGTCCTTGGCCCGGAAGTTCTGCACGATCACTTCCTGCACGTGACCGAACTCCTTGTGCGAGCGGCGAATTGCGTGCATCGTCTCGGCCCGCTCGGTGAGGTCCTCCCCGATGCCGACCAGCAGTCCGGTGGTGAACGGCACCGACAGCCGGCCCGCGTCGTCCAGCGTGCGCAGTCGCACCGCCGGGTCCTTGTCGGGGCTGCCGTAGTGGGCCAGGCCCTTGGTCTCGTACAACCGCCGCGACGTGGTCTCCAGCATCATGCCCATCGACGGCGCGACCGGCTTGAGCGAGGACAGCTCCGACCAACTCATCACGCCCGGGTTCAAATGCGGCAGCAGACCCGTCTCCTCGAGCACCCGGATCGCCATCGCGCGGACGTACTCCAGTGTGGAGTCGTACCCGCGTTCGTCGAGCCACTGGCGGGCCTCGTCCCACCGTGCCTCCGGGCGGTCACCGAGTGTGAACAACGCTTCCTTGCACCCCAGTTCCGCACCGCGGCGGGCGACGTCGAGGATCTCGTCGGGCTCCATGTACATGCCCTTGCCCTCGGCCCGCAGGCGACCGGGAATGGTGACGAACGTGCAGTAGTGGCACGTGTCGCGGCACAGATGCGTGACCGGAATGAACACCTTGCGCGAGTAGCTGACGGGCAGCTTGCCGGTGGGACCGTACCGGCCCGCTGCGGTGAGCCCGGCGTCGCGGACCCTGGCCGCACTAGCGGTCAGATCCTCTAGGTCGGACCCCCGCGCCGTCATCGCGATCGCGGCTTCCTCGACGTTGAGCGCCACCCCGTCGCGGGCTCGGCGCAGAACGCGACGCAGGGCCGCCGGACTGGGCGGCGCGCTCGGCGTCACCGGTGCGGACTTCGATGGAATCACGGGAGTCGGCAAATCGGCACCGCGCTGGGGGTTCAGAGCCACTTCCCTGTAACCCCGCGCTCGTCGAGAATCATCCGCGCGTCCCACGATCCGACAACACTGCCCGTGACATAGGGGTCACAGTAGTCCCAGCCGGTCCTCGTCAGTCGGGCCAACTCTCCACTAGCCCGCAGCCGCCGGCGTAACGTCGCCTGCCGTCGGGACACCGCCGCTAGGAGATGCGACATGGCCAGGATCGTGCGCGCTTCGCTAGCGCTGGCCGTCGCCGCGAGCACCGCCGCAACAGTCGCCCTGGCACCCGCGGTCGAGGCTCCCCCGCCAACCGCGGCGGTCGAGGTCCACACCATTCGTGTCGTCTCCTCACCCGTTCACCTGGCCGCCGCGACCACACCCGCTGCGGCGCCCCTCGCCTTGCCCAGCCTCCTCGCCGACTGGCTGCAGCGCATCGTCGTGCCGCCGAGCGCGGGCGCGCCCTTCCCGCAGCCCGTCTTCCCGCCGGTCATCGTCGGAAACTCGATCGACAGCACCATCAAGAACACCTACAACGCCGTCGAGCCGTGGGTTCGGTACGGCTTCGAGCTGGCTACCTACGCCGCCGGCTGGGTGCCTTACGTGGGCTGGCTCTCGCCGCAGATCATGATCTTCTACAACTTCGGCGAACGGATCGCACGGAGCGTGACCTTCAACCTTGCCGACCTTCTGGGCGGCAACGTCAACGTCGCGCAGGGGCTGACCAACGTCGCCATCGACACCATCAATTCGTTCATCTACCTGGCCAACGACGAACTCGCCTTCTTCTTGCCGCCCTTGCCACCGATCCCGCCGATCGGCCCGTTCGCCGCCGCTGACACCCTGGCGGCGAAGCTTGCTCCGACGGACCCGCAGCCGTCCGTCGCGCCGCTATCGGTCAACGCACTGCAACGATCGGCCCCGGAGCCGACGGGCGTCGTCGAGACGCAGACGCCGAGCGAGCCGGCCAAGACGCCAGAACCGACCAAGACCACTGACGCGACCAAGCCCACCGAATCTCCGACGACGACCACGTCCAAGGGTGTCGAGGCTCAGGGCGAGGTTCGCGGCAGCACTCAGGCGACGCCGGGCACGACGGGCATGACCACGACCACCACAACGACCAACACCACCGGTCCGGGATCGACGACGGAGGCGACGACCCCGCCACCCACCGCCACGCCGAAGGCCAAGGACACGCCGAAGGCCAGGGACACGCCGAAGGCAAAGGACACGCCGAAGGCAAGGGGCGACGAAAAGGGCGCCGGCAGCCCCGCCCCCGCCGACCAGCCCGCCGCCGTGGGTTAGCGCTCGACCTTCGGCGTCAACCGCCACAGCAGGTAGGCCGGCGGCCCCCCGCCGAGCACCACGAACAGCACCGGTGCCAGCTGCAGGATCCCGACGCCACCGAGCACGATGTCATCGCCGGGCCCACCAAGCGTCAGCCCGAGGGCGGTCACCAGCCACGCCCACAACGGAAGGGCCGCGAGCCGCGGCGTCGGCGCCCACTGCAGCGCCGCCCACACCAACGCGGCATTGAGCCCGCCGCTAATCAGCCCGCTGACGGGAAAGGGGAACGATCCGAGGTAGAGCGGAAGGAAGAAGGCGCCGATGATCGCGGACAGGACGCCGTCGAAGGCGAGTACGGCGAGTACCACCCACCTCGCCGTACTGGAGGACGGAGCGGTCAGGTGGGAACGCTGTCGATCAGTCCCACGATCGAGCCGACGACCCACTGGACGCTGTCCAAACGGTCTTGCCAGTGCTGCAGGTTGGGATCCAGATCCGGGTCCATCGCCATCCCTCCATCGGGCCGCTGATTGCTTCGCAGCGTACCCCCTCGCGCGGTTGCTATCCCAGGTTCACACCGGCCAGCAGGTCGGTTTCCCACCCGCCGCCGTCCGGCGCGGCCGCGGTCCCGTCGGCGAGCACGAAGTGTTCGGTGGTCGAGATCGGCAGCGCGAGGTTGTTCGACAGCGCACAGGCGCGGCCGCCCGGTTCCACCACCACCTGGGTGGCGTGCGCGCGAAGGGCCGCCACCTTCGCAGCATGCCGTTCAGGTGCGTCGACGACGGCGTCGATGTCGGCGTCGGCATAGGCGAACCGGAACTCGTCGGCCGCGGCGAGGGTCCACCCCGCGGGCAGCTCGATCTCGGCCAGTTCGCGCATGGCAACTTCGACCGCGCTGCGCGCCGTCACCGTCCAGTAGAACTTGGGCACCTTCCACGGCTCACCGGGATGGTCGGGCCCAGCCGACGCGGCGACGGCGCTCGTCGTCACCTCGTGGGCGTGAATGTGGTCGGGATGCCCGTAGCCGCCGTTGGGGTCGTAGGTGACCACGACGTGCGGCCGCAACTCCCGGATGATTGCGACGAGCGCCCCCACCGCCTCGAGCGGATCGGCGTCGACGAATCGCTGCCGGCCACGCGACGGCGTGCCCACCATCCCCGAGTCGCGCCAACGGCCCGCGCCACCGAGGAAGCAGGGCTCGCTTACGCCCAATTCCGTTAGCGCAGAGGTCAATTCGCTGATTCGGTAGCCGCCCAGCTGGTCGGCGTGGTCGACGGCCAGCCGTGCGAAGCGGTCACCGATGACCTCGCCCTCCTCGCCGAGCGTGCACGTCACCACCCGAACTTGCGCTCCACGGGCGACGTAGTGCGCGATCGTGGCACCGGTGGTCAGCGTCTCGTCGTCCGGATGCGCATGCACGAACAGCAACCGTGGATTCTCCATCCGCCCAAGATAGATTCACCCCGTGACGCGGCGCACGGTTGAGTACGGGTGCGCCGTCGTGGTGATCGGACTGCTGGCAGGCGTCGCGGGGGCGGCGACCACCGGGCTGCTGCACTGGATCGAACACCTCGCCTACCACTACTCGTTCGGGACGCTGCTGCTCGGAGTCGGCGGCAGCGACTCGGTGCGGCGGGCGGTCGCGCCCATGATCGGCGGTGCCGTCGCCGGTGCGGGTTGGTGGCTGCTGCGCAAGCGCGGCGACGTCCCCGGTCTGACGGCCACGATCGCCGAACACCGGCCCGTCCCGCGCTGGCGGATGTCGATCGACGCCGGGTTGCAGGTGCTGCTCGTCGGCTCCGGTGCGTCGCTGGGGCGGGAGGGGGCACCTCGCCAGTTGGCCGCCGCGCTGGGCGACCTCGGCACGTCGCGGTGGGCCCTGACTCCCGGGGACCGCGAGATCTTGCTGGCGTGCGCGGCCGGCGCCGGTCTCGGCGCGGTGTACAGCGTCCCCCTGGGCGGCGCGCTGTTCGCGGTGCGCATCGTGTTGCGCAGCTGGCATCCGCGCGCCGTCGGCACCGCGCTGATCACCTCGAGCCTCGCCGTCGCGGTGTCCTCCCCCGTCACCCACTTCGAACACTCGCTGGTGTGGCCCGATCCGAAGCTGTCCTATCTGTTCGTGTTCTTCGGCTTCGCCATCGCACCGCTGGCGGTGGCCGTCGGATTCGGCTTCGACAAGCTGATGGCCCTGGCCCGGCCGGCGCCCCAGATCCGGTCGTGGGCGCTCGTTCCGGCGATCGCGCTGGCTGGCCTGGTCACCGGGGTCTGCTCCATCTGGTGGCCGGAACTGCCGGGCAACGGGCGCAGCATCCTGACCGTCAGCGTCGACGCGAACCTGACGCTGGGCGGCGCGGCGGCACTGCTGCTGCTCAAGCCGTTGCTCACGGCGTTGTACTTGCGCACTGGAGCGGTCGGCGGCATGATCACCCCCGCGCTGGCCACCGGCGCCGCGGCAGGCTCGGTCACCACCTTGACTCTGAATGGCTTGGCCGGCACACACTTTCAGATCGCCGCGGTGTCACTGGCCTGCGCCGCTGGAGTGCTGGCGACGACGATGCGCGCTCCGGCCTTCGCCGCGCTGTTCGTCTGGGAACTGGCCCGGCCACCGCTGTGGCTGCTGCTCGTCTTCGGCGCGGCGGCGTACACCTCGCACGGCATCCGGCTGCTGCGCGAGCGCAACCGTCGCGCTACTGCGGTCCCCTGACCCACTTGCCGGCGTCGCCCACGATGCCGACGGGTACGGCGCCCGACAGGCTCACGTTCTCGACGTTGGGTGCCGCGGCGACGATCGTGGTGTCCTGCAGGATCGGCAGGACGGTGGACATGTTCCACAGCCGCGGCTCGACGGCCGTGAGCACGTCACCGACGGACTGGCTGCCATCGAGCGCGGCGTCGATGTTGGGCTGGATGCTGCGATCGCAGATGCCGGTCAGGTTGCTGGGCGCCTGGACGAGCTGGTCGGATTCCGTCGGCGGGAGCGGTGGTGGTGGTGGCGTTGCCGTCGGGGTGGTGCTGGGCGACGGGCTAGAAGTCGAGGTGCGGGTCGGGGTCGACGGCCGGGACGTGCTGGTCGGCGCGCTGGTCGGTTTCGACGCCGACGTGCTCGACGTCGGTGTGCCACTGGGCGGCGTGGTGGGCACCGCGGTCGCCTGCAGCGCCGGACAACCGAAACGGGACGCCAGCGCCGTCGCGAGATCGCCGCCGGCCTGATGCCAGCCGACGATCGCGTCGACCCGGTTCTGGGTCAGCGCATCGCCGTACAGCGCCGGCGGGTCCAGCGCGAGGACGGACGCCGAGATGCCCACGCCGCGCAACTGGTCGGCGACGGTGTTGGCGACGGCCACCGACGTCGGATCGTTGGCGGCGACGCCGACCACGAACTTCAGCTGCTCGCCGTCCCTGCTGATGCGGCCCCGCGTCGGCGGCGGCGAGCCGGGCGTCGACGGCGGAATCGGACTGGTCGACGACACCTCCTGCTCGACGGTGTAGCCACTGTCCTTCAGCAGGTCGAGCGCCGCGTCCCGCGACAGGGCGGGCGGCGCGGTCGGCACATAACCCGGGTCCGACGGTGAACGCACCTGAGCTTGGGCGAGGGTGACGGTGTTGTCGCTACCGGCGCCGACCGCGGCCAGCAGATCGACGTCGAGCAGCCCCAGGATGGCCTTGCGTACCTGGGAGTCCTGCAGGTCGGGTTGCTGAGCCCGCAGCGTCACCTGCATCACGCGCGGTGTCACGATCCGGGCGGTGCGCACGTCGGGGATGGCACCAAGCTGGATGAAGGCCGCCTGCCCGCCGTGCACCTGGGCGACCTGCGTGTCACCGTTGCGGATCGAGTCGGCCAGCACCGCGGGGGCGCCACCGCGCCGGAAGAGGATCTGGTCGGGCTTGGCCGGCTCGCCCCAGTACCGGTCGTTGCGGGCCAGGAGGATCTCGTCGCGCTGGGGATCGATGCTGTCGACGCGGAACTGACCACCGGTGACGGGCAGGGTGCGAACCAGTCCCGCCGCGAACCCGCCGGGAACGTCCTTGACGATGTGCGCGGGCAGGATGTCGTTGAAGAGTTCCCGCCAAGCCGGGTAGGGCTGCGAGAAGGTGACCACGGCGGTCTTGCCGCCCTCCAGCGACTGCACGCCCGTAATCAGGTCGTAGCCCGCCGGATCGACGACGCCTGGCGCACTGACCATTTGGCGCCACAGGTACCAGTAGTCGTCGGCGGCGATCGGTGCGTTGTCCGTCCACTGCGCTTCCGGCCGGATCTTGTAGGTGACGGTGAACGGATTGGCGTTGGTCACCTCCGCCGACTCGAGCATCGTCGGATCGAGCTCCCACCGCGAGCCCGTCGGGGAGTTCGGATCCGGGATGGGCCGAAACGAGCTCGGCAGCACCAGCGACGAGATCGCGGCGTTGACGGGCGACTGATCGGACAGCAGGTGCGGATTGAAACCGGGGCCGATGGCGTCGATCGCCATGATGATCTGCGTCTTCGTCAGCGGCGGCGGCGGCGTGCTCTGCGTCGTCTCGGTGCTCTGCGGCGCGGGCGGCGGGCTGACGGTGCAGGCCGTCACCAACAGCAACGTCGACGCCACGGCGCCGGCGACGAGGCTGAGTCGTCGCTGGGTCGTCGGCACGCCCATCAGGCTAACGGCACCAGCCGCAGCGACATGCCGGCCTCAGCCGCGGGTCTTCGCTCGCGCCTTGCTCCGCGCCCGCAAGCTGGCGTTCAACTCCACCTTGCGGACCCGCACGATCTCCGGGGTGACCTCGACGCACTCGTCCTCGGCGCAGAACTCCATCGCCTGCTCGAGGCCGAGTTCCAGCGGTCGGGCCAGCGTCTCGAAGACGTCGGCCGTCGAGGAACGCATGTTGGTGAGCTTCTTCTCACGCGTGGCGTTGATGTCGAGGTCTTCGGCGCGCGGGTTGATGCCCACGACCTGGCCCTCGTAGGTGTCCTGACCCGGCTCGACGAAGAACTGGCCGCGGTCGGACAGCTGCGTCATGGCGAAGGGGGTGATCTTCCCGGTCCGGTCGGAGACCAGCGAGCCGGTGTGGCGGGCGCGGATCTCGCCGGCCCAGGGCCGGTATCCGTCGAACACGGCGTTGGCGATGCCGGTGCCACGGGTGAGGGTCAGGAAGTCGGTGCGGAAGCCGATCAAGCCGCGGCTGGGCACGATGAAGTCCATCCGGACCCACCCGGCCGCGTGGTTGGTCATCTCCTCCATGCGGCCCTTGCGGGCGGCCATCAGCTGCGTGATCGCGCCGACGAACTCGTCCGGACAGTCGATGGTCATGGCCTCGAACGGTTCGTGCAGCTTGCCGTCGATGGTCCTGGTGACCACCTGCGGCTTGCCGACGGTCAGCTCGAAGCCCTCTCGGCGCATCTGCTCCACCAAGACGGCCAGCGCGAGCTCACCGCGGCCCTGCACCTCCCAGGCGTCGGGCCGGTCGATGTCGACCACCTTGATGGAGACGTTGCCGACGAGTTCGCTGTCGAGGCGGGACTTGACCATGCGGGCGGTCAGCTTGTGTCCGGACACCTTTCCGGCCAGCGGCGAGGTGTTGGTGCCGATGGTGACCGAGATGGCGGGCTCGTCGACGGTGATGCGCGGCAGCGCGTGCGCGTGCTCGGTGTCGGCGAGCGTGTCGCCGATCATGATCTCGGGCATGCCCGCGACGGCGACGATGTCCCCGGCGACGGCTTCGTCGGTGCTGGTGCGTTCGACGCCCTCGGTCACCAGCAGTTCGGTGATCTTGGCGTTGGTGATGACCGGATGGCCGTCGACCTCGCGCATCCACGCCACCTGCTGGCCCTTGCGCAACCGGCCCTTGTAGATGCGGACCAGTGCGAGCCGCCCAAGGAAGGCCGACGCGTCGAGGTTGGTCACCAGCGCCTGTAGCGGCGCGTCGGGATCGCCCTGCGGCGGCGGGATGTGCTCGAGCAGCACGTCGAACAGCACGTCGAGGTTCTCGCCGTCCGGGTTCTCGCCGTTGGCGGGTTCGGTGGTGCTGGCAATGCCGGCGCGGCCCGACGCGTACAGCACGGGCAGCCCGAGGGCTTCCTCGGCGGCCTTCTGTGCGTCGGGATCGAGGTCGGAGGCGACGTCGAGCAGCAGGTCGTGGCTTTCGGAGACCACCTGCGCGATGCGCGCGTCGGGCCGGTCGGTCTTGTTGACCACCAGGATCACGGGCAGGTGGGCGGCCAGCGCCTTGCGCAGCACGAACCGCGTTTGGGGTAGCGGACCCTCGGACGCGTCGACCAGCAGCAGCACGCCGTCCACCATCGACAGGCCGCGCTCGACCTCGCCACCGAAGTCGGCGTGGCCGGGGGTGTCGATCACGTTGATGACCGTCATCGAGCCGTCGGGGTTCTTGCGGTGTACGGCGGTGTTCTTCGCCAGGATGGTGATGCCCTTTTCCTTCTCGAGGTCACCGGAGTCCATCAGGCGCTCGACGGCGTCGTCACCACGGTGCGTCAGGGCGCCGGACTGCCGCAGCATGGCGTCGACGAGGGTGGTCTTACCGTGGTCGACGTGAGCGACGATGGCGACATTGCGAAAATCTGGGCGAGCATCCACCTGGAGATTGTCGCAGCGTGGGGGGTCAATCGCGAAAACGACGGCATGACCGCGTGAAGGCCATCGACGTCGCCGCACTCAAGGCGAAGAAGAAGTGTTGCCGCAGCAAGCCACGCTGCAAGCGGTGTCCGCTGGTGCTGGCGAAGGTGCGGAAGGCGGAGCTCAACGGGCCTGCGCGGAAAGGAACTGGAGAAGGTCTTCAAGCGCGCCCGAAAGGCGTGACGACGTCGCCAAACCCCAGCCCGGCGGCTAGGGTGCCCACGCGTAGTGTGCGGCACGTCACCACGGGTCGGTTCGTCGTTGGAGCTTCGGCAGCAGCGCGGCGATCAGATCCGGCACCCAGCCGCGGTCGGCAGGCACCCATTCCAGGTCGTCGAGTTCGGCGGCCGTCACCCAGCGCAGCGCGCGGTGATCGCGCGGCTGCACGGTGCCACCGGTCCGGGTGACGAGGAAGGCGCGCAGCACGAGGTCGTCGGCCAACCGCACGTCGACCCCGAGGCGCGCACCCACGACGACGTCCACTCCCAATTCTTCGTCGAGTTCGCGGACCAGCGCGGCTGCCTCACTCTCCCCCGCGGCCACCTTGCCGCCGGGTAGCTCCCAAAGTCCGGCCAGCTCGGGCGGGCGATCGCGTTGCGCGACCAGCAGCCTCGCGCCGTCGATCAATGCACCGGCGACGACGACCTGGTTCGGCACGCAGCGACGGTATACCGTCGAACGATGGCTGTGCTGACCGACGACCAGGTGGATGCTGCACTACCCGACCTCGCCGGTTGGACGCGCTCGGAAGGGGCGCTGCGCCGATCCATCGAGTTCCCCTCGTTCCTGGCCGGAATCGACGCCGTCCGCCGGGTCGCCGAGCACGCGGAAGCCGAGGACCATCACCCCGACATGGACATCCGTTGGCGGACAGTCACTTTCACACTCGTCACCCACTCCGAGGGCGGCATCACGATCAAGGACGTCGAGATGGCTGCTGACATCAGTCGGATCGTCGACTGATCGCGGCGACGTAGACCAGGGTGGCCACCGCCGCGACCACGTACAGCGAGCCGGCGACCTCCGCGTACCAGGGGCGCCCGCCGAGGCGGCCACGGTCGCCGGCGAAGGTCACCAGCCAGGGCGCGCCCACGTAGGCCAGCACGACCCACGCCCAGCCGACCCACCGGGTGCGCGCGCGCCGGTCGCCGAGCACCAGCCACATCACCAGCGGCAGCACCCACACCCAGTGGTGGGTCCAGCTGATGGGTGAGATCAGCAACCCGAACAGCATCACGACGACGATGCGCCCGAGCGCGTCGTCCGGCCCGATCCGCCACCACGCCAGGACGCCGAGGACCGCCGTCGCGGCGACGGCGACCAGCAATGCCGGTCCGTACCCCACGTCGTGTCCGGCCACGTAGCCCAGCACGCCGCGCAGTGACTGATTCATCGGCGTGTCGACGACCCCGACCCGGCCGGCGTTGCCCATCAGGTCGGTGAAGTAGAACCGAGCTTGGGCCCCACCGACCGCGATCGACAGCGCCACGGTTGCGGCGAACACTGCGGCGGACCACGCGACCGCACGCCACCGACGGGCACCGACGAAGTACAGGCCAGCCACCGCGGGCGTCAGCTTCACCCCGGCGGCCAGCCCCACCAGCAACCCGGACACCCACCACCGCCGGCTCACCACCGCACCCAGCACGGCAACCATGAGCAGGGCACCGATTTGGCCCAGCTCGAACAGGTGGCGCACCGGCTCGAACCAGATCGCCAGCGCGGTCCACGCCATCGCCCGGCGGGCGTCGGTCACCTTGAGCAGCCTCAGCACGAGCACCGCGGAGCCGTAGAGCGCGGCGACGACGCCGAGTTGCCAGAGCAGTCCGACGACCGCGAACGGCAGGAAGTGCAGCGGATAGAACACCAGTGCCGCGAACGGTGGGTAGGTGAACTGGAGCGGCAGCGGCGGGATCACCGGGCGGTAGACGAAGTCGTACAGGCCGCCGTCGCCCATGGTCGCCGCGCCGTCGACGTAGACGTGCAGGTCGATGAAGTTGGTGCCGTTTGGCACCAGGTAGGTGACCGCAAAACGGGCGAGCAGGCTCAGCGCGAGCAGGTACGGCGCGGCGGCCACGAGTCGCTCCCGCGGCGTCGCGCCGGTGCGGGCGGGTGCGACTTCTGTCTTCCTGGCTATCCGTCCGACTCTAGATACCTCGGCCGGCGCGCCCGCCCGGGCACGCGCTTCGGTCACCATCGGCCGTCGTGTCAGTAACGGTTGCATAAATGCCACACGTGTCACTTGAGTAACACCAGTAACTCCGTAGCTTCGGTTTCAGACGTGTCGCCAACGGATTGGGAAAACCATGCACTTCGCCAGAAAAGCCTTTGCCACCAGCGTGATTGCCGCCGCCTGCGCGGTGCCGGGCGCGCTGTTGCTCAGCGCGACCGCCTCGGCCGACCCCGTGCCCGCTCCGGCGCCGGGGTTGCCGGCGATTCCCTTCCTCAACGGCCTGTCGCCGGCCAACGCGCCCGCCATGCTGCAGGGCCTCGCGTCGGCGTTCACCGGCGCAGCCACGCCGGCCGCCGCCCCGGCGGCTGCGCCCGCGGCGACCGCGTCGGTCACGCTGCCGCAGGCACCTGCTGCTGCTCCCGCCGCCGCGCCGGTGGCGACGCTGCCCGCATCGCTGCTCCCCGCGGCGGCCGCGCCGGCTGCGGCGCCCGCCGCCACACCTGCCGCCCCGGGCCTGGTTCCCACCGCGCAGGTCCAACTGCCGCAGGTCGCGAACAACGCCCTGCCGCTGCCGAAGGAACTCGACTTCCCGGGTGACCTGACCTCGCTGCTGCCCCCGGGCTTGCCGCTGGCGGGCCTGCTGCCGCGGTCACCGGCAGCCGTCCCGGCGGCAGCGGCTCTGCCCGTCGCCACGGCCGCGGTCCCCGCCGCCACAGCAGCGATTCCCGCGGCGACGACGCCCGCCCTGCCCGCCGCAGCCAGCGGCGCGCTCGCGCCACTGTTCTTCCCCACCTCCGCCCTTCCCTGACACAGCCCTGCCCTGACACTCGCCCCACCAGGCCCGCACCACCTTCGAATCACGGGAGAGTCATGCCATCGACCAGAACGCTTCTGATCGCACTCGGTGCGTCGGCCGCGCTGACGCTGAGTGCCCAACCGGTCGCTCGAGCGGAGCCCGCGTCGCCGCTGCCGCCTCCGATCAGCGGTCTTCAGGCGCCCGGGCTCCCCGCGATGGAGAGCCTGGGACCGGCCATTCAGCAAGCCGCTGGTGACCCGACGAACGCCGCCTCGATGCTGATGGCCGCGGCGGCGGCGTTCGCGGGCAACAGCGCCGTGCCGTCCGGCTCGAAGAACGTTGCGGCGGCGGTCAATCAATTCGTCGCCGACCCTCAGGTAGCGCACGTCCCGGCGGTGGGTGCCATCCCCGGCACCGAGGCGCACCTCCCGCAAGGCGTCGATCCCGCCAACGCCGCCGGCCCCGTGCCGGACGCCGCGCCGCTGGCGGCCGTACCGACGGTTCCCGTCGCCGCCGCACCCGCGCCGGAGGCCGCTCCCGCTCCGGACGCGGTCCCGGCGGCGGCCGCCGTCCCCGGTGCCGATGGCGCACCGGTACCGGCGCCCGGGTTCGGCCCGGATGCGCCCACCACCCAGGACTTCATGTACCCATCGATCAGCAACAACTGCCTCAAGGATGGCGGAAACGTGCTGGCCACGGCGATTTCGGTGGCAGGGCCGGCCTCGATTCCGAAGCCAGGCCCCGTCGCAGGGCAGACGGCCTACGTGTTCACTGCCATGGGCACGCCGGGACCCGCCGCCGAGCAGAAGCTGCCGCTGAACGTCACGTGGGTCAACCTCACGACCGGCAAGTCCGGAACCGTCACGCTCAAGCCGCAGGCCGACATCAATCCGGCCGGTCCCACGACGCTCACCGCGATCGCCGACACCGGCTCGGGCAGCATCATGTCGACCATCTTCGGCCAGGTCACAACCACCGAGATGCAGTGCCAGTTCATGCCGACGATCGGTTCGACCGTCGTTCCGTGACCGGAGCCGTGGAGCCCGGTCAGTAGGCCATGAAGAGGATCATCTCTCGGTCGTACTCCCGGCCCGGGTGCGCCTCGGCGAGGTGCGTCTGAGCCTTCTCGACGAGGTCGTCCTCGTCGGTGCCGGTGATGGCCTCGCCGCAGGGACAGCTCAAGTGTGTTTTCGCCATGTGCTCACGATCCCACGAGGATGATGGCCGCATGGAGTTGTACGACGTTATGCGCACCACCGGAGCAGTTCGGCGGTTCGCCGGCGACCCGCTTCCCGACGACGTCCTGGAGCGGATCCTCGACAACGCCCGGTTCGCGCCGAGCGGAGGCAACCGCCAAGGCGTCCGGGTGATCGCCGTCCGCGACGCGGCCGCCCGCGAGCGGCTGGCCGAACTGTCCAGGCCGGGCGCGCGCAGATACACCGCCCAGCTCGCCAACGGCGAAGCACCTTGGAACCCGTTGCAGCCCTGCGGTGTCGACGACGCGACGATCGAAAC
The DNA here is from genome assembly GCA_963846985.1 of uncultured Actinomycetota bacterium. Lineage (GTDB taxonomy): Bacteria > Actinomycetota > Actinomycetes > Mycobacteriales > Mycobacteriaceae > Mycobacterium. Next base: position 107,905 of record CAWJYC010000009.1, read on the forward strand.
GACCGCGGTGCCGGACGCCTTCGTGGCCACGGTGCTCGACGCCGAGGTGGTGCTGGTGTTCTGCCTCGACCTCGGCGTGGTGGCGGCGATCGATCAGGATCTCGACCGCATCGGGGTGGTCAGCGGCGCGTCGGTGTACCCACTGGTGTGGAACGTGTTGCTCGCCGCCCGCAACGAGGGCTTCGGCGGCGTGCTGACCACGATGGCGGTAGCCCGGGAACCCGCGGTGAAGGAGCTGCTGGGGATTCCCAAGCGGTACGCGCTGGCCGCGCTGGTGCCGCTGGGCAGGCCGGAGCGCCAGGTCAGCAAGCTCACTCGCAAGGCCGTGGCGGAGTTCGTCACCCGCGAGCGGTTCGACGGCGACCCGCTCTAGGCCTTCGCCTCATCCATGGCTCAGGCCTTCGCCTTCGCGGCCGCCTTCGCGGCCTTCTTGTACGACCGCACCTTCTCCAACGAACCCTCGTCGACGACGTCGGCCACCGACATGTGCGTGCCCGCCCGGCCGTAGTCGCCGGCCGCCTCGCGCCACCCGGTGGGCGTCACGCCGTACTGCTTGCCCAACAGCGCGAGGAAGATCTTGGCCTTCTGCTCGCCGAAGCCTGGCAACGCCTTGAGCCGGCGCAGCACTTCGACGCCGTCGGGGTCACCGGCGGTCCAGATACCGACGACGTCGCCGCCGTAGTCGTCGACCACGGCTTGCGCCAAGGCCTGCAGCCGCTTCGCCATCGAACCCGGAAAGCGATGCACCGCAGGCTTTTCCGAGAACACCCGGGTGAAGTCATCGGGGTCGTACCCGGCGATCTCGCGGGCGTCGACGCCCCCGATGCGGTCGGCGAGCTTGCGCGGCCCGGCGAAGGCCACCTCCATGGGAATCTGCTGATCCAGCATCATGCCCACCAGTAGCGCGAAGGGGTTGGACTCCAACAACTCGTCGGCGGCGGGATCTTGCACGAGCTGCAGTTTTGCCATGCCGCCAGTCTAGGGTGACCGGCGCCGGGGACCGGTCCCTCCGATCGCGGGCCGATTTGCGGGTTTGTGCACGGCGACCACCGTCAATACCTCTCTCATGGCGGGCATCGGGGACGTTCTTCAGTGGGCGAAGCACCAGGTGTCCTCGCGGGTGCCGAAGGCGGACCTGGATCAGCGCGACTCGGACTACATCCGCGACAACCTGCCGGGACTGTGGTTGCTGGCGTCGCTGTACTTCCGGGCCGACGTGCGCGGGCTGGACCGCATTCCGCCCGAGGGGCCGGTGCTGTTGGTCGGCAACCACAGCGGCGGCAACATCCCGCCGGACACGTTCGTGTTCACGCTGGCGTTCTGCTCGTACTTCGGGGTCGAGCGGCCGTTCTATCAACTGGCGCACAACCTGGTGGTGTCGGCGCCGCCGCTGGCCTCGTTGCGCAAGTTCGGCACCGTCGCCGCCAATCACGACAACGCCCAACTCGCGCTCGAGTCGGGCGCCGCCCTGCTGGTGTACCCGGGGGGCGACTACGAGGTGTTCCGCCCATTCTGGGAGCGCAACAAGGTCGACTTCGGCGGCCGCAAGGGCTATGTGCGCCTGGCCCGCGAGGCGGGTGTGCCCATCGTGCCGATCGCGAGCATCGGCGGGCAGGAGAGCGTGTTCTTCCTCAGCCGCGGCCAGTGGTTGGCCAAGCTGCTGATGGTCGACAAACTGTTGCGGCTCAAGAGCGTTCCCATCGCGATCGCGCCGCCGTGGGGTCTGGTGATCAGCGACCTCTACGGTCACCTGCCGCTGCCGTCGAAGATCGTCGTCGAGGCACTCGATCCGATCGAGGTCGACGGTGACGACCAGGCCGTGCACGACAAGGTGGAGGGTGCGCTGCAGGCCGCGGTGGACAGGCTGGCGGCGGAACGACGCTTCCCGGTGTTGGGCTGATGAGCGCTCGCGCGAAGAAGCGAGGGTCCTGATGAGCGCTCGCGCGAAGAAGCGAGGGTCCTGATGAGCGCTCGCGCGAAGAAGCGAGGATCCCGATGAGACTCAACCGCGAAGTGGTCATCGCCGGCGATCGGCACCAGGTCTGGAAGCAGGTCGGCGATCCCTCCTGCTATCCGGACTTCATGACCCGACTGGAGCGCTGGGAGACCGTGACCGAGGGTCCCGTGGGAGTGGGGTCGCGCTACCGGGTGCACTGGAAGGTCGGCTCGGTCCCGATCGGCGGGGTCATCGAGATCAGCGAGTTCGACGAGGCCCGCGACGTGGCCTGGATCGGGATCACCGGCATCACGCTGCGCGGCCGCTTCCGGCTGCGCGACTGCAGCGACGGCCGCACCAAGGTCACGTTCCGGCTGTCCTACGAGGCGCCGGGTGGGCTGCTCGGCGTGCTGGCTGACTGGGTCGCGGCGCGACAGGTCGGCACCATCATGAAGGAGACCTTGCAGCGGCTGAGGTCACTGGTCGAAGGCTGAGGGCCGATCCTGCGAATGTGCTGAGCAGTTGCCACGGGTATCAATGGGCTGGCACCGAATCCCCGGCCTCGTGTCGATCCCGCTGGCGTTCTTGCTGGGCGTCATCGGCACCGTGACGTCGAGGGCGCGCGGTGATCCGGTGCTCGACGCCGAGATGGAGGTCCGGTCGCTGACGGGCGTGGGCGGGAAGAAACCGATCGCGCACTAGGTCTGCCGCCGGGCCGGGCAGCCTCGGTCCTTACGATTGACCGAGTGACCGACCCGCAGCCCACGTCCACGCGCAGTCGCTACGGTTTCGCCCTGCTGGCGTATGCCTTCGCGGCGATCATGCTCGGCACCACGCTGCCGACGCCCATCTACGCGCTGTACGCCGATCGCATGCACTTCGCGGTCTTGACGACGACGGTCATCTTCTCGACCTACGCCGTTGGCGTGCTGGCCGCGCTGCTGCTGTTCGGGCGGTGGTCCGACGCGTTGGGCCGGCGACCGGTGCTGCTCGCCGGGGCGGCCTTCGCACTGGCCAGTGCGGTGGTGTTCCTGCTTGCCGACGACGTCCCGCTACTGCTCGTCGGACGCTTGCTGTCGGGCCTCTCGGCGGGCATCTTCACGGGTACGGCGACGGCCGCCGTCATCGAGGCCGCCCCGGAGGATCAGCGCGACCGCGCGACGGCGATCGCCACCGTCGCCAACATCGGCGGCCTTGGCGCCGGACCGCTGCTGGCCGGCGTCCTCGTGCAGTACGCCCCCCACCCGATGCAGCTGCCGTTCGTCGTACACATCGTGCTCGTCGTGCTGGCGATCGCCGCGGTGTTGCTGGCGCCGGAGACGTCCGACCGCACCGGTCACATTGGCCTGCAGCGACTCTCGGTTCCCGTCGAGGTGCGCCGGGTGTTCCTGACCGCTGCGACGGCGGCCTTCGCCGGCTTCGCGGTGACGGGCCTCTTCACCGCCGTGACACCGTCGTTCGTGTCGGGCGTCATCGGCATCGCCAACCACGCGGTGGCCGGGGTCGTCGCGAGTTCGATCTTCGTCGCCTCGGCGGTGGCGCAGCTGTCGGCTCGCCGGATCCCGGCGCGGCGGGCCGTGGCGGTCGGGTGCGCGATCCTCGTGGTGGGCATGGTCATCCTGGCCGTCGCGCTGCACTTCTCGTCGCTTCCGACGCTCCTCGTCGCAGCCGTCGTGGCGGGCATCGGGCAGGGCATCAGCTTCAGTCGCGGGCTGGCGGCGGTCGCCGAACTGACTCCCGCCGACCGGCGCGCCGAAGTCAGCTCGACGTACTTCGTCGTGGCCTACGTCGCCATCTCCGTGCCGGTGGTCGGCGAGGGGTTCGCCTCCCAGCAATGGGGCCTGCGCACGGCGGGCGTGAGCTTCGCCATCGCCACCGCAGCGCTCGCGGCGATCTGCCTGGCGGCAATCGTCTTGCAGGAACGGCGGTCCGCCGTCACCGCCTGACGGTGGTCGCTACCCGCTCTTGCGGCGGAACTCCCGATGGGCCTCGGCCGGGCCGGTCGAGCGGGGACCGTGCTTGCGTCCACCGTCCTTGTGCTCCGAGCCGCCGCCGGCGTTGGCCTTCTTGCGTTCCAGCGCTTCGCGGAACTTGCGCTTGGTCTCGTCTTCGGGTTCCTCGGCCATGCGAAGAGACTAGCGTGCGCGATCGGCCGCCGGGGACGGTCAGCGCATCCCGGGTGGCATGCCGTAGAGGTGTGCGACGGGCAACGTCATGAGCACGCGCCGGTCGTCGACCATCGCCCGGCGGTACTCGTCCCAGTCCTCGTGTTCCCCGGCAATGTTGCGGTACAAGGCAATCAGCGCCTCGACGGTGTCGTCGTCCGGCGCCGCCGCAGGCGGGGTCAGAACGGCGTCACCCTCCGCCACCGCGTACGACCAGCCGTCGTCGGAGCTGACGTGGATCGACGCCCGGGGATCGCGCCGCAGATTGCGGGTCTTGGCGCGCGGCTCGGTGATCGAGACGCCGATCGTCAATTGGCGCCGGTCGAAGTGATACGACACGTTGGACAGCTGCGGTCTGCCGTCCCGCTTGAGCGTGGCGAGGACCCCCAGTGAATTGCCGCCGATCAGGGCCAACAGCTTGTCGTCGAAGACGTCTCGGGTCATGGTCGTCAGCGTACGACCGCGGCGCGGGCGGGCGGTCGGATTCACCAGTGCGGATCCCTACGATGAGCAGATGACCGCGACCATCGACGGATTCAGGTTGGAGGGTGTCTCGGCGACGACGCTGTGGACGCTGCACGACCCCGCCGCGGCCCGGTTCCCCGGCGGAGCGCTGATGTTCGACTCGATCCCGCGCTGGTTCGGCGAGCGCACCCGCGACGTCGCCCTGCCGCGCGGCCGGGGAGCGTGGCGGCTCGGGTCGGCGGCGGTGAACCACTTCGGCCCACTACGTCGCAACCGGCCCAGCATCGCCCTGCTGGAGTTCGGATGACGCGGTACGTGGCGTTCCTGCGCGGCGTCAACGTCGGCGGGGTCAACCTCAAGATGGCCGAGGTGGCGCGCACATTCACCGACGCGGGTTTCGAGGACGTGGTGACCGTGCTCGCGAGCGGCAACGTCCTGGTGACCAGTCGGGCCGGCGTCGACGAGGTGGGCCGGACGTGCGAGCGAGCTCTGCGCGCCGCGTTCGGCTACGACGCGTGGGTGCTCGCCTACGACAAGAGCACGGTGGCCGCGATCTCAGCGGCGTTTCCGTTCGTCCGGGAGGTCGAGGGTCACCACTCCTACGTCACCTTCGTGACCGACGCGGACGTGCTCGACGAACTCGCCGGCCTGACCGCCGACGCGACGCCCGACGAGAAGATGGAGCGCGGCGACGGCGTCCTCTACTGGCAGGTGCCCAAGGGCGGCACGCTGGACACCACCGTCGGCAAGACGATGGGCAAGAAGCGATACAAGTCGTCGACCACCACCCGCAACCTGCGAACCATCGAGAAGGTCCTCGACAAGTGACTTCGGTACATTCGCGGGGGTGAGTTCACAACCGAAGGTCGACGTCGCCCTGACCGGTGTCTCCGAGACGGCGCTGCTGACGCTTCAGGTGCGGGCGCAGGAGGCCCGTCGGCCCGACTCCATCATCGACGACCCGATCGCGATCCAATTGGTCGACGCCATCGCCTTCGACTTCGCCAAGTTCGGCTACACCCGCCGACAGGACATGGCGATGCGCGCCCTGGCCTTCGACGATGCCACCCGCCGGTATCTCCGCGACCATCCCGCCGCTACGGTCGTCGCCCTCGCCGAGGGTCTGCAGACCAGCTTCTACCGAATCGACGCCAGCGGTGTCGGCGGCCAATTTCGTTGGTTGACAGTCGATTTGCCACCCGTCACCGCTTTGCGGGAGAAGCTGCTGCCCCCGTCGGACCGGGTCGAGGTGTGTGCCCAATCGGCGCTCGACTACTCCTGGATGGATCGCGTCGACGCCGACCGAGGGGTGTTCATCACCGCCGAGGGCCTGCTGATGTATCTCGAGCCCACCGACGCGATGGGACTGATCACGGAGTGCGCCCGGCGCTTCCCCGGCGGCCGGATGATGTTCGACCTGCCGCCGTCCTGGTTCGCCGCGCTGGCCGGGCGGGGTGGGTTCCGGACCTCGCTGCGCTACCGGGTGCCGCCGATGCCCTTCGGAATGTCGGCAACCCAAGCCGCACGACTCGTCGACGTCGTCCCGGGGGTGCGAGCGGTGCACGACGTCAGCTATCCCCGCGGTCGCGGCAGCGTCATGAACTCGGTGATGTGGGTGGCGCAGCGCATTCCGTTGCTCGACCCGCTGCGACCGTCGTTGACGCTGCTCGAATTCGATTAGCCCAGAGCCGCTTCCACGTAGCGCAGGGCTTCGGCCCGGCTCACACCGAGCGCCTTGGCCGCCGTCGCGAACGTGTGCGCGGCGGTGGCCATCGCCGCATCGGCCGGATCGACGCGGGCGACGAACGTGCCGAACCGCCCACGCGTCTCGAGCAGTCCGGCGGCCTCGAGCTCGCGGTAGGCCCGCGCGACGGTGTTGACCGCCATGTTCAGCTCGTGCGCCAACTCGCGGACCGTGGCCAGCCGGGTCCCCGGCGGCAGCCTGCCGTCCCGGACGCCCTCGATGATCTGGGTCCTCAGCTGATCGAACAGCGGCCTGACACCGTCCGGATCGACCCGGACCCACTCCCCCATGTCCCCCACGTGTCAAGTATCACAAAAAGCGGCTACTTTGGTGGCGTGCGTGTGACGGTGCTCAGCGGAGCGGGCATGTCCGCCGAGAGCGGGGTGCCGACGTTCCGCGACGTCGAGACGGGTTTGTGGGCCAAGGTCGACCCGTACGAGATCTCCAGTTCCGACGGCTGGCGTCGCCACCCGGAGAAGGTCTGGGCCTGGTATCTGTGGCGGCACTACATGATGAAGGCCGTCCACCCGAACGACGGCCACCGCGCGGTGGCGGCCTGGCAGGACGGCGCCGACGTCCGCGTCGTCACGCAGAACGTCGACGACCTGCACGAGCGCGCGGGGAGCAGCCAGGTCTACCACCTGCACGGCAGTCTGTTCAGCTTTCGTTGTGACCGTTGCGGATTGGTGTACCACGGCCCGCTGCCCGCGATGCCGGAACCGGTCGAGAGCGTCGAGCCGCCGCGGTGCCGGTGCGGCGGTCTGATCCGGCCAGACGTGGTGTGGTTCGGCGAGCACCTACCTACGCAGGCCTGGGACCTGTCGGTGGAGGCGGTCCGCGCCGCCGACGTGGCGATCGTGGTGGGCACGTCGGCGATCGTCTATCCGGCGGCCGGACTTCCCGAGATGGCGCTGGCCGAGGGGATTCCGGTCATCGAGGTCAATCCCGAGGAGACGCCGCTGTCGGAGCGGGTCACGATCTCGCTGCGGGAGACGTCCGCATCGGCGCTGCCCGGCCTGCTGCAGCGACTGCCCGTCCTACTGGGCTGAACCTACGGCGTCAGTGCGGCTCCCGACCCGTTCCCTGATCAGCTCGACGGCTTCCTGCGGCGGCACGTCGAGTCCGAGCATGCCAGTCAGGATCTGGCCGGCGCACGTCGACTTCATCACGCGGTCGGCGAATCGCTCGACGTCCCCGAATGGGAGGTAGGGCCGCGAGATGGCAAGTGCCGCAACACCATGGGCGACGGTCCAGAGTTCCATCGCCGCCATGGTGGCGTCACCCGAGGGGTAGACGCCCTCCTCGATCAGTGACTCGACCGAGGCGCGCAGGTGGACGAACGCCGAGCTGTTCAGCGTCATGTCGACGTCGCTGCCGGCGCGGCCCTCGCCCATCGTCGCGATGCGATAGAGCTCGGGGTTGTGAATGGCGAAGCGTACGTAGGCCAGCCCCTGGGCACGCAGTCGGTCGATGCTCGACGGTTGATCCTCCACCACCTGCTGCATGACCTCGTCGAGCGCCTCGAAGTAGCGCGCGCACACCGCGTCCAGCAAGGCGTCCTTGTCGACGAAGTGCAGATAGATCGACGGCGGGGTGACCCCGACGCGCTGGGCCACCGATCGGATCGAGACCGCCTTGGCGTGGCCGGTCTCCAGCAGTAGCTGGGTGGTGGCGTCGAGGATCTCCTCGCGTAGGTGGTCACCCGAACCACGGGCGGCGCGGCGACGCTTCACCGGTTGGGTCGTCACGGCCGGGTACCTGTCAGCGAGTCGGTGCCGTGGTCCGACGCCCGGGCGGCCCCGTCCGGGCCGGCCTCGCTGATCCCGATCCGCTCGTGCAGTCTGGCCAACGGCCTTGGCGCCCACCAGTTCCAGCCACCGAGCACGTGCATGAAGGCCGGCACCAGCATCATTCGCACCAACGTTGCGTCGACGAGCACCGCCAAGGTCAGGCCAACGCCGAACATGCGCATGAAGGACACCTGGGCGGCGATCAGCGCGGCGAACGAAATCGACATCACCACCGCGGCTGCGGTGATGACGCGGCCGGTGTGCGCCAACCCGAGGGCGACGCTCTCGTCGTTGGCGGCCCGCTGAGCGGCCCGCGTGGCGCCGGCCGGGGGCCGCAGCCGCAGCCAGAACTCCCGGATGCGCGCCACCAGGAACACCTCGTAGTCCATCGACAAACCGAACGCGATGCAGAACAGCAGCACCGGCATGTTGGCGACCAGCGTTCCGGTCGACGTGGTGCCGAATGCACCGAGATGCCCCTGCTGAAAGATCCACACCAGCGCACCGAACGCTGCGGTCAACGAAAGGACGTTCAGCACAACGGCTTTCAGTGGCAGCACGACGCTTCCGGTGAGCAGGAAGAGTAGCCCGAAGGAGATGACGGCGATCAGGCCGAGCACCCACGGCAGCCGGGTGGTGATCGCCGCGACGCTGTCCCGGTTGATCTGGGCCGTCCCGGTGAATTGCACGGCGCGACCGTCGGGACCGGGCACGGCGTGCAGTCCGTCGAGCTGCATCTCGGAGGCGTCGCTGAACAGGGCCGCGCCACTGCCGACGGTGAGCAGTGCGCTGCCACCCGCGACGCCCGTCGCCGCCGACGGGGGCCCGACCCTGTGCCCGCCGACGAAGGTGCCCGTGGGAGCCGAAACCGTCGTCACGTCCGGCACCCGCGACAGGTCGGCGGCGTACCGCTCGACGTCGGACTCGGTCAGTCCGCCCGCGTTGGGCACCAGGATCGATACCGCACTGGACGAGTTGTCGACGTAGTCGGTGCGCAGTTGGTCGCCAACCTGATGTGCCGATGCCGAGGGCGGCAGCACCCGTTCGTCCGGGAAGCCCCACCGGACGCCGAGGAACGGGGCGCCGAGTGCCAACAGGAGCACCACCACGGCCAGCCCCACCGGAAGCGCTCGACGCATCACCACCCTGGTCGAGCGGTACCAGAACAGCTGCTCGGCGGGTACCGGTGTCGGTTCGGGACGGCGGGTGATGCGGCGCAGCAGCGTGCGCACGTCGAGTGCCCCGAGTCGATCGCCGAGCAGCCAGATGGCGGCGGGGGTGACGATCACCGCGGCTGCGGCGGCGAAGCCGACCGTCGCGACGCCCGCGTAGGCGAACGACTTGAGGAAGTACATCGGGAACAGCAGCATCGCGATCATCGACAACGCGACCGTCGTGGCCGAGAACAACACCGTGCGACCCGCGGTGGCCATGGTGCGCATCAGCGCTTGGTCGCGCGGTGTGCCGTCGCCGAGTTCCTCGCGGTAGCGACTGATGATGAGCAGCGTGTAGTCGATGGCGAGCGCCAGCCCCATGGCCGTGGACAGGTTGAGCGCGAAGATCGACACGTCGGTGCTGAACGTGATGAGCCGGAGCACCGACATCGAACCGACGATCGCGAAACCGCCGACGAGCATGGGCAGTGCCGCCGCCACCAGGCCGCCGAACACCCAGACCAGCACCAGGAAGCTCAGCGGGATGGCGATCGACTCCATCAGCAACAGGTCCCGCTGGGTCTGCTCGTTGATCTGGGCGTAGACCATCGCCGATCCGCCCGACTGCACGGTGACGCCGGCCCGGTGGACGACGAGCTCGTCGGACAGCGCCTTGGCGTACTTCTGCGCGTCGTTCTCCCCGCCGGTGATGCCGGCGACGACGAGGCCGGACGTGCCGCTTCTGCTTGTCAGCTCCGCCGCCGCCTGGGGCGGCACCGTCCAGGCGGAAGTGATGTTGGTGACGTGCGGTGACTGCTTGAGTCGGGCGACGATGTCGTCGGCCACGGCGACGGCGGCCGGACTCCTGATGCCGTCGGGCGTCGTCACGGTGAAGATCAACGTCATGTCGCCGTGGTGGAAGTCGTCGGTCAGCAGCCGGGCGGCCTGCGACGATTCCGAGCCTGGATCCTGAAAGCCGCCCGCGGAGAGACTCTTGGCCACCGGGATCCCGAACACCGCGGCGGCCACCACGAGCAGTAGCGCGCCGGCGAGGACCCACCGGGGAGCGGCGATGGCTAGCCGTGCGACGCGGTGCAGCAACTGGTCTCCTCCTCGGCGATACCGCCGGTAACTTATCAGTGGTAACTCAACCGGTCAACGGGAGTCCCCTCCTGTCACGTCGCCCGTGCGCACTTGGTTCAGTCTGCACACCTCCGCGTCGCACCAGGCCGGGACGCGCGGCGGACCTAGGGTGATCGGCATGACCACCTCGGAGACCACCCGCCGGAGGGCCGCGGGCCGGTCGTCCATGACCGACACGGGACTGCTGGTGCTGCGAATCGCGGTGGCCGCGACGATGGTGCAGTCGGGGCTTCTCAAGGCGCTGGACTTCGATGCCGCCACGCACTTCATGGAGACCGACGGCTGGCGGATGTCGACGTTCGCCGCCTACCTGGTGACGGCCACCGAGATCGCGGGCGGCGCGGCGCTGCTGCTGGGGTTGCTGACGCCCTTGGCGGCCTGCGGCGTCATCGCCGCGATGCTCGACGCCTGGGCGGTCAACGTCTCCGGCGGCGCAGTGTGGTCGGACCCGTTCAACGTTGCGTTCCTGCTGGCGTTCGCGGCAACGGCCCTGCTCTTCACCGGTGCCGGCACCTACTCCGTCGACGCGCGGGTGTTCGGCCGGCCGCGCTGGCCGGCGCCGGTGACGATCGGGCTGTTCCTGGTCGCGGTGGCCGCCGCCGTTGCCACCTGGGTCTTGCTGAACGGGACGAACCCGCTGCACCTCGGCCGCCCGTCGGGGTAGAACCTACCCGCTGGTAAGAATTGCCACTGAAGTCACAATCGTGACTCAAAGAACTCTTAATGGTGATGGTTACTGTTCAGTACATGTGGATCGACGACACCAGTGCAGATGTCATCAAGGTTGACTTCGAGGCTCTCTATCACGGAGATTTCCTCGTCGAGGGTGACTGCTCCGAGCAGTTTCCCGACCTCGCCCAAGCTGTCTGACCGACCGCGGGTCCACCCGCAACGTTCGACGCCTCGAGGTGTCGTGCAGAAGGCCGCCGACGTACATCGTCGGCGGCTTCTTGCGTCTCTACGCGATGACCGTTTCCGAGACCATGCCGCCCAGTCGCGCGGTGATCAGTTCCTCGGCCTCGCGCACGATGCGTGAGATCAGTTCCTCGCAGGTGGGGATGTCGTCGATCAGGCCCATCACCGTGCCGACGGTCCAGATGCCGGCGTCCAGATCGCCGTCGTCGAACACCTTGCGGCCGCGCACCCCGGCGACCAGATCCTTGACGTCGGAGAACTGACCGCCACCATTGAGGATCTCCACCACTTCCCGCGAGACCACGTTGCTCGCCACCCGCGCGGTGTTGTGCAGCGTGCGGAAGATCAACTCGGTACCGCGCTCGTCGCCGGCGACGATCGCCTCCTTGACGTTCTGGTGAATGCACGACTCGGCGGTGCACATGAACCGCGTGCCCATGTTGATGCCGTCGGCGCCCAGCGCCAACGCCGCAACCAGGCCACGGGCGTCGCCGAATCCACCGGAGGCGATCATCGGGATGTCGATCTGCTTGGCCGCGGCCGGAATCAGCACCAACCCGGGTACGTCGTCCTCACCGGGATGACCGGCGCACTCGAAACCGTCGATGCTGATGCCGTCCACCCCTAGGCTCTGGGCCTTCACCCCGTGCCGCACCGAGGTGCACTTGTGCAGCACCTTGATGCCGTTGTCGTGGAACATCGGCAGATGCGGCGCCGGGTTGGAGCCCGCGGTTTCGACGATCTTGATGCCCGCGTCGACGATGACCCGGCGGTACTCGTCATAAGGCGGCGGGGTGATCGACGGCAAGATCGTCAGGTTCACCCCGAACGGCTTGTCGGTAAGCTCGCGGGTCTTGGCGATCTCGCGCGCCAGGTCCGTGGGCGTGGGCTGGGTCAGGGCGGTGATGAACCCCAGCCCGCCCGCATTGGCAACAGCGGCAACGAGTTCCGCGCGACCCACCCACTGCATGCCACCCTGAGCGATCGGATGCTCAACCCCGAACACCTCGGTGAACTTCGTCGTGATCGTCATCGCGCCTACCTCGGCGCCATGCGGATCGCGCCGTCCAAGCGGATCACTTCGCCGTTGAGCATCGCGTTCTCGACGATGTGCACGGCCAGCGCGCCGTACTCGTCGGGATCGCCGAGGCGTGCGGGATGCGGCACCTGCTGACCCAGCGACTTCTGCGCCTCCTCCGGAAGCGACCCCAGCAGAGGCGTCTTGAACAAGCCCGGCGCGATGGTGACCACGCGGATCAGGCTGCGCGACAGGTCACGCGCGATCGGGAGCGTCATGCCGACGACGCCGCCCTTGGAGGCCGAGTACGCCGCCTGCCCGATCTGGCCGTCGAACGCGGCGACCGATGCGGTGTTGACGATGACGCCACGCTCCTCACCGATGGGCTCCGTCTTCGCGATCCGCTCGGCTGCCAGGCGCAGCACGTTGAACGTGCCGATCAGGTTGACCTCGACGACCTTGCGGAACTGCTCCAGCGGAAAGGCGCCCTCCTTGCCGAGGGTCTTGATCGCATTGCCGATCCCCGCGCAGTTCACGTTGATGCGCAGCGGTCCGAGCGACTCTGCGACGTCGAGGGCCTTGGTCACCGACTCCTCGTCGGTGACGTTGGCTGCGACGAACGTGGCCCGGTCCCCGAGCGCTGCGACGGCTTCCTCGCCCTTGAGGTCGATGACCACCACGCTCGCTCCGGCGTCCAGCAGTCGCTTGGTGGTCGCCAGGCCGAGGCCTGAGGCCCCTCCGGTGACGACCGCTACGGCGTCCTTGATCTGCACTGATCGGTTCCCTTTCTGTTGTTCTTCGGGCCTGTTGTTCTTCGGGTCTGTTGTTCTTCGGTCGCTGTGGGACTAGACCCAGTCGCGGAGCACGGCGTCGACGTCGGCGCCCTTCGCCCCGGGCGGCGTCGGCGTGGGCGGCACGCTGCGGGAGAAGCGCGGCGCGGGCGCGGGCTCGAGGTTCGCGCCGTCAGCCGAGACGTCCCGGAAGAACGTCGCGCGCTCGGTGATGTGGGGTTCGGTCTCGACCTCGCCGAAGCTCAACACCGGGGTGACGCAGGCGTCCGTGCCGTTGAACACCTTGGCCCAGTGGTCCCGATCGTGTTGGCGGAACGCCTCGGTGAACGTCGCGCGCAGTTCGTCGGCGCGGGCCGCGTCGTGCTGACCGGGAAGGGTGGCGGGGTCCAGTCCGAGCCCGTCGAGCAGCTGCGCGTAGAACTGCGGCTCGATGGCGCCGACGGCGACGTACTTCCCGTCGGCGGTCTCGTAGGTGTCGTAGAACGGCGCGCCGGTGTCGAGCATGTTGACGCCGCGCTCGTCGC
>CAWJYC010000010.1:0-218021 GCA_963846985.1 uncultured Actinomycetota bacterium
ACCAGGGTCCGACAAACTCGATCTACTCCCGGCTGCCGATACCGCCCAGCTCCTGCACCAGGGTCTTGGTGGCGGGATACAGCTCGCGCCACACGCCGTACAGCTCGTCGTACAGCGCGCGGTGGGCCGGGTTGGGCGTGATCTCGTGGTCGATCCTGGTCCAATCAGTCTGTGGTGCAACGAGTTCGACACCGATCGCGGCCATCAGCGCGTCACCGTAGCTGGCCCCGATGCTCTGCTCGGGAACCAGTTGCGGGCGTCCGGTGATGTCGCTGACCGCCTGCGCCCAGACGGGACTGCGCAGCCCACCGCCGACCGCGACGGTCCGCCGAGCCGTATGGGCGTCGTCGAACATCTCGAGGATCTGCCGTATGCCAAACCCGATGCCCTCGTAGGCCGCCCGGAACAGGTGACCACGACCATGGCGCAGCGTCAGACCGGCGAACAGCCCCCGCGCAGCTGGATCGAAGACCGGGGTCCGCTCCCCCGCCAAATACGGCAGCGCGATCAGCCCCTCGCAGCCGGCGGGCACCGCCGACGCCTCGGCCATCAACGTGTCGAAGGACGCTCCGCCGGTGATCGATTGCAGCCAGCCGATCATGCTGCCCGCGGTCGACGTGCCCGCGGCCAACGCCAACGATCCGCGCTCGAGGCCCGCAGTCGTCCACAGCGCGGGATCACTGTGATATTCGTCGATGATCTGCACCAAGAACATGGTCGAGCCGTACATCAGCATCTGGTCGCCGGGATTGCGAACGCCGACCGAGAACGCCTCGGCGTACGCGTCGACCGTGCCCGCCACGACCGGCGTGCCCCGTGGGACGCCGGTGGCAGCGGCCGCCTCGGCGTGCACGCGCCCGACCACCTCGTGGGGCCAGACCAGGCGGGGCAGCGGCAAGTGTCTGCAGATTCGCGTCGCCCATTCGACGTTCCATTCGAAGGCACGCGTCGTGTAGAGCGGGTCGCACTGGCTGGCCGTGTGGTGGTCGATCGCATATTGACCGGTGAGTTTGGCCGCGATGTAGGAGTTGGATCCGTACCACCCCGTCGCCCGCTCGAACACGTCCGGCTCGTGCCGCCGAACCCATTCCAACTTCGGCCCGACCGCTTGACTCGACAGCAGCGTGCCGGCCCGCCGCAAGATCTCCTCAGCTCCGAATTCGTCTGTCAGCGCGTCGATTTCGGCCGTCGCCCTGGTGTCGATGCCGTAGAGGATCGCCGGCCGAAGCGGATGCAGGTCGTCATCGCACAACACCAGAGAGGGACCCACTCCGCTGACGCACATCGCCGCCAGACTCGATCCGGCGGGAATCTCGCGGGTGAGCCGGTTCGCGATCTCGCACACCTCGCCCCACCACGTCGCCTCGGCGTCGACCTCGACCCAGCCCGGCCGCGGCAGATCCATCGCATGGGCGATGGTCGCCGACGCCAACACCGTTCCCGCGGTGTCCACCAACACGCCCTTGGTGCTCCCGGTACCCATGTCGATTCCGAGAAGCAGGTCCACGGCGCAACCCTACGTCGCGTCCGACGCGTCAGGCAGCGCGCGGTACCCGCGGTGAGGAGCGCGTCGGCCGCTCGGTTCACCTTGGCTCACCGGGCGGCGAGCCAGTCGGAGAAGCGGGTGGAAGCCAGCGTGGCGCCGGGTCCGGTGACCAGGCTGTCCTCCTTCACGTGCGTGCCGAAGTACGTGGCCGACGGGTCGACGACGACGGATGTGTCGGCGCCCTGATGCGCAAGGACGGCCCGAGCCATGTCGGCGAACGAGATCTTGTCGGGTCCACCGATGTCGAAGGTCCCGCCGACCGGAGGGGCGACGGCGGCCGGCCACCGCGCGCCGTCGACGTCGGCCGCCCGATCGGCTGGATGAGCGCATCGGGTGCTGCACCTCGCCGTCGACCATCAGGGATTCGGTGATGGCCTCGGCGAACTCCTGGAACTGCGTCGCGCGCACGATCGTGTACGGCAGGCCGGAGTCGGCGATCGTCTTCTCCTGCACCACCTTGGCGCGTAGATAGCCGCTGTCGGGCAGTCCGTCGACGCCGACGATCGACAGCGCGACGTAGTGCCCGACGCCCGTCTCCTTCGCGGCGGCCACCAGGTTGTCCGACGAGGCGGTGAAGAACGTCATCACCGGGTCGTCGTCGAAGGACGGCGAGTTGACGACGTCCACGAGCACCTGCGCGCCCGTCAGCGCCTCGGTCAACCCAGCGCCGGTGAGCACGTCGGCCCCCGTCTCCCGGGACGCCCCGACGACGTCGTGTCCTCGGCGCGGAGCAGTTCCACCACCTTCGAGCCGACCTTACCGGTTGCCCCGATGACCGTGATCCTCATGTGTCGAACCCTTCCTCGATGTGACGAGTCGCTCTCGCACCGCGTGGCGGGACGTTCGAACCCTGGTAAGTCCGTAGAAAAGCGAGTAACGCAAAACCCCGGCGCACCGTGGTGAACCGGGGTTCGCGTCGAACAGGAGGGAGCTAGCCCTTGCGCGCCTTGACCGCGTCGGTCAGCTGCGGGGTGACCTTGAACAGGTCGCCCACGATGCCGTAGTCGGCGATCTCGAAGATGGGCGATTCCTCGTCCTTGTTGACCGCGACGATGGTCTTCGAGGTCTGCATGCCCGCGCGGTGCTGAATGGCGCCCGAGATGCCGAGGGCGACGTACAGCTGCGGCGAGACGGTCTTGCCCGTCTGGCCAACCTGGAACTGGCCCTCGTAGAAGCCGGAGTCGACCGCTGCGCGCGAAGCACCGACGGCGCCACCGAACGCGTCGGCGAGCTCCTCGACGACGTTGAAGTTCTCCTTGCTGCCGACGCCACGACCGCCTGCGACGACGATCTTGGCCTCGGTCAGCTCCGGGCGAGCGCTCTTCTGCGCCGGCTGACGAGAGGTGACCTTCGTCGCGTTCTCGGCCTGCTCGGGCACCTCGACGGAGACCACTTCACCGGCACCCGCGACGGGCTCGGCCTCGACGGCACCGGGCCGAAGCGCGATGACCGGGGAGTCGCCCTCCGCCTTGGCCTCGGTGGTGTAGGCGCCACCGAAGATCGAGTGCACGCCGATCGGGCCCTCCTTGACGCCGACGACGTCGTAGAGCAGACCGGAGTCGGTCGCGGCGGCCACGCGTCCGGCGACCTCCTTGCCCTCGGCGTTCGCGGCGACCACGATCGCGGCCGGCGACGCCGACTCGGCGAGGGCGACGAGCACGTCGACCTTGGGGGTCACCAGGTACTGCTCGGCGGTGTCCGACTCGGCCGCGTAGATCTTGGCAGCGCCCGCGGCCTTGAGTCCCTCGGTCAGCTTCTCGGTGGTGCCGGGTGCGCCGACCACGACGGCCGACGGTTCGCCGAGTACGCGCGCAGCGGTGATGAGCTCGGCGGTGATGTTCTTCAGATTGCCTTCGGCGTGCTCGACGAGCACGAGTACTTCTGCCATTGCCTCTTGTCGCTCTCTAGGAAAGGTGGGGAAAGTGGATGGGCCGTCAGAGCAGTTTCTGAGCCACCAGGTACTCGGCGATCTGCTTGCCGCCCTCGCCCTCGTCGGTGATCTTCTCGCCTGCCGTCTTGGGCGGCTTAGGGGTCGCGGACGTCACGGTCGAGTTGGCGTTGGCGCCGCCGACCTCGTCGGGTTCGACACCGATCTCGGCGAGCGTGAGCTTCTCGACCGGCTTCTTCTTCGCGGCCATGATGCCCTTGAAGGACGGGAAGCGGGCATCGTCGACGATCTTCTCGCTGATGCTGACGATCGCGGGCAGCGTGGCCTCGAGGCCAAAGATGCCGTCGTCGGTCTCCCGCTCGCCGGTGATCTTGCCGTCGGCGACGTCGATGCTGCGCATCGCGGTCAGCTGCGGCAGTCCGAGGTAGTGCGCGATGACCGCGGGAACGGCGCCGCCGACGCCGTCGCTGGTCTCGTTGCCTGCGATGACGAAGGCGACGTCCTCGATCTGGCCGAGCGCGCGGGCCAGCGCCCACGACGTCTGGACCAGGTCGGAGCCGACCATGCCGTCGTCGGCCAGGTGGTAGGCCGAGTCGGCGCCCATGGACAGTGCGCGACGAATCGCCGTCTCCGCACCCTGCGGTCCCGCGGTCAGCACGACGACGTTGTAGCCGGCCTCAGCGTGCTTCTCCTTGACCTGTAACGCGACCTCGACGGCCTTCTCGTTGATCTCGTCGAGGACCGGATCGCTGCCTGCGCGGTCCAGCGTCCAGGCACCGTCGTTGAGATGGCGGTCTTCGTAGTCGGGAACTTGTTTGATCAGCACCACGATGTTCGACATGAGTGTGGTTCGTCCTCCTCGATGAGGCCGCAGCCGGCCTGCGCATATCACGATTCAATCAACAACCACCATGTTACTGACCAGTAACGTTGCGGTGGTAGGTAGAAACACCATAGCGGGTCTTGTGTAACCTTCTGCCCCTCCCTGGGCCTCCGAACCGCCTGCGAACGAGTGACAATCGCCATAGCTGGGTTAGCCTGCGTTGGCAATGAGCGCACTTTCCCGCCCCGAGCCGTCCGACGACACGCTGCCCCTCACCGGGGAACGCACCGTGCCCGGACTGGCCGAGGAGAACTACTGGTTCCGCCGCCACGAGGTGGTCTACCAGCGACTCGTCGATCGCTGCGCGGGACGCGACGTACTGGAGGCGGGTGCCGGGGAGGGTTACGGCGCCGACCTCATCGCCGGCACGGCGCGCCACGTGATCGGGCTGGACTACGACGACTCGGCCGTCGCCCACGTCCGGGCGCGGTACCCGCGGGTGGACATGCGGCAGGGAAATCTCGCCGAATTACCGCTTGGTGACGGTGCCGTCGACGTGGTCGTGAACTTTCAGGTCATCGAGCATCTCTGGGACCAACGACAGTTCGTCGACGAGTGTGCGCGCGTCCTTCGCCCGTCGGGGCTGCTGCTGATGTCGACGCCCAACCGCATCACGTTCTCCCCGGGCCGCGACATCCCGATCAACCCGTTCCACACCCGCGAGCTCAACGCCCTCGAACTCACCGAGCTGCTCACCGACTCCGGTTTCCGGGTCGAGGCCATGCTCGGGGTGTTCCACGGTGCGCGCCTCGCCGAGCTCGACGCCCGACACGGGGGTTCCATCATCGACGCGCAGATCGCCCGCGCCCTCGCCGACGCTCCCTGGCCCGCCGACCTGCTGGCCGACGTGGAGTCGGTTCAGACCTCGGACTTCGACCTGCTCGACGCCGGCGAACGCAATATCGATGACAGTCTGGACCTGGTGGCCATCGCGGTGCGTCCGTGACCGCACACCGCCCACCCGCACCCGGGCTCTTCACCCTGGTCCTGCACACCCATTTGCCGTGGCTGGCCCATCACGGCCGGTGGCCGGTCGGTGAGGAATGGTTGTATCAGTCGTGGGCCGCGGCGTACCTGCCGCTGGTGGCTTTGCTGCGCCGACTGTCCGAGGAGGGCCGCAGCCACCTGCTGACCTTGGGCATGACGCCGGTGGTCGCCGCACAACTCGACGACCCGTATTGCCTCACCGGCATGAATCACTGGCTCGCCAACTGGCAGCTGCGCGGGCAGGAGGCCGGAGTCCAACGCACTGGTGGCGGCACAGGCTACGCGGCTCCAGAAGCCTTGCGCGCGTTCGGGATTCGCGAGCACCGGGAAGCCGGCCAGGCGCTGTCGGACTTCGACGCCACCTGGCGCCACGGCGGCAGTCCGCCCCTTCGACAGCTCATCGACGCCGAGACGATCGAACTGCTGGGCGGTCCGCTCGCGCACCCGTTCCAGCCCCTGCTGCATCCCCGCCTGCGCGAGTTCGCGCTGCGCGAGGGTCTCGCCGACGCCGGTCAGCGCTTCGCCCACGTCCCACGCGGGATCTGGGCGCCGGAGTGCGCCTACGCGCCGGGGCTGGAGGACGACTACGCCGCAGCCGGCGTCAGCCACTTCATGGTCGACGGCCCGACGCTCCACGGCGACACCGCGCTGGGCCGTCCGGTCGGCACCTCCGACGTCATCGCCTTCGGTCGCGACCTGCAGGTCAGCTACCGGGTCTGGTCGCCGAAGTCCGGCTACCCGGGGCACGCCGCCTACCGCGACTTCCACACCTACGACCACCTCACCGGTCTGAAGCCGGCCCGCGTGACGGGACGCGCGGTGCCGTCGGAGGACAAGGCGCCCTACGAGCCCGAGCGCGCCGATCACGCCGTCGACGTCCACGTCGCCGACTTCGTCGACACGGTCCGCCGCCGGCTGGTGTCCGAGTCCGCGCGGATCGGCAGGCCCGCCCACGTCGTCGCGGCGTTCGACACCGAACTGTTCGGGCACTGGTGGCACGAGGGCCCGGTCTGGCTGGAGCGGGTGCTGCGCGCGCTGCCCGCCGCCGGCGTCCGGGTCGGCACGCTGTCCGACGCGATCGCGGACGGTTTCGTCGGCTCCCCCGTCGACCTGCCACCCAGTTCGTGGGGATCGGGCAAGGACTGGCAGGTGTGGTCGGGCGATCAGGTGGCCGACCTGGTGCACCTCAACACCGAGGTGGTCGACACGGCGCTGTCGACCGTGGACAAGGCGCTGACCCAGCACGAGTCGGTGGGCGCACCCACTCCGCGGGACACGGTGGCCGACCAGATCCTGCGCGAGGCGTTGCTGACGGTGTCCAGTGACTGGCCTTCATGTCAGCAAGGACACCCGGCGAGTCCGCCCCTACCGCGCCCACTCACGCCCACGCCCCCCGAGATCGCCGAGCGTGCGGCCGGCCGGCGCGAACAGGCCAACCCTCGCGGCCGGCTGGAACCCGCCACGCCTTTCGGCGGCCACCCCGGCGCCCCCCCCATCTCTCTCCGGGGCCGGCCCCCCCCCCCCCCCCCCCCCGGCCCCCCCCCCCCCCCCCCCCCCCCCCCCCCCCCCCCCCCCCCCCCCCCCCCCCCCCCCCCCCCCCCCCCCCCCCCCCCCTCCCCCCCCCCCCCGCCCCCCCCCCCCCCCCCCCCCCCCCTGGTGACGTCCAACGTCGGCGGACTCGGCGAGGCGGTGCTCAACGGCGAGACCGGGATGTCGTTCCCACCCCGCGACGTGGCGGCGCTGGCAGGCGCGGTGCGGGCCGTGCTCGACGATCCCGAGGCCGCGCAGCGCCGGGCCGTGGCCGCCCGCGAACGCCTGGACTCGGCGTTCGACTGGCGGACGGTGGCGGCGGAGACCGCGCAGGTGTACCTGGCCGCGAAACGCGCTGAGCGGGAACCACATCGGAGGGCGTTGATCGTCGAGCACGCGCTGCCCGACCGAGGTTAGCGAGCCGTGGTGAGCGGCCCGGACGTCCTCGACCTGTTCCCCCCGGGGACCCACACCGACGCCGACGGCACGCTGGTGGTCGGTGGCTGCCGCGTCGACGAGCTCGCCACCGAGTTCGGCACTCCGGTTCTGGTGGTCGACGAAACGGCAGTGCGCCGCCGGGCCCGCGAGTACCTGTCCGAGTTCCGCAGCCGATGGCCGCGTGCGGACGTGGCGTTCGCCTCGAAGGCATTCCCCTGCACGGCGATTCAGCGCGTGATGACCGAAGAGGGCCTGCACCTCGACGTCGCGGGCGGCGGCGAGATCGTCACGGCGCTGGCGGCCGGCGCCGACCCGGCGCGACTGATCCTGCACGGCAACGCCAAGACCGACGAGGAACTCGACCTCGCCGTGCGGAGCGGGGTGGGACTAGTCGTGGTCGACAACCTCGACGACGTCGACCGACTGGAGCGCATCGTGCCGCCCGGGCAGACCCAAGCGTGTTTGGTTCGGGTCATCCCCAGCGTCGACGCCGCGACCCACGCGTCGGTCGCCACCGGCCACGCCGGTTCGAAGTTCGGTCTGCTGCCCGACGACGCCAGGCACGCCATCAGTCGCATCGAGCGCAGCCGCCGGCTGCGGTGCGACGGCCTGCACACCCACGTCGGCTCGCAGCTACTCGACGTCGATCAGCTGGCGGCCGCCGTCGCCCCGCTGGCAGCGCTCGGCACCTTCGACGTCTACGACCTCGGTGGTGGTCTGGGGGTTCGCTACACCCATGACGACGCGGCGCCGACCGTCGCCGAGTACGCCGAGGCGATGACTGCCGCGGCCGACGCCCTGTTGCCGAGTGGCAGCCGGATCATCGTCGAGCCCGGCCGCAGCATGGTGGCCACCTCCACCTGCACGCTGTACCGGGTGACGACCGTCAAACGCGGCCAGCTGGTGCACGTCGCCGTCGACGGTGGCATGGGCGACAACCTGGAGGTGTCGCGCGCCGCATCCCCGTCGTGTTCGCCGCCGATGGGACGGTCCGCCTGGTGGTGCGCCGCGACACCTGGGACGACCTGCTGGCTCGCGACGTGACGTGAGCTTCGCCGAAGCTAGCGGGCGGCCTTCTTGCGTTCGATGTCGGCCAACGCGGCTGCCAGTTCGGCCCGTTCGGCCGCCGAGGTCTCCCACGCCAACTTGCGGTTCTTGACCACCCTGGCGGGTGCCCCGACGGCGATCGAGAAGTCGGGGATGTCGCCCTTCACCACCGCGTGCGAGCCCAGCACGCAGCCGCGTCCGATCGTCGTTCCACGCAGCACCGTCACCTTGGTGGCCACCCAGGTGTCGGGCCCGATCCGGACCGGACCCTTGACGATTCCCTGGTCCTTGATCGGCAGCTCGATGCTGTCCATCCGGTGATCGAAGTCGCAGATGTAGCACCAGTCCGCCATCAGCACCGAGTCGCCCAGCTCGATGTCGAGATAGGTGTTGATGACGTTGTCGCGGCCGAGCACGACCTTGTCGCCGATGCGCAGCGAACCCTCGTGGCACCGGATGGTGTTCTTGTCGCCGATGTGGACCCAGCGGCCGATCTCCATCGTCGAGAGTTCGGGCGTCGCCTGGATCTCGACGCCCTTGCCCAGGAACACCATGCCGCGGGTGATGATGTGCGGATTGGCCAGCTTGAACTTCAGCAGCCGCGCATACCGGACCAGGTACCAGGGCGAGTACGCCTTGTTGGTGAGCACCCAGCGCAACGACGCCATCGTGAGGAACCGGGCTTGGCGCGGATCGCGCAGGCGTGAGCCACGCCAACGCTTGTGAATTGGAGCACCCCACATCGTGGTCATGGCGGCACAGCCTACTTGAGCGGTTGTGCTCCGCTTCGCCATCGGTTGGTCAACTCGGGCTGCTCCGCTCACCACTCCCGGGGTGGCCTCGGGCTAGTCTCGGGACTCGATGCTTGCTCCCCGATTGTTCATTCGCCGTGTGGCGGCAGCGTCGGCTGCGGTGCTCGTCACCCTGATCTCGGCCTCGTGTGGCAACACCGACTCCTGGGTGCAGGCGCAGCCGGCCGACGGCTGGTCGGCGCAGTACGGCAATGCGGGCAACACCAGCTACGTGCCTCTCGACGGCGCGCGCGCCCTCCGGCTGGACTGGATCCGCTCGGTCAAGGGCCAGCTCGCTGCACAGGTCGCGCTGGGGTCCGGCGACTACCTCGCCGTCAACGCCCAGACGGCGGGCGGCTGTTCGCTGATGGTGTGGGAGAACGACGACCGGGCCCGGCAGCGCTGGTGCAGCCGGCTATGGCAGGGCGGCGCGCTGTCCAGCCCGCTCTTCGATGGCTTCGACAACCTCTACGTCGGGCAACCCGGCGCCATCCTCTCGTTCCCGTCGACGCAGTGGATCCGCTGGCGCAATCCCGTTATCGGCTTGCCGCTGACGCCACGCCTGCTGTCCGCCGGCGAGCTACTCGTGGTGACGCACCTCGGTCAGGTCCTGGTGTACGACGCCCACCGCGGCAACGTGATGGGAACGGCGCTCGACCTGGTCGACGGCCTGGACCCGACGGATTCCGAACGCGGTCTCGCCGACTGTGCGCTGGGCGGGCCGCGCTGCCCGGTGGCCGCGGCGCCGGCGTTCTCACCCCGGACGGGGGTCCTGGTGACCACCCTGTGGGCGCCCGGCGCGGACGCGCCCGTGCTGATGGGATTGCGCTACCGGGCGGGTCAGACGCCGCTGTTGTCGAAGGACTGGACCAGTACGGTCGTCGGCGGCGGCCCGCTCAGCAGCCCGGTCCTGTCCGCCGATGGCGGCACGGTGTACGTGAACGGCCGAGACGGGCACCTATGGGCACTGAACAGTGCCGACGGCAAACCCAAGTGGTCGGTTCCGCTGAAGTTCACGCCTCAGACTCCCCCGTCGGTGACGCCCGACGGGCTGATCGTCTGCGGCGGCGGACCGGAGACCAAGCTGGTCGGGGTGAAGGACGGCGGTGACCACGCAGAGGTGGCGTGGACCCGCAACGACGTCGATCCGCTCGCCACGTCGAGTCTGGCTGGGGCGTCCGTCGCCTACACCGTGGCACGCGACGGCCAGGGCATGGCGCTGCTGGTGTTCGATCCCGCCGACGGGCACACGCTGAACAGCTACCCGCTGCCCGGCGCCACCGGCTACCCGGTCGGGGTGTCGATCGGCCATGATCGCCGCGTCGTCGCCGCGACCAGCGATGGCCGGGTCTTCGGCTTCTCTGCCGCCTGATCCGCTCAGGCGATCATGGCGTCGACGGGTGCGCGGGGAATCGCGACCTGCAGGGCGCCGGCGGCCTCGGGAAGGACGTCGCCCTGGCCGAAGAAGAAGATCAGCTGGTCGTTCGTGATGGCGAAGTTCTGGTATGTCGTCGAGTCGAGCCCCACTTGCGGGGGGATCTCCGTCGGCTGACCCAGTTGCTTGTCGACCTCGGCTTGTACCAGCGGCAGGATGATCGCGAACGGCGCGGCGCCCGCCCGGAACAGGGTGTCGATCGTGATGGGCTTGCGCAGGCCCTGATCCCAGTTGAACGACTTGTAGTAGGTGCTCGGGTGTGCGCCTCCGACGCCCTGGTAGGTCTTGAACACCACGCTCTGAATGCCGTGGGGCGGCACGGTGGAGGCGAACTGGGTCTCCGTGGTCTCGAGCTCGTACGGCATGGCCCGGAAGTCAGGCGATTTGGCCACGTTCAAGAAGCCGTCCCGGGTCTGCTTGACGTAGTCGAAGACCGGCTGAACGTCTGGGTAGTCCACCGGGTAGGCGATGTCCAGCGAGTAGCCGGGATCGGAGGCGTGGATCTGGCAGACGTGAGTGGCGTCGACGACACCGTTGAGGTCCGAGCAGTTCGGCGGTGCCGCGGAGGCGGCCCCGACACCGAAGCACCCGAACGCCGCGACCGCCGAAACGGCCAATGCGAGCGTGGATGTGCGCATCAATCGAAGGACCTCC
Organism: uncultured Actinomycetota bacterium; assembly: GCA_963846985.1. Lineage (GTDB taxonomy): Bacteria > Actinomycetota > Actinomycetes > Mycobacteriales > Mycobacteriaceae > Mycobacterium. The sequence continues at coordinate 11,200 of CAWJYC010000010.1, forward strand.
AGGGAAGGGCAGCCCTGGCGCCGCCGACGTCACAGTACCCGGGGACTCAGCGGGACGGCCGGCACACGTAGGCCACCGCGTTGCTCGCACTTCCGGTACCGATCCGCGTGATCACCACGGAGAGCCGCTGTGACCCGCGCAGTCGCAGCCTCGACCGCAGCACGTCGGGATCGACGGCAACGCCCCGGACCAGGATCTCGCACGCCCCCACGTCGCGAGCAGCGAGCTCCTGACGCAACGCGCGTTCGGTGAAGATCAGCTCGGCAAGCACCTCGAAACCCCTTACACCATACGGCAATTCATCACCGGAGAGATACGCGATCGCGGGGTCGAGCTGCCACAACCCGTGCCGCGCCGCGTAGTGCCGCACCAGTCCCGCGCGCACCACCGCTCCATCGGGGTCGACGATCCAGCGACCCGCCGCGGCGACCGGGCAGTCGTCGCGCTCGGCATCGGTCAGGGACTCGGCCCGGTCGAGGACGGTGGCGCGCCGGGTTACATTCGGTGTCGCCAGCCCCGACGACCACAGGCAGGCTTCGCGAACTCCGCCCGCAAGGGAGGTCACCTCGATCTCACCGACGAAGCCCAGCCGCCGAACCTGGTCGAAATCGATTCCGGGAGCGCACTTCACGACCAGGTCCCGGCCGGCGTACGCCTCGAACAGGCCGTCGAGCGCCGGGGTGTAGTCACGCGGATCGAAGGTGCGCCGCCCGCCGCTGCGCCGCGCCGGGTCGGCGACGACGGCGGTGTCCCGCGTGACGGGCCGAAGCGCGTCGGCGCGGCACAGCAGGACGTCGGCATCGGCACCGGCACCGGCACCGGCCAGGTTGTGCCGGGCCATCGCGAGACGCACTTCGTCGACATCGCTTCCGACGAGCCGGTCGGTCCGCGTACGCAACGCGGCCAATTCCGTTCCGACAGAACACGTTACGTCGTGTACCGCCCGCCCGGCCAGCCGCTCGGCCCGGTGTACGGCCACCGCTGCGGCAGTGGCCTGCTCCAGCGCCTCCCCGGTGAACAGCCAGGTCGCCGCGTCGTCGACCTTCGCCGCGGCCTTGCGACGCAGCATCGTGGTCTCCACCAGCACGGCCGCGCGGTCCCCGAATCGCGAACGCGCCGAGGCGATGTCGGAGACCCGGGTGGAGTCGGTCAGCGCGAGCGCGCCGACCTCGGCCAGTGCTGAGGCGGCCTCGTCGCTGCTCAGGTAGGCGACGTCGTCGAGCGTGAAGCGCAACCCGCCCCTTACGACGGCTTGACCCCGGTGACCATCACGTTGTAGAACCACCCCTTGGGCACGACGTGCCGCCACACGTTGGCGTCGACCCAACTCAGCGACGTCCAGCTCTTGAACGCGAACTTGGCCCAGCCCCACCCCAGTCGACCCGGCGGCACCGACGCCTCGAAGGTCCGGATCGGCCAGCCGATCATCGCCGCGGTGAATTCCTCGCTGGCAGTCCGAACGTCGATGGCACCGGCGTTGCTCGCCATGCGTTCGAGGTCGGCCGGTTCGAAGGTGTGCAGGTCGACGATCGCCTCGAGCGCCGCGGCCCGGCTCGACTCGTCGAGCTCCTCCTGGGGACGGCGCCAGTCGCGCAGCGCCGGCAGCTTGGTGATGGTGGTGGCCGCCCGCCAGGTCAGCGTCGAGAGATGGCGCGCGTAGACGTTGCCCGTGGTGGTGGGCTCACCGGCGAAGACGAAGCGGCCGCCCGGCTTCAGCACGCGCACGACCTCGCGCAGCGAGAGCTCGACGTCCGGAATGTGGTGCAGCACAGCGTGTCCGACGACCAGGTCGAACGTGTCGTCGTCGTACGGGATGCGCTCGGCGTCGGCGACCCGGCCGTCGACGTCCAGCCCCAGCCCCTGGCCATTGCGGACCGCGACCTTGACCATGCCCGGCGAGAGGTCGGTCACCGAGCCGCGGCGAGCCACCCCCGACTGGACGAGGTTCAGCAGGAAGAAGCCGGTACCGCAGCCCAGTTCCAGCGCGCGGTCATACGGCAGGTCGCGCTGAACGTCGTCGGGCACGATCGCGTCGAAGCGGCCTCGCGCGTAGTCGATGCACCGCTGGTCATAGGAGATGGACCACTTGTCGTCGTAGGTCTCCGCTTCCCAGTCGTGATAGAGCACCTGCGCGAGCTTGGTGTCGCGGCGCGCGGCCTCGACCTGCTCGGCGGTGGCGTGCGGGTTGGGGACCAAGGTCGTGTCGCCGTCGGCTCCCGGCTCGCGATCGGTACTCGTCATGAAGGGCAGCCTAACGGCCCGACCGTGACCGCCGTCGGGCGCTCACGGTCGGAACGCGGCCTTGGCCGCCGCCAACGTCTGCGCCGGAACGTCGACGAACCGCTGAGCCCAGGCCACCGCGGAGTCGTACACGTCGTCCGGGGCCACCAACTCGTCGACCAAGCCCAGCTCGAGGGCCTCGGGGGCCAGGGCGAAGCGTCCGCTGAACGTCAGTTCCTTGGCCTTGCTGTCGCCGATCGCGCGGGCCAGCCGCTCGGCCTCGTCCTCGGTCGGTGCCAGCCCTTCGAGGATCTGCGTCGCACCCCACTTGACGTTGTCACCGCTGATCCGCCAGTCAGCTGCCAGCGCCAGGTTGAGGCCGCTGCCGAGCGCATACCCGGTGACGGCGGCGACCGTCGGCTTTCCGATGGCGGCAACCGCGTCGACGGCCCGGCGGGCCACCTGCGCGGCGATCGCCTCGGCGTCGGCGTCCAGGGTGCGGGCCTCGGGCACGTCCGCCCCGGCCGAGAAGATCTCGTGCCCGCCGAAGACGATGACGGCGGCCGCGTCCGGACGGTCGCCGAGCTCGGCGGCGGTCGCGGTGATCTCCCGGTACATCTGTCGGGTCAGCGCGTTCGTCGGCGGCCGGGACAGCAGCAGCGTGCCGATGCCGTCCTTCACGTGCGCGCTGACGAACTCGTTCACGATGCGCTGTCGCCCCGACCGGGCGCGGGCTTGCGGTAGCCGTCGGGCCCCCGTTGATTGCGGGCTGCGTTGTAGCGATCGCTGTTGAAGAACTCGATCTCCCAGTTGCCGGTGTCCTCGTCGGCCGCCAGGTGTGGCTCGACGGGCTCGATCTGCCGTTCCACCGCGAGCACCTCCGCGACGGTGCGCCCGTTGAGGGAGTCCAGCTGCGTCCACGTCGGCGGCAGCAGGAAGGAGCGGCCCGCGGCGAACTCGTCCAGACCCGCCTGCGGGGTGGTCCAGAAGGCGCGGTCGGTCTCGGTGTTCTCGCCGTCGGCCCGTTGCCCCTCTGGCAGCGCCCCGACGAAGAAGAAGGTGTCGTAGCGACGGGTGCGCTCCTCCTTCGGCGTCACCCAATTCGCCCACGGCCGAAGCAGATCCGCCCGGAGCACCAGGTTCTCGCTGCGTAGGAAGTCGGCGAACGACAGCGAGTTGTCGGCCAGCGCAGCCCGGGCGTCGCCGTAGACCGACGAGTCGCCGACGATGCCGTCGGGATCATCGGCCGGCCCGGCGAACAGGACACCGGACTCCTCGAACGTCTCGCGGGCCGCGGCACACACCAGAGCCTCGGCCAGTCCCTCGTCGACATTGAGCCGCTGAGCCCACCATGACGGTTCGGGGCCGAACCACGCGATGTCGGCTCCGCGATCCCGGTCGTCGACGCCGCCGCCGGGAAAGACCATGACGCCCGCCACGAACTCCATCGCCGCATGCCGGCGCATCAGGAAGACCTTTATTCCCTCGGCGGTGTCGCGGACCAGCATCACGGTGGCGGCCGGCCGCGGGACGAGTGGATCCGATTCGGTCATGTGGCCCTCCGGTGTGCCGCGCGGCTGCGGGTGCGGCGCGCGAAGTAGCGACCGTCGATGACGTCGATGGTGATCGACTGCCCGAAGGCCCTCGACAGGTTCTCCGACGTCAGCACGTCGGTCAGCAGTCCCGACGCGACGACCGCGCCCTCAGACAGCAGCAGGCAGTGGCTGAAGCCCTGCGGGATCTCCTCGACGTGGTGGGTGACCAGCACGGTGGCGGGGGCATCCGGGTCCGCAGCGAGATCGGCGAGCCGAGCGACGAGTTCCTCCCGGCCCCCGAGGTCAAGACCGGCAGCCGGTTCGTCCAGGAGCAGCAGTTCGGGGTCGGTCATCAGGGACCGGGCGATCAGTACCCGCTTGCGTTCGCCTTCGGACAACGTGCCGTAGGTGCGTTCGGAGAGGTGTTCGGCGCCAAGGCTTTCCAGCATCTCGACGGCCTGCTCGTAGTCGACGTCCTCGTACTTCTCCCGCCAGCGGCCGAGCACGGCGTACCCGGCGGACACGACGAGGTCGCGCACCACCTCGTCGTCGGGAATGCGCTGGCTCAGCGCCGAGGAGCTCAGCCCCACCCGGGACCGCAGCTCCGCCATGTCGGTCTTGCCGAGCCGCTCCCCGAGCACGTACGCGGTGCCCGAGGACGGGTGCTCCATGGCGGCGGCGATGCGCAGCAGCGAGGTCTTCCCGGCGCCGTTCGGGCCGATGACCACCCAGCGCTCGTCGAGTTCCACCGCCCACGTGACGGGGCCGACGAGCGTCTTGCCGCCGCGCCTGAGCGTGATCCTGGCGAAGTCGATCAGCAGGTCGGGGTCGACTGCATCTTCGTCGTCGTGATCGCTGGAGGCGGCTGGCACTCGCCCATCGTAGTCAGGCGGGGTTCGGTGAAGGCCCACCCGCTCGCGGCGAGCCACCGTCGCGGCGTCACTCGAAGAATGAGCTGCACCAGCGGGCCGATACCGAATGCGTAGACCAGCGTGCCCACCCCGACGGTGCCGCCGAGCAGCCACCCGACCGTCAGCACCGTCGCTTCGATGGCCGTCCGGACCAGGCGGACCGACAGTCCCGTACGGGCGACGAGGCCGGTCATCAGGCCGTCCCGCGGTCCCGGTCCGAGGCCGGCCCCGATGTAGAGCACGGTGCTGAGCGCGTTGAGTAGCACCGCGCCCAGCATCATCGCGATGCGCACCGCCACGTTGGTGGGCTCGGGTAGTACGGCCAGGGCGGCGTCCACGGTGACCGCGATGACGATGACGTTCGCGATCGTGCCGATTCCCGGCCGGTTGCGCAGCGGGATCCACGCGAGCAGCACGGCAACGCCGACCACGGCCGACGCGATGCCGATGGTCATGCCGGTGCGTCCGGCCAGGCCCTGATGGAAGACGTCCCACGGGTCGAGCCCCAGCCCGGCGCGCACCATCACTGCCATCGAGAAGCCGTACCCCACCAACCCGGTCAGCAACGCCGACCCGCGACCGACGGCGCGCTTCACCCGTGGTCCGAGAAACGGGCGCGGATGGCGCCGAGGTCGCTCTCCATGCGGCGGGCGTCGGCATCGTCGGCGCCGGAGGGCCGGAGTTCGGTCCGGAAGACACGACCCATCTTGCTCGCCGTACGGGTCACCCGTGAGGTCCAGTGTTGTGCCATGACTCCATACTGGAGGCCAACTGGCCTTGCCATCAATAGCCAGTGAGGGCAAAGTGGCTTCAATGGGCGTGCAACTAGCGGGGCGACGGCTCGATGTGGACCTCTTGGCCCGCGAGCTGGGCAACTGGCGTACGTCCAACGCCAGCGGACCTGCCTACCAGGGCCTCTCCGACGGTCTACGCATGCTGATCGTCGACGGCCGGCTGCCTGTCGGCGCGCAGCTGCCCAGTGAGCGCTCGCTCGCGGACGCCCTCCGGGTGTCGCGCACCACCGTCACCGCGGCGTACACCCAGATGCGCGACGACGGCTACCTCAGGGCCCGCCAGGGAGCGCGAAGCACGACGGCGTTGCCCGTCGCGCCATCGGCCGCCGCCAGAACCAGCGTCGGAACCGCGTCGGCCGGATTCGCTGGGACACGGGCTGCGAACCTCGCGGCCGCCACTCTCGCCGCACCCGCCGCGGCGGTGTCGCACGCGTTCACCGAGGCCGCCGGCGACGTCACCCCGTACCTGCGCGACATCGGCATCGAGATGGTCGGCGTCGCGCCGCTGCGCGAAGCCATCGCCGAAAGGTATTGTCGGCGTGGGCTTCCCACCGAGCCCGACGAGGTCGTGGTGACCACCGGCGCGCTTCACGCCATCGGGCTCATCATGGCGACCTACACCCAACCCGGCGACCGCGTGCTAGTCGAGCAGCCCACCTATCACGGCGCTCTGGCGGCCATGGCCAGTAGAGGACTTCGGCCGGTCCCGGTCGCCATGACCCACGACGGTTGGGAACTCGACGCAATCGACGCCGCGGTGCGTCAGCTGTCGCCGAACCTGGCCTACCTGATTCCGGACAACCACAATCCGACGGGCATGACGCTGCCAGCCGCGGGCAGACGGCGCCTCGCGCAGATCATCGCCGAGACGCGGACCCGGACGATCGTCGACGAGACGATCACCGACATGTGGCTCGACGAGGCGGTCCCCCCGCCGCTGGCGGCCGCGATGACGTCGCGGCGCGACCTGGTGCTGACCGTCGGATCGATGTCCAAGTCGTGCTGGGGTGGCTTGCGGATCGGGTGGATCCGCGCCGAGCGCAGTGCGCTGACGACCATCGGCGCCACCCGCCCCGCCATCGACATGGGCACTCCAATCGTCGAACAGCTCGCTGCGGCAAGACTTCTCGCCCAGGCCGACGACCTGTTGCCCGAGCGCCGCGACACCCTTCGCGCCCGACGTGCCCTGCTGCTCGCGCTACTCGAGGAGCACCTGCCCGACTGGCGTCCGGACCCCAGCCGGGGCGGAATGTCGCTGTGGGTCCGGCTGCCCGCACCCATGAGCACCGCGCTGTCGGCGGCGGCGGCGCGGATGGGCCTCGACATCCCGCCGGGGCCCAGGTTCGGCGTCGACGGCACGCTGGAGCGATTCATCCGGGTGCCCTACACGCTGCCCGACGACCAACTGACCGAGGCCATCGAGTTGCTGGCCCGGGCCTGGCGGCGGGTCACCGGCACGGGGGCGGGCGGCTCTGACGTCGGCGCCGTCGTCGTCTAGCGAACTACTCGGGGATGTCGACCCGGCGCAGCGTTCCGTCGACGGCGTCGGCGGCCTCGATCTCCCCGCGCGTCACGCCCAGGACGAACAGCACGGTGTCGAGGTACGGATGGCTCAGCGACGCGTCGGCCACCTCACGCAGGGCCGGCTTGGCGTTGAAGGCCACCCCGAGTCCGGCGGCGGCCAGCATGTCGATGTCGTTGGCGCCATCGCCCACGGCCACCGTCTGCTCCATCGGCACACCCACCTGTTGGGCGAAGTCCCTGAGCGCCTTGGCCTTACCCGGCCGATCCACCACGTCGCCGACGACCCGTCCGGTCAGCAGCCCGTCGACGATCTCCAGTTCGTTGGCGGCGACGAAGTCCATCATCAGGTCGTGCGCCAGCGGCTCGATCACCTGGCGGAAGCCGCCAGAGACGACGCCGCAGTAGTACCCAAGCCGGCGCAGGGTCCGGATCGTGGTGCGCGCGCCCGGCGTCAGCTCGATCTGATCGGCGACTTCGTCGAGCACCTCGGCGGGCAAGCCGGCCAGGGTGGCGACCCGCTTGTGCAGCGACTCGGCGAAGTCGAGCTCACCGCGCATCGCGGCGTCGGTCACCTCGGCCACCGCGGCCAGCGCGCCCGCCCGCTCGGCCAGCATCTCGATCACCTCGCCCTGGATCAGGGTCGAGTCGACGTCGAACACGATGAGCCGCTTGGCCCGTCGCGACAGGCTGTAATCCTCCAGCGCGATGTCGACGCTCTCGGCGACAGCCACCCGCGCCAGGGCCGTTTGCAGCTGGCCATAGGCCCCACCCGCCGGCACCGACACCCGCAGTTCCAGACCCGTGACGGGATAGTCGGACACCCCGCGGATGAAGTCGATGTTGACTCCGAGGGCGGCCACCTCCCCGGCGACCACGCCGAAGGCCTGCGCGCTGATGGGCCGACCGAGCACGACGATCGAGTGCGTCGACGGCTCACCGAGCACCGGCAGGTCGTCGCTGCGTTCGATGGTGACGTCCAAACCGAGGCCGCGGATCGCCGCGGTCACCTCGTCGCGCAGCGCCGTTCCCCCGGCGACGTCGTCGGGGCACGCCACCAGCACACCGAGGGTCAGGCGATTGCGGATCACGACCTGTTCGACGTTGAGCAGGTCCACCTTGTGCCGCGACAGCACCTCGAACAGGGCCGAGGTGACGCCTGGTTGATCGACTCCGGTGACGGTGATCAACACCGACACGCTTGACGCACTCATGACCGCGTACGGCGCTCTACGACTCGCTCAGGAACGGACCTTGACGTCGTCGGCCTCGGTCACGTCGCCGGCCGTCGGGTGCGGACCGCCACCGATGTGTGCCTCGGCCCGCATCCGCTCCACCATGTGCGGGTAGTGCAGCTCGAATGCCGGTCGCTCCGAACGGATCCGGGGCAGCTCGGTGAAGTTGTGCCGCGGCGGCGGGCAACTGGTCGCCCACTCCAGCGAGTTGCCGTAGCCCCACGGATCGTCGACCACCACCGGCTCGCCGTAGCGCCAGCTCTTGAACACGTTCCACACGAACGGGATCGTCGAGATTCCGAGGATGAACGCGCCGATGGTCGACACGATGTTCAGCGTCGTGAAGCCGTCACTGGGCAGGTAGTCGGCGTACCGCCGCGGCATGCCCTCGTTGCCCAGCCAGTGCTGCACCAGGAAGGTGGTGTGGAAGCCGATGAACGTCAACCAGAAGTGCAGCTTGCCCAACCGCTCGTCGAGCAGCCGGCCCGTCATCTTCGGGAACCAGAAGTAGATGCCCGCGTACGTGGCGAACACGATGGTGCCGAACAGCACGTAGTGGAAGTGCGCGATGACGAAGTACGAGTCGGTGACGTGGAAGTCGATCGGTGGGCTGGCCAGCAGCACCCCGGACAGACCACCGAGCAGGAAGGTGACGAGGAAGCCCACCGAGAACAGCATGGGGGTCTCGAAGGTCAACTGTCCCTTCCACATCGTGCCGACCCAGTTGAAGAACTTGATGCCGGTCGGCACCGCGATCAGGAACGTCATGAAGGAGAAGAAGGGCAGCAGCACCGCACCCGTGGCGTACATGTGGTGCGCCCACACGGCGACCGACAGCGCGGCGATGGAGATGGTCGCGTAGATCAGCGTGGTGTAGCCGAAGATCGGCTTGCGGCTGAATACCGGGAAGATCTCCGTGACGATGCCGAAGAACGGCAACGCGATGATGTACACCTCGGGATGACCGAAGAACCAGAACAGGTGCTGCCACAGCAGCACGCCACCGTTGGCCGGGTCGTAGATGTGCGCACCCAGGTGGCGGTCGGCGGCCAGGCCGAACAGCGCGGCGGTCAGCAGCGGGAAGGCCAGCAGCACCAGGATCGACGTAACCAGGATGTTCCAGGTGAAGATCGGCATCCGGAACATCGTCATGCCGGGCGCCCGCATGCAGACCACGGTGGTGACCATGTTCACGCCGCCGAGGATGGTGCCCAGACCGCCGACGGCCAGGCCCATGATCCACAGGTCGCCGCCCGCGCCGGGCGAGTGGATGGCGTCGGTCAGCGGCGAGTACGCGGTCCACCCGAAGTCCGCGGCACCACCGGGGGTGATGAAACCGGCCAGCGCGATACTGGCGCCGAACAGGAACAGCCAGAACGAGAAGGCGTTGAGCCGGGGGAACGCGACGTCGGGTGCGCCGATCTGCAAGGGCAGCACCAGGTTCGCGAAGCCGAACACGATCGGAGTCGCGTAGAACAGCAGCATCACCGTGCCGTGCATGGTGAACAGCTGGTTGTATTGCTCATTGGACAGGAACTGCAGTCCAGGCAGGGCCAGCTCGGCGCGCATGAACAGCGCCATCAGTCCGCCGATGAAGAAGAAGACGAAGCAGGCGACGCAGTACATGATGCCGATCAGCTTGTGATCGGTGGTGGTCACCAGCTTGTAGATCAGGTTGCCCTTGGGGCCCATCCGTGCCGGGAACGGACGGCGTGCCTCGAGTTCTCCGATTGGGGGCGCTTCGGCTACCAACAGGTCCTCCAAAAAATTCGACGGGAAATACCCCGCAGTTTCGCCTCGAATCCTATCCTCCGTTTCGGACTTCGGCGCCGTGGGTCCTACAAACCGTCGTAATTGGTAATACTCTCCCGGCCGACGGCGCCTGACCAGCGGGAGACGGCCGTGGTGCGGGCGCCGGGGGGCAACGTGGCGGTGTCGGGTTGGTACCGTCGGCGGCGTGCCGTTCCCCTACTCACGGATGAGTCCGGCGGCAGCGCCCGCAGCGGTGATCGTCGCGCTTGCGATGACGCTCGCGACCGCCTGCGGGGGGTCGACGGATGCATCCGGCACGCCGGACTCCGCCGGCTCGGTGATCACCAGCACGACGAAGATCGCCGGCGCGGGTGTGCTGGGCAACCAACGCCGACCCGACGAGTCGTGCGCACCCGATCCGGCGCAGCTCGACCCCGCTCCCCCGGACGGCGCGCCGACGCGGCAGGTCCGCCACGCGGCCGGCACCACCGACGTACCCGCCGATCCGCAGCGCATCGTCGTGCTCTCGGGCGATCAGCTCGACGCCCTCTGCGCGCTGGGGTTGCAGTCCCGGATCGTGGCCGCCGCACTGCGCGACGGGTCGTCGGGCCAGCCGTCATACCTCGGCACGGTCGTGCACGACGTGCCCGCCGCGGGAGACCGCACGTCACCCGACGTCGCGGCGATCAAGGCCGCCAAACCCGACCTCATCCTCGGCTCGCAGGCGTTGACGCCGGAGGCCTACGGCGAATTGTCGGCGATCGCGCCGACGGTGTTCACGGGCGCTCCCGGCCCCGGCTGGCAGGACGTCGTGCGCAGCGTCGGTGCGGCAACCGGGCGCGCCGACGCCGCCAAGCAGCTGATCGACGGGTTCGAACAGGCCGCCGACCGCACCGGCACCGACCACGACGCCACCCACTACCAGGTGTCGGTGGTGCAGCTGACCGAGCGCACGCTGCGCGTCTTCGGCCTCGACGACTTCCCGGCCAGCGTGCTGGGTTCCGTCGGCGCGGACCGGCCCGCGACACAGCGCTTCAAGGACAAGCCGTTCGAGGAGATCGGCACCACGGAGGTGTCCAAGTCGACGGACTTCTCGGCGGCCGATGGCGACGTCGTCTACCTGTCGTTCGACTCGAGCGCCGCGAAGGACCGCGCGCCCCAGGTGCTCGGGAGCGACGCGTGGAAGAAGCTGTCGGCGGTCCGCGACAACCGGGTGTTCGTCGTCAACGACGAGGTGTGGCAGACCGGCCAGGGCATCGTGGCGGCACGCGGCATCCTCGACGACCTGGCGACGATGAACGCGCCGATCAACTGACCGGCGCTACTCCGCGCCCTGCAACGCCTGCTGACCGAACTGGTTGAGCTGCAGCGAGCCCTCCGGCAGCACCAGCTCGCCGCTGTCGATGCGGTTGCGCAGGTACGCGAATGACTGGGCGGTCTGGGCGAACAGGTGCTCGCCGGCCTTCAGCGTAGGGCGCTCGCCCGCGGTGGCCGACGCGTACTGCGGCAGCGGCTCCACCTCGGTGTCGTAGTCGACGTTGAAGAACAGCGGGAACGAATATCGCTCCTCGACCACCCTGCGGACGCGGTGGCTGGTCGCGACGAACGCGCCGTTGGTCCACAGTTCGAGCAGGTCCCCGATGTTCACCACGAAGGTGCCCGGCACCGGCGGCACGTCGATCCACTCCCCCGCGCCGTTGAGCACCTCGAGACCCGGTGCCGTCGGCTTCAGCAGCGTGAAGCACTCGTAGTCGGTGTGCGCGCCGATGCCGAGTCCGTCGCGCGCGTCGGGGTTGTAGGGATAGTGCACCAGCCGGAGTTGGCTCGGCGTCTTGGTGGCGTGTTGGGTGAACACGTCCGGATCTTCGCCTAGGGCGACGGCGAACGCGCGCAGCAGCAGGTGCCCGACCTCCAGCACTGCCTCGTAGTAGTCGGTCACCGCCTCGGCGAAGCCCGGCAGGTCCGGCCACGTGTTGGGCCCCAGCATCGGGTTCCCGGCAAGGTAGTCCGGGTCGTCGGCGGGCAGGTCCAGCGCGGTGTCGAACGCCTCCTTGAGGTCGGGAACACCGTTGGCCACGCCCTCTTCGCCGACGGGCACGAAGCCGCGATGACAGCGCGACAGGCCGATGTAGCTGCGCATCTTCTCCTCCATCGGCAGCGCGAAGAACTCCTTGGTCGCGGCGAGCAGACGATCGAACCGCGACTCGTCGATGCCCGAGCCGCTGATGTAGAGGAATCCGACGTCACGGGCGGCCTCGCCGATCGCGGCGGCCACCCGGTCCTGCTCCCCGCGATCGGGTGAGCGCAGTCCGCCGATGTCGACGATCGGCACCGAGGTGAATGACGTCATTCCAGTCCCGGTTCCGGTCATGGCATGTTCCCTTCGCTCGATTCGATGTTCCACCGGACGTCGTTGGCTTGAATATGCTTGTCCGACAGGGTGATTCGAAGAGTGGTCCATTCCGGCCCGGCGACCTGCCCGATCACCACCGAACCCGCGCCCGCCCAACCGAAGAGATCCCCGACCCGCATCAGCAGGCCGTCGGCGCCGTCGGAGGAGCGCAGGAACACCGCACCGCAGGTGCCCGCCGACCCGTCGTCGCGGACCCATTGCTCGGCGTAGTCCTCGTGCACGCCCGTCTCGACGAGGACGTCGCCGTCCCAGCGCATCGACCCTGCGTCGGGGAACGGGCCCGGCGGTTCCAGGTCGACGTCACGCTCCCACTCGAAGACGTCGCCGTGCTGCCGGAGCCGTCCGGCGAAGCCGCGGGAGTCGACGTAGGCGGTGATGCCCTGCAACCACCGCACCCCGCCACCGGTGTCATGCGCGCCGGTGGCGTCGATCAGCAGGGTGCGCCGCCACAGACCGGTGCACTCGGCAAGCTGCGGAACCATCTACGCCGAGACCGGTCCGAAGCGGTCGCGGAAGTGCGCGGTCAGCTCCGGCCAGACGTGGGGATCGTGCCCGGGAATCAGCGGGTAGCCCTTCTTCGCTGCCAGCTCCTTGAGCCGGCGGATCGGTTCGATGGTCTCTTCGGGCTCCACGTCGATGAACCCACCGATGGCCAGCTCGTGCTCGATGTTCTCGGTGAGGTCCGCGGCGTCGAAGGCGAACACGAAACCGTCACCGCCGCTTGCTTCGTCGAGTTCGACCAGGAAGCTCTGGTGTCCCGGGGTGTGCCCATAGGTGGGTATCGCGGTGATCCCCGGCGCGATCTGGGCCTCCCCATCGGCCAGCTGCCACTCGATGTTCGGGTCGTCGAAGTCCACCCGCACGATCGCATTGCTTTCTGGCTCGGGATGATTCGACAACCCGTACTCGAGTTCACGGCGCTGGGCGTGCACCGGCACCTTGCCGGCGAACAGCTTCAGCCCGCCGGCATGGTCGTGGTGCAGATGGCTGACGGCCACGGTGTGAATGGCATCGAAGTCCACCCCCACCTCCGCGAGCCGCTGCTCGATCGGTTCCCCCGGGCCGGGCAGGACCGGTCGGTATTCGACCGACGGAAAGAACCGTCGGTGTAGCGCCGGATCCCGCACCAGCGCGGTGTTGAACCCCGTGTCGAGCAGGACCCAACCGCCGTCGGTCTGCAACAGCACTCCGGGCACCGGCTCCCGCATCCGCTCCTCTGGCGGGGCGCCGAACACCGACACCGACTTCGGCAGTTCCTCCCAGCCCAACGTCAGCAGGATGATTCGGCGCACACCGCTCGGACGAACCAGCGTCGCCATCAGCCCACCGAGAGTGCGGCCAGCCGGAGCGTGTTCGGGTCCGTCACCACGTGTGCCTGCTCGACGCCCTTGAGCCAGGGTTGCGCGACCATGAAGTCGTTGACGTCGGCGACGTTCAGCCAGCAGCCGGTCTTGACCGCCTCGAGACCGGCCTGCGAGAACGCCTGCTCCGAGCCGTCGGGCAGACCCTTGGCCAGCGCGTCGGTCACCGGCGGCGCGGAGCACCCGAAGAAGTTGAGGCCGCCGCTGGCATCCCACGAGATGTGTCCCCAGGTATAGGGCGACGGGGCGTCCGGCCACCCGAGATAGGTCATGATCTCCGGTGCTGATTGCCCGTCGCCGCCGATCCAGCCATAGATCTCCGACGTCGGATAGGCCTGCACCTTCGCGGTCAGACCCGCCGCCGCAAGCTGAGTTTGAATCAGGTTGCTGATCAACTGATTATCGGGGTTGCTCGAGTCGTAGCCGATGGTCACGGCCTTCTGGTCGGCAGGCAAACCAGCCGCCAGCTTCGTCAGTACCGATGGGTCATGGGGCACTGACTGCTTGCCGAAGTCGGCGGCCATCATGTTCGGCGGGTAGATCTGCTCGGCGGTCTTGCCGCGCCCGAAGTAGGTCTGCTTGACCAGCTCGTCGACGTCGATGGCCTGCAACACCGCGGTGCGCTTCGTGGCGTCGCCCATCATGCCCTTGCGCGGATTGAGGTACACGAAGTTCGACATCATGGTCGGCAGCGAGTAGTTGGCGAAGGACTTGTTGTCCAGGTAGGACTGCACCGCCGACGACGGCAGGTCGTGCAGGATGGCGGCAATCTGCCCATTGTTGAACTGCAGCTGTTGGGCCGAGACGTCGGTGATGACGGGTATCTCCACCTTCTCGAAGTACGGCTTGGGGCCCCAGTAGTCCGGGAACGCCGCGAGCGCATAACGCGATCCCACCTCGGCGGCGGTCAGCGTGAACGGCCCGGTGCCCAGATCGTGCGTGGTCAGGTAACCCTGCGCGTTGTCGGTTCCCGCGTTCTTCTTCAACCCCTCTGGGCTGAGCATCCGTGGCCCGTAGGGGCAGGCCATGTAGTCCAGGAACGCCGAGTTCGGCGCCTTCAACGTCACCGTGACGCCGTAATCCCCTTGCGTCGTCACCGAATCGATGTCGGTCACCATGTATGCCGGCCCCTGATTGACGGCGAGCCGACGGTCGAACGAGGCCTTGACCGCAGCCGAGGTGAACGGCGTGCCGTCGTGGAACTTCACGCCCTCACGGAGCTTGAAGGTGAACACCTTGTTGTCCGGCGAGGCGTTCCACTCGGTGGCCAGCAGCGGCTGCAGTTCCGGCTTGTCGGTGCCCGCCTTGTACTGCAGCAGACCCTCGTAGGTGTTCGTCGTCAGCAACAGTCCCTGCCCGGCGTAGTACACGTCGGGGTCCGGCGGCTGCCCCGGATCCTGCAGGAACGACAGGTGCAGCACCTTGTCGGTCGGAGCGGCGTTCGGCGCGGTCGTCGTGGAATCGGAACCGCCACAACCACTCAGGGCGAGCACAGCTACTGCGGCGACGGCCGCCATGGCACGGATTTTGGTGGTCATCGTGCGGCTCCTTGGAGGACGGGGGTCGATGCGGACGTGGACTGCGATTCGAAGGCGGCGAGGATTTCGTCGGTGGTGCGCAGTGCACCGGTCTGCAGGTACTCCATGGCGTCCAGCGCCGCGTCGTGCCGGTACTGCGACGAGCCTCCGACGCAGTCGGTGACCACGCGGACGTAATAGTCGCGCTGGTGGGCATCGGCGAAGGTGTAGTGCACGCAGACGTCCGTCAGTCCGCCGACCAGGATCAGCGTGTCGGCCTTCAGCCCGCGCAGCACGATGTCGAACTCGGTACCGATGAAGCCGGAGTAGCGCCGCTTGACGAGGTGGAACTCGCCCGGTTCGGGCCGCAGCGCAGGGTGCAGATCGGTGCCGGGCCTGCCCTCGACGCAGTGCACTCCCTCGACCCCGTCGAGTTCGCGCCCGAAGTCGACACCGCTGGGCCGGTGCACCTCCTGGAAGAACACCACGGGGATGTCTGCCGCGCGGGCCGCGGCGAGCAGGCGCTGAACGCGCGCGATCCGACCCTCGTAGCCTGGCATGTGGGCGATGCCCACCTCCTCGGCGGGCATGTCACCGCTTTCCTGCATGTCGACGACGACGAACACCGGATTGCCCACGATGAGTGGCTGTTTCGGCACCTAACCTCCTGTTGTGGCGATACGTGGATCGGCGGCGGCCTGCATCAGGTCCACTGCCGTGTTGATGAAGACGTAGAGGGCTCCGAGCATCAGCGTGACGCCGGCGATCGCGGGAAAGTCCGCGACGGGAATGCTCTGGGCGATGTACTGCCCGATGCCGGGCCAGCCGAAGACCTGCTCGACGACGAGGACACCCGAGAACATCAGCCCCACTTGCAATCCCGTCATCGACAGTGCGGAGCCGATCGAGTTCCGCAGCACGTGGCGGGCCAGGATCGTGCCCTCCGGCAGACCCTTGGCTCGCGCCGTCCGCGCGTAGTCGCTGTCGATGTCTCCCAGCAGGCTGCTGCGAAGTACCCGGCCGATGGCGACGGCGGGACCGATCGCGATCACCAGCGAGGGCAGCAGAAGGTGGTGGAACGCGTCGGCGGCCACGTCGAAACGGCCGTTCAGCAGTCCGTCGACCGTGAGCAGACCCGTGGGGCCGGTGGGCGGATTCGCGATCGCGATCCGGCCGTTGGCGGGCACCCAACCGAGTTCCTTGTAGAAGACGATCAGGCCGAGGATGCCCAGTAGGAACATCGGCGCCGACGACCCGGTGAAGAGCACGGCCCGCAGAACGGCGGCCCCTCGCCACTTCAGCGTGGTGCTGAACGCCAGCAGCACGGCCAGCACCAGCGCGAACGCCAGACCGTACAGCGCGAGTTCCAGGGTGGCCGGGAAGAACGTGCCGAGATCGCTTGCGACGCCGTGGCGGGTGCGGAACGACGTGCCGAGATCGCCGGTCACCGCGCCGGTCAAGTAGTGCCAAAACTGCGCCAGCACGGGCTGATTCAGCCCGAGCGCCTCGCGGCGGGCGGCGACCGCCTGGGCCGACGCCTGCGCACCGAGCTGCGCCTTGACCGGGTCCATCGGAGAGATGTGCTGCAGCAGGAACATCACCCCGGTCAGGGCTACCAGGATGGCCGCCATCGCCGCGAGGCGCGTCGCAATGAATGTCTTCATAGCTCACGTACTCGTCTCTTCGTGCCAGCGCTCATCGGACCGCCTAGCTCGTCTTCATCAGGTTGCGCAGGCTGTCACCCGCGATGTTTCCGATCAACGCCAGCACCAGCACACCGAGACCCGGCATCACCGGGACCCACCACTGCTGCAGGAAGTAGCTCAGGTTGCGCGCCGAGTCGGCACCCAGTTCGGCAGCGGGCGCGGACTGCCCGAGCCCGAGGAAGGACAGCGCGGCGAGGGTGAGGATCAACGTGCCGATGTCGAGGCTGGCCGCCACCAACGCGTTGGGTACCGCGCCCGGCAGCAGATGTCGTCGGGCGAGCCGGAACCGGCTCACCCCAGCGAGTTTGGCCGCTTCGACGTGCGGCCGGGCCGCCAGCCGAGCGACCTCGCCGCGCACCAGCCGCGCATAGAAGGGCCACCACACGATGGACACCGCGATCAGGGTGTGCACGAAGCCCGGCCCAAGCGCCGCCACCACGGCGATCGCCAGCACTGGCGCGGGCAGCGACAGGAACCCGTCGGTGATGCGCATCAGGACCGAGTCGAGCCAGCCGCCGGTCGCACCGGCGATCAGGCCCACCAGCCCGCCGAAGAGCAGGCCGACGGCGACCACCACCAGCGCCGCGAACCAACTCGATCGCACGCCGTAGAGGACTCGGGAGAGGATGTCGCGGCCAATGCTGTCGCTGCCCAGCAGGAAGCCGTGCTTGCCGGGCGCTTGCAGTGGCATGCCGACGGGAAGCAGCGGGTCGTGGGGGGTCAGCAGCGGGACGGCGACGGCAACGAGCGTGACGACGAAGACCAGCGAGAAGCCGATCCAGTTGAGCGCCGTGGAACGCGACTGCACCGACAGCCGCCGTCGGCCGCGGCCGCGAACCAGCGGGGCCGCCGGCGGCGTAGCCGGGATACTCGTTGCGATCGCCATCAGACCGCCCGCCTTTCGATGCACGCCACCTGGTGCGGATTGCCGGGGAAGCCCTCGAGCCGGACGTCGAGTTCGCGTCCACTGCAGGCCTCGATGGCGATCGAGCACCGGGGATGGAAGGCGCACCCGGCCGGCGGCGACAGTGGGCTCGCGGGTTCGCCTGGGAGGATGCGGGATTCACGCCCGAGGTCGGGAATCGAGTCGACCAGCGCCTGGGTGTAGGGGTGGGCGGGATGTCCGATGACCTGTTCGGCAGGACCGATCTCGACGATCCGGCCCAGGTACATCACCGCGATCCGGTCGGCGACCACGCGAGCCACCGACAGGTCGTGGGTGACGAACACCACCGACATGTCGAGGCTGCGCCGAAGATCGCCGATGAGGTTGAGCACGGAGGCCGCCAGCGACACGTCCAGGGCGCTCGTCGGCTCGTCGCACAGCAGCACCGACGGTGGCACGACCGTCGCCCGGGCCAGCGAGACCCGCTGCCGCTGGCCACCGGAGAGTTGCCCGGCCCGTGACTTCGCCACCTCCGCGGGCAGGCCGACCCGCTCGAGCACCGCGATGACCGCGTCTCGCCGTTCGGACCGGGACATCCCACTGCCACCGAGCCGCTCGGAGATCAGCTCACCGACCGACAGCCAGGGAGTCAGCGAGGCGCCGGCATCCTGGAACACCATCTGGGGCCGCTGACCCGCGACCAGTTCCACCGTGCCCGAGGTGGGCTTCTCCAGCCCGGCGATCGCGCGCAGCAGCGTGGACTTGCCAGAGCCGCTCTCCCCCACCAGCGCGACCGACTCACCGTGCCCGACGCGCAGCGAAACACCGCGCAGCGCATGCAGTTTGCCGCCCTCGCCGGACCGGTCCAGCCATCGCTTGGTCACCGAGAACGTCTTGGTGACGTCCTGAAGTACGACCGACGGCGGCTGAGGGAAAGCGTCCTCGACAGTCGGGAAGGGCTCCTCGGTATTCGTCGACTTGGTGCCGAGTTCGGCGGCGACCTCGTCGAGCGAAAGGATGCAGGCACTGGTCCGGTCGGCCGCCACCGCGACGGGATCCGGCGGGGTCATCGTGCAGTCCTCCCGGGCGATCGGGCACCGGGGTTCGAAGGCGCAGCCGGGCAAGGGCGATACCGCGCTGGGGACCGAGCCGGCCAGGGCCGCCAGCTTTCGGTCCCGCGCGGTCTCCAGCGTCAGGCGGGACCGCAGCAGGCCGTGGGTGTACGGGTGCGCGGGCGTGTTGAGAACCGCTGCGGTGGGCCCCACTTCGGCGATCCGGCCTGCGTATAGCACGGCGATGCGATCCGAGATCTGCGCGGCGACGCCGAGATCGTGCGTGATGAACACGATGCTGCAACCGATTTCGTCGCGGAGGCTTCGCAGCAGGCGCAGCACCTGGGCCTGCACGGTGACGTCGAGGGCGGTCGTCGGTTCGTCGGCGATGATCAGCTCGGGGTTGCCGGCGATCGCTATCGCGATCATGACCCGTTGGCGCAGCCCGCCGGAGAGCTGGTGCGGAAAGGCCCGCATCCGCCGCTTCGGTTCGGGGATGCCGACGGCGGTGAGGAGCCGCAGTGCCTCGTCGTCGCTGCCCGCGGCCTCGGCGACCTGCCGCCCGATCCGCATGGTCGGGTTCAGCGAGGTCATCGGATCCTGGAAGACGGCGCCGAGGTCGAGGCGCCGCACCTTGCGCAGCGCCTTGGCGTCGCCGGAGACCATGTCGGACCCGACGACGGTGATGCGTGCCGTCGATCACGGTGTGTTCGGGCAGCAACCCGAGCAGGCTGAATCCGAGAACGCTCTTGCCCGAGCCGGATTCACCGACCAGGCCGAGGATCTCCCCGGGGGCGATCTGCAGCGACACCCCGCGCAGGGCGTGCACGTCGCGACCGTTGCGTCGGAAGGTGACCCGTAGGTCGTCGATGGTGGCCACGGATCCGTCGGTCGTCGGCGCCACCGTCGAGTCCGTCGAGTCCGACGGGTCCGACGGTGCGTCGACGCCGGGTACGGCGGTCCCGTCGGATACAGCGATGCCCATGTGCGAACGCTCCAGGAAGTGTCGAGGTCGGCGAGACGGAGGCACGTCCCTGTGCCGCTCGCCTGTCAACTGACAGTTTTCCGGCCGTGCCGGTCGGATGGGTGTCGCTGGCGTAACCAATTGGCGGCGCAGGTAACCGATGCGTATCGCGCGTTTCTGTCGTGTGACAGAAACGGGAGGGCATGACCACTTTGGGGCTGGCATGGGTAACGATGGCCGTATGCCGCTCGCTCGGGCCGGTCGACCCCGCCACCACGATCAGAGGCGCCCCGGCCTCACCGCGCGTGATGAAATCCTCGACGCCGCGGGGGAACTGTTCACGACCATGGGCTACACCGGCACCTCCACCAGGTCGATCGCCGAATCGGTCGGCATCCGCCAGGCCTCGCTCTACCACTACTTCAAGACCAAGGACGACATCCTCTGCGCCCTGCTGGGCCAAACCGTCAGTCCTACGCTGGCATTCATTCCGCATCTGCTGGACGTCGAGCCGGCCCTTTCCGCAGCCGAGCACCTGCACGCCCTCGCCGCCTTTGACGGCGACCAGTTGCTCGCGGGCCGCTGGAACCTCGGCGCGCTGTACCTGTTGCCCGAGCTTCGCGGCGCCGGCCTCGAGCCGTTCTGGTCGGACCGGGAGCGGCTGCGGCTGCACTACCTCGAGCTCAGCCGCGCCGTCATCGACCGGACCGACGTCCACCTGGCCGCCGCCGACCTGCCGTTCCGGCTGGTCGAGTCGCTGGTCAACATGTGGTCGGTGCCGCCGGGTGCGGAACGGACCGAACTGCCGGTGCACGTGGCCGACGCGTGCCTGCGGGTGCTCGGCGTCCCCGACGCCGAAACCGTCGCACTGCGGGAGCGGACCAGCGCGGAGATCGCCAGCTACACCCTCGTCGAGTCCGACGCGACGCTGCTCAGATAGGTCGGCCAGTCGCCGTGGTGGGTGATGTCCTCCCCGTCCCGCCACGCGTCGAGCGCACATCCAAAGCCGACGACCTCCGTGCCGTCGGCGAGGGTGACCCGGCCCAGTGCCATCGGCTCGGGCAGCATCGCCAGGAAGTCGCCGAGCATCGCCGTGCTGAGCAGCCACAGCTCCCCGCCGATCGCGCTGCCGTCGGCGGCGCCGACCCGAACCAGACCGGGCTTCGGCGGAGTGGTGTCGAGGCGGGCCAGCCGGTAGAGGGGCGCGGTGACGGCGGGACCCGCCCAGCGGGCACCCCGCTGCTCGAGCTGGAAGGCCAGGGGTTGCCCGCGAAGGTGTGCGCCGACGACCAGCAGCGCAGTGGCGCCGGCACCCGCGCGCAGCGGCCACGGCAGCTGGATCGCCCGGCCCGCGACCGATGCCGCGCCGGCCAGCGCAACCGACCGTGAAGGCGACGTGACCAGGCGCGCGACGTCGATGGCGACGGCATCCGCGCCGGCCCGCGCGAGCACCGACACCCCGAATTGGTCGTCCCCCGCGGTGCCCGCGGGAACCGCCACGGCGCACATGTCCATCAGGTTGCAGAAGTTGGTGTAGGTACCGAGCCGGGAGTTGACGCCCACCGGATCGGCGGCGACGTCGGCGATCGCGGGGTGGTCGGTGGTGGTCGGGAGGAGCAAGGCCGCACAGTCTCCCAGTGCCGCCATTGCCTGCTCGGTCAGGTCGGCGAGCGTACGGCGGTCGCGGAGCAGCTGCGCGGCCGAGATGTTACCTGCGGCCGAGATGATCGCCCCGACGGTCGGATCGACGACCGCGCGGTGGGCGTCGACGAACTCTCCGACGGCGTCGTACCGTTCGGCGACCAGGCCCCCGTCGTACAGCAGCCGGGCGGCGGCGAGAAACGGCGAGAGGTCGACCGTCCGGAGAATGGCCCCGTGACCCTCGAGGCGGGCGCAGGCTGCGCGGAAGGCCGCCTGCCACGCCGCCGGTAGTGCCGAAACATCCTGTGGGACGGCCACTGTGGGGCTCTCCGGCGCGGAGAGCGGCGCATCGGCCGGGAAGGCGCGGGCACCGCCCGCCATCACCGCCATCGCGGCGTCGGCGGTGTCGAGGTCCCTGGCGAAGATAGTTACGCAGTCGTAGGACCGGCAGGCCGGAACGACGCCGTCGGTCGGCACGACGCCGTAGGTGGGCTTGATGCCGACGATGCCCTGCAGTGCGGCGGGCACCCGCCCCGACCCCGCGGTGTCCGTGCCGATCGCGACGTCGACCAGACCGAGTGCGACCGCGACGGCGGACCCTGCACTCGATCCGCCCGAGACGTACTGGGGTCGTCGCGAATCTCGAACGGGGCCATGCGGACTGCGCGTTCCGACCAGCCCGGTGGCGAACTGGTCGAGGTTGGTCGCACCGATCACCACCGCACCCGCGGCGCGCAATCGGGCCACGGCCACCGCGTCGTCGGTCGCCGGCGTCGTCGCGAACGAGGGACAGCCCGCGGTGGTCGCCAGTCCCGCCACGTCGACGTTGTTCTTCACCGCGGCGGCGAGGGCGGCGAGCGGAAGGTCGGTCCCCGCCAAGACCTCGGCGTCGACGGCCTCGGCGTCGGCGAGCGCGTCGGCCATGGGCCGCAGGAAGATCCACACCTCCGGCCGATCGGCTGCGGCGATGGCGGCGTACGCCGCGCGGACCCGGTCGACGGCTAGCACGAGCGATCCCGCTTCGCTTCTCGCTGGACCCTCATGCCGGTACTCCTGTCACGTCGCGCCCGAGGGACGCCGAGCCGCCGGGTCCGACCACCACGAGCGGGGTGCCCGGGTCCACCTGATTGCCCGCCTGAACCAGCACGTGCGTGACGACGCCATCGGACGGTGCAGTCAGCACGGTCTCCATCTTCATGGCCTCCAGCGCGAGCAGTGCCTGACCGGCCACCACGGCGTCGCCGACGGCGACGTCCACCTTCCACACGCTCGACGAGAAGGGCGCGTCAACCCGTTCCTCGTCGTCGTCGAGCACCAGGTCGGCCGAGCTCACGGCCACCCGGGACTCCGCCTGCTCGGCTCGGTCGAACTCCCCCGCCGCGGCCCACGCGGCGCGTTCGGCGGCGAACGCCGTCGTCTGCCGGCTCCGGAAGTCGGTGATCGAGTCGGCGTTGTCGGCGAGGAACCGCTCGTGTTCGGCGAGCGAGAACGTTCCCGGGGTGATGTCGACCGATCCGCGACCGGCGGCCATGTCCGCCCGCAGGTCGAGGAGTTCCTCGGCCGTCACCGGATACCAGGAGATGCGGTCGAAGAACCTCAGCAGCCACGGACTTTCCGGCTCGAAGGGCGCGGTGTGCCGGTACCGGCTCCACACCTGGGTGGTGCGGCCGACGAACTGGTAGCCGCCGGGTCCCTCCATGCCGTAGATGCACAGGTAGGCGCCGCCGATGCCGACGGAGTTCTCCGCAGTCCAGGTGCGGGCGGGGTTGTACTTGGTGGTCACCAGGCGGTGGCGTGGGTCCAGTGGCGTCGCGACCGGCGCGCCGAGGTAGACGTCGCCGAGGCCGAGGGTGAGGTACTCCGCGGAGAACACCGTGTCCCTGACGTCGTCCTGGCTCGCCAATCCATTGATGCGCCGGATGAATTCGATGTTGGACGGACACCAGGGCGCGTCGTCGCGCACACCCGAGGTGTAGCGCGCGATGGCCTCTCGGGTGGCCGGATCGTCCCAGCTGAGCGGCAGCCGAACCGATCTGCTGGGCACCACCAGTTCGGAGGTGGCGGGCAGGTCGTCCTCGAGTTCGGCCAGCAGGCCCAGCAGTCGCGCGATCGGCAGGACATCGGGGTCGACGTGAACCTGGAGCGACCTGATGCCGGGCGTGAGGTCCAGGATGCCGGGCTCGGCGGTTGCGCGCAGGGCGGTGAGCCGCTCGTCGAGCGCGTGCACCCGCGCCCGCAGCGCCAGGTCGAGAACCATGTCGCCGTATTCGACCAGCACGTTGTCGTCGCCGCTGCGCCGGTAGGTGACGGCGGGTGCGCCGTCGGCCTCGCGGCGGCCGAGCACGCCGTCGTCACCGTCGCGGGACGATCGCGCGACCGTGGCGGCCGATGCCCTTCGCGCGCCGCCCAACTCGGCTCGCGACGGTGCCGTGGCGGCCTGGATCGGGACGAATCGGACCGTGTCGCCGGGCCGGAGCTGTCCGAGCTTCCACCGGTCGGCGGCCACGACCGTTACCGGACACACGAAGCCGCCGAGGCTGGGGCCGTCGGGACCGAGCAGGATGGGGGTGTCGCCGGTGAAGTCCAGCGCCCCAACGGAATACGCGTTGTCGTGGATGTTCGATGGGTGTAGTCCGGCCTCGCCGCCGTCGGGCCGGGCCCACTTCGGCCGCGGGCCCTCCAGGCGTACCCCGGTCCGTGCCGAGTTGAAGTGCACGACGTATGGCGCGGCGAAGAGCGTGTCCATGTCCTCGCGGGTGAAGAACTCCGGTGCGCCGTGCGGGCCCTCGGTGACGGCAAGCTCCCAGTCGGACGGCATCGCGGGCCGAAGATTTCGTGGTACGGCGCCTTCTGGTCCGGCAACCGTGAGTGGCGCCGCGCGGAGGACGTCCCCGACGACCAGTGGGCGGCCGCCGTGGCCACCGAACCGACCGAGCGTGAACGTCGAGGCGCTTCCGAGATAGCACGGTACGTCGAAGCCGCCGCCGACCAGAACGTAGGTCCGCAGGCCGGCCGTCTCCGCCGTACCGATGCCGAGGACTCCTCCGGCGGGTACCTCGATCGGCTCCCACATCGGCGCCGGCGACCCATCGATGGTCACCAGGCAGTCGGCTCCGGTGACACAGAACGTGGTGGTGTGCGTGACGCGCAGCGCCGGACCCGATGCGGTGCATTCCAAACCCGGTGCGCCCTCGGCGTTTCCGAGGGCTTGATTGCCGAGCCGGAACGACAGGTCGTCCATCGGGCCGCTCGGCGGGACGCCGACGTTCCACAGCCCCACCCGACCGGGCAGGTCCTGGACGGTGGTCAGTAGGCCGGGACGCTCGACGGTGATGCGGGGCCGCGGGTCGGCGACCCCGGCGAGGGTGGCGGTGCTGTGCCGGGCGGCGCGGACGTCGTCGAGTGTCAGCGCCGCCCGCAACATTCCGACGTTGACCTCGATGCCGTGCAGGATTGTGCCGTCCAGCGCGCGGCCCAGCCGATCGAGCGCCTCGTCCCGATCCGCACCGACGGCGACGACCTTGGCCAGCAGTGGGTCGTAGAAGGCCGACACCTCGGTGCCGGCCTCGACCCAGGTGTCGACCCGCGGTGCGGGATCGCCAGCAATGTCGGTCGGGAACTTCACGGCCACGAGCGTCCCGGTGCTCGGCCGGTAATCACGCGACGGATCCTCGGCATACACCCGCGCCTCGACCGAATGGCCGCGCACCGGCACGGCCCCGACGGTGGCGCCCGGCGCCAGGTGGGGAGCCAGCACGTCGACCTCACCACGCGCGAGCCGGAACATCCACTGCGCCAGGTCGACACCGGTGACCGCCTCGGTGACCGGGTGCTCGACCTGCAGCCGGGCATTGACCTCGAGGAACGACGCCTCCTCCCGACTGGGATCGTAGACGAACTCCACCGTGCCCGCGGAACGGTAGGCCATCGCGGCGGCCAGCGCCCGTGCCGACGAATGCAGTTGCGCGCGAAGCCCTTCCGGTAGTGCCGGCGCCGGTGCCTCTTCGATCACCTTCTGGTTGCGGCGCTGCAGCGAGCAGTCGCGGTCGCCCAGGGAGACCACGCGCCCCGTGCCGTCGCCGAAGATCTGCACCTCGACGTGACGCGCATGGTCGACGAAGCGTTCGACGAACACGCCCGCCGCGCCGAAACTCCGCGCCGCCAGTCGGGACACCCGGTCGAAGGCGGACGCGAGGTCCGCGGGGCTGCGGCAGACCTGCATGCCGATTCCGCCGCCGCCCCCGGTCGCCTTGAGCATGACGGGATAGCCGATGTCGGCGGCCGCCGCCTGCGCGGCGTCGGCGTCGTCGAGCAATTCGGAGCCGGGGAACACGGGCACCCCCGCCGCCCGCGCCGCCGCGCGTGCGGTGTGCTTGGTGCCGAAGACGCGCAGCTGATGCGGCGTCGGGCCGACGAATGAGATCCCCGCCGCCTCGACGGCGGACGCGAAATCCGCGTCCTCCGAGAGGAATCCGTAGCCCGGATGAATCATGTCGGCACCCGTCGCCGCGGCGGCGTCGAGGATCGCGTCGGTACGGAGGTAGCTGTCGGCCGGTGGGGCCGGCCCCAGCCGCACGGCGTCGTCGGCGAGCCGGACGTGCGGCGCGCCCCGATCGGCGTCGGAGAAGACCGCGACTGTGCGCAGCCCCAGCAGCCGGGCGGACCGGACCAGCCGGACGGCGATCTCGCCGCGGTTGGCGATCAGTACGGAGTCGGCAACGTGCTCCTCGCGCAAGCGCTCGTGGGCGGTCACGCGGCGCCATCCGGCCGGGTGACGATCATCCGCACCGGGGTCGGGTCGAACGCGTTGCACGGGTTGTTGATCTGCGGGCAGTTCGACACCAACACCAAAGTGTCGATCTCGGCATGCAGCGCCACCCGCTTGCCGGGCGCCGACAGCCCGTCGACGATGCCGAGTGCCCCATCGGGGTCCACCGGCACGTTCATGAACCAGTTGATGTTGCTCGCGAGATCCCGAGCGCCAAGCCCATTGCGGGCCCCCTCGATCAGGAAGTTCTCCAGGCAGCCGTGTTGGGCGCGCGTGTGTTGGCCGTAGCGCAGCGTGTTGGATTCCTTGGAGCAGGCGCCCCCGAGCGTGTCGTGCACGCCGACCTCGTCGCCCACCACCGTCATCAGGGCGGCGCCGGTGTCGGCCCGCAGGACGGAACCCGTGGTGAGCACGATCCGGCCCTGCCGGCCGATCGTCTCCGACGCCGAGTAGCGCACGCTGGTGTCGGCGGCCGAGTACAGCAGGCAGTCGACCGCCTGGTTTCCGGCGAGGT
Organism: uncultured Actinomycetota bacterium; assembly: GCA_963846985.1. GTDB lineage: Bacteria > Actinomycetota > Actinomycetes > Mycobacteriales > Mycobacteriaceae > Mycobacterium. The sequence goes on from CAWJYC010000010.1 coordinate 37,990, forward strand.
CGACGATCGTCAGCACGTCCCCGGCGACCACGACCGCCGACCAGGCGGCCCGGGCGGCGACGAGCTCGTCGAGGACGACGGTGCCCGCAACGAGCGCGGCGTTCTCGGCGGTGGTCGGGGCGCTCACAGGACTCCTCGGGCGGTCAGGTCGGCATCGGTGTTGGCGACGGCTTGGCGGTGTTCCGGGCCCAGGGGGCCGACGAGGTCGCCGGCGACCAGGCGCTCGAGGTCCCCGGCCGCGGGCCAGGCGTGGACCTGCAGCGGCGAACACGTGAAGTCGGGCCGCGGATCGAGCGGATGGGCGGTGTTGGCCAGCGACACGATGGCATCGACGTGCAGCAGCAGATCGACCGACGACCCGGCGCCGGCCGCCCCCTGCCACTGCAGCACGCCGTCGGAGTCCACCCGCACGCCCTTGAAGAACGACACCGACGGCGGCAGGTCACGCTGGCCGAGGCCGTTCTTGAGGGCGGCGAGAAGCAGCAGTTCACGGCCCGCGGGCGAGGCCGACTCGGGGGTCGCAGCCCCGTAACGTTCCTCGTTGCCCAGGCGGGTGGTGGTGCCCGCCAGCGCGTCGTGGGCACCGGAGGTGTCGCCGACCACGGTGGCGAGGACGCGGCCGAAACCGCTGAGCAGTGGGTGTCCGATCCCCAGGTAGGCCTGCCACGGCACCTTGACGGTGTCGGCGACGTTGAGGCGCTCGTGCGTCGCGTCCGCCCGGTGGATCAGCAGGTGCGCGCACGCGTCGCCGTCCAGGTCCGTCAGCCGCAGCCGCGTGCCACGCGCCAGCACCGTGGTCGTATAACCGCCCGGCGCAACGGTTTCCGACCACACCAGGTTCGCGGCAGGTACCCCGTCGGGCGCCGTCGGACTACTCGAGGCCGGCACGTGACGCATGAACTCGGTGGTCCGTCCGTGCTGGGCCCGCGCATGGGCGCGCGCGCCGGCCGTCGTGGCGGTGTCCGTCACCAGTACTCCAATGGCTTCATGCCGCCGATTGGCGACCGCATATCTGTCAGATGACAGTTTTCGCGTTCGCGAGGCCTCCGTGGTTGCGGTGATGTAACCGATCCGCGGGCATCGGTTAACAACAGGCGTCGCGCGTGTCTGTCGTGTGACAGGTATTCGCCGGCGCCGAACCCGGCCGCGACCGGCGCCCGCACACTCCGCGGCGATCGGCTCTAACCTGGCAATGGCCGGCATTCGGGACTAATCCGCCGCCGGCGCCCGTTTGCACTCCCGGGGGCGCAGTGTCGCGCCCGATTCATTACCTTCGCTAAGTTCCAGTGAGGGTTGATACGTCACGACGACAAGAGGGTACGAAGAGAAGATGACCACTACCGTTTCGGCCATGGCCGCCACCTCGGCCACCGAGCCACTGACCAAGACCACCATCGAGCGCCGCGACGTCGGCCCGCACGACGTGGCATTCGACATCAAGTTCGCCGGCATCTGCCACTCCGACATCCACACCGTAAAGGCCGAGTGGGGCGTTCCCGAGTACCCCGTGGTCGCCGGCCACGAGATCGCCGGGGTCGTCACCGAGATCGGCTCGGAGGTCACCAAGTACAAGGTGGGCGACCACGTCGGCGTCGGATGTTTCGTCGACTCCTGCCGCGAGTGCGACAACTGCAAGGCCGGTCTGCAGCAGTACTGCACCGGTGAGGGCGGCATGATCGGCACCTACAACGCCACCGGCAAGGACGGCACCCCGACCTACGGCGGCTACAGCCAGGCCATCGTCGTCGACGAGAACTACGTGCTGCGGATCCCCGACAGCATCCCGCTCGACAAGGCCGCTCCGCTGCTGTGCGCGGGCATCACCCTGTTCTCCCCGCTGCATCATTGGGGCGCCGGACCCGGCAAGAAGGTCGCCATCATCGGCCTGGGCGGCCTCGGCCACATGGGCGTCAAGATCGCCCACGCGATGGGCGCCGAGGTGACGGTGCTGAGTCAGTCGCTGAAGAAGATGGAGGACGGCCTGCGCCTTGGTGCGGACGAGTACTACGCGACCAGCGACCCCGACACCTTCACCAAGCTGGACGGCAAGTTCGACCTGATCGTGAACACCGTGTCGGCCAATCTGGATCTCGCCGCCTACATGGGCCTGCTGGCCACCGATGGCACGCTGGTCGAGGTCGGTGCTCCGGAGAAGCCGATGGAGCTCCCGTTCTTCCCCCTCGCCGCGCAGCGCCGCAGCCTGTCCGGCTCGATGATCGGCGGCATTCCCGAGACCCAGGAGATGCTGGACTTCTGCGCCGAGCACGACATCACCCCGGAGATCGAGGTCATCGCCGCGGACTACGTCAACGAGGCATACGAGCGCGTGCTCGCCAGTGACGTGCGGTACCGCTTCGTCATCGACACCGCCACGCTGTAACACGCATCCCTCGCGGGAGGCGTCACGCGGCCCAGGCCACCGGCCTGGGCCGCTGACGTTTGCGTAAATGCTTCCTGCGAACATCGCCGTTCGACTTGTCGAGATCCTCTGCGAGTGCGACGCTCTGAGACGGACTCGCATCACAGCGGGCCGAAAGTGTGCTGGATCCGAGCCAGGAGGCATGTGTGACCGCCGAATCCGAAGCCGTCGATACCCCGCCGAAGACCGCTACGGGCCTGAAGAAGGGATCGATCGGCATCGTCGCGGTGCTCTTCATGGCCGTGGCGAACGCGGCCCCGATCACCGCGATGACCGGCAACGTGCCGATCGCCGTCGGATTTGGCAACGGCCTGGGCGCACCGGGCGGCTTCCTCTTCGCGACGATCATCCTGACGCTGTTCGCGCTGGGCTACGTCTCGATGGCGCGGCACATCACCACCACGGGAGCGTTCTACGGGTTCATCTCCCACGGCCTTGGCCAGATTTGGGGCATGGCGAGCGGCATGCTGGCCACCTTCGCCTACGTGGTGTTCGAGGGCTCGCTGATCGGCGGTTGCGCGTACTTCGCCAACGATGCGTTGAACACGATCTTCGGCGTCGACGTTCCGTGGCTGGCGATCGCGATCGTCGCGATCATCGCGATCGCGGTGCTGTGCTACTTCGACATCAGCCTCACCGCCGCGATCCTCGGCGTCACCCTGACGTGTGAAGTCCTGATTCTCCTGGCGCTGGCGTTCTCGGTGATCTTCTCCGGCGGCGGCCCCGACGGCTTGATGCTCGGTCAGACCGTGTTCTCGACCAACGCGTTCAAGAGCCTGCCGGCAGGCGCGTTCGGCACCGCCGCGACCGCAGGCGCCATGGCCACCGGGCTGTTCTTCGCGTTCTGGTCGTGGGTGGGCTTCGAAACCACCGCGGTCTACGGCGAGGAGTCCCGCAACCCGAAGAAGATCGTGCCGCGCGCCACCATCATCGCGGTCGTCGGACTGGGCTTGTTCTACACCTTCATCTCGGCGATGGTCATCGCCGGAAACGGCGCCAAGAATTCAGTCGAGGCCTCGATCAGCGCCAACCCACTCGACCTGTTCTTCAAGCTGGTCGAGGGCAAGCTGGGAGCGGTGCCACTGGACGTCTACAAGATTCTGCTGGTGATCGGATCGTTCGCGTGTGCCCTTGCCTTCCACAACGCGGCGGCGCGGTACCTGTTCGCCCTCGGTCGGGAGATCCCGTCGGACAGGGTCAAGAACACCTTGGGCAGCACCCACCCCAAGCACGGCTCACCCTACATCGCATCGACCGTCCAGAGTGTCATCACCCTCGCCATCGTGCTGTCGTTCGCCGGTCTCACCGCGGTCCAGGCGGCCGACGCCAGCGGGAACCTGGTCGACACGCCCAGCCTGGTGCCCTACGTCAACATCTACGGTCTGCTCGCCCTCATCGGCACCGCGGCCATCATGTTGGTGCAGGCCATCTGCTCGGCCGCGGTGATCTCGTACTTCTGGGTCAAGAAGGCGCACAAGGGCAACGTGATCACGACGCTGATCTGCCCGCTAATCGGTGGCGTCGCGATGCTGTACGTCGTCTGGGCCCTGTGGCAAAGCCTCGCGGTGGCCGCGGGCGCGGCGTCGAACTCCTATGTCCTCAAGGCCGGCCCGTACATGCTGTTGGCCGTTTTCGCCATCGGCCTGGGTTACGCGGTCTGGTTGCGGTCTGCCAAGCCCGACACCTACGCCGAGATCGGGCGCACCGTGCTGGACGAGGCCCACGAGCGCGCCGACGCCTGAGAGCTCACGAACCGCGAGGGTTCCCGAACGCACGTGCGGGGACCCTCGCGGTCGTTGGTGGGGGCGGGGCTACGAGGTTCCAAGCGCCTTCCAATCGCGATGCCTAACGTCCTCGGGCATGAATGCCCGAGCCTGGTCGGCGGCCGCGTTGGCCGTACTACTCACCGCCTGTGGCGGCCCCAAGCCGGCCGCACCCGACACCGCGAAGCCATCGGGTCAGAAGCCGCCCGACACGTCGTCGGTCCACATCGAGGGTGACCCGTCGGTACCGACGAACAAGCTCGCCATCGAGGCGATAGCCGATCTGCAGCGGTTCTGGACCGACGAGTTCCCGAAGCTCTACGGCAAGCCGTTCAAGACCGTCGACGGAGGCCTCTACGCGTTGACCCCGGCGTCGGAGAGTGGCCCGGCTTGCGCCAGCAATTACGACGACGTGGCGGGCAACGCGTTCTACTGCAAGGTCGACGACTCCGTGGCGTGGGACGCCTCGGGCCTGTTGCCCGAACTGCAATCCAAGTACGGAGACTTCATCGTTCCGGTGGTGCTGGCCCACGAATTCGGGCATGCCGTTCAGCAGCGGTCGGGCTTCTTCGACCACAATGCGTTGACGGTGTCCTCGGAGCTGCAGGCCGACTGCTTCGCGGGTGGGTGGTCCAAGCACGCCAAGGAGAGCGGCTCGTTCACCGTATCCGCCGGGGATCTCGACACCGCACTCGCGGGCATCCTCGACCTCAAGGACACCCCCGGCACGAACGTTCAGGACCCCTCGGCGCACGGCAGCGGCTTCGACCGGGTCAGTGCCTTCCAGGACGGCTTCGACCACGGCGTCGACGGATGCAAGGGGTATGCCGACGGCAACCCGACCGTTCTCGAGCTGCCGTTCAGCGACGCCAAGGACGCGGCCGCTGGTGGGGACGCGCCCTACGACTCGATCGTCAACGGCGTGCCGTACGACCTGGAGGACTACTGGACGCAGGTGTATCCCGAACTGGCCAAGGGCGGGGCGTGGAGGCCGCTGAAGGGCATCGAGCCGTTCGACCCGAAGAACCCGCCGGCCTGTGGCGGCAGCGCCACCGGGGCCTACTCGCTGTTCTATTGTGTCCCAGACGATTACGTCGGCTGGGACAACGTCCAGACGATGCCCGAGGTGTACCGGCAGGGCGGCGACTACGCCGTCGCGACTCTGCTCGCGACGCAGTTCGGACTCGCAGCACTGAACCGCCTCGGCGACGACTCCGACGAGAAGACCTCGACACTGCGCGGCGATTGCCTGGCCGGTGCGTATACGGCGAGCGTCATCCTCTTCAACCGGGAGGCCACCAGCAGCTACCACATCTCACCCGGGGATCTGGACGAGGGGATCAAGGCGCTGCTGGTGTTTCGCGGGTCCGGTGACGTCGACCGGCAAGGTGTGGGTTACGCCAGGGTGGAGGCCTTCCGGCAGGGAGTGATCGATGGCGCCTCGGCCTGCCTGACTCTCCAGGCCTGAATTTCGCGCGTCAGTAGTCGGCGGGCTGGGGCCGTTCGCCGGAGTCGGAATCCGCGTGCTGGGCAACGTGTCCGGCCGGATGGTGTAGCGGGCGGCGCTGGCCGAGTCCCCGCGAGCCGACGGGCCGGTCCGGCCGCAGCGGTGCCACCCCCGCGACGCGGCGGCCGATGAACGCGTCCCAGGCGTGCTCGCCGGTCGTGTCGGCGAGGTGTTGCGCACGTCCCAGCAGCTCCCGGGCGTGACCCGTTCGGCCGCAATGGTTTTCGATGTCGGCAAGCAGGGCGAGGAAGAACGGGTTCATCGCGGTCGACCCGTCGGCGGTCAGCACCTCGAACGCCTCGAAGGCGGCGGCAGGTTCACCGTTACCCCCGAGGACGTCCGCCCACACGGCGATCACCTTGGCGGCGCCGCCCCACTGGTGCCCGCCCGCCGCGTTGAATTGCTGTTCGACGGCGTACGCGGCCGCCGCGGTGCCCTCGACGTCGCCGAGCACCGCCGCAGCCTCGACGAGGACCAGTTTCGCTGCCAGAGCGTTGAATACGTCACCGCGGCTCTGCGCCAACTGCAGGGCCTCGCGTACGTAGTCGAGCATGGCCACGCGGTCGCCGCGGATCGCTTGGCACAGGGCCATCCAGCAGTAGACGCGCGGGTGGAAGAAGTGCATCGGGTCGTTGACGGTCTCCGGTGGCGGAAAGGTCGCCATCATGTGCCGTCCCACCTCGAGGGTCTGCGCCACCTCGCCGCGCAGGGCGCTGACTGCCACCAGGACGAAGTCCGCGACCACGCCGACGTCGGGGTCGCCGGACCGTTCGTAGGCCTGTCGAAGGCCGATGCCGATGACCTCCGCTTCACCGATCCGGCCGTGGGCACACAGCAGGAGGCACTGCAGGGCGATCGCACCGTAGTAGCTGCGACCCCTGACCTTGGCCCCGATGTCGAAGGCGCGTTGCGCCGCGGCGGCCGCGGTCGTAGAGGCCTGCCCCTCCAGGATGCCCTTGGCGCCCGCGAGGTGAAGCCACAGTGTCGCTTGGCGTTCCAGGTCTCGCGGCGTCGAGCCGAGCCGATCGCAGATCTGCAGGGCGTGCTGCGCCACGTCGGCCACGTCGTCGTAGGCCGATCGGGCGAGCGCCCGCTCGATCACCGTCTCGTGCATCTGCAACGCCGTGCCCGCAGCCAGATCCACGCCGGCGCGCCAGGCGTGATCGGCCGTGGCGATGGCGTCCTCGTAGGCCACGGTGGCCAGCGCCGCCCCGCGTGCAAGGGCGATCGCCGCGTGTACCGAGCCGCGGTCCGGTCCCGGCAACTGCGCGAGCACGCCGGCGCGCAACAGGCCGTGGCCGAAACGGTAGGCGCCGGGGCGGTCGGCCACTTCGTCGATCAGGCCCGCCTCGTAGGCGGGTCGAAGTCGCGCCTGCACGGCGGAGACGGGCAGTTGCATCACGTCCGCGAGATCGGCGACGTCGAAGTCGGGGCCGGTCACGGCGGCCGCCGAGAGCACCCTTCGGGACGGTTCGTCGAGGCCGCCCAGCCGTCGACCAACCACCCCGACCACCGTCTCGGGCAGGTCTCCCGGCACCTGTCTGCCGTGGTATCCGGCGGCGAGCGTCCGCGCAAACTCCTTGACGTAGAACGGGTTTCCCTCCGCCTGGCGCCACAGCGGTTCGGAGACCGTCGATGCCAGCGGCTTGCCGGCGACCGCTTCGATGAGCTGGGCGGCGGCCTGCTGCTCGATGCCGTCGAGGTGCACGGTGGTCGTGTCGCCGGACCGGCGGGCGACGTCGAAGGACGGCCGATTCACCGGCCGGTCGGCACCGAGGTAGGTCCAGTTGCCGATGATTCCGATTGGCGGGCGGGGAAAGTGGGCGGCCAGCAGCGTCAGCACGGTGACCGAAGGCTCGTCGGCCAGCTGCAGATCGTCGAGGACGACGAGCAGCGGACGCCTCGCGGCCAGCTCGCGCAGCGCGGTCGCGATCCCCTCCACCAGAAGGAATCCGGTCGCCGGCACCACCGCGGAGCCCTCCCGGCCGTCCCACTCGGGCACCAGCGCAGCGACCACCCCCGGGTTGACGTCACCGACCGCGGCTCTGGCGGACGCGCCCAGCTCGGTGCCGAGTTGCCGCAAGACCTGGATCCAGGTCCACATCAGTGGCAGCTTGACCTCCGGCGGATGCGCTGCCCACGCAACGACCACGCCGGACGCGCGGGCCTGGTGGGCGACCGCCACCGCGAGCGACGTCTTGCCGATGCCACTCTCGCCGGTGATCAGGGTGAGTCCGCCGTCGCCGCCATGGGCGCGTCGGACCGCGGCGGTGACGGCGCGCACTTCGACATCGCGGCCGACGAACGGCAGGGGTGAGGCCGGGTCGGATCCGGCATCGTCGGTCGGAATTGGCTGCGCGCGTACGCCTTTGGCGTCGGCACCGATCTTCCGGCGTAGGGTCTGCAGTCCCTCGCCCGGGTCGCTGCCGATCTCGCGAAGAAGTACCGTCCTGGCCCGTTCGAAGGCGCGCAGCGCGTCGGCAGTGCGGCCGGATCGATGCAGGGCGAGCATGAGGTGACCCCACAACCGCTCCTGCACGGGGTCACGCGCCACCGCCGCCTCGATGTCGGGCACCACCTCGGCGCCGGCACCGAGTTGCAGCGCGGCGTCCAGACGTGCCTCGATGGCCGTCGCCCGCAGCGCCGCGAATCGGACGACCTCGGGCGCCGCGAAGTCGCGATAGGCGAACTCGCCGAACGGGTCGCCCCGCCACAGCGCGAGCGCCTCACCCAGTGTGGCGGCCGAGCCGCCGGGGTCGTCTCTGATCAGGCTCGCCCGACCGGCGTTCACCAGCGATTCGAAACGGTACAGGTCCACCGTGTCCCCGGGCAGCAGGTTCAGGCGGTAGCCGTGCGGGCGCGACTCGAGGCGCTGCCCGCGACTCGGGTCGGACCCGTTGAGGAGTCGGCGCAGGTTGGCGACATACGACCGCACCGACGCCAGCGCCTTGGGCGGGGCGTGCTCGTCCCAGACCGCGTCGATGAGCCGGTCGACGCTGACGACGGCGCCGTGGTTGGCCAGCAGTACCGCGAGCACACATCGCTGCTTGGGACCGCCGAGGGCGACGGGCTGACCGTCGATGCGGGCTTCGACCGCGCCGGACAGGCAGTATTCGACCGCCTCCCCGACCATCGGCACCGCCATAGTGCGGTGACGATACCCGTCTACGGCAAACTTGGCGGGACCAATGCGAGCGGGAGTAGCGGACGTAGCACCGTTACTTCGGGTGGTCGTCGACCTTGAAGTCGAACATCACGTCGCCTGCCGAGACGCTGGTGACGGTGACCGTGACCCCGTAGGTCTGGCCGTTGCTGCTCAGGTCGCAGCGCAGCGTGGCGCCCTCGGTGCCCTTCAGGTTGTCGGGGCAGGTGACGTTGTCCGGTGTCGCACCCACCTGCGCGGCGAGCTGGTCGCTGACTTCCTTGGCCACCTGGTCCTTGTCGACGGTCTCCACCATGTCGAACTTGACCTGGTCGCCGTCGACCGACGTGGCCGTCACGTTGACGTTGAACGGCTGACCCTTGACCGTCATCGCACAGTCGAGGTGTGCGCCCACCTCGGCCTTGAGGTCCGTCGGGCAGGTCACCGAATCGGGCTTGTTGCCCTGCGCGTCTGTCATCTTCTCGCTGACCTGTTTTGCGACGTCGGCCTTGCCCACCGCGCCCGGTCCACTCGAGCACCCCGTGAGCCCGAACACCACGAACGCGACCGCGGCCACCGACACGGCCCCAGCCGCCGACGTGTTACGCCACCGCCCCGCGGTGCCACTGCGTGCACGAGTCATGGCGCGATGGTGGCCGATGGTGGTTGGAAACGGGTTGGATCACAGCTGAGGGACCGCGCCGACGGCGCCCGTCGCCCGACGAGTGTCGGCCTCGTGGCCGGCGGTCAGGTAGTAGACCGTGCGATCGAGGGCGGGGACGATCTCGGTGACCTCGATCTCACCGGCCGCGAACCGGCCCAGCAGGCCGTACACCAGGCTGGAGACGATGGTGTCGAGTTCGTCGACGAAGCGCTGGTCGACGCCGTCGAGGATGCCGAGGCCGGCGGGCACGACGACGTCGAGTCCGCGCCGCAGAAGGCGTTGGCCACCCTGTCCGGATCGGGCCCGGAAGTATGCCTTCAACATGCCAGGGTGCTCTTCCCACGGCTCGAAGATGCTCCTGAGCAACCCCATCAGCGCCGGGTAGATCGGTTCGTCGGGCGCCCTGGTCCACTCGGAGACGCCGGAATACCGGTTGGCCTCCATCCAGCTCTCCAGCGCGGCGAGGATGAGTTCGTCCCGAGTTGCGTAGCGCTTGTAGATGGTCGCCAACGACACCCGCGCCCGGCGCGCGACCTCCCGCAACTGCACGGCCTCGTAGCCCCGGGCGTCGAGGATCTCCACGACGCTGTCGAGGATGGCGTCACCCGACGGATCGCCCCCGTCGACCATCCCGTCGGAATCCACCATGCGAATCACCTTGCCGTCGAATAGTAACCAGGTTACCGTACCGTGAGTAACGCGGTTACTCAGTCTCGCCGCAGCAGTGTGGCCAACGCAACGAAGCGAGGACGAATGGGATCACTCGACGGCAAGGTCGCCTTCATCACGGGCGTCGCCCGCGGCCAGGGCCGGAGCCACGCGGTGCGACTCGCCGCCGATGGCGCCGACATCATCGGCATCGACATCTGTGCCGACATCCCGTCGAACGGCTATCCGATGGCCAGCCGGGACGAGCTCGACGAAACCATTGCGCTGGTCGAGGCGCAAGGCGGAAAGATGCTCGGCTCCATTGCCGACGTCCGCGACTTCCACGCGGTGAAGGCAGCGCTCGACGCCGGGGTCGAGCACTTCGGCCGGCTCGACATCGTCTGCGCCAATGCGGGCATCGCCTCCATGGCGTTCCGCGAGTTGACCATCGAGGAGGACCTCGAGCAGTGGACCGACGTGCTCAACGTCAACCTGGTCGGGGCCTTTCACACCGCGAAGGCCGCGATTCCCCACCTGCTTGCCGGTGGCCGCGGCGGGTCCATCGTGTTCACCAGTTCGACCGCGGGGCTCAAGGGGTTCGGCGGTTCACAGGGCGGCGGCCTTGGCTACGCCGCCTCCAAGCACGGCATCGTCGGCCTGATGCGAACCCTGGCGAATGCATTGGCGCCGAACAGCATTCGCGTCAATACGGTGCACCCGACCGCGGTCAACACGATGATGGCGGTCAACCCCGCGATGACCTCGTTTCTGGAGAACTATCCGGACGGTGGACCGCACCTGCAGAATCCGATGCCGGTGTCGCTGCTGGAACCAGAGGACATCAGTGCGGCGATCGCCTACCTGGTGTCCGACGACGCCAAATACGTGACCGGCGTGACGTTTCCCGTCGACGCCGGCTTCTGCAACAAGCTATGAGCGACCGCGTCGCGGGCAAGCGGATCCTGGTCACCGGCGCAGCCAGGGGAATGGGCCGCAGCCACGCAACCAGGCTCGCCGAGGAGGGAGCCGATCTCATCCTCGTCGACATCTGCGAGTCCCTGCCGGAGATCGAGTATCCGCTCGGCACCCGTGAGGAACTCGACGAGACCGCCCGCCTCGTCGAGCAGCACGGCCGGCGGGCGATCACCCACGTCGTCGACGTGCGAAACGCGGCGGCGCTCGCCGACGCCGTCGCCGACGGGGTGCGGCAACTCGGCGGGCTGGACGCCGCCGTGGCCAACGCGGGCGTCCTCACCGTCGGCACCTGGGACACCACCACATCCGAACAGTGGCGCACCGTGGTCGACGTCAACCTGATCGGCACGTGGAACACCTGCTCGGCGGCGCTGCCGCACCTCGTCGAGCGCGGCGGAAGCCTGGTCAACGTCAGCTCGGCCGCGGGCCTCAAGGGCACTCCGCTCCACACCCCGTACACGGCGTCCAAGCACGGCGTCGTCGGATTGAGTCGTGCCCTCGCCAATGAGCTTGCCGCCGTGAGTGTTCGGGTCAACACCGTGCATCCCACGGGAGTGGCGACCGGCATGCAGCCCGCCTCGCTGCACGGATTGCTGGCCGACGCGCGGCCCGACCTCGTCCCCATCTTCCTCAACGCGCTACCGATCGTGATGGCCGAGCCGATCGACATCAGCAACGCCGTCCTGTTCCTCGTCTCCGACGAATCCCGGTACGTGACCGGCCTCGAGTTCAAGGTCGACGCCGGCGTCACCCTCCGATGACCTCCACACCGAGCAAGAGAGTTGCCCCGTGACCACTTTCGACACCGAACGCGCCCGACTCGGCAGGCGAGCCTTCACCGAGGTGATGACCTTCGATCCTCCCGACGACGGCACTCCCGTGACGGCCAACCTCATCGACTTCGTCTTCGCCGAGGTGTGGCAGCGTCCCGCGTTGAGCCGGCGGGACCGCCGGTTCGTCACCCTGGCCTGCGTGGCCGCGGCAGACGCGGATCAGCCCCTGCGCGACCACGTGTACGCCGCCCTCAACAGTGGCGACGTCTCCATCACCGAAATGCGCGAGACGGTACTGCACTTCGCGGTATACGCGGGGTGGCCCAAGGCGTCGTGGTTCAACCAGGTCGTCGACGAGCAGTGGGCGCGCATCCACCAGGATCGCGGGCAGCCCGTGCCGCCCCCCGAGCCGCTCCTCCCGCTGACCACGCCGAGCGATCCCGAGGCACGACTCTCGGTCGGGGAACAGTCGTTCAAGGACGTCAACTGCCTGGCGTTCGCACCCGTCCGTGACAACCCGTACCAGGGCGCCGGCATCCTGAACTTCGTCTTCGGCGAGATGTGGCTGCGCCCCGGACTGGACATGAAGGCACGGCGACTGGTGACGGTGGCCTGCGTGGCGTTCCAGGATGCGCCCTATCCCATCCTGAGTCACGTCTATGCCGCGTTGAAGAGTCGCGACCTCTCGTTCGACGAAATGGACGAGGTGGCATTGCATTTCGCCGCCTACTACGGATGGCCCAAGGCGTCGCGCCTCGACCAGGTGATCGGCGAGCAGAAGCAGCGCGTGCTCGCCGAATGGCGCGACGAGACGGTGGCGTCATGACCGCACCCACCACCACCCCCGACGCCACCGCCGAGGTACCGGCCGGGTTGCTCATCGGCGGGCAGCGGGTCACCAGTTCGTCCGAGCCGACGCACAGGCACCTCTACCCGGCCACCGGCCTACCGAACGCGACCGTCGTCCTCGCCGGCGCGCGGGAGGTGGACCTGGCGGTCGCATCGTCTCGCGAGGCGCAGCAGCAGTGGACGGCGTTGACGGTGGACCGGCGCCGCGACGCGCTGATAGATCTGGCGGACGTGGTGCACGAGCACCTCGACGAACTCGCCGCGCTCAACGTTCACGACTATGCCGTCCCGATCTCCTTCGCGGGCACCGCCCTACTGCTCGAACGCTTCCTGCGGCACTTCGCGGGGTACGCCGACAAGCCGCATGGTCTCAGCACGCCGGTCAACGGGTCCTTCGACGTCAACCTGATCGAGCGCGAACCCTACGGCGTCGTCGGCGTCATCGCGCCGTGGAATGGGGCGTTGGCGGTCGCGGCGTCGTGCGTCGCCCCGGCCCTGGCGGCCGGAAACGCGGTCGTGCTCAAGCCCTCCGAGCTCGCGCCCCTGGCGGCTCTGCGCTTCGGCGAGCTGTGTCTGGAGGCCGGCCTGCCGCCCGGTCTGGTCAACGTCATACCCGCCGGCCCAACGGGCGGCGACGCGCTGGTGCGTCACCCCGGCATCCGGAAGATCTTCTTCACCGGCGGCGGAGCCACCGCCCGCGCCGTTCTTCAGGCTGCCACCGCCAACCTCGTCCCGGTGGTCGCCGAACTGGGAGGCAAGTCGGCCAACCTGATCTTCGACGACGCAGACATCGATGCCGCCGCGATGCTGTCCGCTCACCAGGGACCGTTGATGCAGTCGGGCCAGAGCTGCGCCTGCGCCAGTCGAATCCTGGTGCAGGAGTCCGTGTACGACGCATTCGTCGAAAAGTTCCTGGCCATCGTCGGCGCCGCCAATGTCGGCGACCCGTTCGACCCCACCGTCACGTTCGGACCGGTCATCAGTCAGGGCGCCGCCGACCGCATCGTCGCCACGATCGACGACGCCGCCTCCGACGGCTCCGGGCAGCTGCTCGCCGGCGGTGCGCGCCTGGGTGGACGTCTGGCGCAGGGCTACTACGTCGAGCCGACCGTGTTCGGTCGCGTCGACAACGCGTCACCACTCGCGCAGCTCGAGACGTTCGGCCCGGTGGTGTCGGTCATGGGGTTCCGCGACGAGGATGAGGCGGTGCGCCTCGCCAACGACACGCCCTACGGTCTGAACGCCTTCGTGCACACCCGAGGCCTGGCGCGCGCCCACGGCGTGGCCCGCCGCCTGGAATCCGGGTCGGTGTGGATCAACCAGTTCAGCGACATGTCGCCCCAGGGGCCCTACGGCGGCTACAAGCAGAGCGGTTTTGGTCGGACCGGCGGCATCGACGGACTGTACGAGTTCATGCAGACCAAGAACATCCGCATCGCGATGCCGTAGGTCCGCCCACTTGCGAGCTCAATAGCGTTGCAGCGAAAAGGCATACGCATCGGTGCCGCCCGGGCCGCCGTAGCAACCGGCGTCGTAGGTCGACGCGATGGTGCCGGCGAGCGTCGTCGGGTCCCAGGAGTACACGTCGTGTGACGGCAGGTTGTAGCCTAGGCAGCGCACCCCGTCCGGCACGTCGACGGTCAGCGTATAGCGGCCGCCGGCGAAGAAGGCGCTCTGCTGGAACGCCTGGCTCTTCGGCGGCCGCGGGATCGCCCGCACGTTCACCGTGTCGGTGGCCGGAGCTATCACCGGATCCTCGAAGTAGGTTCCGCAGTCAGGGGCGCCACAGGAGTGCATCACCGACCAGATCCACGTGTGATCGTTCCACCGGTCGGTGACCAACTCGTAGTTCCCGATCCGCATGGGGCTGGCATTCGCAATGGGGGCGCCGACCGTCGCCATCATCATCAGGGCTGGCTCCCAACGCCGCCACGGCTGCCCGTGCCGTCGTCGTCAACGTGGTGGGCCGTCGTTGACCGAGAACTCGATGTGCAGCGCCGTCAGGCCGCGCAGCAGGAAGGTCGGCTCGTACGAGTAGCGCCGGTCGTCGATCGGGCCGTGGTCCCGCTCACTGATGGTGATGTCGCGCACCCGGTCCAGGAGCCGGCGGACCGTGACCGCGCCCTCGACCCGGGCTAGCGGGGCGCCGGCGCATGTGTGGATGCCGCGTCCGAAAGCGATGTGCTCGCGGACGTTCTTGCGGTCCAGGTGAAACTCGTTTGGATCCTCGAACTTCCGGGGATCACGGTTCGCCGCACCCAGGCACAGCATCAGCACGGTGCCGGCCGGGACGTGCACGCCCGCGAGCGTGGTGGTCCTGCGGGCCAGCCGGAAGTCGACCTTCGTCGGGGACTGCATCCGCAGCGCCTCTTCGATGAAGGCGGGGATCAGGTCGGGATTCTCTCGAAGCAGCTGCTGATACTCCGGGCGGTCCCCCAGCGTCTGAACGGCCGCACTGAGCAGTTTGGTGACCGTCTCCTGCCCGGCGGCGAACAGGAACGTCGCAGGCTTCACGACCTCGAGGAGTTCGGGTACCGAACCATCGGGATACCGCGCGGACGCCATGCCGCCGAGCACGTCGTCGCGCGGCTCGCGTCGACGGTCGGCGAGGTAGCCGGCGAACTTGTCGTCGAGGTACTTCAAGGGATCGCGCCCCACCGGTGCGCCGTCCAGCGCGCCCACCTGGTTGCCCCCTGGCCGCTCGGCGCCAAGCGCGGCAAGGAATTCCGGGCGGTCCGCCGCAGGCACACCCAGCAGATCGATGATCGCCGACGTGGCGAACGGCCGGGCGTACTCGGAGAGGAATTCGCATCGTCGGTTGGCGATGAACTGGTCGAGCTGACCGTCGGCCAGCTGCCACATGAAGTCCTCGTTCTCCTTGAGCCGCCGGGGCGTCAACAGCCTGCTGAGCAGCGACCGAGCCCGCTCGTGCGCGGGCGGATCCATGACCACCATGTGTTCGAAGATCGGGAATCGGTGGCGGTGCGCTTCGATCTGGTCGCTGATGTCGTCGCCTTCGGGCTCGAACGGCAGCGGCGGGAACGGCCCGCCGATGGCGTTCACCGCCGAGAACGACTGGTGATCCTTGAATGCGGCCATGACCTCCGCATAGCCGGTGACCGCGAAGACGCCGTGGTGCGGCTCTCGGACGACAGGTCCCTGCTCGCGGAGATAGTCGTAGTACGCATACGGGTCCTGGCTCGTGGCCTGATCGGAGAAGTAGTCGACGGACGCGAGATCGGTCATGTGGTGGCTGTCCCTTCGGTGACGACACGAGAGCGGGCACGGGCCGAACCGGCCCCGCTCGCATCCGAAACTGATCGATCGATCAAACTGTTAAGATCAGACCATGACGTGCGAGCGACAGTCAAGCAATGACGGCCCAGGGACGCCTTGAATGTCGAGCCCGCGCAGGTCCAGAACCGCTGAGCCCGGGACACGGCAACGCCTGATCGAGGCGACCGCCCGCGTCATGCGCGACGAGGGATACGCCGCTGCCACCTCCCGACGGGTGGCGACCGAGGCAGGCGTCAAGCAGGCGCTGGTCTACTACTACTTCCCCACCATGGACGACCTCTTCGTCGAAGTCCTCCGGGCCGGCGCCGAGGCCTCCCTGGAGGACATGCGGTCCGCGCTCACCAACGACGACCCGCTGCGCGCGCTCTGGGCCATCAACGGCGACTCCCGCCGCACCGGGCTGAATACCGAGTTCATGGCACTTGCCAACCACCGCAAGGTGATCCGAGCCGAGCTGGCAGCCTTCGCCGACCGGGTGCGAGACATCGAGACCGCCGCCGTGACCGTCGTCCTCCGCGCCAACGGGATCGACCTGGATCAGTACCCGCCCGTCGCCATCTCGATGCTGATCGCCCAAACGGCCCGCAGCCTCTGCAACGAGAGTGCCGTCGGCGTCACTCGCGGGCACGATGAGCTGCGTGCGCTGGTCGAGCGGCAGATGAGTCTTCTGGCGACGTTCTCCGAATCGGAGGCACCGACGACTTAGCGCCGACCAGCTCGCCCGTTCGAGCTCCGGGAGGCGTGACGCTGGGGCGCCATGGCGGCTTTGGCACCTGGGTACCGGCATCGGTCCCGACCAGTGACCCTGGTCGACCGACCAGTTCACTGATCACGCGCTCTGCTGGGCGTGCGCCGCACCGGCCGGGTTCGGGATGGTCTGCGAAACGCCGTCGAGCACCGAGGTGATCGAGCCGGTCACCGATTGTTGGAACGCGTTGATCGTGGCGTCCGCGGTCAGCGAGCCGGTATGCGTCCCGGAGACGTCGACGTTGGCGAGGTAGTGCACGGCGGTCTGGCTCACCCCGTAATCAGCCGACTCGGTGCCGTTCAGGACCATCCCGCCCTCGTTGACGTAGTCGGTGTAGGTGACGGTTCGAATCGTCCGAGAGGGGTTTACGGGATCCGGGCCCTCGCTCACCACCGCGGTGCCGCCGCCCACCCCGGCATACGTGCCCGTGCCCGGCAGCGGAGTGGTCGTGGCAACGTAGGTACCGAGTTGCGGAGCCCATGTCGGGTTGGGGGTGGACGTGTCCGCCTGGACCGGGCCGACGCTGGTCGTGTACGTCAGGTTGGCGATCACCAGGCGTGACTTCGCGGGATCGGTGACGCTGGACTCCCAGAAGGCGACCGCATCGCCGGTCGGATTCCAGCTGGGCATGCTGCGTGCGGTGTACCCGTCGCCAGTGTCGAACAGCGGAATTCCGTTCTCCCGGTTGAGTTCGTCACCGACCTCGACCGCCCACTCCTGGTTGGAGACGTTGACGGGAAGGGCGTACTGCAGGTAGACCGGCGCGCCGACGTAGACCGGTAGAAAGTTCTGCCGCACGATCCTGGTCATCGGCGTCAAGGCGTCCAGTCCTCGGGTGCTTCCGATCGCGATCCACCGTTCGTTCGGCGAATAGTCCATGTCCTCGTCGTAGTCGAGGTTCGCGGTCACTCGCGTCACCTGACCGGTGGCCAGGTCGACCTTGATGTCATCGACGTTGCCGGCGTCGAACTGCCCGCCGAGGATCACCACACCCTTTCCGTCGGGGGTCCATTGCTTGCCCTCACCCGTGGCGTAGACCACCCGCGCATCGGTCACCTCATAGCCAGTGGCGGTCCGGCTCAATGTGCCCACGATCGGCAGCGCCTGCAGAAGATTGTTCGGGCCCAGCACGATTCGGGTGAACAAGACCTTCGTGCCGTCCGGCGACACCCTCATCTCTCGTTGCTTGTCGATGGCGAAGCCTCCGCCCGACGGTGTGGTGACCGGAACGATCTGCCGACCGTTGACGCCGTCCTCCAGAATCGAGTAGCGGGGCGACTTGCCGTCGACGTTGACGAGGATGAGCACGCGGCCCGAACCGTCGTCGACGGGGACCGGCTTGGCGAGATTGCCCGTTTCGCTGGTGGTGACGCCGCAGGTGACGCAGTCCAAGCCGGTGCCGTCGACGTTGATGCGATAGATCTCTCCCCGGCCGCCAGCAGTTGGCGTGCCGGCGAAGTAGAGCGAGTTTCCGTCGGCGGAGTACCGCGGGTTGGCCGGGCTGGCGATGCCGTCGGGCAGGTTGAGGATCACCCGCGCAACCGCGGGACTGAGCACCGACACCGCGACCGTCGTCTGGTCACCGCGTGGGGTGAAGAGACCCAGCAGATTGAACTTGCCGTCGTTGACCGACACGGTAAACGAATCCGTCTGTGCGGCAGAATAGTTGATGTCGTTGGGGGTGTAGGTGTACATGCCGGTCGCTTGGTCGATGGAGACGGTCCCATGCTGCGGGCCCTGCGTCACCGTGTAGGTCAGGGCATCACCCTCGGGGTCGGTGGCACCGACGTTGCCCCTGACGGTCTGCCCGGTCTGCACCGACGTGGTGGGATCCTGAGCAATCGTCGGTGACTGGTTGAACACGTTGCGTCGCACCCACGCCAGCACCGCCCAGAGCGCGGGCGTGAAGGGTTCCGGCGATGCCGGGGCCGGTGCGAGGAACGGATTGAGGACGTTGGTGACGACCGCGTTCAGGAACCCGATCAAACCGGTTGCGGGAGCGACGGCTGGGGCCGCGGGTGCGGTCACCGTCGCCGTGGCTGCCGCCCGCGCGGCGGGCGTGACTGCCGCCCGCGCCGTGGGCGCCACGCTGGACTCGGTGACAGCGGGAGAGGACTGCACGACGATGGTCGTGGCCGCGACCGGCGATGCGGCGACGGAGGGGTTCGTCGTCGGCGTCGAAGTCGGTTCCGACGCAACGCGTTTGGGTGACGCCGCCGATGCTGTCGGCGACGGCGTGCCGACGTGACTGGACTCTGGCGTGCCGCCGGCCGACGCGGGCACAGTCGGCTGCTCCGCGGCGGCGTCGGTGGTGCCCGCCGGCGGTTCGGTGGTCGGAGCGGTCGATGAACCGGCATTGGTGGCGCCGGTGTGTGCGCCACCGCTGCTGCTTACCGTGACACCCGGTGCCACGGTCACGGTCGACGACGTCGCCCCCGAGGTCTGCGTCGCGCCGGGCGACGCGGTGTCAGCGGTCGCCGTGGAGCCCGTCGCCGTGGAGCCGGTCGCCGTCGAACTGCCGTTGCCGGCCGGAGCGGGCGCGGTGGCGGTGGCCCCGGTCGACGACTGTCCGCTCGAGCGAGTGCCCGCCGAGTCGTCGGCACTCGACGAGGACGAGGCCGCGGCCGGTGACGGTGCCGAACCCGGAACGCCAGCGTCGGCGGCAGACACTCCGTAGCCGGTCGCCACGGCGGTGAACAACCACGCCGCCACCGCCACTCCGCCACACCCGGAGTACCTGGCGGCACGCGAGCAGGTCGAGGTAGACGCGATGGCGCCGGATCCCGCGCTCGAGGCGAAGAGGGGATTGGGACGCGAATTGCTGGCAGTCATGATGGCTCCGATGCCGTCGTGGGCGGTGACAGGGTGCTGACGTATGCTGATCGATCGATCAGATAGTGACTAGGCCTACCACCCGTGCGCGACATGGTCAAGCATTTGGGCGTCGAGCCTTGACAGCCGAGCGACCCGACGCATCCCTTTCTCGAGACGGCGCAGGGCCGTTCGTCCGAATCTGGCGAAGTGCGAATGCAATCAGCGCGCTGCAGCTGGGAAAGCCTGCTGTTACTAGTCTTTGACGTCTTCGCTGAGCGGCGGAGCGGACGGTCGTCGGGCCAGGGCCACCGGACAGGTCGTCGCAACGGGGACGGATCGCCGGACGGTGGCGAGCGTGGCGTGACGTCCTCCCGCCGATGGTTGACATGCCACCGCCTGGCTGTCAGGCTGACTGATCAAATGATCAGATTGATGGCGAAGAGCCAACCACACCCGCCACCCCGGTCGGTGTCCCCCACTTTGACGACGAGGTGCACATGACGGGTCGCGTTGACGGCAAGGTCGCATTCATCACCGGCGCGGCGCGTGGCCAGGGCCGCAGCCACGCGGTGCGGCTCGCCGAGGAGGGCGCCGACATCATCGCGGTGGACGTGTGCGGGCCCATCAGCGCCAACAGCCAGATCGCACCGTCGACGTCGGACGATCTGGCCGAGACCGCCGACCTGGTCAAGAGCCTGAACCGCCGCATCGTGACGGCCGAGGTCGACGTGCGCGACTTCGACGCACTCAAGGCGGCCGTGGACGGCGGCGTCGAGCAGTTGGGCCGGTTGGACGTCATCGTCGCCAACGCCGGCATCGGCAACGGCGGCCAAACCCTCGACAAGACCAGCGAGCAGGACTGGAACGACATGATCGCCGTCAACCTGTCAGGCGTCTGGAAGACCGTGAAAGCCGCTGTGCCGCATCTCATCGCCGGCGGCAGTGGCGGGTCGATCATCCTCACCAGCTCGGTCGGCGGCCTCAAGGCCTACCCCCACACCGGTCACTACATCGCCGCCAAGCACGGCGTGGTCGGGTTGATGCGGACGTTCGCCGTCGAGCTGGGCCACCACTTCATCCGAGTCAACTCCGTCCACCCCACCAACGTGAACACGCCGATGTTCATGAACGACGGCACCATGAAGCTGTTCCGGCCCGACCTCGAGAACCCCGGGCCCGACGACCTCGCCGTCGCGGCGCAATTCATGCACGTCCTTCCCATCGGGTGGGTCGAGCCGGTGGACATCAGCAATGCCGTGCTGTTCCTCGCGTCCGACGAATCCCGCTACATCACCGGACTACCCGTCACCGTCGATGCGGGGAGCATGTTGAAGTAGGACGACGGAGTGTCGGTCGGAGGGCCAGCTCTGCTGATCACGCCTACACCGAGAGGTCGAAGCCCAGGTCGACATCACAGGCGGCCTGCCCGCCGCGGACACCCCAGTTCTCGACCGCGCTCTCCCGCAAGACGATGGTCAGGTGATCCGGTGGGATGCCTCGCACTGCAAGTCGTTTCGCGACCTCCCGGTAGAGGTTCCGCTTGGCCTGCACCGACCGTCCAGCGAAACAATCGATTGCCACGAACGTGTACAGCTCGGGGTGAGCCAACGTCGGAGGATGCGAGAAGCGGTGAGGCTCGTGACTGATCAGCCGGACGTGCTTGTCCCCACGTGGGATTGCGAACGCCGCCACCAATGCTTCGTGAACCGCGTCGATCAGCGCGACCTCTTCGTCGGCGCGATACCGTCGTCGAACTTCGATGACCGTGCTGGGCATCGACGTATCCTCACACGAGGACTCCCACGCGGTCACTCGAATTTCGGCTGGAAGCCCTAGAAGTCCCAGTCGTCGTCTTCGGTCACGACGGCCTTGCCGATGACGTAGCTGGACCCCGAGCCGGAGAAGAAGTCGTGGTTCTCGTCGGCATTCGGGCTCAACGCTGACAGGATCGCCGGGTTGACGTCGGTCTCGTCCTTGGGGAACAGCGCCTCGTAGCCGAGGTTCATCAGCGCCTTGTTGGCGTTGTACCGCAGGAACTTCTTGACGTCTTCGGTCAGGCCGACGCCGTCGTAAAGGTCCTGGGTGTACTCCACCTCGTTGTCGTAGAGCTCGAACAGCAACTCGTAGGTGTAGTCCTTGAGCTCGGCCTTGCGGGCGTCGTCGACCAGCGCCAGCCCCTTCTGGAACTTGTAGCCGATGTAGTAGCCGTGCACGGCCTCGTCGCGGATGATCAGCCGGATCATGTCGGCGGTGTTGGTGAGCTTGGCGCGGCTGCTCCAGTACATCGGCAGGTAGAACCCGGAGTAGAAGAGGAAGCTCTCCAGCAGCGTCGAGGCCACCTTGCGCTTGAGCGGATCGTCGCCCTTGTAGAAGTTCATCACGATCTCGGCCTTGCGCTGCAGGTTGGGGTTCTCCTCCGACCAGCGGAACGCCTCGTCGATGTCGACGGTGGAGCACAGGGTGGAGAAGATGTTGCTGTAGCTCTTGGCGTGCACCGACTCCATGAACGCGATGTTGGTGTAGACCGCCTCCTCGTGCGGGGTGATCGCGTCGGGGATCAGGCTCACAGCGCCGACGGTGCCCTGAATGGTGTCCAGCAGCGTCAGGCCGGTGAAGACGCGCATCGTCAGCTGCTTCTCGTGGGCGTTCAGCGTGCCCCACGACGGGATGTCGTTGGACACCGGAACCTTCTCCGGAAGCCAGAAGTTCCCCGTCAGGCGCTCCCACACCTCGGCGTCCTTCTCGTCCTGAATGCGGTTCCAGTTGATGGCCGAGACACGGTCGATCAGCTTCATTCCATCGGACACCTTGGACTCCAATTCAGGACGTGACGAGTAACTCCCTCGACACTACAACTGGGGTACGACAGCGCGCCGCAACACAAGAAGTTGTGTTGGCGTGTCGTGTCGGCGCGTCCGTCAGCGGCCCATGAACCGGTACTCGTCGGCCTTGAACCGCCTGGTCGCCAGCCAGTACTGCCACGTCATGCCGCTCCAGAGCGTCCGGTTCACGCCGCGGGAGTCCATGTACCAACTGCGGCAGCCTCCCGTGCTCCACACCGTCTTCGCCAGATCGGCCTGCAACTCCCGGTTGAACTCGTTTTGGGCGGCACGGGTCGGCGCGACGGCCTGAGCCCGCGCCTTGTCCACGGCTGCGATGGCCTTCGCCACGTACCGGATCTGCGCTTCGATCATGAACACGACGGAGTTGTGCCCCAGCCCGGTGTTGGGTCCGAGGAGGAAGAACAGGTTCGGCATGTCGGCGACGGCGACGCCACGGTGCGCCTCGACGCCGTCGCGGGTCCACCGGTCCACCAGGTCCTCACCCCCGGGGCCCTTGATGTCGACATAGGAGTAGGAGTCGGTGACGTGGAAACCCGTGGCGAACACCACCACGTCGGCGGGATGCTCCACGCCGTCGAAGGTGACGATGCCGTCGCGGGTCAGGCGCGTGATGCGCTCGGTGATCACCTGGGTCTTTGGGTTGGCGATGCCGTGATAGTAGGTGTCCGAGTTGAGGATTCGCTTGCATCCGGCTCGGTAGTCGGGCACGAGCTTGCGCCGCAACGCCTTGTCCTTCACGGCCCGCCGAATGTTCCACTTGCCCAACCAGGTGCCCACCCTCAGCAACCACGGCTGCTTGGTCATTCCGAAGCCGACCACCTCGTGCAGCCAATAGATGGCGACGCGCATCGCGGCCCTGGTGCCGGGCACGTCCGTGAACGTCCGACGGACCCAGTCGGGAAGCGCGTTGTTGGGTCGGGGCATCACCCACGGCGGCGTGCGCTGATACACCTGAAGTTCGGCGACCTCCTTGACGATCTCGGGCACCAGTTGAATGGCGCTCGCGCCGGTGCCGATGACGGCGACCCGCTTGCCCGCGATGTCGACCGAGTGGTCCCACTGCGCCGAGTGGAAGGCCGCGCCCGCGAACTGATCGATGCCCTCGATGTCCGGGATCAGGGGGATGTGCAGCGCGCCGGCCCCCGAGATCAGGAACTGGGCGACGTACTCCTGCCCGCTGCCGGTGAAGACGTGCCATCGCATCTCGGCGTCGTCCCAGTGCGCGCGCTGCACGTGGGCGTTGAAGTGGACGTAGCGCCGCAGGCCGTACTTGTCGGTGACGCCCCTGAGGTAGTCCAGGATCTCCGGCTGCAGGGACCACATGTGGGTCCAGTCGGGCTTGGGCTCGAAGGAGAACGAGTACATGTGCGACGGGATGTCGCAGGCGCACCCCGGGTAGGTGTTGTCGCGCCAGGTGCCGCCGATGTCGTCGGCCTTCTCCAGGATGACGAAGTCGTCGGTTCCAAAGCCCTGCCTTTGCAGCGCGATGGCCATGCCAAGGCCGGAGAACCCGGTGCCGATGATGACGGCGCGGGTGCGGACGGGGGTCTTCTGCGCCGCGACGGCGCCTGCCTCTTCGGCGACGGTCATGCCCCAGAGGATACCTGGGAACGCGGGTACCGGGTATCAGGCCACGATCTCGCGACGGCGGACACCCTCGTGCAACGGAACGTCGGGATCGATTCTGATGCCGAGCAGCTCGCACGTGCCGTAGATGGAGCTCAGCATGATCGTCGTCATGTGCACCATGAACTCCTCGGGCGGCATGCGCCTCGGGCTATCGGTGCCCGGCCCGAGCCACCACTCGGTCGCGGCCGCCGCCGATCCGAACGTCGTGAACGCCGCCAGCTCGATCGCCGCGCCGTCGAGTTCCATCTCGCGCAGTTCCTCGTTGAACATCGCGGCCATCGCCAGCGTGATGTCGCGACCCTCGTTGAGGGCCCGCATCGTCGACTCACTCTGTTCGGCGAAGCGGCCCTGGATCAGGAACCGGCAGACGTTGGGATGCTCGTCGACCAGGTGGACGTACTGCTCGACGCTGCGGCGGATTACCTCGCGAGCCGGGTCGGTGCCCACGTTGATCGCGGGAAATATCGCTGCCCACAGCATGTCTCGAAGCCGCTCGCCGATCGCCTGGAACAGGTCGGACTTGTCGGTGAAGTGCCGGTAGATCTTCGGCTTGGCGGTGCCCGCCTCTTCGGCGATCTCCCGCAGGGAGAGCTCAGGTCCAAGCTTGTCGATGGCCCGGAAGGCGGCGTCGACGATCTCGGCGCGAACCTTCTTGCGATGCTCGCGCCAACGCTCGCTGCGCGCATCGACCTTGACCCCGGACGGGGGACCCGGATGGGGCCGAGACGGTATGCGCACGGGCTCACTCTACCGGCTCAGCAGCGCTGACCTGCCAAGACCGCGCCAGGAACCGCTCCGCGAATACTGTCCAGCCGGCGCGCCGAGAAGGTCATCCACTACGCCGACCGTGCGACGTCATCGCGACACGCCGCGACGAGCGGAGCAGAACGCACGTTCGCGGTGGTCATCGCGAACGCCGTCGCCGCTCAGCGGAATTCAAAGGTTTGGCAGATTGCCACCGATTCCAGTGAGACAACGGTAAGAAAACGCCGCCGCTGCGAACCTTGATCCTTTCGTGTTGTTCCCGTGACATTTGTAGCCCAGTGTTACCAAAGTGAAATGAATGCGATGCGGCATTCTTACGGGCTAGCCGGGAGATCCGATGACGTCACTACTTTCTTCGACGACCATTCGCAGTCCGTGGACATCGCCGACGCTGCGCAACGCCCTGGTGGTGCGTCAGGAGATCGCCTGGGCGCACAACCTCGATGCGATGGCGCTGATGGCTCGTCCCTTGGTAGTGACGCTTGGCATCGCGGCGGCGGCCATCATGTGGCCCGCCAGCGCGCATGCCGACGTGGCGACGGGTACGGGCACCAGCGTGTTGAACGGAGTCGGGATCGGCAACAACGGCAGTGTGAGCACGGCGGTCGCCGGAGCGGGGCAATCGATCTGTCCGATGCTGGTGCAGCCGGGCAGCCAACTGGTCTCGATGGCGACACAGATGTCCGGCCAGGGCGGCTTGGCCCCCACCATTGCTGGGTGGGTCGCCACCATGGTGATCCAGACGCAATGCCCGGGGTGGATGACGTCGCTGTCCAACGGTCAAATGCCCGCGGGGCTGGACACGTTGACCAACATGGCCGGCCCGGGGCTTGGGCTGCCCAGCGGCGCCCCTGCGGCTTTGCCGTTCGCGCTTCCCGGGACCAGCCCCTCACCGCCGGCCGGGCTGACGATCCCTGGCCTCTAGACGGGCGGCCGCGCGGTCGGAGAACGCGGCGGCGATGGCGCGGTCCGGCCGTAGATCGCCGGTTACCGTAACGCCGTGAACACGCTCCTCCGCAGGATTCTTGGCCTCGACCGCAGGCGTGCTGCGCTGACCGCGGAGTTCGAGTCCGAGGGTGTCATCGAACTCGCCGAAAGAGTCCCGGTGGTGTGCCGATTCAGCGGCTCGATACCCGGCCTCCACTCGGCGGCGTCGGTCTTCCGATCCTCGGGAGCGCTGATCGTCACCAACCAGCGGGTCGTCGCCACCCTGCCGACGCGGTCGGACCCGTCGGCCCGCTCCGTCGACTGCCGCTGGGACGCCACCCAGCCCGGGCCGCTCAAGATCGAGATCTCCGCTGACGGCGTCACCCTCGACGTGGACGTCCACCGGGTGGACCGCAGCTTCCAGGGCCACCTGTCGCTGCACTACGAGCACCACCTCTCGGCCGACGTCCTGGCGCGCCTCCCGCGGACGTCGCTGCGCCAGGACGTCACGGCCGAATTCGTCTGCGGCGCAGTGGGAGTCCGCCGCCGCACGCCGTCCACGGAATGACGGCCACTCACGCCGTGAACGCGTACTGCACGTTCTCGCCGACCGGCAGGAAGCCGAGCCGCCGGTAGATGCGGTTCGACACCGGATTGGCGTCGTCGGCGAACAACACGACGTCGCGAGCACCGTGGCGCTGGGCGTGCCGCACCGCCTCGGCGGTGACCGCCGCACCATGGCCACGGCCCCGGAACTCGGGCGGGGTGTACACCGGGCCGATCCGCGACATGCCCAGCAGGCAACCGTGAACCCTCGCCATGGCGACCGGTGCGTCGTCGACCGTCCACAGCACGACGTGCCCGCCGGCGGCGGCGATCCCGGCCACCAGGCCGCGGCTCCCCTCGACGTTCGACTGACATCCGAACGCCTCGACGAAGAATTCATCGAACCAGCCGACGAGCAGCTCGGCGTCGTCGTCGCCGGCCAGTCTCGGCTCCCCGAAGACCCCCGCGGGTGCCGCCAGCTCGCCGAGGCGGTACAGCGTCTCGGTGAAGGACGTCTCGGCGGTCACCCCGGTGGCCTCGGCCCACGCCCGACTGAATGCCGTTGCCGTGGTTGGCGTTCCGCGGACGGCAGGGAGGTCGGCCTGGACCGGGGCGAGCGTGGCCACCACGTCCTTGGCCAAGGCGGGTGGCAGCCCGCTGACGAGCAGCACGGCGTCCCTCATCTGCAGGGCGGCACCCACGACGCCGTCGCAGTCGGAGGCGGCCAGCAGGAGGTGGCCGGTCGGCCAGACCGACGTGCGCAGGGTGGTCAGCTCGGTGGTGAACCGCACCGGGTCTCGGCGATACACCCAGCGCGCCACCGGGCCGAAGCCCTCGGGCGAGGCATACAGGTGAACGTTCATGCGTTCGAGCTTCACCCAACGGGCGACCGAGATTCCACTGATTTTATCGGCCGCCGGGCCGCACCGCCCCCCAACCGATAGGTGCTGCAGCCATCCCTTGAGTCCGAGGCCTTATCCGGTCGTCCGTTCACACTCGGTGCCGTCAGCGTCGGCCGCGTTTGACTGGACCCGGCTTGCGGGCGACCTTCCCCGCGGCGGCGCGGGCGGCCTGCTTGGCGAGGGTCTTGTCCCGGGCCGAGCGTTTTGGCGCCGGCTCTGCGGGCCCCCGCGACGAACCGGGGGTGCGGCCTCGCGCGATCCCGATGAATTCCTCCACCAACGCCGGCTGCTCCGCCTCCGGGACGGCGAGTGCGACGGGGCAGGTAGGCGCGTCGGTGATCGGGCGGTAGGTGAGGTCCCTGCGGTGATACAGCCGTGCCAGCGACTGCGGAACGACGAGCACCCCGATCCCCGCTGCGACGAGTTCCGTTGCCTCCCTAGTTGTCTCGGGCTGGAGCGCGACCCGGACGCCCGGGGTGGCTGCCCAGCCGACGACGTCGTCGAGCGGTAGCAGGAGTGGCTCGCCGTCGACGTCGGCGACGGTTACCGCATCGGCAGCGCTGAACAGGTGATCGGTCGGCACGACCACCACGGTCGTCTCGTCGTAGAGGGGGATGACGGCCAACCCGGTCGCGTCGACCCGCAGCCGGAGCAGGGCCACGTCGACCGTGCCGGCCCGCAACGCGTCGGCCGCGTCGGCTGCGGCGACGGCGTGCAACCGCAGCGGGACGTCGGGGTGGCGCTGCGACCAGGCCCGCGCCCACTTCGCGGGCGTCACCCCAGGCACGTACCCGACGGTGAGGCGCGGCGGTGTCACCGCATCAGGCTACCGAGGGGCGCACCGATAGGCTCTGGTTCATGAGCAGGCCCAACGCGCAGTCCATGAAACCCGCCACGGCGGCGAAGAAGCTGGACGTGTACTTGCCCGCGACGCCTGCAGAGTTCCAGGAGAATGCGATCACCCGTGCGGAGCTCGCGGCGCTGCAGGAAGACCCGCCGCAGTGGCTCAAGGACCTCCGCAAGAACGGGCCGCACCCGAAGAATCTGGTGGCTGCCAAGTTGGGCGTATCGATCGCCGGTCTGGCCCGCGGCGGGGTCACCGAGGCGCTCACCACCGAGCAGATCACCGCGTTGCTCGAGGACAAACCCGAGTGGCTGGTCGCCGAACGCGAGAGCTATCAGAGCGTGTTGCGCGAGGAGCGACGCCTAAAGTCTCGCGGCGACTAGGCTCCGCCGAGCGGCCAGTCGTGACACGCGACTCGCGGAAAGCCTTGTGACGACTGGCCACTGGCCGCCGCACCCGTCGGCGTTGGCAGTGACCAGCGTCAGACTCCGACGACGACCGTCATCAGAACCACCGAGTCTTCGAGGGCGGCCAGGTTGTGCCGTTCGAGTGGCAGCTCGAGGTAGTCGCCCACCGCGCACTCGGCGGCGTTGGAGCCATCTGCCGACGTGGCGATGCGCACCCGCCCAGTGAGCACCAAGAGCGTTGACTCGCCGTTGCTCTCGTGGTCGTCGAGCCGGTGGCCCTGCGTCAGCGCGATCACGGTCTGCCGCAGCTTGTTCTCGTGACCGCCGTAGACGGTATGGGCAGCGCGGCCGGCGTCAGCCCGGCGTGCGGCGTCGAGCTGCTCGTCGGCCAATGCGGTCAACGACAGTACGTCCATGATCAAGCTCCTCAGCGTCGGTTCGGTCAGGGTATGCCCCTAGCGACGACGGCCAACCGCTGACCGCCGCCCTACAACATGCAGCTGACGCAACCCTCCACCTCGGTGCCCTCCAGCGCCATCTGGCGTAGGCGGATGTAGTACAGCGTCTTGATGCCCTTGCGCCACGCATAGATCTGCGCCTTGTTGACGTCGCGCGTGCTGGCCGTGTCCTTGAAGAACAACGTCAGCGACAGACCCTGGTCAACGTGCTGAGTGGCCGCGGCATACGTGTCGATGATCTTCTCGTAGCCGATTTCGTAGGCGTCCTCGTAGAATTCGAGGTTGTCGTTGGTCAGATACGGCGCCGGGTAGTAGGCGCGCCCGATCTTGCCTTCCTTGCGGATTTCGATCCGTGATGCCACCGGGTGGATCGACGACGTCGAGTAGTTGATGTAGGAGATCGACCCCGTCGGCGGAACGGCCTGCAGGTTCTGGTTGTAGATGCCGTGCTGCTGCACCGACTCCTTCAGCCGCTTCCAATCCTCCTGCGTCGGGATCCGAATGTCGGCTTGCGCGAACAGTTCCCGCACCCGCTCGGTGGCCGGCTCCCACACCTGGTCGGTGTACTTGTCGAAGAATTCGCCCGTCGCGTACTTCGACTTCTCGAAGCCGCCGAACCGCGTGCCGCGTTCGATCGCGATGCGATTGCTCGCCCGCAACGCGTGGTAGAGCACCGCGTAGAAGTAGATGTTGGTGAAGTCGATACCCTCCTCGGACCCGTACATGATGCGTTCGCGGGCGAGGTAGCCGTGCAGGTTCATCTGCCCGAGGCCGATGGCGTGAGAGTCGTTGTTG
The DNA here is from genome assembly GCA_963846985.1 of uncultured Actinomycetota bacterium. Lineage (GTDB taxonomy): Bacteria > Actinomycetota > Actinomycetes > Mycobacteriales > Mycobacteriaceae > Mycobacterium. The sequence goes on from CAWJYC010000010.1 coordinate 67,705, forward strand.
CCCTGCTCGATCGACGGCACCGACCAGATGTGGGTCTGGTCGCTCACCGCCGTCAATCCGCGGATGGCCACCTCGATGGTCTGCGCGAAGTCCGGTGAGTCCATGGTCTTCGCGATGTTCAGCGACCCGAGGTTGCACGAGATGTCCTTGCCAACCTTGGCGTAGGTCAGGTCCTCGTTGTACAGCGACGGCGTCGACACCTGCAGGATCTCCGAGCACAGGTTGCTGTGCGTGATCTTGCCGTCGATCGGATTCGCTCGGTTCACCGTGTCCTCGTACATGATGTACGGGTAGCCGGACTCGAACTGTAGTTCGGCGAGCGTCTGGAAGAACTCGCGCGCCTTGATCTTGGTCTTGCGGATGCGCGCGTCGTCGACCATCTCGTAGTACTTCTCGGTGATGGAGATGTCGGCGAACGGCACCCCGTAGACGCGCTCGACGTCGTACGGCGAGAACAGGTACATGTCCTCGTTCTTCTTCGCCAGCTCGAAGGTGATGTCCGGGATCACCACGCCGAGGGACAGCGTCTTGATGCGGATCTTTTCGTCGGCGTTCTCGCGCTTGGTGTCGAGGAATCGATAGATGTCGGGGTGATGCGCCTGCAGGTACACCGCTCCGGCGCCCTGGCGGGCACCCAGCTGGTTGGCGTAGGAGAACGAGTCCTCGAGCAGCTTCATGATCGGAATGACGCCCGAACTCTGGTTCTCGATGTTCTTGATCGGCGCGCCGTGCTCGCGAATGTTGCTGAGCAGCAATGCGACTCCGCCGCCGCGCTTCGACAGTTGCAACGCCGAGTTGATGGACCGCCCGATGGACTCCATGTTGTCCTCGATGCGCAGCAGGAAGCAGCTGACCGGCTCGCCGCGCTGCTTCTTGCCCGAGTTGAGGAACGTCGGGGTGGCGGGCTGGAAGCGGCCGTCGATGATCTCGTCGACGAGCTTTTCGGCGAGCATCGTGTCGCCGGCGGCCAGGGTGAGCGCGACCATGACGACGCGATCCTCGAACCGCTCGAGGTAGCGCTTACCGTCGAACGTCTTCAACGTGTAGGAGGTGTAGTACTTGAACGCGCCGAGGAACGTCGGGAAGCGGAACTTCTTCGCATATGCGCGATCGAGCAGCGTCTTGACGAAGTTGCGCGAGTACTGGTCGAGTACCTCGCGCTCGTAGTAGTTCTCCTTCACCAGGTAGTCGAGCTTCTCGTCCTGGTTGTGGAAGAAGACGGTGTTCTGGTTGACGTGCTGAAGGAAGTATTGCTTCGCCGCTTCCCGGTCCTTGTCGAACTGGATCTTGCCGTCGGCGTCGTACAGATTGAGCATGGCGTTGAGCGCGTGGTAGTCCGTTTCCCCCGGCAGCGCATGGGCGCCTGAGCTTACGTGCTCTGCAGTTGTGACGGTTGGTGGCACGTCTGGTCCTTCCGAGAGTCAGCCCAAAAATCGGCGAGGCCCGCGCGGACGGCGATGACGTCGTCCGCGGTGCCCATCAATTCGAAGCGATAGAGGTAGGGAACGCCGCACTTGCGGGAGACGACGTCCCCCGCGTAGCCGTACTCGGCGCCGAAGTTGGTGTTGCCGGCGGCGATGACACCGCGCAGCAGCGACCGGTTGTGTTCGTTGTTCAAGAAGGCGATGACCTGTTTGGGGACGTATCCCCCGGCATCCGGGTCGGGTTCGTTGGCGTGTCCGCCGCCGTAGGTGGGCAGCACCAACACGTAGGGTTCGTCGACCTCGATGCGCTCGCGCAGGGGTATCCGGATGGCGGGCAACTCCAGCTTCTCGACGAAGCGATGAGTGTTCTCCGAGACACTGGAGAAGTAGACGAGGTTGGTCATGACCGTCGTCCCGATACCCGTCCGGTGACCGATTACGCCGTGGCTGCGACTGCTCCGGACAGCAGCTTGATGCGATCCGGACGGAAGCCCGACCAGTGGTCGTTGCCCGCCACCACGACGGGAGCCTGCAGGTAACCCAGCGCCATGACGTAGTCACGCGCGTCGGCGTCCATGCTGATGTCGACCTTCTCGTAGGCGATGCCCTGCTTGTCCAGCGCCTTGTAGGTGGCGTTGCACTGCACGCACGCGGGCTTGGTGTAGACGGTGATCGACGGCTGGGTCATCTTCGGCTCCTCTGCGAACGCTGGTCTGACTGGCTACTGCTATCCCCTGAAGTTCAGCAGCCCGGAGACCCGTGAAATTCCTGCCGCCCAAAGCCGCCCGACCGGTGACCCGTTGGTCCGTTCCACCGATTTCGAGAGCTCCGGCCGGCCCTGGATTGGTGAAGAATCTGGGGGCCTGTCGGTCTGCAAGACACTACACCTAGTGTCCGACATACAGAAGGGATACAAGATGTTCTGAACGACATTGATGAAATTCCCTGGTCGTAAGCCCCCGAACTCAAAATCTCCCGGCGTGTCGTACGTCACCAACGCGCCGTGTCGTGATTGCCGCTCAGGTCTACCACCGGCCACCGACAAACCATCCACAGGCTCCATCCACAGCAAAGCCGCCGACGAGCCCTGGTGGGCGCGGCGGCGGCTTCGTCGAGCGTGGTGCGGGTCAGCTAACCTCGGCGACCAGCTTGCCGACGACGTCGCGCACCTGCTGGACCACGTCGGCGTTCTCGCGCGGATGCTTGCCGTCGAAGACCGCTGCCGGCACCGACAGCTTCGACGTCCTCGATCACCCGCGGACCGGCGATGCCGAACGACTTGCGGGTTTCGTCGTGGGCCCACACGCCGCCGTACTGGCCGACGGAGGTCCCGATGACGGCCAGCGGCTTGCCGTTGAGCGCGCCGCTGCCGAACGGCCGCGACAGCCAGTCGATCGCGTTCTTGAGGACTCCGGGGATGCTGCCGTTGTACTCCGGCGTCACCACCAGCGCGGCGTCGGACTCCGCCGCGGCCAGGCGCAGCGCCTGAACGGCTTCGGGCGTCCGATCCCCGTCGATGTCCTCGTTGTAGAACGGCAGTTCGCCCAACCGGTCGAAGGGTTGCAGCGACACTCCCACCGGCGCCGATTCGCGGGCCACCTCGGCCAATTGCCGATTCACCGATGCCGCCCGCAGGCTGCCCACCAACACCAGAACCTTTACGTCCGCCATGCTCCCGAAGTCCTTTCCCGATTGATTCGAGCCTTGCACAAGATCAACCGGACTGCGGTCCGATTCATTCCGGCTGAGTTAAAGTGAGGCATGGGCATTGGCGACGGAATGGTCGGGTTGCCGGTCACCGCGTCGGCGCCCGTCGAACGTGGCGACGCCGCGCGCAATCGCGCCCTGCTGCTGCACCGCCGCCCGACGCTCGATCGCGCGAACGCGGGGCCGAAACGGTGACGATGGACGAGATCGCCGCCGCCGCGGGCGTCGGCAAGGGCACGCTGTTCCGACGCTTCGGCAGCCGGGCCGGCCTGATGATCGTGTTGCTCGACGAGGACGAGACGGCCGAGCAGCAGGCCTTCATGTTCGGCCCTCCGCCGCTGGGACCCGGGGCGCCGCCGTTGACGCGGCTGCTGGCCTACGGGCGCGAGCGGTTGCGGTTCACCTGGGACCACCGCGTCCTGCTTTCAGAGGTCAACGTCGATCCGCAGATGCGGTTCAATGCGCCGGCCATGCTGCATCGCACCCACGTCCGCATGCTCCTCGCGGCCGCAGGCACCACCGGAGACCTCGACGCGCAGACCGATGCCCTGCTGGCACTGCTGGACCCCGGCTACGTCACCCATCAGGTCAACGACCTCGACCGCAGTCTCGAGCAGCAGGGTGACGCGTGGGAGACGTTGGCCCGCAAGCTGTGCGGCCGATGAGCGCTTGCGCGAAGAGCCGACGGACCCGATGAGCGCTTGCGCGAAGAGCCGACGGACCCGATGAGCGCTTGGACCGGCTGACGATGTGGGTGCTGCACGTCGACCTCGACCAGTTCCTCGCGTCGGTCGAACTGCGGCGGCGTCCCGAACTGGTCGGCCTGCCGGTCATCGTCGGCGGCAACGGTGATCCCGCGGAGCCGCGGAAGGTGGTGACGTGCGCGTCCTACGAGGCGCGCAAGTATCGGCGTGCACGCGGGCATGCCGCTGCGTGTCGCCGCGCGCCGGTGCCCCGAGGCGACCTTCCTTCCGTCGGATCCCACCGCCTACGACGAGGCGTCCGAGAGGTCATGGGTCTGCTGCGGGATCTCGGCCATCCCCTGGAGGTATGGGGGTGGGACGAGGCGTACCTCGGCGCCGACGTCGCGGATCCCTACGAACTGGCCGCGCGCATCCGCGAGGTCGTCGAGACGCAGACCGGACTGTCCTGCTCGGTGGGGATCAGTGACAACAAGCAGCGAGCCAAGGTCGCCACCGGCTTCGGCAAGCCCGCGGGGGTGTACCGACTCACCGACGACAACTGGATGACGGTGATGGGCGACCGCGGTGTCGACGCGCTGTGGGGCGTCGGACCCAAGACCGCCAAGCGACTCGCTGGTCTCGGCATCCACACCGTCGGCGACCTCGCGGCCACCGATCCCGAACTGCTGGTGTCGACGTTCGGTCCCTCGACGGGACTGTGGATCCTGTTGCTGGCCAAGGGCGGTGGCGACACCGACGTCAGCGCGCAGCCGTGGGTGCCGAGGTCCCGCAGCCACGTGATCACCTTCCCCACGGATCTCACCGAGCGGGCCGAGATGGACGCGGCGATCGTCGACTTGGCGCAGCGGACCCTCGGCGAGGTCGTCGCCCAGGGTCGCACGGTGACCCGCGTCGCGGTGACGGTCCGCACCAAGACGTTCTTCACCAGGACCAAGATCCGCAAGCTGGCGACCGCCGGCACCGACGAGTCGGTGATCGTCGAGACCGCGCTGGCGGTGTTCGACCAGTTCGAGCTGGATCGGCCGGTGCGACTGCTCGGCGTCCGTCTCGAGTTGGCCATGCCGGAGGCGCCGGCACCGGCTGCCGTCGGGGCTCGGCAATAGCCTCGGGCCATGCTGCACACCGTCGCCGTCCGCGGTTACCGCTCGCTGCGCGAGGTCGTGGTTCCGCTGACGCGGCCTCACCCTCGTCACGGGCGCCAACGGCACGGGCAAGTCGTCGGTGTACCGGGCGCTGAAACTCCTCGCCGACTGCGGCCGCGGCGAGGTGGTCGGCTCGCTGGCGCGCGAGGGCGGGCTCGAGTCGGTGTTGTGGGCCGGCCCCGAACAGCTCGGTGGGGCGCGCCGGACCGGGTGCACCCAGGGCACCACCCGCACCCGACCCGTCGCGCTCGAATTGGGTTTTGCCTCAGACGACTTCGGCTATGCGATCGATCTGGGTCTCCCCCAGGACGCTGGTCCGGCATCGCTGTTCGCCCGCGACCCCGAGATCAAGAGGGAGGCGGTGTTCGCCGGTCCCCGGCTGCGTCCGAGCGCACTGCTGGTGCGTCGGGGTCGCGACTACGCCGAAGTCGCCGACGAGTCGGGCCGCGGCTTCACCGAACTCACCAGGTCCCTGCCCACCCATCGCAGCGTGCTCGCCGAATACGCCCATCCCGGCGCACTGCCAGAGATCGCGTCCGTTCGGGATCGCCTGCGCGACTGGCGGTTCTACGACGGATTCCGGGTCGACGCCGATGCACCCGCGCGGCGGCCACGCGTGGGCACCCGCACGCCGGTGCTGTCCGACGACGGCGGCGACCTGGCCGCCGCCGTCCAGACCGTCATCGAGGCGGGCTTCGACGACCTGCCACGAGCCGTCGCCGACGCCTTCGACGGGGCCACGGTCTCGGTTGCGGTGCACGACGGCCTCTTCGAGTTGCAGCTGCACCAACGCGGCATGTTGAGACCTCTTCGCGCCGCCGAATTGTCCGACGGCACATTGCGTTTCCTGCTGTGGGGGGCGGCGCTGCTCAGCCCGCGACCCCCGTCGCTGATGGTGCTCAACGAGCCGGAGACCTCGCTGCATCCCGACTTGGTGGCGCCGCTGGCGGCCATGATCCGGGCGGCCGCCGCAGGCACTCAGGTCGTGGTGGTCACCCACTCGACCGCGTTGCGGGAGCACCTCGACACCGACGAGTCCACCGAGGTCGAGCTCTACAAGCAGTGGGGCGAGACCAGGATCATCGACCAGACGCTGGTCACCACGCCGCCATGGGACTGGGGCAAGCGATGAGGGTCACCGCGTTCTTGGAAGGCCGCAGCGCCCTGAGTGAAGATCACGTTCACCTGACGCATCGCGACACTGTAGGGCCACCAGGCCACCCGCTTGAACAGGTACAGCGCGCGGATGTCGGCGGAGGTGTAGATCAGGTACCGGTTGCGGGCGACGCCGCGAAGGATCTTGTCCGCCACCACATCCGGCGAGACGGCATGGCCGCCGAACCGGTCGACCCACTTGCGCACCTGCGGGTGATCGCGGTCCACCCCGGCGATCTCGACGGTCTGGACCAGGGGCGTCTTGACCGCACCCGGCACCACCACCGACACCCCGATCCGGTGCCTCGCCAAGTCGAACCGCAATACCTCCGACAGACCGCGAAGGCCGTACTTGCTGGCGCTGTAGGCGGCGTGCCAGGGCAGCGCCACCAGTCCCGCCGCCGAGGACACGTTTACCAGGTGTCCCCCGTTTCCGGCGAGAACCATTGGTGGGACGAAGTTCTCGATGACGTGGATGGGCCCCATCAGATTGATGGAGATCATCGACTCCCACTGCTGGTGGCTCAGCTGACTGACCGTGCCCCACGCCGATACCCCGGCGATGTTCATCACCACGTCCATCGCGGGGTGAGCGTTGTGAATGTCGGCCGCGAATGCCGCCACCTCGTCATGGTTGGAGACGTCGAGCGCACGATGAGCCGACACCACCGCACCCAGGGCTCGCGCGTCGGCGACCGTGTCGGCGAGACCTTCGGCGTTGCGGTCGGTGAGGAACAGCTCGGCACCCTCGGCGGCCAGCTTGAGCGCCGTCGAGCGTCCGATTCCGCTGGCGGCTCCGGTCAGGAAGCACCGCTTGCCCGCGAATTCCTGCGCCATGACCGAGACCTTACCGACCGGCCTAAGCGCCGGTCACGCTGCCGCCGCCCCACAGCGAATAGAGCCACAGCTGTTGCAGAACGTCGACCGAGCGCTCCATGTCCCGGTCGGCGCCCACGAACGCGGAGTCACCCGAGAGGGTGAACCCCGTTGTCGCGGCGAGCGTCCGCACCAGGGTCGGCACGTCGGCGGAGATGGGGTGCGCGGTGCCCGCCCGCGCCTCGTCCTCCACGATCTTGACGATCTGGTCGATGACCGAACCCATCTGCTGATCGAGGATGTCGCGGATCTCGGCATCGGTGTTGCGTGCCACGTTGCAGGCCGACATCACTGGATCGTTGTGCGAGTACACCGCCGCGGCGCTACCGACCATGCGCTTGGCGAAGGCGGCCGGCGATTCCTCGGCGGCCCTCGGGGCGAAGTAGTGCGTCAGCTCCTCGAGTTCCTGGGTGGCCTCGGCGAGCATCTGCGCGAGCACCGAGTACTTGGAGTCGAAGTAGAAGTAGAACCCCGATCGGGCGACACCGGCGCGGTCGCTGATGGTGCTCACCGACAGTTCGGCGAACGGCTTCTCCTGGAGCAACTCCCGAACCGCCGTCAGGATCGCCTCACGTTGGCGGTCACCGCGGCTGCGGCGAGCCTCGACGGGGACGGATTCGGCGCTCATCACCGACAACCTTCGCACTCACGGCACACCGAAGCCAAACTTGACATGCGTCAAGTGTGGCCTACAGGATGTGCTTAGCGAGTGAGTTCGACCACACACGTCCCCGGCCCAGGAGCTTGCAAATGGCGACCATCAGCACGCAAGAGTATTTGCTCGACCAGGCAAAGCGGCGGTTCACGCCGTCGATCAACAACTTCCCCGGGATGGGCGCCCTCGAGCGCAAGCTGCTTCACACCGAATTCCCTCAGACGGTGCTGGCCGAACCGCCGGCAGGCAGCGACCTGAAGCCGGTCATGGGCGACGCGGGACTTCCGGTGCTGGGCCACATGGTCGAGATGTTCCGCGGTGGTCCCGAGTACCTGATGCACCTCTACAAGACGAAGGGCCCGATCTACTACGCCGACTCGCCGGTGCTGCCCGCCGTGACGGCGCTCGGACCCGATGCCGCGCAAGCGATCTACTCCAACCGCAACAAGGACTTCTCGCAGGAGGGGTGGATCCCGGTCATCGGGCCGTTCTTCCATCGCGGGCTGATGCTGCTGGACTTCGAGGAACACATGTTCCACCGGCGAATCATGCAGGAGGCCTTCGTCCGGACCCGGCTGGTCGGCTACACCGAGAAGGTGGACACCGTCGTGTCCAAGGTCGTCGCGAATGACTGGGTGGCCAACGATCCCCGCTTCCTGCTCTACCCGGCGATGAAGCAGATGACGCTCGACATCGCCTCGATGGTGTTCATGGGCCACGAGCCGGGCACCGACCACGAGCTCGTCACCAAGGTGAACAACGCCTTCACCACCACCGTCCGCGCGGGCAACGCGATCATCCGGACCGGCGTGCCGCCGTTCACGTGGTGGCGGGGTCTTCAGGCCCGCAAGCTGCTGGAGAACTACTTCGAGGCCCGGGTGCGGGAACGCCGCGGCGCCGAGGGGTCGGATCTGCTGACCGTGCTGTGTCAGACGGAGGACGAGGACGGCAACAAGTTCTCCGACGCCGACATCGTCAACCACATGATCTTCACGATGATGGCCGCCCACGACACCTCGACGTCGACGGCCACCACCATGGCCTACCACCTGGCGGCAAACACGCAGTGGCAGGACCGCTGCCGCGACGAGTCCGACCGTCTGGGCGACGGTCCGGTGGACATCGAGTCGCTGGAGAAGCTCGAGTCGCTGGATCTGGTGATGAACGAGTCGATGCGCCTGGTGACGCCGGTTCAGTGGGCGATGCGCCGGGCGGTACGAGACACCGACCTGCTCGGGTACCACATTCCCAAGGGCACCAACGTGATCGCCTACCCCGGATTGAACCACCGGCTGCCGGAACTCTGGACCGACCCCATGCGATTCGACCCCGACCGGTTTGCCGAGCCGCGCAACGAGCACAAGCGGCACCGCTACGCGTTCTCGCCCTTCGGCGGCGGCTCGCACAAGTGCATCGGCATGATGTTCGGCCAGCTCGAGGTCAAGGTGATCATGCATCGGCTGCTGCGCAAGTATCGGCTGGAGCTCGCACATCCCGGTCGCGAGCAGAGGTGGGACTACGGCGGCATGCCGGTGCCGATGGATGGCATGCCGATCATCCTTCGCCCGCTGCGCTGAACGCGGCTGCTACGCACGTGCGTGGGCCAGGCGATTGGCGCACGCCACCACTGCCCGCAGCGCCGACTGCACGGCGTCCTCCGAGCACCCCATCGCCCACTGGGTGCGCACGCCGTCGGTGCCGCGAATGAACGTCGTGGTCTCGCCGTCACCGTGTAGTTGGTGCAACGCCGCGATCTCGACGGTGGTGCCACGGTCGTGGAGCATCGCCGTCAGCGCCGCGATCGGTCCACTGGCCGCTGCCGTCGTGGTTCCGATGCGATCACCGATGGCGATCGTGGCCTGGTAGTTGCGCGGCTGCGGGCCCAATCGGGTGGCGGGCCGGTCGGCGTCCGTGCACTGCCACGCGCGGAGTCGCACCGGACCGGCCGACGGCGTGTATCGCTCGCGGAAGGCCTCAGCGGACATCGTGTCGGCCGGCCCGCGCAGCTCCCGCGGGACCGGCCGGTCGAATCGGGCTGCGAAGGGAGGGGTGGCGCTGGTGGCGGACTGCGTCGCAGAGGTGGAGTACATGTGCCGGTCTTCTCGATGAGAGGGAGTGACCGACGGTGAAGCAACGACCCACAGCGAGGGGTCGGTCTGAGTCAGACCCCGCTGTGGGTTGCTACTACGAGTCGCTTCGGCACGACCGGAATGCTAGACCCCGCCCGACGGGCGGCGCAAGCGCGTTGGCCCGTCCACTAGGGTTCTTCGCCGATGGCGATATGACGTGGTGGAGTGCGGTCCTCCTCTTCGCCGCCGGGATCGGCGGCGGCCTGACCGGAAGCATCGCCGGACTGGCGTCGCTCACCACGTATCCGGGCCTGCTGTTGATCGGGCTGCCACCGGTGGCGGCGAACGTGACGAACACCGTCGCCCTGGTCTTCAACGGCGTGGGGTCGGTATCGGCGTCGTTCCCCGAACTCCGCGGCCAGCGCGCCACGTTGACGCGACTGGTGCCGGCGGCCGTCGTCGGCGGCGCAGCGGGCGCGGCACTGTTGCTCGCCATCCCCGCCGAGGGATTCGAGAAGGTCGTGCCCATCCTCCTGGCCGCCGCGGCGTTGGCGATCGCCCTGCCGCAGCACGACCGGGTGGTCGGCACGTCGCGCAGCGTCGCGGCCACCGTGCTCGAGGTAGTCGCGATCGTCGTGCTGTGCGTGTACGGCGGCTTCTTCGGCGCCGCGGCCGGAGTGTTGATGCTCGCGCTGTTCCTCCGGACCGGCAGCGCCTCACTGGCGGACGCCAACGCCACCAAGAACGTGGTGCTCGGAGTCGCCAATGCCGTTGCTGCGGTGGTATTTTCGGTGTTCGCACCGGTGCACTGGCTGGCGGTCGTCCCGCTCGGCGTTGGCTGCCTGCTGGGCTCACGGCTCGGACCGTCGATCGTCCGTCGGGCGCCCGCCACACCATTGCGGTTGGCGATCGCTGTCGCGGGGCTGGCGCTCGCCGTCAAACTTGGCCTGGACACCTACCGCTAGACGAACGGGTCGTCGCCCGCGGCGACGCGCCGGCCCAGTTCGATCAGCGTCGTCGCCGACGCATGCAGACGTTGACCCGCCTCCCAGCTGGCCTGCCCGGCCAGGTATCGCGACCACGTGCCTTCGATGACGATGCCGAGTTTGAAGCAGGCCAACGCCTTGAACCAGTCCAGTCGCGACGTGCGACGACCGCCTGCGGCGACGTAGGCCGCGAGTAGTTCGTCGCGGCTCGCCAGGCCACCGAGGGCAGCCAGTTGCGACCCTGCGTCGATGGTGTTCGGTTCTGACGGCCAGCAGACCAGCATCCACCCGAGATCCAGCAGCGGGTCGCCGACGGTGCACATCTCCCAGTCGATGAACGCGGCGAGTTCGGGTTGATCGCGGCGGAGCAGCACGTTGTTCAGGTGCGCGTCACCGTGCATGATCCCGGGCTGGCCGTCGTCGGGACGGCTGTCCTCCAGCCAACCGGCGAGCTCGGCCACCCCCGGCAGCGCCCCGGGGTCGTATGCCTCGTGACGGTAGCTCTCCAACAGCCGCAGGAATTGCGGAACCTGGCGCGCCAGAAATGATCCCGGCCGGCGGATCGCCGCAAGGGGGCTGCCCTCCCACTCGACGTTGCCGAGTCCGGCCAGGCTGGCGGCATAGGCCGGCCCGACGTCGTGCCGAAGGACGGCGTCGTCGACGTACGGCTGCGCCATCTCGTTGCCGGGGTTGAAGCCGTCGACCTCCTCCATCAGATAGAACACGACGCCCAGCACATCCAGATCGTCACAGCCGGCGATCAGGGCCGGATGCGGTACCGGGCTGCCCGCCAGCGTCTGCAGCACGGCGATCTCCCGCAGCATCGTCTTGTCGCTCGTCGGACGGGGGTGCTGCGGCGGACGGCGCAGAACCATTGGCCGCCCGTCGACGCACAGCCGTACCACGATGTTCTGACTTCCCCCCGTCAGTGGCTCGACGTCCGTCACCTGCGAGCCGAGACCCGTCGTGCGGACCCAGTCGCCGAGCCTTCCCTGTTCCTCGTCGGTCAGGGTCGGGTTCGTCGCGACGTGATCGGCCATGATTGACATGGTCGCCGTCGGATCGGCGACACACCCGCGATTCGGCGAGACTCGTTGCGAGTCAGGGCCTTCCAGGGCCCATCGAAGCGGCGGCGGCCGCGATCATCAGCTGGACGGCATCGTTTCGCGGTAGCGCCGTCAACATTTGCATGCCCGCGCGCATGGCGTCGCCGACCAGATGCGTCGGTCCGTTGCCCAGATTGGCGAAGGCCTCGGCGACCACGTCGTCGACCGTCGCGGCATCTTCCGGCGCCACGTCCCCGGTAGCCGTGCCCAGCTGCCGCTCGAGTCGTCGCAGGGCCGGGGTGTCGGTCTTGCCGAGGATCAAGCCGAGGACGTCAACCCCCTGGTCGTGGAGCTCGCTCCACAGCGCCTCGGCGAAGACCATGTCGAACGCCTTGGTGGCTCCGTAGGCGACCATGTTGGGTGCTCCGACGAAGCCGGCGCCGGAACCGAACAGGACGATGCCTCCGGCGCGCCGCTCGACCATCGCCGCCGCATAGTGATGGCAGAGCTGAACGGGCGCGGTGCAGTTGCGCTGAATCATCGCCTCTGCCGTCGACACCGGGTTGGCCAGGAACGGTCGAAAATCCGGGTCGGCACCCGCGCAGTAGACCAGGAATCCGACGTCGAGGTTCGCCGTCGTAGCAGCGATGGTCGCGGCGGCATCCGGCGTCGCGAGATCCACTGCCACCGCTTGCGTTTGGACGCCACAGCGGGACTCGATGCCAGCCGCGACCTCGTCGAGGACGGCTTGGCGGCGGGCGATCAGCACGACGTTCAGGCCACGGTCGGCCAGGCCTTCGGCGAAGGCTGCGCCCACTCCATCCGAGGCTCCGGCCACCACCGCCCACGGTCCGTACTTCTCGGCGAACGTCATGATCGTGCTCCTATCGCCGTGACGCGTACGGGCGTGAAGCGACGGCGGGCGATCCGCCATCCTGCGTCGGTACGTACGACGTCGTCGTCGTAGAACCCGATGGCGTTGACACCGGAGTCGTCCTCGCCGAACATGATCAGGCCGTCGACGTAGGTTCGGGCTTGGGCGGTGTCGCCGTCGACGGCGATCACCTGGTTGGTCAGCCGATGCATGGTGTGACCCGCCATCGCGTGCGAGGCCTCCATGAAGTCGGTGACGGCGTCGACGCCGTGCCAGGTGCCGATCTCGCCATAGTCCAGTTCGCAGTCTTGGGTGAAGGCGGTGCGGAAAAGCGGCCAGTCGCGGCGGTCGATGCCAGTGGAGTACCGCAGCAAGACGTCCGAGATGTCCTGACGATCCTCGCGTTCGGTCACGACTGGCCTCCCTGATTTCCCGTCGCTTCGCTCGCCCCGTCATTCGGATGGACGACGATCCGCGGCGGTCCGTCGGACCTCCGGGCCTGATCGAGCGCCTCGGGGACGCCGTCGAGACCGATCACCCGACCGACGCTGGGTAGCGGATCAAGGCGGCCCGCGGCGATGGCATCGAGCGTGCCGTACCAGTCCTGCGGCATGGGTCCGCCGCCGAACTGGATGCTCACGCCCTGCCTGGTGGCGGTGGTGATGTCGAGCGTGTCACCGGTGTACCAGCCACCGGCGCAATAGATTCGGGTCGCCATGTCGGCTGATTCGACGATCTTTTGAATCAGGCCTGCCGCACCGACGCACTCGAAGATGACGCAGGGGCCCCACAGGTCGCGCTCGATGCGGGTCTCGCGCCATACGTCGATGGGTGACCGCACGTCGGGGTCGACGACGATGTGAGCGCCGAAGTCTAGTGCGAGTTGCCGCCGCTCCGTCTTGAAGTCGGAGACGACGATCGGCTCTATTCCTCGGCTAGCCAGTGCGGCCACGGCCGAGAGACCGATGGCGCCGGCGCCGACGACGATCGGAATCTCACCCGGAGCCAGCGCGGCGGACCGGACGTAGAACTCGCCGACTGCGAACGCATCGACGAGCGCGACGGCGTCGCTGGCGACATCGCCCTCGACCGCTCTGGCGAGCGCCTCGGCCACCACGACGAACTCGGCGAAGCTGCCCTGAGACTCCGGATGCTGACCGATGATCCGCGACCCGTCGGCACCGCCGTTGACCAACCGGATCGGAATCGATGTCACGCGGCAGCCCACCGGGATCGCTTCCGTGCAACCCGGTCCGTATCCGATGACCTCGCCGACGAATTCGTGCCCGAGCACGATGTCGCGGTCAGCGTCGTACAGGGACCTGCCCGTGGGATCGTCGATCGCCAACTCGGGATGGTCCATGAAGTGGACGTCCGAGGCACAGATGGCGGTGCTGAGGGTCTTCAACAGCAACTCGCCGTGACCCGGCGCGGGGTCGGCCGTCTCCCGGACCGTCAACTCGCCATCCCGCAGCACGACCGCACGCATTCCGACCAGCCCTTCGCTTGCGTTCATCGAATATTCGAGAAAGACTGTCGAACTATCGATGGTGAATCCCGACGTTAAGCCGGGCGAGCGCTGGGAGTCAAGCATTCGAGGTTCGACGTCCGCCCCCACGACGCGCGTTCTCGACGTCGTGGAGCTGCTCGCACGACCCGACCGGGAACGCCTGCGGTTCTCCGACGTGGCAAGGGAACTCGACCTCACGCAAGCCACCGCCCACGCCATCCTCAAGACGCTGTGGGATCGCGGCTGGGTCAGCCGCGATCCCGCGGACAGAACCTTCTCCCTTGGTCCGGCGCTGGCGGTGGTCGCCGGGCATGCGGCGCTGACGCGATCACTGGCCCGCACAGCCCGTGCCACGGCGGTCGAGCTGTCCACCGAGCTGGGCTACCGGGCGTCGGTGCTCGAACGGCACGCCGACTCGCTGATGATCACCGCCTATGAGGGCGGTGACCCCTCCGATCCGGGCGGCCGCCCGGGAGAACGCATTCCCTACGCGCCGCCGTTCGGAGTCGCCTTCGCCGCGTGGGACACCGCCGACGGACAACGCGCGTGGATTGAGCGCACCGCGTCGGCCAATCCGTCGCTCGCCGACAACCTGGCGGAGTCGCTGGCCCGCACCCGCGAGCGGGGCTATGACGTCGACCTCACCACCCCTGCATTGGCGAAGACCGCGCAGCTGGTCGGAGCTCTGCAGAGCGATGGCATGCCCGCGCACGTCCGCCAGATCATGGATCAGCTTCTGGTCGAGACGATGGTCGGCTTCACCGATGACGAGTCAGCCCTCGGCGCGAGGCCGGTCGCCACGATCGCCGCACCGGTGTTCAACGAGCAGGGCGGTGTCGCAATGATTCTCGCCGTCCACCCGCTTCGGGCTCAAACGGCGAAGGAGGTTGCCGCCGTCGGGCGTCGGATAACTCTCGCCGCCAAGGCCATTGGCGCCTAAGCGACCGAGGACACGGGTGACTTGACCCGGTCAGCGGCGAACGAGGCCGCCTGGCTGACCAAGCCCGCCTCGACGTACTGGCTGTGCGCCGGACGGTCGTCGCCTGGTGAGCACACGGGATCGGCGCCGTTGCAGAGGTCGACGGTCTTCGCTCCGTACAGGGGGCTCAGCGCGGTGAGCGGGCCACCGAAGCGGTTTAGTGGATTGCCGAGGACGGCAACTGCTGCAACGTGATTCGCGACCTCGGCGGCCATGGGCTGGCCCAGGCCGTAGAGCGCGCTCGGATCCCCGGTGATTCCGTCGATCACGGCGGCACCCTGCGAGAAGCCACCGAGGACGACCTTGGTGCTTGGGCAGGCTGTCGCGGTGGCCTGGACGTGAGCACTGGCATCGACGGCGCCCGCGGTGGCCTGCATGAAGTCGTAGGAGGCGGGGTAATTCACGGCATACGCAGTGACGTTCCTGCCCTTGAGGTCACCCTTCAGCGCGTCGACGAAGGCCTGTCCTTCGCGGCCGAGTCCGGCCGGCTCCGCGGTCCCCCGGGCGAACACGACCTCGACGTCCGAGCAATTCGACGCAGCCGACGCGGTCGGAGCGCCGAGGCCGATCAGACCCGCGGCGATCAATCCCCCGGTGGCCATGCCCGCCAACAATGCATTCGTCTTCATCTGAACGGACATGCGTGCTCCTCGACTTCTTCAAGTGCTGCGGTTGCCTAGTCGAACTGCGCAACCGCTCAGCGCATTCCACACCGCAGAAATCGACGACGAAGTGTGAGCGAGGACTCATCGCCGTCGCGCGACCACCACGACGTACATCCACTCCATGGTCGACGCGGACAGGGCGTCGTTCGCGAGTTCGTCGATGTCGGCGTCCAAGGCGGCGATCCGCGCCGGATCGTCGCCGAGTCCTCGGTACGCCGCGACCGTGGGCCCTTCTTGAAGCACTCCCGAAAGCGTTGGCCGTCGGTCAAGGGCGCCCGCCGATCAGTCGAGCCGCCACCGCGACACTTGGTGGTGACGAGGCCGACCCGCCGATGGCACCATTGCCGAAATCCGTTGATTGGCAAGGGTATTCGCGCCCTGCTACCCCACGCGAGGCGCTACTTAGGCGCGAAGCGTTGACCCGCGTCCAGCCGGATGCACTGACCGTTGAGCATCGGGTTCTCCACGATCGCCAACGCCAGCTTCGCGTACTCCTCCGGCTTGCCGAGCCGCTTGGGGAAGGCCGCGTCCTTGGTCAGCGCGCTGGCGAACTCGTCGGGGATTCCCTTGGTCAAACCGGTGGCGAACAGGCTCGGCGCGATGGCGAGCACCCTGATGCCCAGGCTGCCAAGGTCCCTCGCCATCGTCAGGCACATCCCGGCGATTGCAGCCTTCGATGCGGTGTAGGCCACCTGCCCGATCTGACCTTCGAAGGCGGCGATCGACGCGGTGTTGATGATGACGCCGCGTTCTTCGGCCTCGTCATCGACCGGCTCCTGCTGACTCATCTGCCATGCCGCCAGCCGGCTGACGTTGAAGGTGCCGATGAGATTGAGGTCGACGCTTGCCCGGAACGAGTCCAGTGGGTGAGGACCGCTCTTGCTGATGGTGCGCTCGCCGATGCCGCCGCCCGCGGTGGTCACGATGACGTGCAGGCCGCCGAGTCCGTCGACCGCCGTCTGCAGGACCCCCTCGGTGCCGTCGAAGTCGGTCACGTCCACCTCGTGGAACGCCGCACCGATCCCGGCGGCGACGTCCTTGCCGTCGGACTGCGGTCGATCCAGGATCGCCACGCTCGCGCCGCGTGCGGCCAACGCCTCCGCGGTGGCGCGGCCGAAGCCGGATGCTCCGCCGACGACGATCGCCTTCTTGCCCGAGATCTCCATGGTTCCCCTTCCGCCAAGTCTTTCCGCCGATGTCTTTCCAAATAGTGGTCAGACTGTAAAGCAACCTAACGGACGTCACTTTCCGGTAAGCCCTTCGGGTGGCGTTGTCGGTAGCTTGGCGGCATGGCCGAACCGGCAACACGTCCCAACCCCCTGAGCGGTGTCGCCGCCGCGGCGGTGGCACTGGGTGTGGCACAGCTGACCGCGGTGGCGTTCGGACCGCACGCCGACTCCCGCACCGCCATCGGCTCAGCCGTCATCGACCTGACGCCCGGACCGGTGAAGGAGTGGGCAATTCAGCTGTTCGGCACGTCGGACAAGTTGGCCCTGTCCATCGTCGTGCTGGTGGTCATCGCGGTGCTCGCCGCACTCACCGCGCAGTACGAGACCCGCCGTCGACCCGTTGGCAGCATCGCCATCGTGGTGGCGGGCGCGCTTGGTTGTGCGGCGGTGCTAAGCCGGGCCGGCGCCACGCCGGTCGACGTGGTGCCCACGGTGATCGGCACGGTGTGCGGGGTGCTGGTGCTGCGGTGGCTGGTCTCCTCGCGCTTCGCCGACCCTGCCCATGCGGTGGATGCGCCGTCGACCGACTCCCCCGACCGAGGCCGCCGGCAGTCGCTGGTGACGCTTGGACTGATCGGTGCCGGCGCCGTCGCGGGTGTCGCGGGCGCGGTGCTGAACCGACTGAACTCGTCGGTGGCGGGCGACCGAACGGCCTTCGCTCTGCCGAGCGTGCGCAGCAGCGCGCCGCTCCCCCCGCCCGCAGCGGTCCAGCCCGCCGGGGTGTCGCTGCCGCCCTTCGTCACGCCGAGCGCCGACTTCTACCGCATCGACACCGCGCTGAGCGTGCCGCAGCTCAGCCGGGCGGACTGGCGGCTGCGCGTGCACGGCATGGTCGAGCACGAACTCACGCTCGGATTCGACGATCTACGGGAGTATGAGGTCATCGATGAGCTGGTGACCCTGGCGTGCGTGTCCAACCCGGTCGGGGGCGATCTCATCTCGAACGCGAAGTGGACGGGCTACCGGGTCCGAGACATCCTGGCCAAGGCGGGGATTCAGTCGGATGCCGACATGGTGCTGTCGACGTCGATCGATGGATTCACCGCAGGCACCCCGGTCGAGGCGCTCACCGATGGGCGCAACTCGCTGCTGGCGATCGGCATGAACGACGCGCCCCTTCCTACCGAGCACGGCTATCCCGCGCGCCTCGTCGTGCCCGGGTTGTACGGCTATGTCTCCGCGACCAAGTGGGTGGTCGACCTCGAACTGACCCGCTTCGATCGCGCCACGGCCTACTGGACTCGGCTGGGGTGGTCCGCGCGTGGGCCCATCAAGACCGAGTCGAAGATCGAGGTGCCCCGCAGCGGGCAGGTCGTCCCGCGCGGGCCGGTGACGTTCGGCGGCGTGGCGTGGGCACAGCAGCGCGGCATCCAGTCCGTCGAGGTGAAGGTGGACGACGGAGCTTGGCAGCCAGCGCAATTGGGCGCGAACTACTCGAAGGACACCTGGCGGCTATGGAGTTTTGCGTGGCGGGCCGACCAGCCGGGAAGCCACCAGATCACCGTCCGCGCGACCGACGGTACCGGCGCTCTTCAGACCTCTGACGAGGCCGACGTCGTCCCGGACGGCGCGACCGGCTGGCACGGGGTGTCGTTCGACGTCGAGTAGGCGTCACCGTTGCGCCAACCTGTCAGACCGGTACCCGGCGGTTGGTCAGGATGGAGGCGCCGACGGCAACCGCCATGAGCACCGCCCCCAGCCGGGTCCACGCCTGGCTGGCGTCACCGCGGATGGTCTCGTAGCCGATCTGCTGCTGCAGGGTGGAGTACGCCTGCTTGAGCTGTTCGAGGTTGCCGGCGTGGAAGGTCTGACCGCCGGTGATGTCGGTGATCTGCTGCAGTGTCGCGTCGTCGACGGGTACCGCGATCTGCTGGCCGTTGATGTCCACCACGCCGTCGGGGGTGCCGAACGAGATCGTCGAGATGGCCACCCCCTGGTCCTTGGCGGCGCGGGCCGCGGTGTACGCCCCGCGCGGGTCGTCGGGATTTCGCGGAACCGTCTCTGCGCCATCGGATTCCAGCACGATGTGGGCTGGAGCCGGACCATCGCCGCCGCCCATCACCGCGCCGACGCTGGCGATCGACTGCAACGCGGTGAAGATGCCCTCACCGGTCGCGGTGCGTTCCTCGGGCTGCAGTCCGTCGATCGCCGACTTCATGGCCGCGCGGTTGGTGGTCGGCGACACCAGCAGGGTCGCGCTCCCGCCGAAGGCGACCAGGCCCAGGTTGATCCCCGGCGTCAGTTCGTCGGCGAACTGCTTGCCCGCTTCCTTCGCGGCCGCCAGCCGGGTGGGCGGGACGTCGGTGGACACCATCGACTCGGACACGTCGATCACCAACATCACGACCGCGCGGTTGCGGGGAATGCGCACGTCGTGCGTTGGCGCCGCCAGCGCGATCACCAACAGGACCAGCGCGAGGACCAGCAGAACGGCCGGGACGTGGCGCCATCGACGCTTCACCGGAGGCGCTATGCGCTGCAGCAACTCCATGTTGGCGAACCGCAGCACCCGTCGATGACGGGTGAACTGGATCAGCACGTAGGCCACCGCCAGCCCGAGGATGATCCCGAGGTAGAGCAGGTACCAGGCGTGCCCGAAGCCGGAGAGCGCGAGCGGGCCGAGCAGCGGGACCGTCATGCCGCAAGCCGGCGGTTGATGACCAGGGCCAGGGCGGCCGCCACGGTCGCGCACAGCACCGCCAGCCGCAGCCAACCCTCGCCATCGGGACCCGGCACCAGCTGGTATCCGATCTGCTGCTGAACGGATTCGTAACTTCGTTCGAGTTGTTCGACGTTGGTGGCCGTGTAGGTCTGACCGCCCGACAGCTGCGCGATCTGGGTCATCGTGTCGCGTCCGACGGGCACGGGCAGTCGTTGATCGTTCAGGTCGACGAAGCCTCCTGCGGTGCCGAACGCAATCGTAGAGATCGGCACCCCCTGGTCCCTTGCCGATCGGGCGGCGGTGTACGCCCCGCGGGGTGCGCGCGGGTCACCGGGAACGTTCTCGTCGCCGTCGGACAGCAGGACGATGCGCGCCGGCGGAGGTGGGGTGTCGGCGTCGGCACTCAATACCGCGCCGACGGTGGCGATGGACTGCAACGCGGTGAAGATCGCCTCCCCCGTCGCGGTCCGGTCGGCGGTCTGCAGCCGGCCGAGGGCGTTGATCGTGGCCTGGTGGTCCGGATTGGGCGCCACCAACAGGTTTGCGTTGCCCGCAAAGGCGACGAGGCCCAGGTTGACCCCCGGAGTGAGGTGTCCCGCGAACTGCTGGGCGGCGGCCTGGGCGGCGGCGAGCCGGTTGGGATCGACGTCGGTGGCCCGCATCGACTGCGACACGTCGACCACCAGCATGATGACGGCGCGGTTGCGGGGAATGCGCACGTCGCGGGTCGGGCCGGCCAGCACCACCGTCAACAACGCGAGGGCGACCAAGCTCAGACCGAGCGGGAGGTGGCGCCACCGCAGCGGCGGGGCACTCGGCTGGTCTCCGACGAACCGTGCCACCCGGCGGCGCCGTCGCACCTGGGCCGCGACGTAGAGAACCAGCAGACCGAGCGGCACCAGGCCGAACAGGAACAGCCAGGGGTGCTCGAAACCCGTCCACGCGATCGTGCCGATCACGGGCAAGGTCAGCACGGTCGCCCTTCGGTGAGTCGTCGTCCAGTCGAGTTGATCACGTTGCAGCGAGTGTGGCGGTGCATCCTGACCGTCGACTGCGATGTTGCTGGGACGGTCTTGCCAAGCATCCGCCGGGACGCGACGGTGCGGTGTCGGACGGCCGTGCCACGCTGGGTGAGTGCTGCTCATCGACGTCGCCACCACGTCCGCCGAAGTCGGTGCCCGCTCGGCACGCACCGCCAAGATCGGTCGGATCGCGGACCTGCTGGCCAACGCGGCGGCGGAGTCCGACGCCGACCTGGTGGCCATCGTCGTCGCGTGGCTCTCGGGTGACCTGCCGCAGCGCCAGATCGGCGTGGGGTGGGCGGCGCTGAGGGCGCTGCCGCCGCCGGCCACCGCGGACCCGACGCTGACCGTGTCGCGTGTGCACGCCGCCTTCACCGAGATCGGACAGGTGTCGGGCAAGGGCTCGCAGAGCGGTCGGGCCGCCCTGCTGAGCGCGCTGTTCGCCGCTGCCACCGCGACCGAGCAGACGTTCCTCAGGCGGCTGCTCAGCGGCGAGCTGCGCCAGGGTGCCCTGATCGGCGTGATGGCCGACGCCGTCGCCCGCGCCGCTGAGGTCCCCTCGGCCGAGGTGCGACGGGCCGCGATGCTCGGCGGCGAGCTGCCGGCCGTCGCGGCGGCCGTGCTGACCGCGGGACGCCCGGCGCTCGCGACCTTCACACTGCAGGTCGGCCGTCCCGTGGGCCCCATGCTCGCGCAGACCGCCACCGGCACCGACGACGCCCTCGAAAGGCTAGGTGGGACAGCGGTTTTCGAGGCCAAGCTCGACGGAGCACGGGTGCAGATCCACCGTGCCGGTGACAGCGTGTCGATCTACACCCGCAGCCTCGACGACGTCACCGCGCGACTGCCCGACGTCGTCGAGACGGCGCTGACCCTGCCCGTCGACCAGTTCATCGCCGACGCGGAGGCCATCGCGCTGCGCGCCGACGGGCGGCCGCACCGGTTCCAGGTGACGGCGTCGAGGTTTGGCCGCGGCGGGGGCAGGGGTGACAGGGATCGCTCCGCCGACGTCGCGGCGGCGCGGGCCGCGCAGCCGCTGTCGGTGTTCTTCTTCGACCTGCTGCACCTCGACGGCGCCGATCTGCTCGACCTTCCGACCACCGAGCGCCTCGCCGCCCTGGACGCGGTCGTGCCCGCCCCCCATCGCGTCGACCGCTTGACCACCTCCGATGGCCCGGCCGCCGCGGACTTCCTCCGGCGGACACTGGCGGCCGGCCACGAAGGGGTGATGGCGAAGTCGCCGTCGGCTCCGTACGAGGCGGGTCGTCGAGGCGCCGGCTGGCTCAAGGTGAAACCCGTGCACACCCTGGACCTGGTCGTGCTGGCCGTGGAGTGGGGCTCGGGCCGGCGCACAGGCAAGCTGTCGAACATCCACCTCGGCGCCAGGGACCCGGCCTCGGGCGGGTTCGTCATGTTGGGCAAGACGTTCAAGGGCATGACCGACGAGATGCTGACGTGGCAGACCGATCGCTTCCTGAGCCTGGCCGACCGAACCGAACCGTCGGTTACATCGGGTCCGAGCCCCACCGACGGTCACACCGTGCGACTGCGTCCCGAGCAGGTGGTCGAGATCGCCCTCGACGGCGTGCAGTCGTCGAGCCGGTATCCGGGCGGAATGGCCCTGCGGTTCGCCCGCGTCCTGCGCTACCGCGACGACAAGGGCCCGGCCGACGCCGACACCATCGACACCGTGCGGATGCTGTACGAGAGCTGAACGAATGGGCGCGTTTCCGCCAACCCGCGCTAGCCGCGATGGAAGGATCGGAACATGGCCTCACCCCCCGTACCCGCCGCCGCGGCACCTCTCGACGACACCGACGGCGACATCACCTACGTCCGCACCGACGCCGATCTCCCGCCGGTGGCGATAGTCGACCGATCGCCGATCACCACCAGGCACAAGGTCGTCTTCGCCGTCATCGCCGTGTTGGGCGCGGTCGCCTGGGCGGTGATCGCCTTCTTCCGCGGCGAGACCGTGAGCGCCGTCTGGTTCGTGGTCGCCGCCGTATGCACGTACGTCATCGGCTACCGGTTCTACGCCCGGCTCATCGAGACGAAGATCGTGACTCCCCGCGACGACATCGCCACTCCGGCCGAGGTGTTCGAGAACGGGACCGACTACATGCCCACCGACCGGCGGGTGCTGTTCGGCCATCACTTCGCCGCGATCGCCGGCGCGGGTCCGCTGGTCGGTCCGGTGCTCGCCATGCAGATGGGGTACCTGCCCGGAACCATCTGGATCATCGTCGGCGCCGTGTTCGCGGGCTGCGTGCAGGACTACCTGGTGCTGTCGATCTCGGTCCGGCGCCGAGGCCGCTCGCTCGGTCAGATGGCGCGCGACGAATTGGGCACCGTCGGTGGCGTCGCGGCGATCGTCGGCGTGTTGGTGATCATGGTGATCCTGCTCGCGGTGCTCGCCCTGGTCGTCGTCAACGCCCTCGCCGAAAGCCCGTGGGGCGTGTTCTCCATCTCGATGACCATCCCGATCGCCATCTTCATGGGCCTCTACCTCCGGTTCCTGCGCCCGGGCCGGGTGTCCGAGGTCTCTCTGATCGGCGTTGTGCTGCTCCTCTTAGCGGTGGTGTCCGGCGGCTGGGTAGCCCAAACAGCTTGGGGTGCAGACTGGTTCACGCTGTCGAAGGTGACGCTGTCCTGGGCGATCATCGCCTATGGCCTGGCGGCGTCGGTGCTGCCGGTCTGGTTGTTGCTCGCCCCGCGCGACTACCTGTCGACGTTCATGAAGGTCGGCACGATCATCCTGCTCGCGATCGGCATCCTGGTGGCCCGACCAGTCATGGCGGCACCCGCG
Source organism: uncultured Actinomycetota bacterium (assembly GCA_963846985.1). Lineage (GTDB taxonomy): Bacteria > Actinomycetota > Actinomycetes > Mycobacteriales > Mycobacteriaceae > Mycobacterium. The sequence goes on from CAWJYC010000010.1 coordinate 91,219, forward strand.
ATCTCGACGTTCGCCTCGAGCGGCACGGGACCCGTCTTCGCGGGCTCGCTGTTCCCGTTCCTGTTCATCACGATCGCGTGCGGCGCGCTGTCCGGCTTCCACTCGCTGATCTCGTCGGGCACGACGCCGAAGCTCCTGGAAAAGGAGAGTCAGATGCGGCTGATCGGGTACGGCGGCATGCTCACCGAGTCGTTCGTCGCGATCATGGCGTTGATCACCGCCGCCATCCTCAACCAGCATCTGTACTTCGCGATCAACGCGCCCACCGCCCAGACCGGGACCACGGCGCAGACGGCGGCCACCTACGTCAACGGCCTCGGCCTGTCCGGGTCGCCGATCGGCGGCGGGGAGATCAGCGCCGCCGCGGACAGCGTGGGCGAGAAGTCGATCGTGTCGCGTACCGGTGGTGCGCCGACGCTGGCCTTCGGGATGTCGGAGGTGTTGCACCAGGTGTTCGGCGGCGCCGGCCTGAAGGCGTTCTGGTACCACTTCGCCATCATGTTCGAGGCCCTGTTCATTCTCACCACGGTCGACGCCGGTACCCGTGTCGCACGCTTCATGCTGTCCGACGGACTCGCCAATTTCGGTGGGCCACTGGAGAAGTTGCGCAACCCGAGCTGGCGCGTCGGCGCGTGGGCGTGCAGCATCATCGTGGTCGCCGCGTGGGGCAGCATTCTGCTGATGGGTGTCACCGACCCCCTGGGCGGCATCAACACGCTGTTCCCGTTGTTCGGCATCGCCAATCAGCTGCTGGCGGCCATCGCGCTAACGGTGGTGACCGTCGTGGTGATCAAGCGGGGGCTGCTGAAGTGGGCCTGGATACCCGGCATTCCGCTTGCCTGGGACCTCGTCGTCACCATGACGGCGTCGTGGCAGAAGATCTTCTCGGCGGACCCGAAGGTCGGGTACTGGAGCCAGCACGCGCAGTACGTCGCCGCGAAGGACGCGGGCAAGACGGCGTTCGGTGCGGCGAAGAACGCCAACCAGATCGACGCGGTCATCCGCAACACCTACATTCAGGGCACTCTGTCGGTGATCTTCGCCGTGCTCGTGGTCGTCGTGGTCGCCGCGGGAGTGATGGTGGCGCTCAGGGCCGTTCGTGGGGGTGGACGTCCACTGAGCGCGGACGATCCCGTGCCGTCGCGGCTCTTCGCGCCGTCGGGCATGAACCCGACCGCAGCCGAGAAGGAGGTGCAAAAGCAATGGGACGCCTTGCCGGATTCGCGAGCCAGATCGGTTGGTACTGCAGCTCACTGATGGGCGACAACCACTACCGGCGCTACGTCGCCCATCGGACTCGGACCCATCCCGGAGAACCGGTCATGTCCGAGCGCGATTACTGGCGCATGCGGTATCGCACCGCCGAAGTCCAACCCCGCTGCTGCTGACCAACCCGCGCGGCCGGGGGTAGACGTCTACCTGTCAGCATGGAGCAATGGCACGCGCGCAGGACGGGCAGCACATCACCGATGACGGAGTCGACGCCTCGCTGCGAACCGCGGTGCTCGGGGCGTGGGAGCTGGTGTCGTTCGTCGCCCGGGATGCCCGCAGCGGCGCCGAGCGGCACCCGCTCGGCACTGCGCCGCGGGGCCTCATCCTCTACACGACGGACGGATTCATGTCTGCGCAGCTGGCCACCTCCGACATGGCAGAGTACGTCGCGTACGGCGGCCGGTTCACCGTCGACGAGCAGACGGCGATCCTGCACCACGACGTGACGATGTCGATGATGCCGGAACTACTGGCACGTCCGCAGTTTCGGCACGCGAGAGTGCACCGCGAAACCCTCACCCTGTCGGCCACCACGACCGACGAGGACGGCACGGCGACGGAGGCCCACCTGGTGTGGCGGCGACCCTAGGACGACCGGTAGGCCGTGACGATGGGTTCGAGTTCGTCGGGCGTCGCCCCATGCATGATGACCGCGTCGGCGCCGTAGTCGAACTCCTTGCGGATCCGGTCGACGCACTGCTGCGCCGTTCCCGTCGCCGAGGGTTCGAGCCACTCGTCGGGGATCAACGTCGCGATGTGTTGGATCTGCTCGGCAGTCGCCTTGTGGTCGATGCCCCCAGGCACCGCGGTCACCACTGCATCCTCCCGAAAGCGTTGCAACACGGCCGGATCCCAACCATTGGTCCGCACCAGCAGATCGCCGTAACCCTGCAGATACGTCGCCAGCCGGGCCACCGTCTTCTTCAATCGCAACTCCTCGGGCAGGTGATCACCGACGGTGGCGAAGCAGGACCACACCGTCACGGCGGCCGGATCGCGGCCGGCCTTCTCGGCGGCGTCCTTGACCGTCTTCACGCTGCGCTGCAAGGTCTCCGGTGTGAAGTAGGTGTGCAGGATGACGTCGTCGAACTGGCGACCGCCCAGCGCCAGCGTGTGTGGCCCGAAAGCCACCAGGCCCAACCGGATGTCCTCGTCGAAGTCGGGGTCGAGCACCAGCACCTGATACTTGCCGATCGGCCCGTCGTGGTTGACCACCACCTCGCCGCGCCATAGCCGGCGCATGACCTGTGCGAAGTCCTCCATCTGCGCGGTCGTCACCGCCGGCACGCCGAAGGCGTCGTACATCGCTGCGATCCCGCGACCGATGCCGAGGGTGAAGCGCCCACCGGAGAGGCGGTGCATGGTGGTGGCCCACGATCCCGTGATCAGCGGATGACGGGTGTTGTGATTCGTTGCCGCCGTAGCGATCTGCATGCGGGTGGTCACCGCGCAGGCCGCGCCGACCAGCGACGAGGCCTCCTTGACGTTCCAGCGTTCCGAGATGAACCCGGTGCCGAAACCCAGTTCCTCACCGCGCCTGGCCTCGTCCATCAGGGTGGCCGGACCGCCACCGCCGGCTCCGGCCAACAGGTAGAAGCCCAGTTCGTCGAACACCCGATCACTCACTGCCACATTCCCTGCCCGTGTCCGCGATTCCACCCGATGGCGCCGGCCTGGACGTCGAAGCCCGTTCGGAGCCCGGCTGATTCGGCTCGTCGTCGTGTTACCGTAACTCTTACAGTAGCCGGAGCGGAGCCTAGGACGACATCATGACCGAGACACGCGGCTTCCCGAAGCTCACACCCGTGACCGCCCCGCCCGAGCTTGACGGCTTCGCCGCCGCAGTGCGGCGACTGCAGGACCTTGCGGTGTCGACGTCGCCGGACCCGGACACGTGGCGTTCCGCCACCGCTCGGATCGAGCAGGTGTGCGACGCCCTCGAACAGTTCGCGGTGCCCGACGGGCAGGCGCCGGCAGGTCGGGCGATCAGCCTGCCGGGACTCGGCCACCCGCTGATGCCACCCTGGACACTCACCTCGTCCGATGAGGGTGGCGTCACCATGGAGGGTCACTTCACCCGCTTCCACGTCGGCGGCAACATGGCGGTGCACGGTGGGGTCGTACCGCTGTTCTACGACTGGCACTTCGGCATGATCGTGTCTGCCGCCGGCCGGCCGATCAGCCGGACGGCCTTCCTCCACGTCGACTACCGCGCCGTGACGCCGATCGACACTCCGCTGATCAGCCGCGGGCGCATCGATCGACTGGACGGTCGCAAGGCGTTCATCAGCGCCACCATGACCGACTCGGACGGCACCGTACTGAGTGAGGCGACTGGCTTGATGATCAAGTTGCTCCCGCACCAACCGTAGTGCCGGAGCGATCGTGGACGTCATCGGAACGAGCTCGTATACGGATACTTTCGCAGTAGTACTCAGCTGCCCGTCGTTTCGATCAGTCCCAAGCGCTCATAGGCGGCACGAATCTGATCCTTCGCGATCTCGGGCAGAATTGCCTGAGGAGGCCGCGAGTGCGGGTGGTCGCCGATCGGCAAGCCGAGCACTGACGCGGCATACTTGAACGCACCGCCCCAGTGCGTGAAGTAGTCCGGGCGACCGGGATAGCAGGTGTACCACGGTCCCCGATCGAGGTCGAATTGGTCCATGCCCGTGTGCCTGGCGTGGTCCATCGCCTCGACCAACTTGCCGTCCCACACCAGATCCCAGTACTCACGCAGGATCCGACGCTGCGGCGTCTCCGCGAGGTATCCGACCGTGCCGAGTTGGGCCGCGCACACCACGCCGTCCCGCAACCATCCCGCGCGGTACACCATGGTGTCGCATTCCCAGATCTGTAGTTCGGGTGCCAGTTGGTGCAGTGTGCGACTGTTCCCAGGCCGGAAGGCGCCCTCCTTCGTGGCGCACACCGCGGGTATCTCCTCGGCGATGCGGGCACTCTCCGCTGCGGTCAGCACGTAACCCGAGGACGGCGAGTTGAACATGCCCAGCGCGATGTCGGTGCGATCGGCGACGTAACGGAAGAACTCGAGGACCCCTTCACCGCCGTGCGTCTCCATCATGGGTGTCTGCACGAAGACGATGTCGGCACCCGCCTCCTGGGCATGACGGGTCAACTCGACGCAATCCTTCGCCGACGTCGCAGCCGTGCAGGACTGGATCACGACGTCGGGATTCGCGGCTCGGCCCTCGTCGATCGCGACCTCGAGGAGACGCTTGCGCTCCTCCAGAGTCAGCGCCCAGAATTCTGACAGACCGCTGGTGCACCACAGCATTTCGTGACCGAGAGCGCCGACACAGTGCCGTACCAGAGTGCGATACGCATCCCAGTCGATGTCGTCGCCGTCGGTCCCGCAGAACGGAGTGTAGAGCGAGTCACCGATACCCCGCAGACCGTGCCGCGCCCACTCGCGCGCGTCCTTAGCCGTCGCCATCCGTGTGCTCCCTTGCCCCCGGGGTGACGCCCCGCCTCACCGCGTCAGGAACCGGTCCAGTTCGGTGCGCGCTTCTCGGCGAACGCGGTAGCGCCCTCCATGGCGTCCTTGGAGGTGAACACCGGCATGATGAGTTCCTGCTGCTTGGCCCACATCTCGTCTTCGCTCCACCCAGCCGACTTGACGATGACCTCCTTGGTCACCGCGACCGCGAGCGGGCCATTGGCCGAAATTCGTTCGGCCAGAGCCAGTGCGCCCGCCAGCGCCTCGCCGGGTTCGGTGAGGACGTTGACGAATCCCCACTGAGCGGCCTGCTCTGCGGTGAAGCTCTCCCCGGTCAGGGCCAACTCGAGTGCCTTTTGGTACGGAATGCGATGCGGCAGCCGCAGCAGCCCGCCGCCCCCGGCCACCAGTCCGCGCTTGACCTCGGGAATGCCGAACTTGGCGACCTTCGACGCCACGACCAGATCGGTCGCGAGCACGATCTCGGTGCCACCGGCCAGTGCGTAACCCTCGACGGCGGCGATCACCGGCTTGCGCGGTGGGCGCTCGGTGAAGCCGACTCCGCGGCCGGGGATCGACGGCACTTCGCCTGCCATGAAGGCCTTGAGATCCATTCCCGCACAAAAGTTTCCGCCTGCGCCCGTCACGATCGCCACCGACAGCTCCGGCGTGCCGTCCAGGGTGTCCATCGCATCGGCGAGGCCTTGGGCGACGGCCAGGTTGAAGGCGTTGCGCGCCTCCGGCCGGTTGATGGTGACGACCAGCGTGCGCCCCTGGCGCTCGGTCAGAACTTCGTCGGCCACGTTGCCCCTCTTGTTCGATCGCAGGCGTTGAAACCAGGTACCCGGTGAAACTTACTATAAAGGTTTCGGTAATCCACCTCGGGCCGCTCGGATCGATGGGGAGGCCCCGGGACGCGCTGGCGGTAGATTGTGGTTCGCCGGACCCGTACGAGAATCCGATGGAGGTGCCGGGTGCCCAAACGAGTGATCGAAAAGCGTCAGCGCCGCGAGCGCGGCTCCATCAATCCCGACGACATCATCGAGGGCGCCTTCGAGCTCGCCGGGACGGTGGGCGTCGACAACCTCAGCATGCCGGTGCTCGGCAAGCACCTCGGCGTCGGCGTGACGAGCATCTACTGGTACTTCCGCAAGAAGGACGATCTGCTCAACGCCATGACCGATCGCGCACTCAAGCAGTACGTGTTCGCGACGCCCTACATCGAGGCGAGCGACTGGCGCGAGACGCTCGGCAACCACGCACGCGTGATGCGCGCGGCCTTCCTCGCCAACCCCATCCTGTGCGATTTGATCCTCATCCGATCCGCGCTCAGCCCGCGGGCGGCCAAGCTGGGCGCCGTTGCGGTGGAGAAGGCCATCGAAAGCCTGGTCGAAGCCGGACTCTCTCCCGCGGATGCCTTCGACACCTATTCAGCAGTGTCGGTGCACGTGCGTGGATCCGTTGTTTTGCAACGTCTTTCGGAGAAGATCCCGACGGCCAACGGCACGCCCAGCCGCTTCGAGGAGATGATGGCCGTCGACCCGGACACCACCCCGTTGCTGGCCAAGGGCAGCGATCAGGGACACCGGATCGGCGCCTCGGACCAGAAGAACTTCGACTTCGGCCTCGAATGCATCCTGTCGCACGCCGCGGCGTTGATCGAGAAGCGGGCGAAGCCCGCGCCGCGGCGCAACATCACCGCGCGGTCCACGCCCCGAGCCCGCTGACGTCGCCGCTCAGACCTCGACGACGACGGCGCCGCCCTGACCGCCACCGGCACACATGGCCGCGACGCCGATGCCGCCACCGCGGCGCTGCAATTCATAGACCAGCGTGGTCACCATACGGGCGCCGGATGCGGCGATCGGATGACCGAGGCTGCACCCCGAACCCGAGAAGTTCACCCGGTCCTCGTCGAGGCCGTACTCCTTGCACGCCGCGATCGGTACCGATGCAAAGGCCTCGTTGATCTCCCACAGTGTGACGTCGGACGGCGTCAGCCCGGCGCGATCCAGTACCTTGCCGATGACCTTGACCGCGCCCAGACCGGTGTCACGGGGGGCGACACCCGCTGCGCCCCAAGCCTTCACCGTCGCCATCACCGACAGCCCCTCGGCCGCGGCGTAGTCGTCGCCGACCACCGCCACGGCCGCACAGGCGTCGTTGGTACCGCTGCTGTTGCCCGCGGTGATGGAGAAGCCCTCGATCTCGGGGTGCAGCACCTTGAGGCCGGCCAACTTCTCGACGGTGGTGTCGCGACGCGGATGTTCGTCGACACTGAACTCGATGACGGAGCCGTCGGGCATCTCGATCTTCAAGGGAATGATCTCAGCCGTGAACTTGCCGGCATCCATGGCCGCAATCGCACGCTGGTGCGACCGCGCCGCCCAGGCGTCCATCTCCTCCCGCGTGATTCCCATCGCCTGCGCGGTGTTCCACCCCACGGTGATCGACATGTCCTTCGACGGCGCGTCGGGCGTCTCGACGTGGGTCGGTGGCATCCAGCGTTCCTCGAATGCGAGCTCCGGCCCGGGAATGCGCCAGTTGGTCAGCGGAGTCATGGACAGCGACTGCACGCCGCCGGCGATCAGGGCGCGCTCCATGCCCGAGCCGATCTGGGCAGCGGCGTTGCCGATGGCGGTCAGGCTGCCTGCGCAGTGTCGGTTCACCGACTGCCCGGGCACGTGCGACATGCCGGTCGCATCGGCCGCATAGCGCGCCAGGTCGCCGCCGCCGTAGTGCGACTCGGCGAAGATGACGTCGTCGATGTCGGCCGGGTCGATGCCGGACCGGCGGACGACCTCGGGAAGAACGGTCGTGATCAACGTCTCCGGCGGGGTGTTGACCAGCGTGCCCTTGAACGACCGGCCGATCGCAGTACGGACGGCTCCGACGATGACGGGTGTTGACATCTCTCACGACCTTGGGGTTCGACGTATACGGCTTTACAAAAGTAGCAGATATCGTATCGCGACCAGTAGTGCTGCCGAACCCTTGGACGAACGTCCGTCAGACCGGGTGGACCGGCGACTCCGTCACGTCCGCGATCACCCCGTGCTCGACGAGGTGTTCGGTCAAGGGCGCGACGCCGACGGTGAAGTGTTCGGCCATCGCAGCCCTCGCCTGCCGGGCGTCGCGCCGTTCGAACGCCGCGATGACGCGACGATGGTCCCTGGTCGACTGGGTCGGCCATCCGGACAGCGTCGGGAACACCGACTCCGGCGCGTAGCGGGTGATGCCGGACATGAACTGCGTCAGCTTGGGTGAATTCGCCGCCACGTTGATCAGCCGGTGGAAGTCGTGGTTGAGCCGCACCATGCGATCGAGGTCGCCGCTGCCATAGGCTTCTTCGAGCTCGTCCTGCGTTGACCGCAGGACCGCGAGCTGCTCGTCGGTGATGTTGTCCGCTGCCCTGGCCGCCAACTCGCCGCCGATGAACGCCTGCACGTTCGCCACGTCTTCGACGTCACGCGCGGTCACCTCCAGCACTTTGAAGCCTCGGCGCGGGAGCAGTTCCAGCAGACCCTCGGCGCGCAGGTTGAGCAAGGCCTCCCGAACCGGGGTGACGCTGATGCCGAGTTCGGCTGCCAGCGTGTCGAGCCGCAGGTACTCCCCCGCGCGGAACGTCCCGTTGAAGATCCGCCGCCGCACGTAGCGCCCGACGTCGTCGGACAACTGCGGACGGACCGAGAAGCCCGATTCAGAGCTGGTACTCACGCAACAGACTCTTGCTGATGATCGTCTTCTGGATCTCGCTGGTGCCCTCACCGATCAGCAGGAACGGGGCATCGCGCATCAAGCGTTCGATCTCGTATTCCTTGGAGTACCCGTAACCCCCGTGGATGCGGAAGCTCTGCTCGGTGACCTCCGAGCAGTACTCGCTGGCGAGGTACTTCGCCATTCCCGCGGCGACGTCGTTTCGCTCGCCGGAGTCCTTGAGCCGGGCCGCACTGACCATCATCAGATGAGCGGCCTCGACCTTGGTCGCCATCTCGGCCAGCTGGAACGCGATGGCCTGATGTTCGGCGATCGGCTTGCCGAACGTGCTGCGCTGCTGGGCATACCGAATCGCCAGCTCGAACGCGCGGATGCCGACCCCGCATGCCCGCGCCGCCACGTTGACCCGACCGACCTCGACGCCGTCCATCATCTGAAAGAACCCCTGCCCGGGCAGCTCGCCAAGCACGTCGGCATCCTCGGCCCGGTACCCGTCGAAGATCAGCTCGGTGGTGTCGATGCCCTTGTATCCCAGCTTGTCGATCTTTCCCGGGATCAGCAGGCCCGGCAGCACCTCACCGAAACCGGCGGGCTTCTCGACGAGCAGCGCGGTCAGATTGCGGTGCGGCCGCTCGGCGCCCTCATCGGTCTTCACCAGCGCCGCAACCAGAGTGGAGCTGCCCCCGTTGGTCAACCACATCTTCTGACCGGTAACGGTGTAACCACCCCCGGCGTCGCGGACGGCTCTGGTCCGGATCGCGGCGACGTCGGAACCCAGCTCGGGCTCCGACATCGAGAACGCACCGCGTACCTCGCCGGTCGCCATCCGCGGCAAAAACCGCTGCTTCTGCGCTTCCGTGCCGTGCTGGCGAATCATGTACGCGACGATGAAGTGGGTGTTGATGACGCCCGACACGCTCATCCAGCCGCGCGCCAACTCCTCCACGCACAGCGCATAGGTCAGCAGCGACTCGCCGAGCCCGCCGTACTCCTCCCCGATCATCAACCCGAACAGACCCATCTCGCACATCTGGTCGACGATCGACTGCGGGTAGGCGTCCGCGTGCTCGAGTTCCTGAGCGTGCGGAATGACCTCGCGGTCGACGAATTGCCGCACGGTGGCGACGATCTCGGCTTGGACCTCGGTGAGACCCGCCGTCTGCGCCAGCCGGGTCATGCGCGATCCCGCTTCGCTTCTCGCTGGGTCATGCGCGATCCCGCTTCGCTTCTCGCTGGGTCATGCCGCCGCCACCCTCTCGAACACCGCAGCCAGTCCCTGTCCCCCGCCGATGCACATCGTCTCCAACCCGTATCTCCCGTCCCGCCGGTGCAGTTCGCGGGCCAGCGTCGCCAGCATCCGGCCCCCGGTCGCCCCGACCGGATGGCCCAGCGAAATGCCGGAGCCCCCGACGTTGGTGCGTTCGCGGTCGGACTCGGTGAACCTCCACTCCCTCATCACCGCGAGCGCCTGCGCCGCGAAGGCCTCGTTCAACTCGATGAGGTCGATGTCGGCCAGCGCGAGTCCGGCTCTGCTCAAGGCCACCTCGGTCGCAGGCACCGGACCGATGCCCATCACGTTCGGTGCGACGCCCGCGACGCCCCACGACACCAGGCGCACCAGCGGAACCAACCCGCACTCGGAGGCCTTCGCCGCGGTGGTGACGATGCACATCGACGCTGCGTCGTTCTGGCCGCTGGCGTTGCCCGCCGTCACGGTTGCCTCCGAATCGCCCTTGCCGAGAATGGGTTTGAGGCGACTCAACGACTCAACCGAGGCATCGACCCGGGGATGCTCGTCGGTGTCGATGACGTCCTCGCCGCCGCGGCCGCTGACGGTGACGGGGATGATCTGCTCGGCCAGCCGACCGTCCTTCTGCGCGGCCACCGCGCGCTGGTGCGACGTCACCGCCAGGCGATCCTGCTCCTCGCGCGGAATCCCGTACTGCCGCCGCAGATTCTCCGCGGTCTCGATCATCCCGCCCGGCACCGGGTAGTCCCGACCGCCGGCCGTCGTGCGACCGCGGTTGAGCGCATCGTGGACCCGGACGCCACCGCGGGCCCCACCCCACCGCATGTCGGTCGAGTGGAACACCGCGTTGCTCATCGATTCCGTACCGCCAGCCACCACGAGGTCGTTCTGTCCGGTGGTGACCTGAAGGCAAGCCTGGATGACGGCCTGCAGCCCCGAGCCGCAGCGCCGATCGAGCTGCATGCCCGGCACCGTCACCGGCAAGCCTGCGTCGAGTGCGACGACGCGTCCGATCGCCGGGGCCTCCATGCTGGGATAGCAGTGTCCGAGGATCACGTCCTGCACGGCGTCGGGTGCCACCCCCGTGCGCGCCAAGAGTCCGCGCAGGGCTGCCACGCCGAGCTCGACGGCGGTCAGCGACGTCAGCATTCCGCCGTAGCGTCCGATCGGCGTGCGGACCGGTTCGCAGATCACCGCATCCACCATCAGATGTGCCGACCCCCGGTGACCTCGAGCACGGTTCCGGTCATGTACGACGACAGATCGGACGCCAGGAACAGCGCCACCTTGGCGACCTCGTCGGGCTCGCCGGCGCGCGCCATGGGGATCTCGGCCAGCTTGGCATCCCAAATGCGTTGCGGCATGGCCTCGGTCATCGCCGACCGGATCAACCCCGGTTGAATGGCGTTGATTCGGACACCCAGATGCGCGACTTCCTTGGCCGCGGCCTTGGTGAGGCCGACGATGCCAGCCTTCGCTGCGGAGTAGTTGGTTTGGCCGATCAAGCCCACCTTGCCCGAGATGGACGAGATGTTGACGATCGCACCGCTCTTGTTCTCCCGCATGACGTCGGCCGCCTTGCGGGTGCCGTTCCACGTCCCCTTGAGGTGCACGGAGATCACCTGGTCGAACTGCTCCTCGGTCATCTTGCGCATGGTGGCGTCACGTGTGATCCCGGCGTTGTTGACCATGACGTCGAGTCCGCCAAACGTGGTGACGGCCGCGGCGATGAGCGCCTCGACCTCGGCGGCGTCGGTCACGTCGCACCGTACCGCCGTCGCCACCCGGTCCCCTCCGAGCTTCTCGACCGCTGCCTGCGTCGCCCCCAGGTCGAGGTCACCGAGGACCACCCGGGCACCCTCGGCGACGTATCGCTCGGCGATCGCATAGCCGATTCCCTGCGCTCCGCCGGTGACCACCGCCGTGCGTCCGTCCAGTAGTGGCATGTGCCGTCGTCCTCTCCTCGATGGTCAAGCTCCAACATAAAATATGATATTTCTTTGAATCAAAGCACCCTCACCCGTCAGGAGTTACCGCGCATGGCCGATACCGTCTCGACCGAGGTCAGCGACCAGGACTTCCGGGACATCCTGAGCGCGACGCGCGAGTTCACTCGGTCGGTGGTGATGCCGCGCGAACTAGAGATCATGAACGGCAACGAGGTACCGAAGGACATCCGCGACCAGACCAAGGCGATGGGCCTATTCGGCTACGCCATCCCGCAACAGTGGGGTGGCCTCGGCCTCAACATCGTCCAAGACGTCGAAATGGCCATTGAATTCGGCTACACGACGCTCGCTCTGCGGTCGATGTTCGGCACCAACAACGGCATCGCCGGGCAGGTGCTCGTGGGGTTCGGCACCGATGAGCAGAAGGCGCGGTGGCTGCATGACATCGCGTCGGGTGACGTCGTCGCGTCCTTCGCGCTGACCGAACCCGGTGCGGGATCCAACCCGGCGGGGTTGCGCACCAAGGCCGTTCGAGACGGCAGCGGGGACTGGGTGATCACCGGAACCAAGCAGTACATCACCAACGCCCCGACCGCCAACCTCTTCATCGTGTTCGCCCGGACCCGCCCGGCCGACGCCGACGGCCCGGGCATCGCCGTGTTCCTGGTGCCCGCCAATGCAACTGGCGTCGAGGTCGGCACGAAGGACGCCAAGATGGGCCAGGAGGGTGCGTGGACCTCCGACGTCAACTTCGACGGGGTTCGAGTTGGTGACGACGCCCTCATCGGCGGTGCCGTCGACGTGGGCTACCGGGCGGCGATGACGTCCTTGGCAAGAGGGCGAATCCACATCGCCGCCCTCTCGGTCGGCGCGGCTCAACGCGCACTCGACGAATCGGTCGCCTACGCCGCCACCGCTACTCAGGGCGGAGTGGCCGTCGGCAGCTTCCAGCTGGTCCAGGCGATGATCGCCGACATGCAAACCGGGGTGCTGGCAGGCCGGGCCCTGGTCCGCGACACCGCCAAGCGGTGGCTCACCGGCGAGGATCGCCGAATCGCGCCCTCGGCGGCGAAGCTGTTCTGCACCGAGATGGTGGGCAACGTGGCCGATCTCGCGGTTCAGGTGCACGGCGGCGCCGGCTACATGCGCGACGTCGCAGTCGAGCGGATCTATCGGGACGTGCGACTGCTACGGCTCTACGAGGGCACCAGCGAGATCCAACGCCTCATCATCGGCGGTGGACTCGTCAAGGCCGCTCAGCGGCGGTCGTAGGGCGTCAGCCGATGTAGCGGACGATCGACTCGGCGACCGCGGCGGGCTTGGCCGAGTCCTCGATCTCGACGGTGATCGTGGTCGTCGCCTGGACGGCTCCCTCGAGTTGGTTGATGGACGTGATCTCGCCGCGGGCCCGAATCCTCGAACCCACCTTCACCGGGGTGATGAAGCGCACCTTGTTGTAGCCGTAGTTGACCGCCAGCGCGATGTTGTCGACCCGGTAGAGCTGGTGGGAGAAGTGCGGCAGCAGGGAGAGCGTGAGCAGGCCGTGCGCGATCGTCGCGCCAAACGGCCCCTCCGCCGCCCGCTCGGGGTCGACGTGAATCCACTGGTGATCATCGGTCGCCTCGGCGAAGAGATTGACGCGATCCTGGCTGATGTCCAGCCACTCGGTGGGTCCGAGTTGGCTACCCAGGGCCGCCGCAAACTCGTTCAAGTCATTGAAAGTCTTCATGCTCTCTCCTCTCGCGCGGGCCGCGATTACGAAAACGACCTCGAATACTTCTAACGCCTTCGGTCACCCGAACACAATGGCAAAGATACGCACATATTTGCCGAATAATACTCAGCTATTCACCGACGAGGCTTTTAAAGCCCCGCATACTGCACCGACGTCAATAGCTCGAAAAGCCGTAATCCAGCTGTAGTTAGCCACTCTCTTTGCCTACAAGGTCGTCGACGAACAGTCTTCAGAAAACGTCCGAAGCCTAGCTGGAATGGGGTGATCGTGGGACTGATACTTACTTGGACATTCCCCCGACCCCCTACTGAGAATGACCGCAGTCAGCGACGACTTCACTGTTCACGGCTGCCCAACGAATGAGGCAAAATGCACCCTCAACCCCTCGAATTCGGATACCCGAACGGCGGCGGACTGACCGACAACATCACCTGGTGGGATACCGACGCCGAGTGCACGATGGTGCTGTCGCAGCCATCGACCGATCCCGACCTGTGGACGGAATACCTTCGCGGCGCCGAGCGAAGTTATCGCAAGCACGGTGTGGGGCGGGCGATCGACGTCGAATCGATCCGGGCCGGCACCGATACCGCCATGTTCTGGACGGCCGTCGATTCAACGGGGAGGGTGATCGGTGGCCTCCGCGCCAAGGGCCCTCTCGGGTCGCCGGACGACTCCCACGCCACCGTTGAATGGGCCGGTCAACCGGGGCTTTCCGCCGTGCGAAAGATGATCGCCGACCGCATTCCCTTTGGCGTCATCGAGATGAAGTCGGCCTGGACCACCGACGACCGCGACCGAGCCAGGCGGTTGTCCCTGTCGCTGGCTCGCACGATGTTCCATGCGATGGCATTGTTGGACTCGCAGTTCTCGATGGCAACCTCCGCTCCGCATGCCCTGGAGCAGTGGCGGACGTCGGGAGGGGTGGTCGCGGCCATCCCCGCGACACCGTACCCGGACGAGAGATATCGCACGAAGATGATGTGGTGGGACCGACGCACGTTCGCCAATCATGCTGTCCCCGAACAGCTTCTCAAGATCATTCAGGAGATGACAACCGTCACCCAACAAGCCGAGGCCCAGCAGGCGGGGCGCGCAGTGGCCCGATGACGGCGATCGGCGCGGAATCGGGAAGCAGTGCTCGTCTTCTCGACGCCACGGTTGGCGACGACGCGGACGTGCTCGCGAGGTTGACGGCCGATCCGACGATCGAGTTCGTCGACTCGTGGGTCACCCAGCACGGGGCGTTACTGCGGCTGTCGCCGGCGCTGGCCACCGAGATCGTCGAGGAACCTCCCCGCTACGCCTACTACCCGTGGCGGCGCGCCGTGGCGAAGATCCTCGGTCCGCGCTCCTACCGTCGGCTTCGATTGGACCGCAACCGAAATCTGATCACCGCCGACGAGCAGGACCGGCTCGGTGAGTTGCGGGTCGGCGTCGTCGGGCTCAGCTCGGGCCACGTCATCGCCCACACCCTGGCAATGGAGGGCCTGTGCGGGGAGTTGCGACTCGCCGACTTCGACGACCTGGAACTGTCCAACCTCAACCGGATCCCCGCGGGCGTCTTCGACCTCGGGCTGAACAAGGCCGCCGTGGCGGCTCGCCGAATCGCCGAGCTCGATCCGTATCTCAGCGTGCGGACCGCTCCGGCGGGGGTGACCGCCGCAACCATCGATGACTTCCTCAGCGGCCTCGACGTGGTGGTGGAGGAGTGCGACTCCCTCGACGTCAAGGTCGACGTCCGACGGGCAGCGCGGAATCGTCGGCTCCCCGTTCTGATGGCGACCAGCGACCGGGGACTCGTCGACGTCGAACGATTCGACCTCGAGCCCGACCGGCCGATCTTCCACGGCTTGCTCGGCGACGTCGACCCCGACTCCCTGATGAGCTTGAGCACTCGGGACAAGGTGCCCTACGTGCTCCGGCTGATCGAAATCGGCGGACTCTCGGCCCGGGCCGCCGCATCCCTTCTCGAGGTGGGCCACGCCGTCAGTACGTGGCCGCAGTTAGCGGCCGACGTGACCCTCGGTGCCGGCGCGGTGGCGGAGGCGGTCCGCAGAATCGGCCTCGGCGAACCGCTTGCGTCGGGACGCATCCGCCTCGACGTCGGCGCCGCGCTGGACCGCATCGCGACCCCGACGGACGGTTCGGCAAAGGCGGCGGACGAGGCGGCCGACGAGGCGACGCGCGACGATGAGGGCGCGGCCGATCTGCCGACCGCCGTGCTCGCCGCGGCGGTGCGCGCGCCGTCCGGTGGCAACGTTCAGCCATGGCGGATCGACGCGACCGACGCCGAGGTCACCATTCGGCTGGCACCCGAGCACTCCACCACCATGGACGTGGGGCTACGCGCCAGTGCCGTGGCACTAGGAGCTGCCGTCTACAACGCGCGCGTCGCCGCCGCCGCCGGGGGCGCGTTGGGCCAGGTGACCTACGAGGAGTCCAGTGCCACCACACCGTTGGCCGCGCGGATCCGCTTTCTCGAGGGCCGCGACGAGGCCCTGGCGGCGTCGTATGGGGCGATGCTGCGGCGGGAGACCAACCGACGGCACGGCACCGGTGCGCCGCTGACCCGCAACGTTCGCGCCACGCTGGACGCCACTGCGCGACGTGAAGGCGCGCGGCTTCGGCTGATCACCTCTCGGTCGGACATCGACGAGGTGGCACGCATCTTCGCTGCAGCGGACCGCATCCGCTTCCTCACCGCCCAGTTGCACGAGGAGATGATCTCCGAGCTGAGGTGGCCCGGCGACGAGGATCCCGACGCCGGTATCGACGTGCGCAGTCTGGAGCTGGGCAACCAGGGTGATCTCGCCCTGCAGATTCTGCGCCGCCCCGAGGTGATGGCGGAGCTGTCGAGTTGGGACGGCGGGAACGCCTTGGGCGACGACACCGTGGAGGGCTTGGCGGCGAGTTCGGCCGTCGCCGTGGTGTGCGGGCGGGGTCGCACGCTCGCCGACTACGCCCGCGGCGGGTCGGCGGTGGAGGCCACGTGGATCGCCGCCCAGCAACTCGGCCTGGCCGTCCAGCCGATCTCTCCGCCGTTCCTCTACGCCACGAACTACCAAGAGCTGCAGGGTGTTTCATCGATGCATGCCGGTCGGCTCGAGGAGTTACAGACGCGGTTCCGCAAGCTCGCCGACCTTGGCGACGGCCCCGACGAGTCGCTGATCTTGGTGCTCCGACTCTCCGTCGCGGAACCCGCCACCGTTCGGAGCCGACGCCGCGCCGTCAATATTGACGCCACCCCGGCTACCCTGATCGAGTGTCCGCCCAACATCCGCCCCTGAGCCTGGACAGGCTGGTGACGACAGTCGCCGTCCGGCTCATGGCGGCCAACGCGGCAACGTCTGCCATCGTCTCCCAGGAGGTGCTCGGCGTCCTCGTCGAATACTTCGACGTGGACGTGAGCTTCCTTCGCTACAACGACCACTCGATCCGGGCGTCGATCCTGATCGCCGAATGGCCCGCCCGACCCGACGTGCCCGACCCGGATCCGCTGAAGATCGTCTACTACAAGGACGCCGATCCGGTGTTCGCAGTGGCAGAGCACATCAAGGTGCCCACGGTCTTTCGACCCGACAACCCGGATTACCAGAAGCGCATCGAAGAGGGCCGCAACATGCCCCAGACATCGATGGCCGCCGCCCCGCTCGTCTCGGGCGACGTCACCACCGGGGTGCTGGGCTTCGTCAAGGCGGGCGACCGGGAGTGGAAGCCCGAGGAGATCAATGCGCTGGAGGCCATCGCCTCGCTGTTCGCACAGGTGCAGGCGCGGGTGCAGGCAGAGGATCGACTGCGCTACCTGGCCGAGCGTGACGACCTCACCGGCCTGTTCAACCGCCGCGCGCTCATCGATCACCTCGACGCGAGCCTTGCTGCGGGGCGTCCCGGTCCCGTGTCGGTGCTCTACCTCGATCTCGACCGGCTGAAGACCATCAACGACTACCTCGGGCACAACGCCGGCGACTCGTTCATCAGGGTGCTCGCCGAGCGACTGCAGCGGGCCACCGGCGACGAGAGCGTGATCGCGCGCCTCGGCGGTGACGAATTCGTCGTCATTCCGGCATCGCCCACGCCGGGGGCGGAGGTGGAGCAGCTCGCCGACCGCCTGCTGACCAGCCTGCGCGAACGCGTGCCGATCGACGGCGAGATGTTGACCAGGACCGTGAGCATCGGTGTCGCCGTCGGCGTCCCCGGCCGGGACACGACATCGGACCTGCTTCGCCGCGCCGATCAGGCGGTCCTCGCCGCCAAGGCAGCGGGCGGCAACCAGGTCGCCGTGTTCTCCGACGAGATGTCCCTGCGGACGGATTACCGCAACGACATCGAACTGCACCTTCAAGAGGTCATCGAGAACGGCTCGTTGTTCCTGCAGTACCTGCCCGAGGTCGACATGCGCACCGGTGAGGTGCTGGCGACCGAGGCTCTGGTCCGTTGGAACCATCCGACGCTCGGGCCGCTGTCACCCGCGGTGTTCATCGCCGTCGCCGAGTCGATCAACCTGGCCGGCGAGTTGGGCCGCTGGGTGCTGCGGACGGCTTGCGAGGAATTCGCCAGGTGGCGTTCGCTCGGCGTGGCCGACGGAATCGTGCTGAGGGTGAACGTGTCACCCGTCCAGCTGGTGACCGACGGCTTCGTGGAGACCGTGGCCGCGCTCCTGAGCGAGTTCCGCCTCGACCGCGGGTCGGTGTGCCTAGAGATCACCGAGAGCGTCGTGGTGCAGGACATGGAGGCGACCAGCGTGACGCTGGCCGGCCTGCGGGACGCGGGCGTTCAACTCGCCATCGACGACTTCGGCACCGGCTTCAGCGTGCTGTCCCACCTGAAGTCCCTGCCGGTCGACGTGCTGAAGATCGATCGCAGCTTCGTCACCGAACTCGGGTTGAACCCCGACGATCTGGCGATCGTCCGCGCCGTCATCGCGCTGGCCGAGGCCTTCGAACTGGAACTGGTGGCAGAGGGTGTGGAGACCGACGTCGCCGCGAAGACTCTGCTACACCACGGCTGTCACCGCGCCCAGGGCTTCTTGCTGTCGCGGCCGTTGGCCGGGGAGGACATGGCCTCGCTACTGGCCAAGGGCCGGGTACCCGTTCACTTTGCCGCACCGCCAACCGTCTAGGGACGGCTGCCGCGCGTCGTGCATTCCCTCGCGCAACTGTCGACGGGACCCGGTGCAGTTTGGACGCGACGGTGCCGCCGGCTCCGTGGCCATCAGCTCCACGCGCCCGAACCGGCTGGCAGCCCGGCCGACCATGCAGACGTGAAGTCGGTCCCCGGCCGTCGTTGCGTCCGTTTCGTCGGACGCGGAGTCCTCGTCGTGGGGCGCGAGCGTGATGCCGGCCCGGGTTCGCACCGCAAGGGGACCGTCCGGAGTCCTCAGCACGACGCCGACGATCAGCCCCTCCTCGAACACGATCCGGTCCAGCGACGTGGCCGCTTCGACGATGATGTCGCGCTCCCTGGCCTGCGCGGCCACCCACCGCCGGAGCTCGCTCTCACCGAAGCCCTCCGCCCATTCCATGGCCCCGATCGACATCACCTCGATGGACTCGCCGTCGTCGGACTTCATCGAGGTGGTGCGCCAGTCGCGCATGCTCGTGTAGAGCAGTCCGTACGGGGAAGTCACGCACTGCGCGGCCCACACCGGCAGCCGGGAACCCACGAACGTCTCGACCCGACCGTAGGCTTCGTCCTGCGAGAGGTTGCGGGCATTGCGCCGGGGGACGAGGCCGCAACCCACCGGCGGCGCTGAGTCCAGCAGTCCCTCGAATACCGCCGCGAAGTAGTCATTGGTCTCGGGGTCGATCGTGTCGTGGAGCAACGGGCTCTTCCGGACGTCGACGCGCTCGCGCAGCGCCACCGGCGCCGGCTCGCCGAGATCGATCGGGGCGGCGTCGGCGACCAGCACCTCGCCGCCGGCATCCACCGTGGCAATGGCGTTGGCCAAACCGCCGATGCCCGCGCCGAGTACCGCGATGTCGACTTCCGTGTCCCACATAGGCGTCACTGACCCCGCATTAGCTCGTCGGCTGACTGATGGACTGCGTCGGGCGCAAGGCGATCGCCTCGGCGATCCGGCTGGCCGTCATGCTGGCGCAGGTGAAACGCGCTGTTCGGCCCTGTCGACGCACCTCGGGGCGCCGGCCGCCGGGGTTCTCCCGGCGTGTCGCACACGTTTGCCGGGCCGTATCCGGACGGCATCGTGGCGACGACGGCCGAGGCGCGGCCGTGCGCAGGCTTCAGACCAAAAGTCACCACGACGGGTACTTTACATACTTTAAGAATGAACTGCAGTACTAGTGGTGTCTGCGGATTCCTTCGCCGTCGACCCTGTTGGCGCAGTTCGTCGAGTCGCCGACGGCCGCACCCGGTGGTCGACCCGTCGAGGCCCGCAGAACGGCAGTTACGTCACCGCGGGCCACCGGAATGTTTCCACGAACGACGACGAACTATGATCCCGTGCAACGATCGCCACCCGGACGGATCGACGATGGAGGTGGTGGGGAAATGGTGCGCCAGGCTCGATCCGAGGCGACACGCAGGAAGATCATCGACTCGGCAGTCGACCTGATCAATGAAATCGGTTACCCCGCGGCGGGCCTGGGCGACATCATCGAACGCGCCGAATTGACCAAGGGCGCACTGTATTACCACTTCGATTCAAAGGAAGCTCTCGCGACCGCGATCATCGAGGAGGGTTCCGAAACCCTGCTGACGGCGTTTCGGGCGGCGGGTCGAACGGGTGCGCCGACCATGGAGAACATCATCCACGGGACGTTCGTCGTAACCGACGTGCTCAGCCTCGACAGGGTGGCCCGCGCAGGTGCCCGACTGCTGCGCACCTTCGGCAGCTTCAATCCAGCTGCGAAGCGCACCCTCGAAGTTTTGGTCGGCGAGTTGACCGAGCGCGTCGGGTCGGCCACTACCGAGGGCGATCTGCGGCCCACGTTGGACGCCGAGACGGTCGGGGCGTCGATCGTGGCAGGGATGTTGGGCGCCGAACTTCTGTCGAGTGCATTGGCCGACGGCGAGGACCTCCGTCAACGCTTCGTGCGTAATTGGGAGTTGCTTCTGCCCGCACTGATCACCGACGAGTCACTGAATTACTACCGGGAGTTCCTGACCCGGCAGGCGTTCCGTCAGCCGCCGCCTTCCTAGCGGCCCGGTTTCCGAACGGCGGGAGATACTCGTGGACCTTCTCTGGTCGCCCACCGACGTCGCCTTCCGCGACGAGGTCCGGGTCTTCCTCGACGACAAGCTGACCCCCGAACTGCGGCGGACCGGCCGCCTCATGACCAGCGTCTACAGCGACCACGACGCGAGTCTTCAGTGGCAACGCATCCTGCACGAGCGGGGATGGGCGGCACCGGCCTGGCCCGTCGAGTACGGCGGTTGCGACTGGAGTTTGACCCAGCACTACGTCTTCAGCCGCGAGTCCATTCTGGCTGGTGCACCGTCCCTGTCCCCCATGGGAATTCGGATGGTGGCCCATGCGATCGTCGAGTACGGGACCGACGCACAGAAGGACTTCTTCCTGCCGCGCATCCTGACCGGCGAAGTGTTCTTCTGTCAGGGCTACTCCGAACCGGAGGCCGGCTCCGACCTTGCGGCGCTGACCATGGCCGCCGTCGACGATGGCGACCATCTGGTCTGCACGGGCAGCAAGATCTGGACCACCCACGCCCGCGAGGCGAATTGGATGTTCGCCCTGGTGCGGACCTCGCGCGGCGCCAAGAAGCAGCAGGGCATCACGTTCCTGCTCATCGACATGACGTCGCCGGGCATCGAGGTGCGGCCGTTGGTGATGACCTCCGGTGAGGAAATCCAGAACCAGGTGTTCTTCGACCAGGTCCGGGTGCCCAAGGCCAACGTGATCGGAGCCATCGACGACGGCTGGACCGTCGCCAAGTACCTGCTCGAATTCGAGCGTGGCGGCGGGGCCAGCGCGCCGGCGTTGCAGGTGATGGCCGAGGAGGTGAGCGCCGCCGCCGCAGCACAACCCGGTCCCGACGGAGGGCGGCTCGCCGACGACCCGGCGTTCTCTCGCAAACTCGCCGACGCACGAATTCGCACCGACGTCCTGGAGATCCTCGAGTACCGCGTTCTGGCGGCGCTGGCCGGCGGTGGTCATCCTGGTCCGGCGTCGTCCATGCTGAAGATCCTCACCACCGAACTCAGCCAGACCCTCACCGAGTTGGCCATGGAGGCGGCTGGCCCGCGTGGTCGCGCCTACCAACCGCATGCCACCCGGCCGGGCGGCCCGATCGCCGAGTACACCCCTCCGCTCGACCACTACGTCAGCGGCGAGCCGTGGCAGGCGGTCGCACCGCTGCGTTACCTCAACGACCGGGCAGGCTCGATCTACGCCGGTAGCAACGAGATTCAGCGCAACATCCTCGCCAAGGCCGCGTTGGGCCTGTAGATGAACTTCGCACTCACCGACGAGCAGGAGATGCTCCGCTCCGGACTCGACAGGTTCCTCTCGACACGTTACGGCCTGGACCGCAGCCGGGCCGCCGCCAAGACCGGGCCGGGCTGGCAGCCCGAGATTTGGCGCGCGTTCGCCGACGACTTGGGGATCCTGGGTGCCGCATTGCCGGAGGCGGTCGGCGGCAGCGGCGGCGGACCCGTCGAAACGATGGTCATCGCCGAGTCGCTCGGCCATGCACTGGTCGTCGAACCCTACGTCAACACCGTCGTGGTCGCCGCCGGCCTGCTGCTGCGAGCCGGCGGCGCGAGGGCCATCCGAGTGGTCGAACGCATCGCAGCGGGTGAGGCGATCGTGGCCCTCGCCGCCGCCGAGGAGCAGAGCGGCGACCGCTGGCTCGACGTCGCGACCACCGCCCGCCGCGACGACGCCGGGTGGGTGCTCGACGGCACCAAGATGATGGTCCTGGACGCACCACTTGCCACGCATCTGTTGATCACGGCCCGTACCGAGACGGGTCCGTCACTGTTCCTGGCTGACGCCGGCGCAGCGCGGCTACGGATGCACGGGTACCGAACCGTCGACGACCGCCGCGCCGCAGACCTCGAGTTGGCGGGTCTGCACCTCTCCGCCGATGCGCTGCTGGGCGGTGAGGGCGAGGCAATGCCGTCACTGACGCACGCCCGCGACGAAGGTGCGGCGGCGGTGTGCGCCGAGGCCGTAGGCGCCATGCGCCGCGTGCTCGCCGACACCGTCGGATACTGCCGGCAGCGACGGCAGTTCGGTCAGCCGATCGGTAGCTTCCAGGCGTTGCAGCACCGAATGGTCGACATGCACATGGAGCTCGAGCAGGCCGTCGCTGCTGTCTATCTCGCGGTCCTCAACCTCGAGTCCGACGCCACCACGCGGGCTCGTGCGGTCTCGGCGGCCAAGGCCACCATCGGCCGAGCCGCGCGCTTCATCGGCCAAAACGCCGTTCAGCTTCACGGCGGGATGGGCATGACCGAAGAACTCGCGATCGGGCACTATTTCAAGCGGCTGACCGCCGTGCAGTATGAGTTCGGTTCGACCGACTACCACGTGACACGCTACGCCGGGCTCACCCGCGGGTGAGTCCACGAGGATGGGCGCTCTTCGCTGCGATGAGCGTCATCTGGGGCATTCCCTATCTGTTGATCAAGGTCGCGGTCGACGGGGTCTCGGCGCCCATGCTGGTCTTCGCCCGTACGGCCATCGGCGCGGCCGTGCTAATGCCGCTGACCGCCTCGCGGGCAGCGTGGGCGCCGGTGCTCCGCAAGTGGAGGCCGGTCCTGGTCTTCGCGTTCTTCGAGATCATCGCGGCCTGGCTGTTGCTGTCGGACGCCGAGCGACGGATCTCGAGCTCGCTCACCGGACTCCTCATCGCGGCCGCTCCCATCATCGCCGCGGTGCTCGACCGGCTGACGGGCGGCGAGGCCCGGCTGAGCGGCACGCGGATCGCCGGTCTCGCAGTCGGTTTGGCGGGCGTGGCGGTGCTGGCCGGCCCCGCGATGACGGGAGGCAGCGCCTGGCCGGTCTCCGAGGTCCTCCTCGTCGCGCTGTGTTACGCGATCGCCCCGCTGGTCGCCGCCCGGTTCCTGGCCGACGTGCCCACGCTGCCCATGACCGCGGCCTGCCTGGGCGTCGCTGCCATCGTCTACGTGGGACCGGCGGCGGCCACATGGCCCGTCACGATGCCGACACCGCGAGTTCTCGCGGCGCTGGCGGTTCTGGCCGTGTTCTGCACCGCCGTGGCGTTCCTCGTGTTCTTTGCGCTCATCCGCGAAGTGGGGGCTGCCCGCGCACTGGTGTTCACCTACGTCAATCCCGCCGTCGCGCTGGCTGCCGGCGTGATCGTGCTGAACGAACCGCTCACGCCATGGAACCTGGCGGGCCTCGGCTTGATCCTCGGCGGTCTGGTGCTGGCCACCAGGCGGCCGGGCCCAACTCCGACCGGCGACGAAGCTCCGGGCGCCCTGCGCTGACGGCCGTCGAGCGCTAGACAAGTGTCCGAGTTCGGGCAATCGGCCGTTCCGTCAGCCAAGGACCGGTGTGACCCCGAATCATGAAACACGTTGTGCTGCGGCAGCATCTGTCGGCCGATTGCCAACACTCGGCGGTTCCGATAATCTGGACACATGTCCAGTTCAGTGGTGATGCATGTCACCCGGCTGCAGGACCCGCACGCTCAACGCACGGTGGCCTGCCGACGGGTCTTCGGCGCCGCGGCCGCCATGCTGGACGAATCCAGTCAGCCGGAGGTGTCGGTGCCGACCCTCGCCGCCCGAGCGAGGATCGCGCCCGCCGCACTGCGGGCGCACTTCCCCTCGATGGACGTGATGTTCGGCGAGCTCTATCTCAGCCGCGTCGACGAACTTCCGCTCGTAGTCGACCCGGCAGCCAGCGCCCCGGCCCGGGTCAGCGCACAGCTGCGCGCGATCACGCTCGTCATGGCCGACGAACCACGGCTGGCGCTCGCGTGCACGCATGCGTTGCTGCGCAACGACGATGCCGCGGTCTTCGACGTCCGGGCCCGCATTGCGGCAGAGGTTCGCCGCCGACTGTCGGCGGCACTTGGCACCGGTGCTTGGCCGGAGGTGCTCGCCACGCTCGAGACGCTGTTCTGGGGCGCGCTGCTGCAGGTGCGCTCCGGCGCCGTCACCAACGACACGATGGCCAACCGGCTCGACACCATGGTGTCGCTCATCATTGCGGAGGGTTGACCATCGCCGCTAACGAACACAAGGTGACGTGTCCCCTCTGTGAGGCGATGTGCGGGTTGACGATCTGGGTCGGCGACGGCGCCGTCCAGTCAGTGCGGGGCAATCGAGACGACGTCTGGTCCCGAGGTCACCTGTGTCCCAAGGGCGCGTCGCTGGGGCAGCTGCACGACGATCCCGACCGGCTCAGACTTCCCTTGGTGAAAAGGTCTGACGGCGAACACGTCTCGGTGTCCTGGGATGACGCATTGGCCGAGTGTGAGCGCGTTCTGCGGCCGGTGATCGATCGTCACGGTGCCCGTGCGGCGACCGTATACCTGGGTAACCCGGTGGCCCACAACATTGGCCTCAGCCTGTACGTGGGCGCCCTGATCGGCTTCGGGCAGGCGGCCGGCATGCAGGCCTACTACACGCCCGGCACCGTTGACCAGTGGCCACTCAACGTCGTGAGCGCCTTGCTCTTCGGAGGTATGTGGAGCGGTCCGATACCGGACCTCGCCCGTACCGACCACCTGCTCATCCTCGGCGCGAACCCCGCGGCGTCGCAGGGTTCGATGCTGTCGGCACCGGACATCACCGGATCACTCGGCGCCATCACTCGCCGGGGCAGGGTCGTGGTGGTCGACCCGCGCCGCACCCAGACCGCCGAGAAGGCCACCGAGTGGGTGCCGATTCGCCCCGGCACCGACGCGCTCCTGCTGTTCGCGATCCTGCACACCCTTGCCGAGGGCGGCTGGATCCGGCGCCCGGAGCACCTCCACGGCCGGGTCACCGGCCTCGAGGACGTCGTCGCACTCGCGGCGTCGTTCCCGCCGGAGCGCGTCGCGGAGACGACGGGCATCGACCCGCAGACGATCCGTCGGATGGCCCGCGAGCTGGCCGAGGCCCGAAACCCTGTGCTCTACAGCAGGATCGGCGCCTGCACACAGGAATTCGGGACGCTGGCCACCTGGCTGGTCTTCGTCGTCAACACCGCACTCGGCGCACTCGACCGCCGCGGCGGCGCGGTCTTCCCGCAGGCTGCCGCGTGGTCGCCGATGTTCATGAAGCCCCCCGACCAACCCGCCGACGGCTGGGACTTCGGCCGCTTCCGTAGTCGCGTCCGCGGTTCCCCGGAGGTGTTCGGGCAGTTTCCGATCAGTTGCCTGGCAGAGGAGATCGACACCGCGGGCGACGGTCAGATCCGCGCCCTCATCACCGTCGCAGGAAACCCGGTGATCTCGGCTCCCGGCAGCGGGCGGCTGGAGGCCGCCCTCGGCACACTCGACGCGATGATCTCGGTGGACAGCTGGCTGAACGAGACCACTCGGCACGCCGACGTGATATTGCCCGGCCTGTCCCCTCTGGAGCGGCCCCACTCCGATGACCTGTACTGGGCATACGCCACGGCGTCCTGCCTGAAGTGGTCCGAACCGGTGTTCGCGCTCCCGCCCGGGCGGCCGTCGGAATGGGAACTGCTGCTGCGCCTGGCCGGATCGTTCTTCGGCACGCCGGTGCCCGAGGTCGACACGGCCGCCCTCGACGACCTCTACGTGGGCGGCTTGATCGCCATCATGTGCGCTCAGCCGGACACGCCATTGTCCGGACGGGATCTGCAGGAGGCGCTGGGCGCACTCTCCGACCGCGGACCCGCGCGGCTGGTCGATCTCGGCATCAGGCTCGGCCCCTGGGGCGACGGCCTCGGTGAACGGCCCGGCGGGCTGACCCTGGCCGACGTCCGGGAACACCCCGACGGCGTGCGACTCGGCGAGCTCGACGGTGGCCGCATCGACGACGCCGTCACCACGCCGTCGGGCACCGTCGAGCTGTTCCATCCCTACCTAGCCAACGACGTTCCACGCCTGATCGCGCGAATCGCTCGCGTATCAAGCGATTTCGTCCTCACCAGCCGACGCCACCTACGCTCGAACAATTCGTGGTTGCACAACGTTCCGTCGCTGATGCGCGGCAGGGATCGCTGCACGCTGCTGATCCATCCGGCCGACGCCGCGCGGGTGGGCCTCGACGACGGCGACCTCGCCGAGGTGTCCACGTCCGAGGCGACCATCACCGTGGTCGTGGACGTCAGCGACGAGGTGATGCCGGGCGTCGTCTGCCTGCCGCACGGTTGGGGCCACGGCCTGCCGGGCACCCGGCTCGACGTCGCCAATGCCCATCCCGGCGTGAACTCCAATCTCCTCAACCCGCCCCACCTGATCGACGTACCGAGCAACACTCAGGTCGTCAACGGCGTCCCGTGCTCGGTACGGGCAGTCCCCGCGGCCACCGCACTGGCGCAATCGTGAAGGAAGGCAACGGACATGGGCCTTAGAGGTGAGGCAGCGATCGTCGGCTACACGGAACTGCCGTCGGTCAAACGCCCGACCGGACCACTGGAGTTCAACCTCGAGCAGTGGGCCCGGCTGGCCGCGGCCACCCTCGCCGATGCGGGCCTGAACGCCACGGACGTCGACGGCATCTGTACCGGGCACCTGCAGGAGTCGCAGATCTTCGTACCCTCGACCATCGTCGAGTACCTCGGCATCAAGGTGAACTTCGCCGAGCTCGTCGATCTCGGTGGGGCCAGCTCCGCCGCAATGGTGTGGCGGGCCGCCGCCGCCATCGAACTCGGCATCTGCAACGCCGTGCTCTGCGTGGTGCCCGCGACCCCCCTGACGCCGGTCTCCGAGGCGAAGCCGGTCGACTTCGGCGACATGCTGTACTTCGGGGCCTCCAGCAATCGGTACGGCTCACCGCAGGCCGAATTCGAGATTCCCTACGGCAATCTCGGCCAGAACGGACCCTATGGACAGGTGGCGACCCTGTACGCCGCCACCTACGGCTACGACGAACGGGCGATGGCCAAGATCAGCGCCGACCAGCGCGTCAACGCCAACCACACGCCGGGGGCCATCTTCGCCGACTCCCCCATCACCGTCGACGACGTGCTCGCCAGCCCGGTGATCGCATCTCCCCTGCACATGCTGGAGATCGTCATGCCGGTGATGGGCGGGGCCGCCGTGCTGGTCACCAACGCCGAGCTCGCCCGGCGCAGCAGACACCGACCCGTGTGGGTCAAGGGCTTCGGTGAACGGGTGCCCTACAAGACCCCCACCTACGCCGAGGACCTTCTGCACACGCCGATGATTCGGGCCGCCGAATCCGCCTTCGGCATGGCGGGTCTGACGCCGTCGGACATGGACATGGTGTCGATCTACGACTGCTACACGATCACCGCGCTCCTAAGCCTGGAGGACGCGGGCTTCTGCGAGAAGGGCACCGGCCTCAGCTTCGTGGCGGATCACGACCTCACGTTCCTCGGTGACTTCCCGATGAACACCGCGGGCGGACAACTCGGCTACGGCCAGGCCGGCACCGCGGGCGGCATGCATCACGTCTGCGACGCCACCCGTCAAATCATGGGCCGAGCCGGGGACGCGCAGGTGCGCGACTGCGATCGGGCCTTCGTCTCCGGCAACGGCGGCATCCTGTCCGAACAGACGACTCTCGTCCTGGAGGGTGACTAGACCGTGAGCAGCCTGCCAAAGCCGATGCCCAGCCCGACGCCCACCACGCAGCCGTTCTGGGACGCGTTGCGCGAGCATCGGATTCGAATCCAGTACTCGCCGTCGGCGGGTCGATACGTGTTCTACCCGCGGGTGCTCGCACCGGGGACGCTGGCCGACGACCTGGAGTGGCGCGACATCAGCGGGGCGGGTTCGCTGTACACCTTCACCACGAGCTACCGCGCGGTGTCACCCCACTTCGTCGACGACGTACCCCAGATCCTGGCGGTCGTGCAGTGGGACGAGGGACCGCACTTCTCCACCGAGATCGTCAACGCCGGCCCCGAGGCGCTTCGCGTCGGGATGCGCGTTCGCCCGGTCTTCACCGACTACCCCGACGCCTTGGTAACCATGCTCCGGTACGAGCCGGCCTGACTCAGAGCACCGACGCTATCACCAGGGTTGCATCGCAACGGCTTTCGGTCCGGGCGATCAGGGCGGCGTTGGGTTCGTCGACGAGGTCGACCCACCGTCGAGCGTCCTGAGGACTGCGGCCGCCTTCGACGTGGCGGACGATCAACCGGTCCCGGCGGATCGGCGATGGCGACTCCAGGTAGTACAGCCGGTCGATCGCATCGCCTACCGCATCCCATGCGCCGTCGGCCAGGGCGAGGTAGTTACCCTCGGTGATCACCAGCCTCGACTCGGCGGGGATCACCAGGCCGGCGGCCACCGATTCGTCGAGGGCGCGGTCGAACTCTGGAACGTAGACGTCGTGGCCGCCGGCGACCACGCGGTGCAGCGTCGCGAGGTAGCCGTCGACGTCGAACGTGTCCGGCGCACCCTTGCGGTCTAGCCGACCCAGTCGGGACAGTTGCCGGTTGGACAGGTGGAAGCCGTCCATCGGGAGCAGCGCCGCGCCAAGGCGCTCGCAGAGCCCAGCGGCGAACGTCGACTTGCCCGTCGCCGGTGGTCCGACGATGCCGACGATCACCCGCGTCGACGAGGTGGCGAGCAGCTCGTCGATCTGGGTCGCCGCGAGGTCCAGCGCGGCGGCATCGGTCAATGCATCGGACACACCTAAAACCTAGCCCGCCCCACCCCCGCCGCAACCACTGTCGTTCGCGGTTTCATGGCGAAAACGCACAGCAACCGTAGTCTCGGCGAGGGGGGCGGTCAGGTCTTGGCGAGGTGCTTCTGCTCGTAGAGCCGCGCCCACTCCTTGCGCGGGCGAATCGAGACGTCCACGTCGGTTGCCTTGGCGCGCAACGCCCCAACCGTGGTCTGGTCCCTGGGCGTGAGCTTGAACGGATCCCAGCCGAAGAACCGGCAGGAGTTCTGCCAGGTGATCTTGTCGATGTCCACGTCGTCGGCGCCCGCACCGGTCAACTCGGCCAACACCTGCTCGGGAGCGTCGGGCCAGAAGCAGTCGGAGTGTGGGTAGTCGCATTCCCACGCGATGATGTCGATGCCGATCTCGTGGCGCAGCCTCAGCGAGGTCTTGTCGGTGACGTAGCAGGCCAGCGAGTGCTCGCGGAAGACGTCGCTGGGCAGCTTGTCGCCGAAGTCGCGCCGCAGCCACTTCTGGTTGGTGTAGTGCCGGTCGCTGCGATCCAGGTAGAAGGGGATCCACCCGATGCCGCCCTCGGAGAAGGCGAACTTCAGGTCGGGGTAGTTGCGCATCGCGGGTCCCCACAGCAGGTCCTGCGCGCACATCGCCGACACCTGGGTGGCCAGGATGATGAGGTTGTCGATCG
The DNA here is from genome assembly GCA_963846985.1 of uncultured Actinomycetota bacterium. Classification (GTDB taxonomy): domain Bacteria; phylum Actinomycetota; class Actinomycetes; order Mycobacteriales; family Mycobacteriaceae; genus Mycobacterium. Next base: position 121,006 of record CAWJYC010000010.1, read on the forward strand.
GCGCGTTCGGCGCCATGCTGATCGCGCCGAAACCGGTGCCGATGTGCAGGCACATCACCACGTTCTCCTCCGAGAGCGTGCGGAACACCGGACCCCAGTACTCGTCGTCGTGGTAGCTCGGCAGGCCCTCGAGGTGCGGGAGTTCCGGCATGGTCACCGCGCGACATCCCTTGGCGGCGACCCGGCGGATCTCGGCGCACATGGCGTCCGGGCTCCACGTCGGCAGGACGGCGATCGGGATGAAGCGATCGGGGTAACTGCCCGCCCACTCGTCGATGTGCCAGTCGTTGTAGGCAGACACCATCACCAGCGTGACGTCCTCGCGGTGCATGTTCAGGTGCCGCGCCGAGAAACCGGTGAAGGTGGGAAAGCACATCGAGGCCAGGATTCCGTTGCGGTTCATGTCCCGGACGCGCTCGTGCACGTCGTACACCCCGGGCCGCATCTCGGCGAAGCCGGCGGGATCGCGGCCCCACTCCTCGGGTGGCCACGACACCACTGCGTTGAGGCCGCTGACCCCCTGCGGCCGGCCCTGATAGAACCACCGATCGACGCCCTCGTCGTCCTGCACCACGATCGGCGCCTCCGACTTGTACTTGGCGGGCACGTGATTGAGGAACATGTCCGGTGGTTCGACGACGTGGTCGTCGATGCTCACCAGAATCAGGTCGTCTGTGTTCATATCCAACTAGTACCCTCGGAGGCCGTGACCGTCTCTGCGCTTTCGGACAGAGGTTTATCCCCATCGGCCAGGATTGCCCGGCCGGTGATCGAGTTGCGCCGCGGCGGCCGCGCCCTGGCGGGCAGTTACCTCTACGAGGGCGACGGGCTGATCACCGGCTGGCACTCCCACGAGGTGCATCAGATCGAGTACGCCCTGGCCGGTGTCGTCGAGGTCGAGACCGACTCCGCGCACTATCTACTGCCGCCGCAACAGGCGGCGTGGATTCCGGCGGGGCTGGAACATCAGGCGGTGATGAACCCCGACGTCAAGACCGTCGCGGTGATGTTCGCCCCCGAGCTGATCGCCGACGCGGGTGGCCGAGCCCGCATCATCGCGGTGTCGCCACTGGTCAGAGAGATGATGATCTACGCCCTCCGCTGGCCGATCGACCGGACGACGGGCGATCCAGACGGCGAGCGCGTGTCCGACGGCTTCTTCCGGACGCTCGCTCAATTGGTGTCGGAGGCCCTGGATCATGAAGCGCCGCTGAGCCTTCCAACGTCCGAGCATCCCATCGTCGCCGCCGCGCTGGCCCACACCAAGCAGCATCTGAACTCGGTCACCGCGGACGACGTCGCGCGGGCCGTGGCGGTGTCGGAGCGGACGTTGCGCCGCCTGTTCCAGGACACTCTCGGATTGTCGTGGCGCACGTACCTGCTGCACGCCAGGATGATGCGCGCCATGGCACTGCTGGCAGCACCGGGACAGTCAGTGCAGGCGACGTCGTCGGCGGTCGGCTTCGAGAACCTGAGTTCCTTCACCCGATGCTTCACCCGGTTCTGCGGAGAGACGCCCAGCGCCTACCGCAAACGCGTTGTCTCCGTTGCGGTCTGACCGATTCAGTCGCGAACGCCGTCCCGGAACAGCCCCTCACGCAGCAGCGAGTCGGTGGCGCGTTGCCAGCGCCGGAGTTGCTCGGGAGTGGTGAAGGATTCAGGCAGGTGACGGTCGACGTGCGCGCGCAGGCTGATCGCGCCCAACGCCAGTACGAGTCCATTGATGGTCGCCCACGTCAGGTCGACGTCGGAACGCGTTTCCTCTCGGTCGGCGCGAAGTTGCCAACGGGCCATGCCGACGTCCATCAGCGCGTCGAACAGCCTTGCGCCCAAGGGGCTTCCATCGACGAGGGACCGCCCGACATAGCTCGCCACCTCGGGATGATGGGCGATGATGCCGGTAACCCTGCTTCCGATGTCGGTGATGGAGTCCGCCGGCGGCGCGGCGACGGGCTCGGACATCTTCGCGATCACCACCGCAAGGACGTAGTCGTCGACCGCCTCGATGAGGCCCGCCTTCGTCGCGAAGTGATGTTGCACCAAGCCCAGAGAGACGCCCGCGGCACTGGCAACCGCCCGCATCGAGGTCGCCGCCGTGCCGCGGACGGCGAAGTTCGCCAACGCCGCATCACGTATCCGCTCGGTGCTGGTCACCGACCCCTGATCGAGTCGGCCGAGATCGGAAGCGACGGTCATCGCGGTGTTCCGACGGTGCGCACTGGCCAAGGTTAGCAATACGCCTGTATCGTCGTCGCCAATACGGCCGTATTGGCGGCAGTTCACCTGAGACGGGGGGCCCATGCGCGCTGATCGACGACAACTCCCTTCCGCCGACCTGCGCAGAGCCGGCACGACGGTGATCGAAGGGCTGTCGGCCTTCGCGTGCGCCGACGATCCAGACCGCTGGACGACGACGCCCGACGAGGGCGCAAAGGCGCTGTGCCGCGCATGCCCGCGCCGCTGGCTGTGCGCGCAGGAGGCGTGCCGCACCCCGGGGGCCGAGGGTGTGTGGGCCGGCGTGCTGATCCCGGGCGAGGGCCGCGGTCGCCGGTTCGCGTTGAAGCAACTGGGCTCACTGGCCGCGCGCCACGGCTTTCCGGTGCACTAGGAGCCGCTCCCCTAGGAGCCGTGCGCAGCTATCCTTTCGGCGCGATGACCGCCGAACGGATAGACCTCGTCCACGACCTGGTGACGTCGGCTGCCGCGGCGGCGCCGCGGCGCCCGGCGATCGTCACCGCCGAGGGCACCGTCACCTTCGCCGACTTCGATCGTCAGATCGAAGCAGTGGCGGCTTGGGTGCACGAACGAACCGGCATTGGTGACCGGGTCGCCGTCATCGGGGACAACGGCGCCTCGTACGCCCGGCTGTATTACGGCGTTCCGCGGGCCAGCCGACTGCTCGTGTTGATCAACCAGCGACTGAGTCCCGGCGAGCAGATCAGCCAGCTGATAGCGGCCGGCCCGGCGATCCTCCTCGGCGACGAGCGATACCTGGCAGCACTGCCCGGCGTCACCAGACAGGTCCGGTCACTGCGGCACGTGCAGCCACTCGACGGCCTCGACTGGCACCGGTGGAACACGACTGGCGGCCGATGCGAGAAATGGGCGCACCCGACGAGCCCGCCTGGTTGCTGTTCACCAGCGGGTCGGTTACAACATGCTGGTGCACCACAGCACTCGGTCCACCGTGCTGCCGATGGCCGCCTTCCGGCCCGACGACTTCGTCGCCGCGGTCAACGCACACGGGGTGACCTCGTGCTCGCTGGCACCGACGATGCTGCATGCGCTGCTGGACCACGTGGCGCGGACGGGCGACGAGTTGCCGACGTTGCGCGACGTCGCCTACGGTTCGGCCGCCATCCCGGCAGACCTGCTGCGCCGAGCCCTCGACCGGCTCAACGTGAACTTCCACCAGGGCTACGGCATGATTCGAAACCGGTGGCAACGTCACCTTTCTCGGTCCCGCCGACCACCGCGCCGGCGCCGCGGGCGACTCGTCGATCCTGGCCACCGCAGGCCGTCCGCACGACGAGGTCGAGGTTCGCATCGCCGGCTACGACGGCGAGATCGGCGAGATCCTCGTTCGCGGTGCACAGGTCGCCACGGGCTACTGGCCGGGGCCGACCCCGGCGACGGTCGACGGCTGGCTGCCCACCGGCGACCTCGGGCGCTTCGACGACGCGGGCCGACTGGTCGCCGTCGACCGCAGCAAGGACGTCATCATCACCGGGGGCGAGAACGTGTCGTCCCGCGAGGTCGAGGACGTCCTCTCGACGCATCCTGACGTGGAACAGGCTGCGGTCGTTGGTGTTCCGGACGACTACTGGGGTGAAGCCATCTGCGCCGTGGTGGTCGCCCGCGCCGGTGCCGAACTCGCCGGCGCGGACCTCGTCGCCCACGTGCGAGCGCATCTCACCGCCTTCAAACGGCCGCGGCACGTGCTGTTCGTGGAGGCACTCCCGCTGACGTCGAACGGCAAGATCGCCAAGGCGCTCGTCCGGACGTACGCACGTGCGGAAGTGCGAGCAGGCTGACGAGCCGGACGCTGGTTCGGCGAATCGCGTCCGAGGCATCACGTGGCCCTGATTCACTTGGTTCAGGCCGCGGGGGTGGGACTTGGCCGTACACCGGTAGGGGGAGTCAGTGCCGCTCAACGAAGAATTGCCCGACGAAGTCGACGTCCTGATCATCGGCAGCGGCTTCGGTGGTTCGGTAATGGCCGCGGAACTGGCGCTTGCCAAGGAGACTCGCACGGACGGCAAGCCGATTTCGATCTGCCTGGTCGAACGCGGCCAGGCGTACCCGCCGGGGTCCTTTCCGCGCGATCCGGCCGGTGTCAGCAAGAATTTTTGGGATCCCCTGGCGGGCCTCTACGGCATGTTCGACGTGTGGAGCTTCGACCACATGGACGCGGTGATATCGAGCGGTCTCGGTGGCGGCTCGCTGATCTACGCGAATGTCATGCTGCCCAAGGACGAGACGTGGTTCGAGCAACGGGTACCGGGCTCCAACGATGTTCACGAGAAGTGGCTCCTCACCTATGAGAATCTCAGGCCGCACTATGAGAAGGTTCTCGAATTCCTTCGAGTACAGGAGTTGCCTCACGAGCCGGGCATCCCGAAGACATTCACACTCGCCAAGACGACTCGCTTCCTTCAGAATTCGTTCAAGGCGGTCATCCCGAAGCCGCCAAAGCCCGCCACGTCGCCCGATGGCCATTCAGTCGGCGGTCCACGGCCGATGACCGAGGCCGCCGAAGAGCTCTACGAGCACAGCATCACCGCCGTGGCGGACAGCGGCGACTTCGAGGGTGAAGTCGATTACGCGCCCCTCGCCGTCCGCTTTCGCACAGCCGACGGTCGCGCCGCGACCGGAGCGCCCCTGCCAAAGGAGAGCAATCCCCACAACGGCGTGGAGTACGAGAACATTCACGGCGATGTCCCGCGGACGACGTGCACCCTGATCGGAGAATGCGACGTCGGGTGCAACCAGGGCGCCAAGAACTCACTCGACCACACCTACCTCTCCGAGGCCAGCCAGAACGGAGTGTCGATCCACACGCTCACCGAAGCGGTCGGTATTGCCTTGAACGTCGGTGACGACGACTACCGATTCCTCGTGAAAGTACAGGTTCACGAACTGCCTGACACCAGAGCAGCCGACGAACCTGAGACCGCTCATTACGCCGTTTCCACTGTCGGACAACCGGTACCGGAATACGGCGAGACCGATGCGCGGCGACGGGGGGCTAGCGAGGCCATCCCCGTGGACGAGGATGCGATCGCTGCGTCGAAGACTACGGAGATCACCGAGATCCGCGCTCGTCGGATTGTGCTGGCAGCCGGGACACTGGGAACGACATTCCTGTTGCTCCGCGATGGACCCGGCCTGGGCGTCACCGACTCGCCAAGTCCGGAGGGAACGACGCCCCTCGGCTCCCGATTCTCGGGCAACGGCGACTTCCTAGCGTTCGTTCACGGCGTAGCCGGCCGACTGGATGCCACGAAGGGTCCGGTGATCACGGCATACCGCCGGTATCCCGCCGACACCGATACCGACGATGACCCAGACAGCCCTGACCCAGGGAAGGACGGCCGATCGAGCGGGCGCCACGGAATGTACATCCAGGATGCCGGTTACCCCGCCTTCGCGGCCTGGCTGGTGCAACTCGGGCAAGCCGGAACCATGGGAAACAACGCGCTACACGTCTGGCTGAAGCGGAGATTGACCAAGGAGTCCAATGACGGCACCCCGCTGGCCACGGACTCCAATTTGTCGGCAGAGCTACACGACATACTCGCTGGCGGCGAATTCTCGGCCAAGTTCATGCCGCTGCTCGGCATGGGTCGCGATCGACCGGTCGGGAGGTTCACCCTTAACTCCGCCAAGAAGATTCTGTCGTGCGACTGGAGAATCGATCCCTCCGAGGAGTTCTACGACACAATGAAACTGCGGATGGAGACCATCGCTCGCGGCTTCAAGGGCAGTCTCTTCTGGAATCCGTTGAATAGTGTGTTTCATCGAGGAATCACCGTCCACCCGGTGGGCGGGTGTCCGATGGATACTGACAAGTTCCAAGGAGTCATCGACACCCATGGACGAGTCCGCGGCGTTCCCGGCTTGCGAGTCTGCGACGGGTCCGTCTTCCCCGGGCCGATCGGCCCGAACCCTTCGCTAACCATCGCGGCCTTCGCGCGCCGCTCCGCACTTAACCTTCTAGAGGACCTGGCAGCCGACCCCAATCCAGCCGACGAATATGCCGTTCTATTGGGGAACTTCCTGCCGCCCGAAGACGTAGATGGCGACGAGTGAGCGCACGAAGAACGCCATGAACCGGAGTTTGGCGACCGGCCGGCGGTAGGGCGGCGAACCCACACCTCGCATCCCGATGACTTGGAGGACGAATCCCCAGAGACTGATACGGACGATGCCTGCCGCGAACCTCGGATGGTGAAAGTCTCGGTCCACCAACGACTCGACGGGAAGCTGAACTTTCTCAAGCCAGTCGGGCATTGGCCGCTGCACCGGTATCTCGACCGTCCTGTCGGCAAAGCCGTCGTCGCGACCGGGGGTCACGTCCTCGAAGAACAGGTGCAACCTCGTGGTCTCGGGCCACAGCCGCCAGAATCGCCACAGTCTCCTCGGTTGGAGGTATTTGCGGCCGGTCATCTTGAACCGGCGCTCGCCGTTGGTCACCTCCGCGTCGTAGACCATCACGTAACCGCGCCCACCCTGCTCGAGTTCACTGGCTCGGAAGAGTGCGAAGTGCCCGTTGTGCTGCACGAACGGTCGGCTACTGAGGATGGGTATGGAGATTTCGACCGATAGCGTCCCCTCGTGCGGATGGTCTCGCCTGACGAAATCGCCTACGTCGGCGATGTCGATGCGAGCATTGAGCGTAGCCGCGACCGCGCCGCGATTGCGGTATCCACCCGAGGGGTTGATGAACTGTGGAGCCAGCCGACCTTGCATGGCCTCGTGAAACCGCAGGCCGGTCAACGGCTTTCCCGCGACTGAGCAGCGAGGTAGGCGAACCACACTGCGACCGACAGCCATCCCACGGCCCAGCCAATCTCACTGCTGCGCGGAGCGGCTCCGTCCGGTCCTGTAGCCAGCCACCCGTAGCCGAGGGTGGCCACCGCCACCACCGGCACCCACTTGATGCCGGTGAAGACTTCGGTCACGAACATGATGCCGGCGCACGCCAGTCCGACACACGTGAGCAACAGAATGCAGCAGCGGCCTAACCTGACCTCGCCGCCGAGCCAGATGATGAGACCACTTGAAGCGAGGGCTGACAGACATGCCAGCAACAGAACGTTCGTCAACACGATCGTCTTCGGCACGCGATCAGCTGCTCAACTTGGTAATCAGATGCGGATGCACATCGTGGTGGGCGTTCGTGCCGAAGAACACGTCCATGTGCCCGTATCCGGGAAACGACTCGAAGGTGTGCCGTTCGGTACCAGAGGCCTCGTTGAAGAAAATCTTGGTCTTCTCCATGCCCTCGGGTAGGAAGCAGCGGTTCTCCGCACCGGTGACGAAGTGGAAGGTGGCGGTGGTACGCCGCGTGGGGTCTCCGACAGCGAACTTGGCGGGGAGCACGGAGAGTGGGTAACGGCGGTCGCCCCTCGAATTCAGTTCCCCCATCGAGACGAGCTCACCCTCCCTCACGCACTTGGCAATCTGCTTGAACAACTTCACGGGGGCATAACCGAATTCGCCGTCGAGCCACTTGTGGGTGGCATCGTCGAGGTTGTCGTGGTTCCACATTGTCGGAGATCCAACGCCGAAGATGAAACTAGACGTCTTGCAGACCGCGTAGTTGCACTCGTGATGGAGGGCGCGAACCAGCCAGCTAATCACCTTCGCGCCGAAGGTCGGTGCATACAGACCGTACTGAGGGTCGAAGGAGTCGGTCAGTTTCGCGAGGGTTGCCATCGCGAGCGGCAACTTCCATTCTGCGGACTGGCGGAGCATTGGATACAGGCCCGAGGAGTTGGCGACGACGGTCGTCACCTTAGGCAGGTGCCCTGCGATGATCGACATGAGGAACGACGACGATCCCTGGCAGTGCACCAGCGCCTTGAGTGACGCCTTCTTCGTCTCCTGCAGGATGACTGCCACCGCGGCGGGATAGTCGAGCACGGCCGCGTCGTCGAGATTCCATGGAATTGGCCGGAGATCGATGCTGGACCGCCAGTTGAGCATCCACACGTCGAACCCCTTGGCGGAGAGCATCGCGGGGAGCGTCAACGTGGTCGGAGGACAGAACAAGTTGGCCCGAACGCCCGTCCCGTGCACCAACATGACGGGCCCCATGTCATCCGTAGCCGATTCGGCGGGTGGCAGGTGCTTGAAGTTCAGCCAATGACCGTCGAGCGCCTTGAACCACACCGTTTCCGGGCGCCGAAGGACGGCACCACCGGGACTGATGAGATTCAGTTCGGGTGCGTCGGTTCTGATCGTGTCGACGGTGTCGGCCATGATCGTGGCGACCTCGCTCACCCCATCAGCCATTCTCATCCCCCATTCGTCATCCCCCATTCATCGGTTCCAATGCGCGCGTGGCATCCGCCCGCTCCGCCTGAGTGCCCGAAGCCGCCGCGACCGCAAGCCCCAGCAGCGTTCGGTCGGGCACGTCGAGCTTGCTGCAGGCGTGGTAGATGTGACCTTCGACCGTGCGCACCGAGATCGAGATCTGTTCTGCGATTGCCTTATTGGTCAGGCCGGCCGCCACCATCACCGCGACTTCGCGTTCCCGGCCGGTCAGCGGAAGGGGACGCAGCACCTTCTCCAGCGCCGGTGTCGACGGATCACCGCACTGCCGCGACAGGTCGGCGGCCCGGCCCTTGGCCACCAGCTCCGCCCGGCGGTCATCGAACGCCGCGAACACAGAGGCGGCCTGTGCGGCGGCGTCCGCAGCCGCACACAGCATGCCGAACGCGGCCAGCTCTTCGGCGGCCCGCATCAAACCCTCGCCGTCACGGGTCGACAGCGCCCGCGCATGCCCGAGCACCACCGGCGCCAGGCCACAGTTCAACTGGGCGGCGAGCCGGGAAGCGGTGTCGACGGCGTCGCCGTCGCCCAGTCGAACGGCATCGTGAACGGCGAGCAGTGCCATCGCCAGCTGGTCCGAGCGCATGGCCACGCGCACGGTGTCACGGGCCGCCGCGATCGCACCGGGCATGTCGCGCGCAGCGGCGAGCGTCCAGGCGCGGGCGAGCCCGAGCTCTGGCGCATAGAGCTCCGAGCGCAGTCCATGGCTTTCCTGCGCCTTGCGCAATGAGTCGACCGCGCCCTGGGTGTCCCCCAGCTGGCCGAGCGCCCTGGTCAGGTGCATCTGGCCGGTCGGACCCCACGAGTAGCCGGTGTGCTTCAGTGCTGCGGTCGCCTGCCGCAACACCACGATGGCGGCACTGAGGTTGCCCTCGACGATGTGGACCTGGCCGAGGATGACCTCACCGATCGCGCGGCCGGGCTGCTCGAAGTCGGCGAACGCCAGGTAGTGGCGCGCCAATCCCTCTGCACCACTTACGTTTCCGGCGAGGATCGCCGTCAGCACCTGACCCAGCCCCGCGGCGTACCGGACCAAGCCGGGGTGGCGAGCCGCCAGGCAGCGCTCGGTCAGCGGGTCGACGTCACCGAACCTGCCGAGACGAGCGCTCGACAGGGCGGCCGCCGATGCCGCCCACGCCACTGCGAGGTCGTCGGCGACCGGGGAGGCCAGCACCTCTGTCGCCAGGTCGACCGCCTTCACGGGATGCCCCGAATTCATTTCGAAGGTGGCGAGCAGCGAGTCGATGGTGTTGAGCGGGGCGGGCTCCGATACGCGTCGCCGCATCTCCTTCAGGAAGGCGACCGCCGGCTCGGAGTCCTTCAGCATCCAAAATTGATTGGCTGCCTTCGGCAACATCCAGGCGGTCAGCTCCCACTCGGACAACTCATCGATGACGACTGGACTTAGCGCGTCGTCAGTCTCCCGGCCGCGACCCTGCCACGAAAGCGAGTGTGCGAGTGCGAGTCTGGCGGGCAGCCCATCGGACCGCTCGAGCGCTCCGCGAGCGAGGCGCTCGCCCAGAGCGAGGTCCCCGAGTTGCATGGCCTCCCACGCTGCGGTGAGGATGTGTGGAACTTCAGGAGCGCGGTCGCTGTCGATCGCCAGTGCGGCCAGCCGCAATCGGTCACTCACGTGGGAGGTGCCGCGCGCGGCGAGCCTCTCCACCAGCCTGGTCCTGATGCGGCGGGCGGCCAAACGACCCATCGTCGCGCGGAGACTCTCGGTGTAGAGCGGGTGCGCCGATTGCACCACCAGGTCCAGTCCGCGCGGCGTCACGGTCACCGCGCCGGAGGCCTCCGCCTCCTCGATCGCCTCCCGACCTGCCACGAATTCGAGGTCCGAGAGCGACAGCGGTTCTTCGACCGAGAGATACTCCAGAACGGTCTGCACGTGCGCCGGCATGGACGATAAGTGTCGCCCAATGAGATCGGACAACTGCGGGGTCAACGACATCCCACCGCGGAGCTGCCACACACCGTCGACCTCCCGCAGCGAGTCAGCCGCCACCGCTCCCTCCACGAGGTGGCGCAGGTACAGCGGATTGCCTTGGCTCATGTTGAAGACGCGCTTGGCGCTCGCGGTTTCGAGCGGACCCCCCAGCACTTTCTCCACCAGGATCGTGGTCTGCGCCTCGCCAAACGGTTCGATGTCGATTCGCGTGATGTGGGAGTCCTTCCACAGCGTCGTGATCGCGTGCGGAACCGGCTCCCCCGAGCGGGTGGTGAGGACGAGCTTCGCCGAGGCCGTCACCGCGAGTTGATGGACCAGCGTGGCCGACAGGTTGTCGAGGAGGTGGGCATCGTCGACGACGATCAGCACCTTGCCGGCGCCGCGGCACAACGACGTCCGGGCTTCTCGAAGAAGAGCGACCGGTTCACCCGCACCCGTCAACTCGACCAGGTGGCTGAACGCGCCGAACGGAACTCTGCTGGCGGATGCGGTGGCCGAAATCCAGTGCACGACAGCCCTCGGGTGCCGACGTGCGACGCGATCGGCCACGGCTCTGGCCAACACGGTCTTGCCTACGCCGGCCGCGCCCACCAGCACCACACCCCGTTGCCCGTTGTCCGTGACTGCGGCGTCGAGCAAGTGCAACGAGGCACGCTCCGCCGTCCGCCACTGCACTACCCCCACCAGCGGATATTAAGGCGTCGAGCCGCTCATTGCGAAGAGAACGGCAAACACTACGCCTCAGGGCGATCGGTTGCCGCCACCGCGACCGACGTTCAGCAAACCCGATGCCCGTCGACAGCCAGTGCACATCCGAAGGTCGGCGTTGACGGGTTAGTCGAATGGCAATGGCGCCATCTCACGGTTCGGCACACAGGAGGAGTCGCGTAGCGGTCTACGCATGTGGGTTCGGCGCTGGACTCCTACCGTGGAATCAGACGGCTTCCCGACAGTCGTCGCCGCAGCACCATTGCACGTCAGCAAACGATCGATCAGGGGTGCACGACGTCCCTAAACCGCGTGAAGGGAGCCCCAGATGCTCAACCCGGATGCACATCGCCCCAATGAGTCGGTCGTCGCCGCGTTCACCAGACTCATCGGTTGATCAGCGCGCTGCCGCTCCGGCCGTCACGCCGAACGATGACACCGGCATGATCGGTCCGTTCAGCTTCCTTGGACCGACGAGCAGTGGAGCACGCTGCATCGAGCACGTGTTCTATTACGCCGTCCCAACATATTTCGGCGCTGTCGCCGACGTCGAGATCAAGGGCCAACGGCAGGGCAAGGTCACCGGTGTCCAACTCGTCGACGTACGCGAACCATCGGCGCTCAACGAGTTCCGCGATCCGGACGGCGACCTCGCCACAGACCGCGCGCCGCCCCTGCCTCCCGGCACCTACGTTCGTTTCGCCTACCGTCCCGATGACACCGACGCCGCTCAGTACCGGGCCACCACCGAAGTGGTGACGGTGACCCTCGACGACGGCATGGGCGCCGTGGTCACCTCCGCGCCGCAGACGATTCACCTGCCCGCGCTCGGCGCTCGCCATGGGATCGGGCGGGGCCCGAGGTCGTCGTCGTCGATCACGACGAGCGGCCTCCTCGATGTCACCCCGCCTGACGCCTTTCACGGGTCCACCTATCTGCCCACCGGCGAGGTGGTGTTCGACGTGTTCGTCTCCGCGCAGGGAACCGCCGCCGGCGAGGGGCTCGACGACGTCCGCATCACCACCAGTCAACCGGCTCACGGCACCGTGATCGCCGTCGCCGCCGATCGCGGCCTCCGGGGGGCGATGGAGTCCGGAACTCCAGACGGCCGTGTCGTGTACACGCCGGACGGGGCGTCACGCATCGATCCGTGGATCAACGCCGACGAGTTCACCATTCGAGTGGGCGACGGCAGCGCCGACGTGGCGACGGTGCCCGTGGTGATCGCCAAGCAAGCGAGAGTGATCGGTACCGACGAACTGCCCTATCTGGGCGTCGAGTCGTTCAGCGGGCGGGTGTCTGCACCGATCGGACACGTCGAGGGGTACGTCATGGTGCCGTCGGTGTTCGTCTCGGAGAGCATCGACTCGATGATGCGGTCCCCACCGGACCGCCGAACCGCGTACGGATCGGTCGTCGTCAATGGGGACGGCACCTTCACCTACACGCGGGATCCGCGGTGGGAACTCCTGCCGGTGGAGGAGCTGGACGATTCATTCGCGATCGTCGCTCGCGGCGCCGATCAATGGGCGGTCGTGGTCGTGCCCGTCGGCGGGGCCGCCCTGGTTCGGTATCCGTCGATCCTCGATGTCCTGAACACCGTCGCCGCGACGCGCAGCGCCTCACCCTAACCACCGATGACGACGGGGAACACCTCGTGGGTGCCGCTGATGCCCTTGAACTCGACGACCTCGGGCGGCGTCACCGAGATGCCGTCGGCTGGTCCGATCGCGTCGCGGACGACGTCGCTGATCAGGATCTCGCCGCCTTCCGCGTGGCCGGCGATTCTCGCGGCCATCGCGACGTTGAGGCCGAACAGATCGTCCCCGCGCCGGACAGACTCGCCCATGTGAATACCCATGCGCACCTTGATGTTCTGCCACCGGTCCGGGTTCCGGGAGAGCTCCTGTTGAACGTCGACACAGCACCGCAGCGCCTCCGTCGGAGCGGCGAAGGCCAACATGAATCCGTCACCCTGATTCTTGACGACGTGGCCGTGGTGTTCGGTGACCGATGCGCGGACCAGTTGCTCGTGGCGCGACAGCAGCTTCACCCATTCTCGATCGCCGAGCGCCTCGTTGCGTTCCGTGGATCCCTCGATGTCGGAGAACACCACGACGACATTGCCGTCGGCCGCCAATCGAGCCAGGTCGGGCCGCTCGACCCTGGCCCACCCCGCCAGATCCTCGATCGAGTTGCGGACGACCGCGCCAACCCCCTTGGTGCGCAGCATTTCCGCGGTCCGCCACGTCTTCCTGATGGCGAACGGCGCAAGCCCACGGTGTTTGCGACGGGTTCCCGGTTCCCGCTGCCGCGCCCGCTCGAGCCTGCGGCGGGTGTCGCTGAGCCGCCGAGAGGTGACGATGAGTAGAACTGCCAGGGTGACGACGGCTACGACCGCAGCACCGAGCAGCACCGACAGAACGAGTTGCGTCACCGCGCGATGGTAGCGGCAACGGCTAGGACGACACGGCGCAGCTTCCGCGATCAGCCTTGGCGGGCCCCGACGACGACGGCCGGACGTCGAAGTCGAAGATTGCGGTGGGCAGGTACAGCGAGCAGCAGGCGTTGGGGATGTCGACCACACCGCTGACCCGACCTTCGATGGGGGCTGCTCCCAGCAGCAGATACGCCTGTGCGCCCGAGTAACCGAACTTCTCGAGGTACGTCACGGCGTTCAGACACGCGTTGCGGTAGGCAACCGTCGCATCGTTGTACAACTGGGTGTCGCTGTCGTGATCGACGCCGATGCCGATGAACGTGATGAACTCCGAGTAACGCGGCTCGACGTTGCCGGGCATGAAGATCGGATTCGTCGTGACACCGTAGGTCTCCATGCCGCCCTTGATGAGGTCGACGTGGAAGTCGATGAATCCGCCCATCTCGATGGCTCCGCAGAAGGTGATCTCCCCGTCGCCTTGGCTGAAGTGGAGGTCACCGCCCGAGAACAGTGCCCCGGGCACGTGCACCGGGTAGAAGACGCGGGAACCCCTGGTGAAGTTCTTGATGTCGTGGTTGCCGCCGTTCTCCCGGGCGGGCACCGTTCGCGCGCCGTCCCGACCGATCGCAGCGAGCGTATCGCCGGTCGCCGTGCCACCGAGCACCGATTCCTCCAGCGGAGGCAGGGCGAGGGCCGGGATGCGGTCGGGGTCAGTGGCGATGAGCGCTCGCTCGCGGGAATTCCAGCGGGCCAACAACTCCGGCGACGGCGCGGTACCGAACAGTCCCGGGTGCGTGATGCCGGTGAACTCCACGCCCGGGAGGTGGCGCGACGAGCACTTCTGGCCGGAGAAGTCCCAGATCGCCTTGTACGCATCGGGGAAGTAGTCGGTCAGGAAGCCGCCGCCGTTGGCCTTGGCGAAGATGCCGGTGTATCCCCAGCCCTGGCCGGGCACCTCGCCGACCTCCTGAGGGATCGGTCCCAGATCGAGGATGTCGACCACGAGGAGGTCACCGGGCTCGGCACCCCCGACATAGATCGGCCCGGACAGCATGTGGGCGTGCGACAGGTCGACGTCCCGAACGTCGTTGGCGGAGTCGTTGTTTCCGATCTGGCCATCGGTCCACTCGCGGCACTCGACCCGGATCGACTGGCCCGGCTTGACCCTCGTCGCCGGCGGGATGTCGGGATGCCAGCGGTTGTGCCCAGGCACCACTTGGTCCCGCATCGAACGGGCCTGGTCGACGGAGAATACGACGTCGGGCATGACGGACTCCTTGTGTCAGGGTCGAGGCAACCTGGCGTGCCGGGGATCTCGGGTGATGGGCGTGGCGCGACGCGAACGTCCTGGCAGCTGGGAGACGACCGTCGGCTCCTCGGCGCTGCGGGCACTGGAATCGATCGCCGTGCGCAGATTGGGATCGAGGGTCCGCAGCCCGGGTAGGCCGAATGTCCGGCGGCTAGGTCGACCGCACGTCGGGCACGCGGCCGTTCCCGCGACCTCGGCCATCGGCAGCACCAGTTGGAACCCGCCACAGGCGGTGCATTCATAGCCGTAGGTCGGCAATACTCACACCTCCGCGAAAGCCTTGGGATTGACGTCCATTGCAGCACGATGTGCATTCGGCCGCATCTCGACGGCGGAAGATGCTGAAACTCGTTGCCTGACAGTCTACTTCACGCCAGGCTACCTGACGCCGCGGAGCAGCCGCCCGGGTCGCGCGCCGGTGTCGACACCGTGATCACGCGTCACGACCCCGCCGACCACCGTGGCGTCATACCCCCTGGCGCCTTGGATCAGGCGGCGACCACCGGCGGGTAGGTCATACGCCATCCGCGGCACGTCAAGCTGCAGGGCGTCCATGTCGATCACGTTGAGGTCGGCCTTCTTGCCGACGGCGATCACCCCGCGGTCGCCGAGCCCGAACAGCGTCGCGGTGTCCAGGGTCTGCTTGCGCACCATGTGCTCGAGCGAGAACCGCGGTCCGCGACTGCGGTCGCGAGCCCAGTGCGTCAGCAGGTACGTCGGGTAGGACGCATCGCAGATGAGACCGCAGTGCGCGCCGCCGTCCGAGAGCCCGGACACCGCCGCGCGATGGGAGATCATGTCGTAGATGGCGTCGTGGTTGCCCTCGGCATAGTTGAAGAACGGAAGCATCAGCAGCGCCGTCCCATCCGACTCGAGCATCAGGTCGTACATCGTCGCGAGCGGATCCTCGCCGCGCGCCCGGGCGATGGCTCCCACGGTCTTCTCGGCGGTGGGCTCGTAGTCGGGCGGGTCGCCGATCGCGTACAGGCTGTCGATGCTGTGCTGAATCATCGCGAACAGTCCGTCGAACATCGGCACCGTCAGCGCCGGCAGATCCGCCTCGGCCAGGATCGCGGCGCGTACCGAGGGCTGCGCGAGGCGTTCGGCGAGTTCCTCACGGCCCAGCGTCGCCTTCAACCGGCGAAACGTCGGGCGGTGGTCGAACGCGTGGTACCCGGGGAACCCGAACAGCATCCCGAACGGGCGGGCGGCGAACTGCGGATGCACCCTGATGCCGTCGTCGAGGGCGGCACCCGCGAGGTCGAGTTGCTTGCGCCACAGGTCCGGCTTCCCCTGCGTCTGCACCATCGCGAAGGAGACGGGACGGTCGATCTCGGCGGACAGCCGAATCATCCAATCCACCTCGCCGAGCAGCGCATCCGGGTGCTCCCCGGCCGTCCCGTCGGGTGCCACTTCGAACACCGCCTGACCACCTGCCGCCATCGCCCGACCGAGACCGAACAGCTCGTCGGCTGCCGCGTAGGTGCCGGGCACGACCTCTCCGTCGAGGGCACGGTGGCCTTCGGTGCGCGAGGTGGAGAAGCCCAACGCTCCCGCCTCCACGGCCTCACGAACGATCCGGGCCATCGCCTCGATGTCGTCCGCCGTCGCCTGTTCGTTGCGCGCGCCGCGCTCACCCATCGCATAGCCCCGCACCGCGCCGTGCGCGATCTGAACTCCGAAGTCGACGGCCAGATTACGCTTCTCGACGGCGTCCAGGTATTCGGGGAAACTTTCCCAGCCCCACGTGATGCCTTCGGCCAGGGCGCTTCCGGGAATGTCCTCGACCCCCTCCATCAACTCGATCAGCCACTGCTCACGGCCGGGCCGCACGGGGGCGAATCCGACACCGCAGTTGCCGCTCACCACGGTGGTGACACCGTGCAGGCTCGATGGTTCCAGAGTGTCGTCCCAGCTGACCTGTCCGTCGTAGTGGGTGTGGATGTCCACGAACCCGGGGGTGACGATCCGGCCGGTGGCATCGATGGTTCGTTCGGCGTCGCCGTCCAACCCGGCGTCATCGCCGTGCCGACGGCGGACGTCGACGATGCGCCCGTCCTTGACACCGATGTCGGCCCGGAACCGTTCGCCGCCCGTGCCGTCGACCACGGTTCCGCCGGTGATGGACAAGTCGTACATGGCGCCTCCTCGGCGAGCGACTGCGGGATTCCCATTCATCACTACTCCGCGCTCGTGGGCTTGGGGGTGGAATGGCGTAGGAGCGCGCGGCAGCGGCGATACTGGAAGCGATGACGACACCTCAGGAGGACAGCCGGTGCTGATCGGTCTCGCGGCGGCATTGTTGGCGTGCGTCGGTTATGGAACGGCTTCGGTGCTGCAGGCGTACGGCGCGCGTAGCGCCGCCGCCGCCGATGTCGCGCGCGGAACGAGTCGCTCCACCACCGCCGGCGGTGCTCCTTCCCTTGCCGCCACCGTTCGTGCCGCCCTGACCCCGGCGTTCCTCGCGGGGATGGTGCTCGATGGCGTGGGTTTCGTGGGAAGCGTCGTCTCGGCGCGGCTGATCCCACTGTTCCTGTCGCAGACGATCATGAGCGCAAACCTGGTGGTGACGGCCATCCTCGGGGTCATCGTGCTGAAATTGCGGCTACGCGCGCGGGATTGGGCGGCGATAGCAGTGGTCGTCGTCTCGCTGTGCGTACTTGGGTTCACGTCCGGTGCCGTCGGCGAGGCGCCGACGGGTGCCTCGGTGCACTGGGGTGTGCTGGGGTTCGCGGTGGCGGTGCTCGTCGTCGGCCTCGGCCTGATCCGCAGCCTTGGCACCCGTGGTGTGATCGCCGCCGGCCTCGCCGCCGGCGTGTTGTTCGGCGCCATGGCAGTCGCGGTACGGGTGGTTGACGGAGTCGACCCGTTGGACCTGCGGGCGCTGCTGTCCGACCCGGCCGCATGGGCGATCGTCATCGCGGGAGTCGGCGGTTTCTATCTGTTCACCGTGGCGCTGCAGATCGGCTCGGTCACCGGCGCGTCGGCGGCCCTCGTCGCCGGTGAGACGGTCGTGCCGGGCATCGTCGGGGTGGTTCTGCTGGGCGACACCTCAGCACCCGGCCTGGGCTGGCTCGTGGTGATCGCGTTCACCGGGGCGGTCGCCGGAGCCATCGCAGTCGCCCTGTTCGGTTCCGTCGACAACGAACCGGCAAAGGTGTGACCGCCGCCTGACCTCGTCGGCACGAGATCGTCGGAACCGAGCGGACACGACGCGGCCGAGGGTTGATCTCGAGAACGATGTGAGGGTTTGCTGGTGTGGCCGTCGTTGCCCTCAGTGTGGCTTTCACATCGCCGGCACCTGCCTACGCGGGACCCGAGAACCAGCAGTGCGTCCGGCCCGATGGAACGCCGTGCCCACCGATGCCGCCCGGGTGCGTGCAGGAGAACGGACTGCCCTGCTCGGGGGCGCTGCCCGACATCAACGCGGCGTGCATGCAGAATCCCGTCGTCTGCCGGTGGCTGATCGGCTGACAGCCGTTTGGGACCGACGTCGATCGGTAGCACCGAGGCAGCGCCTAGGCTGGCTGGGATGCCCCTTCTGCTCGGCCCCGTTTTGCGTCACGTCGGCGAGACCACCGCCACCGTGTGGGTCCAGACCCACGAACCAGGCACGGTCGAGGTACTGGGTTGCAGCGCTGCCACCTTCGAGGTTCAGGGGTGCCACTACGCGCTAGTTCTGGTCGACGGGCTCACCGAAGGCGCTGCCACCGAGTACCAGGTACACGTCGACGGCGAGCAGGTCTGGCCGGAACCGGACAGTGAGTTTCCCCTGAGCGTCATCAGGACGCGCGGAGCCGCGACGACGACGGGCTTGCGGGTGGTCTTCGGTTCGTGCCGCTACCCGAAGACCGGCGATGCCAAGCTCGACGACAAGATCGGCCTCGACGCCCTCGACTGTTACGCCGCGCGGCTGCCCACGATCCCGCTCGACGAGTGGCCGGATGCGCTGATCCTGTTGGGTGATCAGGTCTACGCCGACGAACTGACCCCGGAGGTGCGTCGACACCTGGCGGGTCGACGCTCGACGGGTCAGCGCCCACCCGACGAGGTGGTTAGCTTCTCCGAATACGAAGGCCTGTATCGCCATACCTGGGGCGATCCCGAGATCCGCTGGGTGCTGTCCACGATCCCGACCGCGATGATCTTCGACGACCACGACATCCGCGACGACTGGAACACCTCCGCCGCGTGGCGCCGGGAAGTCAACGCCAAGCCATGGTGGCGTGATCGGATCCGAGCGGGTCTGGCCTCCTACTGGGTCTACCAACACCTCGGCAACCTCAGCCCCGACGAACTGCGCGAGGACGAGGAGTATCAACGGGTGCTCGCCGCCGACGGCGATACCTGGCCGCATCTGGCGGATCTCGCCGACCCGCCGACGCCGAGGTCGATGGCGACAAGGGACTCCGGTTCAGCTACCGATGGGAACTCGGCCGCAGCCGCCTGGTGATGGTCGACTCTCGCAATGCCCGAATCCTGGAATCTGGTGATCGAAAGATGTTGGGCGACAGGGAATTCGAATGGCTGAAGGAGCAGGTCAACGATCGGCTCGAGACGGTCGATCACCTGATCATCGGTTCGTCGTTGCCCTGGCTACTCCCGCCGGCGATCGGAGACCTGCAGATGGTCAACGAGCGCGCGGCCAACCGCCCCGGCCGCCGCGGACGACTGGCCGAGAAACTTCGCCAAGCAGTGGACTTCGAGCACTGGGCGGCCTTCTCCGAGAGTTTCCTCGCCCTCAGCGACCTGATCGTCGACGTGTCGTCCTGCGACGGCGCCGGACCGGCGACGGTGTCGGTGCTCTCCGGCGACGTCCACCACAGCTACGTGGCACGGGCGGATCTTCCAGGGCCGTCGGCGAGTGTGCACCAGCTGGTGTGCTCACCGGTGCACAATTACGTGCCGCGTTACGTCAAGCCGGTGTTCAAGCTCGGCTGGTCCGACCGAGTGGCCGGGGTGACCCGCCGGTGGGCTCGCCGCAACGGTTGTGCCGCAATACCATTCGAGTGGAACGACGTGAGTGGACCCTTCTTCGGCAATACCCTGGCAACACTGTGGATATCGGGCCGACAGGCGCAAACCGTCTTCGAGCAGCCGCGGGGTGCCGCCGTGCTGGAGGAGGTTGCGCGGGTGTCGCTGACCGACTGACCCGCCTCCGGCCCGTGGCCAAGGCACGGGAAGCGCGGCGACTGCCGCCGCCGCGCCTAGCGATATGGTGAGCTTCCCTCGCCGGCAGCGCGGTCAGGAAGGATCTAGTGGACGTGGGCAGTTCCGAGGTCGGTTCGGAGTTGACCGACGCCGGCGACGACGCCCTGCTGCGCGCTGCGGCCCTCGATGACCGCGTGGCATTCGAAGTGCTGGTGCATCGACACGGACCCGCGTTGCACCGCTACGCGCGCCGCATGCTGTCCAACGAGGCGGACGTCGCCGATGCGGTTCAGGACACCTTCGTGGCCGCCTGGCGGCGCCTCGATGCCTTCACCGGTGGTTCCACGGTCAAGACCTGGCTGTTCGCGATCTGCTCCCACAAGGTCGTCGACACCTACCGGGTCAAGCGGGCGCAGCCCATCGACGACCGCTTGCTCGAAGCGCTGCCCGCCACTTCCGGTGATCCGTTCGCCGGAGTCTCCAACACCCACTTTCTGGCTGCGCTGGAGGAGGCGCTGGCCGAGCTACCGCCTAGGCAGCGTGGCGCCTGGGTGCTCCGGGAAATAGAGTCGATGACGTTCCCGGAGATCGGTGAAGTACTGCGACTCAGCGCAGATGCCGCGCGTGGCCACCACTTCCGGGCCACGGCCACGTTGCGCGACCGATTGGAGAGGTGGCGATGAGCAAGCCCGACGACATCCTCTTCCGCGCCGTCGAATTCCTGCGCAGCGCGCCCGAATCCGGCTGGGACGACGTGGCCGGCCGAGTGGTCGCCGCCGTGCGCAGCACTCCAGGTCCCGTGAGTTGGCCGCTCGCGGCGGAGAAGCCAGCCGGCTGGTCGGGACCCGGCGCGCTGTACCTGAGCGACGCCGTGGTGCGCGGCACCCTCGCCGCAGCCCTTCGCCACCGCTACCTGTGCGCGCCGACCGCGATCGGGTTCGACGTCGACGACGGAATCCTTCGAGGTGTCCACATCGAGGTGACCGGGAGCTACGGAACCGAACTTCGCGAGCTCGCCGCAGCCATTCGCGTGACGACAGTCGAGATCGTGACCGACCTGCTCGGCGCGTCAGCCAACGTCCGGCCCGTCGACGTTACCGTCACCGACGTCGTGGCCGGCGATCCGATGGGCATCTGACGACAGCCCGTTCGGGCGATCTCTCGTCGCGGCGTCGTGCACGTTGGAGGCAAAGGTGTTGAGGCCCAACACCCGCGACAGATAGGCGGTCGCGCGCTGGCCTCTAACGCTGTTGCCGGCGACGTCCAGCCGGGGTAAGAACACCCCATGCCGGCCTTTCCCGGTGGCACCGAGCCGCGACAGGATGTTGCGGACCGTCAGGTTCTCCCGGACCGCCATCTCGATGATGAGATCCGACCTGCTCTGTGAGCCCTCCAACTTTGGTCGTGCCAGGATGACGTCGGGCAGCGGCTGGTCGAGCTCGAACACCGTGGGATCCACCTCGAAGTTCCAGGCCAGTTGCGCGAGACCGTATTCGGGGATGCGCAGCTCGTCGTAGCGCCGAGCCAGCTCGATGGCTTCTTCCTCGGTCGACCGGATGAACGGCACGATGCCCGGCAGTACCAATAGGGCATTGGGGTCTCGGCCTGCCGCCGTGGTCCGCGACTTGATGTCGCGGTAGAACTCTGCGGCACGTTCATAGGTCTGGTGGGCGGTGAAGATCGCTTCGGCGTGGCGGGCGGCGAAGTTCTTGCCGTCGTCGGAGGACCCGGCCTGCACCAACAGAGGGTGTCCCTGCGGCGGCCGTTCGACGTTGAGGGGCCCGGCGACCGTGAAGTGCGCGCCTGCATGGTCGATGGCGTGCAGACGCGCCGGATCGGCGTAGCGACCGGATGCCTTGTCGGCCAGGACGGCTACGCTCTCCCAGCTGTCCCAGAGAGCCTTGGTGACGGTGAGGAACTCGTCGGCACGCTGGTATCGCGAGGCGTGGTCCGGACGGTCGTCGAGACCGAAGTTCGCGGCCTCGTCGGCGCCGGCGGAGGTCACGACGTTCCAGCCTGCACGTCCACCGCTCACGTGATCGACCGAGGCGAGCCTGCGGGCCAGATTGTAGGGCTCGTTGTAGGTCGACGAGACGGTGGCGATGAGCCCGATTCGACTCGTCTGCTGCGACAGTGCGGTCAAGAGGGTGAAGGGTTCGAGCTGACCGGGTGGCCGGAACGCGCCGGTGCCGGTGAGCGCAGGACCGTCGGCCAGGAACAGCGAGTCGAACTTGGCGTCTTCGGCCAACTGGGCCAGCGCGATCCAATGGTCGAGGTCGAAGTCGGCCCGCGGATTGCTCTCCGGAAGCCGCCAGGCGGCTTCGTGGTGGCCGGCCTCCATCAGGAAGGCATTGAGATGCAGTTGACGACGCTGGTCGCTCATCCGATCACTCCGTCCGTGAATGTGGTTGTGGCTACGACGATTGCGAGCTGTCGAAGCCGTCGGGCAGGAGGTTGTCGGTGATGCTGGCGACGTCCACCGGCTTCTTTATCTCGCCGGCCTGCAGGAAGGCGTCGCTCAGGTCCTGCTCGGCCTTGATGTCCTCCGGAAGGACTTGCGTGACCTTGAACGGGTAGGCGTCCACGGTGGCCTTGGCGTCCTCCAATGGAACGCCCGTCTCCTTCGCGATGGCCATGGCGTACTGTTCGGGATTCTTCTGAGCCCAGTCGAAGATCCGCGCAACCCGGGTGAGCACGTCGGCGAGCGCCGCGCGCCGGACGGGATCGGTGAGCGACTTGTCGGTCGCGACGTAGTAGTTGTTCACCTGGTCGATCGGCGGCAGACCCTTGGCGACGATGCGGGCACCGTCCTTCACTGCGATGGCGGACTGCGGGTTCCAGATCGACCAGGCGTCCACCTTGCCCGTGCTGAAAGCGGTGGCGCCCGCTGCCGGGCTGAGATACACCAGTTCGACGTCCTTGGGCGTCAGGCCGACGCTCTTGAGTGCCAGCAGCGCCAGACCATGGGCCGAGCTGCCCTGCGGGATGGCGATCTTCTTGCCGCGCAGGTCGCTCAGCGTCTGGATCGGCGAATCCTTCGGCACGATGATGTTTTCGGCCGCCTTGGTTGGGTCGGCACCGTGCTGAGTGGCCACGATCTTGAAGCCGAACTGCTCGGCGGCACCGGTGATCGGCGGCACGGTACCGACGTATCCGAGGTCGACGTCACCCGCCGTCGCCGCC
This sequence comes from uncultured Actinomycetota bacterium, assembly GCA_963846985.1. GTDB lineage: Bacteria > Actinomycetota > Actinomycetes > Mycobacteriales > Mycobacteriaceae > Mycobacterium. The sequence continues at coordinate 144,307 of CAWJYC010000010.1, forward strand.
TGCACCAGCGGCGGACCGTAGTCGAAGCGGGCGAACTTGACCTTGTACGGTGCATCGGCGAATGCACCGGTGATCGTGGACAGCTCTTCGCTTCCGTCGCCGCCGTTGTCAGCGATGGTGAAGGTGTACTGACTCCACTCGGGGTGGCTGGCCGCGGTGGCGCCGTTCCCCGACGTGCTCAGTGGGCCGTCAGAGGTCGTCGACGAGGAACTGCAGGCGCTGAGCAGACCTGCCACCGCGAGTACCGCCGCGGCACTGCGCAGTCCAAAGGCATTGATGGGCATGGGTTCTCCTGTGTTCGTGCGGGTAACGGTGTGGGTCGGTTAGTGCGCGCTGGCTAGTCCGAGATCCGCCAGGAGCGTCGAGCGGAGCTCTTCGCGGGCGATGCTTGCTTCGCGGTCGGCGGCCGACAGATGGACGCGATGGGCGCCGTCGACCCGGCCGTCGCTCATGATGAGGATGCGGTCGGCGAGCGCGATCGCCTCATCTACGTCGTGGGTGACCAACAGCATCGAGGCATGGTGCTTGCGGCGTAGCTCGCGTACCAGGTCGTGCATTCGAACGCGGGTGATGGCGTCCAACGCCGCGAACGGTTCGTCGAGCAGGATCAACTCCGGCTCGGCGACCAGGGCCCTGGCGAGCGCGACCCGTTGCGCCTCGCCGCCCGAGAGTTGTTTGGGCCAGGCCCTCTCGCGACCCGCGAGATGAACGTCGGCCAACGCCTTGCGAGCTCGGTCGTCGGCGTCGGTCCCACGCAAACCCAGGGTGACGTTGCGCAACACCCGCTGCCATGGCAGCAGCCGGTCGCCTTGAAACACGTTGGCGCGCTTGGTCGGAACGTCGATACGGCCACCGTCGGGCCGATCCAAACCGGCGAGCAGGCGGAGCAGCGTGCTCTTGCCGCATCCGGAGGGACCGAGCAGCACGACCAGTTCCTCGTCGTCGATCACCAGATCCAGGTGGTCGAGGACGGTTCGATCCCCGAACGTCCGGACGACCCGTTCGGCGCGGACTCCCGTCTGCTGGCGGGGTGAGGCGGCGGTGGTCACGTCGCCTCGAAACTCGGTCGCCACCGCAGGAGGATCCGCTCGAGAACGCGGACGACCTGGTCGGCCAGTAGACCGAGGATCGAATAGATCACCAGGCCGACGAAGACCTGATTGGTCTGCAGATAGGTCTGCGCCTGTGTGACGAGGAACCCGAGGCCCTGGTTGGCGTTCACCGTCTCGGCGGCCACCAGACCCAGCACGCTGTAGGCCAGCGAGAAGCGAGTCCCACCAGGAATCCGGGAAGCGCGCCGGGGCAGCAGCCGCGTCACGATCCGCACGCGTCACGATCCGCACGCGTCCCGCGCCGGTGGTACGGGCCATCTCGATCAGCCGGTGATCGACGCCGCGAATGCCGGCGAACAGGTTGAGGTACATCGGTACCCCGGCCCCGAACGCGATCAGCAAGACCTTGGTCAGCTCGTCGGTGCCGAACCACACGATCATCAGCGGCAAAACCGCCAACAGCGGAATCGTGTTGAGGATCTGCGCCACCCCGTTGAAGAGGTACTCGCCTCGCCGGAGGAAGCCGCCGAGCACGCCGGTCGAAATGCCGACGGCGAGACCGAGGGCGAGACCAAGACCCGCCCTCTGCAGGGAGATCGAGAGATCCGGTCCGAGCACTCCGTCGCGCCACAGTTGGATGGCCGTGCCGGCGATGTCGGTCGGAGCGGGCGCGTACGACTCCGGAAGCACGCCGGTCACCCCGAGCACTTACCAGATGACGACGATCAGAACCGGCGTCGTGTAGATGCCGAGCGGCCAGCGGTGCCGGCGCCAGAGACTGGACCAGCACGGCGCGCCGCCGGACTCCCTGGGCAGGAACACGTCTCGGTTCTGGGTCGGACCGGCGTAGGCCACCACGGATTCCATATCCGATCGGGTCGCCACACTGATGTCGGTCATCCGGTTTCTCCAGTCGGTCGCGCCTCCGCTCGCCCACGACTCCTGGGTCGACGCCATCGAGCGTTCGAGGTCTGCAGACACCATGGCGCAATCGGAAGTCCCAGACGAGCGATCGAATCGGCGGGATTCTTTTGCCCCGGCCGGTGGTGGCGACAGGAAGTCAGCGCGAACCGGTCATCGCGACCAGTCGGCGGCGTCCTCGTGTGCGATGCTCCAGCGGACCGACGTCACTCCCGGCAGGCCGCTCAGCGTGCGAACGGCGTCTACGGCACCGTCGTCGTCGCGCGCTGCGGTGGCGAACTCCGCTTGAAGGCGGACCGCATCGGGATACTGCGCGGGGCTGACGTGGATCCCGCGCAGTCGGAAGGTCGTCGGAGGCAGGGCAACGGCGACCAGGTCCCTGACCTCCGCCTCGACCCTCCGCTCGCACACCACGTCGACGACGTAGTCGGCCGGGATGACTTCCCGCCCCTTGGAATGCGCCCGGTCCATCCGGGTGCCCAGTGGCTGCAGGAACCAGTTCCCGGCCACGATGATCGCCGTACCGGCCAACGCCTCTCGCCACATCCACGCCCCGGCCAGCGCCCCGACGGCTGCGGTCGCCCACAGCGTCGCGGCGGTGTTGAGACCCGTCACCGACAACCCCTGCTTCATGATGACGCCGGCGCCGAGAAAGCCCACCCCAGAGACGATTTGAGCCGCAACGCGGAGGCGGTCACCCTCGTGATCGAAGCTGTAGGCGCTGAGGATCAGGAAGAGCGCGGAGCCCATGCTGACGAGCGCCATCGTCTGGAGGCCTGCCATCCTGGATCGCCACTGTCGCTCGAAGCCGATCGCGATGCCGAGCACTGTCGCCAGCCCGACCCTGGTCAGCAATTCGACGGCCAACATGAATGGAATCCTTCACCCCGCGCCGCGCTTCGACCGGCAGACACGCACGGGTCAGCCGAACCCGTCGCGAATCAGGCGACGTTTCGCCCCCGCGCCGCCGGGAACACCGACGTGCATGTCAATGACCGTCGCCGTCACCGGGCCCACGGGAGAGATCGGCATCTCCACCATCGAGGCGCTCGAAGACCATCCCGACGTCACCCGGATCATCGGCATGGCGCGACGGCCATTCGATCCGGCCGAGCGGGGTTGGACCAAGACCACCTACCGCCAGGGCGACATCCTCGACCGGGAGGCCGTCGATGCGTTGGTCTCCGAGGTCGACGTGGTGGTCCATCTTGCCTTCATCATCATGGGCTCCCGCGAGGAGAGCGCCCGGGTCAACCTGACCGGCACCCGCAACGTCTTCGACGCGACCGTCGCCGCAGGGCGCCCGCGACGGCTTGTGTACGCCTCGTCGGTCGCCGCGTACGGCTACCACGCGGACAACCCCAGTCCCATCACCGAGGACGTTGCGCCCCGTGGTTCGTCGGAGCACTACTACTCGGAGCAGAAGGCGGCGTGCGAGGCGGCCCTCGCCGAGGCCACCGCCGGCTCGTCACTCGAAGTATTCGTCCTACGACCCTGCATCGTCGCCGGACCGAAGGCGCCCGCCCTGGCCGACGCGATGCCCTGGAACCACCTCCCTGCCGCGGCTCGGCGGGTGATCTCGGCGCTTCCCGTCCTCAAGCCTCCGTTCCCGGATCCGGGGACGCCGCTGCAACTGGTGCACCACGATGACGTCGCCGCCGCGATCGCGTTGGCGGTGACGACCACGTCCGCACCGCCGGGCGCCTACAACATCGCCGGTGACGGACTGCTCTCGATGTCCGACGTGGGCGACGCACTGGGCGCCAGACCGGTGAAGGTCCCGCACCTCGCCGCGGTGGCCACATCGGAGGCGATCGCGCGGCTGCCTTTCCTGCCGTCGATCTTCGAGTGGTTGCACGCGGGGCGGGCGTCGGTGGTGATGGACACCAGCAAGGCCAAGAACCAGCTCGGGTGGCGGCCGAGGTACACGTCAGCCGAGACGCTCACGGCGCTGGCGAGCACGCGTCACTAGCCAGCGGTACCGGCTCAGGCGTGCGACAGTCCCGGCGAAGTATCGACGCGATCGGCAATCTGCTTGTGCAGCAGCGTAATCCAAGCATTCAAGCCGTCCACGGGCCCGCGCATCGCCGGGTTGCGGCCAGCCCGGGCGGGGCCGTGCGACTCAAGCAACTCGATGGTCCGCCGGCATCGTGCCGCCTCGGCCGCGAGTTCACTGCCGGGAGCAGTCTGCAGCCGATCCTCCGGCCAGCGGCCATAGAAGGTCGCGGACTGGTTCAGCAGATCCACCAGCTCCGGAGTGGACCGGTCGACGAGGCGTCGCGCCAACCGTGCCGCAATGCTGCCGACCACGATCAGGGCCAACGCCGAGGCCAGGGTCACCACCCATCCGCCGCTACCGCTAGTGCCGTGATGGGCGACGTCGCTGCCCGCACCGAATCGCGCCACGAGGGCACTGAGGGCCTCACCTGGGGGCGCCTTGGACTGCACGAGCAAAGTGTAGTGCGGCCATCCCCTCCGCACGTGCGTTTGGCCGTTTGCTGGTGCCCGAGGGCGACGGGCCATGCGACGTCGGTAACGCTTCGTTAGGCTTCGAAGCATGCGCGGGTTACTCATCGGACTGGTCGGCCTGTTGATACTCACGGCCTGCGGCAGCGGTGCCGGCGGCGGTATCACGACGACGACCGAGCAGATGCCGACCACGACGTCGAGCACCTCTTCGCAACCTACGACGCCCTCTGCGCCGGGCTAGGCGCTCGTCAGACGCGCTCGTGGAGCTTCGGCATGTCCAGCAACACATTTCGCACGAGCGCGGTGACCCGAAGACGGTCACCGCGGAGACCCCGTACCCGCATCAGTGTTCGGAGCGGTCATCTCGCTGGTCGAGTCGCTGGCGCTGCCGGACCCCGTAAGCCGCTGCCTTCACGGCGTCGTCGTCCTCCATCCCCGACCCGAGGGCACCGCCGAGCGTGGCGACTGCCGAGACCAGCCACGCCATCAACAGCACAGACGAGGCTCCGATGGGATGTCCGATGTTCTGAGTGACCATCTGCGGTGGAATCGTCCACCACGCCGTCACCAGGAGCAGGATGAACAGCCCGACGTGGAAGATGACGACACCGATCGTCAGGGTGACCACGGTCGAGGCGTTGTAGAGCACCGCGCGGTCACGCTCGCGTCGTGACTGCGGCCGTTCCCACAGGTCGTGCTCGACGATGAGCCAGATGATCAACGCTGCGGTCGCCAAGAGGGTGGCCGCGCTCAATCGCCATGGACCCATCGTGGCCGACAACTGCCACATGGTCGGATACGCCAGGCTCACCGCTCCGGTGGCGAACGCCGCCATCAGCACCTTCGACATGCCAAGCACCAACCGCCACGGCCGATTGGCGTAGACCATGCCGGACAGGAGTCTCAGGCGCGAGAACGCAGACGGCGCGAAGTACCGGACGCCGCCCTCGTCCGCTGTCCGTATCAGCCGCTTCACCGCGGGATCTCGCTCGCCAGCCTGGCTCGTCACCTCGGCCACGACGGTTCTTGCCAGCTCCCTCACCCGGCGCTCGATGAATGCACCGCCTACCCCCGGGATGGAAATGACGCCGAACCGGTCGGGCACGCTGATGTCGGCGATGACGGGCGTCGTACCTTCCCGCCGCGGAAGGTCGGTCAGGTAGATCACGATGTCGTCGGGCTCGCCGTCCAGATTCAAGGAGTCGATCACCTCCGCGACTTTCGCGTGCTCGTCGACCGGATATGCGTGTCGCCGTACGGAGACATCCCAGTCGTCCGGTGCCGCCGCCCGATCCGACAGCGCCTTGGGAAGGGCCTCGGACAGCCGCTCGGCGATGACCGCCGGCGCACCGGGGTCCGCGAGAAGCAAGATCGACGATCCATTGTCCGTCACGGGCGTCGGCTACCCCCGCATCGGCGAGCCAAACCTATCGTCCTTGCCGGCCTGATCGCTTGCGCGCGGTTCTCAGCGAAGTCCCCTCACCAAAAGGCCGACTCCTGACGCAGAGTCGTGAGCATTATTCAGATCATCTGCAGGACAACGTCTTTGACGAAGGCGGCACGTTAAGCGCCGACGGTGATGCCGACCACCTTGACGAAGTTGCGGCGCAGGGTCTCGGCCGTGCGGAAGCCGACCATCGCCGCGATTTCGCCAACTCGGAAGTCGGTCGTTTCGAGCAAGGCCTTCGATCGAGCCATGCGCTCACGAGTGATCCATTCGAAGACACTGATGCCGGTCGCCTGACGGAAGCTCTGGACGAGGGTTCGCTCGCCGAGGTGTTCGTAGCGGGCCAAGTCGGCCAGGGTGAGCGGTTCACCGATGTGCTCGCGCAACCACGAGAGGGAGGACTGCATCGACGACCGCTCGTCGATCCGGATGGCATGTTTGGCGAATTGAGCTTGGCCACTTCGACGATGGGGAGCGCTGACAAGAAGTCGTCCGGTGTCATCGGCGTATGCCTAACCCCGATCTAGAGCGACCAAGTGCAGCGAAAGGTCTGTGGCGGAGAAGATCCCGCCGTGAACACGCCGCAGCCCGCCGTCCCGTGCGTCGGCCGGCCGAGGCTCGCTCGCTGCGGTTCAACGTGCCGTCGAACCGTTCAGGAGGCGCTAGAGATGGCGAATAGGCCTGCAACGCCGAGCGCATAGAGCACCAGCACGGCGAACGAATCAACACCCATGCGGAGGATGCGGCGCTGCGGACGGAACAGCAGCCCGGTGGCGTAGACGAGCGTCAGCACCATCGCCAATGCCGTCAAGTAGATGTCTGTGTTCTTGGCAGCCGGCAGCACTGCCTGACCCGTGAGGAGGGTGGAGAGCAGAAAGAGCACGGGGAGGAAGGCGTTGCCACCGAAGATGTCGGACATGGCGAGCTGGTAGTCGCCCTGGCGTACCGAGGTCAGTCCGGTCGAGAGCTCCGGCAGTGAGGTGGCGGCAGCGAGCACCGTGGCGCCGAAGAGCACCCCGGACAAGCCGAAATGCTCGGCGAGAACGTCGCCGCTGCGTTCGAGCACGACGCCCGCGATGAGGGTGATGACTGCCGCCGCGGCGAATATCGCCGCAGAACGTCCCGTGCCGACACCGCTGGCGGTGGCGTCCTTCTCGGTGGTGCGGCTGCGATGACCTCGGGGATGCTCTTGACCGTCCGGAGGTTGCCCGGACTCGTGCCAGGGCAACGACTGTCCGGCGCGGCGCAGCAGGAGCAGGCCGACGACCCAGACGAGCACGATCGCCACTGTCGCCGGGGTCATCCTCAATGCGATGACTGTCGCGGGCATCTGGGTGCCGGCGATCACCAGGGCAAGCACCGCGACCACCAACGCGGCCTCCAACACGAGCACCAGCGAGGCCGCCCGGTAGGTCAGCGGCTTGCCGGCTCGCAGACCGAAGGCATCCAATGCCACGAGCACCACCGTCTGAATGGCGATGCCGCCCAGGATGTTTCCCACCGCCACCTCGACGTTGCCCGACACCGAGGCGCTGACGACGATGGCGATCTCGGGCAGGTTGGTCGCAATCGCCAACAGAATTAGACCTCCCAGCGCAGAGCCGAGATGCAGTCGGGTGGAGAGCACGTCGGTCTGACGGGACAACTGGATGCCGGCGACCCAGATCGCCACTGCGGCCCCCAGGAAGGCAAGCGCCAGCGCCCACGTCGGGAGACCACTCACGACGACCTGCCGATGCGGCCGTCCCCGAGACCGAACGTCGCGCCAACATGGTCAGCCGACGAGTTCACGTCGTACACCACGACAGCGGGCATCATCGGTCATCATCTCCTCCCCCTCCATACCCCGTCGGGAAGGATCCTGAACTCGTCGTCGAGCGGAGGAGCTACGTGGCGCGGGTGCACCGGCGTCGGCGAACGCGAACGCGCTCCCAGCCGAGGCCCTAGGCTGGTCCAGAGCCGGCCCACGTCGAACGAGAGAGCCGCTCACGCGCAATCGAGGAGGTGGGCCGGTGCGCCATGGCCGCGGATTCGCCTTTCCGCAGCGGCGCCGTGCCCAACTGATGGCCGCCGCGGCGGCAATGGTCGTCATCGGCTGTTCCGGGCCGCCACCACCGACCGTCAGTCGCTCCCTGACGGTGGCCGCCGACGGACGCGTCAGCGCAACCATGATGGACGACCCGAAGACGGCTCCCGCCGGGGATGCTTCGACCGGCGCCCAACCGCAACTAGCAGCAGACCCGGCCCAACTGGCAGACGATTTGGTCGCCGACGAGCAAGCCCTCCACGACCCGTCGACGTCGGGGACGGCGATGGTGGCAGCCGCGCACCGGCAGCAGGCGGCGTATCGGGCGATCGGGCGCCACCCCGACTGGGATGCGCTCACGCGGCCTCGCATCCCACCATCGCTGGTCGAGGTCTACGACCGCAATGTCGACGCCCGACGCCAGCTCACTGCGATGGCGCACCCGAAGGATGTCCTGCCGCCGTGGCGGATCGTCGCACCGGCTGGCGCCGAGGAGTTGTTGGCCGACTACCGCGAAGCGGAGACGGCGTCCGGCGTCGGCTGGAACTACCTCGCCGCGATCAACTTGATCGAGACCCAGTTCGGCAGCATCGATGGCCTCAGCACGGCCGGTGCGCAGGGACCGATGCAGTTCCTGCCCGCGACGTTCGCCACCTACGGCGCGGGAGGAGACATCACCTCGCCCCATGACAGCATCCTGGCCGCTGGCCGCTACCTGGCCGCCAACGACTTCGCCGCCGATCGCAATCAGGCGATCTACCACTACAACCATGCCAACGAATACGTCCGGGCGGTCGACGATTACGCCGCGGTGCTTGCCGCCGACCCCGCCGCACTCACCGGCTATCACCTGTGGAATGTCTACTACTACTCATCCGCCGGCGACGTTCTGCTCCCGATTGGTTATGCCGCGACGTCACCGGTCCCGGTCCGGGACTATCTCGCGACGCACCCGCAATGAGGCGCCTCGGCGATATCGCAGGCAGGTCAACGACTTTCGGTACTCGACTCAAGACTGTGGATCGGAGCGAGCGGCGGCAATCCGCGCGGCGATGTCGGCGATTCTGACGTTGCCGTCTTGGGACAGCCGTTTCATCAGCTCGAAGGCACGCACCGCGTCGACGTCGAACCGCTCCATGATTCGGCCCTTGGCCTGACCAATGACGTCCCGACCCGCCAGCGCGGATTGGAATTGGTGCTCCTTGTTGGCGGCGATCATTGCGATCGCGCAGTGCGTGGCCAGCATCGCCCCCAACGCCTCGGCTTCGGGCCCGAAGCAGTTCGCCTCCGCGCCGACGATGTTCAACGCCGCTACCCGGTCGTCGTGGGTGAACAGTTGAAACGACATCATGCTGCGGACGCCGGAGGACACCGCTGTCTTCGCGAACCGGGGCCACCGGGAGTCGTCGGTCAGGTCGTCGCAGCGAACCACGGTCTGCCCGACGGCGGCTGCCACACAGGGACCTTCGCCGAAATCGCGTTGCGCTCGGTCGAGTGTTTCCGACAGTGCCGAGGTCGCAGCGACGGATTCGAAGCGGTCCGGCGCGGAGATGATCAGGATGTCGGCGCATCGGGCGCCCGGGATCAGTTCGACCGACGCGTCGGTGGCACCGCGCAGTGTTAGCCATACGTCTTTGGGATGCAGCGCAGTGCTCGTCAGGTCCATCATCGTGGCGCGCAATAGCGTTGCGTAATCGTTGTCGTCCATGGCGGACTCATTTCCTACGGGACGAAGAAGTGAGGGTCCTTCGCCGATCCGAAGATCGCGATCCCGACTTCCACGCTGACGATGATCAACGCGCGGCGAGCTGCCGTCCTGCCCCGAGGGTACGCCCACGGGCAGGTCAGTGAGGGGGTTCGCCGTCGCCGATCGATGCGGCGTCGAGCGGGCGTGCGTGCACCCGGATGGCAGGCGCGCTCCACCGTCGGACGATCTCCCGCATCCCTTCGTCCTGTTGCGGCCGTGATGGCGCCCGTCGTGGACTACTGAATGCCCATTCCGACGTATGTCGTTGGCGGCGTCCGGTATTCGCGTCGGGGAGCTCACCGGCGCCGAGGCGTCCGCGAATGATCGCCTGCGTCAGGATAGTTCGGCCGCAGCACCACCGTGGTACCCGGACAGACCCGGCGAGACGAACCGCCGAAGGACGTCCGCTTCGGCCGCGGGATCGCCGAGCGGCAGGTAGACCAGCGACAGCACCACGTGAACCACCCACCGCGCGGCCGCTCGATCATCGGTGAGGCCAGTGAGCTCCGCGGCGATGTCGGCCAGTACCGGTGACGCCGGCAAATCGCCGAGTTCGGCGGCTCGGCGTGAGCCGATCATCAACCGGCGCACCGGTTCGGACCGAATCTCCGCTAGCGCCACCGTGATCGCCTCGACGACTCGGTCCTGGCCGGCCAGACCCTCGACGGCGAGCCGGACGGTGTCGATCACCCCGCCGGCCAGGCGCACCAGGACGGCGTCGCGAATCTGAGACTTGCCCCCGGCATACCGGTAGATCGTGGCGCGGGAGCAGTGCACCCTCGCTGCCAGGGTCTCGATGTCGAAGGCGTCCAATCCCTCTCGCACGACGAGCTCGGTGGCCGCAGCGTAAATCCGGTCGGCCGCGGCGGCGTGCCGGTCTCCCCCGACGACCCAATCGTCTCGAACCACCGCGCCTACTCTCGTTGGACGTGAACACCCCTTGTTCGCATTGCTGAGACGTTGTGCACCCATCGTCTCACACGATGCCCTGGTCAACCGGCCGTATTGAGACTGGGCTGGCAGGTACCGGCGCCTACCCGTGTCAACCTTCGTGGGATTCCTTGACCCCGGATCCCGCAGCGGTCAGCGTGGGTCCATGAGATCAGCGGGAGGTGGCCTCGGCATTGCCTTGTTCGACAGCCGGTACCTGCAGGACCCATACCCGCTGTACGAGCGCATGCACGCCACTGGGCACGTCCACCGGGTCGGTGACTCAGGCTTCTACGCGCTGTCGAGTTGGGATGCCGTGACCGAGGCGCTAAGCCGTTGCGACGACTTCTCGTCGAACCTGACCGCGACGATGACCCTGAATCACGACGGCACCGTGAGCCCCTTCGCAATCGGCGAGGTCGGCGCGCCGACGCAGGTACTGGCCACCGCCGACGACCCGTCGCACGCCGTGCACCGAAAGGCGGTGATACGGCATCTCGCGGCGAAGCGGATCGGTGCCGCCGAGTCCTTCACCGCCGAGACCGTCACGCATCTGTGGAACTCCGCCGCGCGAGACGGGCGCATCGAGTGGATGAGCGCGGTGGCCAACACATTGCCGATGATGATCGTCGCGCGGTTGATCGGGGTCCCGGACGGGGACGTCGACAGGCTCATCGCGTGGGGCTACGGGACAACCCAGTTGCTGGAGGGCCTGGTCGGCGACGACGAGCGCGCCGCCGCGGGGGTCGCCGTCCTGGAGCTGGGTCGCTACATCACCGATCAGCTCAGTCACGCCGCCACCTCTTCTCGCGACGATCTCCTGGGCGATCTCGCGACGGCGTGCGCCACCGGCGAGATGGACGAGATTGCCGCGCAGGTCATGATGATCACCTTGTTCAGCGCCGGCGGCGAGTCCACCGCGTCACTGATCGGTTCAGCCGCGTGGATTCTGGCCACCCACCCCGACGTTCAACGGCGGCTGCGTGACCGACCGGACCTCCTCGGCGCCTTCCTCGAGGAGGTGTTGCGCTTCGAGCCACCGTTCCGCGGTCACTACCGTCACGTCCTCCACGACACCACCTTGGCCGGGGTGGACCTGACGGCCGGATCACGCCTGCTGCTGTTATGGGGCGCGGCGAACAGGGATCCCTCACACTTCGATGCTCCCGAGCAATTCAGACTCGACAGGGTTGCGGACAAGAGGCACATCGCCTTTGGCAAGGGTGCGCACTTCTGCGTCGGAGCAGCACTCGCGCGGTCGGAGGCGACGGCGGTCCTCCGCCACCTGCTGGAGTGCACGTCGCAGATCCGAGCGGTCGGCGATGCGCGATGGCTGCCCAGCCTGCTCGTCCGTCGGCTCGAACACCTAGAGCTCGAGTACTCGTGACCGGACCCGAGGCTTCCCGGGATCGAACCGCCCGCAGCCACGTAGGTGCGGAAAGGAAGTAGCGCGAGTCACGCCAGGGCTCCGAGCAGTTGGTTGAATGCCTCGGTCATGGAGGGATGGGTGTAGATCTCGTCGCGGAGTTGGGTTGCGGTGATCCCGTGGCGCATCGCGAGGGCAACGGTGTTGATCACTTCGTGGGAGTCGTAACTGAGCAGCGCCGCGCCAAGGATCTCGTCGGTGTCGGCATCGACGACCACCTTCATCATGCCGCGGGTCTCGCCGACGATGCCGGCTCGAGGGACGGTCCCCATCTTGGCGACGGGCAGCGCGGCGACGGTGACGCGGCGGCCGGCGGTGCGGGCGTCGCGTTCGGTGAGCCCGACTCGGGCCAGGGGTGGCGTCATGAACAGCGTGTATGGCACCGCTCGGCGATCGCCGGTACTGCGAGTCCCAGCGCCGGTGAGCTGGTCGAGCACGATCCGGTGGTCGTCGAGGGAGATGTAGGTGAACTGCGGGCCACCGTTGACGTCGCCGACGGCGAAGACGTGCGGCTGGCTGGTACGGAGGTGTTCGTCCACCTCAACCGCGCCCGATGCGGTGAGGCGGACCCCCGCCCTCTCCAGATCGAGCCCGGCGGTCACGGTTTCGCGGCCCAGCGCCACCAGAATGACATCGGCTGCAATGGATTTCGAATAACCGCTATGCTCGTAGAACACCGTCGCGGCTGAGTCCGGGCCGTCCTCGACGCGTAGCACCTCCGCATCGGTGATGACGGTGATGCCGTTGCCGTGCAATATGTCTCGGGCGCAGGCGGCGACGTCGTCGTCTTCTTGACCAAGGATCTGCGAGTGGTGTTCCAGCACGGTCACTTCGGAGCCGTATGCCGCGTAGATGGACGCGAACTCCAGGCCGACGTATCCGCCGCCGAGGACGACGAGGCGCGGCGGCAGCTCCGGGTTGGCCAGTAGATCGGTACTGGTGGCCACCACCGGGCTCTCCCGCAGTCCGGGGATGTCGGGGATGATCGGTTGTGAGCCGGTACCCACCACGACGTGGTCGGCCGTCACGGTTACCGCACCCCCGCCGTCGGTCAACGTGACGTGCACCGTGTGGGGGTCCAGGAAACTGGCCCGCCCGGTCAACACCGTCACCGAGTCGATGTCGTCGAGCAGGGCGAAGTTTCCGGCCCGCATCTTCGCCGTCAGAGCCAGCTCGACAAACACGGCATGCCGGTACGACTCCGCGCCGGCGTCCGCTTCGGCAACCCGTTCGGACTGGAAGACAAGGGATTTCGTCGGTACGCAGCCGATGTTGATGCAGGTGCCTCCGTACATCTCGGCGGATTGCTCGATCATCACCACCTGCCGCCCCTGTCGACCCAGCGCCGCCGCCAAGGTCTTGCCGCCCTTGCCGAATCCAATGACGCCGAGGTCGGCGTGAAGCCGCCGTCCCGAATCGTGTTCGGCGACGGACGGGCTCGGCTCGGTCATGTGCGGTTCTCCTCGGGGTCGTCGGTCTTTGGCTTGGAACAGTGTGAGCTCGACGTCGGCGCCTGCGTCATCACGAGGCGGGCAGCAGCTGGGACGGCATCTTGAGGTCGGTTTGCCCGCCGTCCACGATGAGTTCAGTGCCGGTGATGAAACTGCTCTGGTCCGACGCGAGGAACACCACCGCGGCGGCAAGTTCGTCAGGCCTGCCCACGCGTCCCATGGGGATCCTGGCGGCTTCACCGTCGAGCAGCTGCTGACGTTGGTCGGCTGGCACCAGCCCGGTGAGCCCGGGAGTTTCGATCGGGCCGGGAATGACGGTGTTGACCCGGATGCCGCGGGGAATGAGTTCGGTCGCCCAGGTCCGTCCGAACGAGCGGATCGCTGCCTTGGTCGCGGCGTAGAGCGTGAAGGCCGGTGTGCCGTTGGAGGCCACGGTGGACCCCGCCAGGATGATCGATGCGCCTGGGTTGAGGAGCGGCAGCATGGCCTGCACCGTGAACAGGGTGCCGCCGACGTTGGTGAGGAATTGGGCGCTGAACTGTTCGGCCGAGATATCGCCGAGCGCGGTGAACTCTCCGCCACCCGCGTTGGCGAAGACGACGTCGAGGCCGCGTCCGCGGGCCTCGATCGCCCGGGCGACGCCGGCCAAGTCGTCGATGCTGGACACGTCTGCTCGCACGCCCGTGGCACTGGCGCCGATCGACGTCACGGCAGCGTCGAGGGACGCCTGGTTGCGGCCCGTGATGAAGACGGTCGCGCCCTCGGCGGCCATGCGCTGGGCCGTGGCAAGACCGATCCCGGAACTCCCGCCGGTGACGAGCGCGGTCTTCCCGTCGAGCTGGTGGCCGACGGGGGAATTGGTGGCCGCCGGCGCTGAGGTCGTTGAGTTCGTCATGTCGTCGTTCCTTCTACTCGATCACGGTGGACGCGCAGTCGCGGCCTCGAGACTCATCGTGGATGCCGTAGGTGTGGTGGAAAAAGAGGCGGTCCGCGAAGACACTCATCGTTTGACTCGATCAATGGCCGGTCCGACCGTGCACCACTACGCTCTGCACTCATGGAGCTTCGGCAGCTCGAGGCGTTCGTGGCCGTGGCCACCGAACTTCACTTCGGGCGCGCTGCGGAGCGGTTGCGGATCGGTCAACCGACCCTCAGCGACCTCATTCGCCGGCTGGAACGCGAACTTGGTGCCGAGCTGCTGACGCGAACCACTCGCAAGGTCAGCGTGACCGGCGCCGGGCAGGAACTCCTGGGTCGCGCCAAGGTGATCCTCGACGAGGTCGCCGCCGCGTCGGCCGCCGTGCGGCGTACCGCGCACGGCGAGACGGGCACGGTCCGGGTGGCCATCACCCCACCGGTGGCACCCGTGCTGATTCCCCACTTGCAGGCAGCCGCTGGGGAGCATCTGCCCGACGTGGTCCTGGTGGTGCAGCGGATGTGGCTGCCGGATCTCACCAAGGCTCTCAACGATGGCACCGCCGACGTGGCGATCACGTGCGCTCGAGTGCCCGATGCCCCGGGAGTGGTCAATACGGTCTTCTGCAGTGAGCCACTCCTGGTGGGATTGCGGCCGGAGCATCGCCTCGCCGATGACGCCGAGGTGACGCTCGCCGACCTGGCTCGCGAGCGGCTTGGAATCCCGAGCGACTCACTGTTTCCGGCGTGGACCCTGGCGCAGCGCCAAGCCCTCGACTCGGTCGACTTCACCCCGCCGACAGTGGCTCTCGAGGCCACCGACCTGTCGGCGTCGGGGTGGACCGCCCAGTCCGAGGCGGCCTGGATCCTGCTCACTGGTTCGCTGGGCACACCACCGGGCACCGTCGTAAGACCCATCACCCCGCCGATGACAGTGCCCTACACCGTGCAGTGGAGTCCCGAACGTGCCCAGACCGCAGCGGTCGCTCGCTTCGTCAGGCTGGCCCTGACCCACGACGTCCCGTCGGGATGGCAGCTCGAACCCGGGCATCTGCTGCACGGAACCTGATGGCCTAGCGGGTGCCAACACCCGCATTGATCGGCTCAGCCGATCAGTGTCCGAACGGATTGCCCCTTTTTCCCGTTCATCGCGGCGCGCACGCTTCGAAGCGACCATTACGACAGTCGTTCCGAGGAGCACCCCGTGACCACCGCTTCGCTTACCCGGGCCACAGCCGCTCCGCCGGAGCTGCATCAAGCCCGGACCGATTGGCCTGCAATGCTTTTGACCGGCACGATCGGCGGTATCCTCTCGGGACTCTTCGCGATCGGAGGCGCCATCGTGATGGTGCCGCTGCTGGTGTGGCGGACCGGCATGGATCAACGTCGAGCCGCGGCCACCTCGCTGGTGGCAATCGTCCCCACCGCCGTGGTCAGTTCGGCCACCTACCTCCTGCACGCCGACGTCGACGTCGTGGCGGCAGCCCTGATCTCGGCCGGTGCCATCGTCGGCGCCGTCATCGGCAGCCGACTCCTGCGCCGGCTGCCATTGATCTGGCTGCGCTGGATCTTCATCGCGTTCATCCTGCTGACCGCCGCCCACCTGCTGATCACCATCCCCGAAGCGGACCGACCACTGGAGCTGTCATCGTGGGTCGCCGTCGGCTACGTCGGTCTTGGCGTCCTCACGGGTGTGGCCTCGGGCCTGTTCGGCATCGGCGGAGCCATCATCTCCGTGCCCCTGCTGGGTTCGGTGTTCGCGATGGGCGACGCGATCGCCAAGGGCACGGCGCTTCTGGTCAGCATTCCGACGAGCCTGGCCGGCACCATCACCAACCGCCACGGCGACAGCCCCGTCGACATCCGCGCCGGCCTAATCCTCGGGGTGACCGCGGCGGCGACGTCGGTGCCCGCGGTGTATGTCGCCGTCGCGTTGTCCCCCGCGGTATCGGCGGTGACGTTCGCCATCGTGTTGATCGCGATCGCGATACAACTCGGCATCAAGGCCGTGCGCGCCCAGCACGCGGGCTGACCGATCACCCGTCAACCCGACGTCCACCAGAAAGTAGGCAATCACGTGAGTGAGCACCCCACCCCCGATGACGTGTTGCGTCATCCCGAACGCATCCCGGGCTACAGCTACGGCACCACCAACGCTGGCCCCTCGCCGCTGTCCCTGGACGACTTGACGAAGCTCAAGGCCGCGGTGGGCCTCACCGACGCCGACGAGGCGACGCTGCGGGCGGCCGGCGACGTGCTGGCCCCGCGAGCCGCCGAGATGGTCGCCGCCTGGCGAAGCCAAGTCGGTCGACAACCCTTCCTCGCCCGCTACTCGGCCCACCCCGACGGATCACCCAACCCGGAATACGGTGCGGCGTCCACACTTCGGTTCGACCGCTGGGTCATCGACGCCTGCACCCGCCCACTGGACCAGGCGTGGCTCGACCAACAACACGAGATCGGATTGCGCCACAATCGGGCGAAGAAGAACCATACGGACCACGCGGACTCCGTCGACCACATCCCGCTGCGGTATTTGTTGGCATTCACGGCGATCATCATCGTCACCGCTCGCACATACCTGGCCGACGGCAGGCACTCCGCCGAGCAGGTCGACCAGATGCACGCTGCGTTCACGAAGTCCGTGATGCTGCACGTGACGGTGTGGACCCGGGCCTACACTGCCGACGACCAGTGGTGACGGCGGATTACGGGCCAGGACACAGTGCCCCCAACGACGGAGACCGCTCGTGAAGTACGGGAACAGTGACACCGCAGTCGTCGTCATCGACCCGCAGAACGACGTCCTGAGCCAGCATCCTGCTCACCGGACCCAAGGTCGTCTTCCTCGACGAGGCCACCTCGGCGCTGGACGAAGGCCTCGAACATGCGCGGCTCGGGTCGGTGACGCGCACGCAGTAGCCAGTGGCTACCGCTCGGGTCCGGAAGCACCCAGGACGTCATGTCGCTGACCGCAAGAGTTCGCCCTGCCGACTCCAATGCTCAGGACACGTACTTGCGCGCCCCCCGTTGAGTTGCATGTCCTCGAGTTGGCGGTAACCCCGATCCATGTCTGGGGGAACGGGTCTGCGCTCGCGCAGCACCCACGGCAGTCCTCGGACGGCGCCCAGATTCTCCCCCGGAGTGAAGAGCGTGACGTCGGGATGGCGCGATCGCACCACGGTCACGGTGTCGTCGGCCGACGCATTGTCCACGACGACGACAGCGGGTCTCTCGGGCAGTTTGGCCAGTCGGCGCAGCGTCCGGTCGAGCTCCTGGCATCGATTGTGCGTGATCACGACGACACTTACGCGCTCGTCCGGTAGCACGGATCCTCCTCGGTCGACGATGCGAAATACGTGAACTGCGAGAGCAACTCGGACTGGGCGTCGACGGTCTGGACGGCGGGCCACCCCAGCACGGCGCCCTGACGACTCACCTTCGCTCCACCGGGCCCGGCATCCACCGCCACGGCGGGCACCCCGTGCCGCAACGCAAGCACGAGCCCGTGCATCCGCGTGGTAGCGACGGCGTCGACATCGGCCAGCACCGCCTCCACGTCGACTGCTCGGCGGCCGACCTCGTTCCGCGGGTCGACCCGGGTGTCCACCTCCACCACTGCGACGTCGAGTGCGCGAAGAACGTGGTCGATCAGCTGGTGTACGCGCTCGTGCCGGGCGTCGGGATACTCGTGCTGCGCGTCCGGCGCTTCGGGGTTCGCACCCACGTGATCGGTGCTCGCCATTCTGAGTTCTTGGTGAGCTGATCGGCATAGGGTATGTCGACCGCCCTCCCCAGTCGATGGCGCATGACAACGTCGGGGCCGGTCGACCACCTTCGCCAGAGAGGGCAGGCATGATCCCGTCACTTCCCCGAAACCACTTGCCGATCGCCGACGTCAAACACGTCGGGGTCACGACGTATGACGCCAAGGATCCCAACACCACCTATCCACCGATCACGATGTTGCGGCCACCGAAGGACGCGCCCAACGTGCTCATCGTGTTGATCGACGACGTCGGCTTCGGTGCGTCGTCGGCGTTCGGTGGCCCCTGCCACACCCCGGTCGCCGAACGGCTGGCCGCTGGTGGAGTCAAGCTCAATCGCTTCCACACGACCGCATTGTGCTCACCCACCCGCCAGGCGATGCTGACCGGGCGCAATCATCACTCGGTCGGGATGGGCGCAATCACCGAGATGGCGACCTCCGCACCGGGCAACAGCAGCGTCCGTCCGAAGGAAAAGGCGCCGATCGCCGAAACGCTTCGGCTCAACGGGTATTCGACGGCACAGTTCGGCAAGTGCCACGAGGTGCCGGTCTGGGAGGTTTCACCCGCGGGACCGTTCCACCAGTGGCCCACGGGGTCGGGATTCGAGTACTTCTACGGGTTCGTCGGGGGCGAGGCCAACCAGTACTACCCCGGCCTGTACGAGGGCACGACGGCGATCGAGCCACCGAGGTCACCCGAGGAGGGGTACACCCTCAACGAGGACCTCGCCGATCGCGCCATCACCTGGGTGCGCCAGCAGAAGGCGCTCGTCCCGGACAAGCCCTTCTTCATGTACTACGCCCCCGGTGCCACCCACGCCCCGCACCACGTCCCCAGGGAATGGTCCGACAAGTACAAGGGAAAGTTCGACGCCGGCTGGGATGCGCTGCGCGAGAACATCATCGACCAACAGCGGACATTGGGTGTGGTGCCCGAGGACGCCGAACTGACCCGCCGCCACGATGAGATCCCCGCTTGGACCGACATGCCCGACGAACTCAAGCCGGTGCTGGCACGTCAGATGGAGCTCTACGCGGGGTTTCTCGAGCAGACCGATCACGAGATCGGGCGAGTCATCGACGCCATCGAGGACCTCGGCTTCCTCGACGACACGCTGATCTACTACATCCTCGGCGACAACGGTGCCTCCGCGGAGGGCACGATGAACGGCTGCTTCAACGAGATGGCTTCGCTGAACGGGATGCCCGGCATCGAAACCACCGAGTTCCTGCTGTCCAAGATCGACGACTTCGGCACGCCCGAGGCCTACAACCACTACGCCGTGGGGTGGGCACATGCGCTGTGCACCCCCTACCAGTGGACCAAGCAGGTCGCGTCGCATTGGGGTGGAACCCGTAATGGAACCATCGTGCACTGGCCCAGCGGAGTAGCTGACAAAGGCGGGCTGCGCAATCAGTTCCACCACGTGATCGACGTCGCCCCCACCATCTTGGAGGCCGCTGGCCTGCCCGCGCCTGCCGCGGTGAACGGCATTGCGCAGGCACCGCTGGAAGGTGTCAGCATGCTGGCCACACTTCGCGATGGCAGCGCGGCCGAATCGCATCTCGTGCAGTACTTCGAGATGTTCGGCAACCGTGGACTCTACTTCCAAGGCTGGACTGCGGTGACCAAGCACCGCACGCCCTGGGAAACCGGAACGCCGCCACCCTTCGATGACGACGTGTGGGAGCTCTACGGGCCCGACGACTGGACTCAAGCACACGACATCGCCGCCGAGAACCCAGCCAAACTGGTTGAACTGCAGCGGCTTTGGCTGATTGAGGCGGTGAAGTACGACGTCGTGCCGATCGACGACCGCGGGTTCGAACGCATCAATCCCGACATCGCCGGTCGACCGCAGCTCATCACGGGCGACACCCAGCTATTGTTCGACGGTATGCGAGTCAGCGAGAACTGCGTGCTGACATTGAAGAACAAGTCCTACACGGTGACCGCCAACATCGTCGTACCAGAGTCCGGCGCCAATGGGGTCATCGTCACCCAGGGCGGCAGCGTCGGCGGTTGGTCGTTGTACGCGCACGAGGGAAAACTGAAGTACTGCTTCAACTTCTTCGGCATCGAGTACTACATCACCAGCGCCGACGAACCGATCCCCGCGGGCAAGCATCAGGTACGGATGGAGTTCACCTACGACGGCGGAGGCCTGGCCAAGGGCGGCGACGTCGCGCTCTTCTACGACGGACGACCGGTCGGCACGGGTCGTGTCGAGAAGACCCAACCCATGGGGTATTCCGCCGACGAAGCGTGTGACGTGGGTTCGGACACCGGGTCACCAGCGTCAACGGACTACGGGCCGACGGGGAACCGCTTCACCGGCAGCATCGAATGGGTTCAACTCGACATCGGCGAGGACAGCCACGACCACCTCATCACCGCCGAGGACCGCTTCAACCTAGCGATGGCACGCCAGTAGGGACGGCTCGTGTGACAAAGCGCCCTACGGGCGTCAGCCAGCGGCCTACTCTCGGGGGCAGGCTCACTGCTCGGTGACGCCTCGGTGAGGGACGCCAGAATTCGTGTCACCATGCAATCGGAGGAGCGCAGCCATGAGCTTGACCGAATACGAGCCCGGCACCACTTTTCCCGGCCGGATGGGGCGAACCGTCAGCGAGTCCGAGCCAGCCTGGCCGGCGCCGGTCCGCTCCCAACCAGGCGCCCCGAACGTGGTGTACATCGTGCTCGACGACACCGGCTACGGGCAGTTCGGCTGCTACGGATCACCCATCCGCACACCGAATCTCGACCGTTTGGCGCACAACGGGCTGCTGTACACCAACATGCACACCACAGCGCTGTGCTCTCCGTCGCGGTCCTGCATGCTCACCGGCCGCAACCACCACTCCAACGGCATGTCCTGCATCACCGAGGGATCCGAGGGCTTCCCGGGCGCCAATGGCGCAATCCCGTTCGAGAACGGCTTCCTGTCCGAAATGCTGCTCCCACACGGCTATGCCACCTATGCCGTCGGCAAGTGGCACCTGACCCCTTCGGAACAGATCAGTGCCGCCGGACCCTACGACCGGTGGCCGCTGGGTCGTGGCTTCGAACGGCACTACGGCTTCCTGGGCGGCGATACCCATCAGTACTATCCCGACCTCGTCTCCGACAACCATCAGGTCGAGCCGCCGACCTCCCCCGAAGAGGGCTATCACCTGACCGTCGATCTGACCGACCGGGCCATCGGGTTCGTCGCCGATCTCAAACAGGTCGCACCCGACAAGCCCTTCTTCCTGTACTACGCCACCGGCGCCAATCACGCCCCGCACCAAGCTCCGCCGGAGTGGGCCGAGCGGTACAGGGGTCAGTTCGACGACGGCTGGGACGCCTACCGCGAGAAGGTCTTCGCCCGGCAGAAGGAACTCGGGATCGTCCCGCAGGACGCCGCGCTGTCGGCTCACGACCCCGACGTCCAGCAGTGGAACGAGCTGTCCGATGACGAGCGCACGCTCTATGCCCGGATGATGGAGGTGTTCGCGGGATTCTTCGAGCACACCGACCACCAGATCGGCCGACTGCTCGACTACCTGGACGGCATCGGACAACTGGACAACACCCTCGTCATGCTGGTGTCCGACAACGGAGCCAGCGCCGAGGGCGGACCGCACGGTTCGGTCAACGAGAACAAGTTCTTCAACAACATCCCCGACGACCTGGTGCAGAACCTCGCCGCACTCGACGACCTCGGCGGCCCGAAGTACTTCAACCACTACCCATGGGGCTGGACCTTCGCCGGGAACACACCGTTCCGCCGCTGGAAGCGCGAAACCTACCGCGGCGGCGTCTCCGACGGCTTCATCGTGCACTGGCTTAACGGCATCAAGGCAAGAGGCGAACTTCGGCACCAGTACGGACACGTCATCGACATGGTCCCGACCGTGCTGGAATCCCTCGGCCTCGAGGCGCCGAAGGCGTTGCGCGGCGTCACGCAATCACCCATCGAAGGCGTCAGCCTTGCGCATACCTTCGACGACGCCAACGCACCGACCAAGCACCACACCCAATACTTCGAGATGTTCGCGCACCGGTCGCTATACCACGACGGCTGGCGAGCGGTGTGCCCCTTTCCCGGCACCTCGTTCACCGAGGCCGGCGTGGGCTTCGGCATGCTCGAACTGACCGAGGACCGGCTCCGCGAACTCGACGCCACCGGCTGGGAGCTGTACGACGTGGAGAACGACCCGGCCGAGACCGTTGATCTGGCGTCGTCGGAACGGGCCCGACTCATCGAGATGATCGCCCTGTGGTACACCGAGGCAGGCAAGTTCAACGTGCTGCCGCTCGACAGCCGGGGGACGACGCGGTTCGCCGACGAACGCCCCCAGATCACTCCCGAACGTGAGACGTACGTGTATTACCCCGGCACCCAAGTCGTTCCGGAGAACGTCGCCGTCAAGACGCTGAATCGCGCCCACAGCATCACCGCGGAAGTCGACTTCACCCCAGGAGACGAAGGCGTCATCGTCTGCCACGGCAGCAACATCGGCGGCTACACCCTCTTCGTGCAGGAGAACACACTGCACTACGTGCACAATTACGTCGGCATCAAGGAATTGATGGTCTCCTCCGACCGGCCGCTAGCCGGAGGCAAGCACACCTTGCGTTACGAATTCGCGCCCACCGGCATGCCGGACATCAAAGCCGGCAAGGGTTCCCCAGGAACAGCGACACTGTTCATCGACGGCGAATCGGTCGGCCAAGCCGACTTCGAGGTGACCGTTCCACTTGCCCTGGGGATCGGCAGTGGCATCGCGGTCGGGAGAAACCCCGGCGCTCCGGTATCGCAGAGGTATGCGACGCCGTTCCGGTTCACCGGAACCATCGACACGGTAACCGTCTCGCTGACCGGTACAGCCGATCACGACGAGGCCGAGGTCGCACGGGGCCAAGCGCGAGTGGCGATGGCGCGCCAGTGACGGCTGCAATCATCGAGAGCGCTCGGGATCTAGCCCCGTCTGCCGGTTGCGCCGCCGGAACGCGGCCACCTGCAGATTCACCATCCGCGCGTCCCGACGACCAAAGGGCGGTGCCATCATTCGAGCGAGGCTCACCGGCCAACGAGAGAATGCCACACTGCGGGCATGGGTGAACGTATCGAAGCCCGCGCGACCGCGGTAGGCCCCCGACCCGCTGTGGCCAACACCCCCGAACGGCAGTTCGCTG
Source organism: uncultured Actinomycetota bacterium (assembly GCA_963846985.1). Taxonomy (GTDB): domain Bacteria; phylum Actinomycetota; class Actinomycetes; order Mycobacteriales; family Mycobacteriaceae; genus Mycobacterium. Next base: position 167,642 of record CAWJYC010000010.1, read on the forward strand.
CCGATGAAGTTGAGCGTGAAGTCGTTGGCGTTGACCGAACCGGAACGGGTGGCGCCCTGCAGTCGTCGGTAGCGGTCGTTGTCAGCGCCGTACCAATAGATGGTGAGCGGATGTGGCGATGCGTTCACGTAGTCGATCGCCTCGGACAGCTCGCGATACGGACGCACCACCAGTAGCGGGCCGAAGATCTCCTCCCGATTCACCCTGGCATCACCGGGTACGCCGGTGAGTACTGTCGGCGCGATCTTTCGAGACCCGCGATCGGGCAATGTCTCACCGGTGGGGACGTGGTGGCGGCGATCCGCGCCGAGTGCGACGGCATCGTCGATGAGCCCCACCACCCGATCGAAGTGCCGTTCGCTGACGATCGAGGTGTAGTCACCGTTGGTCACTATCTGCGGGAAGTCCTTGCGCCACTGCACGAGGACCTCGTCGACGAAGGTGCCGAGCGATTCTTCGGGCACCGCGACGTAGTCCGGGCACATGCACACCTGTCCCCCATTGACCATCCGGGACGCGGCGATCCGGCCGGCAGCCTTCCGCAGATCCGCACTTCGGTCGACCACCGCAGGATTCTTGCCACCGAGCTCCAGCGTCACCGGCACCAGGTTCCTGCCTGCGGCCTGCGCCACCTGTGCGCCGACCTTCGCCGACCCCGTGAAGAAGAGGTGGTCGAACTGCAACGCTGCGAAGGTCGGCCCGTCGGCCTGACCGTCGGTGAGTATGACCATTTCCTCCGCCGAGAAGTGTTGCTCTGCAAGGTCCGCCAGCAGTTGGGTGGTGACCACTGTGATATCGGACGGGCGCACCATCACCCGGTTGCCCGCGGCCAGAGCGGTACCGGCGGGGAGCATGGTCAGTTGCACGGGGAAGTTCCACGGGCCCATCACGCCGACCACGCCAAGCGGGTCCTGGCGGATCTGTTGCCGCAATCCGAAGCGGCTGAGCAGCCAGCCGCGTGAACGGGTGCGCATCCAGGATCGCAAGTGCTTCTTCTGATATTCGAGATCTCCCATGCAGCCGACGACGTCGGCGAGCAGCGACACCTCCCGCGCCCTGGTGCCGAAGTCCTCGGTCAGCGCCGCGACGAGGTCTTCGGCGTGGTCCAACACCATCGCCTCAAGGCGGCTGATCCGGTCGATGCGGGTCGCAAGGTCGGGAATCCCATCCCTGACGTACGCGGCGCGTTGACGCTCGAGGATCGTAGCGACCGGCAGCGGAGCCGTCGTCGTCACGTGATCGCCTCGGAGAGCACTGCCGGCACGTAGGTGATGCCTCGGTCCCGGCGTTCCCATAGGACGCCGTCGCCACCCGATGGCCCCTCGGCAATCAGTGTTCGCTTGAGCACCTTGTTGGTCGCGGTCTGCGGGAGAACCCGGTTGATGCGCACGTATTTCGGCCAGGCCTTGGTGGACAGGTCCTCTTGGGCGGCAAGGAAGTCCGTCAGCTCGTTGGGGGTCAGCGTCTGCCCGTCGTTGAGGACGAGCGCCGCCATCACCTGGTCACCTACCCGGGGGTCGGGCACCGCGTAGACCGCGGCCTGGTTCAGCCGCTGGTGTCGGAGGAGGATGCGTTCGATCGGGGCGGCGGCGAGATTCTCGCCGTCGACGCGCATCCAGTCGCTGGTGCGGCCGGCGAGGTAGATCCAGCCGTCGGCATCGCGATAGGCGAGGTCGCCCGACCAGTACATGCCGTGGCGCATACGCTCATTCGTCGCATCAGGATCGTTGTAGTAGCCGCCGAACGCGCCGCCGCCGATGGTGTTGACCAGTTCACCGACGGCGTCGTCGAAGTTGACGAGCGCACCCGCCTCGTCGAATTCCGCCGCGGCGCATTGGGTTAACGAGTCCGCGTGGTAGACGGCGACACCGTCCCACCCCTTCCCGATCGAGCCCGGTGGGGTTCCGTCCTCGCGCACCACGATGACCGCGAACTCACTGGAGCCAAACCCGTCCATGACCCGGCACCCGAAGCGGCGCGCGAACTCGTCGATGTCGCGGTCGGCGGCCTCGTTGCCGAACGCGACCCGCAACGGGTTGTCGGCGTCGTCGGACTGTTCGGGCGTGCCGAGGACCAAGGCCAACGGCTTGCCGACGTAGTTCATGTACGTCGCCCCATAACGCCGGATGTCGGCGAGGAACCGGGACGCAGAGAACCTCGCGGGGACCATGGTGGCGCCACTGCAGACGGCCACCGACCATCCCCCTGCTACGCCGTTGGAGTGAAAAAGCGGCATCGACAGGTAGCAGACGTCGTTCGGTGTGACGTCCAATTGCAGCACCAGACTGCTGCCGCTGAGCACGGCCATCACGTGGGCGAAGGGAACTGCCTTGGGGTTGCCGGTGGTGCCGGAGGTGAAGATCAGCATCAGCGGATCGGTCGCCACCACCTCGCGGTACGACACCAGCGGGCCCGCGGCTCGTACCGCGTCGAGGTAACCAGCGGACGTCACGTCGAGCACGGTGACGCCCGAGAGATCGAGCCCGTCCAGGAGCCCCACGTGGTCCGGATTGACCAGCAGGAGTTGGCAATCCGATCGCCGGATGTCGGCAAGCAGGCCCGTCCCGCGGCGGGTGGTGTTGATTCCACACAACACGTAGCCGCCCAGCGCGGCGGCCGCCATGGACCGCAGCATGGCGGGCGTGTTGCCCAATAGCACCCCGACGTGTAGCGGGCGCGTTGGGTCGGCCATCGCGATCATCGCCGATGCCTCCGCGCTGGCCTCGGCGAGATGCTCGCGCCACGTCCAGGTCTGGTCGTCGTAGTGCACGGCGACGGTGTCGTCGTTCATGCGGTCACGCAGCACCTGCTGAATGGTCTCGTGCACGGGCCGCCTCCTCCGTTCTTCCCGGGTTCATGCCGTCGAAGTCATGCCATGGAACCGCCGTCGACGACGAATTCCGCTCCGGTGCAGTAGCTTGCGGCGTCACTGGCGAGGAACGCCACCGTGCGCGCGATCTCCTCAGGCCGGGCGGCACGGGGCATCGGCTGGTGCGAGAGGTCGAGGGCGGCGGCGTCGATCATCGGAGTGTCGACCGCGCCGGGTAGCACGCAGTTGACGCGGATGCGCGGCCCGAACTCGATGGCCGCCGAGCGGCTCGCCCCGCGCAGCCCCCACTTCGACGACGCGTAGACCAGCGATCTGTCGAACCCGCGCAGCGCAGCGGTGGAGGCAACGTTGACGATCACCCCGCCGTCGGGCATCACCGATTTCACCGACTTCATGCCAAGGATGGGTCCAACCAGGTTGACATCGAGCATGTTTCGGATCTGGCCGGGCGTCCACTCGGTGAGCGGTGCCCGCCGGTAAATGCCCGCATTGTTGATCAGCACGTCGATCCGACCGTGTTGATCGACGACGTCGGTCACCACCGACTGCCACTCGGGCGCTTCGACCACGTTGAGCCGGTGATAGCTCACGGAGCCACCGAGGCGCTCCTCGAGCGAGGCGCCTTCGGCATCGAGCACGTCACAGGCGACCACGTGGGCGCCCAGTTCGACCATCAACTCCGCCTCGGCGGCGCCCTGGCCGCGCGCCGCGCCAGTGATGAGGACGACCTTGTCGTCGAGGCGGAAGGGGTTCACGTCGACGTCAACACCAGACCGCTGTAGTCGTTCTCGGCCACGTCGTCGCAGTGGCTGCGATAAGTTCCGAAGCCGCCGACGTACGGCATGAACACCCGCTTCTTGCCATCGATGTTCGCGCCGAGGTACCACGACGAGTCGGCGCGCACGAACAGGGTGTTCTCGGCAGCCTCGGCGACGTGCCGGGTCCACGCCGCTGCGGCATCCCCACGTGCTTCGATCTGGCCGGCACCTTCCCCGCGCGCGCTCTCGATCAGGGCGAACACCCAGTCAACCTGGACCTCTGCGTGCAACACCATATTGGCCAGCACCGACGGGCTGCCCGGCCCGCTGAAACTGAACAGGTTGGGGAGCTTGGGGATCATCAGTCCGAGGAAGGTGACGGGACCGTCGGCCCACAGGTCGCTGAGTCTGTCTCCGTCGGGGCCGACGGGATCGATGCGGCTGAGCGCGCCCGTCATCGCGTCGAAGCCGGTGGCGAAAACCATGGTGTCGCAGGGATGCTCGGCCGTGGTCGTCGAGATCGAGTCGACGGTGACTGCGATGATCGGGTCACGCCGCAGGTTCACCAGCGTCACGTGGTCGCGGTTGAACGTCTGGTAGTAACCGGTGTCGGTGCAGATGCGCTTGGTGCCGATCGGGTGGTCGACCGGGATGAGATCGTCGGCCACGTTGGGATCGTCGACGAGTTCCCTGATCCGCTCCTCGGCGAACACCCGCGCGACGTCGTTGGCGGCCAGGTCGGTCAACTGGTCCGGGAACGTCTTGCTGAATAGGACGCCTCCCTTGGACCACCGTTGTCGCAGCGCCTCCGCTCGATCGGCCGTACTGGTCTCCGATGCCGGTGTCGCGTGGCTGGTGTGCGGGGTGCCCGCCGGCGCGTAGGCGGACCGGCGACGTCGTTCCGCGTACCCGGCCTTGATCTCTCTGACGTCGTCGTCGGTCCACGGCCGGTTCGGCATGGGCACGCTGTAGTTCGGGGAGCGCTGGAACACCGTCAACGACGCGGCGGAGGCCGCGAGCATCGGGGCCGCCTGGATGCCGGAGGATCCGGTGCCGATCAGCGCGACGTGCTTGCCGCCGAAGTCCGGTGCCTCGTCGGGCCAGGCGGCGGTGTAGTAGACCTCACCGGTGAAGTCGTCGAGGCCGGGTAGGTCGGGTCGGTTGACTGCGGACAGACAGCCGGTGGCGCACAACAGGAAGTCGGCGCGATACGTGGCGCCGGTCGAGGTGCACACCTCCCACCGGCCGGAGTTCGCGCCGAAGGCGGCGCCGGTCACCGAGGTGCCGAACGCGTAGTGGCGACGCAGGTCGAAGCGGTCGGCGACGTGCTCGAGGTAGGCCAGAATCTCCGGCTGTCCGGCGAAGCGCTCGGTCCACGTCCACGACTGCTGGAGGTCCTCGTCGAAGGAGTACGAATAGTCGACGCTCTCCACGTCGCACCGAGCACCGGGATACCGGTTCCAGTACCAGGTGCCGCCGACGCCGGCGGCGGCCTCGATGCCGAGCACGGTCAGCCCCGCCGTCGTCGCGCGGTGCACGGCGTACAGACCGGCGAAACCCGCGCCGATCACGACGACGTCGTAACGGTCCGCCGTCACGACACGGCCTCCGAGGCGCGAACCGACAGCAGCCGACGCATGTCCGACCACAGCAGGTCGCGGCCCGACGCCGCGGGCGGGAAGTCGAGCATGGTGAGGAAGCCGTGGAAGAGACCGCGGAAGTCACGGTGCACTACCGGCACGCCCGCCGCCCGCAGTCTTCTCGCATAGCCCGCGCCCTCGTCGTGCAACGGGTCGAGGGTACCCGTCACGAGGATGGCGGTCGGCAGTCCGGCCAGCGTCGCTGCACGGCCGGGTGCGACGAGGTAGGCCGGCTCCGGCAACGTCGCACCACCGAGGTACTGGCACCAATACCATTGCATTGCAGCATGAGTGGTGAAGTATCCGGTGGCTCTACGGCGGTGACTGGCGGTGTCGCACGCCGGATCGATCACCGGGTACAGGAGTATCTGTGCGGCCGGCGGAGCCGTGCCGCGTTCCCGACAGAGGATCGCCGCGACCGCGGCCAGGTTACCGCCGGCACTATCCCCGCCAACCGCGATGCGCTGCGGGTCGACGCCGAGTTCCGTGGCGTGCCGGGCGACCCAGTCGAACGCAGCGTACGCGTCCTCCGCAGCCGTGGGGGCCCGGTGTTCGGGGGCGAGCCGGTAGCCGACCGAGACGACCACCGAGCACGTGTGTGAGGCCATAGCTCGGCAGAACCCGTCGTGGCTCTCGATGTCGCACAACACGAAACCGCCGCCGTGAAGGAATACGACGCCAGGTCGAGGCGTCTCGTCGGCTCCACGAGGTCGGTAGATCCGCACCGGAATCGACCCGCCGGCCACGTCGAGATACAGGTCTTGGGCGCTCGCGTCGCCGAGGTTGGACACCGGCTGGCGTCGCGCCTCCACCGCCGCCCGCGCATCGCGCGCGGACATGTGCTCGACCGCCGGGAAGGCATCGTTGAGCGTCCGCAGCATTGCCGCTACACCGTCGTCCATGAGCTCCTCGTCGGTCGTGATGTGTTTCTATCAGAAATAGAGACGCGGTCACGCGGTATTGCGGTCATCACCTGTTCTAGGGTGTCGCCATGGCCGATGACCACGTGGAGCCGCAGACGCGACTGCGGCCGACGAGTTACGCGGTGCTGGGCCTGTTGTCGTTCGGGCAGGAACTGTCCGGCTTCGACATGAAGCGCTGGGCCGATTGGAGCCTGAAGTTCTTCTACTGGGCACCGTCGTTCAGCCAGATCTACGGCGAGCTGCACAAGTTGGAGGAGCTCGGGCTCGTCGCCTCGCGCTTGGACGAGAACCGGCGTCTGCAGCGCAAGCGCGGCGAACGCGAGAAGCGGGTCTACCGCATCACCGACGCTGGCGAGCGGGCGGTCACCGCGTGGACCACCGAGGCCGAGCCCGAACCCGCCGTGCTCAAGCACGGCATCATGTTGCGAACGTGGTTGGGGCACACGGCAGATCCCGCCAAGCTGCGTGACATGGTGCTGGCGCATCGGGCGCAATCCGAACGCATGAGGGTGCTGGCGCTCGATCACGCCGAGGGTGCTGCCCCCGTCACGGAGTGGGCCTATCCGGTGGCGGTGCTGAACTGGTCGGCTCAGTACTACGCCGACGAGGTTGCGCGAGCCGACACGCTGCTCGCAGAGTTGGATCGCCTGGCGGCGCGACGCAAGCGCAAACCTGGGCGAAAGCCCACGCCGGACGCTCAGGCGGGCCGGTAGCGCAGCAGCGTGACGTCGGTGTCGGGCACGTCGTGGAACACCGGCGTGACCCGCATGCCGATCCTGATGTCGTCGGGCTCGACGTCGACCAGTTCGGTACTGACCCTCGGACCGACGTCCCACTCGACGACGGCGAGCAGCTGAGGCACGGCGTCGGCCCACGGCGGTCCCGTCGGCCGCTCGGCGACGGTATAGGTGAATAACGTTCCAGCGCCGTCGATCTCGCGCCATTCCAGGTCGTCGGCAAGCGTGCCGGGAGCCAACGTCCTCGGGTAGAACACGTAGCGCTCCGACGACGGGCTGTACTGGACCTCGATGCAGTGCCGCCGCAGCGCGCGCCAATACGGTGCGGACACCGGCGTGGGTTCGGGTAGCGGCATGGGCTCGCGCACGTCAGTCGCCTCCCAGCACGAGCGCCACTTGCTCGCTCATGATTCCGCCGGTACCCGTCACGAACGCGACGTCGCAGTCGGCGACTTGAGCGGCGGAGCTGCGGCCCATCACCTGTCGGGCGGCATCGACGACGTGGTGCATCCCGCCGGCCATGCCCGCCTGCCCGAACGACAGCTGTCCCCCCGCGGTGTTGAGCGGGAAGTCGCCCCGGAAGGTCAAGTTCCGGCCGTTGAGCCACGCTGCGCCGTGGCCCTTGGCGCAGAAACCCGCGTCCTCCAGGGTCATCAGGACCGTGATGGTGTAGCAGTCGTAGATCGATGCGACGTCGACGTCGGCCTGGGTGAGGCCGGCCATCGTGAACGCGCGAGCCGACGACCGTGCCACCGGCGTGATCATGAGATCGTCGGCGTAGGTGGGGGTCTTGAACGAGATGTGCTCGCCGAACCCCTTGATCCACACCGGACGATGCCGGGACCTGGTCGCGAGGTCGGCGTTGACGATCAGCACGCCCGCGCCCCCCTGAACGCGCATCACGGTCTCGAGCATGTGGATGGGATCCGCGATCACCGGGCTGGAAAGCACGTCCTCGACGGTCAACGGCTTGCCGTGGAACACTGCGTCGGGATGGGCGCAGGCGTTGGTGCGCTGATCGACGGCGATCTTGGCGAGCGCGCTGGGATCGTAGCCGTAGAGCGCGGCGTAGCGCTGGGCGATCTGGGCGTACGGCGCGTTCTGGCCCACGTTGCCGTAGGGGATCTCGTACTCGGCTTGCGGTGAGCCGAACTTGTTGCTCGACGCGCCGTACCACGCGGGCGGTGCCGCGGGTTGGCGCTGGGATCGGGGAAGCATCGTCGATCCCGGCACGACCGCGAGCACCGCGTCGCACAGGCCCAGTTCCACCGCGACCGCGGCTCGCCACACCATCCCCGCCGACGTCGCGCCACCCAGGTCGACCCGTTCACCGAAGTCGATAGGCAGGCCGAGGTATTCGCTGAGGGTCGCGGGCGCGAACATCTCGGACTCCGCGATGCCGTGACAGACCAGTCCGTTGACCACCGAGGAGTCGAGGCCCGAGTCGGCGATCACGGCGGCCGCCAACGCGGCGTACTGGTCGATGGTGAACAACTCGGGGCGAATCTGCTTGCGCTGGGCGGGGAGTTCGGCGATGCCGACGATCGCCGCACGTCCTTGGAACGACATCATGGCGCCTCGGCACGCAATGGCAGTGAGACGGTGGCCGTCCCGGGCATCAGCACGGTGTCGTCGCGGCGCCCCGTGATGGTCAGGTCCACCAGACCGACCCCGCGGACGACGCGTTTCGCGGTCACCACGCCGCCGAATGTCAGCGGTTGGCCGGGGTGGGCGACCGCGCGGTTCTGTACGGAGTACTCGACGAGCCTGCCCCGTCCGCCGATCCAGTCGGTGACGGCGCGGGCCAGCAGCGCCGATTGCAACGGACCTTGCACCAGCACGTCGTCGTAGCCCTCGACGTCGCGTGCCCACTGCTTGTCGTAGTGAATGCGGTGGCCGTTGTACGTCGCCGCGCTGAAGAAGAACATCTGCGTCTCGTCGACCGCGACGGTCAACGACGGGATCTCGTCACCGGGTTCGACCTCGTCGAAGTACACCTGGGCGCCTGGCATCGGATTCGTCACGGCCTGGCGATCATCGACGTCGTCGCCTCTGCGACCAAGTCGGCGCGCTGATTGCGGTAGGTGGTGTGCCATGTGACCAGGACGAATCGACCCGACCGGCCCCGCTTTTCGACGATCGACTCGATGGTTCGCACCATCTCGATGTCGTCGTGGTGATAGGCCGGAAGGTGGAACGTGGTGCTCTCACCGCCGGCCATGCGCCGCGGTGCCCGCGGGAACGCCAGGTCGCCGGAGGCCGCGCCCGAGGATCCGTCGGGCCGCACGCCGTTCAACGACGTCACGCCGAGAACGGCGTACTGAAGGTAGAGCGGCGGGCAGATCACGTCGTCGTAGCCGTTGGCGCGCGCGTAGTCGCCGTCGAACCAGAGCTGATTGTGATCGCCGACCGAGGCCGCCCACCGCTGCCATTGCAGACGGTTCAATTCGCCGGTTGCCCGCGCGGCAATGCTTCCGACCCGTGTCACGGATTCGGCGTCGATCAAGCTGTCGTCGGTCATGATCGCCTCTGCGCCTCCTCGAGCCAGTTCGCCGCGATGTCGGCGCCGCCGCCCAGCGTCGACAGCACACGGGCTCGTTCCGAGAACTCGTGCAGGTCGGTGTCGACGACATAGCCGATGCCGCCGTGCAATTGGTGCGCGTCGAGCGTCGCCAGCTTGGCTGCAGTGCTGGCGTGCATCCGGGCGACGGCCGTTTGGCGCGTCGCCAGCTGCCCCTCGTCGAGCAAGGACACCGCCGCCCACACCGCCAGTCGAGCGGCGGCAAGGGCGATGTGCATGTTCGCGACGAGGTGTTGCGCCGCCTGGAACGACGCGATCGGTCGACCGAACTGCTGGCGCTGCACGGTGTGGTCGACGGTCCGCTGCAGCGCCGCCTCTCCGACGCCGACGAGGTCGAGCGACAGCAGAGCCATCGCCGTGTTGGCAAGACGGTGCAATTGCTCGTCGGGGACACTTCGATCGGCAGCCAGCGCGCGGTCATCCTCGACGACGACACCGTCGAAGTGCAATCGGGCAGCGTCCCAAGAGCCCATCAACGCCAGCGGTTCGATGCGCAGTGACTCGGTGTTCGTCGGCACCACGAACACCAGCGTCCCGCCCCCCGACGTCTCCCCTGCCGACACGACGACGTAGTCGGCACTGCAGGCGCCGAGCACGAAGTCGACGTGACCGCTGAGCGTCCAGCACGAGCCGGTCGATTCGGCCCGCAGGGTAGGGGTGATGACTGCGGCATCCACCGGCGACCACAATGCCGTTGTGGCGCAGGCCCTACCGGAGGCGAGGTCGGGCAACCAGGCGGCGTGTTGCTCCGGGGTGCCGAGTGCATCGATCGCCAGTCCGGCCGCGATCGTGGCGTGGACGGCCATGGGACACAGTTCCCGCCCCGCTTCGACGTAGAAGCTGCCCAGATCGACGAGGCGTGCACCCGAGCCACCGTGCCGTTCCGGCAGCACGAGACCGAGCACACCCGCGCGGGCCAGCGACGCCCAAAGCGACGCCGCATCCGAATCCGCCGCCAGCACGCGGCGCACGGTCGACGCGAATTCGCGCTCGTCGTCGTCGGGCAGTAGTCGCACGTCGATCAGCGTCCGTACGACGGCATGCCGTGGCCCCGCTGCGCGATCACGTCGCGCAGGACCTCGTTGGCGCCACCGCCGAATCGCATGAGTGGCGCTGCGCGGTAAAGCCTTTCGAATACTCCAGCGGCTGGAGCGCCCGCGGATCGGTGCGCCAGTAGCCCGTCGGGACCCAGCAGGTCGAGGGCGAGGTCGGCGATCCGCTGCCTCAGCTCACTGGTGAAGATCTTCTCGACGCTCACCTCCACCGTCGGGATGGTGGCCGTGTCGAGCAGCGAGGCGGCTTCCAGACCCATCAGCGTCGCGACGTCGACGTCGGCCTCGGCCTGCGTGAGACGCCTCGTGAAAGCCGAGTTGTCGCTAGGTACCGAGCCGTCGCGCCGGGGGGTCCAGGCCAGCGTCTGCAGTTCGTCGAGCGCACGCCGCAGGTCACCGGCATTGGTCAGTGCACCGCGTTCCAGGTCCAGCGCCCCGGTGATGTAGGTCCAACCGTGGTTCTCCTCACCGATCAGGTTCGCCGCGGGCACGCGGACGTCGCGGAAGAACACCTCGTTGGTACGGTAGCCCGACCACGCCGTCAGCGGCCGGATCTCGATGCCCGAGGCGTTCAGCGGCACGATGATTACCGAGATGCCGCGATGGCGCCGGGCCGCCGGATCGGTTCGCACGCAGAGCCACTCGTGTGTACTGCGCTGCGCGCCGCTGTTCCAGATCTTCGACCCGTTGATCACCCACTCGTCGCCGTCGCGCACCGCCCGGGTCCGCAGGCTCGCTAGGTCCGTTCCAGCTTCGGGCTCGGAATACCCGACGGCACAAACTAACTCGCCCCTGGCGATCGGCGGCAAGAACTCCTGCTTGTTGCGGTCGGTGCCGTGCCGCATGATCATCGGCGCCACCGAGGTGACCGTGAGATCCGGCCCGGGAACGCCGCGATACTCGAACTCCCGCATCAACAGGTGCTGGTGCATGGCACCGAGGCCCAGTCCGCCAAACTCCTTGGGCCAGGTGACCCCGAACCAGCCCTTCTCGCCAACCCTGCGTCGAAACGCCGACACCTCGCCGCCGAGGCGCTCGAGGCCGTGCTCGGCGTACTCCGCCTCCAGGGCCGGGGACACGTTGTCGTCGAGGAAGGCTCGCACTTCGTCGACCCACGCCTGCTGGGCCACGTCGAGGCCGACATCCACGAGCGCTGAGCCTAGCCGGGGTGTCGCCGTTCGTGGACTGTTTCGAAAAGAAAGAGTTCGACGGATGTACGCACGAGGGCCTTGGCCGACGCCGTGCCCGACCTGACGGCGTTGGCTCCTCGCGAGCGGTTGCGGTCGAGCTGGCTTCAATGGCATCGAGCACTGGCAGGTCGACTACTCCGGACAGTCCCCCGCGATGCGTACGCCGTCGTAGACCGGAAGTGCGTCGGCACGGATGCAGCCTCAGTGGCTGGCCACGGCAGTTCCTCGCTCGATAACATGACGAGACTGGGAAGGGGTCGCACGGCCTCCCGCATTGAACGAAGGCCGCAACTGTGATCAGCTTCGGGCGCATCGCCGTGTCGACGTGCGCCGTCTTGGTTCTCTCCAGCTGTTCCACGGAGGAGAAGCCGGCAGCAGACCCCGCCGGTGCCGTCGAAGCGTCGTGCGTGGTGGGCTGGGGTGACTCGTTGACATACGCCCTCACCAAGGTCGGTGGCGCGTGGCAGCAAGCCAACCCGACCTGGCTCGACACTCTAGGCAGCGACCTCAAGGTCAAGACCATCAACTACGGCGCCCCGTCGCAGGGATCGGCGGAGATCGCCGTGCGGCAAGGCGGATTGACGCCACGAGTGACCGTCGCCAACAACGAGCTCCCAGCCCGATCCGCCGGCCCCGTTCCGATCACGGCAATCAGTCCAGACGAAGGTTGGTCGCTGTACGCCGACGCCGGAAAGCTCACCATGCACGGCAGCCTGGCGGGAACCGCCGGCACCCTCCAGCACACCATCACCCACGGTGTCAGCACGTTCGCCTTCGCACCCGACACTCCGCCCTCCGCGCCCGTGAGCGTGTCGCCCGGAACTACGTTCAGCGGAGACCAGGGCGCCACTACCCGCGACTGCTTCTCCATCATTTGGAGCGGAACGAACAACAGTTCGCAACCAGGAGCCATCACAGCCGACATCCAGTCGATGGTGCACTCCATGACCGACCACAGGCGGTATCTGATCGTCGGGACGGTTCCCGCGGTGGCAGGTGAACTCGCAAGGGAATACGGCCCTCACTTCGTTGACCTCCGCAGGTGGCTCGTCTCCGAAGGGCTCGCCGCGACCGGCGTCCCGCGCACACCCCAGGACACCGCAGCGGTCGCCAACGACGACGTTCCGCCGTCGCTCACGGTGGACGGCACGCACTTCACTCGAGCCGCCTATACGGCCATCGGCCACCATCTCGCGTCGGTGATCACCGGCTGAACGGTGCGTCGGATCGTCGACGGCGGCTAGGGCGTCGGCGACAGCACCCTCACCACTTCCTGCAGAAGATCAGCTGACGTCGAGATGTCGCCGATGAACGGGTGGGCCAGTTAGAGGATGAGGAATAGGTTGGCCGCAACGATGACGCCGACGATCGCCACCATCGGGTAGTGCATGACGGGCTTCTCGACGCCGTAGATGATCACGGTCCCGACGACCATCGCGCTCGTCAGGAAGATGACTGCCCATATCGGCCGCGGCGGTCCAGCGTCATCGCGAGCCGTCAGCAATCGTTCGGTGCGCGCCTGACTAATGGTGGAGAAGTCCGAGTACGACGTCGCGAGGACTGACTTCTGCGGATCGGTCGAGGCGTGGCCCTGCTGGTACGCCGTGAACAGAGCGGCCAGTGCGTTATCCGCCTCCGGCGACCGGGCGTCGCCGATGGTGGGCCACTCCTCGATGGCGGCTCGCTCATAGGTCAGGAGGCTCTGCCGCACCCTGTCACTGTCATTCTTGTCGAAAACGGTTGCAACGGTAGCCATTGAACGGCTACCGCGCCTTCGGCGCGCGCGCTGGTATCGGCGGCGTTGATCTGCCCCCACATCGACGAGACGACGAAACCGATGAAGAAGGCGTAGAGGAATCCAATGAAACCGTAGGTGAACTTGGTGACGTCGTTGTGTTCGCCGTCGATCAGGGCCGGGTAGCGACGCCGAACGAAGGTCTGGACGAGGGCGGCGCCGCCTGCTACCACGACGATCAGCCCGATCAGCAGCAGCCAGGACGGGACGTTGGTGACCAGCCATCGACTCACCGGGCGGCCTCCGCCACCGCGTCGTCGACGTTCGAGTAGGCCGTGGCGGAGAGTCCGCGCCGATCAGAAGAATCCCGTCGCCCGTGTTCGGAACCACAGCTCGCACCCCCGTCTGGTCGGCGAAGTGATCGCCAGTTCCGTTGACAACCGTAGGTGCGTCCGTCAGCCCGGGCAGCGAATTGGTGTTGCCAACGCACGTTGCCGGCGGATGCGCTCATTGGGTGGCACTGATCAGGTGGGTCATCATCGCTATCTCCCGCTGTTGGGCGGTGATGATCAACTCTGCGACGTGCCGGGCGTCTGGGCTGTGGCCGTGGGCGATCTCGTCCTGCGCCATGCTGATGGCGCCCTGATGGTGACCGATCATGGACGTGACCCACAGCGTGTCGAAGGCGTCGTCGTCCAGGGAGGCCAGTCGGTCCATCGTGGCCTGATCGACCATGCCCGTCATGGGCATGCCACCGTGCTGAGAGGGTGGCATGGCGTCGACGTCGGACGGCTCCCCCCAGGCCGTGAGCAACCCGTCGAGGGTGCGGATCTCGGCTTGTTGGTCCGCGCCGATCTGCGTGGCGATCGACCGCAGGACGGGATTGCCGGTGTGGGCTGGGACCATCGCCGCCAGCGCGACGGCTTGCTGATGGTGGGGCACCATGTCCTGGGCGAAGGTGACGTCGGCGGCATCGTGGGTCGGTGCCGCCGCCCGATCGGGCGGTGGAGCAGCACACGACGTCAGGACGGCGACGACGGCCAGGAGCGTCGCGGCGAGGTGCGGTGGTGGTGTCACGGACCGGGGACCGGGTGTCGCGTCCGGTCCCCGCGACCCGGCACGCCATTGCGGCCGCCGAGGTCCTGGGCATACGACGCGACGGTGAACGCCGCGCCGCGACCGTTGATGCCGAGCGCCGTCTGGTTGATTCGGTCGAGCGTGTCGGTTTTCTGGTGGTAGTTCGGGTCGTAGGGTTGGCCTGCGACTCCACCCCACAGCGTCGCCTGCTCCTGGGTCATCGTTGCCTCCGCCCCGGTGAAGATTCCACCGGCCGGGATACCGGCGCGGACGAACGGTTCGTAGTCCGAACGCCCTTCGAAGGACGTGTCTTGCGCGGTCTTGCCTGCACTCGCCAGGTAGGCGACCAGTGAACGTTCGATGCCGGCGGAGCCCTCCGGTATCCGCGGCGGATCGCGTTGGGGCATCGGTGGGGCGGACTGGTCGCCGTCCATGGTGAAGTACGCCGGGTTTGGCGAGGCCAGCATGTCGAAGTTCAGATAGAGGGCAACGTCCTTGAGTTGGTCGTCGGTCAGGGACTGCACGTAGTGAAGGGAGCCGAGGAGCCCGACTTCCTCGGCGGCCCAGAACCCGAAGCGCACGGCGTTGTGGACGGGCGGTGAGCTACCCATCTGCAGCGCGGTTTCGAGCACCGCGGCGACTCCGGACCCGTCGTCGTTGATGCCAGGGCCCGCGGGCACGCTGTCCAGGTGTGCTCCGACCATCACGACGTCGCTGGTGGATCCGGTCGCGGTTTGCGCCACCACGTTGCGGGTCCTGACGGTGCGGGTGCCGGCGTTGAGGTGGATGGTCGTCGCGCCGGACTGGGCGCGAAGCTGCTGACCGACGGACTTGCTGACGATGACTGCCGGGATCCTCACGTCGGTCTGCGCGCCGAGGGTCGCCCCAGACCGATTGTCGTCGGACGTATCGGCCACGATCAGCGCTACCGCGCCGCGCTGCGCAGCGGCCTGCTCCTTGACACCGAACGGGCACGTTCCCCGATCGACGAGCACCACCGCACCGGTCACCGGCAACCCGTCGTAGTCGCTGGCGGTGCAGCCGGGGCTGTCCTCGACCCGCGCTGCCGCCAGAGGGCCGGACACGCCCTGCGGTCCGGTGCCGACCGTGTATTCGAGCGGTTTGGCCGCCACCGTCGACCCGCCGACGGTCACGACCGGTGTGTCCGCGAATGGGAAGCGAAGGTCGAACTCGGGCATCTCGACGTGAAACCCCTTGGCCCGCAGGGCATCAGCGACGTAATCCGCGCTGTCCCCATACCCTGGTGTCCCCAGTGCCCGGTTGCCGTCATGGGCATCGGCGATCGCCTGAAGCTTGGACAAATGGGTCATCATCGCCGGGACCGTGACGCGGTCGCGAATCGACCCGGGATAGTCGGAGACCTGCACAGCAGACACCGGCGGAGCAGGCGTGGACCGAGGACCACACCCACCGGCCACCATCGCGACCACGAGCACGGTCATCAACACCTTCGGCGTGCAGCGCATGACTGCCAGGCTAGCGATACGCCGCGACCCACAACTCGCAGCAACGCTTTGCCACGTGTCGCCGGCCGCCGGGCAGGCGCCACGATGTCTCCCGCATGCACCACAGGCACCCGGGGAGCGAACGGTGCCGTCAGACCGTGAATGGCCGCTTGTCCACCCGATTGCCCTCCGCAACGGGCAACGGCCACAATGAGCGTGTGGTTGTGATCCCGGCGTGGGTCTGGCGAGGGGGCTCTATGTTCAGGGCCGTTGCCGTCGGGCTTGCCGTCGGTGCCCTCTCTGGCGCGCTTGGGTTTGCCGAGTCTGGTTCGGTTGCAGCGCTAGGCGCGCTTGTCATCGTCGGTCCCTTGATCTTTGGGATCCCGGCGGCTCGTCGGATGAGACGCTTCTGGCCGGGAGCCACGATGCTCAGCGGCCCCGATCGAGTGGCGGTCGCTCGGGCGACCCGCGGCGGCCACACCATCGGTGAAACGACCCTGGCGCACGCCGTCATCGAGTACGGCGGCGGGTTGCGCGACGCGCATGATCAAGCTCGCCCGTATCGGTGGATCATACCGTTGGTAGCCGCGCTATCGGTCGCCCTCGCGTTGACTGACACCTTCTTCGGATCGCTCCGACTAGCCGTGGTCTCGTGGCTGTGGGTTGCGATCATCGTCGTGGAACTGTTGTGGTGGCCCAAGAAACGGGACGACCTGCTGTCCAACGTTGGGCGGGCGGAGACGCTGGCTCGGCAGATGTTGGCGGGCAGGTGACTGTTCGGGACGACGGGTGATGCACCGATGCATCACCTGATGCCAAATGCGACTGGCGTTCAGTTCGGCGACGCTGGCGCGGCGGCCTCGTTGCCCCAAACTGATTGCGCTCCCGAGTCACCGATCCGGTATACCTGAACGGCCGCCGCGATGCTGGCAACGACGACCACCGCGACGACGACTCCTTTGACTAGGGGTTGCAGTGAGTGGTCGCGGCCTTCCCGTAGGTGCACGAGCGTCAGCAGTACCGCGGCCGCCAGAAGCCCAATCGCGAAGTACAGCATGGTGTCGCCGAGTTCGGCATGGGCGTGCAGCAGTGCGTTCGGAGGGGTGCGGCGCTCGAGCCATTCACCGGCATCGGTCGCCACCGGCGTCAGAACAGTGGTCACCGTTGCGAGGATCAACACGAGCCAGGTGAGGCGGCTGCGCGCGGCCGGCCATAGGGCGCAGACGATCGCCAGGATGGCGGTCAGGGGGACGAGCACGACGATGAAGTGGACGAGTAAGACGTGTGCGGGTAGACCTTCGAATGTCGACAACTGGCGTCCTTCTGTGGGGGTTCATGGTTAGGCGATCGGTGAAGTGCTCAAGCGAGTGCCGCGCCCACCAGGTGCCCGATGGCATAGGTAGCGCTCAGGGCCAACGTTCCGCCGACGACGTTTCGGGCGATCGCGCGCGCCTTGGGCGCCCCGCCGAGTGCGGCTGACGTCGTCCCCGTGACGACCAACGCCACGAGGACTGCCGCGACGGTCACCAGAATCTGGGATGCGTTGGTGGAGAGAAGAATCGCGATCAGTGGGAGAAGTGCGCCCAGAGTGAACGAGGACGCCGACGACAGTGCTGCTTGCCAGGGGTTGGCCAAGTCCGACGGATCGATGCCCAACTCCACGTCGGCGTGGGCGGCGAATGCGTCGTGATCGGTGAGTTCTTCAGCTACGGTCCGGGCGGTGGGCGTTGACAATCCCTTGGCCTCGTATAATGCTGCGAGCTCGTCTAATTCGGCCGCGGGGTCGTCGCGTAGCTCGGTCCTTTCCCTCCTGAGTAGGGCCCGCTCGGTGTCCCGTTGAGTACTCACGGAGACGTATTCTCCCAACGCCATCGACACGGCACCGGCCACGAGTCCTGCGACTCCAGCAGTAAGAATGGGGTCGCGTGACGTGGTGGCTGCGGCAACCCCCACCACGATCCCGGCTGTGGAGACGATCCCGTCGTTGGCCCCCAAGACGCCGGCCCGTAGCCAGTTCAATTTCGAATACACCGAACCGGTGTGCGGTTCGGAATGAGTCTCGATCGACATGGTTATCACGCTAGACATCAATTTCATTACCGACCAGCAAACGTAGGCTTGCCAAACGACTTTCGGACCGACTGTCCGTGCGTGCTCGTGCGGTCTGCGGCGGGCACAACGGGCGGACTGCTATGGCCGGTATCCGGGTACGACGAGCGCGCCCGGATAATTCACGTAGTAGGACAGACAGGTCAAGTCATGCCGGCACGCGATGATTGCGCCCGCATCTGGCGCCGCCCCTACGATGTGGTTCCCACGCGTCGGCAGGTTGCAGTTCACGATGTACGGATTGAGCGGTACGACACCGTTGACGCACGAGCTGCCCGAGGCGACCGCAGCGGACGGTGATGCGGGCATGCTCGAGAGGGCGGCAGCGACGAGGGCGGTCAATGCTGCGGTTCCGAATGCAGTCAGCACTCGGAGACGGTTCGACTGCATGGGGACCTCCATGGCCAGCTCCCGGTGTTCGACCTGCCCCCTGGGCTTGACGCTACGCCCGTAAGAGCTGGTAATGAGTGACGAATCCGTGTCGAGGACGACCGAGAAGCATCCGACAGATCACGGTCGTCCCGAGGTAGGTCCCTTCGAGCGTGCGCGTGGGCACGGTCGTCGTGAAGCGGGAGCCCCCTGCCATGTAGTGGACCGCGCCGCACCACGGCTTGACGCCGAGAGGCACCACCGAGCCCCCGGCTCCCCCGCCATGACCATGGCCCACCATGCCGGTTGTAGACCTTTCAGTCGTCCTCAACAAACCTTCAGCGCATCGGGTGTAGGAGTGATAGATGCCGAGTTCCACGGTGAGCGATTCCACGCACGCGGGGGTGCGCGTCGGACAGGAAGGCAGGGGTGGAGATGACAACGAGTACGCGAACGGCTTTGAAGTCGCTTGGGGCGCTAACGGGAGGCGCCGCACTAGTAGTTCTGGGCTTGTCGGCGGTGGCGCAGGATGAAACAAGCCCAACAGCGGTAACCGCATCGACGATGACGACCGGAGAGACGACGACGGTGACGATCGAGCGCGTGAGCCTCGCCCCGTCGACAGTCGTCGTCGTTCCGGTTGCGGCTCCGGCCGTCAAGGCGCCCCGTCCCAAGGGATTCTGACCCTCGTTCTAGCGTGACGAGCGCGGCCGCCTCTTCGCGGATCCTCAGGAACCGTCGGGCATCATCGTCGACGTGACCGATGCGCCTGACGAGTCCACGCCGATAGCGGCTCAATCAGTGAAACAGTTGCGACGGCAGTGGTTCCGAGGGCGCGACCGCAAGTTTCGAGTTGCGGCTGTGGTCGCGGTCACCGTCGGCATCGTGGCCATCGCCGCGGTGGCCTTCTGGACCGGCTTCGCCGGGGGCGCCAGGAGTGGGCATCACCATCATGGAAGCGGCGCTGAGCACAGTCAGACGACGCACTCGACGGCCCCAGTCCAATAGCCGGACGGCCGAGGCGTCTCTTCAATCGATTGCGCTAATGGTTGCCGTCCAGGGTGGTCCGCTCGACGAGGGTTGCGGCGGCATCACGGACCCGACCACTTCGCATCGCCCCACGGTGTTCGGCTCGACGTGCGATCCGCATGCCGTTCGCCTCAGCTTCCTCTCAGGTGCTCAATGCCACGCTCGCAATGACGGCGACATCCGTCGGGGCGGGCCTTGGCGAGACTCGTTGACGCGGCCCGCTCGAGTGACGGAAGGCAACGCGCGTGAAGGTCTTGATCGTCGAGGACGAGCCCCGTTTCGCCGCCACGCTCGGCATGGGCCTGCGCGCCGAGGGCTTCGTGGTGGTTCACGCGGACAACGGCGTCGACGGCCTGTGGGAGGCGACGGAGAACAGCTTCGACGTGATCGTGCTGGACATCATGCTGCCCGGTATCAACGGCTACGAGGTCCTGCGCGGGATTCGAGCCCGAGCGGTATGGACCCCGGTGCTGATGCTGACCGCCAAAGACGGCGACTACGACCAGGCCGACGCGTTCGACCTTGGCGCTGACGATTACCTCAGCAAACCGGTGTCCTTCATCGTCCTGGTGGCCCGTCTACGCGCGCTCGTCCGTCGTGGCGGACCTCAACGCCCCCCTGTGCTCTCGGCAGGCACGTTGTCACTCGATCCCGCACGTCGCGTCGTGCAACGCGGTCAGACCGCGATCGAGTTGACCCCACGCGAGTACGGATTGCTCGAATACTTGATGCAGCGCAAGGACACCGCGGTCACGAAGGACGACATCCTGGAACACGTCTGGGACGCCCACTATGCCGGGCCCGACAACGTCGTGGAAGTGTACGTCGGATACCTGCGCCGCAAGATCGACGCACCCTTCGGCACCCACACGATCCAAACGGTCCGCGGCGTCGGCTACCGGCTCGACTCGGACGAGTACGCCAGCGGTAGATGAACCGTCACCACCGTTCCCCCTCCCGCGCGCTCACCGATCGCGATGGTTCCACCATGTGCGGCAACGACTTCCGACACGATCGACAAACCGAGACCCGATCCCCCGCCCGTACGCGCACGGTCTGAGTCCAGACGCACGAACCGGTCGAACACACGGGCCCTGTCTGGCTCGGGAATGCCCGGTCCGTCATCACCGACCGTCAACACCGCATCGGACCCGTCCGCGTGCAGGGTGACCTCGATCTTCGACGAGGCGTGCCGGGTCGCGTTCTCCAAGAGGTTGCGAAGGACCCGCGACAAGCTGCCGGCGTCGCCGACGACGCGCGTCGGAGCCAAGTCGGCGTCGATGGTCACGCCCCGCTCCCGCAACACTCGGCCGATCTCGCTCGACGCGACGTCGTCGAGGTCGACGTCCTTGTGCTGCATCGCAAGTCCGCGTTCATCGGCGCGAGCGAGCAACAACAAGTCCTCGACGAGGGACTCCATTCGGCGTGCCTCGGGCCGCAGAGTCGACGACGCAAGCTCTTCGTCGAACAACTCTGGATGCGCCGCGGCGACGTCGAGAGCAGAGATGATCGCCGCCAGCGGGCTGCGAAGCTCGTGCGACGCGTCGCCGACGAATCGCCGTTGGGCCTCGTGGCCGGCCTCGATGCGCGCCAGCATCTCGTTCATGGTGGTCGCCAGCGCCGAGATCTCGTCGAAGTTGTTCGGAACGGGAACCCGCTCACCCAAGTCGGAGCTGCTGATGTCTGCGACCCGCGCTCGGATCGCGTCGACGGATCGAAGCGATCGCGCGACTAACCGGTAGGTGGCTGCGGCAGACACCGCAATCACGATGGGCGCAGCTCCGGCCAGCAGACCAAGAACCGTCTTGACCGTGGTTTCGACCGATTCGCTTCCTGCTCCGACGAGAACGGTGTATCGACCTCCGGGGCTGTCCACGACTTGGCCGCTGATCCTCGTGTCGCCGTCCGGGGACGAGTGGTCGGGCAAGCCGACCGTCAACTTCGTTCCAACCAAGTCCTGCGCGATCAACGGTGCGTTCGGCGGGTCGGGTGCGGTTTGCGAATTCTGAACCACCGTTCCGTGGCGGTCGATGACCTGAACCGCGACGATGCGCTGATCGGTGGCCAAGAGGGCCGGGTCCAGATCCTTGGCGGTGTCATACTTCAGCGCCGCAACCACATCGGCCACGCGAGACGCAGCCGCGTCGTCCACGCCCGACAGCAGCGAGCGGTAGAGGATCGCCGCGAGACCCCCTCCGACCACCATCACCGCGACCAGCACCACCGTCGCGGAGACGAAGGCCGAACGCGCGGCGATCCCCCAGTACCGCGGCGGCCACCACTGCTGACGCCGCCCCCGCCGTGGCTCGACCGTCGGACTCATGACGGCGGTGCCGCGATGGGGGGGCGTGGGTACGCGTCGCAGCGATTGGTGAAAGCGTGAGTCACGCGTGACATGCTGAGACAGTGCGGCTGTGGCCATGCTGAGAACACCCGGCGTTTCACCTGTGGGCGCCGAGCTGGGAGCTACGTCGCGTCCGTGGTGAAGTAGAAGAAGTCCCGGACGTTCGGAACGACGTAGCGGTCCGCTGGCCCCACCATCGTCGAGAGCAGGCGGCGCGGCTGCGGCTCCCCCGAGCCGTTGCCTTGCCAGGTGCTGAAGAACGTGAACCCGGAATGGATGTCGAGTTCCATCCCGGTGACGGCCCCGGCCTGCGCCATCGCCGCCGCCAAGGTGACCAGGTCGAGGTGATCACCAGCCAGGTATAACACGTCGCCGTGGGCGGTCACCGCCAGTCCCGATCTCCAGGTGTACTGCAGCTGGATACGCCTACCACCCCACCGGTGGTCGGCGTTGCGGTTCAGGCCTGGCACCGGACGTCCCTGCTCGACGACGAGGGCGAGATTCTGGCGCACCGCCCGCACGTGCGCATTCATCCCGACGTCGCGACCCCACTGACCAATGGTGAGCTTGCCACGGTCGTCGATGACCGCTGACGCCTTTCCAGTGACGAGGTCCTGGACCTCGCGGCCGTCGACGAAGAGGCCGCCGGGGTGGGCACTCATCGTGAACCCCGAGTTGAACGCGGCGACGACGTGGGGCAGCTGCGACACGGGTATCCGCCCGGAGGAGGGCGGCTCGGCCGTCCCCGCCATCAGGTGCGCCACCAGGCTGGACGATCGGAGCAGTGCCACCGCGACGACCACGCTGCGATGATGGTCGTCGGGTTGCAGCAACGCGGTGTACTCCATCGGTTGCTTCGACGGATCGTGCGCGATCAGGTGCCATCCTCGACCGTCGGCGGTGACCGGCAGTGGTGGCAGGTAGGCGTAGGCACCACCCGAGGATTGGGACGCGTCGGCGGCGGTGAGGAAGCCGCGCACGTCCGGCGAAGCATCCGAGGGCGCATGCCTGCCGTACGTCCAGTTCTGGTAGGCGTCCAACGCGCCACCGAAACCGGCCTGGCGCAGCAATGTCGACGCCTCGTCTTGCCACGGCGCGTAGCCCGGGACCGATGCAACATTCGCATAGAACCCACCGCCGACCACGGCGATCAGCAGGCCAGTGACCACTAGTCGCGTCGTCCAGCGGTCCCAGAATCCCCGCTGCCGACCACCGACGCGGATCCTCCGACTGACGCGCACGGTCACAGGATGCAACCCACCCCCTGTGACCACGCTGAGGGGGTGTGGAGTGGTCGCCGGCGCGCGTCTTCTCAGCGTGCTTTCAGCCAGGGGTGTCTACCGTCGGTCGCCGTGAGCGAGACAACGAATCCTTCCCGCGACGCCTCCCCCCGCGTGATGCTGAGCAAGGTGCCCGAAATCACGGTGTGGTTCTGGGTGATCAAGATTCTCTGCACCACCGTTGGTGAGAGTTTCGCGGACTGGATCAACATGACGCTGGGGGTCGGGCTGAACGCCACGGCACTGATCTTCACCGTGGTGCTCGTTGCAGTACTGGCATGGCAGTTGCGGCTCGACCGTTACGTCCCATTCGTCTACTGGCTCGCGGTCGTGGTGGTGAGCGTGACCGGCACCCTGTACACCGACATCCTCACGGACACGCAGGGCGTGCCGCTGGCAGTGAGCACCAGCGTGTTCGCGGCGATACTCGTCGTCGTCTTCGGGATCTGGTGGGCACGCGAGCGGACGCTGTCGATTCACAGCATCGTTACGTTGCCGCGAGAGTCGTTCTACTGGCTGGCCGTGCTCATTACGTTCGCGCTCGGCACGGCGGCCGGCGACTGGACGCTCGAGCTCACGGGATGGGCGCCCGGTGTCTCGGTTCTGCTGCCCGCCGGGCTCATCGTCGCAGTCGTCATCGGCTGGCGACTGGGCGCGAACGCGGTTCTATCCTTCTGGCTCGCTTACATTCTGACCCGGCCGCTGGGCGCGAACCTTGGTGACTGGTTCGCCACCCCCAGGGCTGAACACGGTCTTGGGCTCGGTACTGCCGTCACGAGTCTCATCTTTCTCGCCGCGATCCTCGCGACCGTGGTGTACCTGACAGTCACGCACGTCGACGTCATCGACCGGCCCGATGCGCCGAACGACCCGTCGACCAATGCGCCGACCGATGGACCGACCGAATCCAGCCGTCCGGTTCGGGAGCCCCTCATGCTCGGGTACTTCGTAGCCGTCGCGGTGGCCACCGGGGCCCTGCTCGTCTGGGCCGCCGGGCAACCCCATGCGACCGCCGCGAACGAGGAGGAGACCGGCGCAGCCCCGGTGAGCACCGCCATCTCCCCAGGGCAGGCGACCACTCACTTTCCCGCCGCCGACGTGACGAACTTCCGCACGATCACCGCTGACACGCTCGCCAAGCTCAACGCGGGGGATCAGGCAGGAGCAACCGACCGAATCAAGGATCTCGAGACGGCCTGGGACGACGACCAGCCCAAGCTTCAGGCAATGGACGGCGCCACGTGGACCGCGATCGACGGGCGAATCGACAAGGTCCTCAAGGCCCTGCGCGCAAGCAATCCCGACCTTGGCACCGAGAAGCAGGCACTCACCGAACTCCAGGCATCGCTCAGCTGAGGGGAGGATCGTTCGCGGCGTGGATCAGTAGTGGGAGAGGACCTTGCCCATTCTTGGTCCGATGAGCCTCTCGGGGTTCAAGAATCCGTGGTTCTTCCTCTTCCTGCTCGTCGTGCTGGGCTTGGTCGGTCTGTACGTCATCGTGCAGCTGGCCAGGCAGAAGCGGATGCTGCGCTTCGCCAACATGGAGCTCCTGGAGAGCGTGGCTCCCAAGCGGCCCTCGCGCTGGCGGCATCTGTCCGCGATCCTGCTGGTGCTGTCGCTGGTGCTCTTCACCGTGGCGATGGCAGGCCCGACCAACGACGTCCGGATCCCGCGCAACCGCGCCGTGGTCATGCTGGTGATCGACGTCTCCCAGTCGATGCGTGCCACCGACGTCGCACCGAACCGGCTGGCCGCCGCGCAGGAGGCCGCCAAGCAGTTCGCCGACCAGCTGACCGCCGGCATCAACCTCGGGCTGATCGCCTACGCCGGCACCGCGACCGTGCTGGTCTCGCCGACCACCAACCGCGACGCCACCAAGGCTGCGATCGACAAGCTGCAGTTGGCCGACCGCACCGCCACCGGCGAGGGCATCTTCACCGCGCTGCAGGCCATCGCGACCGTGGGCGCGGTCATCGGCGGCGGCGACGCACCGCCCCCGGCCCGCGTGGTGCTGATGTCGGACGGCAAGGAGACCGTGCCGTCGAACCCGGACAACCCCAAGGGCGCCTACACCGCGGCCCGGACGGCCAACGACCAGGGCGTGCCGATTTCGACGGTGTCCTTTGGCACGAAGTACGGCTACGTCGAGATCCAGGGCCAACGCCAGCCCGTGCCCGTCGACGACGAGAACCTGCGGAAGATCGCTCAATTGTCCGGCGGCAACGCCTACAGCGCTTCGAGTCTCGAGCAACTCAAGGCCGTGTTCACCTCACTGCAGGAGCAGATCGGCTACGAGACCATCAAGGGCGACGCGAGCGTGGGCTGGCTCAGACTGGGCTCCCTGGTGCTCGCCGTCGCGGCCCTGGCCGCGTTGCTGATCAATCGCCGTCTACCCGTCTGACGTGCCGTCGTGGGTAGCACGCGCCCGCAGAATAGGACCCGAGGCAGTGATCCTCGAGGTACGGTAGCGCGGATTCGACGGGTTCGAACTATCGCGTCGGCTGCGCACCCGCGGCATCGACCGGCCGAGCCACTTCCTCATGAGCCGTGGCAATCATCCAACCACTGGGACGAAGGTTTCGGTTTCGCTCAATTGCTACGCCGCGGAGGCGTCGGTGAAGTCACCTGGCTTCTCGGTGGCGTCTCCGGAAGGCAAGAGCGCGGCTGCGGCGGCCGCGAAGAAGTAGGAGCAGTCGTCGCACGACCGCGCTTCCGGCGCCCCGGATCGAATGACGGTCAGACGGACGAACCGGCGCCTGGAGCTCAACGTTTCCACAGCATCCGTGCGGCAACGTGGAGGCCCATGGACGTGCAAGCGGATCGGGTACTCCATCAGCCGGCGCCGGGTGGCACGTGACCAACGGAGAGAAACTCGAGCCAGCTGGCCGCGCCATCCGAGCGGTCATCGGTCTGCTCCTCGGGTGTGCGGCGGTATCGCTCGTCGGTTGTCACGCATTCCCGACGTGGAGTGCGCACCCCTCTGCCACGGGGACGGCAGGCAAGTCGACCGAGTCTCTCGTCAATTCCAACCCGTCGAGCGACTTCGCGGGCGACCAAGGATTCGTCCCCTACGCCGCGACGGATGGCTCCTTTACGGTCAAGATTCCGAGCGGATGGGCCCAGACCACCACTGGAGACGACGTAGTGTTCAGCAACGGCTTGACCAGCGTCGCGATAGCGCAACGACGCGGCTTCTACCATCCGACACTGGAGTACGCGAGCGTGGTCGAATTACCCAAGATCGCGGCCACAACCAAGAGGTTTGCGGCAAGCCAAGTACGCATGATCGACCGCCCTGCCGGGCAGGTCGTGCTCATCACCTTTCAAGCCGACTCCGCACCGAACCCGGCCATCGGAACGTCGATACGACAGGCGGTCGAACGCTACGAATTCACTCAGTCTGAGTCCGGTCGCCAGGTGGTGCTGACTCTGGCGACACCGGCCGGCTCCAACGACGTGGCCCCGGCGCGCACGATCACCGACTCGTTCACGTGGTTGCGGTGAGCGAACCCGACCGCCGGCACCGGGAGTATCGACGTTCCCGCGCCGCGTCGGCTCATCGTCATCGGACCATAGCCCCGCAATCATGCTGCGCGAGCGCGGGTGTCATGCTCGAAAGCGCGCACGGCTGCCCACAGGGCCGCACGAGCGTTATCGGCCGCCCGAAGAGATCCGCGCAGGAAAGGCACAGCATGGCATCAGGGGCTGCGTGTCTCCGCACTCGTCGCGCCGCGCCGATGAGTCGGCGATGCGGAAGGTGATCGGCGTGACGAAGGCGAACTCGTCGATGGCAACACTGGCTGTCCTCGCCGTCGCGGCGTACGCCCTGCTATGGATTGCGTGGGCGCAACAGTGGGCCTGGCTGGGTCGGTTGGACTCGCCGATGTTGAGCGTCCTGCACGATTACGGTGTGCAGCACCCCTTTTGGGTGACGAGCTGGAACGTCTTCTGTACCGTCCTCGGGCCGAGCGCCTTCCGGCTCGTCGGGTTGGTGTTGGCGGTCGTGGCGCTGGTGCGGCGCCGCTGGCGGGTGGCGATCTTCGTCGCGGTCAGCATCGGCCTCAGCGGTCCGCTGTCCGTACTCGCCAAGAGCCTCGCCGATCGCCCGCGACCCTCCACCTACCTGGTGGATGCACCGTCGAGTTCGTTTCCGTCTGGACACGCCGTCGGCGTGATGGTTGGCGTGCTGGCCTTGCTGGCGCTGCTCCCGCCATCCGTCGACGGATGGAGACGGGTGGTCGCGTTGGCCCTCGGAGCAGTCGTGGTGACCACCATCGGCGTGGGTCGCGTCGTACTGAACGTGCATCACCCCTCCGACGTGCTGGCCGGTTGGGCGCTTGGATACCTGTACTTCTATCTGTGCCTGCGACTGCTCACGCCGACCCCCGGTAACGATTCGAGTCCGGCACACCCGGAGTCCGCTTGATTCGGTATCCGTCCCGTGTCAGGCAGTGACGGCGAAGGGCGCGCGCAGGGCCGTGCCGTTCTGCCGCTCTAACCACTACCCTCAGCAACCTCTCAGCGACGCCCTGAGAGCATTTCTCGGATCGGACGCAACAGTGCGGTTGCCTGACCCTGTTCGCGGCGCGGTCGCGCGACCGCGTGCCTTCCTTCGACGAACGCAGAGGAACCCAGTTGAGCAGCTTGAGCTATCTCGAGGCGACAGTCGTGGGGCTGTTTCAGGGTGTGACGGAACTCTTTCCCGTCTCCAGCCTCGGACATTCGGTGCTGGTTCCCGCCTTGATCGGCGGCCGGTGGGCACGAGATCTGAACGTTTCGTCGCCGGAGTCGCCGTATCTGGCATTCATCGTCGGCCTGCACGTGGCGACCGCGGCGGCGCTGCTGCTGTTCTTCTGGCGCGACTGGGTACAGATAATCATCGGGTTCTATACGTCGATTCGTCATCGCAGGATTCAGACCACCGGCGAACGTCTGGCCTGGCTCATCGTCCTCGGCACCATTCCGGTGGCGGTATGCGGTCTCGCGCTCGAACACACATTCCGCACCACCTTGGGCCGGCCGATCCCCGCGGCGGCCTTCCTGACCGTCAACGGTGTCTTGTTGTACGCCGGTGAGCGTCTACGCCGACGTCACGGCGCAACGTTGACCACGACTGCCAACCCGATGTTGGCCTCTCCCGCCGGCGGGTCTGCCGAGCAGCGCCATGGGGCGACCGCCGTTGCGGACGAGGTCGACGACCGGCTCGCCGCCACTCCTCTCCCGCGGGGCGTCCTGATCGGGGCGGCGCAGACCTTGGCGCTGCTGCCGGGAATCAGCCGGTCGGGTGTCACGATGACGGCCGGTCTGCTGCGAGGCCTATCCCACGACGAGGCTGCCAGGTTTTCGTTCCTGCTGGCGACTCCGGTGATCCTCGCGGCGGGAGTCTTGAAGATTCCAGACCTATTCGGCCCCTTGGGCGCGGGCATTGGTGGACAGGTACTGGCGGGCAGCGTCGCGTCGTTCATCAGCGCCTACCTCGCCGTGCGATTCCTGACCAAGTACTTCCATACCAAGACGCTGACGCCGTTCGCGGTGTACTGCGTACTGGCCGGGGTGGGAAGCCTGCTGTGGCTCACCCTGCGGTGACCTCCGTCGGCTTCTGCGCCTGGACCCATTGCGGGGGACGCTGGTGAGCGGCTCAGCGGCACTGTTCATCACGGTCTTCCTCGCCTGCCTCGTGGAGGCCGTGGAGGCGCTCACCATCATCTTGGCAGCGGGCACCGCGAGAGACTGGCGCTCGGCCGTCACCGGGGCCGTCGCCGGTCTACTCGTGCTCGGCGCCGTGATAGCCGTCCTCGGGCCCGCGATATCGGTGATCCCGCTAAACGGTCTACGGCTGTTCGTTGGTGGGCTGCTGCTGATCTTTGGGCTGCAATGGTTGCGCAAGGCGATCCTTCGAGCCAGCGGCCACAAAGCGCATCACGACGAGACGCTCGCATACCAGGCCACCCTTGCCGAGGTACAGAACGCGCCCGCCACCGGCCGGGCCGCAGTGCCTGACTGGTACGCCTTCACGCTGTCGTTCAAGGGGGTCGTCTTGGAAGGCCTCGAGGTGGCGTTCATCGCCCTGACGTTTGGCGCCAACCAAGGCGACATCACCCTCGCCGCCGTCGCCGCGGTGGCCGCCGTCCTGCTGGTGACGGTCGCGGGTTTCGCAATCCGAGCACCGTTGGCCCGGGTGCCCGAGAACGCGATGAAATTCGCGGTTGGAGTGATGCTCACCGCCTTCGGCATCTTCTGGGGCGCCGAGGGGGCCGGGGCGCGGTGGCCCGGCGAGGACATCGCGCTCCTCGTGCTGATCCCAGCCGTGGCGTTGTACGCGCTCGCGCTGGTCGCGCTGTTCAAGCGCCGGTCTGCTATTACCGCGAGTGTCGTTGCCGTGGAGGGAGATTGAGCGTGGCGAAGCTACGGGCGTTCTTTGCGTTCTGGTACGACTTCATCGTTGGTGATGACTGGCGGGTGGCCGTGACCGTAGCGGCCGCCCTGGCCGTCTCCGTCGTGGTGGACCGGCTCACCGGAACGGCGCCGTGGTGGATAGTGGTCGCGGCGGTAGTCCTCGCGCTGCCGGCGAGCGTCTATCGGGCCGTCCGCAAGGCCTAGCGTCCCGCATCCCTCCGAGGCATGCGTGTACGGCGGAGTGCCACGCGCGTCGCCACGTATCAGCGCACCTCAGCGTGCTCACAGCGGCTCGCTGCGACGGTGGATCTCGACGTCATCGCACCCCTGCGGTGACGGGACAGGAGATCACCAACCATGCAGAAACGTCGACACATCGGGGCCGCGATCGCCGCGGCCGCCCTCCTGCTCGGAGGTGGGGGCGCAATCGCAGCCGCCAACACCCTGAGCGCACCACTTCCGCAGGGCCCCACCGCAACCAACCCCGCGGTACCGCCCGCGCCCGATGCTCCGGAGCCTGGCGACACCCCCGATCAAGCCGATGCACCAGAGCAGGGTGACGCCCCGGACGTCGCGGGGCAGCCCGATCTTCCCGAGCCAGGCGACACACCGGACGCAGCGCCGCCGGCCGCACCGCCAACCCCTTAGGGGCAGAGGAGGTCCGGTCATGGTCGACGCGTCGCGCCCATAGCGGCGCGTCGGCCCCGGCCGTGGCCACTACCATCGTCTCCATCGACACCCCATGAACGGCGAAGGATTAACAGTGAAGGTCCTGTTGGTAGAGGACGAACCTCGATTCGCCGCCACCCTGACCATGGGCCTGCGCGCCGAGGGCTTCGTGGTCGTGCACGCTGAGAACGGTCCCGACGGACTGTGGGAGGCCACTGAGAACGACTTCGACGTCATCGTCCTCGACATCATGCTTCCCGGCCTGAACGGCTATGAGGTGCTGCGCAAGCTACGCGCAAGGGAAGTGTGGACGCCGGTGCTCATGCTCACCGCCAAGGACGGTGACTACGATCAGACCGACGCCTTCGACCTGGGTGCCGACGACTATCTGTCCAAGCCGGTGGCGTTCATCGTGCTCTTGGCCCGGCTTCGCGCGCTCGTCCGACGCGGAGCACCCCAGCGTCCCGTCGTGCTGACCGCCGGCACCCTGTCGCTCGACCCCGCTCGCCGCGTCGTGAGTCGCCACTCCGTCCCGATCGAGTTGACCCCGCGCGAGTACGGCGTGCTGGAATACCTGATGCGCCACAAGGACACCGTCGTCACCAAGCACGACATGCTTCAACACGTCTGGGACGCCCACCACGCCGGGCCAGACAACGTCGTCGAGGTATACGTCGGCTACCTGCGCCGCAAGATAGACACTCCGTTCGGCACCAAGACCATTCAGACGATTCGGGGCGCCGGGTACCGACTCGAATCGGGAGAGTTCGCCAGCGACACCTGAAGGGCCGACGGCGCTGCATCGCGCTTCTTCGATCCGCTCTCGGCAGAACATAGTTGGCCCAGTGTTGGCTTCGTGTTCATCGTGATGGCCGACCGGTGCCGTTAGATCCCTCAGGGCATGCTGTTGTACGACGAACGGAGTTCTGGTGGTCATGCGTCGAGTGGGCGTCACGACGGCGACCTTCTGCTTATGCGCGGCGATTGCCGGCTGCACCAACGGAAGCCTGGGAACCGCAGGCACGGGCCCGACCGCAGGCTCCGACAAGCACGTCGTCCTGCTGTCCGTCGACGGCATGCACGAGTCGGACCTCGCCGGGTTCGTCACCACCCACCCGCAGTCGGCACTGGCGAAACTCGTCGGCCGGGGCATCAGCTACACCGCAGCCCAGACACCCGTTCCCTCCGACTCCTTTCCGGGTCTGCTGGCGCAGGTAACCGGGGGGACCCCGAAGACCACCGGCGTGTACTACGACGACAGTTACGCACATGACCTCCTCGAGCCAGGGACGACGAACTGCAACGGTGTCAAGCCCGGCGCCCCGGTGAGCTTCACCGAGGAACTCGACAAGGACGTCACCAAGATCGACGGTGGACAGGGGCTGCCCGGCCTGCCCGACGGTGTCCTCAAGATGACCAACGACCCCACTCAGGTCATCGACCCAGCCAAGCTTCCGGTGAGCCCGGCCGCCTGTGCACCGCTGACACCGGGCGGCTATCTCAAGGTCAACACCGTGTTCTCGGTGATCCACGACGCTGGTCGCCGTACCGCGTGGAGTGACAAACACCCCGCATACGCAATCCTCAACGGCGCCAACGGGACCACCATCGACGATCTGTTCACCCCGGAGGTCGACAGCAGTCCCGCTGGGGCCAAGGAGGGTGACACCTGGGTCGACGACAACGCCTTGACCCAGCGGTATGACACGTACAAGGTCGATGCGGTGGTCAACGAGATTGCGGGACGGGATCATTCGGGCAGTAAGGAGCCCGGCGTGCCGGCTCTCCTCGGGATGAACTTCCAGTCGGTCTCCACTGCCGAGAAGCTGGCGACCTCGGGTGGACACGCCGGCGGCTACGGGCCCGACGGTCGGACACCCGGACCCGTGCTGGCGTCGGCGTTGGACTTCGTCGACGCACAGCTCGGACGCATCGTCGACGCCGTCGATCGGGCCGGAGCGACGGGCACCACGACGGTCATCCTGTCGGCCAAACACGGCCAGTCACCGATGCAACCGCAGACGCTCACCCGAATCGACGACGGAGCGATCATCGACGACATCAACGCCGAATGGGCGAAGGGACATCCGGACACCACGGAGTTGATCGTCCACTCGGTGAACGACGACGCGATGATCATGTGGCTCGCCGACCGCTCCCCCGAAGCGGCCGCCTTCGTGAAGGATCGGTTGTCCGCCCGCGCCGGGGTGGGAACCGACATCGGCGGCAAGCCCAAGCCGTTCACCGCATCGGGCACCGAGAAGATCTACGCAGGTGCCGATGCTGCGGCCTTCTTCGGCACCACCGTGTCCGACCTCCGGGTCCCCGACGTGTACGCCAGCACGAAACCTGGAACCGTCTACACCACTGGAACGAAGATCGCCGAGCATGGCGGGGTCACACCGGCGGACCGGAACGTACCCCTCGTCGTCGCGGGACCCGGCATCTCACATCGTGACGACGCGTCGGCGGTCGGCACGGCACAGATCGCGCCGACGATCCTCGGCCGACTCGACCTCGACCCACAGAAGCTTCAGGCGGTCGTCGCCGAACACACCCAGCCACTGCCGGGAACCTGATGTCTCCGTTCACCAATCGCGCAGGATTGGGATCGCGGGGCGCCGGGCGCGCCTGACCTCGACGGCGCCGACGGCGAGCAGCGCCGCCCCCGACAGCCCCACGACCGTGACCAAGTACGGCCAGGGCACCGCCACGACGTCGGGCGGCGGATCGAACACACCGCTCAGAACACGGATCAGCATGAGTGACAGCACCGATCCGGTCACCGCACCGGCGCCGACTCCAAGCACTCCCAGCACCGCCGTCTCGCTGAAGATCAACGCGCGCAGGTGACGCGGCCGAGCACCGATGGCCGTCAAGATGGCGTACGTGCGACGTCGCTCGGCGAATCCGAGCGCGAAGACCAGGCCTCCCGCCCCGACCGCCAGCACCACCGCAAAGGACAGCTCGATGCTCGTCAGCCCCGCCAGATCGACGGAGGTCAGGCTCGAACCCACGGAGTCGCGAACGGCGGTGATGTCGGCGACGGCGGCCGAGGTTCCTACGACGTCGCGGATGCGTGCGGCGACCGCACCGGTGTCTTTTCCGGAGGTGCTCACGAGGTAGGCGCCCACCGCTCCCGAACCCGTCTGCTGCGCAACGTAGTCGGCGTTGGCGACGAGGAAGCTGTCCTTTGGTGCGGTCGGGAACTCGGTGACGACGCCGACGTATCGGAACACCACCGCCTTCGGTTGATGCGTCGTCGCGTCGACCAGTCTCAAGGTCAGTGGATCTCCGAGTTGCAACTGGAAGTCGTGGACCGTCTCGGCGGATACCAGGATGGCGTCGGGATGCTCGAGCAGGGCGCGCACCAGGTCGGCTGCCTTCCCGCCGCGAAAGTAACTGTCCTGCAGCGCGGTTGCGCGGGACACGGTCGCGGGATTCACACCATACAGGTCCTGTAGATCGGCTCCGATGTAGGCGAAGCGGTGTTGGATCGACTCCACCGCCGCGACACCGGGCACCGCGGCCAACGACGCCGGCGCTCCGCGCAGCGGCGGAGCTCCCGGCGACGGAATGACGGTGACGTCGGCACCGTTGGTCAGTTGGGCGTCGACCTCGGCCTGCTGCCGATACGTCGCATTGAACGTCGCAGTCGACATCGCGAAGGCAATCGCGAGGCTCAACAGCACGATCGCCCGGACCAGGGGTCTGCGCTGCCGCGACACGATGGCAGCCACCGTCTCGGCGAGTCGACCGGTGACGGGTCGGAGCAGCCGCGCGAGCAGAGGCCTCCCGGCGCCGAGCGCCAGGTCGGCGACGCGCCACGTCGCCAACGCACTCCCGGTCCACAAGAGCGCGGGACCCGCGAACGCCCAGTAGGACACCGAGATGGTCGGGACACCCTCTGGCGCCAGGACCAGTTGGTAACCCGCACCGCTGGTCGCCCGGTAGACGATGACCGCGGCGATGAGCAGGAGGGCGTCGAGTCCGAGGCGGGCCCAGCGCGGACCACCGTGTGGCCCGATCGCCTGTCGATCGTCGGCAACCGTGTGCGTCCGAAGGTCGCGACGGGCCGGGAGGACGACGGCCGTCACGGCGATCAGCATTCCAACCCCCGCCGCCGCCAGGGGCCACCCGATCGCCGCGGTCGCCGAGTTTCCAAACCCCACCGACCCGATGACGTACCGCCCGATCACCGCGGCGACCACGATGCCGACCCCAGCCCCGACGACCCCGATGAAGATTGCTTCGGCGCCCGCCATGGTCAACAGCTGAGGAGCCGAGGCGCCGCGAGTTCGTAGCAGCGCCTGCTCACCGCGTCGGCGGTCACCTCCGGCCGATGCGATCGTTGCGGTCAGCGCTCCCGCCAACAGCGCGCCAGGCAGTCCGAGGAAGACGAACAGGACCTGGGCGTAGGCGGCGTCGTGCCGCGCGGCGTCCAGGGTGGCGCCGAGGTTGTCTCCGACCAGCGCCCCGCCCACGCTTCGCGCCTCGAGATTGCGGGCCGAGGTGGTGACAGCGGTGTAGGCATCCGTGGGAGCGCGGGGCAGCGCGTGGTCGAGGCGTACGTGGATCTGCGTCGTCACCAGATCGGGTCGCACGGCGGCCACCTGATCGAACAGCCCGTGCCACTGTGACGCTGGCAGTAGCACGACGTTGTCGGGGGGCGCCACGGGCTGAGCGGTGGGCGGTGCTCCAATCTTTTGGAAGAGCGAATTCGCCTGTGGCAGTTCAACGACTCCCGCCACGGTCACAGTGGCTGGCAGCAGTCCGGGCCGCCCGATCGTCACGCTGTCACCGGGTACGGCGTGCAAGTTCGACGCCGTCTGTTGAGCGAGTAACACACCCGTCTGCGGACCGACGAGCGACCGGATCTCGCCGGGGAACGTCGCCGCGTAATCGTCGGGCAGGCCGAGGACCACCGCCGGCCCGGTCGTCTGCGTACTGGCGCCGGTCACCGCCGAGAGGCCCGTGCTCTGCGCGATGTCCACCGGAGCCGACGCGACGACACCCGGGGTCCCGTCGACGACCTTGGCGACCTCGGCCAAGTTCGCCCCCGGCATCAGCTGCACCTGCCAGTCGACGGCCACTCCCCGAACCGCCCGATCGGTCATGGTCGCCTGCGAATGCGCCAGGAACGCACCGAGACTGGCCAGCATCGCGACGGCGATCGCCACGCCCGCAGCTGCCCCGAACAGTCGCGCCCGTCGCCTGCGCAGCAGCGCCGCCAGCCACTGCCAGGTCATCGCTGATCTGCGGGGTCGGTGTGGTCGCGTGGGCAGAGCACACCCTCGTGCATGGCCCACTGAATCGAGAGGTGATCTGACACCAGCCGATCGTGGGTCGCGACGACCAGCGCCGCGCCGAGTTCCTCGCACACCGTGAGCAGAACGTCGATCACCGTGGCGGCATTGCCGCGGTCGAGCTGTCCGGTGGGTTCGTCGGCCAGGATCAGCCGGGGTCGCGCCGCAAGCACCCGGGCAACAGCCACACGTTGAGCTTGACCGGACGACAGCTCGTCGGGGAGGTCGTCCACCAACGGGTCGAGCTCGAGAAGTTGCAGCGCCGCTCTGGCGCGCATGTCGGCGTCCGTCGTGTCCATTCCGCTCAGAATCATGGGGAGCCCAACGTTTTCGACCACACTCAATGCGGGAATCAGGCTGGGTCCCTGAAAGACCATGCCGACGAGGTCGGCGCGTGCCGACGGGTGGCCGCCGAACACGGGCCAATCGATGGACCCCGAGGTGGCTGTGTCCAGTCCCGCCATCAAGTGCAGCAGCGTGGACTTCCCAGACCCCGAAGGACCGGTCAGCGCGATGCGGCTGTTGGGTTCCACCTCGCACGTCACGCCGCGGACCGCGGTGAAGGCGGTGTCACCCGCGCCATAGGTGCGTGTGACGCCGCGGCACGTCAACAACGCACGGGTCACGAGGTGATCCGACCGTCGGAAAGTCGGATGATGCGATCCGACGCGTCGGCGACGGCGCGACTGTGGCTCGCGACCAGGATCGCGGTGCCGTTGGCCGCCCGACTCTTCAACGCGTGCAGGACGTCTCGCTCGGAGGAACCATCCAGTTCGCCGGTCGGCTCGTCGGCGAGCACGGCAATCGGATCATTGGCCAGCGCCACCGCCAAGCCGGCTCGCGCCAACTCGCCGCCGGAGAGATCGTGCGGAAGGGCATCCACCCGGCTGCCGATGCCGAGCGAATCGAGCAGCGGCATGACCGATTTCGGTCGGGGGTTCTTGACGATCCGCTGAACCAGTCCGATGTTCTGCCGTACCGTCAGCTGCGGCAGGAGATTGCGATTCTGCAAGAGCAGGCCAAGCTCGTCGGCGCGCAGCCGGGCCCGTACCGTCTCGGGCTGATGGCTCATCCGCTTGCCACCCACGCGGACCGAGCCGCCGTCGGGTTCGTCGATGCCTGCCAGACACGAGAGCAGCGTCGACTTCCCGGAGCCCGACGGCCCGACGACCGTGACGAATTCACCAGGATGAAGTGTCATCGAAACGCCTTGGAGTGCCAGAGTCTCCTCGTCGCCTGCTCGAAAGAATCGGTAGAGCGTGGTGGCCTCGACGGCAGCGGTCACGGCATCCACGTGAACGAATCCGTGACGATCCGCCACGGATCGACGTTGTCGGCGCCGACCGGAGCCGCCAGCGTAAGAGTCACCTGGTGTCCGCTGCGGTAGAACTCGTAGCGTTCCACCGACTGCTTGACGACCTTGCCCGTGACGGGGTTCGGTTGCGAATCCGCGCCATATGTGATCAAGATCGCCTGTCCACCAACGCGATTGACCTGTGTGACAGCACCGGGTTGATACCCGGGAGTTGCCTTCGAGATGTCGGGAAGGTCGCGGCGGACGGAGTCCACCGTCGGAGCCATCACGGTCGGCCGGCTGGTCACCGTGATTGCGTTGAACTTGTCGGTGAAGGCGACCCCCTCTGCGACGTCCGTCTTGGCCCAGCCCTCAGGCACTTTGAGCGTGAAAGAGTGGTCGGACGCGGTGTAGGTGATGAAGGCCTGGTTGTCTGGGATGTCACCTGCGGGACTGACATCGGCGGTTGGTTGCGGTCCCGCCTGCTGCGACGAAGCCGGTGCGGAGACCGGTCCAGGGGTTCGCGGGCTGCACGAGACCACGCCGACCACGGTCACCGCCGCCGCGACGATGGCGGCTACGACGCGCACGTGGACCCCCCTCCCCGCCGCGGCCAGGTGACCTTCGCTTCGTGACCAGGGCTTCGGTGCCATGATGGCAATACTTCATGGAGAACGCTGTGGGAATGCTGAGACCTCGGCGTCGGATGTGGCGCGCACGTCGCTAGGTCGCGTCATCGACCTTCCCTCAGCACGTATCCCATCCCGCGGACGGTGTGGATCAAGGGGCTGTCAACGCAGTCGACCTTGCGTCGTAGATGGCAGACGTAGGACTCGACGATCGTGGTCTTCCGGCGGATGTC
Organism: uncultured Actinomycetota bacterium; assembly: GCA_963846985.1. Lineage (GTDB taxonomy): Bacteria > Actinomycetota > Actinomycetes > Mycobacteriales > Mycobacteriaceae > Mycobacterium. The sequence goes on from CAWJYC010000010.1 coordinate 205,289, forward strand.
GGTATGCCAGACGTGATCACGAATCGTGTTCTTGGAAAGGATGATACGTGCATTCATCATGAGATAGCGAAGCAGCTCGAACTCCGTAGCCGACAACGCGACGAACCGTCCCGCACGGCAGGCTTCGAGGGAATCTTCGTACAGTTCGAGATCGGCATACCGCAGCATCGACCGTGGTGATGCTGCGCTCACCAGCTCCGTGCGGCGCAGGATGGCACCGAGCCGCGCGGCAACCTCGTCTGGGCTGAACGGCTTGGTGACGTAGTCTTCACCGCCGACCGACAGACCAGAGAGCCTGTCGCGGAGCGTTGTTCGGCCGCTGAGGAAGATGCACGGTGCTCGAACTCCGTGGGCACGCAACTGAGGCAGCAGTTCGAAGTCATCGACTCCGGGCAGCTCGACCTCGAGGATCACGGCGTCGGGTCCGATCTCGCGAGCACGGCGGATTCCCTCGAGCCCGTCGGCGGCTCCATGCACTGTGAATCCGCGACTTCGCAGCACGTCCGCCAACACTTCGAGGACGTGCGGGTCATTGTCGACGATTAGCACCGCGCCCTTGGACGGCGCCCTGTTCGGATCGGGCAGCGTCGAAAGCGTGGACGGCATCGGCTAATGCATGGTCGTCGGGAAGACGAATAGTTCGCAGACCACACCGGCGCCGCAGACCGCCGCGACGATCGACAAGGCTACCCAGTCCTTGGCCTTTGGCCGGGACACACCAGCCGAGAGCTGACCGGTTCCACCCCGCGCGGTGATCGCGTCGCCCATCTCGTCGGCGCGCCGAAGAGCCACCGTGATGGCGGCCGCCAGGAGATCGATGAGGTCGATCGCGTAGTGACGGAGCCTTCCAAGCCAGGAGTGGGGCGGGAGTTCCTTGGGTCGCAGGCGACGGGCTGCATACAGGATTCGGAACTCGTCGAGGAGCATGGGACAGGCCCGCATCGCCAACGCAATCGCCACGGCCCACTCGTCGACGGGAATTCTCAATGCCCGTAACGGACGGCCTAGAACGGCGACGGCCGGCGCGACGTCGGCGACCTCGGTCGTCCATGACACCATTCCGCCGAGGCCGAGCAGAACGGCCGTGAGCGCCGCGAACCTCAGCACGTCGAGCAGCCCACCGAGCCCCACCGTCATCGGGCCAACGTCGAGGTATGGGGCGCCGCCGGCCGCCGCCGACAGAAGTCCGCCAAGGACGGTGACTACCCACGCCCACCTCGGTATCGTTGGCAGCACCCCGCGCGGAATGTGCGCCAACCAGGCGCCGACAGCCAGCAGTCCACCCGTCAGTCCGATCGGGCCCCAGCCGGGAAGGTTCGCCAGCAGAATCGAAACCGCCAGAGCAGTAATGATTTTGGTACCGGCCCACAAGTCGTGAATCACCGACGCACTCGGCACCGGGCGCATGAGTACCAGCGGCCGCCGAGCAGGTGTGTCAGTTCGGACCGTCATGAACGTCCTCCGCAAATCTCGGTGGTGGGTTCCATCGCGCCGTCACGCAAGTGCACAGACTTGGGGCACAGCTCATCGAGTCCGGAGAAGTCGTGGGAGATGACGACCACCGTGAGCCCACCCTTGCGCAAGGTTTGCAGGAGCCCCACGAGATCGTGCTGGCCGGCGGCATCCAGTCCGGCGAGGGGTTCGTCCAGGATCAGTGCACGCGGCGAGCGAGCAAGCAGAGCCGCGAGCACGACTCGACGCATCTGACCCCCGCTGAGTTGGTCAACGCGGCGGTTGGCCAATTCGGGGGCGAGTCCCACCGCGGCCAGTATCGGCGGTACCGCGTCCAAGTCGTCGAGTGAGATTCCGGCGGCGGATGCCACCTCGCGGTCCACCGTGCCGCGCATGAGTTGCAGGCGCGCGGCCTGAAACGACATAGCCACCGCCCCAACCTGTTTGAAGGAGGGTGTGCCGTCGAGGAGGCAACTGCCCGCGGTGGGCCGAGTCAGTCCGGCCATGATCCACGCCAGTGTGGACTTGCCCGATCCGTTGCTACCGTGGATCAGCAGCCCATCGCCCTCGCGCACCTCGAGGTCCACGCCGTGCAGGGCGCGTTTTGCCCACGGGGTTCCGCTGCCGTACTCGTGGCCGACAGCACGGAGTTCGAGCACCGTTGCGGCTGCGGTGTCGCCAACGATGGCGGGCGGGAGCGGCGGCCTCACGGTCTCGATCATGTCGGCCTTCATCGTCGGTTGAGTACCGGCGAGTGCGATGGAGCGGTCGGCAGATCCGGCCTCCTCGCTGTAATGGGTGATGTGCACTAGCGCCAAGCCCCGTCGCCGGGACAAACCGGAGAGCAGCGCAACGAGGGCGTCTCGACCGCGTTGATCCACCATCGTGGTCACTTCGTCGGCGATCAGCAGGGCCGGGTCGCGCGCCAATGCGGAAGCGACGGCCAAGCGCTGCAACTCACCGCCGGAAAGGCCGCCGGTGTCACGGTCGGCGAGTCCGTCGAGGCCGACGTCTGCGAGCAAGCGGTCGACGTCGACACTGCGGCCCGGGGGCAATCCCCAGACCACGTCGTCGGCGACTCGGCTGCCGAGGATCTGACTTTCCGGATGCTGCAGTATCACTGCGGTTCCGCCGATCTGGCCGAGGCCGACCGCACCCGGCCGTTCGACCGTGCCGGCAGAGGGCGCACATCCCGCCAGCACGAGCATCAGCGTGGTCTTGCCGGCCCCGTTCGCTCCAGTCACGGCGAGGTGCTCGCCGGGTTGAATGCTCGTGGTCAGTGGGCCGAGAGCGTCCCGGCCCATTCCCGGGTAGCGATAGGCGACGTCGCGCAAGTACACGGGAACTGGCTCGATCGGTTTCGAGTCCATGCCGGAGTCCAGTTTGTGTACGTCCGGGATCTCACCGAGTCGGCGCAGCACCCGCGACAGTGCCCACCATCCGACGACGGTCATGCCGAGCACTCCCGCGATCGCACCACCGCCGACGAACCACGGCCAGAGGTGTAGCGCCAGTTCGAAATTGCGGTGAATCCAGTCACCGAGGCCATGCAGAACCGGGACGTTGGCCATGACCGCCGCGACCCCGTCGACGTTGGCTTGCATCGAGGCGAATGCCAGCTCCCGCAGCCGGGACAACACCATCAAGGCGCCGACCGAGGCGAGCCCGGCGACCACGCCAGCGGCCAGCGCCACCATCATGACCGTCGCGAAACCCCGACCCCGCCGTTTGACGAAGCCCGTGATGCCGCCGATGTAGGCGCAACTCAGTACCGTGCTGGCGCCACCGTTGCCCGCAACCACGAACGCCATCACACTGCCCGCCACCGCAGCCGCCAAGAAGGCACGGAAGCGATGGCGGTAGGCAAGCAAGCCCATTGGGACGGTGCCCACCACCGACAATGCGGCTACCGGGGGGATCAGCGCCGTCATGATCGACGTCGCCGCACACAACGCTGCCATCACCGCCGCATGGGCGATCTCGGCTGGCCGCAATGGCCCGCGCAGGGAAGGCGCCGCACGTGGCATGAGGGGCCGCCTCTCCTGGTCATGGCGCGCCGGCGGCGCACGGCGCCAAGGTAGGTCCACGTCGCTGAGGGAACGCTGAGGCGTGTCGTCGCCAGTTTCCTCGGCGTCGTCTTAGTTCCGTATCAGCGGCGTCTTAGCCAGCGCGTGGAGACTTGACGACGTTGGAAGGAGTGTGCGGTGGTCGCAGGCCTGCTGAGTTTCGTCCTGCTGTTGTTCCAGCTCGTGCTGATAGCGAGACTCGTCGTCGACTGGGTCGGCGTCCTGTCGCCGGATGGTGGACGCAGCGGGATGCATCAAGTCCGTAGGGTCACCCATGGCGTCACCGAACCGGTGCTTGCTCCGGTCCGCCGCGTCTTGAGGCCCGTGCGGGTGGGATCGGTGTCGATCGACCTGGCATTCACCGCGGTGTTCATCGCCGTCGTGCTGTTGCGGACGCTGGTGGTTCCGGCGATCCCCTTCTGAGTAGGGATTCCCGGGCCCCGCTCACCCCGATGATCGTGGTGCCCGACATCGCACCCTCCCCCGGGCGAAGGACGCCCCTTTACGGTGTTCGGCGCGTCGTCACGATCGTCAGTGAAACGTTCGTCAATGGGCGGGCGACGCATCGACGGGCGGCGCCGGCCGAATGAAACCAGCGAGTGTGCCGATCTCGTAGTGTGCGGTCTGGGTTGTGACGACGGGATCTCTGGCCGCGAAGGCGCGCAATTGCGCCTCGTCGTCGGCCTCGACGACCCCGAGGCCCCACGACCCGGTCACATCGAGTACCGGGCCGAAGACCACCATCTGCCCCGAGTCGATCAGCGGTTGCCAGTGCGCAGCGTGCTCGGCCATGACGGTGCGCTCGTCGTCGGTCATGTCGAGGGCGAAGGTGGGGCGGGGCGCCAGCAACCTGAACACGAACGTGGCCACGTCCGAACTATAGGCCTCTGATTCTCACTGCGCGTTCCCATTCCTTGGGTGCGGTCGCGATAGCCGAAACCCTTGCCGGCGAGGGTCGACATTGCCATCCCTCGGCGTCACGGGGCCGGCCTCTCAGCGAGAATTCAGCGTCGGCCGCGTACGGTCCCAGCATTTGGCACCGCGCGAGGGGGCTCCGATGACCGGGATCGGCCGGCAATCCACGGCGTCGGCGGTGGCCGGGTTACTCGCGGCGGGCGCCCTGACGGCAGGCTGCGGGGCAGGTACTCGGCCTTCGGTTCCGGGTGCGTCTGCGACGTCGTCGTCAGCAGTGGGGCCACCTTCGACGACCAGCGGCGCGCCGCTGAGGATCCCCGCGTCCTACGCGCCGAGAATCGACCCGACGGCATTCTCGGTCGCAATCACCAACCCATACCTCCCGCTGACCCCCGGCACCCGGACTATCTATGTGGCGGAGACACCGGATGGAGTGCAACGCACGACCACCGAGGTCACGCGGGACACGAAGAAGGTCATGGGGGTCGACACCGTGGTGGTGCATGACACGGTCACCCTGAACGGCAAAGCCTCTGAGGATACCTTCGACTGGTACGCCCAGGACCGCGACGGAAACGTGTGGTACTTCGGGGAAGCCACCCACGAATCGACCAGTGGCGCCTCAGACGCCAAGGGCTCCTTCGAGGCCGGCGTCGACGGCGCGCTGCCCGGCATCGCCATGCCGGGGCACCCCCACGTTGGCGATCAGTACCGCCAGGAGTACGCCAAGGGGGTCGCCGAAGATACTGGTGAAGTCCTCAGCATCACCGGTACCGAGAACACTCCGCTCACCGGGGCGGCCAAGGACTTGCTCGTGACCAAGGACGCCGACCTTCTGGATCCCACCGGGGGTGTCGAGGCCAAGTACTACGCGCCCGGCAGAGGGCTTGTTCTCACCGTGTCAGTCGGCGGCGCGGCTGAGCGCGATCAAGCAACCGCTACCGAGAAGTTCTGAGCACCGTGGGCCCGCCACCGAGAACCGCGACTCGAGACGAGTACACCACGGCGGCCGATCGGTCATTGAAAGGTTTTGTGCGGCAGATCGTTTCGGAGCAGCCTGTCCGACGGTCCCACCATTCGATCGTTTCCACGGCGGTCGGTGTCGGCGCACTCGGCATCCTCGCGGTCGGGATCATCGCGTCGGCGGTCCTCGTTGTCGCCCGCGAGTCCATCGATCCCACCGGTGCCGTCATCCCCGCCCCGACCATTCCGACTACCAGCACCGCGGCGGCCGCACACCCGCCCGACACGTCGACGCCGACGCCGACGCCGGTGCCCTCACCCATTCCGGCGATCGTTCCGTCGGCCATCTCCACTGGCAACGCACCTAGCCCGCCTGCGCCGCCCACGAGGCTCAGCCCCAGCCACGTTTCGACACCATCGAAAACGACGATCAGTGCCCATCCCACGTCGCATGCCGCCTTTCCTCAAGAGACGACCGACTTCCTCGGGCCACCCGGAACCAACGGCTGATGCGACGGACGACCGTGTTTCTCAGTTCTGCGAATGCGAGCGACATCGCCTCTCTCCTCGGGTTGCGAACGGCTCGCTTTCTCTACCGAGCCTGGCTGTCGGGCTTGGATGGTGCGCTCGTCGGTGCCGCATGCCGTCGTCGAGCAGGGCGTTCGTGGGGCCGCCCTCTTCACGATGGTTGCTGCGGGCGAGTCGGCACTGCCCCACGCGTGCGGAGGCGAGAAACTTCCCGTGGTCGGATTCGACATCCATCCTTCGACATGAAGACGGTCGTCGTTCTGGCAGTGGCGTTGGCGGCCACGTCATTGGCTGCCTGCGGCGCGGGCAGTGTCCGCCACGAACAGGCGTATCCCGGTACCACGTCGGTCGACGAAGTGAAGGTCGTTGTGCCGGAAACGTTGTCAGAAGCCACCGCCGCCGCTCAGGCGGACCTCGACCAATTCTCGGCGGGCGACTTTGCCGACGTCTGGAAGCACATGTCGCACGAGGTACGCGACCGCATCTCCCAGGACGACTTCGTGAGCTTCTATAGGACATGTAAGAGGCCGGGTCCCAAGATCCTCGTCTTCGGTGTGAGCCTGGACGTTGGTTCCAACCAGGCCGTCGTGCGAATGAACGTCCACGGAGCCGACCGCACTCGAATAATGGTCTACGAGAACGGCGAATGGGCGATGAAACCCACTGGCGACTTCGCGGCGCATCTCGGTGAGCCGGTCGGGCAGATCGTGGCGGAAGAGAAGGCTGCCGGTCGTTGCGCGCCTTGAGGATCTCACGGGCGCGTTGAGAACAGCGATGAGGCAGACAGGTCCACCTTCCGCCCCGACGGACTGCAGCACCGGATCGTCCGCACCGATCCTCAACTGAGGCCATCCACTGAGATGGCTCCGCCGCTAGCGACAGCTGACGGAATTGATGCGCGTTCGCCTCATCGCCCCTATTCTCACTGTTGGTCGGCCAAGATTCCGCTTGCCCTGAGGCGCGGTGAAGGGCTTGGAACGCGTGAATTGACCCCTGAGCAGCGCGAGGTGTCCTTCCGCCTCGGCCAGGTGTTGCCACCCCGACTCGCCGCATCTCGACCGCCGTTGCTGCTCAGACATCATTCCGAGTCGACCGAGTTCTCGGCCCGCCGTTCGACGGCGCTCGGCCGCCGGTCGACGTGCTCAGTCCCTTCCATGGGCCACGTCTACCCAGGCTGGGCGGGTTCATTCGTCCCTTCCGTCGTCACGCATCACGAATTGTCGACTCGCGCTCCACAAGTCTCCGGTCAGCACGGTCAACTAAGTGTGGACCGTTCAGCCAGCGACGAGGTGGAGTTCGTTGCCTTCGAGATCAATGATTGTGGACCGTCGATCGTCGTTCCGGCTCAACCACCGAACCCGCACGTCGCCCAAGGGAGTGAAGCGGTCCGTTCAACAAACGCCGGACATACCTCACACCCTGGGGCGGCGGTTTGTCAGCAGTGGTGGTCTTCCGTCTCTGACTCACCAGTGAGGTCGCTCGGACACCGAGTAGAGGCTCGCCCGGCGGGCGTGGCTGGATGTGCGGGTGACGAAGAACGGGGGCGGTCCAGCCGGCCGGGAGTGGGGCTTCACGGTCACGGGCGAGCGCCGGCATCTGGGTGTTGCCACAAGGGGTCCGGCGCCGCACGCGGCGACTTCGCGGAGCGGGTGAATAGTAGGTGACACGCCACCGTAGAGAGGGACACCATGAAATGTCAGTGCAGTCACGAGCAGAGCTGGCACCGCAAGGGCCACGGCCGCTGCGAGAACACCGAAACCGGAAGCCGGGGGTTCCACAACCGACCCGAAGTGAGTCAATGCGAATGCACCGCGTACCAAGAAAACGAGGAAAAAGTGAAGTGACGCATTGAGATTTGGACGGGTGACGTCGGGAAAGCGGCGATTCCGCGACAGAACAGTTGGGAGACGTGGTCGCGTAGGACAGCCTGTCCTATTCTGGTATCCGTGCCGAACGACGTTGTCACATAACCAAATTGAGAATTCCGGCATTGAGTTTTGGGAATCTAGAGCAGCGCCCAACTACGCGCGTATTCGGCCAACGCGTACGGACAGATCTGCGACGTAACAGTGCTGGAAGCCAGCATGATTTTCCAGTCCCGACGGATCTACGGTCCCGACATCGTGGGCCGCCGAGGCCTCGGTGACCGTGAATGTTGGCAAGTGCGGTAAGCGATGCTCGACGCCCTGTCGCTGCGGCGTGCTTATCGAGAACGTGCGGCGGCGTCGCCGTCCGTTTGTTCGTCGGCCAACCGGGTAACGCTTAGACATGCAAAGAATTGCTCGGCAGGTCGGAGTGGCTTCAGCCGTCGTTGCAGTCGCGACGCTGTCGGGCGTGGCGGCAACGCCTCATTCGTCGGCGGCAGCCTGTTCCGACGTCGAGGTGGTCTTCGCTCGAGCGACGACCGAACCGCCTGGCCTCGGGCAAGCCGGGCAGGTGTTCGCCGATACGTTGCGCTCGCAGGCCAGCGGAAAATCGGTGTCCACGTACGCGGTGAATTACCCAGCGTCACAAGACTTCGTTCCGTCAGCGTCCGCCGGGGCCGCCGACGCGAACGCTCATGTTCAGAGCACGGTTGCCAGCTGTCCCAACACCAAAATAGTCCTCGGCGGCTATTCCCAGGGCGCATTGGTAGTCGACCTGATCACCGCGATTCCGTTGTCGGTCGGCGGTTTTACTCCAGCCCCACTTGCGCCAGAGGTGGCTGACCACGTCGCTGCGGTTGCCGTGTTCGGCAATCCGCTTGGCCGATACGTCGGTGCACCCCTCACCGCGTTAAGTCCCGCTTACGGTCCGAAGACCGCCGACATCTGCGCACCAGGAGACCCGATCTGCTCTGCTGGCAATGCGGGGTTGCCGACACGAGATGAGGAGTTCTCCCCGGCGCATCTGTCTTATGTGAAGTCAGGATTGGTCGCGCAAGGGGCATCGTTCGCGGTAGGTCGGCTCTGATCGTCTCAGACTGTCGCGACGCGCCGATCTCCCACGCCCTTCGGCTCCTGATGACTCCGTCTAGCATCGGAAGCGCCGCCGATACCCGTGCTCAGAAGCCTGATCGCCGCTCGCAGTTTCGTCATAACAGACGGGGCATCAAACCAAACCGTCAGACCCTGCGGCTTACCGGAGACGCCTTGCACGGCCAGCGTCTGCTCTCGCTTCGTCAGATTGGAACGATGACCATCCGCAATCGTCCAGCGATGCTGATCTTGATCGATCGACGTGTCAGGAGGCCAAGCTGAGAGCACTGCTGTGCATTGGCTGCTACCTCGCTGCGGCGGCATCCTCGGCACGGTGTCCCATGCGATGGTTCGTTCATGCCCCTGCCTCCTGGCGCGTACGTGTTGCGCAAGCTGCCTCACATCACCGCGTTGTTCTGGGCGATCAAGATTCTAGCCACCACCCTGGGCGAGACCGCCGGTGACTATTTCTCCCAAACACTTGGGCTGGGTACCCTCCGCGCCGCCGGGCTGCTAATCGCTACGTTTCTCGTCGCCGTGACAATTCAACTGCGGGCCAAACGCTTTCACCCGGCCCTGTTCTGGACCGTGGTGGTTCTCACGAGCACCGCTGGGACCACGATTTCGGACTTCATCAACTACACGTCCGGCCTCGGACAGGCGACCGGCGCGCTGATCCTCGGCACCGGGCTGGCGCTGGTTTTGCTGGTTTGGTGGCGCAGCGGCCAAACCCTCAACGTCGAGAACGTCGCCACCCTGAGCGGTGAAGTGCTGTTCTGGATCGCCGTCGTCTTCTCCAACAGCCTCGGCACGTCCACCGGCGACTACCTGGCCGGTGGGCTGGGCGTCGGACTACGACCCGCCGCGCTAATCCTCACGGCGGCCATGCTGGCGTTGTTGGCTGCGCACTTCTTCACCAATACCAACGGCGTTCTGCTGTTCTGGATCGCCTTCATCCTGACTCGCCCCTGGGGTGCGGAGGTAGGCAACATCCTCAGCAGAGGTCGCGACCGCGGGGGTCTGGACTGGGGTAACGCCGGGGCCTCTGCGATCCTCGTCGCCGCCATGGTGCTACTCGTGGGCCGCCAAATTATCGACATCCGCCGTCGTCCTCTGGAGCCGATAGTGATGCCGCTCAACCGCCACACCGGCCTGCCCCAGCGGCCCAACGGGAAAGTCATCACCGTTACAGCAGGCTGATCGACGCGACCGGATCCACTTCAGATCGTCCATAATCCAGGCTCGGGTCCGCGCTGCGCTAGCGATAAGCGACGCTCGAAGAGGCTTCCGCCGCGCTGACGGTCGCGTCGTGCGGCCGGTCGAAGCCCGCCGAGTTTGCGGTGGGGGAAGTTGCCGCGCGTTTGTCCAACTGCGGGCATGGGTAGCTATGGTGGCGTTGCGCACTTTCGCCTGTAGAAGTGACCCACTGCACATGACTGTATGACGAGAGAGTCCCATGCCGGAGCGTGGATCAGAGGTTGAATTACCGGGGTTGGCCCGCCTCCTGGTTCGGGGGTTGGGTTACTTCACCTGGCCTTTGAAGATCGATGATTACTTGGAGTTGATCACGCCGCTCTGGTCAGTGGTCGAGCGACGCGGCCGCATTGAACGGGTGCACCGCGAGACCGAAGATACCGTCACGGTGTTCATCACTCCCGGTTTCCGTTGGGTGGGCCATAAGCCTGGGCAGTACGTACGGATCGGGTTCGACGTCGAGGGCAAGCGGCAATGGCGCGCTTACTCGTTGAGTAGCGACGCTGCACGCCCGGACGGACAGATCACGATCACGGTCAAGCGCACCGAGGACGGGATTGTGTCGAGATTTCTGAGCAGTTCTCAGGCTGCTGGCTCGATCGTCACCCTCGGCGGCGTGGAAGGTGAGTTCACCCTGCCGTCGCCGGTGCCGCCAAAGCTGTTGTTCCTTACTGCCGGCAGCGGCATCACACCGGTCATGGCGATGTTGCGCTCAATGAGCCGGCATGGCGACTTTCCCGATGTCCTTCACATTCATTCCGCACGCACGCCGTCGGAGGCTATCTTTGCGGCCGACCTAGCGGCACTGGCCGAGCGGCATGACGGCTACCGGTTGACGCAGCGGGCGACGAGCCAGGACGGTCGACTGCAGCCCGACTCGCTGGACGAGGTGTGTCCGGACTGGCGTGACCGGGAGACTTACGCGTGCGGTCCTGGAGCGATGCTCGATGCGATCCGGGACCATTTCGGTGCGGCAGGCGTTGCCGATCGGCTGCACATGGAGTCCTTCGAGCACATGCTCTTGTCCGGCGCAACCGGCGAGGGCGGCACGATCACTTTGTCGAACAGCGACATCCGCGCCGAATGTGACGGCACGACGGCGATCCTCGATGCGAGCGAGAACGCAGGGGCAGTCCTGCCCTACGGCTGCCGGATGGGCATCTGTCACACCTGCACCGGCACGCTCACTCACGGTTCGGTGCGCGATCTGCGCACCGGCGACGTCACCCGCGCGGGAACAGAGATCCGAACTTGCGTGAATGCCCCCGACGGCAACATCACCCTCGACCTCTAGGAGAGACAATGCCTCAATCGATGATTCAGAACCCAATCGCGCGCCTCAGCGATGAACAAATCGAAGCAATCGGCAAGGAATTCGACGCGATCCACGACGAGGTGTTCGCCAGCCTGGGCGATCGCGATGCGCATTACATTCGCACCATCATCGCGCTGCACCGTCAGCTTGCTCTGCTTTCCCGCGGGATCCTGCTGGGCTCGCGATACCGGCCGGCGTGGCTGCTCGGGACAGCTGTGCTCTCCATTGCAAAGATCTTGGAGAACATGGAAATCGGGCACAACGTGATGCACGGGCAATGGGATTGGATGCAGGACCCCAACATCAACTCCGCGTCGTGGGACTGGGACAGCGCCTCCACGCCGGAGGCCTGGAAGCATTCGCACAACTACACCCACCACACCTTCACCAACGTTCGCGGCAAGGACAAGGATCTCGGCTACGAGATCATGCGGATCGATCCCCACCAGAAATGGCATGCCGTCTACCTGCTGCAGCCCGTGTACAACCTCATTCTGGCAGCGTTCTTCGAGTGGGGCGTCGCAGCACATGATCTGGACGCCAAGGCAATTAGAGCCGGCACGAAGAGCAAGGAACAGGTCCGCCGCGAACTACGCGGTATGGGCCATAAGGCGTGGCGGCAGATCGTCAAGGACTACATCGCCTTCCCAGCGCTTTCCGGCAGGCAAGGGTACAAGGCCACGCTGAAGGCGAATTTCACGGCGAACGTCGTCCGCAATGTGTGGTCGTACGCGATCATCTTCTGCGGTCACTTCCCCGATCAGACGTACACCTTCAGCCAGGAAGAGGTGGAGAACGAGACCAGCGGACACTTCTATCTACGGCAGCTCTTGGGTGCGGCCAACATCGAAGGCTCGCCGCTATTTCATGTTCTCTCCGGAAATCTCGGCTACCAGGTCGAGCATCACCTCTTCCCCGACATGCCCTCGAGCCGGTATGCGCAGATCGCTCCAAAGGTTAAGGACATTTGCGAACGTTATGAATTGCCCTACAACACAGGTCGATTCGGGCACCAACTCGGCTCGGTGCAACGGACCATCTTGCGCCTCGCGTTCCCCGGCGGCAAACCAGCGCCGAAACCTGGCCCTTACCGGCCCGTCGATGACGACGCCATCGTCCGCCCGCTGATTGCCGTCTGAGCCGTATCGGCACTGCGACAACAGTCCAACTGCTACCAAGCAGCCGCGAATACGTCGAGATGCATTTTCTGGCTGTGCGTGTCCCAGCGCGTCCCATCGCGACATAGGCTCTGAACTGGACGTATTGCAATTCTTCGATGTTAC